>NZ_VFTZ01000005.1 GCF_006440775.1 Mesorhizobium sp. B2-7-2 | reverse complement strand
CGTCGTGGCTCAAGCGGCCAAGACCGCCCGCATCATCTGGGCAATGCTGCAGTCGGGACAACAATACAGGGCACCAGTTGCGGCTTAACCGCTATCGAGGCCCTTAACAGTGTAAGGAGCAGAAAGGCAGCACGGCAAAATGGTCAGGACCTGGGTCGGGAAAATCCGCCATCGTCATCGCGATTCAAAAGCGCGCTAGAATGATTGGAACCCGATCCGCGTAACCCCTGCGGGTCAGCGGTCATCGAAAGCGACCGCACTAAAGGCCGAATACATGACCGCTCCAGACTTACGCCGCTGCCGCCATTTTGCCTCTTGCCCAAAAGGGGCCGTCCATACATGACGAAGCCATGGGGTGGCGCGCCCCACCCGCGAGGCCATGGGTGGCGCCCATCCGGGGAGTCACGGGTGGCGTTGCACCCGGAAAGGTGTGAGGTGGCTCCCCTCGAGAACCAAGCCGCAAGGGCTCAATCACGCCGCCGGCGCGCGCTGCTCCAGGAGGTCGATGCCGAGCAGGCTGCGCACATTCGGGCGCGCGGCGACGAGGTCGGCGATCGTGTAGCGTGAAAGCACGGCGAAGAAGGCGTTGAGCGCCTCGCGCAGCGCCGAATTCAGGGCGCAACTGTCGACCAGCGGGCATTCGGCTGCGTCGTTCTCGAAGCATTCGGCCATGGCGAAACTCTCTTCGGTGACGCGCACGACATCGAACAGGTTGATCTGTTCCGCCGCGCGGCCGAGCCGCACCCCGCCGTTGCGGCCGCGCACGGTTTCGACCAGGCCGGCCTCGACCAGCGGCTGCAGGATCTTGAACAGGAACAGCTCGGACACCGAATAGGCGGCGGCGATCTCGGGGATGCGGCTCAGCCTTTCGGTGTTAGCGGCGCAGTACATCAGAATGCGCATCGCATAATTGGTCTGGCGCGTGAGCCGCATGGTATCCTCGCGAAATATTAGCTTAAAGCCGAATATGGCCCATAGTTTGGAACAATTCCAGACTGGACCGGTACATAGCTGAATAATCGTGTCAACTTTTTGTGCATGCCGGCGCGGATAGTCGCCGGATATCGCTCCAGTGCTTCGAACGAGCGTTTTGCCGGCGCAGCCACTAGATAGAAGCGGGTGCAAACAGGAAACGCCTTTCCATGTCACGGACAGCTTCGGCCCTCGCGCCGGTTCGATTCGACGCCGATGCCAAGGCTAAGCTCTCGGCGTTGCGGCGGACCAAGTTCGTCGCCGCCGCGGCGCTCGCGCTGTGCATCCTCGTCTTTGCGCTCGCCAAGTCCTTCGAGAGCGGCCATCCGTGGCTCGGCTTCGTCGCGGCTTTCGCCGAGGCGGCGACCATTGGCGGCCTCGCCGACTGGTATGCCGTGGTCGCGCTGTTCCGGCGGCCGCTCGGGCTGCCGATCCCGCACACGGCCATCATTCCGGAGAACCAGCACCGGATCGCCGACAATCTCGGCCGCTTCATCGAGGCCAATTTCCTGGCGCCGGAGCCGGTGCGCGAGAAGCTCGCCGAGGTCGATTTCGCCGCTTTGGTCGCCGACTGGCTGGCCGACGCCGAACGCGCCTCCGATCTGTCGCGATTCGTCGTACGCCTCGTGCCGCAGACATTGACGGCGGTGGAGCAGTCAGGCCTCCGTGACTTCGTCACCAGCCGCATGCTGGAGCAGATCGAGAAGGTGCCGCTGGCGCCGCTCGCGGCCGATCTTTTGTCGGCGCTGACCGACGATCGCCGCCACCAAAAGCTGTTCGACGAGTTCATCCGGGTCGTCGGGCGTTTCCTCAACGACGAGCAGGCGCTGGCGACGATGCGTGAAAAAATCCGCGAGGAACTGCCGTCGCTGTTCAACCTGTTTCGCGCCGATGCCTATCTTTTGAAGAAGATCGTCGCGTCGGCGGGTTCGCTGCTCGATGAGGTGCGGGCCGATCCAGATCATCCCATGCGCGCCGAATTCGACCGCTTTGCGCTCGGCTTCATCGAGCGGCTCAGGACCTCGAAGCAATATGCCAGGCGCGCCGAGAAGCTGAAGCGCGATTTCCTCGGACGTCCGGAGGTGCGGGCGCTGGCCGGCGATGCATGGACAAGCCTGCGCCTGTTCATCGAGCAGGACGTCAATGCGCCGAATTCGACGATCCGCGAGCACCTCGCCAACATGTTCGTCGAGATCGGCAGGCATCTGGCCGACGACGCCCAGATCAGGGCCGATATGAACCAAGGTTTTGTCGTGGCGCTGGCTTCATTCGTCGAAAGCCAGAAGAGCGGGGTGTCGACATTCATCGCCGATCAGGTCAAGCGCTGGGACCTTGCGCAACTGACGCGGCTGATCGAGCTGAACATCGGCAGGGACCTGCAATATATCCGCTTCAACGGCATGATCGTCGGCGGGCTTGCCGGGCTGGCGCTCCATAT
Organism: Mesorhizobium sp. B2-7-2; assembly: GCF_006440775.1. Classification (GTDB taxonomy): domain Bacteria; phylum Pseudomonadota; class Alphaproteobacteria; order Rhizobiales; family Rhizobiaceae; genus Mesorhizobium. Next base: position 297,536 of record NZ_VFTZ01000005.1, on the reverse strand, counting down.
GGCGGAGCGGCTGTTCCTCGTCAATTGACGCCGGCCCAAGGAGCACTATTCTCCTTCAAGGGTGCCGCATCGCGGCCGGCAGGGAGGCAGGGCATGGCAAGACAACCGGAATCGGACTCGTTCCTCGACATGTTCAGCAGGTTCGGCCGCGACCTCAAGCTACCGAATGTCGACGTCCAGGCGATCCTCGACCATCACCGCAAGAACCTCGAAGCCCTGGAAAAATCGGCGAGGGCAAGTGCGGCCGGCGCATCCTCGGTGCTGGCGAGGCAGCATGAGATGGTCCAGAATGCCATGCATGAGATCACGCGGATGGCGCAGAACTATCAGACGCCCGGCAATCCGCAGGACCTGATGAGCAAGCAGGCGGAGTTTGCCCGCAGGTCGTTCGAGACGACGCTGAAGAATGCCAGCGAAGTGGCCGACCTTGTGCGCAAATCCAGCACCGAATCGGTCGAGATCCTGCGCGACCGGATCCGGGATGCGATGGCGGAAATCCGCGCCGGCTACGAAAAGAAATAGGCTACCTGGCGATTTCGGACCCATCACCGACCGACATGCGATGCAACCGGCGCAGGTGTCCGAGCGTTCTCGGCCTGCCCCAAAGCATCAACTCTACCGGCGAAAATCGCGGGGCGGCGAATTGACAGAGGCCGCCGCTTCATGGTCGGGAGACAGGCAAAAGTGATGGGAAAGCCGGAATGACGGAAACACGGCCGAGAACGCCGCCGACCTTCGAGCAGTTGCGCATGATGTCCGGGCAGGAGCTCGGCGTGTCCGACTGGACGACGGTCGACCAGCAGCGCATCGACCAGTTCGCGGAGTGCACGGGCGACCACCAATGGATCCATGTCGATCCCGAAAGGGCGAAACGGCAGAGCCCATTCCGCACCACGATCGCGCATGGCTACCTGACCTTGTCGATCATCGGCGCGCTGGCGCTGGAGATGGGCATCGTGCCGGAAAACACCCAGGCCGCCTTCAACTACGGCTTCGACAAGGTGCGCTTCCTGGCGCCGGTCAAGGCCGGCGCGCGCATCAGGCTGCGCACCACGCTGCTTTCCATGGAGGACCGCGGTCCCGGTCAGTATCTGATGAAGGCGGCCAACACCGTCGAGATCGAAGGCGAGCAGAAGCCGGCGCTGACCGCCGAGACGCTGGTGATGATGTATGAGCGCCGCAAGCGGGCAGGGGCCTAGGGCCTGCTGAGACCCAGCGTAGACTACGCGGCCTTGCGACGAGACGCGGCTATCGCCTTTTCGACCACCTGGAAAATCCGTTCGTCGGCGCATTGCGCGACATTGAAGCGCATGAAGCGGCCGGCGGTGTTCGACAGGCTGAAGGCGTTGCCGGGCGCCAGCACGACATTGTCCGAGAGCGCATGGCGGGCGACGTCGGCGGCGTCGATGCCGTCGGGCAGGCGGCACCAGAAGAACATGCCGGCAGGCTGGTCGATCCAGGGCACGATGCCCATCGCCTTCAGCCTGCCGGCGGTCTCGGCCATGGCGCGCGACAGGCGCGTGCGCAATTGCTCGACATGTTTGCGGTAGCTGCCGTCCTTCAGCAGGGTCAGCACCAGCTCGGCGGATAGCCGCGCACTGCCGAAAGTCGTGGCGATCTTGAGATCGGTGAGCCCCTCCATCCAGTCGGCTGGCGCCGCGATGAAGCCGCAGCGCACCGAGGCCGACAGCGTCTTGGAGAAGGAGCCGATCTGGACGACGCGCTGCAGCCCGTCGAAGGCCGTGAGCCTCGGAGCAGGGCTATGCTCGAAGTCCGCGAAGATGTCGTCCTCGACAATGGTGAGATCCGCCTGGTCGGCGAGCTTCAGGAGCCGATGCGCGGTGACCGGCGACAGGATCGCGCCGGTCGGGTTGTGGATGCCGGAATTGGTGATGTAGAGGCGTGGCCGGTGCTCGGCGAGCGCCTCGGCGAAAAGCTCGATGTCCGGCCCCGAAGGCGTGTAAGGCACGCCGACAACCTTGGCCTGATGCGCGCGCAACAGCGCGTGGAAGTTGAAATAGCAGGGATCGTCGACCAGGACCGCATCGCCGGGCTCGATGAGGAAGCGGCACAGAAGGTCGATCGCCTGGGTGCCGCAGTCGGTCAGCATGATCTGGTCCGGCGAGGCCTCGACGCCATGGTCGGCCATGCGCCTTGCCAGCAATTGGCGCAGCGACGGCAGGCCAAGCGGCGTGCCATAGTCCGCAAGCGTCACGTCCTCCGCGCGGGCTGCGCTGCGCAGCGCCCGGCGCAAGGCAGCCTGCGGCATCCAGGACGCCGGCAGCCAGCCGCAGCCGGGTTTCAGCATCTCCTCGCCGGCTTCGAGCGATTGCCGCGACACCCAGAGCGGGTCGACGGCTCGGTCCAGCCGTGGGCCGATCTCGGCGAGCGACAATGGCGCGAGCTGGCCGGCGGCGTAGAAGCCGGAGCCAGGCCGCGAACGGATCGTGCCTTCCGCCGCGAGGCGCTCATAGGCTTCGACCACGGTCGATTTTGAAACCTGCATGGATCTGGCCATGGCTCGTATCGACGGCAGGCGGGCTCCGGGCGTCAGCGTGCGCGCCGCGATCCGCTGGCGGATTGCCGTCATGACGGTTTCGACGAGGGTGGCGCCACTGGCATTTGGGCCTGATGCGTCCATCTGTACTTCTCTGTGGACCATTACAGTTTTGTAGAATTGTACTCCATTGTCTCTGGCAACACCATGGCCCGCGCCGGTACGGAAGCGCAAACGGAGCGGATCATGGAAAAGAGTTTCGACGGCTGGCTCAGCGGCTTCATTGGGGTGCTGATCTTCAGCGGGTCGCTGCCGGCGACGCGGGTGGCGGTGATGGATTTCGACCCGACCTTCCTGACGGCGGCCCGGGCGGCAATCGCCGGCCTGCTCGGGATTGCGATGCTGCTGCTGTTTCGCGAGAAGCGTCCGGAGCGCAGCGACCTGATCTCGCTCGTCGTCGTTGCGCTGGGTGTCGTGGTCGGCTTCCCGTTGCTGACGGCGCTGGCGCTGAAACATGTCACCTCGGCGCATTCCATCATCTTCGTCGGCCTGCTGCCGCTGGCGACTGCGATATTCGGCGTGCTGCGCGGCGGCGACCGTCCGCGCCCGGCCTTCTGGCTGTTCTCGTGCCTGGGAAGCGCTTTGGTCGCCGGCTTTGCCTTGGCGCAAGGCGTGACCGCGTCGCCGGTCGGCGACGGCCTGATGCTCGGCGCCATCATCGTCTGCGGGCTGGGCTACGCTGAGGGGGCCAAGCTGTCGCGCAAGCTAGGCGGCTGGCAGGTCATCTGCTGGGCCTTGGCGCTGTCGCTGCCGGTGATGCTGGCGTTGAGCTTCGCGACGCTGCCGCCATCCTTCGCCGCCATCGGCTCAAGTGCGTGGATCGGCCTCGGCTATGTCTCGCTGTTCAGCATGCTGATCGGTTTCGTGTTCTGGTATCGCGGCCTGGCACAAGGCGGCATCGCCGCCGTCGGGCAGTTGCAATTGCTGCAGCCCTTCTTCGGCCTGGCGCTGGCGGCGACCCTGCTGCACGAAAAGGTCAGCCCGATGATGCTGGTCGTCACGCTGGGTGTCGTGACCTGCGTGTTCGGGGCGAAGAGGTTTGCGCGGTAGGGGTGGCTTCCCGTAATCGCGCTCGGTTTTGCCGGGTGCGCATAGGCGCACTGCACAGGGATTTTGACCGGTCGGCTCTGTTTGCGTTGGCAGGCGGCATACGTTGGAGATTGGCCGAAACGCCCATCGCGATCGTCATTCCAGGGCAGAGCAGCAGCGAAGCTCCGTCGCGAAGACCCTGGAATCCATGCCGTTACCTTCGCCAAGGCATGCAACGGAGCAGAATTCTGCACCGAGGCGGCGCTTCCAAGTCACGGAATGGATTCTATGGTCTGCGCGCGTCGCTTCGCTCCTTGCCGCCATAGAACGACGAGGGTGGGGCGGCTTCAACCAATCCCCGGCGTTTGCGCTGATTTCACGGAACTGAATCTTACACCAAGACAAACGGCAAACCTTTCAAAATCCCTGTGTTGGGGAACTAAAACTTCGTCACCACGCCGATGCCGATCCCCTCGAAGCCGCCCATCGCCATCAGCGCGGCTGGCGCCTCTTCGAGACTGATCCTCTTGCCCACGAGCAATTCGGGCTTCAGTTTGCCGGTGCGGATCATCTCCATCATCGCGTTGTAGCGATAGGCTTGCATGCCGTGGCTGCCGAGGATTTCGAGCTCGAAGGCGATCACCTTGTCCATCGGCACTTGCGGGCGGGCATGCTCGCCCATCATCAGCCCGACCTGAACATGACGGCCGCGCCGGCGCAGGTTCGAGATCGAGTTGAAGGAGGTGGTCGGGTGTCCGAGCGCGTCCATCGACATATGCGCGCCGCCATTGGTGATCTGCTTGACCGCCTTGACCACGTTCGGCATCGTCGAGGCGTTGATCGTCGCCACCGCGCCGATCTTCTTGGCGAATTCCAGCTTCTCGTCGGTGAGGTCGATGGCAATGACATTGGCCCCCATGGCGCTGGCGATCATGATCGCCGAGAGGCCGACGCCGCCGCAGCCATGCACCGCCACCCATTCGCCCGGCGTCACCCGGCCCTGGTCGACGATGGCGCGGAACGAGGTGACGAAACGGCAGCCGAGGCTGGCGGCGGTGGCGAATTCCATCTCTTCGGGCAGGCGCACCAGATTGGTGTCAGCGTGCTCGATGCCGACATATTCGGCGAACGAGCCCCAGCCGGTGAACCCAGGCTGCGTCTGGTGCTCGCAGACCTGATGGTTGCCGGACGTGCATTCGAAGCAGCGGCCGCAACCGACGGCGAAGGGGACCGTGACGCGATCGCCGGCCTTCCAGCGGCCGACCTGCTTGCCGGCGGCGACGACGACGCCAGCCAATTCATGTCCGGGGACGTGCGGCAGCGTGATGCCGTCATCATGGCCCATCCAGCCGTGCCAGTCGCTGCGGCAAAGACCCGTAGCCTCGACCTTGATGACAACGCCGTCTGCGGCCGGTTTGGGATCGGGAACGGTCTGGATTGTCGGCGCCTCGCCGAATTTTTCAAAGACGACAGCTTTCATGGGGAGTCCTTCAGTTCGTTACTCGGCATCGATCTGGTTCTGCGGCGCAGCCTTCTGGAACGCCGGCAGCGCCATGCAGGCGGCGTTGATGCGCGCAATCACCGGGTAGGGCGCCATGTCGACGCCGAAGCGGGCATTGTTGGTGACCTGGGCGGCGAGGCAGATGTCGGCAAGGCCCGGCGCATCGCCGTGGCAGAAGGTGCCGGTCTGCGGCGACGAAGCGAGAATCTTCTCAAGCGGCTGGAAACCTTCGTTCACCCAATGCCTGAACCAGTTGACGACATCCTCGTCACCAGCGCCGAACAAACTGCGCAGCGAGGTCAGCACGCGCAGATTGTTCACGGGATGGATGTCGCAGGCGATCATCTGCGCCAGCATCCGCACTCGTGCCCGACCCAGCGCATCCTTCGGCAGCAGCGGCGGCTCCGGCCGGATCTCGTCGAGATATTCGATGATCGCCAGCGACTGGGTCAGAAGCGTGCCGCCGTCCAGAACCAGCGCCGGCACTAGCCCTTGCGGGTTGACGGCGCGATAGGCGGGCTCGAGATGCTCGCCATGGCGCAAGTGGTGCGGCACATAGATGTAGCTCAGGCCCTTCATCTCCAACGCGATCCGCACCCGGTAGGAGGTGGAGGAGCGGTAGTAGTTGTGAAGGACGAGATCGCTCATCGCCTCGGCTGCCCGATGGTCACCGCGATCTCGCCGATGCCGTCGACGCCGCCGGTAATCCTGTCGCCCGCCTGGACCGCGCCGACTCCGGCCGGCGTGCCGGTGAAGATCAGGTCGCCGGGCCGAAGCTCGACCGCCTCGCTGCAGATAGCGACGATGTCGGCGATCGGCCAGATCAGCTCGGCAAGATCGCCGTCCTGCTTCACCGCGCCGTTGACGGCAAGCCAGATGCGGCCTTTTTCCGGATGCCCCGATTTCGCGGCCTGAACCAGCGGCCCGCAAGGCGCGGATTGGTCGAACGCCTTCGACCAATCCCAGGGCCGCGCCGCCTTCTTGGCCTGGTCCTGCAGGTCGCGGCGGGTCAGATCGACGCCGACGCCATAGCCCCAGACATGGGCAAGCGCGTCTTCGCGCGGAACGCGGAAGCCGGCCTTGCCGACGGCCACGACCAGCTCGATCTCGTGGTGCAGGTTCGAGGTCAGCGGCGGGTAGGGGATCTCGGCGCCGCTGTCGACCACCGCGTCGGCCGGCTTGGTGAAGAAGAAGGGCGGGTCGCGCTCGTCATTGCCGAGCTCGCGCGCATGCGCAGCGTAATTGCGGCCGACGCAGAAGATGCGGCGCACGGCAAACCGCTCCGCCGACCCTGCGACGGCAACCGAGGCAATCGCCGGGGGCGGAAGGACGAACTCTGGCATGGGCGGTCTCCGTGCTGGCATGAATCGTCCGCACCTTCAGCCGATTTCGACGGACGAGCAAGGCTCTATGGCCGCGAACATGTTGGCCCTGTCATTTCACGGACAATGCCCTGTACCATTGGGCGATATACTATTTGCCAATAATCTGGCCATGGTCACGAGACTATCCTGTGCCGGCTGAAACCGAACCGATGCCTGATCCTGAGCAATGACCGCCATCAACGATCGCGCCCGCTTCCTGATCATCGACGACCACCCGCTGTTTCGCGAGGCGCTGCACAGCGCCGTGCAGATGGCCTATCCGGACGTCGACACGGTCGAGGCGCGTTCGATCGGGGAAGCGATCGAGCTTCTTGCCGACGCCAAGCCGTTCGACCTCGCGCTGCTCGATTTGAGCATGCCCGACGTGCATGGCTTCGAGGGGCTGTTGCAGCTAAGGACCCGCTATCCGCGGCTGCCGGTGGTGATCGTGTCGGGCTATGAGGAGCCGAAGATCATCTCCGAGGCGCTTTCCTATGGCGCCGCCGGCTTCATCCCGAAATCGGCCCGCAAGAGCGATCTTGCCGCCGCCATCCGCTCGGTGATGGATGGCGCGGTCTATGTGCCGGAAAATTACGAGGGCCAGCCGCCGGACCCCGACAGCACCGATCGCGCCGACATGGTGCAGCGCCTTGCCAGGCTGACGCCGCAGCAGCTGAGGGTCCTGCAGATGCTGCGCCAAGGCATGCTCAACAAGCAGATCGCCTACGAGCTGCAGGTGGGCGAGACAACCGTGAAAGCGCATGTCTCGGAGATCCTGCGCAAGCTCAACGTCTATAGCCGGACGCAAGCGGTGATCGAGGTGTCGAAGCTCGACAATGCGGAGCTGTTTCGGGACCAGGCGGGGTTTTGAGACCGTTTAGCGGAGGCGGTTTCATGCGAACTTAGTTCACTAAGCAGTATGTACGTATGGACTTATGCCAAAGTCCATGTCTCCTTCCATGCTGAGGCATATGCACCATCTATATTCCGAATCTATGAAATAGTGGTGCTGAGGTATTTCTATGAGTAATGGCAGAATATCGATCATGATGTCGATGTGAGACTTGAGCGCAAGATCGGTCAAGCTATCTCCAACATATATAACGTCTCCAAAAAGCTCCTGTTCTGAGGCGATTTCCTCAAAGAACCGCGCGAAATCGAGGTCGTCCTCGGTGCCTTTTGTTGCCCTTTTTGGGAGCTTAATCCAATCGATCTTTGATCCGGAGACGGGAAAACTCCTTTCCAGCAGTCGGAAAAAGTGGGAGGAGTCACCCAAGTCGACCAATTCCCCTGACAAAAAAAGAGCTTCTAATGATTCTCTGATTTCATCATCGTAGACGGTCAAACGTCTCTCCGTTCACGGCTGATTGATCGATCTTCTCTCAAAATGAAATTCCCCAAGTATATCAGCTAAGCCAGCAAATGCGCCAAGAGCGCCCGCAATTGCGCCGGTTTCAGCGGCTTGCGCATCAGCTCTATGCCGGCGGCGCGGGCGGCCTTGGCGACGGGTTCGGAGCCGTCGGCGGTGACGATCAGCGCCGGCACGGTCCGGCCGAGATAGTCGCGCACGTCGGCGATCGTTGACGTGCCGAGGTCGCCGCCGTCGAGATGCTGGTCGGCGATGACGATGTCGGGCACCCAGGCGGTGTCGCCGAGCAGGTCGAGCGCATCGTCGGTCGAGGTCGCGGCGCGCACCAGGCATTGCCAGCGCTCGAGCAGCGAGGTCATTGCCGAGAGCACGTCGGCGTCGTTTTCGACCAACAGCACCTTGGTCCCGAACAGGCCGTAGCCGCGCGGCCGCTCCATGTCGGCGGCGGCCATCGCCGGTTCGGCCGCGGCCATGCCGACCGGCACGTCGATATGGAAGATGGTGCCGCGCCCGACCTTGGAGGAAAAGGTCACCGGGTGGCCGAGGGCGGCCGCCATGCGGCGCACGATGGCCAGGCCGAGACCGAGCCCGCCGGCGAGCCCGGCATCGGCAAGCGTGGAGGTGCCGCGGTGAAATTCCTCGAACACCGCCTCGCGCTGGTCCTCGGGGATGCCGCAACCAGTGTCGGCGACGTCGATGCGGATGGTGTCGCCGCGATGCCTTGTGCCGACCAGCACGCCACCGGAGCGGGTGTAGCGCAGCGCGTTGGAGAGGATGTTCTGCAGGATACGCCTGAGCAGCGTGCGGTCGGAACGTACCGCGACATTGACGGGGCGGAATTTAAGCGACAGGCCTTTCTTTGCCGCTTCCGGAAGGAAATCCGAGCGCAGCGAGGAGAACAGCGCCTCCAGGCTGACATCGCCGATCTCGGGCTGCACCACGCCGGCGTCGAGCTTGGAGATGTCGAGCAGGGTGCGCAGCAGGTCTTCCATCGTCTCCAGCGAGCGCTCGACCTGACGCACCAGCTTCCTGCCTTCATCGCTGGCCTGGACCTCTGCCAGCGCCGAGACCGAGAGATGCGCGGCATTCAGCGGCTGCAGCACATCGTGGCTGGCGGCGGCGAGAAACCTGGTCTTGGAGAGGTTCGCCAGCTCGGCGCTCTCCTTCGCCGCGCTGAGGTCGATGTTCGACTGTTCGAGCCGGCGCAGCGTCGCATGCAGTTCCTCGGTGCGGTTGCGCACCCGGTTTTCCAGCGAGATCGCGGTCTGGAACAGCGAGAAGGCGTTGCCCTGCTGGTCCATCGAGCGCTCGACGCGGCTGACCAGCGCGGCGTTGATCTTCTTCAGCCTTTCGAGGTCGTCGATGTCGCGAAGCGGCATCAACGCTCACTCGGCCGCCTGGCGCTCGCCGAAGGCGATGCCGGTAAAGGTCTGGTTGAGGTGCATCGAACGATACTGCTCGCCATAGGTGCCGAAGCCGATCACCTTGTTGGTCCGGTAGAGCTCGGAAATGTCGCGAAAGACCTGGCGGTTGCGCGCGTCGAGCCGGCGCAGCACGCAGTCGAAACCGAGGATCATGTCGATGCCGCCAAGCCGATGCTCGACGTCCTGGAGAGCGGTGCGCGTCGCTTCGACCATGTTTTTGGGCTGGGCGATGGAAAGCACCACGCCGTCGTCAATGGCGCAGAAGAACGACAGCGAGCCGTCGGGGTGCATGCGCTGGATCGACCGGCAGTAATATTCGCCGCCGACCTTCACCACCACGGGGTGCGAGGCAAAGCTCAGCGGCGTCAGCGTCTGCGGCATGATGCCGACGGAGGCGGCATATTCTTCCGCCGCGTTGGTGGCGTTGAACTCGCGCACGACACGGTGGTCCGGGTCGGACGCCGTCACCACCAGCTTCTCGTCGGTCGGAATGAAATTGTCGGTCTTGAAGACGTGGAAGGGGATCTCGGTCGCGACCAGCACGACGATGGCGCTGTCGGACGCGACCGTGCCGTTGGCGATCAGCCTGGTCGTCTCGAATTTCAGGTCGTCGCCGGCCGAGCCGCCGATCAGCGGAATGTCGTCCAGCCCCCAGTGGATGGCCGAGGTCACCGCTTCCTCGGCATAAGACAATCCGTCGATGAAGCAGAGCGCGAATATGTTCTTGGCCCGATCCTGGCCGACGCGCCCGCGCAGCAGGCGCCGCAGCGAGGCGACCTCGCCGGTGATCCGGTCCATGCCCGACGAGGAGAGGTTCTCGACCATGGTGGAGACGGTCGAAAACGATGCCGACGGCAAAAGCAGGGCAAGGACATGTCCTTCCTCCAGCCCCTGCGGCGTGATTTCGCCGGCGGTCGAGCAGCCGGCATAGGCAAGCGACGGCGCGTGTACCGTCAACGCCTGTGCGAGCGCTGCCGCGTCGACCAAGCTCTGGGAGAAGAACAAAAGCGCGAAGCCGGCGTCGACGATTGCGGCTTCGGCCGCGATGGCCCGGGCAAAAACATTCGGGTCGGGCTCATCCGTGGTGAGCGCCGAAAGGCCCGATGCATAGCGTGTGCTAGAACTGGCCAGCCGCCTTCTCCGCAATTTCCTCCAACGCTGTTTTATGCGTGTCTTTTCTTATGCGTGTCAGGCACGCTTCGCGTCGAGGGCATCTTTGCCCTCAATCCCTGATTTGGCAATGGGCCGGGCGGCATGCTCAACAGCTTGTCGGCCATGACCGAAAGTACAAGGGACGCAGCGCTGGCAGCACTGTTTTGCGCGTTGTACGGTACGCAAATAGCGCGCTGCCGAAGCACAGGCACGGCATCGGCAAGGCGAGGACCAAGGTTAATACCCAGGGAGGCTGCATGTCGGACGTGTCGTTGACTGTGAATGGGAAACGGGTCAGCGGTAGTACCGAAGACCGAACGTTGCTGGTGCATTTCCTGCGAGAACATCTGGGCCTCACCGGAACGCATGTCGGCTGCGATACCTCGCAATGCGGCGCCTGCGTCGTGCATGTCGACGGCCGGGCGGTGAAGTCCTGCACCATGCTCGCCGTTCAGGCTTCGGGCTCGACCATCGTCACCATCGAAGGGTTGGCCGACGGCGCCGAGCTGCATCCGGTTCAGGCCGCGTTCAAGGAGCATCACGGGCTGCAATGCGGTTTCTGCACGCCGGGCATGATCATGGCGGCGACCGATATGATCGCGCGCCACCCGCAAGGCCTCGACGAGGCGACGGTACGCGCCGAGCTCGATGGCAATATCTGCCGCTGCACGGGCTACCACAACATCGTGAAGGCGATCCTCGCCGCATCGAAGACGATGTCGAAGGGCGCCAAGGGCAAGGCGAAGCAGGCAGCGTGAGATGAGTGAGTAGTGAGTAGCGAATAGTGAGTAGTGAGTAGTGAGTAGCGAATGGTCGGCGTCTCTGTGACCGACCTCTACTCCAATCTTTTCCTACTCACTATTCGCTACTCACTACTCCCCTAAATTCCGGAGGAATTTCCGCAATGGGTATCGAAGGCGTGGGCGCCCGCGTGGCGCGCAAGGAAGACAAGAGGTTCATCACCGGCGGCGGCCGCTATGTCGACGACATGGTGGTCCCCGGCATGAAGCACGCGGTGTTCGTGCGCAGCCCGCACGCGCATGCGCAGATCAAGAAGATCGACGTGAAGAAGGCGCAGGCCATGCCGGGCGTCGTCGGCGTCCTGACGGGCAAGGAGCTCAAGGCCGACGGCATCGGCAATCTGATCTGCGGCTGGATGATCCATTCCAAGGACGGCACGCCGATGAAGATGGGCGCGTGGTCGCCGCTCGCTGTCGACAAGGTGCGCTATGTCGGCGACGCCGTGGTCGTCGTCGTCGCCGACACCAAGGGTCAGGCGCGCGACGCGGCCGAAGCGGTCGAGATCACCTATAAGGAACTGAAGGCCGTGGTCGATGCCACGAAGGCCATTCAACCCGGCGCGCCGCAGATCCATGCCGAGGCCGAGAACAATCTGATCTTCGACTGGGAGCTCGGCGACGCCAAGGCGACCGACGCGGCGATCAATTCGGCGGCCCATGTCACGCGCATGAAGATCGTCAACAACCGGCTGGTGCCGAATGCGATGGAGCCGCGCGCGGCGCTCGGGCACTACGACAAGGCGGAAGACCATTATACCTGCTGGACGACGTCGCAAAACCCGCATGTCGCGCGACTGGTGATGAGCGCCTTCTACAACGTCGCGCCGGAAAACAAGCTGCGCGTGATCGCGCCCGATGTCGGCGGCGGCTTCGGCTCCAAGATCTACATCTATCCGGAAGAGATCGTCTGCCTGTGGGCATCGAAGAAGACCGGTGTCCCTGTCAAATGGGTGGCCGACCGCACCGAAAGCTTCCTGTCGGACGCGCATGGCCGCGACCATGTCTCGACGGTCGAGATGGCCTTCGACAAGGACAACCGCATTACCGCCCTCAAGGTCGATACGATAGCCAATCTCGGCGCCTACATGTCGCTGTTCTCGTCCTGCGTGCCGACCTATCTCTACGCCACGCTGCTGTCGGGCCAGTACGACATCCCGGCGATCCACGCCAGTGTGCGCACCGTCTATACCAACACTGCGCCCGTCGATGCCTATCGCGGGGCTGGGCGGCCGGAGGCCACCTATGTGCTCGAGCGCACGATGGAGACCGCGGCGCGCGAGCTTGGCGTGTCGCCGGCGGAACTCCGACGCCGCAATTTCATCACGTCCTTCCCGCACCAGACGCCGGTCATCATGAACTATGACGCGGGCGATTATAACGCTTCGCTCGATGCGGCGATGAAGGCCGCCGACTATGCCGGCTTCACCAAGCGCCGTGCCGACGCCGCCAAGCAGGGCAAGCTGCGCGGCATTGGCATGAGCTGCTATATCGAGGCCTGTGGCCTGGCGCCGTCATCGGCGGTCGGCTCGCTCGGCGCCGGCGTCGGCCTCTGGGAATCGGCGGAGGTGCGCGTCAATGCCGCCGGCACGATCGAGGTGCTCACCGGCTCGCACAGCCATGGCCAGGGCCATGAGACGACATTCGCGCAACTGGTCACCCAGCGCTTCGGCGTGCCGATCGATTCCGTCTCGATCGTGCATGGCGACACCGACAAGGTGCAGATGGGCATGGGCACCTACGGCTCGCGTTCCGGCGCCGTCGGCATGTCGGCCATCGTCAAGGCGCTCGACAAGGTCGAGGCCAAGGCCAAGAAGATCGCCGCGCATCTGCTGGAGGCGGACGAGGGCGACATCGTCATCGAGAATGGCGAGGTCAAGGTCGCGGGCACCGACAAGAGCCTGCCCTGGTTCCAGGTGGCGCTTGCCTCCTACACCGCCCACAATTTGCCGGCGGGCATGGAGCCCGGGCTGAAGGAGACGGCCTTCTACGATCCGTCCAACTTCACCTTCCCGGCCGGCTGCTACATCTGCGAGGTCGAGATCGATCCGGAAACCGGTATGACGGAGATCATCCAGTTCGTCGCGGCCGACGATTTCGGCAACATCATCAATCCGATGATCGTCGAAGGGCAGGTGCATGGCGGCATCGCCCAGGGCGTCGGCCAGGCGTTGCTGGAAGGCGCGCATTACGACGCCAGCGGCCAGCTCCTGACGGCAAGCTACATGGACTACACCATGCCACGCGCGGCCGACCTGCCGTCCTTCAAGGTCTCGACCTCGAACACGCCGTGCCCGGGCAATCCGCTCGGCGTCAAAGGCTGCGGCGAGGCCGGCGCCATCGGTTCGCCGCCGGCGGTCATCAACGCCATCACAGATGCGCTCGGCGTCGTCGACATCGCCATGCCGGCGTCGCCCGCCACGGTGTGGTCGGCCATTAGGGCGAAGCATTGAAAAGCGAATAGCGAATAGGGAGTAGCGAATAGGGAAGAGGAGAGTGATGCGGCGGATAGATAATCCTACTCGCTATTCGCTACTCCCTATTCGCTTTTTCCCCGAAGGGAGAAAAGAGACATGTATTCCGTCAACTACCATCGCGCTTCCTCCGTCGCCGACGCCGCAAGGCTGCTGAAGAACGGCGACGCCAAGCTGCTCTCCGGCGGCATGACGCTGATCCCGGCGATGAAGACGCGGCTCGCGGCACCGTCGGACCTCGTCGATGTCTCGCGGCTGAAGGACCTGCAGGGCATCAAGGTGTCCGGCAAGACCGTGACCATAGGTGCGGCGACGACGCATTACGACGTCTCCACCGACGAGAAGCTGAAGAAGGCCTGCCCGGCGCTTGCACATATGGCATCGCTGATCGGCGACCCGGCGGTGCGTTACAAGGGCACGATCGGCGGCTCGATCGCCAACAACGATCCGGCGGCCGACTATCCGGCGGCATTGCTGGCGCTGGGCGCGACGATCGTCACCAACAAGCGCGAGATTGCGGCGGACAAATTCTTCAAGGGCCTGTTCGACACAGCGCTGAAGGACAGCGAGATCGTCACGGCGGTGAGCTTTACCGCTCCGGCCAAGGCGGCCTACCAGAAATTCCGCAACCCGGCTTCGCGCTACGCCATCGTCGGCGTGTTCGTGACCAAGGGCAAGGACGGGGTGAGGGCGGCAGTGACAGGCGCCGGCGAGGACGGCGTCTTCCGCTCCAAGGAGATCGAGGCGGCGCTGGCGAAGAATTTCGACGTCGCGGCGCTCGGCGGCCTCAAAGTGCCGGCAAAGGGGCTGATGAGCGATATCCATGCTTCCGCCGATTACCGCGCCAATCTGATCGCGGTGATGGCCAAGCGCGCCGTGGCCGCTGCCAACGCCTGAACGGCGACGCCATGCATGAAAGAAGGGGCCGTCGCGGCCCCTTTTTCTTTCGCTGCGGCAATGGTTTAGCCGCAAACGCCTGTCGAGTTGCGGCTTCGCACTTGCACAAAGTTATCCCGCACTGCAAAATAAATCCGGCGGGAATACCAGATGGTCCGGGGTGCGGGCAATGTTTCGCATGCGGACCTCGAGTCGCGAAGGCACGGTATGACCGACATCTCCGCAGCGTCCGTTGTCCTGCCGCGGGCCGCGACCGACAGGGAAGCCAGGGCAAGACTGGCTTATCTCGACGGTTGGCGAGGCCTGTCGATCGCCATGGTGCTGGTCGGCCATTTCTTTCCTGTCCCAGGGCTCAATCTCGGCGTGCTCGGCGTCGAGTTCTTCTTCGTGCTGAGCGGCCGGCTGATGGGCGAAATCCTGTTCATCGAGCGCTTTCCGCTGAAGAAATTCTTCAAGCGCCGCTTCTCGCGCATCTATCCATCGCTGCTAATGTTCGTGATTGCCGCCATGATCGGCCTGACCGGAACCTTCATCGCCTTCAAGTGGAAAGCGGCGCTGACGGCGCTGACCTTCACCTACAATTACGCCGGCGTCCTGATCACCCGCGCCGGCGCGCTCGACCACATCTGGTCGCTCTGCGTCGAGGAGCATTCCTATATCCTGTTGGCGCTGATCAGCGTGGTGGTTACCGGTCGGGCGAATGTCGTGCGGCTGCTGGTGGTGCTGGCGCTGCTGGCAATGGCCAACGGCGCTATTTCCTACGGCGTTCTCGGCATGGGCTACGAGACCAGTTACTGGCGGAGCGACGTGCATATCGCCTCGATCCTGCTGTCCGCGGCGATCTGCCTGCTCAAGGCCGACGGGCGCCTGCCGGCTTTCCTGCAAAACCAGCATGTGGCGCTTGCGGCGGCGGTTGGCGGCGTGTTGCTGTTCCTCGATCCGGTGCCGACCACGATCCATTATCTTGTCGGCGTGCCGCTGCTGGCGCTCGCCGTCAACACGCTCGACTTCGCGGGCGGCTATCTGACGGGGCCGTTGTCGTCGCGGCCGATGGTAATGCTCGGCCTGTGGTCCTATTCGCTTTATCTCTGGCAGCAGCCTTTCTACAAATTCGTCGATGAGAAGGGGAGCGCGGCGATCCCGATGCTGGCGGCTGTATTCGCCTGCGCGCTCTGCAGCTATTACATCGTTGAAAAGCCAGCGCGCGGCTGGCTCAACCGCAATTGGTGAGCGCTCTCAGGCTGGCGTGGCCGCCTTCTGCGCGGTGAGATAGCGGCGAAGCCCAGCTTCGCCGCGCGGCGTCGTCCAGCGATGGTTCCAGGCGAAGGCCGGCCTCAGAATCGGCGCCAGCAGCTTGAGGATCGGCCTCTCGACGGTGACCTGCCAGATAAGGTCGACATGCGTGCCTCGTCCGGACGGCGACAGCTCCGCCCGCCAGAGCCCGTCGAAGTCGCCGAAGGTCTTGACCACCACCAGCCGGCCGGGCTCGAGCTCGGCCGCCTGGATGATGAAGTTCAGCTCATAGGGCAGGGCGCCGCGCGCTCTCGCCCTGGCGCGCGCACCGACGACGCCCTTGCCCTTCCTGTCGAGCGGCTCGACCTCCTTGTAGGCATCGCCCCACCAGAGCGGCAGGAGCTCGGCGTCCGAGAGCACGTCCCAAACTTCCTGGGGCGTGCCTTCAGGGATGTCCCAGCTTTCGTCGAAGCGGAAGACATTGCTCGCCATGACGTCGCCCCCAAGCAGCGGAACGGCCATATTAGCTGCGGCTTGTTGTCCTTGCCAGCGGCTTCGGAAGCATCTTCAGGCGACGATGGGCTTCGCCCAATAGCGCACCGACTTCTTGCCGCCGTGGATCACCGCATCGCCGACCTCGGCGAAGCCGAGCGCTGCGTGGAAGGCGTCGGATGCCGGATTGGGCGGATCGGCGTTGACCTCGCAGGTGACGATCGCATGGCCGGCGCGCCGGGCATGCTCGAACAGATCCTCGTAGAGCCGTCGGGCATGGCCGCGGCCACGGGCGTCCGCTGCTACGACGACGCGGTCGACATAGACAAAGCGCGGATAGCACTCGCGAAACCAGAGGAAGTTCGGGCTGTCGTAGCTTGCGTCCTGGTCGAAGCACATGATGAAGGCTTCGAGCGCGCCGATGCGGCGGGTGTAGAAGGCTTGCCCGAGCAGGAATGAAAGCCGTTCCGGCTCGAGCCAGGACAGCTCCGCCGCATGCTCGTTGTTGAGCGCGAGGATGGCGGGCTCGTCGGCCGGCGAGACGCGTTCGATCGAAAGCATTTGCTTGGTCATCGTCCTTGCCATCAGGCCTTCGCGGCCGCGATTGTCGCCGCCACCTTGGCTAGATCGGTCACCGTGTTGCGGTATTCGCGGTCGAGGTCGGTGCCGCCCATGCCGACATTCGGGTTGCGGTAACGCATGGCGCTCGGCACGTCCGCAAGTGCTGCAAAATGCATCTCAGTCAGTCCCGTACGCCTGCGTAACTCGCCGATCGTGCCGGGGGCGAGCGCACCACAGCCGAGGATGATGATGCGCGAGCCGGCCTGGCGAACGAGCTCCGCCAGAAGCCCGACGCCCTCGACCGCCGTATCGCGCTGGCCGCTGGTCAGCACGCGGCCGACCTTGCAGCGGACCAGGGCTTCGAGCGCCTCGGCCGGATCGCGCGTCATGTCGAAGGCGCGGTGGCAGGTGACATTGAGCGGGCCTGCGGCCTCAACCAGCGCGCGCATGCGCGCCTCGTCGATGGCGCCGTCGGCGGTCAGGCAGCCGACGACGACCCCGGCGACGCCAAGCTCGCGCAGCGCTTCGACATCGGTGAGCATCGAGCGGTATTCGGCCTCGCTGTAAAGGAAATCGCCGCCGCGCGGTCGCACGATGACATGGAAGGGGATGGTCGCGCTTTCGAGCGCGGCGCGCACCGTGCCCATGCTCGGTGTGATGCCGCCTTCGATCAAGCTGGCGCAGAGCTCGACTCGGTCGGCGCCGGCGGCCTGCGCGGCGAGCAGCCCGTCAATGCCTTCGACGCAGATTTCGATCAGGGGGAGTCGGGCGTCGGTCACCAATGTCCATCCATGTTTCAACAGATCGCCAGCCCTAGCATCGCGGCGATTGCCGCGAAAGCCGCAACGATCGATCCAGGGTCCGGCGGTGATTATCGAGGCTTGATGCAGAATGCCGTTGACATTCATAACTGCCAGGTTATAGATAACCCATAGCTGGCGAGTTATTGATGAATGGGAAGCACGACGTGCCACCTGGAGATGGTGAAGAGGATCGCACAAAGACCGGCCTGAGGACTGTCGTCACCTGGACGCTGACGCCGACCGAAACCGGCACCCATCTGCGCGTGGAACAATCGGGCTTTAGACCTCGGGATGCGCAGAGCTATCGACGCGCCAGCCGTCGCTGGAAGCGCTGTCTCGCGGCTTTGCAGAAATTGTTGGAACAATTGGACAAGGAGGATGCCATGGACGATATCGCCAAAGACCCGACGAAGGATGAAACCAAATCGATCGTCGTCGAGCGGCTCATTCCACACGGCGCCGACAAGGTTTGGCGTGCGCTGACGTTTCCGCATCTCGTTGCCGAATGGCTGATGGAAAACGACTTCGCGCCGGTCGAAGGCCATCGCTTCACCTTTCGCGCAAAGCCCGTGCCCGGCTGGTCAGGCGTGACGAACTGTGTGGTACTGAGGGTCGAACCGCCAAGACTGCTCGCCTACAGCTGGGGCGACGGAAGCGAGTCCGACAGTGGCCTGAAGACGGTGGTGACATGGTCGTTGACGCCGGAAGGCGATGCCACCCGGGTGCGGATGGAGCAATCCGGTTTCAGGCCGCAGGACGAGCCTGGCTACAAAGGCATGGGAAGCGGTTGGCCACGCATCCTGGAGCGGCTTGAGCAGGTTGCCGCCGGGCAGGACTGATCCCCGGCATTTGCGCCGACATGAGGTGCAAGTCCCCTGATGCGTCTGCATCCAGGGCTCGCAGAAAAACGTCTGAAGGAGACCAATGATGGAAGCAAGATTGAAGAACCCGGTGATGCTCATTCCCGGCGCGCTGCAGGCGCTGCTGGCGCTCGACAAGTCGACCGAAGCCGGCGGCTTGCCTTATGTGACGCGCAAGCTCGTTCATCTGCGTGCCAGCCAGATCAACGCCTGTGCCGTCTGCGTCGACATGCATGCGCGTGAATTGAAGAAGGCCGGCGAGAAGGACGAGCGGATCTTCGCCGTGTCGGCATGGCGGGAGACGCCTTATTTCAATGACGCAGAGCGCGCGGCGCTTGCGCTTGCCGAAGCCGCGACGCGCATGGCCGACCGTTCCGATGCGGTGCCGGACGACGTCTGGGACGAAGCGGCGCGCCATTATGACGACAAGGCGCTCGCCGCCCTGGTGATCCAGATCGCGCTGATCAATGCGTTCAACCGCCTGAACGCCACCACGCGGCAACCCGTGGGCGCCTGGGGATAAGGCGGGAGGAGGGCGCCCGCTCCGAAGCGGGCCTCTCGCCGGCTACTGTTTCAGGATCGTGTTCTTGGCGCCTTGCTCGACCTGATCGATCACCAGCAGCTTCACCGGATCGGTGCCGATATTGGTGGCCTGGTGCCACTGGCCGATCATCTCGACGATGAAGTCGCCGGTCTGGTAGATATTGGCGGCGCCGGTCTCGACATTGGCGACCCTGAGCGTGCCTTGCTCGACGTAGGCATAGCGCGGGAAGGGGTGCTTGTGCACCGGCAGGGTAGCGCCGGGGGCTATCTGGTATGACGAGACTTGAACCTCGACATTCTTTTGCGGCAGCGTGATCGGCTGACCCGATGCGGTCGTCGTCTTCGCCGCCAGCGGCGTCACCACGACGGGGCTGTTCGAGCTGTCCAAGGCATTGGCCGCGGTCGCGTAGACGGCGGCTATCGCCAGCAGTGCCGGTATCGTGATGTTGCGCATAGTCCCCTCCAAATTGCCGCACCATCGCCCGATCGACATTGACCTACAAGCATCCTTTTGCAAGCGGCTCTGTCACACGGCGGGACTGTCCTGCCGTTTGGCTGTCCCGGACTTCGGCGGCCGCAGCAGCAGGGCGAGCGGTACGAGCAGCGCCGTCGCTACCGCGCAATAGAAGAAGACATCGACATAGGCGAGCAGCGAAGCCTGGCGGCCGATCTCCTGGCCAATCCAACCCACGGCCTGTTGCCTGGCCTCGGCCAGCGGCGAGCCTTCGGCGACGAAATGGTCCGTCACCTGGCGAAGCGTCTGCTGATAGGTGTCGCTCGACTGCGCCGTGTGGCTGACCAGCACCGACTGATGGAGCTGGGCGTTCTGGGCAATCACCGTGTTGGACAGCGACACGCCGATGCTGCCGCCGAGGTTGCGCGCGACATTGATCAGCGAGGACGCCTGATCGGTCTTCTGCGGCGGCAGGCCGACATAGGCGGCGGTCGAGATCGGGATGAACAGGAACGGCAGGCCGATCATCATGTAGACGCGCGCATAGGCGAAGAAGCCGAAGCTGGCATCGGGCGTCAGCGAGGTCGTGTGCCAGAGCGCGACCGCGACCACCGACATGCCCAGCATGATGAGATAGCGCGGCTGAACGATACCGGCGGCAAAGCCTGAAATCGGCATCAGCATCAGCATGGCGATGCCGCCCGGCATCATCGACAGGCCGGAAAGGGTGGCGGTGTAGTCGAAGGTCGTCTGCTGCAGCTGCGGCAAGAGCTGCGTGGTGCTGAAAAGCACCGCGCCGACCGCCATCATGACCAGGAACGACATGCCGAACTGACGGCTGAAAAGCAGGCGGATGTCGACGATCGGATCGCGCCTCGTCCACTCCCAAGGAACAAGCAGCAGGAACGACACCGCCGAGATCACGGCGAAGGTGGTGATGAAGGTCGATGCGAACCAGTCGTTGCGCTGGCCCTCGTCGAGAAAGACTTCGAGGCAGCCGAGCGCCATCGCCACCAGGATGAAGCCGATCCAGTCGACCTTCAACCCCTTGCTCAGCCGCTCGCGGCGCTCGCGCTCGAGAATGTCGGGCTCGATGACCAGCCATTGCACGAGCGCCAGCGACATGATGCCGAACGGCACATTGATGAAGAAGATCCAATGCCACGAGAAATTGTCCGTCAGCCAGCCGCCGATGGTCGGGCCGACCGTTGGCGCAACGATGACCGCAATGCCATAGAGGGCAAAAGCCTGGGAGCGTTTCTCCGGCGGGAACGTGTCGGCGAGGATCGATTGCTCGCTCGGCGCCATGCCGCCGCCGCCGAGCCCCTGCAGGATGCGGAAGGCAATCAGCGTCGGCAGATTGGGGGCTAGCCCGCACAGCAGCGATGCGAGCGTGAAGGTGGCCACGCAGATCATGTAATAGCGCTTGCGGCCGATGACGCTGGCGAGCCAGCCGCTGACCGGGATGATGACGGAGTTGGCGACGAGATAGGTGGTGATCACCCATGTGCTCTCGTCCATGCCGGCGGCCAGGCTGCCGGCGATATTGCGCAGCGCGACATTGGCGATCGAGGTGTCGAGCACCAGCATGAAGGTCGCGATCGAGACGACGATCGCAATAAGCCAGGGATTACGGCCGCCGGCCGCCGACCGGCTTTGGTCGCCCTGGACTGTTGCGGCATCGCTCATCTGACCTTGACCGTCGGCACCACAGACATGCCGGGACCGAGATAGACGCCGGGCGGCTGGTCGAAGACGATCTTGACCGGCACGCGCTGCACCACCTTGACGAAATTGCCGGTGGCGTTTTCGGCCGGGAGCAGGCTGAACGCCGTGCCGCTGCCGGCCTGGACGCTGTCGACATGGCCATGGAAGGTCTTTTCCGGATAGGCGTCGATGGCGATGTCGACGGGTTGGCCCGGCCGCATCAGGTCGAGCTGAGTCTCCTTGAAGTTCGCCTTCACCCAGACGTCCTTGGGCACGAACATCATCAGCACCTGGCCGGGCTGCGCATAGGTGCCTTTCGCCGCCGTGATGTTGGTGGCATGACCGGCGACAGGCGCCGTGATCGTCGTGCGGGTGAGGGTGGTCTTGGCCTGATCCTCGGCGGCCTCGGCCTGCCGAAGCTTGGCCTCGGCGCTCTTGCCCTGTGCCTGCAGAACCGCAACCTGGCTTTTCGCCGCCTCGGCATTGGCGTTGGCGGCATCGAGCGTTGCCTGATCCTGGCGCAAGGTCGAAGCGGCCTGCTGTGCCTGTTGTTGCGTCGCCGTGCCCTTGGCGAGCAGCTCGCGGTTGCGCTGGTCCTCGGATTTGGCGAATTCGAGCGCGGCCTGCGCCTGCGCCACCTGCTTTCCGGCGACATCGATCTTGGAGTTCTGCGCCTGGGTCTGGGCCTGGATGTTGGCGATCTCGGCCTGCGCCGCCGCCACGCCGGCTTCAGCCTGTTTGAGCGAGGCCTGATAATCGCTGTCGTCGATGCGCAGAAGCACGGCGCCGGCCTCGACCGGCTGGTTGTCGGTGACGGCAACGTCGGTGATGCGCCCGGCAATTTCCGCGCCGATCGTCACCGTGCGGGCGTCGATGAAGGCGTCGTCGGTCCATTCATAGCGCCGTGCGTTGATCCACCAGATGACTGCGGCCGCGATGACCAACAGGATTAGGATGGCAACGATCGCCGCTATATAGGGATGGCGTCTGATGAGGCCGGGTTTGTTGCCGTCGGACGAACCGTCATTCGCCTGCGCGTCTTGCGCTTGCGCGTCTTCGACGTGCTTGTCGTCGCCCGGCGGGCGTTGCTGCCGATCGGCCCGGGGCTGAGCCCGCGGTTCCTCCGTGGGAGCGGTTTCGCGCTCTTTTCTGTCAGTTTTTGCGTCCAAGGCAACGGATCCCAGATATCGTCGACCCCTCTCGCAGCAGGGTCAACGGGTGGTTTCCGCAAAGGTTCCTGTCGCCGGATGCCGTGTCTTGGTCCGATCGGCGGCCGTGAGCTCCCGCCGAAGGCATTGGCCCTCCAAATGGATGATGGCATCGTCGCTGCGAGAGTAATAAGATCGTCGCTGCGACCGAAACCTCAGGGAGGGGCTGCTCATGCAGTCTCCGATGGAAAAGAACACAAGCTCAACTCGGCCATTGCCGGGAGAAGCGGAACGTCGGGCGAGGCTGCAAAAAATGCAGGGGCTGCGAAGCCTGCGATCTTACGGCTCCTGCCTTCGGCTTGATCCAAGCGCCCAGTTTCACGATCTGATCGATTGTACCGCGCTGCTGGAACCGTTGAATGAAGGCGACGACGGGCATCGACGGCGAACCGCCGCGCTCCCAAGCCACATGGTTTGCTAGTCTCGCGCCGGCGCTGTCGGCCCTGGCAAGCAGCGGCGAACGCTTACAAGTCGGACGGCTGCATCCCTCAACAGGAGATTCGGGCCCATTCTGTTCGACCGCGGGGATAAGCTCAATCGACCCTAAATCATCGCGCGATCTGCCCGGTCCCAAGCCGCGCAAGGACAAGCAACGCGAAATCCGAAATGCTACCGCCCGACAAAGCCAACGACTGGGATCGGAACAAAGGTCCATGGTGACGGGGACAGCGTTGGGATCGAACACGACGAGGCCTAGCCGGCGACGACAGCGGGCCGGCACTTCGGAGAATCAGCCCGGCAAGGCTGGCGGGGTAGAACCAGTCAGGCCGGGCCTGACCAGCAAGGCTCGCAACGCCCCGGCTGAGATCGAGCCTATCAGCCCGACCCAAGATTCTTGCCATACAAATGGAGGATGCCTAGCCGGCCAGTGGGAACCAAGACCCGCCTTGCCAATAAGTCCCGACGGCTGTTCCTGGACCTACGGTGACGGAACTGCCCATGCGCGGTAGAGGCAGCGGTGATGTTTGGCGGCTGCAGCCATCTTGCCGACGGTGACTGGAATTCCGTTGCAGGCCGCCAATCAATCCAACGGAATTGGCTGATAGGCTGCCGGGTGCAAGCCGCGTTTGTACCTCGCCAAGATTTCCTCTTCGATTTCGTCGATCGCCAGCGTTAGTGCACGTTGATTGTTAGCGTCGACGTCAATGATCCACCGGCCGCGCGCCGTCAGCAAGCCGCATACGCGCGCCACGACAGTGGCCGACTGAAGCCTTTTGTCCAATCCGGTTTCGAACAAACGCTCGGCAAAGGTGTGGCTCTTCTGTCTCCGGTCAAGCCGCTCGATGAGAAGTTGCTCGCAGGCGTCGATTCTAACCACCACGTCCGACTCGGGGATGAAATCCAGCGCGTGAGCAAGGCACGTCTCATCTGCTGTTTCACTGAAGCAGGCGAGCATCGAAACCGCCTGAACGAAGGCTTCGTCGAAAATAAGAATTTCCTCGCTGGTGGCAGATTGGCGCCATGCGCGGGCAAGGCGGAGAACGTATTGACTTAGCCTGATGCGCCAGATCACGTTTGTGGGAGGCAGTGTGTGCACTAGGTTCGCGCGAATTCTGAAGTCGACGGCATTTGCGGATGGGTGACAAGCCATGCCAATCGAGCGTGCAGCCGCGCGAGCGACTCGACACATCGCAGTGACAATGCCGCCGGGGTCCAGCATGGATCGGTGAGCAGCCCGCCGGTCAGTGAGAACAATCCTTGCAGGGTGTCCGTGAGCCCGCAACTGTTCATAGAGCGCATGCGCACATGTCGTTTTGCCTGACCCAGCCGGACCTGCGAATTCAACAATCATGCGTTAGGAACCTTGCGGCTGGCCTGGCTGCATGTCGTATCGGGGGACCATCTTCGGCGACCGCAGCTCCTGAGCCATTTTCGCCGCCTGGAAGGTTGTCATCAGAACGTAGGTCGTTTCACCTTCGGTCGAGTTTATGGCCAAGACCACGCGGCCAATCTCGTCACTCATGGCGCAAGACCAGTCTTTGACAGCAATCGCTCGTTTCCCGGCCATTTGCCCTTGCCTTTCCTTCGCGAGGTTATTTGGCCTCGCGAGGACCAGCAATTTGGACTGAATGCCCATTCCGTTGGGCCTAACGTCGTTGCCTGCAATTAGTGAGCAATCGAGATGCCGGGCTTCAGATTGGCGGAACTACGGTGGCTAATGATCAGAGCCAGCGCTCCTGGAGCAGCGTGAGGCTGCACGGTCACCGTAATCCGGGCGTAACCGCCTTGCTTGTTTGCGACGCGTGGGAACGTCTCGAATGACTGCGCGTTCTTCCATCACGGTCGCATTTCATTGGGACCTAACCGGAGGATATTCAAATGAAAATGAAGGTGCTCTGCATGAGCGCAGTTGCGCTCGCAATGATGGGTAGTGCCGCGATGGCCGGAAATACATCCGCGCTCGATGACCCGGCCAAGATGTCGCCGTTCTTCACCGACGCTGGCATGAAAACGTTGAGAACCGAGGCGGATTTCAAGACTGCCTGGATGGCCATGAAGCCGGATGAGCGTACAGCGGTTTTGAAAGACTGCGGCGACACGACACTTAACAAGTCGCATGCGGACTTCTGCGCGATGGCCAAGAAGATGGGGGGCTGAAGCCTCTCTTCTATGAGCCCATCATACCGTTATCCCGCCATGGAATAATCGCCATGCGCTCGGGTGACGGGTTGAGGCGGTCGATTCCGCATGGATGCGGCCGCCTGTTCAAAGCCCGCTGCTTTTCCATTGGGGCGGCGGGTTTCTGGCGGGCGCCTATCCTAACTTCCCGTGAACAGAATATCCGGACTGCACCCGGCTTACCGATCAGCCATCGTTCGATGCGCGGCCCTCATACATGAACACCATTGGCCTCGGCCCTTTTGCATAGCCTGTCTCGAGTGCTGAGCATCTGAACCCGGCATCTTCGATGAGCTTTCCGATCGGCCGATTGAGATGGCAGCCGCCAGCGCAGCACTTCCAGAGCGGCGTGAGTCTGTCCTGCCAGCGGCGGACGGATTTGTCCGGTGAAAGACCATGCTCGACGAAAAGCAGCTGTCCGCCGGGTTTGAGCGCTCGCCGCATCTCGCAGAGAGCCCGGCCGACGCGTGGGATCGAGCACAAGGTCCACGTGGTCACGACCGTGTCGACCGAGCCGGTCTCCAATGGAATTGCCTCGGCGGAATGCTCCGTGACGGTGACCGGGAATGCGACGCTGCTTGCTGCGCGCCGCGCCATCGCTGCGAGGCGGGCCGAAGGATCGATTCCGATGACCTTGGTCACGCCCTCGGGGTAATGCGGCAGGTTGAGGCCGGAACCTATGCCGACCTCCAGCACGCGGCCCTCCGCAGGCGCCAATACGCGCCGGCGGTAGGGGAGAAGTTCGGCATTGCGCATCGACCCATGGACCAGGCGAGGCAGGATCATCTCACTATAAATGCCCATGAAAATGCTCCCGCTAACCCTTCGCCGCAGGCGCCGGTAGCTGCGGTGTAACCTGCGGTCGGCGTTTGTCGGCTTTGCCCGCTGCCTGGGCGAAGGCGGTGAGGTAAGTCGGATCCTCAGTGCCCATCAACCTGTCCCACCAGGTGAAATAGAGTCCGAAATTGTAGCGCGGCCTGGCATGATGCAGATCGTGATGGGTCACCGTGGTCAACCACTCGAACAGCGGCCGTCCATTCGGGCGCGCAGGAAATATCTCGTATCCGCAATGACCGACAGCATTACGCAACATCATGTGGGCGGTGAAAAGGAACACGGCGAGCAGGCTTGTCGGCATCAGGAGCAGCGCCAGCGGCAGGTAGATCGCGTTGACCAGCGCTTCGCTCGCGTCGAAGGCATAGGATGTCCAGGGCGACGGATTGTGCGAACGGTGGTGGAGCCGGTGGAACCATCGAAACAGCCCCGGCCGGTGCATGATCTTGTGAGACCAGTAGAACCAGGCGTCGTGGGCGACGATAAGCACGAGGAGGTTGAACACGAGATATGGCAGCCCGCGATCGAGCGGATCGCCGTAGATCGCCAGCCAGCCCAGCCGTTCCGACAGGGCGATGGCAAGGCCGACGAGCGAGAAGATGACTACAGTCCGTAGCGACGCGAGGATCTCGCGCGCCATTTGGCGCCAGTCCGGTCGCTCGACGCGAATCCTTCGACGGGCAAGCCAGCCGGCGAGCAGCGTGTTGACGATCAGGAATGTGCCGCCCGCCCCGGCGACATAGCGGATAAGGTCACCCTGCAGAATATAGGGGTAGACGAGGCTTGCGTAGCTCATGAGCGAAATCAGCAGGCATGTGTCGGACATCGGATGCTCCCTTCGGTGGAATACCGGAAGGATGGTTGGTCAAAGAGCGCGGATCGGGCTGCGCGCGATCACCGGACGCACAGCGATTTCCGGATTCGATCAGGAGTTTCCGGAATCGACGTGCCGCGCCAGCGCCTGCGCGCGGTAGTCGCTCGGCGTGAGGCGGGTCAATTCCCGAAACGCTCGGTTGAACGGCGCAAGCGAAGCATAGCCGAGACCGAAGGCGATGGAGGCGACCTGCTCGCGCGCTTGCTCCGGATCGGCCAGCCTGCGCTTGGCCTCCGCGACGCGGTGGTCGTTGAGGAAGGCCGCGAAGTTGCGGTAGCCGAGCCCCTTGTTGATGAGCCTGCGCAGCCGGTGCTCCGGCAGGGCGAGCTGGCGCGCGAGCGACCCTAGCGAAAGGTCGGGTTCAAAGCAGGAACCCTTTGAGATCACGGACTGGAGGCGCTGGAGTTCCAGCCTTTCGACGGGACCGAGCCGATCGGCGCGCGGCTGCGTTGCCGAAGGGGAGGAGACGAAAAGGTTCTGGCGGATCACGGTCGTCCAGACGGCGAAGGCAAGCGACAGTGTCGCCAGCATCGACGATTGAGCGAGGACGGTCCATTCCGGCAGCGGCTGACGAAGCCTGTAGAGTTCGCTCACGGCGATGATTAATCCTACCACGGGCAGCACGAGCGCGACGACGACGCGGAAACGTCGCCGGGAATCGACGAGGTCGTCCCCGAGTTCTCGAACCGCGAGGCTGACAACATGGATCAACAACAACACCACCACGACCTGATGCAGCAGCTCGCCCGCGGTGCGGCCCGGTCCCTCTGACCATTGCCGCATGCCGTAGAATACGAGGAGCAGACCGGGCGGCAGGGCATAGACATGCCGCCACGCGAAGTCGTCCCGAAACAGCGCGAGCGCGAACCACCAGAAGAACGCCGAAGCGAGCACGGCCGCGATGACAAGGGCCTCGGAAGGCAAGCCCAGCGCATCCGTCACGGGGCCGCTCGATGCGAGACCGTAGCCGGCGATGGAGACGGCAAAGAGGCTCCCCGCAGTCATCGCGAATCGCTGCGCATGCCATCGCAGGAACTGGACGGCAACGAGTAGGTTCAGCGCGACCGCACCCCCGCGCAGCAGCAGATCGACAATATCGAACGCCCCCTTCATGTGCATCATGTTAAGGCAATCAGCGTGTGGCGCAACGCCTTGGCGAGCAGTCGCTCACGCAGATCGTCGGGTCGGCGTGGATCATGTCGTCCGTCGTGATGGTACGAATGTGAGACAGATCGGCGGCTGCTCGATCGTTGTGGCAAAACGAAAACTTGGCGGGGGCGCCTACCTTCATTCGGCAATCGCCAGCATCTGAAAACAGATAACGATCAGACGTTTTCGGCCCTGTCGAGGACGCGCTTGACGGACATTGCCTTGAGGTTGAGCCTCGAGCGTGCGGGAATGTGGACCGCTGGGAAAGGCTTGGCCTTGAAAACGTCGAGATACAAGGCGTTCCGAGTGGAACTTGGCTCCCCGGGCCGGATTCGAACCAGCGACCAACCGGTTAACAGCCGGTTGCTCTACCACTGAGCTACCGGGGAACGGAGGCTCTAACGTGAGTGGCGCAGCCTATAGCAAACACCTTTCGGCTTTGCAAAGAAGCATTTCGCAATTTTTCTCCAGTTTTTGATGCGGCTATTTGTGCCATCGTTCGGCGCGCCCACATATGAAGGGCTTCACACCGGCACGGAACAAAGCGGCCGGTTGTCGTCTTGACATGGCTTAGACAGCAGATGGGATCTGGCTTGAATGACCGCAGCGGATGATGACAACACCCCGGCGCGGAAGATTTCGATCTTCGGCCGCGAGTTCACCATGCCGCGTTCGCGCGGCTGGCGAATCGCGATCGGCATGCTGCTTACGCTTGGCGGGCTTCTGGGCTTTCTGCCGATTCTCGGTTTCTGGATGATACCGCTCGGTCTGCTGGTTCTATCCTATGAATTCGCCATGATCCGACGCCACCGGAGGCGTTTCGTCGTCTGGTGGGAACGCCGGCGGCGGCCCGACTGAGAGCACGGGGCGGCTCCGCCGCGGCGATACCGAACCCGTGACAACCGATTGGTAATCACCACTTTGGCTGCTCCTTGCGAAAGCGCCGGGAAAGACGCGCGAGCGCTTGACGACCTTTGAGCGCCAACATAATGAGTTCGCTCGGAACGCCGGGAGCATTGCGAGGCCTCGTGGCGGAGTGGTTACGCAGAGGACTGCAAATCCTTGCACCCCGGTTCGATTCCGGGCGAGGCCTCCAGATGCTTGCGGGCTCCAGCGCAATCGCGCCGGAGCGGGGTTCCAGTCGAAGTTTTGGCCGCGCGCCTGGCGCGGGGAGCGGATTTTTGGGACATGAACGCTGATTTCTCCGAACGCCGCGTGAAGATGGTCGACGGCCAGATCCGCACCACAGACGTGACCAGCGCGCCGCTCATCGAAGCGATGCTGACCGTTCCGCGCGAGGCCTTTGTCGACGCCGGACAGCAGGACCTGGCCTATATCGACGAAGACATCCGCATTTCCGACGGCGCCAATGGCAGCGGCGCACGCTACCTGATGGAGCCGTCGCCGCTCGCCAAGCTTTTGCAGCTGGCCGAGATCGACGCGAGCGATTCGGTGCTCGATGTCGGTTGCGGCACCGGCTATTCCGCCGCGTTGCTGTCCAGGCTGGCGCGTTCCGTCGTCGCGCTGGAGAGTGATGCGGCGCTGGCGGAGGCCGCGAAATCAACACTTTCCAGCCTTGGCTGCCCGAACGTCACGGTCGTCACCGGGCCGCTGCCGCAGGGGCAGGCCGCCAAAGGGCCCTACAACGTCATCTTCATCGGCGGCAGCGTCGAGGAAGTGCCGCAGGCATTGCTCGACCAGCTCGCGGAAGATGGACGCCTGGTTGCGGTCGAAGGGCGGGGCAACTCTGGCGTGGCCCGGCTGTTTTTCAAGGCAGGGGGGGTTGTAACCGGAAGGCGTGCCTTTAATGCGGCAATTAAGCCACTACCGGGCTTCGAACGTGCTCACGCATTTGAATTCTGAGCGTTTTTGCCTTGCAGCGAAGGCGCTGTCATGATCGCTTGCGCCTGACAATCGTTGCTGATTTGTTGACCGGGCGTTTCCGGGAGGCCGTCAGCGGGGGAACGATAAACAACGCGGCGCTAGCCGATCCGTAAGGGGTGGGTTGGCGTGGCGTGGTTCCCATGCAAAACGAATGAGGGATATAACGTGCCGCCTCTACGCAAGAGTATTTTAGTAGCTATCCTTGTTTCGGCCACCGCGCTTTCGCCGCTGGCCGCCTCCGCCGAAACCATTACAGGCGCGCTCGCCAAAGCCTACCAGTACAATTCGCAGCTCAACGCGGCCCGCGCCGGCGTTCGCGTCACCGATGAGGGCGTGGCCATCGCCAAGTCGGGCTGGCGCCCGACCGTCACCGGTTCGAGCAGCATCGATTACACCAGCACCCACGCACAGGGCTCCACCCAGAACATCACCACGGGCAACTTCGGCATACAAATCAATCAGACGCTGTTCGATGGGTTTCAGACCAGGAACAATGTCGCTGCCGCCGAATCGCAGGTGAAGGCCTCGGTCGAAAGCCTGCGCAACACCGAAGAGAACATCCTGTTCAACGCGGCCAGCGCCTATATGGACGTGATTCGCGACCGCCAGGTCGCGGTGCTGACCGAGCAGAACCTGCAGTTCCTGAGCGAGCAGGCGCGCGCCGCCCGCTCGCGCTTCGAGGTCGGCGAGGGCACCCGCACCGACGTGGCCCAGGCCGATGCCTCGCGCGCGACGGCCGTGGCGCAGCTGAGCGCTGCCCGCGCGACGGCGCTGGCGAGCGCCGCCACCTATCACCAGATCGTCGGCGACGAACCGGGCAAGCTCAGGCCAGCCTCGCCGCTGGGCAAGCTGCTGCCGGGTAGCGTCGATTCGGCATTGGCCATCGCTTCCGTCGAGCATCCCGCCATTCTTGCCACACAGCATCTCGTCGATGCCGCGGCCTTTTCGGTGAAGTCGGCGGAAGGCGCGCTGCTGCCGCAAGTGACGGCCTCGGCCGGCGTTTCGGACAATTACAGCCACTCCGTTCCCGACATCAGGGGCACCAACGGCACCTCGACCTCGGCCAATATCGGCGCCACGCTGACCATTCCGATCTATTCGGGCGGCCGGACCTCGGCGGTTGTGCGGCAGAACAAGGAATCGCTTTCGGAGGCACGCATCCAGATCGACGTCACCCGCGATGAGGTGCGCCAGGCTCTGGTCACGGCATGGACGCAATACACCGCGGCGCGCGAAACGGTAGCTGCCAACAGGCAGGTGATCGATGCCGCTCAGCTGGCGCTCAACGGCGTCATCGAAGAGCGCAATGTCGGCCAGCGCACGACGCTGGATGTGTTGAACGCGCAGAACGCAGTCATCACCGCCAAGATCAACCAGGCCAGTTCCGAGCGCGACGTGGTGGTGGCGAGCTATGCCATTCTCCAGGCGATGGGCCGGTTGTCGGTGGATCGGCTGGGCCTGGCGGTCACCAAATACAGGCCGGAAGAGCATTACAACGCCGTCAAGGACAAGTGGATCGGACTGCGCACGCCAGACGGGCGCTGATTGCCGACAAGCATACTTCCTGCAAACGCCGCGTGTCCGATGGACGCGCGGCGTTTGTCTTTCCGGGAGGCTCGTTAGGCTGCGCGTCGCCTAATCTGTTGAAATCGAACGTGTCTCCAGATTGGGGATTCTCGGATGACGATCGGTCGGTTACGCTGTCTCCATTGATTCGAATTCCGGCCCGGGCAGGACGGAATTCTTGAACGGGTCAAGTTCTTGAGCAGGTCAAGTTCTTGGGCAGGTCACTAGGGCGGCGGATGTGACGATGGCGACGGCAAGCAGCGCGCAGCGCGAACCTTCCATGGAAGAGATACTGGCTTCCATCCGAAGGATCATCGAAGACAGCGACACCGGGCGCAAGCAACCGGCCGAGGCCGGCGAGCTGCGCCAGGATCTGGAGCCGGCCGCGGCTGGCGCGCCCGCTGTCGAGGTTGATGCCTTTCGTTCCGAATTGCATGCCGACGTCCGCAAGCCGCCGACGCTGGCGGAAGTCCAGGCGCAGCTTGCGGCGACCGATCCAGTGCTGCCGCGCGCCGCCCGCTCCGAGCCGGTGAAGACTGCGCCGACAGTTGAGCTCGAGAGCACTGCGCCGAGCGCGCATGCGGCCGCGAGCAAGCCGGCCGCGGCAAATGCGCCGCAGACGGCCGAGACCATTGTCGCCGACTGGCGGCGCGAAATCGCGGCGGTCGGCGGCAGCACGGTCACCGCGAGACCGGCCATCCGGGCCCCGGAAGCCGCGCCGAAGGCCGAGGTCGAGAAGGAAGAGCCGACATTCGAAGATTCCGTGCCTGTAGGCGCGTCCCGGGCCTCCGAACCGGAGGTGCAGCCGGCTCGGCCCGCGATCCTTTCCGAGCATGCGGGCCGGCAGGTCGCCGCGGCCTTTGGCGAGCTTTCCGATGCTTTTGCCAGCCGCGGCAAGAAAAGCTTCGACGAGATGGCCGAGCAGATGCTGCGGCCGATGCTTCAGGATTGGCTCGACAACAACCTGCCGACGCTTGTCGAAAGGCTGGTGCGCGAGGAGATCGAGCGCGTGGCGCGCGGGGCGCAGTAAGCTGGCGCAACAGGCAGCCCGGCAAGCGCCGTCCTGGGGCGGCGCTTTTGTCTAAGGCTGCTTTGAGCGGTTCAGCGTTTCTCGGAATCGCCGAACTGCTCAAAATCTTTGTTTCTGCGCAATTCCGGACGGAAAACCGCTACGCACTTGTTCTGGAATTGCTCCAGGGAAGCGCTGCTGCTCGCCCGGCCGGCATTGTCGCTGCTCGCGGCGGGCCTATCTGTGGAAGCGATCGCAGCGCTCGCGGTTGACTCGGCCAAGACCTTCCGATTTACACCGGACGCTTGTTCCCGACAGTTCGGACCTCCTCCATGCTTGATAAGACCTACGACGCCAAAGCCGTCGAGCCGAAGATCGCCAAAGTCTGGGAAGAGGCAGACGCCTTCCGGGCGGGCGCCGGCGCGGAGGAAGGGGCCGAAGCCTTCACCATCGTCATCCCGCCGCCGAACGTCACCGGCTCGCTGCATATGGGTCATGCGCTCAACAACACGCTGCAGGACATTCTCGTGCGCTTCGAGCGCATGCGCGGCAAGAACGTGCTCTGGCAGCCCGGCATGGATCACGCCGGCATCGCCACGCAGATGGTGGTCGAGCGCCAGCTCATGGAAAAGCAGATCCACCGCCGCGATCTGACGCGCGAAGAGTTCATCGAGAAAGTCTGGGAGTGGAAGTCCGAATCCGGCGGCGCGATTTTCAACCAGCTGAAGCGGCTCGGCGCCTCGGCCGACTGGTCGCGCGAACGCTTCACCATGGACGAAGGCCTGTCCAAGGCCGTGCTGGAGGTCTTCGTCACCCTCTACAAGGAAGGCCTTATCTACAAGGACAAGCGCCTGGTGAACTGGGACCCGAAGCTGCTCACCGCCATTTCCGACCTTGAGGTCGAGCAGCACGAGGTGAACGGCAATCTCTGGCACTTCCGCTATCCGATCGACGGCGAGACGTTCGACCCCGAGAACCCGAAGACCTTCATCACGGTCGCCACGACGCGTCCCGAGACGATGCTCGGCGACACGGCCGTGGCCGTGCATCCGGATGACGAGCGCTTCTCCGGTCTGGTCGGCCGCAACGTCGTGCTGCCGATCGTCGGCCGCAGGATGCCGATCGTCGCCGACGAGTATTCCGATCCGGAAAAAGGCTCCGGCGCGGTCAAGATCACGCCGGCGCATGACTTCAACGACTTCGAGGTCGGCAAGCGCCACAAGCTGCCGGCGATCAACATCCTGACGGTCGAAGCGGCCATCAAGCTGAAGGACAATGAGGACTTCCTTGCCGGTCTCGATGTCACGCCGGAGCGCCAGGCGGTGTGGGACGAGCTGGATGGGCTCGACCGTTTCACGGCCCGCAAGAAGATCGTCGAGCTGATGGAGGCCGGCGGCTTCCTCGACAAGGTCGAGCCGCACAGGCATGCCGTGCCGCATGGCGACCGCGGCGGCGTGCCGATCGAGCCGTTCCTGACCGACCAGTGGTACGTGAACGCCGCCGAGCTCGCCAAGCCGGCGATCGCCTCGGTGCGCGAGGGCCGTACCAACTTCGTGCCGAAGAACTGGGAAAAGACCTATTTCGACTGGATGGAGAACATCCAGCCCTGGTGCATCTCGCGCCAGCTCTGGTGGGGTCACCAGATCCCGGCCTGGTACGGACCGGACGGGCATGTCTTCGTCGAGAAGACCGAGGAAGAGGCGCTCGCTGCCGCCATTGAATATTACCTGGCGCTGGAAGGGCCGTGGAAAGCCTGGGTCGAGGATAAGCTCGAGAACTTCCAGCCGGGCGAGATCCTGACCCGCGACGAGGACGTGCTCGACACCTGGTTCTCGTCGGCGCTGTGGCCGTTCTCGACGCTTGGCTGGCCCGACCAGACGCCGGAGCTCAAAACCTATTACCAGACCGACGTGCTGGTGACCGGCTTCGACATCATCTTCTTCTGGGTCGCCCGCATGATGATGATGGGCCTGCACTTCATGGACGAGGAGCCGTTCCACACCGTCTATGTGCACGCGCTGGTGCGCGACAAGAACGGGCAGAAGATGTCGAAGTCGAAAGGCAACGTCATCGACCCGCTCGAGCTGATCGACGAATACGGCGCCGATGCGCTGCGCTTCACGCTGACCGTCATGGCGGCGCAAGGCCGCGACGTGAAGCTCGATCCGGCGCGCATCGCCGGCTACCGCAATTTCGGCACCAAGCTGTGGAACGCGACGCGCTTCGCCGAGATGAACGAGGTCGCGCGCAACGACGAGTTCTGGCTGAACGATGCCAAGCTGCCGGTCAATCGCTGGATCCTGACCGAGCTGACGCGCGCGGCGCGCGCGGTCACCGAAGGCATCACCAGCTATCGTTTCAACGAAGCGGCGGGCGCCGCCTACCGCTTCGTCTGGAACCTGTTCTGCGACTGGTACCTGGAACTGTTGAAGCCGGTGTTCATGGGCACGGACGAGGCCGCCAAGGCCGAGAGCCGGGCCTGCGTCGCCTTCGTGCTGGACGAAATCTACAAGCTCCTGCATCCGATGATGCCGTTCATGACCGAGGAGCTTTGGGCGCAGACCGTCGGCGAGGGCAAGGAGCGCTCGTCGCTGCTTTGCCATGCCGCATGGCCGTCGCCCGACTTCGAGGACGAGGAGGCCGCCGCCGACATCAACTGGCTGGTCGACCTTGTCTCGGGCATCCGCTCGGTGCGTTCGGAAATGAACGTGCCGCCGGCGGCGATCGCGCCGCTGACGGTGATCGGCGCCAACACGCTGACGCAAGAGCGGCTGGAGCGCCACGCCCAGGCGATCAAGCGGCTGGCGCGCGTCGGCGATATCGCGCTCGCCGATGCTCCGCCGAAAGGTTCGGCGCAGATCGTGCTCAACGAAGCGACAGTAAGCCTGCCACTCGGCAGCCTGATCGATCTCCAGGCCGAGGCCGCGCGGCTGCAGAAGGAACTGGCCAAGGTCACCGAAGAGATCGCGCGCCTGCACAAGAAGCTCTCGAACGAAAAATTTGTCGCCAACGCGCCGGAGGAAGTGGTCGAGGCCGAGCGCGACAAGCTCGCCGAATATCGCGAGGCACAGGAGAAGCTTTCGGTGGCTTTGACTAGGGTCCGCGACGCTGGTTGAGCGGCAAGATTCGCCCTCACTCCAAAGGCGCTTTCCGGTGCGTTAGCTGCCTCGAAAATGCGGCTGCCGCTACGTTAATTTTGACGTAAACGGAAAGTTTGCGCCCCATTGTTGCCATAATGTAACAATGGGGGCCGCCAACCCCAAAATCGGCTGTTTTTGCCCTGTTTTGGGGTGGTTTCCCCGGGTTTTTTCGATCGTTTTACGCCGGCTCGCGTGATTTAGGCGCCGATTGCGGCGTCGATGACCATGGCAAAAATAGGTGCTGTCAAGATGTACACGTACAACTCTTGAAATCGTTGTTGCGTCATTAACCCGAATTGGTTCTAGCTTGAGTCACTTGTATTTCGGGGAGGGATTTCCATGAACATCTTGCGAGTCAAAGCGCTGCTGGGGGCAGGCTGCTTTTCGCTGGCCATGATTGGCTCCGCGGTCGTCCCGGCGCATGCCGGCGGCCTGGAGCGCGGCGGCTACGACATTGATCTTCTGTTCGATCCGGCGCCAGTCGCGACGGAGGCGGAAGCCACCTATGTGATGCCGGATCGCAAATATAAGAATGCCACTGGCCTGAATGGTACTTTCAATGTTCTCAGTTCCACGGCGGATGGGGCCGAGCCCTATTGGGTACCGCGCATCGGCGTCAAAGCCCAAGTTGTTCAAGGGGTCGACTGCATGGTCGACTATTCACAGCCGTGGGGCGCCCACACCGCCCCTGGCGCGTCTTGGAACGGCGCGTTTTCGAACGTCGAAACGGATATCAAGAGCAACAACTACGCCGGTACCTGCTCCTACAAGTTCGATGCGGGGAAGGGTCAGCTCCGTTTTATTGGTGGCGTGTTCTACCAGGATATCTCAGGCTTCAAGGAAAGCTTGGTGGGTTTCAACCCAGTTGGGCCGTCGCCGATTGGCCGCGTCGACCTTGAGGCCAGCGGCTGGGGATGGCGCGCAGGCGTTGCCTATGAAATCCCCGACATCGCACTTCGTGCCAGCTTAGTCTACAATTCGCAGGTCAAGCTTGACAACATCTCGGGCACGCTGACCACGCCCCGTGGATCTCAGCCGATTTATGGCTCGACGCAGTACATGCCCGACTCCGTGGAGTTGAAGCTTCAGTCAGGCATCGCGCCCGGATGGCTTGCCTTCGGCTCGATCAAGTGGGTGAACTGGAGTGTGCTGCAAAGTGTTCCGATTTGCCCGACTCTTTTTGTTCCATCATCGTCGTGCTTTACGGGTTCCGCGGGCGCGGTCACGTCGCTCGATCTGATGTATCGCGACGGTTGGACTGTGTCCGGCGGTATTGGCCACAAGTTCAACGATCAGTGGAGCGCCGCGGGACAGCTCGCTTGGGATCGTGGCACGTCACATGGCTATGGCGCGCAGACCGACACCTGGACCCTGGGTGGCGGTGTTGCCTATACTCCAAGCCCGAACATCGAAATCCGCCTGGCCGGCGTTATTGGTGTCATGACCAGCGGCCACTCCGGAACTTTGGCGGGTGAGAATGGCTACGTCGCCGGTGAAGATGCCAGCTATGACTTCGGAAACGATCTGATCACCGCTATTAACGGTGGGATCAAGATCAAGTTCTAAGTTCCTGAAAATCCACTGAAAAGGCCGGGCAATGCCCGGCCTTCTTCGTTTTGCGATAGCGATTTCAACGCTGTCTCCCGACCCGCTGTTGCAAATCCGCGTCACAACCGGCGCCCGATACGATTGTGACGTTTTGGCAACAGTTTATGAACAACCCCCGCGCTAAAAGACTTGCCGAGGGAACTGCCCATTTCCCGCCATAAACCCGGAGCACCCGAGATATGTCCCGGGATGCGTGCCAGGTTGGCGCGGCGATGGGACCGGCCGCGGGTGTGCGGCAAGGACGATGATGGACGCCAAGGCAATCTCCAAGGCCAAGCTGCCCAGCCGCTACGTGACCGAAGGTCCGGCGCGCGCGCCCCATCGTTCCTATCTCTATGCCATGGGGCTGTCGGCGGCCGAGATCGCGCAGCCGCTGGTCGGCGTCGCCAGCTGCTGGAACGAGGCGGCTCCCTGCAACATCTCGCTGATGCGCCAGGCGCAGGTGGTCAAGAAGGGCGTTGCGGCCGCCAACGGCACGCCGCGCGAGTTCTGCACCATCACCGTCACCGACGGCATCGCCATGGGTCACCAGGGCATGAAATCGTCGCTGGTGTCGCGCGAGGTCATCGCCGATTCGGTCGAGCTCACCATGCGCGGCCATTGCTACGACGCGCTGGTCGGGCTCGCCGGCTGCGACAAGTCGCTGCCCGGCATGATGATGGCGATGGTGCGCCTCAACGTGCCGTCGATCTTCATCTATGGCGGCTCGATCCTGCCCGGCAGCTATCGCGGCCGGCAGATCACCGTGCAGGACGTGTTCGAGGCGGTCGGCCAGCACTCGGTCGGTACGATCAGCGACGCCGAATTGCTCGAGATCGAGCAGGCGGCCTGTCCTTCCGCCGGTTCCTGCGGCGCCCAGTTCACCGCCAACACCATGGCGACCGTTGCTGAAGCCATTGGCCTGGCACTGCCCTATTCCTGCGGCGCGCCGGCGCCATACGAGATGCGCGACCGCTTCAATTTCGCCTCCGGCGAAAAGGTCATGGAGCTGATCGCCAGGAACATCCGGCCGCGCGACATCGTCACGCGCAAGGCGCTGGAGAACGCGGCGACCGTGGTTTCGGCCACCGGCGGCTCGACCAATGCGGCGCTGCACCTGCCGGCGATCGCGCATGAGGCCGGCATCAAGTTCGACCTGTTCGACGTGGCGGCGATCTTCGAGAAGACGCCCTATATCGCCGACCTCAAGCCGGGCGGCAAATATGTCGCCAAGGATATGTTCGAGGCCGGCGGCATTCCGCTCCTGATGAAGACGCTGCTCGACCACGGCTATCTGCATGGCGACTGCATGACGGTCACTGGCCGCACTTTGGCCGAAAATATGGAGCACGTTTCCTGGAATGAAAGCCAGGATGTTGTGCGTCCCGCCAATCGGCCAATCACCAAGACAGGCGGCGTTGTGGGCTTGAAGGGCAACCTTGCCCCCGAAGGCGCGATCGTGAAGGTCGCGGGCATGTCGGAACTGAAATTCTCCGGTCCGGCGCGCTGCTTCGATTCGGAAGAGGAATGCTTCGAGGCGGTCACGCAGCGCAACTACCGCGAAGGCGAGGTTCTCGTCATTCGCTACGAGGGGCCGCGCGGCGGTCCGGGCATGCGCGAGATGCTGTCGACGACGGCTGCGCTCTACGGCCAGGGCATGGGCGGCAAGGTGGCGCTGATCACCGACGGGCGCTTCTCCGGCGCCACGCGCGGCTTCTGCATCGGCCATGTAGGGCCCGAGGCGGCGGTCGGCGGGCCGATCGGGCTGATCCAGGATGGCGACGTGATCTCGATCGACGCCGTGAAAGGCACGATCGAAGTGGCCCTGTCGGACGCCGAACTGGCGGACCGGGCAAAGAGTTGGAAGGCGCGCGAGACCGATTATCAGTCCGGCGCGATCTGGAAATATGCGCAGGCCGTAGGGTCGGCCCGCGACGGCGCGGTGACCCATCCGGGCGCCGCCAAAGAAACGCACTGCTATGCGGACATCTGAGGTGTTGAGGTCGTCTGTCTTTTCGGCACTGGTCGCTCTGGCGACCTTGGGCGCCGTTGGGCAGGCCATGGCCTTCGACGACAAGGTGTTCGACGACAAGACCGGCGTGAAGCCGCAGTCGAGCCCCTGGGCGGTGTTCCAGTTCGGCTTCTCCGCCTATAAGAGCGGCCATAAGGATCAGGCTGTCGAGGCCTATAAATACGCCGCCGAGAACGGCCAGATCGGCGCCACCTGGAAGCTCGCGCGCATGTATGCCGAAGGCGACGGCGTGACGCGCGACGATTACGCCGCCTTCAAGTTCTTCTCGGAAATCGTCGATCAGGATGTCGAGCCAGGCTCGCCGGAAGAAAGCTATGTGTCGGACGCGCTGGTGGCGCTCGGCGACTATCTTCGCAAGGGCATTCCCGGCACCCCGGTCGAGGAAAACGACGTCGCGGCGCAGGAATATTACATGCGCGCCGCCGCCAACTATCGCAATCCGAACGCCCAGTTCGAAATCGGCCAGATGTTCCTCAAGGGCGAGGGTGGCGTGAAGGCCAGCGTCAAGCAGGCAGGCCGCTGGCTGCAACTGGCGGCCGAGAAGGGCCATGCCGGCGCGCAGGCGACGCTCGGCAATCTACTGTTCCAGAGCGGCAAGGTCGTGCGCGGCCTGGCGATGATGACCGCGGCGCTGGCGCGGGCTCCGGCGGCCGACCAGCCCTGGATCCGCAACATGCAGGAAGAGGCTTTCGCCGCGGCCGGCGAGGCCGATCGCCGGACCGCGATCTCGCTCGCCGACGATATCTTGACCAAAGGCAACAACGGCGACCAGTAAGCGCAGGTTTGGCGATAGCGTGCGTGGCAGCTTGGCGCATGCATTGTCTAGTGCGGTTCACCGTTTCACGGAAACGGCGAAACGCACTATCTCTTTGTTTTTACGCAATTCCGGGCGGAAAACCGCTCACACTTTTCCTAGAATTGCTCTATTGCAGCGCTGGTCGACCCCCACTCCGTCTCGGCTTCGCCGAGCCACCTCTCCCCCGATCGACGGGGTAGAGGAAGGCGCCAAGCTTTCTTTCCTCAACGCTCGTCCAGCAAGGCTCCCTTCCTTTCCCTCCGGAGGGGGGAAAGGTGGCGCTGCGAAGCAGCGACGGATTGGGGGAACCACCTGGCAATCAAGCCTCAGGTCGATCAGTCGCGCCAGTCACAGAACATATGTGCATAGCGTAACCTGGATGGTGGGGAAATCAACAAAGCCTCAGTTCTCGGTCGGCTCCGTCGGCGCCTGGCCGGGCGTCGGGGTCGAGAGCGATGTCGGGTGCGGCTTTGGCGCTTCGCCCGGACATTCGTCCTTGATCCTGGTCCAGGACGTGTTGTTGAGAACCATGTCGCAGCGGGCGAGATAACTCTCGCCGGCCAGCATCAGGCACGCCGTCTCGCCGACGTTGAAGGATTTGCCGTTGGCAAGACAGGTTG
The DNA here is from genome assembly GCF_006440775.1 of Mesorhizobium sp. B2-7-2. Taxonomy (GTDB): domain Bacteria; phylum Pseudomonadota; class Alphaproteobacteria; order Rhizobiales; family Rhizobiaceae; genus Mesorhizobium. The sequence continues at coordinate 257,001 of NZ_VFTZ01000005.1, read as the reverse complement.
GCGCCGCCAGCAACGGCGCCGGCGCGGCAAGCGCCAAGGCAAGGCCGGCTGGCCAGAAAAGAAATCGGATCGCCATTCAACCCCCACAGCAAGCCGCATCAAAGACGGGATTTGTGGCGATACTGGGTCCGGGAGCCTGGCAACGTCTCAGGCGGGCTGCAGGCTGAGGTCGACAGCGACCGGCACGTGGTCGGACGGCTTTTCCCAGGCGCGGACGTGCTTTTCCACCGAGGCCGACGAGAAACGGTTGGCGGCTTCCGGTGACAGCAGCAGGTGGTCGATGCGAATGCCGTTGTTCTTCTGCCAGGCGCCGGCCTGATAATCCCAGAAGGTGTAGACGCCGGCCGAGTCGGTCACGGCGCGCACAGCTTCGGTGAAGCCGAGATTCTTCAGCCGGCGAAAGGCCTGCCTCGTCTGCGGCTGGAACAGCGCGTCACCCAGCCAGTTTTCGGGAAACCGGGCATCGGCGGGTTCGGGAATGACGTTGTAGTCGCCAGCCAGCACCAGCGCTTCCTCGAGCCGCAGTCGCTCTTGCGCCCAGCGCTCCAGCCGCTCCATCCAGGCGAGCTTGTAGGAAAACTTCCGTTCATCGTCGACCGGATTGCCATTCGGCAGATAGAGCGAAGCGACGCGCAAGGCGCCCTGGTCGGTGGAAAAAACGCCTTCGATAAAGCGGGCATGGTCATCCGCATCATCGCCCGGCAGGCCGCGATTGACCTCGTCGAAGGGAAGCTTCGACAGAAGAGCGACGCCGTTAAAACTCTTCTGGCCGTTGGTCTCGACATTGTAGCCCAGCGCCTCGATCTCGGCGCGCGGGAACTGGTCGTCGACAGTCTTGATCTCCTGCAGGCACACGATGTCCGGCGCGCTTTCGGTCAGCCAGTGGGTGAGATTGCCGATGCGGGCGCGAACGCCGTTGATGTTCCAGGTGACGATCTTCATGAGGACCTCAATGCTCTTCGGGCGGCAGGCGTTCGACGAGGCCGATCGTATTGCCTGCGGGGTCCTTTAGAAAGGCCATCCATTCGCTTTCCCCCGCCGGGCCGAACCGCCCCTCGGTGTCGCGGTGGACGAGCGTCGGCGGCGCGGTGAAGGGAATGCCCGCGGCTTTCGCCTCGGCGTGGAACGCTTCGAGGCCGGCGATGTCGAAATAGACGGTGCCGGCCGGAACGCCGTCGGTGAAGAGGAGGCGCACATCACCGGCCAGTATGAACGCGATGCCGGGCGGATCGTAGCGAGCGTGCACGTTCAGACCAAGCACGTCGCGCCAGAAAGCAAGCGTCGCATCGAGATCGCGGCCAGCCGAGAGCGCGACCTGACGGACCGCGCCGATGGCAGGCATCGGACTATATGGAGAAACTCGTGCCGCAGCCGCAGGAGGCGACCGCGTTCGGGTTCCTGATCTGGAAGGACTGGCCCATCAGATCGTCGACGAAGTCGATCACCGAGCCGCCCATATAGACCAGCGACAGGTCGTCGATCAGAATGGTTGCGCCGTCCTTCTCGATGGCGACATCGTCATCGTTCGCACCTGCGACGAGATCGAATTTGTAGGAAAAGCCGGAGCAGCCGCCGCCTTCGACGGAAACGCGCAGCGCCGTCTTGCCCGGTTCGCCGGAAACAATCCTGGCGATCCGCTTCGCCGCGGCATCGGTCATTTCGACCTTCATGGCAGTCTTGGCATCCGCGCCCATCGGCGTCACCTTGCTTTCGGTTTCACATGATAGGTATGAAGCGGGCAAGCCTGAGTCAACTGGTGGGTCAATGGACGAGCGGCACGGCAAGGATGCTCTCGGCGACATCGGGTTCGGCGACCGGCCGCGCGCGGCCTATGCGAGCGACCCGGCGCGCTCGCGCGGACGCCTGTTCGACGAGCCGGAAAGCCCGACCCGCACACCGTTCCAGCGCGACCGCGACCGCATCATCCATTCCACCGCCTTTCGCCGGCTGAAGCACAAGACGCAGGTCTTCGTCGCGCATGAGGGCGATCATTACCGCACACGGCTGACGCATTCGATCGAAGTGGCGCAGATCGCCCGCGCGCTGGCGCGGGCACTGCGCGGCGACGAGGATCTCGCCGAAGCCGTGGCGCTGGTGCATGATTTCGGCCATACGCCCTTCGGCCATACGGGCGAGGATGCGCTCAACGAGAAGATGGCCGCCTGGGGCGGCTTCGATCACAACGCGCAGTCGCTGCGCGTCGTCACGCGGCTCGAGCGGCGCTATGCCGAATTCGACGGGCTGAACCTCACCTGGGAAACGCTGGAAGGGCTGGTCAAGCACAACGGCCCGCTGACCGACGCGAGCGGGAAGGGGCTCAAGGGCCCGGTGCCGCAGGCGATCCGCGACTATTCGGAGCTGCACGATCTCGAGCTCGACCGTTTCGCCGGCATCGAGGCGCAGTGTGCGGCGATCGCCGACGACATCGCCTACAACGCCCATGACATCGATGACGGCTTGCGCGCCGGCCTGCTGACGCTGGATATGCTTGGAGAGGTCGGTCTACCCGGCTCGATCCTGAACAGCGTGCGCGCCAAATATCCTCAGCTCGACGATGTGCGCACCGGCCACGAGCTGATGCGCCGGCAGATCACGTTGATGGTCGAAGATGTCATCGCATCGACCGCCGCCAATATCGAGCGCCTGAAGCCTGACAGCGCCGACGCGGTGCGCGCGGCCGGCGAGACCCTGGTGACCTTCTCGGCCAGCATGGCGGCGGCCGAAAAGGAGCTGAAGGCCTTTCTCTACAAGCATCTCTACCGGCATGCGGAGGTGATGCGCGTGCGGGCCGATGCCGAACAGATCGTGCGCGAGCTGTTCGACGTCTATTTCGCCGATCCGCGCGCCATGCCCGACGGATGGCGCGAAGGGCTCGACCGGGCGGAGGATCGCATCAAGGCGCGCAGCGTCGCCGACTTCCTGGCCGGCATGACCGACACCTATGCCTTGAAGGAACATCGGCGTCTGTTTGACCATACGCCCGATTTGAGCTAGGGCGAGCCTCGATTTTGCCGGCCGTCGAGCCGGTCGCCTCTTAAAGCCCAGAGCACTTCCGATGAATATCTTCGCCGATTTCAACGCGCGGATCATAAAAGCTGTCGAAGCCCTTGACCTGAAAGACAAGGATGGGGCCGCGCCCGACCTGTCGCGTGTCGCGGTCGAGCCGCCGCGTGACGCTAGCCATGGCGACCTCGCCACCAACGCGGCGATGGTGCTGGCCAAGCCCACCGGACAGAACCCGCGCGCGCTTGCCGAGAAACTGGCCGAAGCGCTACGGGGCGATGCTGATATTGCCTCGGCCGAGATCGCCGGGCCGGGCTTCGTCAATCTCAGGCTCAAGGACGGCTTCTGGCACACGCACCTGACGGCGCTGCTCGGCGAGGGGCGCAATTATGGCCGCTCGACCGTCGGCGGCGGCCGCAAGGCCAATGTCGAATATGTCTCGGCCAACCCGACCGGCCCCATGCATGTCGGCCACTGCCGCGGCGCCGTGGTCGGCGATGCTTTGGCCAATCTGATGGCCTTCGCCGGCTACGACGTGACCAAGGAATACGTCATCAACGACGCCGGCTCGCAGATCGACGTGCTCGGCAGCTCGGCGTTGCTGCGCTACCGCGAGGCGCTTGGCGACGATATCGGCGAGATCCCGCCCGGTCTTTATCCGGGCGACTATCTGGTCCCCGTCGGCGAGGCGCTGGCCAAGGAATTCGGCCGCGGCCTGCTGCAGATGCCGGAAGAGGAGGCGCTGGCGATCGTCAAGGACCGCACCGTCGATGCGATGATGGCGATGATCCGCGAGGATCTGGCGCTGCTCAACGTGCATCACGACGTGTTCTTCTCCGAGCGCACGCTGCATGCCGACAACGCCAAGAAGATCCGGGCGGCGATCGCCGACCTGACGCTGAAGGGCCACATCTACAAGGGCAAGCTGCCGCCGCCCAAGGGCGAGAAGCCGGACGACTGGGAAGATCGCGAGCAGACGCTGTTCCGCTCGACCGCGGTCGGCGACGACATGGACCGGGCCCTGGTCAAGTCGGACGGCTCCTTCACCTATTTCGCCGCCGACGTTGCCTATCTCAAGGACAAGGTCGACCGCGGCTTCGTCGACCTGATCTATGTGCTCGGCGCCGACCATGGCGGCTACGTCAAGCGGCTCGAAGCGCTGGCGCGCGCGGTTGCCGGCGATGCCGTCAATCTCACCGTGCTGCTTTGCCAACTCGTAAAACTGTTCCGCGATGGCGAGCCGGTCCGCATGTCGAAACGATCCGGCGATTTCATCACGCTGCGCGAGGTCGTGGAAGAGGTCGGCCGCGACCCGATCCGCTTCATGATGCTTTACCGCAAGAACGACGCGCCGCTCGATTTCGACTTCGCCAAGGTCACCGAGCAGTCGAAGGACAATCCGGTGTTCTATGTGCAGTACGCGTCGGCGCGCTGCCATTCCGTTTTCAGGCAGGCGAGCGAGCAGCTCGGCGAGGCGAACTTCGATCGCAACCGGCTCGCGGCCTCGGTGGCTGCGCTGGCCGACGAGGGCGAGATCGCGCTGATCCGGAAGTTGGCCGAATATCCGCGGCTGATCGAATCCGCGGCGCTTTCGCTGGAGCCGCACCGGCTCGCATTCTACCTTTACGATCTGGCTTCCGGCTTCCATGCACAGTGGAATCGCGGCAACGACAACCAGGACTTACGTTTTGTTAAGGTTAACGACCGAGAATCAACTTATGCCAGACTAGGGCTGGTGCAGGCTGTTTCGGATGTTTTGACCTCCGGCCTGACGCTGATCGGGGCAGACGCGCCCATCGAAATGCGTTAGGTTTAACTAAAAAACCTGTCACCTTTTGCCCACATTGCGCTGGTAAGGGCCAACCCTGCGCGACGTCCATGGCGTCCGACTGTGTGCGAGTTCGGGAACAATAATGGCAGACAGAACCCCGCTGAAAGTAGCCGACCACAACGACATCGCCGACGATGATCCGTTCGCTGAACTGACCCGGATCATGGGTTTCGATCCGCGCCAGCCGGTGAGGCAGCCGGCCCCCGCGGCCGAAAAGGCCAATCAGACCGTGGAGGCTGACGATTTCGACATCGACCTTGAGAAGGAGTTGATGGGCGAGTTCGATTCCGTCGAGGAAAGCGCGCCGGTCGCTCAGCAGGCTGCACTGCATCAGATCAGCAAAGAGCCGGCCTTCGAGGCTGCCGCCGCCGCGAATGACGACGAGCTTACCGCCTCCTTCGAGCAGGATTTCGTGTTCGACGACGCGGCGGATTATGCCGACTTCGCCGTGGCCCGTGCGCCGGAGCCGGATTTTGCGCCGCAGCCGCAGGTGGCGCCCGAACCGGAAGTCGCGCCAGAGACGCATTTTGCATCTGAGCCGCATTTCGCGCCTGAGCCACAAGAACCTTCCGAGCCGGAAGTCGCTTTCGACGACGATTTCGACAAGGCCGTCGCCAGTTCGCTCGATGCCTCGCCGGTCGAAGATGATCTTGCGATCGACCGGGAAATGGCGGCTTCGCTGGACCAGGATTTCCAGCTCGACCATCACGAGCCTGCCAACCTCGACGATCAAGAACTCGCCAACCTCGACGATCAAGAGCCGGCCGACGCGCGTCAGGACGCCGTCGAGGCCATGCAGGCCGCAAGCGAGGCGGCGTTCGACGCCGATTTCGACAACGCGGTCCAGATGTCGCTCGAAGACGAGCTGTCGTTTGAGAGCCACGAGCCGGAGCAGCATGCGCAGGCCGCCGAGCCGGTCGAAGCTCATGCAGCCGCCCCGCTGATTTCCGAGGATGATTTTGCCGGTCATTTCGATCAGGCGATGACCGATGTCGATATCAATCTCGGCCAGGATATGGATCTCGGCCAGGGTCAGGATCTTCAAGAGCCTGAGCCGTCGCTTGACGACGAGCCTGCGCCGACGGTCGAGGCGCCGGCCGAGACGGCTCACTTTGCCGCCGAGCCGGAGCTCGCGGCGCCCGAACCTGCCGCCGCGCTGACCCTCGATGACGATTTCGAGCTGAGCTTTCGCGATGCGTTGAACGAGGAGCCGCAAGCTCCGGCCGTCGAGCCCGTTGCCGCGTTGCAGCCGACGGTCGCCGAGGCGGCTCCCGTCGTCGCCGCTCCGGTTCCGCCGAGCGCCGCCGTTGAACCCGTGAAGCCGGCCGCCAGCGAGCGCAGCCTGGAAGACGAGCTCAATGCGCTGCTTGGCGCCATGACTGCGCGGCCGATGCCGGCTATCAGGGAGCCTGCTCCCGCGCCGCGGCTGGTTGCGCAACCTGCGAGCTACGAAAGCGAGAAGGCCGAGACCGACGATCTCGACTGGAATCTCGACGAGCAGCAGCCGTCGCAGAGCGGCGAGGGCGGCCAGCCGGTTGAAAGCGACTTCGACGACCTGCTCGCCAGCGAGCTCGATCACCAGGATTTTGCAACCTCGGCCAAGGCAGAGCCCGCGGTCGATTTTGACGACGACGCTTTCGGCGCCGCTTTTGCCCGCAGTATCGAGGCCGAGCAGGAGGCCGCCCGGGCGAAGGCAAATTCTTCCGATTGGCTGCATTCGACGCCGACGGAACCCGCCAAGTCGTGGAGCCGTTCGACCCCGACCGCCGCGCCGCCGGTGCAGGTTTCGTTTTCGCAGCCGGCAGCCTCGACGCCGGTGCAGATGGCCGTGCCTTCAGCGCCAGCGCAGGTGGCGGCGCCGGCCTACCGCAGCGAACCGGCTACGGATTATTCCGCCTACGCCAAGCCGGCCCAGACGCCCGTGCCGCAAGCCCGCGAGCATGATGACATGCCCGACGTCGAGACGGTCGACGTGCCGGAGCGCGTGGTCGCGCTCGCGGACGACCTCGACATTCCGGAGCTCAGCTTCGAAGAGGACCAGCCGGCCGCACCCGCATATGACGATCTCGATGCGGAATTCGCCAACCTGCTCACCGACATGAACGCGACGGAGATCGCGTCGGCGCCGACACAGAGCCGTGGCTATGACGACGAATCCTACAATGCCGGCTTCAATGGCTATGATCGTCGCGACTTGCGTGCCGAGGCTCCGGCGGCTCCATTGGCCCCGGCTGCGTCTGCCGTCGCGAACGGTTACGACGCCGACGATTTGCCCGGCAGCCGGCCGGTTTCGCAGGCGGACGATTTCGCCGCCGATGAGCTCGACTATGATCCCGAGCTCGAAGAAGCGATGGCGATCCCCGGGCTCGCCGAGCGCGAGGCGGCGCAGCCGCGCCGGCGCGGCGTGATGATCGCGGCGCTCGTCGGTGCAGTGGTGGTTTTCGGCGGCCTTGGCGCGCTGGCCTTCTCCTTCGGCGGCAAAGGCGGCGGCGCGGCCCCGGTGATCGTCAAGGCCGACAATTCGCCGATCAAGGTGAAGCCCGAGAATCCCGGCGGCACGGTGGTGCCGAACCAGGACAACAAGGTTTACGACGCGGTCGCCAAGGGCGGCGGCGCGGCCAAGCCGGCCAAGCCGGCCGAGCCGGTGCAGCAGAAGCTGGTGAACACCACCGAGCAGCCCGTGGATCTGGCATCGAAGGAACCGCCGCAGAGCCGCGTGGTCGAGCTTTCGCCCAACGATAATGGCGCCGCGGCCGGCACTGACGCCGCCAGCGATCCAGGCACAGCGTTGCCCGGTGTCGCGCAAGCGGCTGTGCCCGCAAGCGCGCAACCTGCCGCGCCGGCAAGCGCGCAGCCGGCGGCACCGGCGCCGAAGTCGGAAGACCGCATCGCCCAGGTGCTGCAGCAGGATGCCGAGAACACCGCCAACAACGATGTCGTCGCCGTCGCGCCGCGCAAGGTGAAGACGATGATGGTGAAACCCGACGGCTCGCTGGTGCCGCGCGAGGACCCGGCTCCAGCCGCTGCGCCGAAGGTCGCCGCGGCCGAACCGAGCGATCCGGCGCCGCAACATGTCGCGCCGACCTCCGACGGCCAGCCGACGGGAACCGTGGGTTCCGACGCAGGCCAGGCCGGTACGGACCAGGCCGATGCGCCCGCCGTCAAGCCGGTGAAACCCGCGAAGAAGACTGAAGCCAAGGCGCAGTCGGCCAACACGCCGGCAGTGGTGCCGGTGGCGCCGGCGCGTCCGTCCGACCAGCCGGTCGATATCGTCGGCGAGGTCAAGCCGGACCAAGTCGCTTCGATCGATCCAGCGGTGGCCGCCGGCGGCGGCTCGTGGGCGATGCAGATCGCCTCGCAGCCGACGGTCGAAAGCGCGCAGTCGACTTATCAGGACCTGCAGCGCCGCTATGGCGGCGTGTTGTCCGGTCGCACGGCCAACATCGTCAAGGCCGAGGTCGCGGGCAAGGGCACCTTCTACCGCGTCCGCGTTGCGGCCCAGTCGCGCAACGATGCGATCAGCCTTTGCACCAGCTACAAGGCGGCCGGCGGCAACTGCTTCGTATCGCGCTGATTAGATCAAGCCTATCAAAGCCGGCGCCGCCGCGAGGCCGCGCCGGCTTTTCGTTGTGGACGGTTGCGGGCTTTGGCTGGTCCGAGGGCCGGGGTGATTCCCTTTGCTCGCTCAAAGCCTTAAACTTCCGGCATGAGCGAATCAAAATCCATGATCCTCGGCTGCGCCGGGAAATCCCTCACAGAGGACGAAATCCATTTCTATCGGGACGAACGTCCCTGGGGCTTCATCCTGTTTGCGCGCAACATCGGCGAGGCCGGGCAGATCCGCGACCTCGTCGCCTCGATGCGCGACTGCGTCGGTCGCCCGGACGCTCCGGTCTTTATCGACCAGGAGGGCGGCCGGGTGCAGCGCCTACGCCCGCCGCTGGCGCCGAACTACCCGGCCGGGGGCGCGCTTGGCGCGCTGTGGCGTGATGATCGCGAGGCCGGCCGCCGCGCCGCCTGGCTGATGGCGCGGCTGCATGCCTTCGATCTCTCGCGCCTCGGCATCACCGCCGACTGCCTGCCGGTGCTCGATGTGCCTGTCGAAGGCGCCAGCGACGTCATCGGCGCGCGCGCCTATGGCAAGGAGCCCAACGCCGCGATCGAGCTTGGCCGGGCCTCGGCCGAGGGGCTGATGTCGGGGGGCGTGCTGCCGGTGATGAAGCATATTCCCGGCCACGGCCGCGCCGTTGCCGACACGCATTTCGCGCTGCCGACCGTCGATACGCCCCTCGATGAACTCAGACGGCATGATTTCGCCCCGTTCAAGGCGTTGAACGAGCTGCCGATGGCGATGACGGCGCATGTCGTCTACAGCGCGGTCGACCCCGACAATCCGGCGACGACGTCCGCCAAGGTCGTCGATCAGGTGATCCGCGGCGAGATCGGCTTCGACGGGCTGCTGATGAGCGACGACACGTCGATGAAGGCACTTTCTGGGGATTTCCCGACAAAGGCGGCCTCGATCCTTGCGGCCGGCTGCGATCTCGTCCTTCACTGCAACGGCGTTTTCGAGGAGATGTCGGGGATCGCGTCGCGCACGACGGCGCTGTCAGGCAAGTCTTTGCAGCGCGCCGAGCGGGCGCTGACCTATATAAAGGATCGCGACGTCGCCGATGAAACGGCCATACGCGCAGAATTCGCCACCTATTTCGAAGCGGTGGCCTGAACCGAAGGGACGAAAGGCAAGTGGCGGAGACATTGGAAGGCAAGGCCGCGAAGGCCCCACCGATGGACCGCCTGTGGGCCGAGAACGACGATTCACGCCTGACCGGCGACCCGTCGCTGGTCGTCGACGTGGCGGGTTTCGAAGGCCCGCTCGATCTTCTTTTGCATCTTGCCCGCAACCAGAAGGTCGATCTGGCGCGCATTTCTATACTGGCGCTCGCGGAGCAATATCTGGCCTTCGTCGAAAAAGTGCGGGCGCTGAGGTTAGAGCTTGCCGCCGACTATCTGGTGATGGCGGCGTGGCTCGCTTTCCTGAAGTCGAAGCTCTTGATCCCGAAACAGCCGGGCGAAGAGGGCGAAAGCGGCGAGGAACTGGCGGCCGTGCTGCAATTCCGGCTGAAGCGCCTTGAAGCCATGCGCGACGCCTCGGCGCGGCTGGTGAACCGCAACCGCCTTGGCCGTGACGTCTTTGCGCGCGGCATGCCGGAAATGGTCATTGTCGAGAAGCGCAACAGCTTTTCGGCTTCGCTCTACGATCTGCTCACCGCCTATGCGCAGCAGCGCCAGCGGCAGGCGATCAACAATGTGACGATCGCCCGGCGCGCCGTGTGGTCGCTCAAGGATGCACGCGAGGTGCTGGCGCGGCTGATCGGCTCGGTCGGCGACTGGACGACGCTCGACAGCTTCCTGATCGAATATCTGGCGGCGCCGGAAGAGAAGCGCACGGCGATGGCCAGTTCCTTCGCGGCGACGCTCGAAATGGTGCGCGAGGGCAAATTGGAAGTGCGGCAGGACCAGGTGTTCGCGCCGATCTATCTGCGCGGCCGCGCAGAAGGGGTAAGGGCAGTCGAGGTGGTATCATGAGCGAACGCGCCAACGCTTCGGTCATCCCGTTCAAGGTCGAGGACGAACCGGAAGACGAGATGGCCGAGCAGGGTTCCATCGAAAACCCCGCCGAGCGGCTGCAATTGTCGGAAGCCGTGCGCATGGCCGAGGCGATCATATTCGCCAGTGCCGAGCCGGTCAGCGAGAAGCAGCTTGCCGCGCGCCTGCCGGAAGGCGTCAACATTGCCGCCGCAATGTCGGATCTGCAGGAAATCTATGCCAAGCGCGGCGTCAACCTGGTACGGGTCGGCGATGCCTGGGCCTTCCGCACCGCCGGCGACCTGGCTTTCCTAATGAGCCGGGACTCCGTGCAGCAAAGGAAGCTCTCGCGCGCGGCGCTAGAAGTGCTGGCGATCATCGCCTATCACCAGCCGGTGACGCGCGCCGAGATCGAGGACATCAGGGGGGTCGAAACGTCGAAGGGCACGCTCGACACGCTGCTGGAAACGGAGTGGGTGAGGATGCGCGGGCGCCGCCGCACGCCCGGGCGGCCGGTGACCTACGGCACCACGGACGCTTTCCTCGATCATTTCGCGCTGGAGGAGATCCGCGATCTGCCCGGCATGGAAGAGCTGAAGGGCGCTGGCCTGCTCTCGACGCGCATGCCGGCGAATTTCTCGATGCCGGTTCCGCCGGCCGATCCGGACGCGCTCGCCGAAGACGAGGATGCGCTGACCGATATCGACCTCGAGGAGCTCGGGCTGCTGACGCCGCGCGTCACCGACGAGTGATCATCAAATCGCCGCGAATGGTCTATTAGCAGAGGCTGCGCGGATTCGTAGCAAGCCGCTCACGCCGAAAGTGCGTGACATCCGCTAGCCATTTTATCAACTTCGTAGCGGTTGTGTTTGAATCCCTGAGCGAAAACGCATAGATCATCGCCGAGGGAAACCATTCGAGAGAGATTGTTATGGGTTCATTTTCGATTTGGCACTGGATGATCGTGCTGGTCATCGTGCTTCTGGTGTTCGGCCGCGGCAAGATCCCGGAACTGATGGGCGACATGGCCAAGGGCATCAAGAGCTTCAAGAAGGGCATGGCCGACGACGACGCCGACGACAAGCGTACCGTCGAACATCGCGCTGACGAGACTGTTTCGCCGGCCAAGGAAAAGGTCAGCAAGAGCTGATCTTGGTTGTTGCTTTGAGCATGCCGTTGTCCCAAAACCGCTTCGCATTTTTGGGCGGCAGGCACCCGTCGGAATAGATTGTCATGTTCGAAGTCGGTTGGAGCGAACTGCTGGTGATTGCGGTCGTCATGATCGTGGTCGTCGGGCCCAAGGATTTGCCCAACATGCTGCGCACCTTCGGCCGCACCGCGGCGAAATTGCGCGCCATGGCCGGCGACTTCCAGAAGCAGTTCAACGAAGCGCTGAAGGAAGCCGAGCTCGACGATGTGAAGAGCTCGATCGATAGTCTTCGCGGCCTCAATCCGATGAACGAGGTGCGCAAGCAGCTCAATCCGTTCGAGCAGGCCGCGGCAGACGTGCGCGCCGGGGTCGATACGATGATGAAGCCCAAGCCGGCGGCCGATCCGGCGGCGCCGGCAGCGGAAACGCCGCAGGCCGCCGAGCCGCTCAAGAACGGTGCGACGGACCTGCCCGGCGTCGGTGGACCCGAGGCTGCCTCTGCCGCTCCAACCTTCCCGGCCATGACCGACGCGTCCGTCACCACACCGGGTTCGGACACCGCCGTGCCGGCCAAGCCGGCGAAAAAGGCGGTGACCGCCAAGGCAAGGACCGCCGGGGCAGCGGCGAAGACGGCAGCGGCATCAAAGGCGCCGGCAGCGAAAGCGCCGGCCAAATCCTCGCCGGCTGCGGCTAAAGCCGCCGCGCCCGCCAGGAAGGTAGCGCCCAAGACTGAGGCAAAGCCTGCCGCGGCGAAGAAGCTGGCCGCGAACAAGGCAACCGACGGCAAGAAGATGACGGGCGGGACCAAGTGAGCGTTTCGGACAAGGAAAAGGAAGAAATCGAGAAATCGTCAGCGCCGCTGATCGAGCATCTCATCGAGCTGCGCCGCCGCCTGATCTGGTCGCTGGGCGGCTTCTTCGTCGCCTTTCTCATCTGCTTCTTCTTCGCCAAGCGCCTGTTCAACCTTCTGGTCGTCCCCTTCAAATGGGCGACGCAGTGGGCAGGGCTCGACCCGCATAAGGTCGAGCTGATCTATACCGCGCCGCAGGAGTTCTTCTTCACCCAGGTGAAGCTCGCCATGTTCGGCGGCATGGTGATCGCCTTCCCACTGATCGCCACGCAGATCTACAAGTTCATCGCGCCCGGCCTCTACAAGAACGAGCGCAGCGCCTTCCTGCCGTTCCTGATCGCATCGCCCATCCTGTTCGTGATGGGCGCCTCGCTGGTCTATTTCTTCTTCACCCCGATGGTCATGTGGTTTTTCCTGGCCATGCAGCAGACCGGCACCAACGACCAGGTGCAGATCTCGCTGCTGCCGAAGGTGTCGGAATATCTCAGCCTGATCATGACGCTGATCTTCTCCTTCGGCCTGGTATTCCAGCTGCCGGTGGTGACCAGCCTTTTGACGCGCGTCGGCATATTGTCGTCGCAGGCGCTTGCCGAGAAGCGCAAATGGGCGATCGTCCTTTCCTTCGTCGTTGCGGCCGTGCTGACGCCGCCCGATCCGATGAGCCAGTGCGGCCTCGCCATCCCGACCATCATTCTCTACGAGGTCGCCATCTGGTCCTCGCGCATGATCGAGCGCAGCCAGGCGCGCGACCGCCTGGCGCGCGAGCAGGCGGAGGCGGGGAGCTCTGCCGCCAGCAACACGCCGGATGCGCCGTCGGCGTAAGTCGCCCGACACAGGGATTTTGAAGGCTGCCGTTTGTCTTGGTGCAGGATTCTCCGTTCATGTCCGTGAAATCAGCCCAAACGCCGGGATTGGTTGAAGCTGCCCCAACGTCGTCATTCTAATGGCGAAGCAAGGAGCGAAGCGACGCGGCGCAGACCATAGAATCCATGCCGTGACTTGGAAGCGCCGCCGCGGTGCAGAATTTTGGTCCGTTGCACGCCTCGGCGAAGGTAACGGCATGGATTCTAGGGTCTTCGCGACGGAGCTTCGCTCCTGCTCCGCCCTAGAATGACGATCACGATGGGCGTTTCGGCCAATCTCAAAGCCATGCCGCCTGCCAACGCAAACATAGCCGACCGGTCAAAATCCCTGTGCTGGGGAAACTGGACGCACCCCAGGTCGGGAATCGCGGCGATGCGCCTAACCGCCGTCTTGCATCGATGGCGGATGCGGTTTACCCCCTCGATCCTTACTTTTGAGGATCGACCATGCTTGACATCAAATGGATTCGCGACAACCCCAAGGCCCTTGTGGAAGCGCTGGTGAAGCGCTCGTGGCCGGCGGGCGAAGCGCAGTCCACGGTCGACGACCTGGTCGCGAAAGACGAAGCGCGGCGCTCACATCTCAGCGAGCTGCAGGTCAAGCAAGAACGCCGCAATGCCGCTTCGAAGGAGATCGGCAACGCCATGCGTTCAGGCGATTCAGCGCTCGCCGACAAGCTCAAGGGCGAGGTCAGCGAGATCAAGGCGTTCATCCAGAATGGCGAGGCGCGCGAGCGCGAGCTCGACAAGGCGCTGGACGATGCGCTGGCGGTTCTGCCCAATGTGCCGCTTGACGACGTGCCGGTCGGTAAGGACGAGCACGATAATGTCGTCAAGCGTATCGTCGGCGAGGTGCCGACGCGCCCGAACTGGGTGAAGGAGCATTTCGAGATCGGCGAAGCGCTCGGCATGATGGATTTCGAGCGGGCGGCGAAATTGTCCGGCTCGCGCTTCACGGTGCTGAAGAGCCAGCTGGCGCGCATGGAGCGGGCGCTCGGCCAGTTCATGATCGACCTGCACACGACAGAGCACGGTTATGAAGAGATCATCCCGCCGCTGATGGTGCGCGACGAGGTATTGTTCGGCACCAATCAGCTGCCGAAATTCGAGCTCGACCTGTTCTTCACGCCGCATGGCGACAGTCGGCTTGGCCTCATTCCGACGGCGGAAGTGCCGCTCACCAATCTCGTGCGAGAAGAGATCACCGCGCATGAAAAGCTGCCGCTGCGCTACACGGCGCTGACTCCATGCTTCCGCTCGGAAGCCGGCTCGGCCGGCCGCGACACGCGCGGCATGCTGCGCCAGCACCAGTTCTACAAGGTGGAGCTGGTCTCGATCACCGACCAGGAAAGCTCGCTCGCCGAGCATGAGCGCATGACTGAATGCGCCGAGGAAGTGCTGAAGCGGCTCGGCCTGCCGTTCCGTACCGTCACGCTCTGCACCGGCGACATGGGTTTCGGCGCGCGCAAGACCTACGACATCGAGGTCTGGCTGCCGGGGCAGAACGCCTATCGCGAAATCTCGTCCTGCTCGGTCTGCGGCGATTTCCAGGCCAGGCGCATGGATGCCCGCTACAAGGACAAGGACGGCAAGGGCAATCGCTTCGTTCACACGCTCAACGGTTCGGGCACCGCGGTCGGCCGCGCTCTTATAGCCGTCATCGAAAACTACCAGAATGAGGATGGCAGCGTAACCATTCCTGAAGTGCTGAGGCCTTACATGGGTGGTCTCGCGAAGATCGAAGCGAAGTGACTTGATGCGCATTCTCCTGACCAATGACGACGGCATACACGCCGAAGGGCTGGCGTCGCTCGAACGCATCGCCCGCACGCTGTCGGACGACGTCTGGGTGGTTGCGCCGGAGCAGGACCAGTCCGGCTATGCGCATTCGCTGTCGATCTCGGAGCCGCTCAGGCTGCGTAAGATCGGCGAAAAGCACTACGCCGTGCGCGGCACGCCGACCGACTGCGTCATCATGGGCACGAAAAAAATCCTGCCCGGACCGCCGGATCTGATCCTGTCCGGCGTCAATTCCGGCGCCAACATCGCCGACGACGTCACCTATTCGGGCACCGTTGCAGGCGCCATGGAAGGCGCGCTGCTCGGCGTCCGCTCGATCGCGGTGAGCCAGGCCTATTCCTATGTCGGCGAGGATCGCGTCGTGCCTTACGAGACGACCGAGGCGCTGGCGCCGGCGTTGCTCAAGCGACTGGTGGAGACGCCGCTGCCGGAAGGCGTGCTGCTCAACGTCAATTTCCCGAACTGCGCGCCGGACGAGGTGGAGGGCACCGTCGTCACCGCGCAGGGCAAGCTGGTGCACAGCCTTTGGGTCGACGAGCGGCGCGACGGGCGCGGCCTGCCTTATTACTGGCTGCGCTTCGGCCGCGAGCCGGTCGAAGGCAAGAAGGGCACGGATCTCCATGCGCTGCGCAACCGGCTGGTGTCGGTGACGCCGCTGCAACTCGACCTCACCGCCCATGAACTCCGCGACCAACTGACCAAGGCGCTGTCATAAAATAGGTTTTGGCATGAATACGGGCCTCGACGACCGCGAAGGTTTTGCCGCTTTCCTGCTCAGGCTGCGGGGCAGGGGCGCGGCGCCGAAGGCGCTGGTCGCCGCCTTCGAGGCGACGCCGCGGCGCGGTTTCCTGTCGGCGCAGTTCCATGCGGTCGCCTGGTCGGACGGCATGCTGCCGATCGAATGCGGCGAGGCGATCGAGGGCGCCGATCTGCAGGCGGCGGTGATCGCCGCGCTCCACATCGAGCCGGGCAACCGCGTGCTCGAGATCGGCACCGGTTCGGGCTACACGGCCGCTGTCATGTCGCGGCTTGCGGCGCGCGTCATCACCGTCGATCGCTACAAGACCCTGGCCGAGCAGGCCAAGCAGCGTTTCGAGGCGCTCGCCATCAGCAACGTCATCGCCCGCCAGGCCGACGGGTCAAACGGCCTGCCCAATGAAGGACCGTTCGACCGTATCGTCGCCTGGGCCGCCTTCGACAGCCTGCCGCGCTTCCTGCTCGACCAACTGTCGAGCGGCGGCATCGTCATCGCGCCGATCGGCCCGGAAGAGGGCGAGCAGGTGCTGGCCAAGCTCACCAAGGTCGGCAGCCGCTTCGAGCGCGAGGACATCGGCATGGTCAGGCTGCAGCCGATCCTGCGCAGCGTCGCGATGGTGATTTAAGGGCCTCACAGCCCTCGCCAAAATTCCCGCCAATGTTTTAAGAAAATTTTCGTCGGATTCTAATGGGTTAACCGCCCAGTAACATTAACGCGCTTTAATCGTGACCAGTTTGTACCGGGTCTGTGCGGGTTAGTGCGATGCAATTCAATCACTTGAAGGCAAACAGACGTAATCTGGCGCGCGGTTGCGCTGTCCTGATGATTGCCGGCGCGGCGGCCGGGTGCAGTTCCCAGTCGATGCGCTTCAACGGTGTCGACGACGTCTTCACGTCATCCACCAACAATCAGCGCGCCATCATCAACAAGCAGAATGTCGACCAGCCCTATCCGGGCGACACGGTCGCTCCGGCGCCGGTCGACGGCACCCACACCCAGTCGGTGAGCCGCTCGAGCCTCGAGCCGGTCACGGCGCAGCAGCTGCCGCCGCCCTCGCAGCCTGCCGCCGCGCCGGCCAGGCCGATGCGCACAGCGTCAGCCCCGGCACTTGCTCCGGCTCCCGCGCTTGCTCCCGCGCCGCATGTCGACAGAACGACCACCAACACCGTCGCGCCGGCCAAGCCGTTCAAGGCGGCCGAGCCCGACGCCGTGCGCAACGCCAGTGCTGCCCCACATGCGACCGAAATCGTGGTCAGGAACGGCGAGACGCTTTCGGGCCTCGCGCAGCACTATCACGTGCCTGCCGATGCTATCGCCAAGGTCAACGGGATCGATCCGAAGAAGGGCATCCGCAGCGGCCAGAAGATCGTCATTCCCGCCTATGCCTATTCCAGCAAGGCGGAGCCGAAGGTTGCCGAGGGCAAGCCGGTGAATACGCCGAAGCAGCCTGCCGGCGCACCGGAGAAGGTCGCGGTGCTGCCGCAGCAGCCGAAAATCAAGGACGGCAAGTCGGCCGCTCAGGTCGACACGTCGGCCGCGGCCAGCGGCTCGAAGAACCCCAAGCCAGCGTCGCAGATGGCCGAGGCCAAGCCGGCCGGCGCCGGCGGCTCCTACACGGTGCAGCAGGGCGACTCGCTGTCCTCGATCGCCAGGAAGACCGGCGTCGGCGTCGTGGCGCTGAAGAAGGCCAACGGCATGCAGGACGGCCTGCTCAAAATCGGCCAGACGCTCAAGGTTCCGGCCGGCGGAACGGTCGCGGTTGCCGCGGCAAAGCCCGCGGCCACCAAGCCGGCGGTCGATCCGGTGACGACGGCAACGACGCCGCCGGCGGCCAAGACCACCGAGACGCTCGCCTCCTATACGCCGCCTAAGAAGGATGCCAAGGTCATCCAGCAGGCCGAGGACGACGATGCGGTGGCGCCCGACGCGACCGGGATCGGCAAGATGCGCTGGCCGGTGCGCGGCCGGGTCATCTCGGGCTTCGGCTCCGGCAAGGACGGCGTCGACATAGCGGTGCCGGAAGGAACGCCGATCAAGGCAGCCGAGAACGGCGTCGTCATCTATGCCGGCGACGGCCTCAAGGAGTTCGGCAACACCGTGCTGGTGCGGCACGAGAACGGCCTGGTCACCGTCTACGGCCATGCAAGCTCGATCGAGGTGCAGCGCGGCCAGAAGGTCAAGCGCGGCCAGGAGATCGCGCTGTCCGGCATGAGCGGCACCACCGACTCGCCCAAGCTGCACTTCGAAGTGCGCAAGAACTCGGCCCCGGTCGATCCGAGCGGCTATCTCGAATAGAACAAGAACCGTTTGCGGGCCGCCTGACCTCCAGTCCGGCCCGCCGTCTTCAGCCCGCTCCGCAAGGAGCGGGCTTTTTCAGATTCGTGCAAGATGCCTTCCCCGCACGGTTCAGAGATGATCACGCAGCGTATCGGCAATCATCTCCTCAAGGCTGCTGGCCTTCACGCCAAGAAGTGTCTCCGCGTCGGAGCTATCGACCAGCAAGGGGCTCTCGAACAGGTATCGCATCTCGATGAGCTCATGCATGCCAAGGGCTTTCATCTCGGGGATGGAATAGGAGCGTGTTTCCGGAATCTCTTGTCCGAGCATTGCCGCGGTTTTCCGGATGAGCTCGCGGGGCGACGCGTATTGCGAAGGAACGTGAAACGCCCGTCCCCATTCACCCGTGTAGCGAGAGACCGCGACTAGCGTGCTCGCGACGTCCTTGGTGAAGGCCCAGGCATGAGTTGCGTCGAGGTCTCCAATGAAGGCCGTGGGCTTCCCTTCGATAATGGAGGGCAGCGCGACCAGGGAGAAGTAGCTGATCGCGCCATGTCCGAGATAGTCGCTGGACCGCACTTCGATCGCCGGCACATTGGCGCGGACCGCCCGCTGCCACATAATGGTCCTGGCGGTTCCCTTCTTCGAAGTCGGGTCTAAAGACATGTCGGAGCGAAGCGGGCGGTCGGCATTTTCCCCATAACCATAGAGGTTGCCGAGCACGATGAGCTTCGCGCCGACCGCTTCCGCCGCGCGCACGGTGCCGTCGATTATGGGGAAAAAGTCGGTCGGCCACCGATGATATGTGGCCATGGCGCACATCAAAATGGCATCGGCGCCTCGGCAGAGGCGTGACAGCTCCGCGGCGTCCGTGGCGTCAGCCCGTATCGTCCGCACATTCGGCAACGCGTTCGAACCGACGCTTCGGCTTGTGAGAACGACGTCGTGTCCTTCTTCGCCAAGACGGCGAGCCGTCTCGCGCCCAACCGGGCCCGCGCCGACAACAACATAGAAACTCATGGCAACCTCTCTTCCAAGCTTGATGGAGAGGCGTGAGTACGAGTTCACGGCGTTGAAAATCGCGCGGGAATTGCCAAATCTTGGACAGGTTTTGCCATGAATCGAGAGAGCATGCCTTCGCAATTCGAGCCGGCCCGATCCTCGTCCGACGTAGCAATGGTCTCCCGGCATGTCGAAGCAGGCGTCCATCGCCTGTCCCGGGCGCCACATCATCGCATCATGGTGCATGCAAGTGCGGCAACGCGCTCCTATTGCAACCAGGTTGGGCGATATTTCGTCAGGCGCGCCGGCGATATCGACCTGGTGCCGGCTGGCGAGGAGGGCGGCTTCGACGCCGAAACCCCGTTCGAGACAATTGAGATCATCTTGCAGCCGGCTTTGATGGAAAGGGTCGCCGCGGAACTGGGCGGCAGGGCGCGAGCGTGGCGGCTCGACACGCGCCATTTGCTTCGTGACCAGCGCATCGAATATCTCGCCCGAGCGCTGCAGAGCGACCTCAATGCCGGCGCGCCGAGCGGCTCTTTGTTTGCCGACAGCATCGGCGCCGCCCTTGCGGTGAGGCTGCTCGGTCTCGATGGCCCAGGCATTGTTCAAACGAACCGGTTGTCGGATGCGCAGCTCAAGCGGGTTCTGGAACACATAGAGACCGCTCTCCACGAGCCGCTTTCGATTGACCGGCTGAGCCGGGTTGCCGGCGCGAGCAGCTCGCACTTGCGGACATGGTTCAAGGTGGCGACGGGCGTCACCCTGCATCGCTACGTGCTGCGACGCCGCGTGGAAAGGGCGCGCGTTCTGCTCAAGCAAGGCGATCTAAGCACGAGCGAGGTTGCAGCATTGACGGGCTTCGCGCATCAGTCGCATCTGGCGCATTGGATGCGCCGCGAGACTGGCCAGACGCCGCGCGACCTGCGACGGATGATCTCGCGCAAGTGACGTTGACGCTTCAATCCTTCAGCGGCTTGCCGAGCCTCCCGGCGAGGTCCTGCGTGAACTGCCAGGCGACACGGCCGGAACGGCTGCCGCGCGTGGTTGCCCATTCCAGCGCCTCGGCGCGCAACTGCTCGGGGTCGATCGCCAGATCGTGGTAGCGGACATAGCCGTCGATCATGTCGAGGTATTCGTCCTGCGAGCATTTGTGGAAACCGAGCCACAGGCCGAAACGGTCAGAAAGCGAGACCTTTTCCTCGACCGCTTCCGAAGGGTTGATGGCGGTGGAGCGCTCATTGTCGATCATGTCGCGCGGCAACAGATGCCGCCGGTTGGACGTGGCGTAGAAGATGACGTTGCTGGGCCGGCCCTCGACGCCGCCTTCGAGCGCCGCCTTTAGCGACTTGTACGAGGTGTCGTCGTGGTCGAAGGAAAGGTCATCGCAAAACAGGATGAAGCGCCAGGGAGCCGCCTTCAGAAGACCCATCAGCTTGGGCAGCGTGTCGATGTCCTCGCGGTGGATTTCGATCAGCTTCAGCGGCCGGTCGAGCTTGTCGGAGGCGTTGACGGTGGCATGCACGGCCTTGACAAGGGACGATTTGCCCATGCCGCGCGCGCCCCACAAAAGCACGTTGTTGGCCGCATAGCCGGACGCGAAACGCTCGGTGTTGTCGAGCAGGATGTCGCGCACGCGGTCAACGCCGCGGATCAGGCCGATGTCGACGCGGTTGACCTTGCGGACCGGTTCCAGAAAGCCAGGGTCCGCCTGCCACACGAAACAGTCGGCAACACCGAGGTCGGTCTGCGGCACGGGCGGCGGGGCAAGGCGAGCGACTGCCTCGATCAGGCGGTCGAGTTTCTTGTTCAATGCGTCAATGCTGTCGGTCATGTCAGGTCTTTTTTGTCGAGGTATTTCAGCGTGTGGGAGCGGCTTCCATGACATCGCTGCAAGAACCAGGCCCAAGCTTTTGTTGGAGCATGATCTTTTCGGTGGCCTCGAAGCCGCTTCCGCTGCGACGCTCTAGCACGCCGCAAACGGCTGGAAAAGCAACGGATCGGGCTCGCAGCGCAGTTGCATTGGCAAGTTTACCGACTATATTCCGGCCAAATTTTCGCGGGGCCGCCCCGGCGGTATTTCACCATCCAGGAGTTTCTTGATGTTCGTTACACCGGCATACGCCCAGGGCGTCGGCGCCTCGCCAGACATGTTGATCTCGATTTTGCCGTTTGTCCTGATTTTCGTAATCATGTATTTTCTGATCATCCGGCCGCAGCGCGCGCAGCTGAAGAAGCGCCAGGAAATGCTGTCGGCGGTGCGCCGCGGCGACACGGTGGTGACCGGCGGCGGCTTCGTCGGCAAGGTGACCAAGGTGATCGACGACAACGAGCTGGAGATCGACCTCGGCGGCGGAACCAAGGTGACGGCGCTGCGCTCCACGATTTCGGATGTGCGCGTCAAGGGCGAGCCGGTGGCGAACCAGAACGCCAAGAAGTAATCCTAACCTCGATGGCGGAACGCTGCCGCTTGTACGCCTGAACGGATAAAACGAATGCTCTATTTCTCGCGCCTGAAGATGATCCTGATCTGGCTCGCCGTGGCCATCACAGTGATCCTCGCCGCGCCCAATCTCTTCCCGGCGAGCACGCTGGCGCAATTGCCGAGCTGGGTGCCGAAGCGGCAGATGACGCTCGGCCTCGATCTTCAGGGCGGCTCGCACATCCTGCTGCAGATGGATCAGAACGACCTGATCAAGGATCAGCTGCAGACGACGCGCGACGAGATCAGGACGCTGCTGCGCGATGCCAAGATCCAATATACCGGCCTTGGCGGGACAGGCCGGACCGTGCAGGTGCGCATCAACGATTCGAGCCAGGTCGAAGCCGCCAAGACAGCGCTGAAGCCGATAACCAACCCGGTCGCAGCCGGTCTGTTTGCCGGAGGCTCCGTGCAGTCGATGGCGCTGGACGATTCCGACCCTGGGCTGTTGAAGTTCACCGTCACGGATGCGGGCATCAAATATCGCACCTCGACCGCGCTCTCGCAGGCGATCGAGGTGGTGGAGCGACGCGTCAACGCGCTAGGCACGACCGAGCCGATCGTGCAGCGGCAGGGCGACGACCGCATCCTGGTCCAGGTGCCCGGGCTCCAGAACCCGCAAAGGCTCAAGGACATCATCGGTCAGACCGCCAAGCTGACGTTCCAGATGGTCGACACGTCAGTGCCGGTCCAGGACGCGATGAAGAATCGCCCGCCGGCTGGCGACTCGGTCCTTTATTCGCAGGACGATCCTCCGGTTCCTTACCTCGTCGAGAACCGCGTTATCGTCTCGGGCGAAGACCTGTCGAATGCGACGCCGACTTATAATTCACAGACCAATGAGCCGGTGGTTTCGTTCACCTTCAATTCCCGCGGGGCGACCAGGTTCGGCCAGGCGACCCAACAGAATGTCGGCAAGCCGTTCGCCATCGTGCTCGACAACCAGGTGATTTCGGCACCGGTGATCCGCGAGCCGATCCTCGGCGGCAGCGGCCAGATCTCCGGCAATTTCACGACCGAGAGCGCCAACGACCTCGCCGTCTTGCTGCGCGCCGGCGCCCTGCCGGCCAAATTGACCATCATCGAAGAGCGTACCGTCGGCCCGGGCCTCGGTCAGGACTCCATCCACGCCGGCAAGGTGGCTGGCGTGATCGGCTCAATCCTCGTCGTCGCCTTCATGTTCGTCGCCTATGGGTTCCTCGGTTTCCTCGCCAACATCGCGTTGGCCGTGCACGTGGCGATGATCGTCGGCGCGCTGTCGCTGCTCGGCGCCACGCTGACCTTGCCCGGCATCGCCGGTATCGTGCTCACCATCGGCATGGCGGTGGACTCCAACGTTCTGATCTACGAGCGCATCCGCGAGGAGCGGCGAGCCGGCCGCTCGGTGATCCAGGCGATCGACACCGGCTTCTCGAAGGCGCTGGCGACGATCGTCGATTCCAACGTCACCTCGCTGATCGCCACCCTGGTGCTGTTCTGGCTGGGTACAGGGCCGGTCAAGGGCTTTGCGATCACCTACGCGATCGGCATTCTGACCACGGTCTTCACCGCCTTCACCTTCACCCGCATGCTGGTGTCGATCTGGCTGCGCCGCGCCCGGCCGAAGGAACTGCCGCGCGCGCCGGTCACCTTCATTCCGCCGGGCACGAAGATCCCGTTCATGGGCATCCGCCGCTGGACGTTTGCTCTCTCCAGCACCTTGTCGATCCTGTCGGTCGTCGGGTTCCTGACCCTTGGCATCAACTACGGCATCGACTTCAAGGGCGGCTCGCTGATCGAGGTGCAGTCCAAGCAGGGCGACGCCAATCTCGGCGACATCCGCAGCAGGCTGTCCGAGCTCAACATCGGCGAGATCCAGGTGCAACAGTTCGGTGCGCCGAACGACGTGCTGATCCGTGTCGGCACGCAGGACGCCGGCGAGAATGCCGAGCAGACCGTGATCGACAAGGTGCGGGGCGAACTGCAGGACCAGTATGACTTCCGCCGCGTCGAGGTGGTCGGGCCGACGGTCTCAGGCGAGCTGGCCAAGCAGGGCACGATCGCCATGCTGATCGCGCTGGCGGGCATCCTGCTCTATGTCTGGTTCCGCTTCGAATGGCAGTTCGCCGTCGGCGCCATCGTGGCCACGGTGCACGATGTGGTGATGACGATCGGCTTCTTCGTCTTGTCAGGGCTGGAGTTCAACCAGTCGTCGCTGGCGGCAATCCTGACTATCATCGGCTATTCGCTGAACGACACCATCGTGGTCTATGACCGCGTTCGTGAGGATCTGCGAAAATACAAGAAAATGCCGCTGCCGCAGCTCTTGAACAATGCCATCAACGAGACGCTGTCCAGAACCACGCTGACCTCCGTCACCACGTCGCTGGCGCTGTTGGCACTGGTGCTGTTCGGCGGCGAGGTGATCCGTTCCTTCACGCTGGCGATGCTGTTCGGCGTGGTGTTCGGCACCTATTCGTCGATCTTCATCGCCGCGCCGCTGCTGATCCTCTTCAAGCTGAGGCCGCAGGCCTCGGCTGAGGAGAAGCCGGTGAACGGCAAGGCCGTGGCGACCTGACGCCGTTTCGGCATCATGTTCTAAAGCCATGGCCAAAGGCATCATCATCCGCGAGGCGCATTTCCCGGGCAAGGCGCCGATCGAGGCCTATGGCAATGGCGGCTTTCGCTTTGCCGACATGTCGCATCGCGGATCGCTGCTCGTCCTGCCGTCAGGCATCCATGGCTGGGAGCCGGCCGATCCGCTGGCGCTGAAGGCCGCGGATTTCGACAGGCTGTTCGCCGAGGCCGGCAAGGTGGAGATCCTGCTGGTCGGCATGGGCAAGGAACTGCGGCCGCTGCCGGCGGCACTGCGCGCCGCGCTCAAGGAGGCCGGGATCTCGGCCGACCCGATGTCGACGGGAGCGGCAGTGCGGACCTACAATGTGCTGCTCGCCGAAGACCGCGCCGTGGCCGCGGCGCTGATCGCCGTCGATTGAATGGCCGGCGCGTCCAACATCATCAAGAATGGCGACATCGTCATGGATGCGGTGCGCGCTGCCGACCATGACCGGTATCTGTCGGCGCTTTATGCGCCGGCCGACAAGCGCGACGCGCTGCTCGCGCTCTACGCCTTCAATGCAGAGATTGCCGGCGTGCGCGATCGCATCCATGAGCCGCTGCCGGGCGAGGTCAGGCTGCAATGGTGGCGAGACGTCATTTCGGCCGAAGGCGATGCCGAGACAGGCCATCCGACAGCCGACGCCCTGCGCGCGACGATCGCCGCCTGCCGGTTGCCGAAGGCTGCTTTCGACAACATGCTCGAGGCGCGCATCTTCGATCTCTATGACGACCCGATGCCGTCGCGGACCGATCTCGAAGGCTATTGCGGCGAGACGGCCGCGGCGCTGATCCAACTTGTGGCGATGGCGCTCGATCCGGCCGCCGCGCCTGGCTTTGCCGAACTGGCGGGCAGGGCCGGCTGCGCGCAGGCGATCACCGGCTTGTTGTTGCTTCTGCCGCTCCATCGTCGGCGCGGACAGTGTTTTGTGCCCGCCGACATCCTTTCGGCGGCCGGCACGACGCCGGAAGAGTTCGTCAAAGGCGAGGGCGGGGCAGCCGCCGAGCGCGCGGTTACGGCGATGATTGCGCTGGCGCGCGAGCATCTCAACGCCTTCGAGACAGGTGCGCCGGCGCTTCCCGTTGCGCTGCGGCCCGCCTTCCTGCCGCTGGCGCTAACCCATGCCTATCTCGACAGGATGGAGAAGGCGGGGTCGCCGCTCAGTGCGACGGCAACGCTCTCAACCTTGCGCCGACACTGGCTGCTCCTGCGTCATGCGATGCGGGGCTGGACGCCCCCTTTGACGTAAACGTCAACCGTGCTAGGGATTCCGATGCGTGGACTCGCGTCAAAGAAATGCGGCCCGCCGGAGGAGCCGTCTTTCCATGAGCCTGCCAGTCCTGGTCGTCCTTGTCGTGTTCGGTATCGCGTTGTCGGTCGCCGCCGTGCATTTCACCGGCGGTACGACGACCGCGACGCTTGCCGGCGTCGATCATGCGCTCGCACGCTTTGCCGAGGATTTTCCCGACGAAAGACCGAGTACCGTGCGGCTGACAGCCGACAGCCATGCCGCGTTTCTCGATCTCGGTCCGCAGCGCTGCGGCATCGTCCGGAGCATAGGCGATTGTTTTCTGACGCGTATCGTCACGCCGCGCGACATTCTGGCGCTGACCAGGGAAGGAAGCGCGATTTCGCTGCGGCTCGATGATTTCACCTGGAAAGGCGGGCGGTTTGCTTTTGCCGACGAAGCCGGCGCGCTGGCCGTGGCGGCGGCATTGCAAAGCCATGATCGGATCCGGGAGGCGGCGTGATGGACGAGTATAATTTCCCGCAGGTCACCCAGCTTGCGATCCCGTTCTTCGTCGCGGCGATCCTGATCGAGCTTTGGCTGGTGCGCACCGGCCGCGCCAAGGGATCGTTCGAGACGCGCGACACGCTGACCAGCCTGATGATGGGGACCGGCAATGTCGTCGCAGGCTTGCTGCTCGGCGTCGTGTCCTATTGGGCGCTGCTGTGGCTGTGGCAATTCCGCTTCTTCAATCTCGGCCTGTCGATCTGGGTTTTTGTCGCCGCCTTCCTGCTCGACGACCTGCGCTACTATGTCTATCACCGCATCGCGCACCGGGTGCGCTGGGTATGGGCCGAGCACGTCAACCATCATTCCAGCCAGCACTACAATCTCTCGACGGCGCTAAGACAAAGCTGGACAGGGCTGTTCACCTTCACCTTCATCCTGCAGGCGCCGCTGGTGCTGCTCGGCTTCCATCCTGCGGTGATCGCCTTCGTCTTCGGCTTCAACCTGGTCTGGCAGTTCTGGATTCACACCGAAACGATCGGCAAGATGTGGGGCTGGTTCGAATTCATCTTCAACACGCCCTCCCACCACCGTGTCCACCACGCCACCAATCCGCGCTATCTCGACGCCAACTATGCCGGCACGCTGATTGTCTGGGACCGCATGTTCGGGACCTTCGTCGAGGAGCTGGAGGAGGACCGGCCGCGCTACGGCATCGTCAAGAACATCGGCACCTTCAATCCGCTGAAGGTGGCCTTCCACGAATGGATCGGCATGTTCAAGGATGCGCTGGCGCCGGGGCTGACGCCTGGTCAGCGCGTCAACTATCTCATCCAGCCGCCGGGCTGGAGCCATGACGGCTCGCGCGATACGTCCGAGACGCTGAAGGCGGCTTATGTGCGGAGGAATCCGGGAGAGGCGGGCAAGCCGGGATTGCCGGGAGCGAGGGCGGAGCCGGCGGAGTAATCAACGCCTTAGGATTGATCGCCAGAACCACCGTCGCGCATCAATCTCTCGTAGTCGCGGCCGCCGTAGAAGATGTTGAGTATGAGAACGACATCGCTTTCGACAACATAGGTGATGACCGCGGAATGTTCGAAAGGGACGGTTCGTAGCCCCGGTGCGATGTCATCGCGCGAGCGGCCGCCGCGAGGTGCGTTGCCGATGCTTCGGCAGCGCTCTCTAATCCGATCCATGAAGCCATTGGCGACGTTTTCGCCGCCGCCTTCTCAAGGATGTAGCTGCCAATCGTTTCGAGATCGGAGATCGCGTTTTCGCTAAGAACGACGACGAGGCGCTGGATCATCATGGCCTTGCGCCAGCTGTGAAATTCGGTTCTTCACCCGGTCGATTGCTTCATCGAGCGGGACGGAGGGTCTCTTGTCCTCAAGCGAAGCCTTCACACGTGCACGGATCGATGCCATGCGCTCGGCATGCTCCTCCTCCTCGCGCTGGAAGGCTCGAAGAGCGGCGCGGATAACTTCGCTGGCCGAGCCGTAGGAGCCGTCCTCGACCTTTTCGCGGATCAGGCGCGCCATGGCTGGCGTGACGGTGACGGACAGTTTCTCGGCGGATTCCATGGCTCATCTCACGTAGGATTGCGAGTAGGATGATATCCTACTTTATATTGGCCTCCAACAGAAACCGAAAAGCCTACTCCGCCGCTTCCGCCCGCGCCGGCAGCCCCAGCCACGCCCTGCAATCCGCCAGAGCGCGCGACGTGATGGCGTGGCGCTTGGCGACGGTCTTGTCCTTGCCGCGCAGGCGCTTGCCTTCGGTCTTCGGCGCTTCCACCGGCGGGAACAGGCCGAAATTGACGTTCATCGGCTGGAAGGAGCGTTTGCCGGGCTCGTCGTCGGAGACGATGTGGCCGCCGGTGATGTGGTTGAGCAGCGCGCCGAAGGCGGTGGTCGAGGGCGGCAGCGACGGCGCCTGGCCGAGCCGTTCGGCGGCGGCGAAGCGGCCGGCGAGCAGGCCGATGGCGGCGCTTTCGACATAGCCTTCGCAGCCGGTGATCTGGCCGGCAAAGCGCAGGCCGGGGCGCGATTTCAGCTGCAGCGAAGGATCAAGCAGCGTCGGCGAGTTGATGTAGGTGTTGCGGTGCAGGCCGCCGAGACGCGCGAACTCCGCGTTTTCGAGCCCGGGGATGGTGCGGAAGATGCGCACCTGCTCGGCATGCTTCAGCTTGGTCTGGAAGCCGACCATGTTATAGAGCGTGCCCAGTGCATTGTCTTGCCGGAGCTGCACCACCGCATAGGCTTTGACCGTCGGATTGTGAGCATTGGTCAGCCCCATCGGCTTCATCGGCCCGTAGCGCAGGGTCTCGACACCGCGCTCGGCCATCACCTCGATCGGCAGGCAGCCGTCGAAATAGGGCGTGCCTTCCCACTCCTTGAACTCGGTCTTTTGGCCGTCGAGCAGCGCTTGGACGAAGGCGAAATACTGCTCCTTGTCCATCGGACAGTTGATGTAGTCCTTGCCGGTGCCGCCGGGACCGACCTTGTCGTAGCGCGACTGGAACCAGGCCGTGTTCATGTCGATCGTGTCGAAATGCACGATCGGCGCGATCGCGTCGAAGAAGGCCAGCGCATCGGCGCCGGTCGCCTCGGCAATCGACTGCGCCAGCGAGGGCGCCGTCAGCGGGCCGGTGGCGATGATCGCCTGGTCCCAATCCGTGGGCGGCAGCCCGGGCACTTCCTCACGCCGGATTGTGATCAGCGGATGCGCCTCGATCTTTGCGGTGACCGCATCGGAAAAGCCGTCACGGTCGACCGCCAGCGCGCCGCCGGCCGGCACTTGGTTCGCATCGCCGGCACCCATGACAAGCGAGTCGGCAAGCCGCATTTCGGCGTGCAGCAGCCCGACGGCGTTGTTCTCGGCGTCGTCGGAGCGGAAGGAATTGGAGCAGACCAGCTCGGCCAGACCGTCGGTCTTGTGCGCGTCGGTGCCGCGCACCGGGCGCATCTCATGCAGCACGACCGGAACGCCGGCTTGCGCAATTTGCCATGCGGCTTCGGAGCCGGCGAGGCCGCCGCCGATGACGTGTACGGGATTTTTGCTCATAAGCGCCGGAATAATCGCTTGGGGAAGCGATTGCAATTGCCAGCTGAGAACGCACGAGGGCGGTGCCTGTGCCAGAAACAACAACACCCGCCGGGGGAGGAGGTCCGGCGGGTGTCGTTTTGGGGGTCGATCCTCGGGAGGAGGTGAAGATCGACCTTATTCGTCATTGCCGGGGAGGAGGTCGGCTTTGACGAAACTCCTTATCGCCCTTGAGGCGAAAATTCTTTTCGCTTTTGAGGACGAAATTCCTTTCGCCTTTGAGAAGGGGCGAAGCCTTCGAAGACGAACTGCGTTCGCTTCTGGAGAACAACGCCCGCCGGGGGAGGAGGTCCGGCGGGCGCCGTTTTGGTGGTCAACCCTCGGGAGGAGGTGAAGGTTGGCCGTATCCGTCAGGGTCGGGGAGGAGGTCGACCCTGGCGAAATGCCTTGCTTAGATCGCCTTGCGGGCGACCATCTTGATCTCGTCGCGAACGATGCCGAGATCATGGAGCTGGCGGTTCGAAAGCCGACCCAGCTCAGCAACGGTGTCGCGATAAACGCGCCAGTTACGATAGCTGCGGACCAGGTTCATTGTCTTAACTCTCTTCAAAACTGGTTCGGACCATTTGCGGTCCGAAGCGGATTAGACCGCCTTGCGGGCGACGTAGTGGATGTCGCTGCGGCTGATGCCGAGGTCGGTCAGTTCACGGTTCGACAGGCGGTTCAGCTCGGAGACGGTGTCCCGGTAGCGGCGCCAGTTGCGGTAGTTGCGGATCAGGTTCATGGTAGTTCTCGTTTCGTCTTTGCTTCGGATCATTCCGTTTGTGTACGAACAGAAAATAGGTGGGATCATATCGGTTTAAAAGTGCCGTTGGCGCATGGCAGCAATGCAAATTGTGCAATGCAACATTAACGGCCGTTCACGCCTGCGTCGCAAAGAAGGCCGAATCGGAAAGTGCCGCCGCGTCAACGGTTTGGCTGTCCCGGCTGAGGAAATGACCAGGCTTCGGGGGAAAGCATGGCGAGCTATACGGCACGGCTAAGGGCGGATATCGCCCGCTGGCGGGAGAGAGGGCTGATCGATCCCGCCACTGCGGAGGCATTGACGCGCGACGTCGCTGCCAACGAGCGCGCGTCGCTGAGTTTCGGCTCCATCCTGGCGATGATGGCGGCGCTTTTGTTCGGCGCGGCGATCCTGATTTTCGTCGCCGCCAACTGGGAGGCTATCCCGCGTGTCGTTCGCGTGGCGGCGCTTTTCGCCGTTATCCTGGCCGGCTATGTCGGCGGCGCGGTGCTGAAGACGCGCGACCATGCCGCGATCGGCGAGTCCCTGTGGATCGTTGCAGCCGCCGCCTTCGGCGGATCGATCGCGCTGATCGGCCAGATGTACCATCTTTCTGGCGACGAGGCCTCGGCGCTGGTGATGTGGTGTGCCGGCACGGCGTTGGCGGCAGCAGCGCTGCGTTCGAACCCGCTGACGGTGGCTGCAGTCGGCATTGCCGATGCCTGGCTGGTCCTCAAGGGGTTCGGCTTCTACTGGCGCGCGGAAATTCCTCATCTCTTCATCGTCATGGCGATCGTCCTGTTCGCCATTTCGTTCTGGACGCGCAGCCGGGCAGCGCGCCACCTCATCATTCTGTCGGTCATTCTCTACCTGGTCTTGCTGGCGACGGATCACGACACGCTGCCGGTGGCCGCGTCGCTGGCCATCGCGTCAGTGCTGCTCTTTGCCGCCGCGGTATTCGCCGGCGATCCGATCGACAGGATCCTGCAGCTCGGCGGCCGGCTGTCCTTGCACGCCTTGCTCGGCTTTCTCACCGGCATGGCGATGATCCAGTTCGAGCTGGCGGATGAAAGCACCTACAATAGCGGTTTCGCCCTCGCCTCGATCGTAGCGCTTGCCGGCATCGTGGCGGCGATCATGTTGGCCGGCCGCGAGAGCAGGGGCCTGCGCTGGCTGGCCTATGCCGGCTTCGCCTTCGAACTCGCCATTATCTATAGCGTCACCTTGAGGTCGATGCTGGATACGGCCGGCTTCTTCCTGGCGGCTGCCGTGCTGCTCGGCATACTGGCGCTGATCATCATCCGCGTTGAGAAACGCATGAGGACGCCCGCCGAGACAGGAGCAGCGGCATGACCGGCAAGAAACTGATCGTCTCGGCGCTGGTGCTGGCGCTTATCCAGATCGGCTTTCTCAGCTGGATCATCGCTGGCCGCGCCGCGATTCTGCGCAACGGCAAGGAAGTGCTGCTGAAAGTCCAACCGGTCGATCCGCGCGATCTCTTGCGCGGCGACTATATCTCGCTCAACAACAACATTTCGCGCATCCCGGTGAAGCTGATCGCCAGCCTTCCGCAAGGCAAGCTCTCCAGCGACGACACAGCGATGGTGGTCCGGTTGAAGAAGGGCTCCGACGGCTATTGGCAGCCGACCGCGGCGTGGTTCGGCAAAGCGCCGGCCCCAGCAGGCGAGGACGAAGCAGACATTGCCGGCCATGTCGGGGAAGGCTGGGGGCTCAGCGATCCGGAAGCGACAATCGCACCCGACTACGGGATCGACCGCTTCTATCTCCCGGAAGGCGAGGGCATGGCGATCCAGGACGACATGCGCGTGCGGCCGTTCGGCATCAAGCTCGCGCTCGCGGCCGACGGCACGGCGCAGATCAAGGCGCTGATGGACGGCGACAAGACGCTGTTCGAGGAGCCGCTTTATTAAGGCCGCTTTGGCCAGCGCATCGGAGGGTCTATCGAGCAGGGCGGCGCCCGAGCCAGGATGGCGCCGGTCCTCCTTCGCCAAGGCTTTGGAGGACACCTTCGGCTCTTCGAGCCTCAGGTGGTGGCCTGCCATCCGAAGCTGGAAGAGCGAAGGATGGTGCGGATGAAGGGACTCGAACCCCCACGCCTTTCGGCACTGGAACCTAAATCCAGGGCGTCTACCAATTCCGCCACATCCGCTTTCCCCGGCAATCCCATGTAGCCATCATTCTGTCAATGTCGGGGGCTCAAGTCATGCTTGTCCGGCTAAAGCGCATCGCGTGGAAATAGATTCAGGCGAAGGGCTTTGAGATGCATGCTGTCCTCCAAAAACGCTGCGCAGTTTTGGGCGACATGCATTGGAGCGAAGATAGTTGAAAATTAGCCTAGCCTGTGACAAAAGGCGTGTCGAATGTGACGGAAAGTGAGTTTCCGCTTTTGCGAGATGTGAAAAGTTATAGGAAAAACAAAGACTTATTCGCATCGGGCAAGGCGCAGTTCAGGAGAATTTGAACCGCATTTGCGGTCAAATCGCCAGGTTCCGTCCCAAAAGCCATTTCCGGCAAGATCATACCGGCAGGCTGTAAACGGCTAAGACCGTTTGGCAGTCTCATTGTTGAAAACAAAGGTTCTAGGATGCAGGTCACCGAAACGCTCAACTCCGGTCTCAAGCGCGAGATCAAGATCACCGTGCCGGCCGGTGACATGGAAGCCAAGCTGATGGCGCGGCTGACCGACGCCCGCGGCAAGGTGCGCATCAACGGCTTCCGGCCGGGCAAAGTGCCGGTGCAGCACCTGCGCAAGGTGTATGGCAAGTCGTTCATGGCCGAGGTCGTCAACGAGATCCTCAACGACTCGACCCGTTCGATCATCTCGGGGCGCGGCGAAAAAGCCGCCATGCAGCCCGAAGTGATCATGACCGAGGACGAGAAGGAGGCCGAGAAGATCCTGGCCGGCGGTGCCGATTTCGAATTCAGCCTCAACTACGAAGTCATCCCGCCGATCGAGATCAAGGATTTCTCCGACATCAAGGTGACGCGTCAGGTCTATGACGTGCCGGACGCGGAAGTCGAGGACCAGGTCAAGCGCGTCGCCGAATCGGCGCGCAGCTACGAGCCGAAGACCGGCGAGGCCGCCGAGGGCGACCGCGTGACCATCGACTATGTCGGCAAGATCGGCGGCGAGGCCTTCGCCGGCGGCGCCGGCACCGACCAGCCGCTGGTGCTCGGCTCCAAAGAGTTCATCCCGGGCTTCGAGGAGCAGCTGATCGGAACGAAGGCCGGCGACGAGAAGCAGGTCACCGTCACTTTCCCCGAAAACTACCAGGCGGCGCATCTGGCCGGCAAGGAAGCCACCTTCGACGTCACCGTCAAGGAAGTGTCGGCGCCCGGCGCGCTCGAGATCAATGACGAGACGGCCAAGAATCTCGGCCTGGAATCGCTCGAGCGCCTGCGCGAGATCGTGCGCGGCCAGATCGAGAACCAGTTCGGCTCGATGACCCGCCAGAAGGTGAAGCGCCAGTTGCTGGACCAGCTTGACGCATCCTACTCCTTCGAAGCGCCGTCGAAGCTCGTCGAGGCCGAGTTCAATAACATCTGGGCTCAGGTCAACCGCGACCTGGAAGCCGCCGGCCGTACTTTCGCCGACGAAGAGACGACGGAAGAAGAAGCGCGCGCCGAATATATGCGCCTTGCCGAACGCCGCGTGCGCCTCGGCCTGGTCCTGGCCGAGATCGGCGAGAAGGCCGGCGTCACCGTGTCGGACGAGGAACTGCAGCGCGGCCTGTTCGAGCAGGTGCGCCGCTTCCCAGCCAACCAGCAGCAGGAAGCCTTCGAGTATTATCGCAGCAACCCGGAAGCCATCAACGCGCTGCGCGCGCCGATGTTCGAGGAGAAGGTGGTCGACTATCTGCTCGGCCAGATCTCGGTCAACGACGTCAAGGTCGGCAAGGACGAGCTGATGGCCGACGACGAGGAGGCCGAAAGCGCGACCAAGGCGAAGCCGGCCAAGAAGGCTTCCTCGAAGAAGGCCGAAGCAAAGGCTGGCGAAGCAAAGGCAGGCGAAGCCACCGACGAGGCGGAAGAGCCGAAGAAGAAGGCCGCGCCGAAGAAGAAAGCCGCCAAGGAAGCCGAGTAACAGGTTTCAATGCCGAGATTTCGAAAGGCCGCCTCCGGGCGGCCTTTTTCATTGTGATGTGTTCCATTGTGGCGGCGCGGCAACACAGACAACTTGTCTTGAAGCCCTGCCGCTGGCGATACCAACCGTTGAACATTATCTGCGCTTCATCGCATTCGCGGGTGTTTGGAGGCATTGGTGAGGCTGGGATTCATGATGAGAGGCGTGGTCGTCGCCGCGGCGCTCTTGTTTGCCGCAGCCGCCGGCGTCGCCCGGGCCGAGCCGGCTCTCGGCAACTGGAGCGTTGGCGCCGGCAATGATGGTCAGATCACGGCGTCGCTCCACGCCAGCAACAAGCTAATCACCGGCGGCGGAGCGTTGGGCTATAGCCCTGTGCTGACATTGGCTTGCCGGCCCGACGGCGAACCACGCTGGAGCGAGTGGCTCCAGCTCAACGATGCCGTCTCCGCCAGCCGCAAGATCACCATTTCCGTCGCGGTCGACGGCAGCGGCAAAACCGACGAAAGCTGGTCGGTCGGCCCGCGCGGCAGAACGCTAGTCAGGGATGGAGACGACGGCATCAAGCGTCTGGCTTCGGCGAACCGGTTGACGCTGTCGTGGCGCTTCGGCCTGTTGTCGGGACGCGGCGAGGCCGATTTCGAGCTTGCAGGTCTCTCCGAGGCGATCGGCCAGATCGCGGCGAGCTGCAAGACCGACCCGCCCTGATCGTCACGTTCAGAAGGCTTGGACCGCTTTTGGGCAGCTAGTCCTCGGCGCGCGGCCTAAGCGTTCGCAGACCGGCAATTTTTCCCCATTGGTTCGATTCTGTGGTATGTAGGTGCCGCAATTCCACTGAAGAGACGCGGCCGCCCGCCATGCAGGATACGCCAGCGTGGCGCGGGCCGTCCGACGTAAATGACGATCAGGGAGGAAGTGCCATGCGCGCAACCGCGCTTTTCATGGTCTTGTCAGCTACGACCTTCTTTGCAAGCCCGTCGCAGGCGCAGGACGCCGCCGCAGGCGAGAAGGTGTTCACCAAGTGCAAGGTCTGCCACATTGCCGACCAGGACCAGAATAAGGTCGGCCCGTCTCTGCACGGCGTCATCGGGCGCACCGCGGGCACGCATCCCGGTTTCGCCTATTCCACGGCCATGATCGAGGCCGGAAAATCCGGCATCAAATGGGACGAGCCTACGCTGACAAAATATCTTCACGACCCCAAGGCGATGGTCAAAGGGACGAAGATGGCGTTTCCCGGCCTCAAGAGCGATCAGGACATAGCCAACGTCATCGCCTACTTGAAGCAATTTTCCAAGTAAGCACCGCCGTCCAGGCTCCTTTGATGGTCGCCTGCTTATCCGGAAGGAGACGGCTGGCAGTTGCGCAGATAAATATCGCGCCCAGCACCGTCACGCCGGGAGCGCAAAAAAACCCAATAGCAGCAGAATAGCTATGCCAAGGCCGAGTATGAGAAGCGTCCGCGTGTCCATGACGTTCACCTTCGCATATTGAGAATACCGAAAAGGCTGAAGGACTGGCGGTCGTGCTGCCGATCCTCGGCCCTGGCATGTTTGCCGCAAGGTCGTAGAGCCGCCGGCTGCCCCAGACCGTCGAAAGCAATCAGGCCCTGCCGTGACGCGGCGGCGGGAGTGTCGGTGGGTCAGAAGGCCGGATAGCTGAACCGCGCCTGGCGCGCGTCCGTCGTCAGGTTGCGGAAATCCTTGCCGCTGACATGCACAAGCGTCTTGTGGTCGCCGCCCTCGAAATAGATATCGGCGGCATCACGCAGGCTTTCGTCCAGAATGACTGGCACATCATAAGCCGCACCGATCGGCGGTATGGCGCCGATGTCGCAATCGTCAAAGAGCGATACCACTTCGTCTTCGGAAGCGAGGCCGAGGCGTTTGTCCATAACGTCCTGCAGCTTGCCGAGTTCGATTCTGTGGGTGCTTGGGACCACGGCCAGCGCATAACCGAGTTCGTGGTGAACGACCACGGACTTCGCCATGATGCTGCCGGGCACGTGCGCGGCAATGGCGGCCTGCCTGCTGGTGGCAGTTCGATGATGCCCAACGGTATCGTAGGAGATGCCCTTGCGGTCGATAAAGTTTCTCAGTCTGTTTGCTATCGTCATTGTCCGCGTCCTTTGCTTGAGTTCACGGCGCATACGCCAGATCAAAATGGGCCGGCGGCCTGTAGTTTCAAGGCATCGGAGCCGGCCGTCCCCGGCTGCTCATGCCGCGGCTGGACCCCGTATCGGGTGTCAGGGGCCAGGCCCGAAAAACGCGATTCGGGTCAGCAGCGTATAGTCGGACTCGAAGACCATCATCGCCACGAAAACCAGCACCAGTATCGGCGGCAGGATGATTGCATACATCATCGCCAGCCGCTCCCAGGCCATGTGCATGAAGACGGCGACGATCAGTCCTGCCTTGAGCATCATGAAGATCAGGATCAGCGACCACCTGAGATAGCCGTGAAGGCCGAAATAGTCGACCAGATAGGAGCAGGTGCTGAGAATGAACAGCCACGCCCAGACGACCAGATAGAGCTTGATCGGGTGCTCCTGATGCGTCTCTGCCTTGGCGACGATCGCCGCATCATGGGGATGCAGTGCGTGTTGTCCGAGACCGTTTGCGGTTGCTTCAGCCATGTCTGCCTCTCAACAAAGCCTGCCTTCTCACCAAAGATAAAAGAAGGCGAAGATGAACACCCAGACCAGGTCGACGAAGTGCCAGTAGAGCCCCATGATCTCGACGTTCTCGTAGCGGCCCCTGCGGCTGGTGAAAAAGCCGGGCCGGCCGGTGTCGAAGTCACCACGCCAGACTTTTCTCGCCACGATGATCAGGAAGATCACCCCGATGGTCACGTGAGTGCCGTGGAAGCCGGTGATCATGAAAAAGCACGAGCCGAATTGCGCGGCTCCCCATGGATTGCCCCACGGCCGGACCCCTTCGGTGATCAGCTTGGTCCATTCGAAGGCCTGCATGCCGACGAAGGTCGCGCCGAGCGCGGCGGTCAAAAGCATCAGGATCGCGGTTTTGCGACGATCGCGGCGATAGCCGAAATTGACCGCCATGGCCATGGTTCCGCTGCTCGAGATGAGAACGAATGTCATGATGGCGATCAGAATCAGCGGGATCTCCGAGCCGCCGATGCGCAAGGCGAAGACCTCGCTGGGATTCGGCCACGGCACGCGCGTGGAGATCCGCGCCGTCATATAGGAAAGCAGGAAGCAACCGAAAATGAAGGTGTCGCTGAGCAGGAAGATCCACATCATGGCCTTGCCCCAGGACACGTTCTTGAACGCGCGCTGATCCGAGGCCCAGTCGGCGGCGATCCCGCGCAAGCCCCGGGGGCGATCCATCTGGCTGGTATGCGTCAGTGTGGTCTCGGCCATCGCCAGTCTCCTAGGTCAGCAGCCGTTGGCAAATGCTCACGAACGTCGCCGCCCAACCGGCCAGGACGGCGAAGATGCATAGCCAGACGAAAAGCAGGAAATGCCAATACATGGCGCACAACTCGACACTGAGGCGCAGCCGCTCCCGCCGCATTCCGTTCCAGGCGCCGGCGCTCGTCCTGCCAAGGCCGACCAGCCCGCCCAATATGTGCAGGCCATGCATCGCCGTGATCAGATAAAAGAAGCTGTTGGCCGGGTTGGAGGCCAACAGGTAGCCGTCCTCGGTCAGCTGCCGCCATGCAATCAACTGGCCGGCGAGGAAGGCGAGAGCGGTCAGTCCCGCCGTTGCAAGACCGAGCCTTACCATGTCCACCTGGCCTCTGCGCGCGGCGACCACCGCACATTGCAGCGCGACGCTGCTCAGCGCCAGCACGCCGGTGTTGAGCCAAAGCAGGCGCGGCAGCGGCAGCGGCCGCCAGTCCGACAGGCCCATGCGCATGAAATAGGCGCTGGTGAATAGCGAGAACAGGCAGCCGACGACGGCGAGGAAGACGCCGAGGCCGATCTTGGCGGTGGGCAGGGACGACCGGTCGAAGCCGACGACATCCCCGGCCACGCCTTGCTCCAGCCAGGGCTTCGCCGTCAACCGCTGGTGCGAAAGCCACCAACCGGCAAAGCCGGCGATCACCAACAGGAAGACCAGGATGACGCTCATGCCGGCTCCCTGGAGGGGCCGAAGGAGCCCGGCACGTTCTGCGGGATGAAGTCCTCCTTGGCACCCGGCACGCTGTAATCGTAGGCCCAACGATAGACGATCGGCAGTTCCTTGCCGAAATTGCCGTGCGCCGGCGGCGTCTCAGGCGTTTGCCATTCGAGCGTCGTTGCCCGCCACGGATTGCCGCCGGCCTCACGGCCATGGCGGATGCTCCAGATCAGGTTGAACAGGAACACCATCTGGGCGAAGCCGACGATGAAGGCCATGATGCTGATGAACGAGTTCAGATGGTGGGCCGATTCCGTCATGATATTCATGTCGGTCAGTTCGGCGTAACGCCGCGGAACGCCCATCAGGCCGAGATAGTGCATGGGGAAGAAGATCAGGTAGGCGCCGAGGAAGGTGATCCAGAAATGGAAGCGGCCGAGTGTCTCGTCCAGCATCCGTCCGGTGACCTTCGGATACCAGTGATAGATCGCGCCGAAGATCACCAGGATCGGCGCGACGCCCATGACCATGTGGAAATGTGCGACGACGAACATCGTGTCCGACAGCGGCACGTCGACGACGACGTTGCCGAGGAACAAGCCCGTCAGGCCGCCATTGACGAAGGTGACGATGAAGGCGAGCGCGAACAGCATCGGTATGGTGAGGTGGATGTCGCCGCGCCACAACGTCAGCACCCAGTTATAGACCTTGATCGCGGTCGGCACCGCAATGATCAACGTCGTGGTGGCAAAGAAGAAGCCGAAATAAGGATTCATGCCGCTGACATACATGTGGTGCGCCCAGACCACGAAGCTCAGCGCGCCGATGGCGATGATGGCCCAGACCATCATGCGATAGCCGAAGATGTTCTTGCGCGCATGTGTGCTGATCAGGTCGGACACGATGCCGAAGGCCGGCAGCGCCACGATGTAGACTTCCGGGTGGCCGAAGAACCAGAACAGATGCTGGAACAGGATCGGGCTGCCGCCATTGTGTTGCAGTTGCTCGCCCATCTCGACGATTGCCGGCATGAAGAAGGAAGTGCCGAGCAGGCGGTCGAGCAGCATCATCACACAAGCAACGAACAGTGCCGGGAAGGCCAGAAGCGCCATGACCGTGGCGGTGAAGATGCCCCAGACGGTGAGCGGCAGGCGCATCAAGGTCATGCCGCGGGTGCGGCCTTGCAGCACCGTCACCACGTAATTCAGGCCACCCATGGTAAAGCCGATGATGAACAGGATGAGCGAAGAGAGCATCAGGATGATGCCCCAGTCCTGGCCGCCCGGCGTGCCAGTCATGATCGCCTGCGGCGGGTAGAGCGTCCAGCCGGCGCCTGTCGGCCCGCCCGGCGCGAAGAAGCTCGACACCAGGACCAGTACGGCGAGCAGATAGACCCAATAGCTCAGCATATTGACATAGGGAAAGACCATGTCGCGGGCGCCGACCATCAGCGGAATGAGGTAATTGCCGAAGCCGCCAAGGAAGAGCGCGGTGAGCAAATAGATCACCATAATCATGCCGTGCATGGTGATGAACTGATAGTAGGCCTCCGGAGTGATGAAATCGAACGTGCCGGGGAAGCCGAGCTGCAGGCGCATCAGCCAGGACAGCATCAGCGCGACGAGGCCTATAGCCATGGCCGTCGCCGAATACTGGACTGCTATGACCTTGGCGTCCTGTGAAAAGACGTATTTCGTCCACCAGCTGTGCGGATGGTAGAGCTCCATCTCCGCGACTTCGGCGGGTGGAACGGCATCTGCGGGTGTGACGTCGACCATGGGAGCACCTCCGCGCCCTGTTCAGCGGGCCTCGAGCGTTTCGAGTTTTGCCGCGACGTCCAAACTGGACGCCATCGTCTTTTCCGACGGTTGGTTCGCCGAGGCCGTTTGCTTGGGCGCGGACAATTGCGCAAAGGTCTGCTGCTGGCCGAGCCAGGCCAGATAGTCCTGCTCGGTGTCGACCATGACCACGCCATGCATCAGCGGATGTCCCTGGCCGCACAGCTCGGCGCACAAGACCTGAAAGGTTCCGGTCCGCGTTGGCGTGAACCAGAAATATGTGACCGATCCCGGAATCATATCCATCTTGGCGCGGAATTCCGGGATGTAGAAATCGTGCAGCACGTCGATCGAGCGCAACAGCACCTTGACCGGCTTGCCGACCGGCAGGTGCAGGTCCGCCGCCTCGACTACGATATCGTCCTGGCCGTTCGGGTCGCCGGCTACGATGCCGAGCGGGTTTTCAGCCGAGACGACGCGGGTGTCGGAGGTGCCGAGCTTGCCGTCCTTGCCGGGCAGGCGGTAGCTCCATTGCCATTGCTGGGCGACAACCTCGATATTGGCGGCCTCGCTGGGAACGTTGACGAAGCGGCTCCAGACGAAGAGGCCGGGAACCAGCAAGGCGGTGACACCGGCCGCCGTTGCGATCATCAGCCACGATTCGAGCCGCCTGTTCTCCGGTTGATATGCCGCGCGATTGCCTTCCCGATGCCGGAAGCGGAAGACACAATAAGCCATAAAGAGCACGACAGCGGCAAAGACGATGCCGGTGATCCAAAAGCTTATGATGATGGTGTTGTCGATGTAGTCCCAATTCGAGGCGATCGGCGTCCACCACCATGGGCTCAGGAGGTGGAACAGCACCGAGCCCACAACGATCAAAACGAGTACAAGCACAATGGCCATGTCCCGTCCTCCCGGTATTTCACGGGAGCGCGAAGCATGCCGGGGAAATACCAAGTCCCATCATGCTTGATTTCCTGCTGAAATTCCAGAGCCGACTATCTGATGAGGAGACGATGTCCCGGCAATCCAGAAATGCCGGGCAAACGCCTCAGATCAGCAGCAGACCTTTCATCGAGGCGTTGCCCTTGCGGCCGATGATGATGTGGTCGTGCACGGCGATGCCGAGCGGCTTGGCCGTATCGATGATCTGCTTGGTCATCTCGATGTCCGCGCGGGAAGGTGTGGGATCTCCCGAAGGATGGTTGTGCACCAGGATGACGGCGCTGGCTGAGAGCTCGAGCGCGCGCTTGACCACCTCGCGCGGATAGACCGGCGTGTGGTCGACGGTGCCGGTCTGCTGCACCTCGTCGGCGATCAGCCCGTTCTTCTTGTCGAGGAACAGGACGCGGAACTGTTCGCGAGCCTCGAAGGCCATGGCGGAGCGGCAATAGTCGAGCAGTTGCGTCCAGTTGGACAGGACTTCACGGCCGCGGATCTCGCCGCGCGCCATGCGCTGTGCCGTCGCGGCGATGACCTTGAGATCGGTCGCGACGACCGGTCCGATGCCTTTGACTTCTTCAAGCAGGGATGCCGGCGCGCCGAGCACTTCGGCCAGCGAGCCGAAGCGGGCGATGAGCGCCTTGGCGATGGGCTTGGTGTCGACGCGCGGGATCAGCCGGAAGAGCAGCAGCTCGAGCAGTTCATAGTCGGGCAGGGCGTCCGGTCCGCCGGCGGCAAAGCGTTCGCGCAGACGGTCGCGATGGCCATGATAGTGCGGTTTCTCGGCAGGTGCCGCCTTCTTTTGCACTGCCTCAGGCGGTTCGATCCAGCCTTCGGAAAAGAATGCCCGCTCGTCCTCGACTTTGCCCATGGTCCGCCCGCTCCCCTCAGGCTTAGGTCGAAGTGCTACGCCGGCAGGCCGGGGCGGTCGAGCTTTTTCGGCGACAGCGTGAAGATCTCGCAGCCGGTGTCGGTGACCCCGATCGTGTGCTCATACTGCGCCGACAGCGAGCGGTCGCGCGTGACCGCCGTCCAGCCGTCCGACAGCACCTTCACATGCGGCCGGCCGAGATTGATCATCGGCTCGACGGTAAAGATCATGCCCGGCCGCATCTCGACGCCTTCGTTGACGGTGCCGTAATGCAGGATGTTCGGCGCGTCGTGGAAAAGCTGGCCGACGCCGTGGCCGCAGAAGTCGCGGACCACCGAGCAGCGCTCCGCCTCGGCATAGGTCTGGATCGCGGCGCCGATGGCGCCGGTGCGGGCGCCGGGCTTGATCGCGGCTATGCCGCGCATCAGGCACTCATAGGTCACTTCGAGCAGGCGCTCGGCGGCGCGCTTGATCGTGCCCACCGGATACATGCGCGAGGAATCGCCGTGCCAGCCGTCGAGGATGTAGGTGACGTCGATGTTGACGATGTCGCCTTCCTTCAACGGCTTGTTGTCGGGAATGCCGTGGCAGACAACATGGTTGATCGAGGTGCAGGACGATTTGGTGTAGCCGCGATAATTGAGCGTTGCCGGCAGCGCACCATGGTCCATGCCGAATTCGAAGACGAAGCGGTCGATTGTTTCCGTGGTCACGCCGGGCTTCACGATCGGCACAAGCTCGTCGAGGCAGCGCGCGGTGAGGTCGCAGGCCTTGCGCATGCCGGCGAAGCCTTCCTCACCATAGAGGCGGATCTGGCCGGTATTTCGAAGGGGCGCGGTGGAGGCGTCGAGATAAGTAACCATTTTGTCCGTTTGCCGGCGTGGGCTTCAAAGGAGCCGAATGCGAAAATCTGCTCCAGATTTGGCACCGCAAGCCGCAAGGTTCAAGGACGAAGTGCGGTTGCCGCGCCCATTGCGGCCGTCCCCTGGCCATTTCCATGGTTAGGTCGGTCCTGATGTTCGGAGGAAGGAACGGCGGCGATCGTGCTCGGCGCCATCCTCGCGCTGCCGTCCCCCTATCTGCTGACGGTGGTTACCCGCATGGCCTATGACGCGAAGGAGAATCCGGCCAACCAGTAGCGGCAAGGGCCTGATCCAGGCACCCGCGAACCGGTCCTTCACCGCACTGAGGTCACATTTGCGAGTCAGAAGGCCGCAAAAGCAACTTTTCACATC
This sequence comes from Mesorhizobium sp. B2-7-2, assembly GCF_006440775.1. Taxonomy (GTDB): domain Bacteria; phylum Pseudomonadota; class Alphaproteobacteria; order Rhizobiales; family Rhizobiaceae; genus Mesorhizobium. The sequence goes on along the minus strand of NZ_VFTZ01000005.1, from coordinate 214,224 downwards.
GAACGGCGTTGCTCTCGGCTGCGCCCAGTTCGGGAGACAGGGAATGGACAGACTGCAATTCGAAGTGCCGGTGCGCATCACGCGCGCGCCCGGCCTGCCGGTCGAAGAAATCTACAGCGTCGAGCAGGCGCTCGATTTCCTGCAGGATTGGCCGAAGCGCCGGCAAGGCAAGGTCTATGAAGCCGCGTTCAATGCCTGCTTCGGGGCGACGGTCGACGTGGCCAGCGCCGAGGAAGCCTGCCGCGCGTTCGCAGCCTTCTGCCGCGTCAGCGGATTGCTGGCGAGAGACGCGATGTTTCCCGGCAAGCGTGGCAGCGGGGCAGGGACCTATCGCGAAGCGCGAGCGTAGATTTCGATCGGTTCAGCCGCCGAACGACACGCCCCGATAGCGCATACCCACCTGCACGCCGCGCACGATCACGCGCGAAAGGATTTCCATATCCAGCGGCATTTGCGGACGCCACACGTCGAGCAGGAGAGCGACGCGCGGCTGATCCGAGTTGTTCATGACCTCGTGCTCGAACGTGTCGTCCCACAGCAAGCATTCGCCGTCGGCGATGCGTCTCTCCTCGCGATTGATCATCATGATCGTTGCCGGACGGCCGTCCGGCTGCTTGGGGATGACCAGGCCGAGATGGAACCGCATGATGCCGCGAAAAGGTCCGCGGTGCGGCGGGATGTGCTTGCGCGGGGCGAGGAACGAGACGGCGGCCGATTTGACCTCGGGGTACTCCGAAAGCAGCCGGCTCAGGACCGGCATGCGCGCGAGGTTTTCCGGGATCGTCATGTCATAGGCCTTGAGCACGAACATGCGCCAGTCGAGACCGTCATTGGCCGAGATATTGGCCTGTTCCGGCATGATGTCGTGGAAGCGCGGCGCCTGGTTCAGCTTCGCCGCCAGCGCCTCATCGCGGATATCGCGCCAGGCGGCGGTGAACTTCGCGGCATTGGGAAAATGCGTGCCGGCATCAAGAATGGCCGGGGCATCTATGCGTTTTTCATAAATACGGCGGACCAGATTGGTTCCGAGATCGTAGGCGCCTGACATCTCATTACCTCAACGACGCTGTTATATAGTGGGATATTGCTTGCGGCCACCGCTCACGGAGATTTGCTCGGGCCGTCAACACGGAGATGGACATCGCAGGCCGCCATGCCAAAATCGAAACGATGTCGGCCTCGCTCGCTGCATCGTGACAGCGCGACTGTTGCGGAACTGCGTCACAACATGCGGATTTGGCGATACGATGTTTGCCAGGACGCCACCATGCCCGTAGGCAAGATTTTGCCTTGCGCGGCAGCCATGCTCACTGCTGCTTCAAATTTCGCGCGCCCGGTCCGACACGCGCAAGATGACGTGTGAACAGACGCAGGCACTGATCCAGAGCCAGCACGCTGCGGTGCTGAGCACGGGACCGAATACCTATGATCGTGATGTCCGCCGATTCGGCAATGAGTGCGATGCGCCTGACGTGCCGATGGTCGACTATGTTCCGACCGGCGACGGCCGGTGCATGGTTTACCGGCGCGAAGAGCCGGCCCCAATGGTTCCGGATTGACAGGAGGCCTGCGACGCTCTCCCGGCTTTTCACGGGAGCCTCAGACACTGGCCGATGCGGCTTACTTGACCTTTTGAATCTCCGGTTGAATCTCCGGGCTCGGCGTCTGATCAGTTGCCGGGGCCGGCGTGCAATCCGGGCCCTTGCAGTCCAGCACGGGATCGTCGGCCGGAGGAAGACAATTTTGCCCCTGGCAATGGACTGCTGGCGGCTGCGGCGTTGCTTGGCTATTCGGCTGGGCAGGCTGATCGTCTGCGTGAACGGGCGGCACGCCTGGCAGGCCGGTCATTGCCGCGCATAAGAGCGCTGTCCGAAGCATCTTCATTCCCGCCTCCACGGCTGAGAGCGGAGGGAATTTTACACTTTCGGGTCGAGGACGGCATCCTGTCGTCCGCCAACGGCGTTAACAGCGCGTTTCCGCTTGCGTCCTGCCTTGTTACCGACAAGGCACGACACTGGCCCGCCATTCAGGCCGGGCGTGGTTCGTGGACGCTGCTGCCGGTTTCGCCGGCGCTCAGCTGCGAGAGCAGCTCCAGAACCATTTCCCGCAGCCAGCGGTGCGTGGGATCGGTTGTGTTGCGTTTGTGCCAGACGATGCAGATGAGGGCAGGATCGATCGGCATGGGCGGACTGTAGATCGCCAGCCCCAAGCGAGATGCTACCTTGCGCGCGAGCTGTTCCGGAACGAGCGCGACCAGGTCGCTTCCCGCCACTGCGTTACAGACGCCGCCGAACACCGGCATCGTCATGGCCACCCGCCGTTCGCGCCCCATCCGGGCCAGCGCCGCGTCGCCCATGGCCTTGAGCTTGCCCTCGGGCGAGAAGACGACGTGGCCGAGGTCGCAGAAAAGGTCGATCGGAATGACGTCTCCGGGGCTCACCTTCGCCCGCTCGAGCCTTGGATGCCCGGCGCGGGCGATCGTCACGAATGTCGACCGGAAGGCAGGAAGATAGTCGATCCAGCTGGGGAAATCGACCCTGGGAACGAGGGCAAGGTCGATGCCATGCTTTTCGAGCGTGCCGACATAGTCGTCGGGCACAAGATCCACCAGTTGGACCAATATCTTGGGAGCGTGGCGTGAGATTGCATTGGCCAGGGCAGGCATCAGCATCTCGGCAAAGAAATCCGAGCCTGCGATCTTGAAGCTTTGCTCGGCTTCGGCCGGATTGAAGCTGCCAGGCCCTGCAAGCAGCGCCGACAATTCGTCGAGGATGCGGCGAAGCGGAAGCTCGAGGTTGCGGGCGTATTGTGTCGGCACGATGTGCTGTCCCTGGCGCACGAACAGCGGATCGCCGAGAAAATTCCGAAGTCGTCCCAGGCTGGCCGATATCGCCGGTTGCGACAGGCCGATGCGTTCTCCGGCCTTTACGGTCGATTGCTCGCGTAGCAGCGCGTCGAGCACCCGCAGGAGATTGAGGTCGAAGCTCGATAAATTCATTCACCGAATATATTTTATAATAGCTATCGATTTCAATTATGAAATCGGTTCTGGCAACTTCCCTACGTCGAAAATGGTGTCGGATCACGGGAGGTTTCGGTGGCCGTTGCGTCAGTACCCTACAGCATCCAGTGGCTTGGCACGTCCTACCGGATTTGCCTCACGGCGGAGCAAACGGCCTCGCGGCTCGGAATGTTCGAAAGCCTCGATCAGCCCGGTTATGGTCCTCCGCGCCACATCCACAATAACGAGGACGAGACCTTCCAGATTCAGTCCGGCGAAGTAGAGTTCTGGATGCACGGTCAAACGCGCATAGTCGGCCCGGGCGGTGTTGTGCACGTTGCGCGCGGAATCGAGCATGCATTCCGAGTGATCGGCGATCGACCCGCCAGAATGCTCACCGTCATGACGCCCGGCGGCTTCGAAGGCTTCTTCGCGGAGATGGCGAAACACAAGTGCCGAATCCCCGACGACATGGATCAGATCACGGCCATAGGGGCGCGTTTCGGTCTGACCTTCACAGGCCCGCCTCTGGGCGCAGCCTGAAACGGCAAAAGGACGGACCGCCTTCGGATCCTTCATCGAGACCGAAGCGTCGACCGGAAACACTTGACTGAAGAAACTGGTACGCCCAAGGGGAATCGAACCCCTGTTACCGCCGTGAAAGGGCGGTGTCCTAACCGCTAGACGATGGGCGCGCTCAGACGAAGCGGCTTATAATTGCGTTGTTGCCAACCGGCAACCCATCCGCCGCCACATGCGACAACTTTTTTCAAAAGCGGCGAAAGGCGCGTTGCAGCGAGGCAGGACGTGGTTTCGACCGGCACATGATCGCGTACCTTGGAGATTGGCTGCAACGCTTCTCGCGGTCGTCATTCTATGGCGGAGCAAGGAGCGAAGCGACGCGCGCAGACCATAGAATCCATTCCGTTACCTATGAGCTCTACAACGGTGCAGAATCTGCGCCGCTGCACTCTGCGGTCAAGGTCACGGAATGGATCCTCGGGTCTACGCGTCCGCTGCGCTCCCGCTCCGCCCGTGGATGACGAAGTTCGAAGGGCTTCGGCTAATCGCCGACGTCTGTGGTGGCGTGTTGAAACTAATGTCGGCGTTGGCGGCGATCGGCTTTCAACCGATCAAACATGCTATGCCTACGAAACCAAGCCGAACGTATCAGCCGTCCTCGCCGCCGCCGCTGCGCCTACGGCAGCGCCAGTTCCAGTCGCGCTCGGGGCCGACGTCGATATGGACGGATTCGGTGTGGCAGTAGGTGCCGACGCCGCCGCGGCCGGGCATCGAGCGGACGTAGCTCGCCAGTTCCCATTTCGACACGCCGGGCAACTGGATGTCGGCGGCGGCGCAATACATGTGCAGCGAGTTCTTGGCGCCGTTGGCGCGACGATTGCGCGAGGGATCGCGATAGCCGGAGGTGACGATCATCTTGCGGCCGAAATGGCCCTCGATCGTCTTCAGCACCCGCACCAGCGACGGCTTGAGGCAGGCGACGTCGACGCTTTCGTTCTGCTTCAAAAGGCCGTTGGGCGCGAGCCTGGCCAAGCCGGCCGCCGACGCCACCTGGTAGGAACCGCCGCCGCCCTCGTCCTCGTTGAGGTCGACGTCGCTCTCGTCGTCGATGCCGGATTTGCGCTTGATCTCGAACAGCGCCGTCTGGCGCACGCCGGGAAGAGCGTCGGCGCCCGTGATGTGATTGCTCGGGTTGTCGAGCGAGGCCAGTTGCACCGGCTTCTCGGCCGGGGTCGCCGAGGCCAGCGTCACGATCGGCTTGGCCGGCGGCGGCGTGGCCTTGGCCTGCTCGGCGGGCTGGTCGCCGGAGCGCGCATTGTTGATCAGGGGGGCGGGCGCGGCCGAAGCCGGCGTGGTGCTGAACAGCGAGGCGAACAGGCTTTTCTTCGGCGCGGCGATCTGCGGCTGCACCGGCTCGGCCGCGGTCACATAGACGCCGTTGCTCATGGCCTGCGTGGTCGCCTGCGCCTTCGACGCGACGGTGGCGGCATCGCCGGCGGCGACCTGCTTGGCGACGCCTAGTGTCTGTTCCGCCGTTTGCGCCTGCTGAACCAGCGGTTGCGGCGTGCTCCCGGCAATGGCCTGGGCGCCGGCAGGGATGGCGATGGGGAAGGTGCCGTCGGGCCGCGTCTCCGGCACATAGGCGACCTTCTCGGGCAAAGGCGCATCGCCCTCGCTCATCACGGTCGGCGTCGCTTCGGCCGGCGCCAATGCCTGCAAGGACGAATCGGCCGAAGTCGCGGTCTTGGCGCTGGATGTCGCGCTCATTTCGCCGGCGGTTGAATTGTAGGCGGGTGAAACGACCGACATCGTCGGGTCGCCGGTCGATGTGCAGGAGGCCAGAAGCACGGAGAAAAGCGCTGCCGCAATGCTGCAGCTTCCCCTTCGTGCAAGACGCCAACCTGCTGGTTTCAAAACAAATTCCCCCTCGATATCCGGTCGGTTCGTCATCGCCGCGCCACTCCAGTACCGCGCCGCGATAACCCTCCAGTTCCCAACCGGAAACGGGACGTGTGTCGAATCTGCAAGCCTCGGAATTATTCTGCGTCGGAAGGTGATTTGAGGCCGCCGAACGATTGACGCCACCATTTCGCCCTGTTTTGGCGGCCCGTCAACTCACCACACATTACAGCCCGTTACACACGCACCTTGACGTAGGTGCCCGGCGCATCTCCCAAGGTTTTCATACGCTTGCCGGGTTTGCGGGCAGGTACGCGGATGTCGTCCTGGGCCTCGATCCAATGTTGCCAGTGCGTCCACCATGAACCAGGATGCTCGTGCGCCGCGGCAAGCCACGCGTTGAAATCGCCCACCGGCTTGCCGCCGGTCCAGTACTGGTATTTCCTGGCGGCGGGCGGGTTGACGACGCCGGCGATGTGACCGGATCCCGCCATGACATACTCGACGTCGCCGCCGAAAAACTGCGACCCCAAGAACACCGAAAGCGCCGGCGCGATGTGGTCTTCCTTCGTGGCTAGGTTGTAGACGGGGATGGTGATGTCGGCCAGAGAGACCGTGCGACCGGCAAGCTCCATTGTGCCGCGCGAGAGATTGTTCTCGAGATAGCAGTTGCGCAGGTAGAACGAGTGATTGGCCGCCGCCATGCGCGTGGAATCGGAATTCCAGTAGAGCAGGTCGAAGGGCAGGGGCTCCTTGCCGCGCATGTAGTTGTTGACGACATAAGGCCAGACCAGGTCGCCCGAGCGCAGCATGTTGAAGGCGGTGGCCATCTTGGTGCCGTCGAGATAGCCCTTCTCGTTCATCGAGCGCTCGACGGCGGCGACCTGGTCCTCGTCGACGAACACCTTGAGATCGCCGGCATAGGTGAAGTCGACCTGGGTAGTGAAGAAGGTGGCCGATTTGATGCGGTGGTCGCCTTCCTGCGCCAACAGCGCCAGTGCGGCAGCCAGGAGCGTGCCGCCGACGCAGTAACCGATGGCGTTGACCTCCTTCTCGCCGGAGGCCTTCTCCACCATGTCGAGGCCGAATTGCAGGCCTTCGCGGATATAGGCCTCCCAGCCCTTGGCGCCGTGACGCTCGTCGGGATTGATCCAGGAGATGACGAACACGGTGTGGCCCTGCTCGATCGCCCAGCGGATGAAGGACTTTTGCGGGTTGAGGTCGAGAATATAGAATTTGTTGATCCATGGCGGGCAGATCAGCAGCGGCCGTTTCAGCACCGTCTCGGTCACCGGATCGTACTGGATGATCTCGGCGACATCGCTGCGGCCGATGACCTTGCCGGGCGTGGTGGCGATGTTCTTGCCGATTTCGAAGGGTGTATAATCCGCCTGGCGCAGCCTCAGGTCGCCGCGGCCGGCGGCGATGTCCTCGGCCAGCATCTTCATGCCGCGCACCAGGTTCTCGCCATTCGAGGCCATGGTCTCGCGGAACAGCTCGGGATTGGTCAGGATGAAGTTCGACGGCGCGATCGCGTTCGACACCTGCTTGACGTAGAAGCTCGCCTTGTGGCGGGTGTGCTCGTCCAGACCCTCGGCATGCTCGACAAGCTCGTTCGCCCAGCGCGAGGTGACGAGATAGGCCTGCTTGAGGAAATCGAAGAATGCATTGCGGCCCCATTCGGGGTCCTGGAAGCGCTTGTCGCCGCGCTCGGGCTGAACCGCGTCCTGTGGCGCTTCGGCGTTGGGATTGACCTTCTGGATGGCGTTCGCCCAGACGGTCATATAGCCGGCAAACAGCCGCGTTTGCGCTTCGAGCGCGCGTTGCGGGTCGCCCAGCCAGTATTCCGAAAGCTTTGAGAAGGTCTTGACCATGTCGACGACGGGTTCGGCGACATGGTCGCGCACTTCGCCCTTCTCGCGCGGTTCGGCCCAGGCGGAAGCCGCCTTGCCGGCCTGCTCGACCATGCGCGCCATGTTCAGGGCGAAGCGCTCGGGATCCTTCACCAGATATTGCTCGATGGCCGAAGGTCCGGCATTTTCCGCTTTGTCCGAATCGTCAGGTTTGGACATGGTTCGCGGGGTTCCTCCCGGAGCGTTTTCTTGACATATTACCATGGGACATCTGACCGGGTCCAATTCGCTCTAACCCGGCTGCCAGGAAAACAATATGACGATTAATGTCGGCGGGACTTTTTTTCTCAAGCCGGGTTCGATTTGCCGCATGGCACTGATGGCGGGGCTGGTCGGCATGCTGCTGCCCGCTGCCGGCTGCACGAGCACCAGCACGAACAATGCGCCGACGGCGTTAACGGAAGGTCCTAAGGACACCGGTTCCTATCCGAACCTCAACATCCCGCCGCAGGTGGCCGCCAAGCAGCTCACCAAGGAAGAGACCGCGGCGAACCTCGCCCAACTCAAGGCCGAGGAGCAGACGCAGATTGCCAAGGGCAGCGGCGTCAAAGCGCCGGCGAATTCGGCCGCGCTCAACACTTTGGCCAAGACGCATGGCGCCGACACGCTGAAGCAGATCGAGGGCAAATGCGACCCCGCCCTCGACCCTAGCTGCAATTAGGTCAATATCGCGCGCCGAAACTCTGATGGTCTGGAACTGAAATGGAAGAATTTCACAAGGTCCGCCGGCTTCCGCCTTACGTGTTCGAGCAGGTCAACCGGCTGAAGGCCAGCGCCCGTTCGCGCGGCGCCGATATCATCGACCTTGGCATGGGCAATCCGGACCTGCCGACGCCGAAGGCCATCGTCGACAAATTGTGCGAAGTGGTGCGCGATCCGCGCACGCATCGCTACTCCGCTTCGCGCGGCATTCCGGGCCTGCGTCGCGCCCAGGCGAATTATTATCAGCGCCGCTTCGGCGTGAAGCTCAATCCCGACACGCAGGTGGTGGCGACGCTGGGCTCGAAGGAGGGCTTCGCCAACATGGCGCAGGCGATCACCGCGCCCGGCGACGTTATCCTGTGCCCCAACCCGACCTATCCGATCCACGCCTTCGGCTTCATCATGTCGGGCGGGGTGATCCGCTCGCTGCAGGTCGAGCCCGATGACGGTTTCATCCCTGCGGTCGAGCGCGGCATCCGCCATTCGATCCCGAAGCCGCTGGCGCTGATCCTCAATTATCCGTCGAACCCGACGGCGCTGGTCGCCTCGCTCGATTTCTACAAGGACGTGGTAGCCTTCGCGAAGAAGAACGACATCATCATCTTGTCGGATCTCGCCTATTCGGAAATCTATTTCGACGGCAATCCGCCGCCGTCGGTGCTGCAGGTGCCGGGCGCGATGGATGTCTGCGTCGAGTTCACCTCGATGTCGAAGACCTTTTCCATGCCCGGGTGGCGCATGGGCTTCGCGGTCGGCAACGAGCGACTGATTTCGGCGCTGACGCGGGTTAAATCCTACCTCGACTATGGCGCGTTCACACCGATCCAGGTTGCGGCTGCGCATGCGCTGAACGGCGACGGCGCCGACATCGAGGAGGTGCGCGAGGTCTACCATAAGCGGCGCGACGTGATGGTCGATTCTTTCGGCCGCGCCGGCTGGACCATTCCCGCGCCGGCGGCCTCGATGTTCGCCTGGGCGCCGATTCCGGAACCGTTCCGCCATCTCGGCTCACTCGAATTCTCCAAGCTGCTCATCGAGCATGCGGATGTCGCGGTGGCGCCAGGCGTCGGCTTCGGCGAGCATGGCGACGATTATGTGCGCCTGGCGCTGGTCGAGAACGAGCACCGGATCCGCCAGGCCGCGCGCAACATCAAGAAGTTCCTCGCGACCACCGCCAAGCAGCCCAACAATGTGGTGCCTTTAGCCGCTCATCGTTGAGTTGCCTGACATTTTTTGCACCTGACATTTTTTGCAAGTTGAGGGGGCCTCTCCGGACATGGCTGAAGCATTGCGTGTTGGAATTGCCGGCCTTGGCACGGTGGGCGCCTCGGTGGCGCGCGTGCTGCGCGACAAGACGGCCGAGCTTACCCGGCAGTGCGGTCGCGACATCGTTGTGACCGCCGTTTCGGCTCGCGATCCGAAACGCGACCGCGGTATCAATCTCAGCGTCGCGAAATGGTTCGACGATCCTGTCAAGCTGGCCGAAAAGGCCGATATCGACGTCTTCGTCGAGCTGATCGGCGGCGACGAGGGGCCGGCGCGGCTCTCGGTGAAGGCTGCGCTCGAGGCGGGAAGGCATGTCGTCACCGCCAACAAGGCGCTGCTTGCCAAGCATGGCGTGGCGCTTGCCGAGATCGCCGAGAAGAAGGGTGTGCTGCTCAACTACGAGGCGGCGGTGGCCGGCGGCATCCCGGTTATCAAGACGATGCGAGAGGCGATGGCGGGCAACGCGGTGACCCGCGTCTTCGGCATCCTCAACGGCACGTGCAACTACATCCTGACCCGCATGGAGGCGGAGGGCATTTCCTTCGACGCCTGCCTGAGGGACGCGCAGCGGCTCGGCTATGCCGAAGCCGATCCGACCTTCGATATCGAAGGCCATGACACGGCGCACAAGCTGTCGATCCTGACCAGCCTTGCCTTCGGCACCAGGATCGCCGCCGGCGACATCTATATGGAAGGCATCTCCAACATCACCCAGGCCGACATCCGCGCGGCGGCCGATCTCGGCTACCGCATCAAGCTGCTCGGCGTCGCCCAGCGCACCGACAGCGGCATAGAGCAGCGTGTCCATCCGACCATGGTGCCGACGGCGTCGGTCATCGCGCAGGTGCATGGCGTGACCAACGCAGTGGCGATCGAGACCGATATCCTTGGCGAGCTCCTGCTTTCCGGTCCGGGCGCCGGCGGCAATGCGACCGCTTCGGCTGTCGTCGGCGACATCGCCGACATCGCCAAGAGCCGGCCGGGCTTCCAGCATGGCCCGGTCTTCGGCTGGCCGGCGAAGGAACTGAAGCCTTACAAAAAGGCGCAGATGCGCAGCCATGCTGGCGGCTATTTCATCCGGCTGACCGTGCATGACCGCACGGGCGTCTTCGCGGCCATCGCCAAGCGCATGGCCGACAACGACATCTCGCTGGAATCGATCGTTCAACAGGCTGCCGGCGCAGAAACGCAGGCGCAGAAGACGGTGATCCTCGTCACGCACGAGACGACGGAAGCAGCGGTGCGCAAGGCCGTCGAAGGCATCACCAAGGACGGTCATCTGACCGACAAGCCGCAGGTGATCCGCATCGAGCGGGCGGAATGAGCCCAAGTCCGGTTCCGCCTTCAATCGATTGATTTTGCTGTCATTTCAAAAATTGACGGGGCAAGTCTTGCCGTTGTCATGGAGCTTTGTCACAAGAAGCTCGCCTCTGGCGGGAGGTTGAGTTTCACGAGGAATTTCTGTCCATGAACATAGCCCAGGACATCACCGCCGGTCTCGACCGGATCCTTACGATGGAAGTCGTGCGCGTTACCGAGCGGGCGGCGGTCGCGGCGGCAAGGCTGCGCGGGCGCGGCGATGAGAAGGCTGCCGATCAGGTGGCGGTCGACGCCATGCGCCAGGAGCTCAACCGGCTGGCCATCAAAGGCACGGTGGTGATCGGCGAGGGCGAGCGCGACGAGGCGCCGATGCTCTATATCGGCGAGGAGGTCGGCACCGGCAAAGGTCCGGCCGTCGACATTGCGCTCGATCCGCTCGAGGGCACGACAATCTGCGCCAAGAACCTGCCCAACGCGCTTGCCGTCATCGCCATCGCGGAAAAGGGCAGCCTGCTGTTCGCGCCCGACGTCTACATGGACAAGATCGCCATCGGCCCCGGCTATCCCGAAGGTCTGATCGACATCGACGCCTCGCCGGCCGAAAACCTCGCCAATCTGGCCAAAGCCAAGGGCGTGGCCGTCTCCGACATCACCGCCTGCATCCTCGACAGGCCGCGCCACGCCAAGCTGATCGACGCCGTGCGCGCCACGGGTGCGGCGATCCGGCTGATCGGCGATGGCGATGTCGCGGGCGTCATCCACACCACCGATCCGGACGAGACCGGCATCGACATCTATCTCGGCACCGGCGGCGCGCCGGAGGGCGTTCTGGCGGCGGCCGCACTTCGCTGCACCGGCGGACAGATGCAGGGCCGGCTGATCCTCGACACGCCGGAGAAGGTGGCGCGCGCGCACAAAATGGGCATTTCCGACCCGAAGCGGATCTATCGCGCCCAAGACATGGCGCGTGGCGACGTGCTGTTCGCGGCGACCGGCGTCACCGACGGCAATTTGCTCGACGGGGTGAAGTTCGGCCGCACCTTCATCACCACGCACACCATCGTACTGCGGTCGTCCTCGCGCACCGTGCGCGAGATCAAGGCGCGTCACCAGGATCTGGATAAGTTCTGATTTGGCTTCGTCCGGGCGCTTTGCCGCAATTCGAGGAAAAACGTTCCACACCTTTCCCCGCATTGCCCGCTTGCCCGCAATTGCTCCGGCCGTCGCATATTGATATCTGCGCAATGATGATGTGCAGACGGCGCGTCGCATGACGGGCGAGAAACGGTTCTTCCTCGATGTCAGGCAGTCGGCGACCGGTGTTTCCTGGGAACACCGGCTGACCGAGCGCCAGGACATGGCCGCCTTGGCCATGGCGCAGGGCCATGGCGTGCCCGACATCGTGGCGCGGGTGCTTGCCGGCCGCGGCGTCAGCGTGGAGCAGACCGAGCGCTTCCTCTATCCAACCATTCGCGAGCTTCTGCCGAATCCAGCATCGCTGACCGACATGGAGAAAGCGGCGGCGAGGCTGGCCGATGCGGTCGTCGCCCACGAAAAAGTGGCGATCTTCGGCGACTACGATGTCGACGGCGCGGCCTCGTCGGCGCTGTTAAAACGCTTTCTCACGCATTTTTCGGTGCCGTCGGAAATCTACATCCCGGACCGCATCTTCGAAGGCTACGGGCCCAATCCGGAAGCGATGCGGGACTTGATCTCGCGCGGCGCGAAGCTGATCGTCACCGTCGACTGCGGCACCAACAGCGCGACCTCGATCGACGCGGCCAGGCAAGCCGGCGCCGATGTCGTGGTGCTCGACCATCACCAGGTCGGCGGTCCGTTGCCAGCGGCGGAGGCCGTGGTCAATCCCAATCGCGAGGACGACCTGTCGGGGCAGGGACATCTGTGCGCCGCCGGCGTCGTCTTCCTGTGCCTGGTGCAGACGGCCAAAGTGCTGCGCGCGAGGCTGCCGGACGCCGCACCGGTCGATCTGCTTTCGATGCTCGATCTGGTGGCGCTGGCGACGGTCTGCGACGTGGTGCCGCTCACCGGCGTCAACCGGGCCTTCGTCGTCAAGGGGCTGCAGGTGTTGCGCCAGCAGAAGAATGAGGGGCTGGCGGCGCTGGCGCGGGTCTCGCGCATCGGCGAGCCGATCAACACTTTCCATCTGTCCTTCCTGATCGGCCCGCGTATCAATGCCGGCGGCCGCATCGGCGATGCCGCGCTCGGCAGCCGGCTTCTGGCCACCGACGATCCTGTCGAGGCGGCAGGCATTGCCGAGACGCTGGACCGGCTGAATCAGGAACGCCAGCAGATGGAGCAGGAGATGCTGGCGCAGGCGCGGGCTGAGGCCGATGCCGAGCTTGCCGGCGGCAACGGCCCGGCAGTCATCGTCACCGCCAGCAACAGCTGGCATCCCGGCATCGTCGGACTGATCGCCTCGCGGCTCAAGGATCATGCGCGCCGGCCGGCTTTTGCCATCGCCTTCAACTCGACCGGCATCGGCACGGGCTCCGGCCGTTCGGTGACCGGCTTCGACCTCGGCCGGCTGGTGCGCGAGGCGGCCGAGGCGGGGCTGATCGTCAAGGGCGGCGGCCACGCGATGGCCGCCGGCATCACCGTCGAGCGCGCCAAGCTCGGCGAACTGCGCGCCTTCTTCGAGGAGCGCGCCGCGGCCGACGTGTTCCGGCTGCAGAACGAGGAAAGCCTGGCGATCGACGGCGCCTTGGCCGCCGAGGGCGCCACGATCGCGCTGCTCGACGCGCTGGAGAAAGCCGGGCCGTTCGGGGCCGGGCACATCGCACCGGTGTTCGTGCTGCCGCGCCATCGGCTGGCCGACGCGCGCGCGATCGGCACCAACCACATTCGGGTGGACCTCCAGTCGCAAAGCGGCGGCAATATTCAGGCCATTGCATTTCGCGCCGTCGACACGGCTCTCGGCGAATTCCTGTTTAAAAACAGGGGCAGGACCGTGCATATCGCCGGTTCGTTATCGGGCAACTACTGGAACGGCAACCGCATGGTGCAGTTTCGCATCAGTGATGCGGCCCTGGCTTGACGACGCAGCCTTAACGCAGACGTTTTGACCGGTTGGTTAGTGTGCGTTGGCAGATCCCATGCCTTGGCGATTGGCCGAGACGCCTATCGCGGTCGTCATCCACGGGCGGAGCAAGGAGCGAAGCGACGCGCGCAGACCCGAGGATCCATGCCGTGGCCTGGAAGCGCCGCGGCGGTCCAGAATTTTGCACCGCTGCACACCTCGGTCCAGGTAACGGCATGGATCCTCGGGTCTGCGCGCGTCGCTTCGCTCCTTGCTCCGCCCTGGAATGACGAGGTTCAGGAGCCTTCAGCTCATGGCCAGCGTTTGCGCTGACTACGGCAACGGATATTGATAGACTTGTCCGACAAGCTTGGAATCTTTCCAAATCACTGTGTAGAGGAAGTAGCGGAATTCACACCAGGACGGACTGCAGCCGGGTCAGTTCGCCGATCTGGGACTTCGTCGCCTGATAGCCGAGGCTGATCGCCTCATCGGCGCGATGGAATTCCGTCAGGCCGATATGGCTGAGTTTGGGCTGCAGCGACATATCCGGCGGATCGCCGGCCAGCCTGGCCCGCGAAATCCGGTCCTGAATGATGTTGAAAGCCTCGACCATGACGCCGGTGATGCCAAGGCGCGTCTGGTGTGACTGAGGATTGACCTGGCCGGGACGCGGCGCGTCGTTCTCGACAAGCAGCTCGCCGGCGCTGTGCTTGATGACGGCGGCGCGGCCGAACAGGTCGTAATGCAGATTGACCGCAACGACGAGCGGCTGCTCATAGGCGCGGCAGACCGAGACCGGCACCGGATTGACCAGCGCGCCGTCGACCAGCATGCGGCCGTTGCAGGCCACCGGCTCGAAGACGCCCGGCAACGCATAGGAGGCGCGCATGGCGGTGACAAGCGAGCCGCTCGACAGCCAGATTTCATGGCCGGTGCGGATTTCGGACGCGACGGCGACGAAGGGTTTCGCCAGGTCTTCGAAGCGGGCGCCGTCGAGATGCTCGCGCAGGCGCTGATCGAGCCTCATGCCGCCGAACAGGCCGCTGCCGCGAAGATTGAGATCGAGAAGGCCAAAAATGCGCCGCTTGGTCAGGCTTCTGGCGAATTCTTCCAGTTCGTCGAGCTTGCCGGCAAGGTAGCAGCCGCCGACCAGCGCGCCAATCGAGGTGCCGGCGATCATCGATACTTCGATGCCGGCCTCGTCAAGCGCGCGCAACACGCCGATATGGGCCCAGCCCCTGGCGCAGCCGCCGCCGAGCGCCAGCGAGATACCGGCTTTCCCACCTGGCTTCGGGTCGGACGCGCCGCCTGACGATGCGGGGCCGTTGGCCTCCCGAACGTCAGGTCTGCTGCGCAATGACGCCCATTCGAGCATCATGATCTCCCTTGTCCCGTATCCCTTCTATCGCAAGGATATTTGAGAATAGTGAATCTGAGTGGTTTGTGAATATTGAATGGTTCACACCGGCTTCCGATACGTTTGGTCCGTATCGAACAGCGGCCTGCTGCCGTCGCCGGCAAGCGTCGCCTTGCCGTCATTCAGCCCCACCGTCCGATAAAAGCAGGAACGCCGTCCGGTGTGACAGGTTGCGTCGTGGCCCAACACTTTGACGCGCAACCATATCGCGTCTTGGTCACAATCCGTGCGCATCTCGACGATCTGCTGGAAATTGCCCGAGGTTTCGCCCTTCTTCCACAGCGCGTTGCGCGAGCGCGACCAGTAATGGGCAATGCCGGTCTCCAGCGTCAGCGCCAGCGCCTCGGCATTCATATACGCGACCATCAAGAGCATGCCGTCGCCGGCATCGGTGACGACGACGGTGACGAGGCCGGCCGCATCGAAGCGCGGAGAAAGGACGGAGCCTTCCTCCAGCGATTTCTTATCGGATGGGGCTTTGGGGAATTTCGGTGCCGACATCGCCGGTCGATCTTTCCTTCTAGTGGCCGGCGATGGCCGGCGATCAGCCGCCGGCGCGCACCATGGTGACGAAGCGGACCTGCTCCTCCGGCGTGTCCTTGAAGACGCCGGTGAAGGTGGAGGTCAGCGTGGTCGAATCCTGCTTGCGGATGCCGCGCATGGCCATGCACATATGCTCGGCCTCGAGCATGACGGCGACGCCGCGCGGGTTGAGCACATCCTGGATGACGCCTGCGATCTGCGCGGTCATCGCTTCCTGCGTCTGGAGGCGGTGCGCGAAGATGTCGACGACGCGCGCGATCTTCGATAGGCCGACGACCTTGCCGTCAGGCAGATAGCCGACATGCGCCTTGCCGATGATGGGCACCATGTGATGCTCGCAATGCGAATGGAATTTTATGTTCCTGACGATGACGAGATCGTCATAGCCGGCGACTTCCTCGAAGGTGCGGCCGAGCTCGTCGGCCGGGCACATGTCATAGCCGTTGAACATTTCGCGGAACGCTTTGGTGACGCGCTTGGGCGTGTCGATCAGGCCTTCGCGGTCCGGATTGTCGCCGGTCCAGCGCAAAAGCGTGCGCACGGCGGCTTCGACCTCGGCTTCGCTCGGCCGGTCGGTGACGGGCTTTTCCAAATATTCGGACGGAGGCATGATTTTCTTGATGACGGCATCCATAAAGGCGTCTCCCGTAGTCCCACTCAAAGGTGGAACGAGTTGAACGGACCACGACCTTTTGGGTGAAAATCGCCCATTTCCATCCCGCAAGCGGCGTGAACAGAAGAGCAGCGACAACGGCTTTTTCGTCGCCTTGTCGATGCCCGACTGCGACCATTATATATGTTTCGAGCGGCGCGAAAGGAAGACGCGAGAGCGGCAAAGCCTGTTCGCTTGGCGGCGACGGATTGGAAAAATATGATCGACGACGTCTACAATGCGAAAATTCTCGGTTTCGCCGGGAATATAGGGCGGATCGGCCGGCTCGACGATGCCGACGCGACGGCCAGGGCGCATTCCAAATTATGCGGCTCGACTGTCACGGTCGACCTCAAGATGGACGGTGACGTGGTGACCGATTTCGCCCACGACGTGAAGGCCTGCGCGCTCGGCCAGGCCTCGTCCTCGATCATGGCCCAGCATGTGGTCGGCGCCAGCGCCGACGAATTGCGCGCCGTGCGCGAAACCATGCTGAAGATGCTGAAGGAGAACGGCGCGCCGCCGGAAGGCCGTTTCGCCGACCTCAAATATCTGGAGCCGGTGCGCGACTACAAGGCGCGCCATGCCTCGACCATGCTGACCTTCGACGCGGTGGTCGATGCGATCGGACAGATCGAGAAGAAGCGCGCCGAACGGGCGGCTTGAGCGCAGCGGTCAGGCCGCTCCCCTGGTCACAGCGAATTCGCTTCGTATCCAGTCGGCAAAAGCATTGGCGGGTTCCGGTAGATTCCGCAAACTCCTGGCCACCAGCCAATAGGCGCCGGAAGCGACGTCGATGTCGAACGGCTTGATCAAAGTGCCTGACACGAGTTCCTCGCCGACCTGCAGGAGGTCGCCGAGCGCCACGCCATGTCCGAGCAGCGCAGCCTGCTTCGACAGCGAGACATCGGCCAGCATTGGGCCGCGTGCAGGCACCGCATCGGCGGGCACGCCGGCGGCCTGGAACCAGCGCGCCCAACCCTGGCGGTTTTCCTCATGCAGCAGCGTGTAATGGCGAAGATCGATCGGCTTTTCCAAGGGAGGGCCGGAGGCGAGCAGCGCCGGCGACAGGACCGGCGAATCGACAGTCGAGGCCAGGCGCTCGGCCTCGCTACGCGGCCATGACGTGGCGTGGGCGCTGAAACGCAAGGCGAGCTCGGGCTGGTCGCTGCGGAACTCGATCGGCCGCGGATCGACTTCGAGCGACACGTCGATATCGGGCCGCAATTGGCGGAAGCGATTGAGCCGGGGCAGCAGCCATATGGCGGCAAGGGACGGTTCGACGCTGACGCGGACAATCGCCTGCGCCGGCGAGGTCGTGAGCTCCGAAAGCACGCGGTCGATGTCGTCGAAGCTTCTGACCAGTCGGTCGAGCAGCAGATGTCCCGCATCCGTCAGCTCGACGCGGCGATGGAGGCGCAGAAACAGCGGTCTGCCCAAAAAGGTCTCGAGCTCGCGGATCTGCCGGCTGATCGCGGCCTGCAAGACGTAAAGCTCGTCGGCCGCCAGGCTGAAACTAAGGTGCCGGCCGGCAGATTCGAAACTTCTGAGCGCCGTCAGCGGCAGCCGCCCTCGCTTCATTCGCATAACCTCAGGTTATCCGACGCGGAAATTATACTCGTTTGAGGCGGGAGGCCAGCGGCAGTCTAATCGGTGCTCAAAGGAGCACTGCCATGAACCAGTTCCTGGCCATTCTAAGCGACGTCATGCTGATCGCGACGTTTCAGTGGCGCGACAAGAGCCGGCACCCCGGCTGGCACGAGGAAAGGCCCGGCAGTTCCACGCGCCATGCGCCAGTGGCCGACCGGCATCCCGTCCGTCGCGCCAGGCCATGAGGAGGAAGGGCGTTGCGTTCGAGGTCGGAAGGACACATCTATCGCGTAGCAAAACAACCGCGGAGACGTGGGTGGGCGACCATCCCGGACATATGCATGGCGGCCGGCCAATCCAGAGCGGACGCAATTGGCCGGGACCTTGGCGCAAGACGCCCGGGCGCATCCTGGGCACCTCGCTCGTGCGCCTCTATCAGCTGACGCTATCCGGCTTCGTCGGCAACAGCTGCCGGCACCTGCCGACCTGTTCCGAATATGCCCATGAGGCGATTGCCCGCCATGGCCTGTGGGCCGGCGGCTGGATGGGGTTGTTCCGGGTCCTTCGCTGCTGGCCGTTTGGGACGCACGGCATCGACCGCGTGCCGGAGACGCTTGCCCAGCGCTATGTCTGGTTCATGCCTTGGCGCTACTGGCGGATCGGCAAAGGGCGCAGCGAGCCCGAAAGCTGATTGCTTCGCCGTCCCGCGCGACGCGGATTTTAACGAACCGGTAGGGTTAACGCGAAGCTGCACGAACACTGCGAATTTGAGACAAAATCGAGACAAGTCGTCTCGCTAAGCCGCTCCCGTAATCTCATACCGGAGTGACTTCGCCATGCGCCAGATGGACCGCTACCCCTTCATTTTCGCCATCGTCCTTTTCCTGCTGGCCTGGATGCTGGGCTTGCCGGTGCGGGCGCAATCGGCGCCGCTCGGCGACATTCACTGCACGCTGATCCAGGACCAGCAAAGCGGCGCAACGCTTTACCAGGACGGCGTCTGCGACCAGCGCGTCAGTCCGGCTTCTACCTTCAAGGTGCCCCTGGCGCTGATCGGCTACGATGCCGGCATCCTGAGCGATCAGCACACGCCGAGCTGGGACTACAAGCCCGAGTTCAAGGCGGCGAAGCGCGACCAGAAGACCGTCGATCCGACGATCTGGGAGCGCGATTCGATCGTCTGGTACTCGCGCGAGATCACGCGGCGTCTCGGTGCCGAGAAGTTCGCCGGCTACGTGTCGAAATTCGACTATGGCAACAAGGACGTCTCGGGCGATGCCGGCAAGGACAACGGGCTGACGCAATCCTGGATCAATTCCTCGCTCGAGATATCGCCGTCCGAGCAGACGGCGTTCCTGCGCCAGCTGCTCGCCGGCAAGATGCCGGTGTCGGCGAAGGCGCATGAGATGACCAAGGCGATCCTGCCGACCTTCGCGGCAGGGGACTGGACGGTGCAGGGCAAGACGGGCAGCACCAGGCTCGGCCAGGACGGCAAGCGCTCGCTCGGCTGGTTCGTCGGCTGGGCCGAGAAGAACGGCCGTCGCATCGTCTTTGCAAGACTGGTCGTCGATGCCAAGCGTACCGGAGAGCCGAAAGGCCTCGCAACGCGGGCGGCGTTCCTGAAGGATTTGCCAAAACTGGTGAAATGATCGGGCTCAGGCGCTGCGGCGAGCGCGCAGGATGTGCGCGCCGGAATTGCTTGGGGCGCTGGGAGACTTGGCGAAACGGGCAGCGATATCGCTGCTCCCGAGATCCTCGATTTCGTCAAAGCCGAAATCGGCGAGCGACTTCGCCAATTCATCGGGAACGAAGAAACTGATCCAGGGCTCACCGACGGCCGCGACGCGCGCCGCATAAAAGGCCAGCGTTGCTTGGCCCGCCGTGTCGCGGTCCTCGGCCGGTTCGCTGTAGTCGAACACGACCTCGGATCCCGGGATGCCGGCGATATAGGACAGCGTGGCGAAAATCGCATCGCGCGTGAGATAAGGCACGACACCAAGCCACATGAAGAAGCCCGGCTCGGCCGTTTTCAGGCCCGCCGCGGCCAGTTCCTCCGCCAGGCGCTGGCGTTCGAAATTGACCGGCACGAAGCTGACGCCCGACGGTTCGGTAAGTCCGGCCTCGGCGATGCGCCGCCGTTTCCAAGCTTGTGTCGCGGGATGATCGACCTCGAACACGGTGAGGTCCGGATAGGGATTGCGCAGCGAAAACGTGTCGAGACCGGCGCCGAGCACGACCAGCTGGCGAACGCGGCGCCGCACTGCCGCCGCCAACCAATCCTCGGCGAGGCGGGCACGCGCCGCCACAAACAGGCGCATGCGACGGCTATGCTCATCTTCCTGCTCCAGCTCCTGCATGGCGGGCGCGGCTTCGCCCAGGATTGCGCTGGCATAGGGATCGCGAAACAGCGGAGCCTGCGGCGAAAACTGATGCAAGGCCCGCAAGCGAGCGACGCGGAGGGCGGTTCGGCTGGGGGATGCGTCTTCCATGCCTACATACAAGCTGCGTCGCGAGCTGTTCGCAAGCCTTCGTGACGGGCCTGCGACATCGCTGGCGACATTTCCTGACGGGCCGCTCTTTACCTTGCGCGACACTGCCTCTAAAACCCGCCGCGCCGGACGCCTCCGGCTAACCCTCTGCAAGCCGCAACGCATCCTGCGACATGCATTTCACCACCCGCGCTCGTTTGCGGGACTGGATAGGAGAATCCTGATGCCGAATTCCGTTTCCCTGACATTTCCCGATGGTTCGGTCCGCGACTACGACGCGGCGCTGACCGGCGCCGGTCTTGCCGAATCGATCTCCAAGTCTCTGGCCAAGAAGGCTGTCGCCTATAGCCTCGAGGGCATCGTTCGCGATCTTTCCGATCCGCTCGGCACGTCCGGCAAGGTCGAGATCATCACCCGCGAGGATCCGCGCGCGCTGGAGCTTATCCGCCATGATGCCGCGCATGTGCTGGCAGAGGCCGTGCAGGAGCTGTGGCCGGGAACGCAGGTGACGATCGGGCCGGTCATCGAGAACGGGTTCTATTACGACTTTGCCAGGAACGAGCCGTTCACGCCTGACGATTTTCCGGTGATCGAAAAGAAGATGCGCGAGATCATCGCGCGCAACAAGCCGTTCACCAAGGAAGTGTGGTCGCGCGAGAAGGCGAAGAAGGTCTTCGCCGAGAAGGGCGAGCGCTACAAGCTTGAACTGATCGACGCCATTCCGGAGGACCAGGACCTCAAGATCTACGCTCAGGGCGACTGGTTCGACCTGTGCCGCGGCCCGCACATGGCTTCGACCGGGCAGATCGGCAATGCCTTCAAGCTCATGAAGGTGGCGGGCGCCTATTGGCGCGGTGACTCGAACAATCCGATGCTGACGCGCATCTACGGCACAGCCTTTGCCGACCAGGCGCAACTCGATGCCTACCAGACCCTGCTGGAAGAGGCCGAGAAGCGCGACCACCGCAAGCTCGGCCGCGAGATGGATCTGTTCCATTTCCAGGAAGAGGGACCGGGCGTCGTCTTCTGGCACGCCAAGGGCTGGAAGATGGTGCAGAACCTGATCAACTACATGCGCCGCCGCCTCGACGAGCACGGCTATCAGGAAGTCAACGCGCCGCAGGTGCTGGACAAGAGCCTGTGGGAGACGTCGGGACACTGGGGCTGGTATCGCGATGCGATGTTCAAGGTCACGGTTGCCGGCGACGACACCGACGACGACCGCGTCTTCGCGCTGAAGCCGATGAACTGTCCCGGCCATGTGCAGATCTTCAAGCATGGGTTGAAGTCATACCGCGAACTGCCCGTAAAGCTTGCGGAGTTCGGCAATGTGCATCGCTACGAGCCGTCGGGCGCGCTGCACGGGCTGATGCGCGTGCGCGGCTTCACGCAGGACGATGCGCATATCTTCTGCACCGAGGAGCAGCTCGCGGCCGAATGCCTGCGCATCAACGACCTGATCCTGTCGACCTATGCCGATTTCGGCTTCGAGGAGGTCAGCGTGAAGCTGTCG
Organism: Mesorhizobium sp. B2-7-2; assembly: GCF_006440775.1. Classification (GTDB taxonomy): domain Bacteria; phylum Pseudomonadota; class Alphaproteobacteria; order Rhizobiales; family Rhizobiaceae; genus Mesorhizobium. The sequence goes on along the minus strand of NZ_VFTZ01000005.1, from coordinate 192,357 downwards.
ACGCGGCCGGACAAGCGCGTCGGCACCGACGAGGCCTGGGACCATGCCGAGGCGATCATGAGCAATGTGCTGGAGACGATCCGCACGCGCTCCGGCAACCGCATCAAGACCTCGATCAATCCGGGTGAGGGCGCTTTCTACGGCCCGAAGTTCGAATATGTGCTGAAGGACGCCATTGGCCGCGAATGGCAATGCGGCACTACCCAGGTGGACTTCAACCTGCCGGAGCGCTTCGGTGCCTTCTATATCGGCTCGGATTCGGAGAAGAAGCAGCCGGTGATGGTGCATCGCGCCGTCTGCGGCTCGATGGAGCGCTTCCTCGGCATCCTGATCGAGAACTATTCCGGCCATTTCCCGCTGTGGTTCGCGCCGCTGCAGGTGGTGGTGGCGACGATCACCTCGGATGCGGACGAGTACGCCTTGAATGTGGTCGAGCGGCTGAAGGCCGCGGGGCTGCTCGCCGAAGCCGACCTGCGCAACGAGAAGATCAACTACAAGGTGCGCGAGCATTCGCTCGCCAAGGTGCCGGTCATCCTCGTCTGCGGCAGGCGCGAGGCGGAAGAGGAAACCGTCAATGTCCGCCGGCTTGGCTCCCGCGACCAGGAATCGCTGAAGCTCGACGATGCGGTGAAGCAGCTTTCCGATGAGGCGGTCTCGCCCGACCGCAAGCGTCGCGCAGCCTGACTTACCAGCACTTCCTTGAACGGCGGTGGCGTGTCCACCGCCATTTTCATATGCCTGTCACGCCAACCTTGTAACGAGCCGCCATGCTCAAGTTGAAACTGCGGGAAAGACGGTTTCCCGAGCTTTCCTACGCCAACCCGCATCAACCGGTGCTGACGCGCTGGTTCATCCATTCGGTCGAGGGCCTGTCGGGGCGCGACCGCTTCGCCGTGCTCTACGATTTCTGGCGCCGCCAGGTTGTGCCGACCGGCGACCGTGTATTCAGCCGCATGCTGGAATTGATCGACGTCAAGGTCCGCAATGCCGTGCAATGGCCGCCGCCAGCGCTGCCGGACACGCCGCTGGTCATCATCGCAAACCATCCCTTCGGTATCGGCGACGGCATTGCGGTGCTGTCGCTGGTCGAGCAGCTGGGCCGGCCGTTCCGGGTCATGATCCACAAGGATCTGCTCAGGATCCGCGAGATGGAGCCCTATTCGCTGCCGATCGATTTTTCGGAGACCAAGGAAGCGCTGAAGAACAACATGGCGGTGCGCCATGAAGCGGTGCGGCTGTTGAAGGAAGGCGTCACCATCGTCGTGTTCCCGGCCGGCGGCGTCGCCACGGCGCCGAAGGGTTTCGGCCGCGCCATCGACCTGCCGTGGAAGATGTTCCCGGCCAAACTCGTCCAGGACGCCAAGGCCTCGGTCATTCCGATGCATTTCTCCGGCCAGAACGGCCGCCTGTTCCATCTCGTTAGCGGCCCGATGAACATGGCCGAGCGCGACAACCGCGTGGCGAAGTTCATCGGCAAGGCGTCGCTGACGCTGCGCACCTCCTTGCTTATCCGCGAATTCGCGCGACTGTCGGGCAAGGCGATCGAGGTGCGCATCGGCGACGTGCTGAGATGGAGCGACCTTGAGCCGCTGCGCGACCGCAAGGCGCTGCTCGATCGCCTCTATCGCGCGGTCTTCGACCTGGCGACGCCTTCCGCGCAGCGCGGGCGCGTGCCGTTTCTGCCGAAGCGGATGCGCAAAGCGGCCTGATCAACCCGATCAGTCCGCGCCTTCCTCGGGGTCGATGGCGGAAGATTCGTTGGCCACGACCTCGATTTCCTGGTTCTGGCCGGCAACGACCGTGAAATCCTTCTGGTAGATACGGTCGCGGTTCTTGGCGATGATGGTGTATTGGCCTTCGGCCAGCACCATCGAGGCGAAGGCGCCGACCGCTTCCTTGATCGGATCGCCGCTCTCGTTGAGCAGCGACCAGGAGGTATCGGCGATGGCCTCGCCGCCGGGCTCGCGCACCAGCTTCATCGTCATTTCGGCGGCGCGGTGCTCGACGGTCGCCTCCATCAGCTTGCCGGCCTCGACGCGGATGTCGGAGCGGATCACGGCGTTGACCGCGCCATAGGTGGAGACGACATGGTAGGTGCCGGCGTTCAGCCGCACCACGGTGTTCGGCGCGACGTCGGGAGCGATCAGCGCCCGGTCGCCATTGGCCGCGGCCTGGCCTTCATAGATCGAGAAGCGCAGTTTCTTCGACGGGATGGGGGCGCCGCCCGATGTCACCGCGTCAAGCTTCAGGCCGCCGGCATCGAGCACAAGGCTTTCGCGCCTTGCCTCCTTGCCGACGGTGATGCGCTTGGTGGCGCCGGCGCGTCCGTAGGAGGCGTGCACCAGATAGCTGCCGGGGTCGAGCTGGAACACGGCTGTGCCGCCATGCGCGGACGCCACCATCGGCAGCTTGCCGTCACTGGCGGGCTGCGGCCTGAAGACCCGCCAGACGATGCCGCGAGTGATGTCGGCGCCCTTGTCGGTCAACTGCGCCGACAGCGTGATGGCGCCGCCGTTGCCGAGCACCAGCGGCGTCCCGGCCTTCGGCGTTGCGTAGCTCGAAATGCCTGGAAGCTTGATGTCGCCGACATCGTTGGCGTTCTGGGCCAGCGCGAAGGAAATCGGCACCGCGAACAACGCAGCGACGAGTGCGATCACGAAAACGCGCAGGGTCCCCTCAAACATGCCTTGCTTTGAAGCCCAAGGCGGTGGCAATTTCAAGGCCTAGAGCCGGATGATTTCAGGTCGAATTGACCTGAAATCTGAATCCGGCTCTAAGTCAAAGAAGTAGAGCATGATGTCGTCCGAAAACCGCTTCACACTTTTCGGCATCATGCTCTAGAAGCGCGCCGCCTTGCGCGGCGGCTTCTTATCCGGCGCAAAACGCCACTGCCCGAGCCGCCCGATCTCCCGATGGCGTGCTTCAGCTCAAAATCGAATGTCTTCAGGAGACTTGCGCCCATGGCGTCGCCGATCATCGACTACCTGCTCACCCGCAATTCCGCGCCGATCCCCGACCTCAAGGAACCGGCGCCGAGCGATGCCGAGATCGCTACGATGATAGCGGCGGCCTCGCGCGTCCCCGACCACGGCCGGCTCGAGCCCTGGCGGTTCATCCTTTATCGCGGCGAGGCGCGCATCGAGATCGGCAAGAAGCTGGCGGCACTTGCCGAGCAGCGCGAGGGACCGCTGCCGGAAGGCCGGCGCAACCAGGAACTGGCGCGTTTCTCGCGCGCGCCGCTGGTGATCGGCGTCGTGTCGGTGCCGAAGGAGAACCCGAAGATCCCGCAATGGGAGATGTTCCTGTCGGGCGGCATGGCGGCGATGAACCTGATGATCGCGGCGAACGCGCTGGGCTATGGCACCAACATGATCAGCAACTGGTATTCCGATGTGGCCGAGGGCAGGGCGATCCTCGGGCTGTCGCCGCAGGAGCGTGTCATCGGCTTCGTCCATATCGGCTCCTATCAGGGGCCGGCGCCGGAGCGGCCGCGACCCGATCCGGCAAAGCTCTATGGCGATTACGCCGGTCCCTGGGCCGGTTAGGATTATTTGTGGTTTTCGGAGGAACGGCGCGGCGGGCGGCCAATAGCGGCGGGGGACGTCACGGAAGGTTGGTCATGATCTCGAGATTGGTTTTCCAGACATTCGTATGGTTCGGCATCATGGGCGTATTGCTGTTTATGTCGGCAGGCACGCTGCGCTGGACCGGAGCGTGGGTGTACATAGTCGTGATGGTCGCACTGAGCCTTACCATGGGCGTAGCGCTCGCCCGGCGCGATTCAGGCCTGATGAATGAGCGTCTCCGCCCTCCCATCCAGAAGACCCAGACGGCCGCCGACAAGATATTGCTGAGCATATTGCTGCTCGGCATCTTCGCCTGGCTGGCTCTGATGGGGCTCGACATCCGTTTCGGCTGGTCGCCAGTTCCCGTCTGGGGGCAGGTGGTCGGCGTGCTGGTCCTGCTCGTCGGTATTTGGATCTGCTATCTCACGATGCTGGAAAACAGCTTCGCGGCGCCTGTCGTAAAGATCCAGGACGAGCGTGGACAGAAGGTGATCACGACAGGCCCCTACAGTTATGTCCGCCATCCGATGTATGCCGGCGCCATACTTTATTTCGCCGGCACGGCGCTGCTGCTTGGTTCCTGGTGGGGACTGGCGTCGGTGCTTGTCTTCATCGTCCTGCTCGGCATCCGCACCTTCATCGAGGAAAAGACGTTGCGAACCGGCCTGCAGGGCTATGACGATTATGCCGCGCGCGTGCGCTACAAGCTGATCCCGATGGTCTGGTAACCTCAGGCAAGGCTGCCCGCCGCTCGGGCGCGAGCCAGTAAATGCTCGGCCAGCCGCAGATGCGGCCGGTCGTACATCTTGCCGTCGATGCCGACGACGCCCGGATTTCCCGCCGCCGCGAAGGCATCGACGATCGCCCGCGATCGCGCGACCGCTTCGGCGGACGGCGTGAAGGCGGCATTGATGACCGGCACCTGTGCCGGATGGATCGCCATCTTGCCGGTGAAGCCGTCCCGCTCGGCCTCGCGGCATTCCTTCCCAAGGGCGGCCATATCGCGGAAATCGGGAAAGACGGTGTCGATGGCGGCGACTTCGGCTGCGCCGGCCGCCAGAATGGTCACGGTCCGCGCCAGGCGAAACACGTCGGTGTAGCGGCCGCTCTCGTCGCGGGTCGTGCGCGCGCCGAGAGCCGCCGACAAATCCTCCGCACCCCAGGTCAGGCCGGCAAGCCGCGCGCTTGCGCCGGCATAGCTTGCCGCCGCCAGCACCCCCGCCGCAGTCTCGGTGATGATCGGCAGGATTCTTATGGCGCCGTCCGGCAGCCCGTTCTCGGCCTCGTGCACTCGCAGCTTTGCCGCCAGTTGCTGGACGTCCTGCCCGCTGTTCGACTTCGGCAGCATGATGCCGTCGGGCTTCGCCAGGACGAGCGCTGCGAGATCGGCGTCTGTCAGGCCGGTGGAAAGATCGTTGACCCGCACATAGATGGCCGAACCCGTCCGGTGTCTTTGACTCGAGATGAACTCGGCCGCGGTCGCGCGCGCCGCCCCCTTGTTTGCGGCGGCAACGGAATCCTCGAGATCGACGATGATCACGTCGGCGCCGGCCTCGAACCCCTTTTCCAGCTTGCGCTCGGAATCGCCGGGCACGAACAGCAGCGAGCGCATCAGGCCGCCTTCCTCAGCATCATCGCCTGCCTGGTGCATTTGGCGACAAGAATGTCGTTCTGATTGTAGGCGCGATGCTCGAATTCGACGATGCCGCGATCGGGTTTCGACTTGGAGTCGCGCACGGACACAACCGTCGTCTCGACCCGGATGGTGTCGCCGTGAAAGACGGGATGCGGGAACACCGTTTCCTTCATGCCGAGATTGGCGACCGTGGTGCCGACGGTGATGTCATTCACCGAAATGCCGATCATCAGGCCAAGCGTGAACAGCGAATTCACCAATGGCTTGCCCCACTCGGTTTTCGCCGCGAAGTCGAAATCGATGTGCAAAGGCTGGGGGTTGAGCGTCATCGCCGAAAACAGCATGTTGTCGCTCTCGGTCACGGTCTTGCGCAGCGTGTGGTGGAAGACATGGCCGACGACAAACTCTTCCAGATAAAGCCCGGCCATGGTTCGATTTCCTCCAATGTCGTTGCTTGATAGGCGTTGGCTGCGGCCCCATCAAGCCGGTTAAGAAATATGGTGAACCGTTCGTAAACCATTTGCAGCCTACCGTTCACAACGGGGCCGGGACCTTTCCGGCAAGGGCGCAGCTGGTCGGTATGGTTGTTTCGCATTTTCTAAAATGGATTGATACAGCAAGGGTTTCCGAGCGCGCCGCCGCCGCGAGCGCGTTGGCGCGCGCCTATATCAACTCCGATCTGCCGTTCGAGGATCGCTGTGCCGCCGAGGCGGCGCTGACGCTGCTTCTGGACGACGCTTCGTCCAAGGTGCGCCTAGCGCTTGCCGAGGCGCTGTCGATGAGCCATCACGCGCCGCCGCAGGTGATCAGCGCCTTGGCCGCCGACCAGCCGGAAGTGGCGGCGCTGGTGCTCGCGCGTTCGCCGCTGCTTACCGATGCCGATCTGGTCGAGCGCGTCGCCTGCAGCCAGAAGGCGACGCAGAAGCTGATCGCCAACCGCCCGGTCGTCTCGATGTCGCTGGCGGCGGCGATCGCCGAGATCGGCGAACCGGAAGCCTGCGCCGCGCTGATCGGCAACAGCGGCGCCGAGATCGCTTCGCTGAGCTTCCGCCGCATGGCCGAGCGGCACGGCCACCTGCCGCTGGTGCGCGAGGCGCTGATTGCCGATCGGCGCCTGCCGGCCGACTGCCGGCACATGCTGCTGGTCAAGCTCGGCGAGACCTTGAAAGGTTCGCCGCTGGTGCTGGCGATGATGGGGGCGGCGCGCGCGGATCGCGTCATGCGCGACGCCTGCGTGAAAGCCTCGGTGACGCTGATCGAGGGAACGCGCATGGAGGAGCATGCGGCGCTGATCGAGCATCTGCGGCTGCGCGGCGACCTCACCGCCGGTTTCATCATCCGCACCATCGCGCATGGCAAGGTGGACTTCTTCGGCTCGACGCTGGTGGCTTTAGCCCAACAGTCCGAACAGCGGGTGACGGCACTTCTCGCCGGCGGGCACGACGTTGCGCTGCAGGCGCTGTTCCGCAGCGCCGGGCTTGCACCGGCCACGCATGGCATCATCCTGAGGGCGCTGAAAGTCTGGCGCGAGGTCGCCAATGGCCGGCGTGTCGCCGGCGTGCAGGAAGTGAGCTGGTTGATGCTGAAGGAACTCGGCGGCCAATCGGCCGAGGGCGATCTTGCCGGGTTGGTGAAGTCGATCCACCTAGACGCGTTGCGCGAAAACGCCCGCGGACATGCGCTGGCCATCGCCGCGGCCTGAGCGGATCACAATCAGGTCTCAGCTGAGTTCCTGGGCGAGTCCGATGAGAAGCCCTTCAGGCCCACGGATGTAGCAAAGCCGATACGCGTCCTTATACCGGACGACTTCGCCGACGAGCTCAGCGCCGCGCTTGCGGAGCCTCTCCAGCGTGTCGTCGATGTCGTCCACGGCGAACATGATCCGGAGATAGCCCAATGCGTTCACCGGGGCATTGCGGTGATCCGCGATGACAGGCGGCCTGAGAAAGCGGGACAGCTCGAGCCGGCTGTGGCCGTCCGGCGTGCGCATCATGGCGATCTCGACATGCTGGTCGCCGAGCCCAGTGACACGCCCGGCCCACTCTCCTTCGATCGCGGCACGCCCTTCGAGTTCAAGGCCGAGCTCGCGAAAGAAATCGACCGTCCTGTCGAGGTCATCGACGACGATTCCGACGTTGTCCATCCGTTTGAGCGCCATGTGTCCAACCTAAAAGGTGTCGCCCAGTCCAGCAAGGACCTATTCTCGGAAAGGGCCCAAACCAGGCATGCCCCGAGCTGTTCAAGCGCGACCCTTCGCGAAGAAATCCGGATAATCCTCCATCGCCGCGGCGATGATGCGCAGCGAGGCGGCGATCTGCAGCATTTCGAGCCGATCGGTGCGTTGGGCGATGCTGGCCGCATATTGCCTCGCCACCGCGACGGTCGCGGTCTGCGGCTCGCCCGGTTGCCGAAACAGCAATTCGCGCGCCAGGCCGCGCAGGAAATTGCCGATGGACTCGACTGTTTCGTGCGGGACGGCGGAGTTCAGTTGCGCCTGGCGCAGCCGCAGCACCTCCAGCCCGACGGTGACGGCCGCGATGCTTCCGCCGAGAATGGGATCGCCCTTGCGGCCCGTCCGCTGCACCTGCGGCATCAGCTGGTTGATCCGGTCGTAGGCGAGGCTTTCGAAGGCCGAACGGCGGGGAATGCGCTCATGCAGGCAAAGCCGGGCCAGGTCCTCGCGCATCGCCTGCGAGATGCGCGCCATGGTGGCCCAGGGATCGGCGGGCAGCACGACAATGAAGACGCCGATGGCAATCAGGATGCCGACCAGGATCGAGGCCGAGCCGGCGAAGAACGGCCCGGGATCGTAGATCATCTGCTGATGCGGGCTGAGGAAGGCGAGGAAGTTGATGGCGAAGGCGGTGGCGACGCCGACATGGCGCGGATTGGCCATGCCGAGCGCCGCGGGTACCAGGATCGGCACGACGAAGAGCGTGAACCAGCCGAAGCCCGGCAGCGCCGGAAGCGCGACCTGGCCGACCAGGAAGGCAAAAGGCAGCGCGATCAGCGTGCCGGAAAAAAAACCCCAGGCGGACTGCACGGGATCGGGGCGCGATGCGAACAGGCTGGAGACGACGGCGACGAGGATGACGATTCCGGCCGCTTCCGACCATTTGGTCGTCAGCCAGAAGACCGCCACGAGCAACGTCGCCAGCGCGGCGCGCACGGCGTTGCGCCATGCGGCCTGGTAGTCGCGGTGGACGACCAGCGCCGGCTGGCCTCGCTCGCCCGATTTGCGGGAGACGGGCGAGCGCAGCGCCTCCAGCCCGCGCATCACCTGCTTCAGCGCCTCGGCGAAATCGCCGGCGATGGTCAGGCGGGTGATTGTGCCGACCTTGTCTTCGCCGGTATCGTGGGAGCTCGTATCGTTGGGCAGTTCGGGCATCTCCCTGGCCTTGCTGGCGATCGCATCGAGCCGTGCCACCCAGGGCCCGGTATCGTCGAGCGCGCCGGGCGTCGCCGCCAGTTCGCCGACGAAGGCTTTTAATTCGCTGCGCATGGGAATGAGCGCCGCGTTCTTCGGCCTGCGGTGGCTGTGCAGTGCGCGCGCCGCCGAAAGCGCCCACAGAAGCTGGCCGATCGTGCGCCGCACCGGGTGGGCGCGGGTGGCGAAGCTCGGCGCCTCCAGCCGCGCATAGGTGCGCATCTCGGCGAGCGTCTGGGCATCGGCGATCAGCTTGCGCTGGAGCGCGGCGAGGCTTGCCGGGTCGCCGCCGGAGAAGGCGCCGCCGGCATATTCGGCGAGGTCGAGGATGCTGCGCTTCAACCTGGAAATGATAGCGTCGGCCGCGAGCTTTGGCAGGATCAGCCGGCTGGTGACGCCGGCGCAGACGATGCCGAGCACGATCTCCGCGCAGCGCGCGACGGCGAGGTCGACGACAATATGCGGTTGTCCGAGGGCCGGCAGGCTGATGATCATCGCCGTGTAGCCGGCAAGCGCGGCGCCATAGGCTTCCGGGTTGCGCAACAGCGAAGAGACCAGCGTGCAGACGCCAATCCAGAGCGCCAGCACGCTCACCAACAGCCAGGGATTGGCGCCGAACAGCGATGTGATGCCGACGGCCGCCAGACCGCCGGCCAGCGTGCCGAGCAGCCGGTAGAAGCCCTTTGCCAGCACCATGCCGGCGACCGGCTGGGCGACGATGAACACTGTCATCATCGCCCATTGCGGATGATCGAGCTTCAATGCATAGGCGACAAGCAGCGCGACCAGTCCGGCCGAAACCGTGCGCAGGGCAAAAATCCAGTCCGAACGGGTCGGCTGCGTCAGACCGCTTAAGGGCGTCTCGACAAGCTCTTTCAACCGCGTCCAGGTCACACCGGTTCTCCGTGCCGGAGACTGTTATGGACCGGCAGGCGATCAGATATCCAGCACGTCCGCCTCGGCGAATTCGGCGCGCTCCTGGATGAAGCGGAAACGCGCCTCGGGCTTGGTGCCCATCAGCGCGTCGACGGCATCCTTGGTGGCCTGCTCGGCGTCGATCACGTCGACCCTCAAAAGCGTGCGCTTCCTCGGATCCATCGTGGTCTCCTTGAGCTGCGCGGCCATCATCTCGCCCAGGCCCTTGAAGCGGCCGATCTCGACCTTGCCGCGCCCGGTGAATTCGGTGCGCAGCAGTTCGTCCTTGTGCGCGTCGTCGCGGGCGTAGCCGACCTTGCCGCCTTGCCGGATCGAATAGAGCGGCGGCACGGCCATGTAGAGATGGCCGCCGCGGATCAGGTTCGGCATCTCCTGATAGAAGAAGGTGATCAGCAACGAGGCGATGTGCGCGCCGTCGACGTCGGCGTCGGTCATGATGATCACGCGGTCGTAGCGCAGATCCTCGTCGCGATATTTCGAACGCGTGCCGCAGCCGAGCGCCTGGATCAGGTCGGAAATCTGCTGGTTGGCGGCAAGCTTGTCGTTGCCGGCGGAAGCGACGTTAAGGATCTTGCCGCGCAGCGGCAGCACTGCCTGGCTGGCGCGGTCGCGCGCCTGCTTGGCCGAGCCGCCGGCCGAGTCGCCCTCGACGATGAAGATCTCGGCGCCGGCGGCGGCGTTCTGCGTGCAGTCGGCAAGCTTGCCCGGAAGGCGCAGCTTGCGCACGGCGCTCTTGCGCGAGACTTCCTTCTCCTGGCGACGCCGCACGCGCTCGTCGGCGCGCGCGATGACCCAGTCGAGGAGCTTAGAGGCTTCCTGCGGATTGTCTGCCAGCCAGTGGTCGAACGGGTCGCGAAGGGCGTTTTCGACGATGCGCATCGCCTCGATCGTCGCCAGCCTGTCCTTGGTCTGGCCGACGAATTCCGGCTCGCGGATGAACACCGACAGCATGCCGGCGGCCGAGATCATCACGTCGTCGGTGGTGATGATCGAAGCGCGCTTGTTGCCGATGAGGTCGGCATAGGCGCGCAGTCCGCGCGTCAGCACGTTGCGGAAGCCGGCCTCGTGCGTGCCGCCTTCGGGGGTCGGAATGGTGTTGCAATAGGAGTTGAGGAAACCGTCGCCGCCGAACCAGGTGACGGCCCATTCGAGCGAACCGTGGCCGCCCTGCTTGTCGCTCTTCCCGGCGAAGACCTCGCGCGTGACCTGGAATTCGTCGCCGAGCGTCGCCTTGAGATAGTCCTTGAGGCCGCCGGGGAAATGGAACTCGGCCTTGGCCGGCGTCTGGTCCTTGTCCTTGATCAGCGACGGATCGCAGGTCCAGCGGATCTCGACGCCCCCGAACAGATAGGCCTTCGAGCGCGTCATGCGGTAAAGGCGCGCCGGTTCGAAGGCGGCGCCCTTGCCGAAAATCTGCTCGTCGGGATGGAAACGAGTCTTCGTGCCGCGGCGGTTGTGGACCTCGCCGAGATGCTCGAGACCGCTGACCGGGACGCCGCGGGAGAATCTTTGGCGGTAAAGTTGACGACCCCGCGCGACCTCGACCTCGAGGTGGTCGGACAGCGCATTGACGACCGAGACGCCGACGCCGTGCAAGCCGCCGGAGGTCTCGTAGACCTTGGAGTCGAACTTGCCGCCCGAATGCAGCGTCGTCATGATGACTTCGAGCGCCGGCTTCTTGAATTTCGGATGCGGATCGACGGGGATGCCGCGGCCGTTGTCGGTGACGGTCAGGAAGCCGTCGGCGGAAAGCTCGACGTCGATGAAGGTGGCGTGGCCGGCCACCGCTTCGTCCATCGAATTGTCGATGACCTCGGCGAACAGGTGATGCATCGCCTTGTCGTCGGTGCCGCCGATATACATGCCCGGACGGCGCCGTACCGGCTCGAGCCCTTCCAGCACCTCGATATCGGCGGCGCTGTAGCCCTCGCTGCCGTCGCGTGTGGCGGTCGAACGCTTCGCGGCCTGCACCAGCGGATCGGCGGGCCGCGAGGGCGCGCGCACCGGCTGTGCCGGCTTTTCCATCTTGCCGAAGAGGTCGTTGCTGTCGTCCATGCTGGGCCTAGCGTCCGGTAATGCGAATCATTCCTCGATACTGCCACGCTTTTGGCGGGCGAACGAGTTCCTGTTCCGTTCAGGGATCAAACTGTCTCTTATTCCAAAACCATTCGATAACCAAGCCGGCCGAAATAGGGCGATCGGCGGGTCGTGGGATTCCTGATTCTTTAACATTAACGCCTAGCGTGAGACCCAACTAACAAAAGACCACGGGCGTCAGGGGTTTCGTTGTGAGGGGCAGGGCCATAACCATGATCGGCATCGCCGCCGTTTTCGGCGCGATCTCGATCTTTGCGGCGGATTTCTGGGTCAAGAGCCAGGCAAAGGCCCAGGCCGAGATCAAGGTCGTCTCCGTCACGGCGCCGCAGCAGCCCAAGGTCGAGTTCAAGACCATCGTGGTGGCGCAAGCGCCGCTGCGTTACGGCATGGAGCTCGCACGGCCGCAGCTCGCCGAGATCCCGTGGCCGCAGGATTCCCTGCCGCAAGGCGCTTTCCCGACCATCGACAAGCTGCTCGCGGACGGCGGCCGGGTCGTGCTGTCGCCGATCGAGGTCAACGAACCGGTGCTGCTCACCAAGCTGTCGGGGCCGAACGGCCGCGCTACCCTTTCCAACATGCTGTCGCCGGGAATGCGGGCCGTCACCGTCCGCACCGACGAGATCGCCGGTGTCGGTGGCTTCATCACGCCGGGAGACCGCGTCGATGTCGTGCTGACGCGCGATGCTGGGGATATCCAGGAAGTGTCCAAGAATGCTCAAGGGGCCGCCGGCTCGACCGTCACGTCCGAGGTCGTCGTTGCCGACGTCAAGGTGCTTTCGGTCGGACAGGGCGCCGACGAACGCAAGACCGAGCCGCAAGTCGCCAATTCGGTGACCATCGAGGTGACCAACGAAGGGGCGCAGAAAGTGGCGCTTGCCCGCACCGTCGGCACGCTGTCGTTGTCGCTGCGGTCGGCCGCCGACGCAACTGCCAGCAATGGCGGGCTTACGACCATCTCGTCCTTCGGCGGCTCGGTTGCCGCAAATGCGCAGGCGAGCGCCGCCTCGCTCGTCAATGCGGTGACGAAGGACCAGGACGAGCCGAAATTCAAGACGGTGATCGTGACGCGCGGCGACAAGGTCGAGGAATACAAGGTTCCTTCGCGGCAACCGCCGCAGGAACTGCAGCAATAGCCGGTGGGGACCGGCGGGACGGGGCAAGATGTTCGGGTTTGATGCATTTCGGACGACCGGGGGATGGCGTCTTCTCGGCGCGATCGCGCTGGCGGCGGCAATGCTTGCCGTCGCCGCGCCGGCAAGGGCTGGCAATGACGTCGTCTATGTCTCGGCGAACAAGAACGCCTCGATCAAGGTCGCCAAGGGCAAGCCGAAGACGATCATGACGAGCGCCGCCTTCTACCAGATCGTCATCGGCGATCCGGAGATCGCCAACGTCAACCCGCTGACCGACAAGTCCTTCTATGTACTGGGCAACAACCTGGGCACCACCGGCATCGCCCTGTTCGACCAGAACAAGCAGCTTGTCGGCACCATCGACATCGAGGTGACGCTGGATACCGACCAGCTGGCCAGCACCATCCGCGCCAGCGTGCCCGACGCCAAGATCAAGGTCGGCTCGGCGAACGGGCGCGTCGTGCTGTCGGGCGAGGCGGACGATGCGGTCGCCGCCGACAAGGCCAGCAAGATTGCGTCGCGCTTCTCCGGCAATGAGGAAGTCATCAATTCGGTCAACATCTCGTCCTCGCAGCAGGTTCAGCTCAACGTCCGTTTCGTCGAAATCAACCGCCAGGCCGGCCAGGACCTCGGCGCCAAATACGCCGCCAATTTCGCCTATGGTATCGGAAACCGCAAAGTCGTGTTGAACCCGGATGGGGGAAACCTGACGGGTGCCGGAACAGGCGAGATCATCGGGAGCCTGCTGTCGAACGGCGTTTCGATCGACATCGCCATCAAGGCACTGGAGGAACGCGGCCTGGCGCGGCGGCTGGCGGAACCGAACCTGATTGCGCGTTCGGGCCAGACGGCGAGCTTCCTTGCCGGCGGCGAGTTCCCGATCCCGGTTTCCGAAGACAATGGCAAGATCAGCGTCACCTACAAGAAGTACGGCGTCGGCCTCGATTTCACGCCGACGGTGCTGAAGGACGGGCTGGTAAGCCTCGACATCGCGCCGGAAGTGTCCTCGATCGATCCGTCTGCTTCCATCCAGGTCAGCAGCGGCATTTCCATCCCGGCCTTCATCGTGCGCCGTGCCAGGACATCGGTCGACCTCAAGAACGGCCAGAGCTTCATGATCGCCGGCCTCCTGCAATCGCAGAACGACATCACGACATCGCGGGTGCCGGGGATCGGCAAGCTGCCGGTGCTCGGCCCGCTGTTTTCCTCGAAGTCCTATCAGCGGCGCGAGACCGATCTGGTGATCATCGTCACGCCCTACCTGGTCAAGCCGGTCGATCCCTCGAAGAAGATGGTCGAGCCGACCGACGGCACCCAGCCGGCAAGTCCCGCCGACTATTTCCTGAACAACACCGAGGAAGTGAACGCCTCGGCGTCAAAGCGTCCGGTGGCGCTGGCAGACGGCAGCGCCGCCCGTCCGGTGGCTGCCGCCACGTCCGGCCATTTCCTCGATCTGCCAAAGGATTAAGGCCATGCGCATCCCCGTTTGCATCGCTCTGCTGCTCGCCGGTTTCGCCGGCGGTTGCACCAGCGACGACTATGTACGCGCCGAAGGGGTGACCTTGGCGGCCGGCAACGCGCAGGCGTCCAACACCGCCATGCAGATGGTCGATCCCTGGAAGTACGGCGTCCAGAACACAAGGCTTCTGGTGCCGGCCCAGCGTCCGGGTTCCGAGAGCGCTGCCGTCGGTGCGAAGGCCGGCTCCGTGTCGTCACCGACGACATCATCAACAACATCGAATTGATGGGCTGGCGAGGATGGCATCTGGTAGCAAGACCAAGAAGATCCTGCTCGTTTCGACGGACAGGACGTTCTTGCAGGACACGCGGACGGCTTTTGCGGCCTCCGAGGTCATCGAGCTCTTGACGCTGGAAAAGAGCGTCAACGAACTGCGCGGCGAGATCCTCGAGGCGGACTTCGGCACGGTCATCGTCGACATGGATGCAGCCAAGCTCGAGGAAATCGAGTCGCTGCAGCGCGTCATGCGGCGGCTGGAAGGCAGCGTTCCGGTGGTCGTCGTCACCCAGGAATTCAACGCGGCGGCGGTGCGCATCCTGGTGCAGCTCAAGGTCGCCGATTTCCTGGTCAAGCCGATCACCACGGCCGACCTCGTGCGTTCCGTCATCCGTGCGCTGCAAGGACCGGGGCGGGAAGAGAATACCGAATCGCATATCTATACGTTCATGCCGGCAGCCGGCGGCGTCGGCACAACCACGCTCGCCTTGCAGACGGCCTTCCAGCTGCACCATTCGGTGATGCGGGGCGCCTCGACCTGCGTCGTCGACCTCAATTTCCAGCAGGGCGCCTGCGCCGAATATCTCGACCTCGAACCGCGCTTCGACATCACCGAAATCGAGAACCAGCCGGAGCGCCTCGACCGGCAACTGCTTGACGTGATGCTGTCCAAGCATGCGAGCGGGCTGTGCGTGCTTGCCGCGCCGACGCGACCCTCGGACATGCGCTCATTTAAGACCGATGTCGTGGTGCGCATGCTCGATCTCGTGGCGGCCTACTTCGACAATGTCGTCATCGACATGCCGCGCACCTGGTTCCCCTGGACCGAGACGGTGCTGCTCGGCTCGAACAAGCTCTATATCGTCGCCGAGATGACGGTGCCCTGCCTGCGCCATACGCAGCGTCTCATCCAGGCCGTCTACGAGACCGCCGGCAAGGAAGTGAAGCCCAACGTCATCGTCAATCGCTTCGAGCAGAAGATGTTCGACAACGGCATCAAGCAGGCCGACGTTCAGGAGATACTCGGCGACCATTTCGTCGGCGGCATCTCCAACAATTACCGGCTGGTGCGCGAGGCGGTCGACCGCGGCGTGCCACTGCACGCCATCGACCCCAACGCCAATGTCGTCAACGACCTGAAGAAGATCATTCTGCCGGAGGAGGCGGTCCAGACGATGGCCAAGTCGAGGTCGCTGTTCGGCCTGGGCAAGGGCTTGCTGAAGAGGAAGGCAGGATGACCAGCCGCTTCTCCAATCTGCAGAGCCGCGACGTCCGCCCGCAGCGGGCGCCCGAACCCGCGCCGGTCACGCACAATGCAGTGATCATCCCGACGACCCGCAAACCGGCGCCGCCCAGGCCTGAGGCAGCCCCCGCTAAGAGTGCCAACAAGGTGCTGGACGCACGCGTGCGCATCCATCGCATGCTGCTCGAGGAGATCAACCTCGTGGCGCTGGAGCGGCTTCCACGGGATGAAATGCGCCGGCAGGTGCATGATTTCGTCTCGGAAAAGACGCGCCAGGAGCGCATGGCGATCAACAATGCCGAGCTCGACGCCCTGGTCGACGACATCGTCGACGAGATGGTCGGCCTCGGCCCGCTGGAGCCGCTGCTCAAGGACCCCGAGATCAACGATATCCTGATCAATGGCCACCAGAACTGCTTCGTCGAAAAGCGCGGCAAGCTGCAGCAGGTCCACATCCCGTTCAAGGATGAGGCGCATCTGCTTAGAATTATTAATAAAATCGTCGCCGCGGTCGGCCGCCGCGTCGATGAATCGCAGCCCATGGTCGACGCCCGAATGCTCGACGGCTCGCGCTTCAACGCGGCGATCCGCCCCGTCGGCGTCGACGGCCCGCTGGTGTCGATCCGCAAGTTCTCCAAGAACAAGCTCGGCCTGCACAAGCTCGTCGAATTCGGCGCCATCACCCAGAACATGGCCGAAGTGCTGGCGGCGGCGGTGCATGCCCGCAAGACCACGATCATCTCCGGCGGCACCGGCACGGGCAAGACGACGATGCTCAACGCTTTGTCGGCCTTCATTCCGGAAGACGAGCGCCTGATCACCATCGAGGACGCGGCCGAGCTGCAATTGCAGCAGCCGCATGTCGCGCGCATGGAGACGCGTCCGGCCAACATCGAGGGCCACGGCGAATTGAAGCAGCGCGACCTGGTCAAGAATGCGCTGCGCATGCGCCCCGACCGCGTCATCCTCGGCGAATGTCGCGGCGAGGAAGCCTTCGACATGCTGCAGGCCATGAACACCGGTCATGAAGGCTCGATGGCCACCATCCATGCCAACACACCGCGCGATGCCATCTCGCGTCTGGAACAGATGCTCGGAATGACCGGCATGCCGATGACCGTGCAGTCGATCCGCAGCCAGATTTCCAGCGCCATCGACATCATCGTCCAGCTGACGCGCCTTTCCGACGGCAAACGCAAGGTGACCAGCGTCGCCGAAGTGACCGGCATGGAAGGCGACGTCATCCAGATGCAGGAGATCTTCCGCTTCGTGCGCACCGGCATGGAGGCGGACGGAAAGATCCTCGGACACTTCGAAGCGACCGGTATCCGCCCGCGCTTCCTCGAGGATCTGCGCAACATGGGCATCGAATTCCCGGGCAAGTATTTCGAACCCGGCCGGCCGCAGGACTAGGCCGGTGTTCGAGGGATTCAGCCCGGTCTACGTCATCTACGCCGCGGCGGCGCTCACAGGCATCATGATCGCCGAGGGCCTTTATCTGCTCTATGCCGGGCGCAGCGACAAGCGCACGGCCATCAACCGCCGCATGAAGCTCGCGGAGAACAAGATCAGCCAGGAGCAGGTGCTGATCCAACTGCGCAAGGAACGCGGGATCGACGGCGGCGCCTCCATCTTTTCCCTCGACCGCTTCCGCGCCCTTCGCACGCAGTCCGGCATAAGCACGCCGCTGCCGAAATTCCTGACGATCACATCGGGGATCGCTCTCGCCCTGGCGCTTGTGGCGATCTGGAAGGGCTTGCCGCTCCTGTTCGGCCTTATCCTGCTTCTCCTGCTGTTGCCGGTGCTGCCGGTCATGGCATTGCGCTGGATGCGCAAGCGCCGGCACAAGCGTTTCGGGATGCAGCTGCCCGAGGCGCTTGAATTGATCACGCGCGGCCTGAAGGCAGGCCATCCGGTGCCGGTGGCAATTGCCATGGTGTCGCGCGAAATGGCCGATCCGATCGGCACCGAGTTCGGCGTCGTGGCCGACGAGGTGACCTTTGGCTCCGACCTGGTCTCGGCGTTGAACAATCTTTTCGACCGGGTGGGGCATGAGGACCTGCCGCTGTTCGTCACGGCGGTGTCGATCCAGAGCAGTTCGGGCGGCAATCTGCGCGAGATCCTCGACGGCCTGTCGGCGACGATCCGCGACCGCGGCAAGTTGCGCCGCAAGGTGCGCGCCATTTCGACGGAAGGGCGCATGTCGGCCTACATCCTGACCGCGGTGCCGGTGCTTCTGTTCACCGCCATCATGGTGCTGATGCCGCAATTCTACCAGGATGTCTGGGACGTGCCGAAGACCTGGTACATGATGGGCGGCTCCATCATCTGGCTGCTGCTCGGCAACGCCATCATGTTCAAGATGTCGAATTTCAGGTTCTGAGATGGAAGACGTCATCCGCTTCCTCGCCTCGCTCGCGCCGACCTCGATGGTACCGGTCGCCATGCTGCTCCTTGTGCTGGGCGGGGGCGCCGTCGCCTGGCCGCTGGTACTCGCCAAGGGTGATCGCGGCGAGGTCAAGCGCCGGCTGAAGGTGGAGACATTGCAGCCGGCCGAGCAGGTGGAGCCCGCGCCCAAGAAGAGCACCAACGCCGTGCGCGAGAAGGCGGTGAAACGGGCGCAGGAGTTCTATGCCAAGAGCGATCCGGAAAATGTCGCGCGGCTGCGCCTGAAGCTCATCCAGGGCGGCTACATGGAACCGCGTGCCGTCGGCATGTTCTTCCTGATCCGTTTCGCCGCGCTGGTCGGCGCGGCGCTCGGCGCATTCCTGGTCAACCACTGGGCGGCAAGTGCGGAGTCGACCATGACCAGCCGCTGGACCTTCATCATCCTGTCGGCAGCCGGCGGCTATTTCCTGCCTGGCCTGGTGCTGACGCAGAAGATTCGGGAAAAGATGCGCGAATACCGCAACGGCTTTCCCGATTTCATGGATTTGATGATTGTCTGCTCAGATGCCGGCATGAGCATGGAGGCCGGCATCGAGCGGGTCTCCAGGGAGCTTGCCAGGACCTATCCGTCGCTCAGCCAGAACCTGATCCTGGTGTCGCTTGAGTTGCGGGCCGGGCGCAGCCTCGACGATGCGCTGAAGGCGCTTGCCGACCGCCTCAGCCTCGACGAGGTTCGCTCCTTCGCGACGCTGCTGCAGCAATCCAAGGAGCTCGGCACCAGCCTGTCGGGCTCGCTGCGCGTCTTTTCCGACGAAATGCGGCACAAGCGCATGTCGCTGGCCGAGGAGAAGGCGCATGCCCTGCCGGCCAAGATGTCGGTCCCGGTGACGGTCTGCATCCTGCCGGTGGTGCTGATGATCGCGATCATTCCGATCATCGTGAAGCTGACCGCGCACTGAGTATTCAGGTGAGGCCGCCCTGCAAATGGCAGCTTCCTGCGCTCCGCCCCGGTTCTCGGAATCCGCCATTTTCGACTCGGCCTGACCTGAATCCAGGACATTGCTGTGGTTAACGCATCCTTGGCGCGCGACCGAATTTTATCTGCATTTCGGCACCGAAGCTTAATCGCTGTCCTGTATCGTTTTTCCTGAAGAACGACCCGGCAAATCGGGCGATGGGGCAGGGGCATGCGTCAGAGACTTCCCAGGGCAGCGGCGGCATTGGCGGCCGTCTTGATGATTACCGGCTGCACGACGAACAACAATGTCGACACGACCAAGACCACGGCGATCCAGCCGGTGGCCAAGGACGTCAGCGCCAACGACCTCGTTGAAGGCAAGGCGCAGTTCCGCGAGGCGAATTTCGGCCTTGCCGAACAGCATTTCCGCAAAGCGGTCGAGCTCAAGTCCGACAATGCCGAGGCCTGGATGGGGCTTGCCGCATCCTATGACGAGCTTGGCCGCTTCGACTTCGCCGATCGCGCCTATATGCAGCTGTTGAAGGTCGCCGGGCGCAAGCCGCAGATCGTCAACAATATGGGTTATTCGCAGCTTCTGCGCGGCAACAAGAAAAAAGCGCGCGCGCTGCTGCTCGAGGCCAAGGCCGGCATGGCCGACCAGACGGTGGTCAATGCCAATCTGGCGCTGCTCGACAAGGGCTGATCCTGCTCCCGGTTCGCGTATTCCGTGTGCCGTCATGGGATTTCGCCTCACATGTCGACGCTTTGTAAACCCTGTGTCGAGGTAGCGTTGGGTGTCCGCCGAAAACGGTTTGCGCCAGCCGTCGCCAGCCTACATTGAGGAGCGACGGGCACCCGCTAGAGGCAGTTCTTCACCGATGTTGGATTTCAGTTCGCTCCTGCTCGCGGCGGCGCTGTCGGGCACATGCCTCAGCATCACCATGTTTGCGATCTGGCTCGCGACACCGAGGGCGCGCTTCGTGCTCACGGTCGCCTGCGGCATCCTCGTGCTCGTCGCCCATGTCGTCGCGTTCTGGCGCTATAGCAAGGATGCCGATCCCTGGCTGTGCCAGGTCGTGCTCGCGCTGCTGACCCTGGGTTTCCTGGTCCTCTGCCTGTCGGCGATGCAGTATCTCGGCTTTCGCGACTACCGCCGCGCCATCGTGCCGACGCTGGCCGCGATGGCTGCCTGCGCGATCGTCACCTTTCTCGGTTTCGACGGCATCGGCTTCCAGATCACCTATGCGGCCGTGACGGCGTTGCTCGCGGCGATCGGGGCGATGTTCTGGATGAAGGGGGATCACGACCGCCGGATATTGTTCATCGTTTCGTTCCTCAGCGGCGCCTGCGGCCTGTCCTTCGCGCTGTGCGGCCTGGCGTTGCTGACGCAAGAGCAATGGGTTCTCGGCGCCGCGCCCGACAATTGGGCGGAGCGATTGAACTCCGTCGTCGCGGTCGCTTGCATGACCGGCCTCGGCGCGCTGACGCTTTCACTGCACCATCTGCAGGCGCAGATCGAGCTCAAGGCCGAAACCATGACCGATCCGCTGACCGGCCTGATGAACCGCAGGGCGCTCACCGAGCTTTACGGCGAGCGCAGCTTCGGTCCGTTCATGGCGATCGCCATGTTCGATCTCGACCATTTCAAGATGACCAACGACGTCTTCGGTCATCCCGTCGGCGACCAGGTGCTTTGCCGCTTCGCGGCGGTGATCAGGAAATACGGCAGGACAGGGATCGACGCGTTCCGGCTGGGCGGCGAGGAATTCGCGCTCGTCATGTCGCGCGTGACACCGGAAAAGGCGCATGACATTGCAAGCCGGATCGGCGTCGCTTTCGGCACCGAGGTCGTCGCGACCCATCGCGGGCCGCTGCGCAGCAGCGTCAGCGGCGGCATGGGATTCGGCTCGATCGCGGGCCATCCACTCCATGAGGTGCTGGCGCAGGCCGACGCCGCGCTTTATGCGGCCAAGCGTGCCGGGCGCAACCGTGTCGTCGTTCAGGACAGAGCGGGCCAGCCCGATGCCGGGCCGGCCCTGAAGACTGCCTGAGCAGAGAGCAATTCCAGGAAAAGTGTGAACGGTTTTCCGTCTGGAATTGCGTTGAAACAAAGAGATAGAGCGGTTTGCCGTTTCCGTGCAACGGTGAACCGCTCTAGCGGTTACTCGGCGGCGCCGAGATATTCCGACAGCGGCGGGCAGGAGCAGACCAGGTTGCGGTCGCCTGCGACGTTGTCGATGCGCGAGACCGGCGGCCAGTATTTCGCCGCCAGATCGGCGTCGCCCGCCGGATAGGCCGCCTCCAGCCGCGAATAGGGATGCTTCCACTCGCCGGCAAGCGCTTCCGCCGCGGTATGCGGGGCGTTGACCAGCGGGTTGTCGTTGGACGGCCACTCGCCCTTCGCCACTTTCGCCGCCTCGGCGGCGATGGCGATCATCGCCTCGCAAAACCGGTCGAGCTCACGCTTGGGCTCGGACTCGGTCGGCTCGACCATCAGCGTGCCGGCAACCGGGAACGACATGGTCGGCGCATGGAAGCCGTAGTCGATCAGGCGCTTGGCGATGTCGTCGACGCTGATGCCGGCATTCTCCTTGAGCACGCGTGTGTCGAGGATGCATTCATGGGCGATGCGGTCGCTTCTGCCTTTGTAGAGCAGCGGGTAGTGCGGCGCGAGCCGCGTCGCCACATAGTTGGCCGAGACGATCGCCGTCTCCGTCGCCTGTTTTAGGCCGGTGCCGCCCATCATGCGGATATACATCCAGGTGATCGGCAGGATCGAAGCGCTGCCGAAGGGCGCCGCCGCCACGGCATGCGCCGAGCCTTCGGTGACATGGCCCGGCAAATAGGGTTTCAGATGCGCCCTGACGCCGATCGGACCGACGCCCGGGCCGCCGCCGCCATGCGGGATGCAGAAGGTCTTGTGCAGGTTCATGTGGCAGACGTCGGCGCCGATGTCGCCGGGACGGGCGAGGCCGACCAGGGCGTTGAGGTTGGCGCCGTCGAAATAGACCTGGCCGCCATGCTCGTGGATCAGCGCACACAGATGACGCGCGCCTTCCTCGTAGACGCCATGCGTCGAAGGATAGGTGAACATCAGCGCTGCAAGGTTCTTGGAATGCTCGTTGGCCTTGGCGCGCAGATCGTCCATGTCGATATTGCCGTCATCCAGGCAACGCACGACGACGACGCTCATGCCGGCCATCGCGGCGCTCGCCGGATTGGTGCCATGCGCGGAAGAGGGGATCAGGCAGATCGTGCGGTGGCCTTCGCCGCGCGCGCGGTGATAGGCGCGGATGGCGAGCAGGCCGGCATATTCGCCTTGGCTGCCGGCATTGGGCTGCAGGCTGACGGCGTCGAAGCCGGTGATTTCCGACAGCCATGCCTCCAGGTCGGCGGCCATCTTGCGATAGCCCGCCGAATGGCCGGCCGGCGCGAAGGGGTGCAGATTGGCGACGCTCGGCCAGCTCACCGGCATCATCTCGGCGGCGGCGTTGAGCTTCATGGTGCAGGAGCCGAGCGGGATCATGGTGCGGTCGAGCGCCAGGTCCTTGTCGGCCAGCCTGCGCAGGAAGCGCATCATCTCGGTTTCGGAATGATTGTCGTGGAAGACCGGCTGGGTGAGGAATTCCTTGCCGCGCGGCTTGCCCGGCATGGAGCTGCCTCCAGCCGCGCCGGGCTTGGCGCCAAACAGGGCCGCGATCGCCTCGAGATCGGCTTCCGTGGAGGTCTCGTCGAAGGCGATGCTGACATGGTCGGCATCGATGACGCGCAACAGCCGGCCGGTCTTCTCGGCGGCTTGCGCGATCGAAGCGGCCTTGCCCTTCACCTCGGCCGTGACCGTATCGAAGCGCCTCGCGCCGAGCACCGAAACGCCGGTTGCCTTGAGGCCCGAGGCGAGGCGGCCGGCCAACGCGTGGATCTGCCCGGCAATCGCCTGCAGGCCGGCGGGGCCGTGCCAGATCGCATAGGCCGTCGCCATATTGGCCAGCAGCGCCTGCGCGGTGCAGATGTTGGAGGTGGCCTTGTCGCGGCGGATATGCTGCTCGCGCGTCTGCAGCGCCAACCTGTAGCCCGGGCGGCCCTTGGTATCGGTCGACTGGCCGACAAGGCGGCCGGGCATCAGGCGGGTCAGCTTGTCGGAGACGGCGCAATAGGCGGCATGCGGGCCGCCGAAGCCCATCGGCACGCCGAAGCGCTGCATCGGACCGACGGCGATGTCGGCGCCGAGCTTCGCCGGCGCATCCGTCAGCGTCAGCGCCAGCGGATCGGCGATGAAGACGACCAGCGCGCCGGCGGCGCGGGCCTTCTCGATCGCCGCCTTGTGGTCGCCATAGACGCCGAGCGTGTCCGGCCAGGAGACGAGCAGTGCGGCGGTGTTGTCGTCGATCGTCTCGCCGTCGACCTCGATGTCGAGCGGCTCGGCGCGGGTGCGCACGACGTCCAGCGTCTGCGGATGCGCCGTGCCGGCAAGCGCCACTTTGGTGCGCTTGTCGCGGTGGTGGCGCAGCGCAATGCCGACGGCTTCGGCAACGGCGGTGGCTTCATCGAGCAGCGAGGCCGACGCCACCGGCAGGCCGGTGAGCTCGGCGACCAGGGTCTGGAAGTTGAACAGCATCTCCAGCCGGCCCTGGCTGATCTCGGCCTGGTATGGGGTGTAGGCCGTGTACCAGGCCGGGTTCTCGAACAGGTTGCGCTGGATGACCGGCGGCACGAAGACGCCGTGATAGCCGGCGCCGATGAAGCTCTTCAGCACCGTGTTCTTCGCCATGATCGCCGACAATTCGGCCAGCGCTTCGGCTTCGCTCGCCGGAGCGGGCAGGTTGAGCGGCAGGTCGAGGCGGATCGATCTCGGCACGGCTTGGCTGATCAACGTTTCGACGGATGGAACGCCGATGACGGCGAGCATTGCCCTGACGTCGTTGACGCCTGGGCCGATATGGCGGGCCGAGAAGGGAATAGGTGCTGCGGTCATTTCCAGGATCCTGATATCAGCCGATATGGGCTTTGTAGGCGGCTTCATCCATGAGGCTGTCGAGCTGGCTTTCGTTGGCCAGCCTCATCTTCCAGAGCCAGCCGTCGCCGGTCGCGGCCGAATTAACCAACGAGGGGTCGGCCGACAGGGAGGCGTTGGCTTCGGTGATCTCGCCGTCGACCGGCGCGTAGACGTCCGAGGCCGCCTTGACGGATTCGACCACGACGGCGGTATCGCCCTTGGCGAGCTTGCGGCCGATTTCCGGCAGCTCGACGAAAACGAGATCGCCGAGCTGTTCCTGCGCATAGTCGGTGATGCCCACCGTGGCGACGCCGCCGTCGACGCGCAGCCACTCATGGTCTTCCGTGAAATAGGTCTTTGCCATCTGGAAATCATCCTTTGCGGTAGCGGTGTGGGGTGAAGGGCAGGGGCGTGACGTCCACCGGAATTTTCGTCCCGCGGACATCGGCGAAGAGTTTCGTGCCGGCCTTGGCAAGCGCGGTGTTGACATAGCCCATGGCGACCGGGTGGCCCGCCGAGGGACCGAAGCCGCCCGAAGCGACATGACCGGCCGGATGGCCGTCGGCATCGATCAACGCGGCGCCCGCGCGCACCGGCTGGCGTCCGTCGGGCTTCAGGCCGACGCGCTTCTGCGACGGCCCGCGCTCGATGATCGAGCGCAGCGCGTCGGCGCCGATGAAATGGCCGGAAGCGCGAACTTCCTTGGGAATTGCCCACATCAATCCCGCGCTTGCCGGATCTGTCTCGGGCGTCAAGTCCTGGCCGTGCAGGCAAAGCCCGGCCTCGAGCCGCAGGCTGTCGCGGGCGGCAAGGCCGATCCACTGCACGCGCTCGTCCCCCAGCAGCTTGGCGACCAGATCCCGCGCGTCCTTCTCCGGCAGGCCGATCTCGAAACCGTCCTCGCCGGTGTAGCCGGAGCGGCTCATGAACCAGTTTTGCCGGGGCTCGACCCCATGCATGAAGAGCAGCGAGCCGGTCTCGATGCCGGCCCGCGCCAAAGCTGCCCAGGCGTCCGGCCCCTGGATCGCCAGGAAAACCCGGTCGAGCGGCTCCACCCCGACGTCGAAAGCCGTGGCAAGCGCGCGCAGATGCTTCTCGTCCTCCACCGCGTTGCCGGCATTGGCCACCACCATGAACCTGTCATCGCCCAGGCGCGTCACGATGAGATCGTCGATGATGCCGGCAGCCTCGTTGAGGAAGAAGGTGTATTTGGACTGCGAGATTTCCAGCGCGCCGGCATCGAGCGGACAGGCGCGGTTCAACAAGGCGGTGGCTTCCGGACCGGAGACCTCGAACAGCTTCATATGCGAGATGTCGAACAGGCCGGCATGCTCGCGTGTGTGAAGATGCTCCTTCATCACGCCCGGCGGGTAGGTGAGCGGCATCGACCAGCCGGCGAAGGCGCCGAAACGCGCGCCCGCGGCCTGGTGCAAATCTTCAAGGGGCAGATGTCTGGTGTCGTCGCCTGTCATGTCTTCTCCAGAGTCGCACGCAATCGACCGCCGTCCGCGGTCCAGTCCGTGCCCCTCTGTCTGAAGCCTGAGAGACTCGCGCCCCGTAACCCTGTCGGCAGCGCTTACACCTTCGGCGCGGGACGAATCCCGACTTTCCAGAGTTGTCTTTCCCGTCCACGGTTCTTTTGCCTGAGAGATTTCGGGCGATTTCCCCTTCGGCGACAGCTCGCGCTGCTCTCTCCCGCAAACAGGTAGGACTCAGTCGCCTAAGTCCTCGACATGTCATCCATAGCCCGTCGGCGACACCTTGTCACCTCCCAGCGACATTTTAAGCGCGCCCTGCTTTTCAGCGACATGGATTGGCCGACAAGGCTTCGCTAACCACGCCGTTTGCCGGTTTCTCAAGACAATGCTGATAAAGCTCGGCGGGGTAACGCACTAGTTCGCCGGCTACGGGCGACGGGCAGGGACGGCAAATGGGCGAATTGATCATGAGCGCTCCGGTGGCGGGGCTGACCTCGAAGAACAAGATCACGGCCGAAGACGTGACGATGCTGCGGCGCGACGTCTTCGCCGACGGCGTGGTGAGTCGCGGCGAGGCGGAGGCGCTGTTCGCGCTCGACCAGACGGCGCGCGACAAGTGCGGCGAATGGGCGCCGTTCTTCGTCGAGGCGGTGACCGACTACATCGTCCACCAGGAAAAGCCGGAAGGCTATATCTCCGAGCAGAATGCCGACTGGCTCGTCCGCACCGTCTCGCGCGACGGCATAGTCGACGGCCGCACCGAGCTTGAATTGCTGGTGCATGTGCTGGAGGAAGCGAAGTCCTCGCCCAGCGAGCTCTCGGCCTATGCGCTGGAACAGGTCGCGCATGCGGTAATCGACGGCAAGGGCCCGCTGATGCATGGCGGCAGCCTGGTTCCCGGCCATATCGCGAAGGCCGAGGTCGATCTGCTGCGGCGTATCCTCTATGCCTATGGCGGCGACGGCAACATCGCCATCAGCAAGGCCGAGGCGGAGGTCCTGTTCAGGATCAACGACCGGACCGCGGCAGCCGACAACGATCCGTCCTGGAGCGACCTCTTCGTCAAGGCGATCGCCAACCACGTCATGTGCTCGACCGGCTACGAGCCGCCGACGCGGGAAGTGGCGCTGCGCCACGAGAACTTCCTCGACGAGGCAGCGCCGACGCTTGGCGGCTTCTTCAGCCGGATGGTCTCGGGTGGTTTCGCGGCGATCCTCGAAGCCTATCATTCGCCCGGCGATATCGAGGCCGAATGGGAAGCCAGGAACCGGGCCGCCGAAGCGCTTGCTCGCCGCGCCGAGACGATCGACGCCAGCGAGGCCGAATGGCTTGCCGAGCACGTCGGCGGTGGCCGGCGGCCGCTGCGCGACAACGAGCGCGCGCTGCTGACGCTGATCAAGCACGCGGCGCCGGAAATCCATCCGGCGCTGAAACCGCTGCTCGACAAGGTCGCCTAAGCCTATTGCTTCGGCTTGGCCTGTTCCGGCTTGGCCGAGGTATCGAAGCGCGACATCCATTTGAAGCTGCCGAACCAGTAACGGCGGACACCGGCGATGGTGCCGTCGGCGGTGCGCGCGCCGATCCAGTTGTTGACGTACTGGATCAGGCGGATGTCGTCGGGGCGCAGAGCGAATGCTTCCGGCGTGCGCAGCAGCGGGCCGCCGACCAGCCTGAATTTCGCATCGTAGAGCCTCGCCGCCATCTGCGGCGTCGGCGAGGTGGCGACCATCGCCTGCGCGTCGCCGCCGATGATCGCGGCAAAGACATCGGCGGTGTTGTCGAAGGACAGGATGTCCGCCTTCGGAAAGGCTTCCTTGGCGGCCGCCTCGTCCGAAGAATTGGACAGCACGGCGATCTTGTATCCCGGAGCAGTCAGCGCCTTTCCAGGCCTTTTGCCGAGGCTGGCGACCGAGGCCACCATGCGAATGTCGGCGGTGCCGGTCGGATTGGAGAACACAACCTCGCGGGCGCGCTCCGGCGTGCTGGCATAGCCTGCGGCGATCAGATCGAAATCGCCCTTGAGCAGACGTGCCTTCAGGTCGTTCCACGGCACCTCGACCAGCTTCAGGTCGACGCCGAGATCGGCCGCCAGGGCGCTGGTCAGGTCGACATCGTAGCCCGCGAATTTGCCGTCCGCCTTCTTGAGGATCCAAGGCGGGTTGAGCGCCACGCCGACAGTCAATGTCTTCTGGTCGATGACGCGCTTCAGACTGTCGTCCGCCAGAGCCGGCAATAACGCCAGCCACGTTGACAGAACAAGTATGATCGCCGCGATAATTTTGTTAGCGCGCATGAATATATCCTCGCTGCAGCCTGTCCGGTTGTAAGACTTACACAGAGGTGCCATTCTGTCGATAGCGAACCCCAATTGGAGACTTGCGATGTCGGCGCGGATGGCGGTTACCGGTTCGATGGTGTTGCTGGCCAGTTTCCTTGGCAATCCGGCGCAATTGTCGCTGTTGCCCGATGCCGCGCAGGCCGCAGGCCCGATGCGCCTGGTCTGCTCGAGCACCAATTACCGCTACTCCTATTGCGGGGTGGACACGCGCGGCGGCGTGCAATTGACCAGCCGGCTGTCGAAGTCGCGTTGCCAGCTCGGCACGAGCTGGGGCTATGACGGCGGCGGCATCTGGGTGGACAAGGGGTGCTCGGCGCAATTCCTGGTTGCCGGTTCTGGCCGCGGGCCGTCTGCGGGCGACGCGGCGGCTGCTATCATCGTCGGCGGCATTGTCGGTGCCATCCTCGACAACAATGACAGGCACGGCCACCACTCGGACAATTATTATCCGAGGCCTAAGCCGCGCCGCGACGATCAATGGATCGACCCGACGCCGCAATTCGACCGGGACGGCAATCCCAATTTCGATACCCACGGCAACTATCAGGGATGCCACGGCGTCGGCTGCATGGTGGATAATCCAGACGCGCAGGACGCGCCACCCGAGCCCGGTCAAACCACTTTCGATAGTTCGGACGATTCGGACGAATGATCGCGTCGCTGGCTCCGCATGCTGAGCGCCAGACGCGTCCTGCCGCGGCCCTATCGGGAAGCAATCGTCTTGCAAAGAATGATGTTGGAATGGCCTTCGGGCCACCCGGCGAATTCGGCCATGCGTTCGAAACCGGCTTTTTCGTAAAGGCCCGGCGCCTGGAAGTCATGGGTCGAAACCCATATCCGCAGCGAGCCGCGCGCGGCAGCTTCCGCGACGAAGGCATCGAGCAGCTTTCTGCCGTGGCCAAGGCCTCGATAGGCTTCGTCGACCCACATCAGCGTGAGTTCGGCAATGCCGGCCCAGGAATAGCCGGCGGCGACCCCGACGGCGCGGCCTTGCTCATCCCGCAGCGCAAAGACGATGGCGCGGTCGTCGCCACGACCGGTCAGCCGCCGGTTGTCGTTGTCGAGACGCTCCTCGATGGCGCCAAGCTCGGCGGCCGCTAGACCATGCTCGGCCTGCAGGCGAAGGGCCGTCAAATCCCGCCATACCAGTCATAGCCATTGTCCTCCCAGTAGCCGCCGCGGCCGCCGCCGACATTGGCAAAACTGTCGACCAGCTCGATCTTGTGAATGTATTTCGGCATCTTGTAGCCGAGCTGGCGCTCGACCCGCACGCGCAACGGCGCGCCGTTCTCGACCGGCAGGGGATTGCCGTTCAGGCCGTAGGCCAGAATCGTCTGCGGGTGGCGGGCGTCGATCAGGTCGATGGTGCCGTAATATTTGATGTCGCCGGACAGGCTTTGCTCGATCGTGTCGAGGCAGTGGAACATGACATAGCGGGCCTGCGGCTTGACCACTGCCTGGTCGAGCACCAGCGACAGCGGCGTGCCGGTCCATTTGGCGATGCAGCTCCAGCCTTCGACGCAGTCATGACGGGTGATCTGCGTGCGGCTCGGCATGTTCTGAAGCTGCTCGCGGCTCAACGACAGCGGCTTCTCTACGAGGCCGGTAACTTCCAGCCGCCAGTCCGCGAAATTGTTGGCGAGCAGACCCTTGTAGGTGTCGTCATCGGGCGCCGTGACGCCGTTCGGCCGTTGCGGCTGGCGGATGTCGGCCTCGGTGAATTCCGGCGCCAGCGCGTTCCGGCCGGCAAGCAGGCGCTGCGCGCGCCAGGTCAGGCCATTGGCGTTTTCGAGGAAGCTGCGCAGTCCGCCGCCGATGCCGAGACCGCTGTCGAACACATCGCAGCCGGACAGCGCGATGCCGGACAGGCCGAGGCTGGCTGAGGTGAGAAACTTGCGGCGGCTGATCTGGAATTTTGCCATGTCAGGCGCTCCTCTCGGTCGGCTGGTCGTGCTTCGCAGGCGGGTCGGTGCGGTACCAGCCGGTGATGATCGAGCGCAGCTCGTTGATCGGGCCGGCGGCGAGGATCATCAGGATGTGGACGATGAAGAAAAGCACGAGCAGCACCATGACGGTGAAGTGGATGGTGCGCGCCGTCTGCCTGCCGCCGAGGATTTCGTTGAGCCAGGGCAGCACCGAATTCATGCTCGGCGACATTGCGAGGCCTGTGACGATCATCAGCGGCAAAAGCACGAAGAGCACGCCGCCATAGGCCATTTTCTGCAGCGTGTTGTATTCGCGCGTGTGGTGGAATTTCAGCTTCGCATGATCGACGATGTCGCGCGGCAGCTTGCGCAGGTCCGACACGCGAGGGGCAAGATCGCGATGGATATGGCCGTTGACCAGGCTGGCGATCAGCCAGATGAGCAGGGTCGTGGTCAGGATCCAGGCGAAGAAGAAATGCACGACGCGGGCGGTGCCGAGGTCGTAATAGGACGGGATCGTCGCCCAGGAAGGGAAGGCGCGAGGCGTCTCTTGTCCCGAGGGACCCGACCAGCCGAGCACGCCGGTGGTGTCGAAGCGATGGCCGAAGATTTCAGTGAAGCCGCGCGGACCGTTGGCGGTGTTTTCGGCGCCAATCTGGAGGATCGTGTTGTTGAACTCGAAGCCGGACTGCTTGCCGACATAGAGCTGCGGCCGCGCGTTGAAGATCTGCAGGCCGGAAAGCAGCATGAAGAAGAGCGAGAAAGCCCAGATCCAGTGGGTCAACCGCGTCCAGCGCGATTGCCGATAGATGAGGATCGTGTCCTTGCCGTCCGCCTCGGCGGCGGAATGGTTGTTGGCAACAGTGTCCATCTTGCCTCCGGCCGCCTCAAGCAAGCGGCTTCTCAGGTCATTGTCTCCCCCTCAATACGTCGCCGCACAAGGCAATGTTTCATGCGATCACGGATTTATTACGGAGAGCCGAGGCTGACCGCGAGATTGACTGCCGCCGCGACGATCACCGTGTTGAAGAAAAAGGTCAGGATCGAATGAACAAGCACGACCAGCCGCATTTGCGAGGTGGTGACGGCCGTGTCCGCCGTCTGCGCCGTCATGCCGATGACCGTCGCGAAATAGAGGAAATCCCAGCCTTCCGGCCTTTTGCCGCCCGGAAAATCGAGGCCGCCGACCGGCATCTTCTTGTGGGTTTTCTCGTCTATCCCGTCGCCATCCTTCCAATAGACGTGCGCGTAGTGCAGCGACGCCATGGCGTGGATTGTGAACCAGCCGAGCGGGATCGACAATATGGCGAAGGCCAGCTGCAGCGGATGCGCGGCATCCTTGCGGTTGATCAGCAGGAACAGCGAGACGATGGCCGCGCCGACGACAAAAAGCGTGATGGCAAAGATCAGCAGCACGGGCAGGTCGGTCGCGCGCGCATTCTTGCTGAGATAGCGGCCGGTAAGGCCCGGCATCAGGGTCAGCACCAGGGCGATATAGCTTGCAAAGAACACATTGGCCCCGATCGAGTAGGGGAGCGGCCAGCGCAGCAACAAGGCAAGCAGCAGTGCCACGATGCCGATGGCCGCGGCGAGGGCGAACTGGATGTGCCGATGCATCGGCGTCTTGAGATCGTCACCCATGGCCCGGGGCCCTTGAAGACGTTGGATTAGCCCGGTGTGACGGATTTGAGCGCGCGCCGCAAGATGCGGTCGAGCTTGCCGAGAAACTGCGAACGATCCTTCGGTGTGAAGGAGGCATTGAACCCTCGGCTTTCGCCGGTCTCGCGCAGATGCTGCTTCAAATCGCGCATCGCCACCGCCATGCCGATGGATTCCGGAGTGAAGGGGCGGCCGGTAGGGCCGAGCACATGCGCGCCTAGCGCCACCGTGCGCGCGGCAAGCGGAATGTCGGCCGTCACCACGACATCGTTGGCCCTGGCGTTCTCGGCGATCCAGTCGTCGGCCGCATCCGCGCCCTTGGAGACGACGACGTTGCGGATCATCGGATCGCGCGACGGCCGCAGGCCGCCATTGGAGACATAGGTGACGACGACGCCGTGGCGCTCCGCGACCTTCTCGACCTCGGCCTTGACCGGACAGGCATCCGCGTCGACGTAAATGATGGGGGCAGGCAACCTTATCTCCAAATGTACGAAAGGGCCGACACAGGCCGGCCCCTTCGCATGAAATGTCGCAATTGTCAGGCCGCCAAGGCTCCGGACTTCTTGGCGGTCCAGGTGGCCATATAGTCCATCAGGCCGGGATTGAGGCAGTCATAGGGCTCAAGCCCGATCGACTTCAGCTGGCCTCGGATGCCGTCCATGCGGCTCGGGTCGACGCCGGATTCGATGATCGAGGAGACGAAGGCGGCGAAGCCCGGCGGCGACCATCCATCCTCCTCGAAGCGCTCGGGATGGATGAAGGACAGCCCCTTGAAGGCATGGTCGCGCTCGACCGGGCCGTACATGTGGACGCCGCAGCCGGTGCAGGCATGGCGCTGGATCAGCGCCGCGGGGTCGACCACCTTCAGCTTGTCGCCGTTCTCGGTGACGGTGACATCGCCAGTGCCGGCGACGGCCACGACCGAGAAGATGGCGCCGTCCGGCTTCCAGCATTTGGTGCAGCCGCAGGCATGGTTGTGGGCGATCTGGCCCTTGACCTTCACCTTCACCGGATTGCTGGTGCAGGCGCAGACCAACGTGCCGCCGGCAAAGCTCGCGCTCTCCCTCGGCAAGCCGTTGTCGATCTTCGGATGCAGTTTTTCAGGCATTGAGTTCCTCCCTTGTTGAACCTGTGCAACTTAAGTCGCTGGCCATAGGTCGGCGGCTTGTTTTCCTCAGTAAACCACGACGCTGCGGATCGACTTGCCCTCATGCATGAGGTCGAAGCCCTTGTTGATGTCCTCCAGTTTCAACGTATGCGTGATCATCGGGTCGATCTGGATCTTGCCTTCCATGTACCAGTCGACGATCCTCGGCACGTCGGTGCGGCCGCGCGCGCCGCCGAAGGCGGTGCCCATCCAGGTGCGGCCGGTGACCAGCTGGAAAGGCCTTGTCGAGATCTCCTGGCCGGCGCCGGCGACGCCGATGATGACCGACTTGCCCCAGCCGCGATGCGAGGCCTCCAGCGCCTGGCGCATCACTTTGGTGTTGCCGGTGCAGTCGAAAGTGTAGTCGGCGCCGCCGATCTGGTCGGCGCCGCGCTTGGTCAGGTTGACCAGGTAAGGCACGATGTCGCCGTCGATCTCCTTCGGATTGACGAAATGCGTCATGCCGAACTTCTCGCCCCAGGCCTTCTTGTCGTTGTTGACGTCGACGCCGATGATCATATCGGCGCCGGCAAGGCGAAGGCCCTGGATGACGTTCAAGCCAATGCCGCCGAGGCCGAAGACCACGGCGGTTGCGCCTTGCTCGACCTTGGCGGTGTTGATGACCGCGCCGATGCCGGTGGTGACCCCGCAGCCGATGTAGCAGATCTTGTCGAAGGGGGCGTCGGAATTGACCTTGGCCACCGCGATCTCGGGCAGCACGGTGAAGTTGGAGAAGGTCGAGCAGCCCATGTAGTGAAACAGCTTGTCCTTGCCCATCGAGAAGCGCGAGGTGCCGTCGGGCATCAGGCCCTGTCCCTGCGTGGCGCGGATGGCGGTGCACAGGTTTGTCTTCCTCGACAGGCACGACGGGCACTGCCGGCATTCCGGCGTGTAGAGCGGGATGACATGGTCGCCCTTCTTGACCGAGGTAACGCCCTTGCCGACATCGACGA
This sequence comes from Mesorhizobium sp. B2-7-2, assembly GCF_006440775.1. GTDB lineage: Bacteria > Pseudomonadota > Alphaproteobacteria > Rhizobiales > Rhizobiaceae > Mesorhizobium. Next base: position 158,742 of record NZ_VFTZ01000005.1, on the reverse strand, counting down.
CGACGCCGGCGCCCTCATGGCCGAGGATGGCCGGAAACAGCCCTTCCGGATCGGCGCCCGACAGGGTGAACTCGTCGGTATGGCAGATGCCGGTCGCCTTGACCTCGACCAGCACCTCGCCCTCGCGCGGCCCCTCGAGGTCCACCTCCATGATCTCCAACGGCTTTCCGGCGGCGACGGCGACTGCGGCACGCGTTTTCATTAGGCGTTTCCTCCCAAGGCAATCAGTAAGTTTCAGGTTACGGCAGGCCGCCGTTCCCGCCTGGCGGGACGAAATCTCTGCCCGCCGTTTGTTTCTCCGAGCCCATCGACCACCTTATCGCTTTCCTTGGTGGCGGCCAACTTCCCTTGCGACGTTTTTCGGCGCGGCAGTCGCAATTCGAGCAAGTCGGATGCGCACCGGCCGGCCACTTGAGACATGGCGGGATTGTCCATAGAACTGGACCGCTTCGCCGGAGGACGACATCCGAATGTTCAAGAAAATCCTGATCGCCAATCGCGGCGAGATCGCCTGCCGCGTGATCAAGACCGCGCGCAAGATGGGGATTGCCACCGTCGCGGTCTATTCGGATGCCGATCGCGATGCCGTGCACGTCGAGATGGCCGACGAAGCGGTGCATATCGGACCTTCGCCGGCGGCACAGAGCTATCTGCTGCCTGAGAAGATCATCGCCGCCAGCAAGCAAACCGGCGCGGAAGCCGTGCATCCGGGCTATGGCTTCCTGTCGGAGCGCGCCTCTTTCTGCGAGGCGCTGGAGAAGGAAGGCATCGTCTTCATCGGGCCGAAGCCCAAGGCTATCAAGGCCATGGGCGACAAGATCGAATCGAAGAAGTTCGCCAACGAGGCCAAGGTCTCGACCGTGCCTGGATGGCTGGGCGTCATCGAAGACGCCGACCATGCCGAAAGGATCGCCGGCGAGATCGGCTATCCGGTCATGATCAAGGCCTCGGCCGGCGGCGGCGGCAAGGGCATGCGCATCGCCTGGAGCAAAGCGGAGGTGCGCGACGGCTTCGAGCGGGCGCGTTCGGAAGCGAAAAGCTCCTTTGGCGACGACCGTGTCTTCATCGAGAAGTTCGTCGTCGATCCCCGCCATATCGAAATCCAGGTGCTGGCCGACGCGCATGGCACGGCACTTTATCTCGGCGAGCGCGAATGCTCGATCCAGCGCCGCAACCAGAAAGTGGTGGAAGAAGCGCCGTCGCCGTTCCTCGACGCCAAGACGAGAAAGGCGATGGGCGAGCAGGCGGTGGCCCTGGCCAAGGCCGTCGACTACCAGAGCGCGGGCACCGTCGAGTTCATCGTCGACAAGGACAAGAATTTCTATTTCCTTGAAATGAATACGCGATTGCAGGTCGAGCACCCGGTGACCGAGCTGGTCACCGGCATCGACCTGGTCGAACAGATGATCCGCGTCGCCGCCGGCGAGAAGCTCGGCATCAAGCAGAGCGACGTGAAGCTCAACGGCTGGGCGGTGGAAAGCCGCCTTTACGCGGAGGATCCCTTCCGCAACTTCCTGCCTTCGATCGGCCGGCTGACGCGATACCGGCCGCCGGAAGAGGGCAGGTTCGGCGATGTCGTGGTCCGCAACGACACGGGTGTCGCCGAAGGGTCGGAAATCTCGATGTTCTACGATCCCATGGTGGCCAAGCTCTGCACCTGGGCGCCGACAAGGCTCGAGGCGATCGACGCCATGTCGGAGGCGCTGGACAGCTTCGTCGTCGACGGCATCGAGCACAACATACCGTTCCTTTCGGCGCTGATGCAGCACCCGCGCTGGCGCGAGGGGCGGCTGTCGACCGGTTTCATTGCCGAGGAATATCCTGACGGTTTTGCGCCGGTCGGGCCGGATGGCGAGGAGAGGGCGGTGTTCGCCGCGGTCGCTACGGCGATCGAGCTGCTGCGGCGCGACCGGCTCGACCGCCTCAGCGGCAGGCTGGCGCCGCATTCCGGCCATCTCAAGCGCGACTGGGTGGTAAAGATCGGCGCGGACTATCTTCCGGTCGAGATCGTCGACGGCATGATTTCCATCCCGATGGAGGTCGATCTGTCGATCGATGGCGGCAAGCCGCTGACCGTCGCTTCGGACTGGCGGCCGGGCGACGCGATCTGGCAGGGCACGGTCGGCGCCGACAAGGTCGCGGCGCAGATCCGTCCGACGCTGAACGGTTTGCGCATCGCCTGGAAAGGCATGTCGATGACGGCGCGCGCCATGCTGCCGCGCATCGCGGAGCTCGAAAGGCTGATGCCGGAGAAGCTGCCGCCCGACACCTCGAAGATGCTGCTTTGCCCGATGCCTGGTCTCGTCGTCTCGATTGCCGTGGCGGAGGGGCAGGAGGTCAAGGCCGGCGAGACGCTGGCCGTGGTCGAGGCGATGAAGATGGAAAACGTGCTGCGCGCCGAACGCGACCTCACGATAGCAAAACTCAACGCGAAGCCCGGCGACAGCCTGGCGGTCGATGCGGTAATCATGCAGTTTGCCTGAGAAAGCGCGGTGCGGGACGCAAGCCTGTGTCGCGGTCGATTGTGCTGGACTGGCATGGCCCCGTCCGGGACAATACATCTGCACCGATGAGTCTTGGCACAGCGTGAAAAAACATGGCGGATGAACGACTTCCACGCGATCCTTTGCAGCGCGAAGCCGCAGTGAAGGCCAGCCGGCCCGAAACGCCGGCGCGTAGGTTCATCCATCTGCGCGTGCATTCGGCCTATTCGCTGCTCGAGGGCGCCTTGCAGCTTGGCGCGATCGTCGGCCATGCCGTCAAGGACGAGGCGCCGGCGATCGCCGTCACCGACACCAACAATCTGTTCGGCGCGCTCGAGTTCGCGCAGAAGGCGGTCAAGGACGGCATCCAGCCGATCATCGGCTGCCAGATCGATCTGGCCTTTTCCGGCGAGGCGAGCGACGGCCAGCGTGATCGCCGCCGCCACGGACCGGAGATGTCGCCGGTCGTGCTGATCGCCGCCAGCGAGGACGGCTACAGCAATCTCGTGCGGCTGATCAGCAAGGTCTATCTGGAGACGCCGCCGGGCGAGCCGGTGCATTTGACCAGCGCTATGCTGGAAGATCGGTGCGACGGGCTGATCTGTCTGACCGGTGGGCCGCGCGGTCCGATCGGCAGTGCGCTCAAAGCGGACCGGCGCGATCTCGCCGAACAGCGGTTGCTGTTCCTCAAGGGCCTGTTCGGCGACAGGCTTTATGTCGAGCTGGAGCGGGTCGCCGGCTACGACCGCATGGTCGAGAAATCGACCGTCGACCTTGCCTATACGCATGACCTGCCGCTGGTCGCCACCAACGAGGCGTTCTTCTCCAAACGCGAGGATTACGAGGCGCATGACGCGCTGATTGCGATTGCCGAAGGCTCGGTGGTCGCCGCCGACAACCGCCGGCGGCTCTCGCCTGACAATTTCCTGCGCGGGCAGGCCGAGATGGCGCGCCTCTTTTCCGACTTGCCCGAAGCGATCGACAACACGGTCGAGATCGCGATGCGCTGCTCCTACTATCCGAAGACCCGCAGCCCGATCCTGCCGCGCTTCACCGGCGCCGACGCCGCCGACAAGGACGCAGCCGAGAAGGCAGAGGCGGCCGAGCTTGCCCGCCAGGCGCGCGAAGGCCTGGAGGCGCGGCTGGCCGCGCACGGGCCGACGCCGGGCTACACGGTCGAGCAATATCGCGAGCGGCTCGAATTCGAGCTCGGCATCATCGAGAAGATGAAGTTCCCGGGTTACTTCCTGATCGTTGCCGACTTCATCAAATGGGCGAAGGCGCAAGGCATTCCCGTCGGGCCGGGGCGCGGTTCGGGCGCCGGCTCGCTGGTCGCCTATTCGACCACCATCACCGACATCGACCCGCTGCGTTTCTCGCTGCTGTTCGAGCGCTTCCTCAATCCGGACCGGGTGTCGATGCCGGACTTCGACATCGACTTCTGCCAGGACCGGCGCGAGGAAGTGATCCGCTACGTCCAGCAGAAATACGGGCGCGACCAGGTCGGGCAGATCATCACCTTCGGAACGCTGCAGGCGCGCGCGGTGCTGCGCGATGTCGGCCGCGTGCTGCAGATGCCTTACGGCCAGGTCGACAAGCTCTCCAAGATGGTGCCGCAGAACCCGGCCAACCCGGTCAAGCTGGCGGATGCCATCGCCAACGAGCCGCGTTTCGCCGAGGAGGCGGAGAAGGAGCCGATCGTGCAGACGCTGCTCGACACGGCGCAGAAGCTCGAAGGCCTCTACCGCCATGCCTCGACGCACGCCGCGGGCATCGTCATCGGCGACCGTCCGCTGTCCGAGCTGGTGCCGATGTACCGCGATCCGCGCTCGGACATGCCGGTCACCCAGTTCAACATGAAATATGTCGAGCAGGCGGGGCTGGTGAAGTTCGACTTCCTCGGCCTGAAGACGCTGACGGTGCTGGAAACGGCGGTGAAGCTGATCCGCCGGCGCGGCATCGACATCGATCTCGCCACGATCCCGCTCGACGATCCCGACACCTACGCCATGCTGTCGCGCGGCGAGGTGGTCGGCGTGTTCCAGGTTGAAAGTGCCGGCATGCGCAAGGCGCTGATCGGCATGCGGCCGGACTGCATCGAGGACATCATCGCGCTGGTGGCGCTCTATCGCCCCGGCCCGATGGAGAACATCCCGACCTACAACGCCAGAAAGCATGGCGAGGAGGAGATGGCCTCGATCCATCCCAAGATCGACCATCTGGTCAAGGAGACACAAGGCGTCATCGTCTACCAGGAACAGGTGATGCAGATCGCGCAGGAGCTTTCCGGCTATTCGCTCGGCGAAGCCGACCTCCTGCGCCGCGCCATGGGCAAGAAGATCCGCGCCGAGATGGACAAGCAGCGCGAGCGCTTCGTCACGGGCGCGGTCGAGCGCGGCGTCTCAAAGCCGCAGGCCGATTTCATCTTCGACCTCCTGGCCAAGTTCGCCGACTACGGCTTCAACAAGTCGCACGCAGCCGCCTACGCGGTCGTTTCCTACCAGACCGCCTATCTCAAGGCGCATTACCCGGTCGAGTTCCTTGCGGCGTCGATGACGCTCGACATGAGCAATACCGACAAGCTGGCCGATTTCCGCCAGGACGCCATGCGCCTCGGCATTGAGGTGGTGGCGCCGTCGGTGATGTCGAGCTTCCGTCCCTTCGAGGTCGGCGAGAACAAAATCTTCTATTCGCTGGCGGCGCTGAAAGGTGTCGGCGACGCGGCGGTCGAGCACATCGTCGACAAACGCGGCGAGAAGCCTTTCAAGAACCTTGCCGATTTCTGCGAGCGGGTCGATCCGAAGATCGTCGGCAAGCGCGTCTTCGAAAGCCTGATCATGGCGGGCGCGCTGGATTGCTTCGGCCACGACCGCGCGCAGATGATGGCCGGCGTCGAGCGGATGATGGGCCTGGCCTCGCTGGCGCAGCAAAACGCCATCTCCGGCCAGGCCGACATTTTCGGCGCTTCGCTCGGGAGCCAGTCGCAGGCGCTCAACCTGCCGGCGACCGATCCGTGGCTTGCCGCCGACAAGCTGCACCGTGAATTCCAGATCGTCGGCTTCTATCTTTCGGCGCATCCGCTCGACGAGTACAAGGCAGCGCTGCAAAAGATGCGGGTGCAGAACTGGGCGGAATTCTCGGCTGCGGTCAAACGCGGCGCCGCCGCCGGGCGCCTCGCCGGCACGGTCACCTCCAAGCAGGAACGCAAGACCCGTACCGGCAACAAGATGGGCGTCGTGCAGTTTTCCGACACGACGGGACAGTATGAGGCCGTACTGTTTTCCGAAGGCCTGGCGCAGTATCGCGACATGCTGGAGCCCGGCAGTTCGGTGGTGATTATGGTTGCGGCCGAAGACAGGCCTGAGGGCGTAAACCTGCGCATCAACTCGGTGCAATCACTGGACGATGAAGCCAGCCGCATCCAGAAAGCGCTGCGCATCTTCGTCAGGGACGATGGACCATCGTCGATCATTCAATCGCAGCTCAAACAGCGTGGCGACAGTCAAGTCAGCATCATCGTTCTCAAGGGAGAGGCGCAGGGCGAGATTGAGATCGGCCTGGGTAATTATCGCGTCTCGCCGCAGATCGCCTCCGCCATGCGCGCGGTGCAGGGCGTGGTGGACGTGGAATTGGTTTAGCTCAGGGCGTTGCCGCCTCCGCCTCTGCCACCCGCGGCGTCTTCTTCTGCAGGTTGAGCAAATTGCCGGCGAGAATGAGGGCCGCGCCGCCGGCGGTGAAGACGTCGATCTGCTCATGGTATAGCAGCCAGCCGACCAGCGCCGTCAGCGGCACGCGCAGGAAATCCATCGGCGAGATGATCGTGGCATCGGCATGGACCAGCGCGCGGGCCAGGCAGAAATGCGACGACATGCCGGTGAAGGCGATGACGAAGATCCATGGCCAGAGCCCTGGCGAAGGGTTGTGCCAGCTATAGAGAGCCGGGATCAAGCCAATCGCCGACTGGATGATCAGCATCCAGAAGATGATGCGCACCACGCTTTCGGTTTTGGTCATCGACTTGACCAGCACCATCGAGATGCCGAAGCAGACCGCGGCGCCCAGGACGACGAGGTGGCCCGGATCCATCGAGCCGGCGCTGGGGCGCACGATGACGACCACGCCGATCAGGCCAAGCACGATCGCCGTGAGCTTCGATCGCGACAGCTTTTCCCCCAGAAAGCTGACCGCCAGGATCGCCGTCCAGATCGGCGTGGTGAACTCGATCGAGATCAGCACGGCGAGCGGAATGAGCGTCAGCGCGTAGAGCCAGGCGGCCTGGCCGGTATAGTGGATCATGTTGCGGGCGATATGGGCGAGGGGGCGCTCACTGCGCATCGCGGCAAAACCGCCGCTCATCATCACCAGCGGCAAAAGGATGAAGAAACCGATCACCGAGCGCAGCTCCAGCACCTGGAAGACGTTGAGCTCGGCCGTCGTCTCGCGGCCGGCAACCGACATCGCCAGCATCGAGGCGATTGACAGAGCCATCCAGAACGCGGCTTTTGGGATCGAGGGAGCGGGCGCCATTTGGGGCCCTATGTCGCAAGCCCGAACCCGGGCCGCAACCGTTAGCGGCGTCATTCCACTGGGCCAGCGGAGCGGGCGTCAAAAAACCGTCATCGCGGCGGCGGAACCTGGTGGCTGGGCATCCGTTAAGTCCACGCCTTCCGTCGGAAGGCGCATGATCGCGAGAGGGAAACGTCTTGATGAAATTGACCGCCGCTGTGCTGGCCGCCGCCTGTCTTTTCTGCGCGACGGCCGCGCATGCCGACGAGGCGGCTTTCCTGCGATCGCTGCAGGGGAAGTTCGCCGGTAAGGGGACGGTCAGGATCAGAACGAACACGCCGGTGATGAACATCAACTGCAACTTCACTTCGGACGCGACGGCGGACTCGCTCTCGCTTGACGGCACCTGTCGTGCGTTGTTGATCATGTCGCGGGAAATCCGCGCCGACCTGAAGGTCGACGGGGCGAGCTACACTGGCACTTACATAGGTTCGCGCAGCGGACCTGCCGGGCTCAGCGGAAGCCGCAAGGGCGATGCAATCAACCTCGACATCCACTGGGCGAAAGTCGTCAATGGCGACCGCAATGCGGAGCTGACCGTAGAAAAGATCGGGCCGGACAATATGCGCATGACGGTGACCGACATGGATCCGGCAACCGGCAAGATGGTGGTGACGAGCCGGATCGACCTCAAGCGCACCTGACGCTTCAATCTTCCAGCGGCTCGGGCGGATTGGCGGCGCGGCCCTTGCCGAATGTATAGCCGGTCTCGACGGCTTTCCTGCCGAACTTGTCGCGCAGCGTGTCCATCGCGCCTTCGGCAAGCGCGCGCTTGCGCGATTGCACGTCGACCAGATCCGGCGGATCGGCCTTTTCGTCGTCGGAGAGGTCGCTGACGCCGATGCCGAGCAGGCGGAATTTTGTGCCGTCGGCCTCGCGGCGCAACAGGTCGAGCCCGGTCTGGAAAATGCGGTCGGCCAGGCGCGTCGGATCGCCGAGCTGGCGGTTACGGGTGCGGGTCTTGAAGTCCTGCGTCTTCAGCTTCAGCACCACGGTGCGGCCGGCGATGCCGGATTTCTTCAGCCGCGCCGAGACCTTTTCCGACAGCCCGCGCAGCACCGGCACCAGCTCCGCCAAGGCGGCGATGTCGTTGTCGAAGGTGGTTTCGGCCGAGACGCTCTTGGCATCGCCGTCGGGATCGACCGGGCGGTCGTCCTCGCCGCGCGACAGGCGGTAGAGCCGGTCGCCCATCACGCCATAGCGGCGCATCAGGTCGCCGCGTTCCATGCGCTGCAGCTGCCCGATCATGCGGATGCCGTCGCGCTCCAGTGTCGCGGCCAGCGCCTTGCCGACGCCCCAGATCATCGTCACCGGCTGCGCGGCGAGGAAGCTTGGCGCCTCGGCTTCGCCGATCACGGAAAAGCCGCGCGGCTTGCGAAAGTCCGAGGCAATTTTCGCCAGGAACTTGCAGTAGGAGAGGCCGGCCGAAACGGTGATGCCGAGCTCCTTTTCCACCGTCTGCGCGAAGCGCCCCAGCACCAGCGCCGGCGGCATGCCGTGCAGCCGCTCGGTACCGGCGAGGTCGAGAAAGGCCTCGTCGATCGACAGCGGCTCGACCTGCGGCGTCAACGCCTGCATCAACGCCCGCACCTGGCGGCCGACGCCGACATATTTTTCCATGTTGGGCGGGATCACCACCGCTTCGGGGCACAGTTCGAGCGCCTTGAACATCGGCATGGCCGAGCGGACGCCATGGATGCGGGCGATATAGCAGGCGGTGGAAACGACGCCGCGCCGGCCGCCGCCGATGATGACCGGCCTGTCCTTCAGCGCCGGGTTGTCACGCTTTTCGACCGCCGCGTAGAAGGCGTCGCAATCGATGTGGGCGATCCGCAGCCGGTAGAGCTCGGCGTGACGGACGAGGCGCGGGCTGCCGCAGCGATCGCAGCGACGCGTCTCGCCGCGCTGGAAAGCCAGGCAGTCACGGCAAAAACCGTGTTCGGGATTGTTGACAGGAGCCGCCATCGCTGCGAACATAAAGAGAACAAATGCAATGGTACGACAGCGCAAGGCTGGCAACAAGCTTGGCCTGGGGAGAACGCATGAGCACGACCATAGCACCGCTGACTCCTGAACGCTGGCCCGATTTCGAGGACCTGTTCGGCAAGCAGGGCGCCTGCTACGGCTGCTGGTGCACGCATTTCCGGTTGTCGCCGGCGGAGCGCCGCGCCAGCGACAAGGAGCGCAACAAGGATCTCATCAAGGCGCGAATCGAAACGGGCCCGCCGCCGGGGCTCTTGGCGCTCGATGACGGCAAGGCCGTCGGCTGGATGCAGATCGGCCCTCGCGCCGACGTGCCTGAGTGGAACAATCAGGGCAGGGGCTCGGCGCCGGTTGATCCTGCCGATGCCGGCGACCCGGCCGTCTGGGCGATCTCCTGCTTCTTCATCCGCGCCAGGGCAAGGGGCCGGGGCATCACGCATCGCCTTGTCGAGGGCGGCATCGCTTTCGCCCGCGAGAATAGAGCGAGGCTGCTGGAAGCCTGCCCGATCGACCTGTCGCGCGATTCGCGCTCGATCGGGCTTTTCGTCGGCTCGTCGCGGGTGTTCGAGAAGGCCGGTTTCGAGAGGCTGGTGGAGCGCAAGCCCGGCCGGCCGCTGATGCGCCTTGTGCTTTAGGCGGCTGATGCGTCTGGTGCTTTAGCCGGATGAGCTTTTGGCCTACAGTCGGCGTCTTGCGGCTGTTACGCTTCTTGCCTACCAGAAGCATGAATATTTCGTCTTCCGAAATCACGGAGAACTGACGTGAAGCGTATTTTGCCATTTGCCTTTGCCCTTGCGCTCAGCGCGCCGGCTTTTGCCCAGACCGTCGACAATCAAGGCGCCAAAGATCTGTCCGACAATCTGGCGCGCTATTTCGGCAAGCAGGCGTTCGACAAAGGCGTGCTCAAGGTTTCGGTCGAGGGCGACGCCTACAAGATCGCGCTTGACGTCAAGGCGCTCGTCAATGCGCTGCCGGAACAGAAGCTCCTGAAATTCGACATGGCGCCATACGCGCTGATGGTGAAGCCGCGCAGCGACGGGTCCTGGGACGTCTCGTCGAATTTCTCGCAAGGCGCATCCTTCGAGTTCGAAGGACCGGAAGGCCGTCAGAGCATGGAGTTCACGATCAAGGACGGCAAGCTGACCAGCGTCTACGATCCGGCCCTTGCCGCCTTCACCAGCGCGACCAGCTCATTGGCCGGAATGACCATGACGTCCCGGCAAGCCAAGCAGCAGGCAGATGTCTCGACCGGCGCCGGCACCGCCAACGTTACCGCGACCAAATCCGCCAATGGCGGCGTCGACTTCACGGCTACGCAGAAAGTCTCGGACTTCGTCGAGATGATCAAGGTGAACGACCCCGACAGCGGGATGAACTTTCCGCTCACCTTGAAGACGCCGGAACTTTCGGTGGACGCACACGGCAAAGGCGTGCGGACGAAGCCGCTGCTCGACCTGCTTGCCTTTGCCGTGGCCAATGAAGACGAAGCCAAGCTCAAGGCCAACCAGGCCGAGCTCAAATCGTTGATGCTGGCCGCGCTGCCCATCTGGGAAAGGGTCGACGGCAATTACGGCTTCAAGAATTTCGAGGTGGACAGCCCGGTCGGCAAGTTCGGCGCTACGCAATTCAGCACCGCATTCGGCATGGATGGCGTCTCCCAGAACGGCAAGGTCGATTACGCGATCAAGGCTGCCGGCCTGACGATCCCGCATCAGACCCTGCCGGAATGGACCACGCCATTGCTGCCCACCGACATCGACCTGAATTTCGGCGGCGCCAATATCGATCTCGATACGATGGCGAAAAAGGCGATCGAAGCCTTTGATCTCAATAAGAATCCGCCGCTGTCGGACGAATTCGGCAAAGCTTTGGTCGCCGATTTCAAGGCCAAAAATCCGAAGGTCGTGATCGGGCACAGCACGGTGAAGAACGGAAGTATCGAGGTTGCGCTGGAAGGCGAGATGACCTTTCCCGGCGAGAAACCCGATGCGACCGTGACCGTCGATGTCGCCGGCTATGACAAGATCATCGATGCCTTGAAGGAAGCCGCCAAAAGCGATGAGCAGATGGCGCAGGCCTTCCCATTTGCGTTGGCCGTCAAAGGTTTTGGCAAGACGCTGCCGGACGGCCGGCTGGAGTGGATGATCAACACCAAGGCCGATGGATCAGTCACGGTCAACGGCGCCATGCTGAAGGGACCGGACGCCGCCCAGGACGACAGCGCGGGCCAGGATGACAACTCAGGCGACGACGGCGCGGGCGGAACGGATGATTCCGCCGGCGGCGATGATTCGGACGGCGGCGACAATGGTGGGGCCGGAGCGAAGCTGAAGCCTTGAGTGCTTAGGTTAAAGCCCGAGCGCGGCTGCGATCTTTGGCGCCGCATCGCGCCAGTCCTCGACCGAGATGATGTCTTCCGGCGTCGGCGGCAGGAAGGGCGCGCAGCGAGTTGTCAGCCATCAAATGGAAGAGGTGGGCATCGGCCACGGAATTGCGCGCCGAAACCAGGTTGGAAGGCTGGTCGTCGACGAAGGCGACGGGCCGGCTCTTGACGCCGCGCAGTTTCGCGATGGCAGGTCCCTTGGCCATTTCCGTCGTCAGCAGCGGATAATTGAGTCCCAGCGCATCGAGATGCGCGCGGCGCACGGCGCGGTGCTTGTGCGGCATGGCGGTCAGCAGGACGATCTCGGCGCTTCGTCCGAGCATCGCCAGCGCGTCCGCCGCGCCCTCGGCGATGCTTTGCCAATCCGCCTGGGCGTCGAAGAATTCGCCCAAAAGCGCCGTCACTTCCGGCTGCTCGATCAGCCGCCCGCTCGCCGTCTCGGCGATGTTGCCGGTGAGGCGGAAGGAAGCCAGCGTCAGCCCGAAGCCGCGCGACTTCAGGAAATGCGGGAAGGGCCGGACGAATTCGAGCACGACATCGTCGACATCGAGCACCAGCAGCGGCCGGTCATCGACGGCAAGCTCTTCGATCTGCCGCGCCGTCTCGGGATCGTCGCTCATGTCGAGCGCTCGTGATCGTCGTCGCCGAGCGGAAGGGCGCGCAGCGCCTTGCCGACGGCGGCAGGCGGCGTGCCGGTCTCTTCGGCGAAGCGCAGAAGCGTCGGCTCGTGCGCCAGGATGAATTGCAGAACGCCGGCAAGGAAGCCCGGCTCAGCTGCGGCCCTGCGGATCGAGTTCGCCTCGATGCCGGTGATCGCCAGGAAGCGGGGCAGAAGCTCCGGGTCGGCGGCGACGAAGGCCAGGGCCTTGACGGCAACGGTTTCCGCTTCCTCGCGCATTGACGCTGCGTTCGCCATCGTTACCTTTGCAATGGTGGATTTTTTCGAGTCTCCTTCCGCAGTAACGGCAAGCGTCGCTTGCGGCAAGCCTCCGCTCTTTCCCATGCAACGTCCGAAGGTGGAATTGGTGCAGCTTTCCAACCTCCGGTTTCCGTTTCGTCAATCATATTGGGTTAGAGTGGAAATGGGTTGGGTGCGGTCCGAAGGGGACGCATTGCGACGGCCTTCGGCTTCGAGGGCGGTCGGGACGGGAAACTGATGGCTAAGAAGGTGATGATCGTCGAGGACAATGAGCTTAACATGAAGCTCTTTCGGGACCTCATCGAAGCCAGCGGTTACGACACGGTTCGCACGCGCAATGGCCTGGAGGCGCTCGACCTCGCGCGCCAGCACCGGCCGGACCTCATCCTGATGGACATCCAGCTGCCGGAAGTGTCCGGCCTGGAAGTGACCAAATGGCTGAAGGAAGACGACGAATTGCATTCGATCCCCGTCATCGCCGTCACCGCCTTCGCCATGAAGGGCGATGAGGAGCGCATCCGCCAGGGCGGCTGCGAGGCCTATATTTCCAAGCCGATCTCGGTGCCGCGCTTCATCGAGACGATCAAATCCTATCTGGGCGACGCCTGATGCCCGAGACCAGCAGAACCGGAGTTTTGAGATGACCGCGCGGATCCTCGTCGTCGACGATATCCCCGCCAATGTGCGGCTGCTGGAGGTTCGGCTGCTTGCCGAGTATTTCGAGGTGCTGACGGCCAATAACGGCCCGGATGCGATCGAGACCTGCGAGAACGGCAAGGTCGACGTCGTGCTGCTCGATGTGATGATGCCGGACATGGACGGGTTCGAGGTCTGCAAGCGCTTGAAGAGCGATCCGGCGACCTCGCATATTCCTGTCGTCATGATCACCGCGCTCGACCAGGTGTCGGACCGGGTGCGCGGCCTCGAGGCGGGCGCCGACGATTTCCTGACCAAGCCGGTCAACGACCTGCAGCTGATGACACGCGTCAAGAGCCTGGTCAGGCTGAAGTCGCTGACCGACGAGCTCAGGCTGCGCGCCTCGACCACGCGCAATATCGGCATCGAGGAGCTTCTGAGCCGCGATTTCGCGACCGAAGACGCCAAGCCGCGGGTGCTTCTCATCGATGAGCGCAAAACTTCCGTCGAACGCATCCAGAAGATGCTGCGCAACACCGCCGAGCTCGATGTCGCGACCGACCCGAATGCGGGGTTCTTCCAGGCGGCCGAGACGGCGTATGAATGCGTGCTGATCTCGACTGCCTTCTCCGACTTCGATGCGCTGAGACTCTGCTCGCAGCTGCGTTCGCTCGACCGCACCCGCTTCCTGCCGATCATGCTGCTCGCCGACGAGGGCGAGGAGGGCCGCATCCTGCGTGGCCTGGAACTTGGCATCAATGACTACCTGATCCGGCCGATCGACCAGCACGAGCTGACGGCGCGCCTGCGCACACAGGTGCGGCGCAAGCGCTACAACGACCAATTGCGCGCCAGCGTCGCGCAGACGATCGAGATGGCGGTGATCGACGGGCTGACCGGGCTGCACAACCGCCGCTACCTCGACAGCCATCTGCAGACGCTGTTCGATCGCGCCGTGGCGCGGCGGCGGCCCCTGTCGGTGATGATCACCGATCTCGATCGCTTCAAGTCGATCAACGATACCCATGGCCATGACGGCGGTGACGACGTTCTGCGCGAGTTCGCCCGGCGGCTGCGCAAGAATGTGCGCGGCATCGATCTCGCCTGCCGCTTTGGCGGCGAGGAGTTCGTCGTGGTTATGCCTGACACCGACGGCGCGGTCGCCGAGAAGGTTGCCGAACGCATTCGCGCCGAGATCGCGCAAGCGCCTTTTGCCATCGGTGCCGACGGCAAGGCGATCGAGGTCACGGTCAGCGTCGGCGTGTCCTCGCTTCTGAAAGGGACCGACAGCGTCGCCGCCCTGATGAAGCGCGCCGACCTTGCGCTCTATGAGGCCAAAAGCGGCGGCCGCAACAGGGTGGTCGCCAAGGCTGCCTGAAAACACGTCGCGATCTTTCAGACCCCGCACGCGCCGGTCTTTATCCCGAAACCGGTTTCCAGTTTCGGGAGACATGCTCGGCAAAAAGGCGACGATTCTCGGCCGTCCCAACAGGGTTACGAATTTACCTTAACCCAAGCGATTCGTGAGCGGTGGTTAAGAAATGGTTGATTTTTATAAGGTCTTGCGCAAATCTGCGACGCATAGACAGAAGACGAGGCCGGCGCGAGGGTAGAGTAGCCGGCTCGATCCAAAAATACCCCATGATGCTCAGGTCCGCCGCATCTCCTGGGTCCGTGGGGTCGGCCGGCCGGCGCTGGCACATAGTGGCCTCCTCGTACCGCTGCCAACCGCCGACCGGCCCCCTTTTCTCAAAAACCGACATCGGAACCCCGTGCTTGATCGTGGCACGGCTCCTTTGTCGTACGGGCGACCTAAAACAAAAACGCCGCCCTCTGGGCGGCGTTTTTGGTTTCGCAGGATAACCAGATTACTTGATCTTGGTTTCCTTGAACTCGACGTGCTTCTTGGCGACCGGATCGTACTTGCGGAACGAGAGCTTGTCCGTCTTGGTACGGCTGTTCTTGCTGGTGACGTAGAAGAACCCGGTGTCGGCGGTCGACAGAAGCTTGATCTTGATGTTTGCGGCTTTGGCCATGATTTTCGTCCGTTAATGTTCGTGGAGTTTTGGCCGCTGAAGCACGGGGAAAACACCCGGACGCGGGAAACTTGGCGCGACACATAAAGAACGCGCCCGGAAAGTCAAGCCCGAGCGCCCTCCGAGCCCGCGAGCGCCCGAGGATCGTTCCGGATACGACGATGAGTCACGGCTCATGGAAGGATGGATGGCTGGTCGATCACCCAGAGCCATGTGCCGTCGCCTTGCCGGCGAGCAATTTCCACAGTCACCGTGCCATTGGGAAGGCGCGTGGAGGTGAGAGCCAAATCTCCGTTGATCATAGCCGGACGCTGATCTCCAAGTTCAAACTTTGGCCCCGCCATCACCAACTTGGCGTAGAACGCGCGGATGGCGTCCCTGCCGCGCGCCAACTGCCCGCTGCCGATATCGAGGATGGCATCGGGCGCGTAGAGAGCGGCCATGCCTTCAGCGTCTCCCGCCTGCTGGCGAGCAACCAAAAGCCGCGCCAGGTCCTGAGGATCGCGTGCGGGCATGCGGGTTGCGTGGTCATTCATCGGCGATTTCCAAGCGCTGCAAGGCTCCGGCTTTACTCCGCCGCAACCGATTCCGGGCTTGGCGCCTTGCCGAGTCGATCCTCACCCGCCTTTTTCCAGTCGCCCGTGGTGTTCCACCAGCGGTTGGGATTGGCACGGTCGTCAAGACCCTTGGAACGGCTGGCGAGCAGCGGCTGGATGCGGATGACGGGCTCCTGATAGGAATGGGCCTGGAATATCGCCTCGACGACACGGGCGGCGAGCACCTGGTCGTCGGCGATCTCGAACGACACTTCGACGGTGCCGGGTCGCCGGCGCAGTTCGGTCTCAGCGCCGGCCGCGGCGCCTTCGAGAGGCCGGTAATGCTCGATGCCTTGCGCCGATTGATAGGCGTTGGCGTCATACTTGCCCATGCGCAGCGGCGTGATCGCCACCACGGCCTCCATGATGCGCTCGACATCGACGGCCGGTGCCTGGAACGTGACGAGCAGAAGCAGTTCCATCCTGAGGGATCTGGTTTCAAAGCCGCTGTCGACCATCGCAATTCTCCTACCTCGCGTCGGAGGCAGGTTATAGCAGGGGTGCTGCTGACACGGTGATGTCAGGATGCCCGACGCTTCAGCGGCATTGCCTAGAGAATCTTGCGCACCAGCCTGACCAGGATCAGAGCCATGTAGGCGGCGAAGAAAAAGGCCAGCGACCAGCCGAAGCCGGATGGGCCAAAGGCATCCATGCCGATGCCGATCGCCTGCGGACCCAGCACCATGCCGACGCCATAGCAAAGCACGAAGGCAGCATTGGCGGATGCCAGTTCATGGCCGGACAGCTGCGAGCCGAGATGGGCAAGGCCGATCGTGTACATGGCGGCGACGACGCCGCCCCAGACGAACAAGAGGGCCGCCATCAGATGCCAGTTCTGCGCGAAGAACGGCATGAAGACGGTGCCGATGAGCCCGACCGTGGCGCAGGCCAGCAGCAGGTAGCGGCGGTCGGAAACGCGGTCGCTGATCATGCCGATCGGGATCTGCAGCAGCACATTGCCGAGCCCGATCATTGTCAGGAGCAGCGCGGCGTCGGCTTCCGAATAGCCGATGCGATTGCCGTAGACGGGGAAGAGCGAGAAACCGCCGGTCTCGACGGCGCCGAAAACAAGCACGGCGAAGGTCGCGGTCGGCACCAGCCAGATATAGCGCAGGAAGTGGCTGGTCTCGCTGTCGGCGACGATGGTCGGGCTCTCGTTGCGGGCGGCCAGCACCGGAATGGCGGCAAGCGTCACCAGCGCTATGGTGACGCCGAACGGCAGGAAGCCCGTGCTGCCTAGATGGGCGAACAGCCATGGTCCGGCGGCGAAGCCGAGCGACAGCACGGTGGCGTAGATGCCGAGCACAAGGCCGCGCCGGTTCGGCGGGGCGGAGGTGCTGATCCAGAATTCCGACAGGATGAACAATACCGTCAGCGAAATATGCAGGGCGACGCGGAGCGGAAACCACATCCAGAATTCCGGCGCGAAATGGAAGCCGACGAAGGCGAGCGCGCCGATGGCAATCATCAACAGCATGGTCCAGGCGACGCCTAGCCGCATGGCAAGCGGGGTAGCGAGCGGCGCGCCGGCAATCGAGGCGAGACCGGCGACAGCGGTGTTGAGACCGATCATCGAAGCGGAATGGCCGCGACTTTCCAGAATGACGCTGAGCAGCGGCATGCCTAAGCCTATGGCGATGCCGACGACGCTGATCGAAGAGATCGCCGCGACCATCGGCAGCCAGTGTACGCGTTCGTCGCCCTGTTGTTGGGTATCGACCGTCATGGGATCAAAATGCTCTGTTTCTAAAGGACTTCGCGGACGAAGCGGTTGCGGACGAGCCGGAAGAACGGCACGGCGCCCCCCGGCCGCAGCAATGGATCTTCGGCAAGCCGACTTTCCAGTTCTTCCAGGACCACGCCGGTGATGTCGGGGATGTCGGCCTTGCGGGCATCGGCAAGCGGCAGCCAGACAAGTTCTTCGAGTTCGTTCGTCGGACCGCCGCCGGGCAATTCCACGGCAACGTCGTGGCGCCAGGCGCTGAAAAAACGCGTGTCGAAACGGCGCACGCGATTGGGCGGAGTGATGGCGCGGGCGACGAAGCGGAGCGCGTCAAGCGAGGGGACTACGCCATGTTCGGCAAAACCCTGCCAGTCGCGCTTCGCGGTCGAGAAGGCGCCCTTGCGGCCGATCAGCAGGCCGGCTTCCTCATAGGTCTCGCGAATCGCCGATAGGGCGATTGCGCGGGCCCGCGCCGCGCTCGCGCCGCCGGGGCCTGCGGCCAGCTTGCCTTCTTCTTCACCCCGCAGAGGGGCAGCGACGGGAACGCGGCTGTCGGCGGGATCGGTGCGGCCGCCGGGGAAGACGAATTTTCCGGGCATGAAGGCGTGCCCGGCATGGCGCCGGCCCATCAGCACCAGAACATCCTTGTCCCGGCGATCGAGCAGAATGAGGGTCGCCGCATCACGCGGGCGCAACGCCCGGCCGCTGCGTACGGCCAGGCCCTTATCGAGCTTGTCGACATCCGCCTTGGTCATTCCTTCCATGCGCTCGACCTAGCGGAAACTTCCTTGATGCGAAAGTGGCTTGCGCGTCGCGGCCTTTGCACCAGGGCCGACCGCGGTGCGGCCTGGCTTATCAATGGCTCTCGAATTCGTCCTTCTCGTCGCCGAAGCCGTGCATATAAAGCGCCCATTGCAGGCCGATGACAGCGCCCTTGACTGGCTGCAGCAGCGCAACGGCCAGAATGATGGTCAACGGCACCCAGATCAGCGCGTGCTGCCACGTAGACAGCGTGGTGGTCGCCTCCACTGCCATGAAGGAGCCGACCACGATGTGGCCGACAATGACGATGACCAGATAGGCAGGCAGGTCGTCCGCGCGATGGTGGTGCAGTTCCTCGCCGCAGACCCCGCACTTGTCGACGGGCTTCACGAAAGCGCGGAACAGCTTTCCCTTGCCGCAATGCGGGCAGCGGCCGAGTATCCCGCGCTTGATCGCCGTCCACAGCGGACGCGCGACGCGGCCCGAATGATGCTTGCCGCCGAAAACCTGTTCTTGCACTTGGACGTTACCTGGCATTATCGTCTCCTGCCGCGCGGTCCCGAGCGCGATTGCGACGCGCGGGCGCGGCCCTTGGCCTTGTGGAACGACCGCCTTGAGCCGGGCAGGGGCTTCGGGTCGGTCAGCATCTCGAAACGCATCGCGCCGGCCATTGGCGCGACCTCGACCAGCCGGACTTCGACACGATCGGCAAGCTGATAGCCCTTGCCGGTGCGTTCCCCGAACAGCGATCGGGCGGTTTCGTCGTAGATATAGTAGTCGCCGCCCAGAGTTGACACCGGAATAAAGCCGTCGGCGCCATACTGCGGCAATTGGACAAAGAGTCCCGCCTTGGTGACGCCGGAGATGCGCGCGTCGAACGTGTCGTTGACGCGCTCGGCGAGATAAGCGGCAATCAGCCGGTCGACCGTATCGCGCTCGGCCGCCATGGCGCGACGCTCGGTCGCCGAGATCAGCGCGGCGACCTCTTCCAGCCGGTCCGCCTCCTGCTGCGCCAGGCCGCCGGGCCCGAGGCCAAGCGCCGCGATCAGTCCACGGTGCACGATCAGATCGGCGTAGCGGCGGATCGGCGAGGTGAAATGGGCGTAGCGCCGGAGGTTGAGGCCGAAATGGCCGATGTTCTTCGGCGAGTACTCCGCCTGGCTCTGCGAGCGCAGCACCACTTCGTTGACCAGCGCCTCGTTGTCGGCGCCGCGCACCCGCTCCAGAATGCCGTTGAACTGGCTCGGCCGCATCTGCGCGCCGCGCGCCAACGACAGGCTGAGCGTTGCCAGGAACTCGCGCAGCGATTCCTGCTTGGCGAGCGACGGCGCGTCATGGATGCGGTAGACGAGCGGCTCTTTCTTGCCCTCCAATGTCTCGGCGGCCGCGACATTGGCCTGGATCATGAATTCCTCAATGAGCTTATGCGCGTCGAGGCGCTCCGGCACGACGACGCGGTCGACCGTGCCGTCGGGCTTCAGCAGGATCTTGCGCTCGGGCAGGTCGAGCTCAAGCGGCTGGCGGGACTGGCGGCCGCGCCTGAGCACGGCGTAGGCGTCCCATAGCGGCTTCAAAGCGCTGTCGAGGATCGGCCGTGTCTTGTCGTCGGGCACGCCGTCGATCGCGGCCTGCGCCTGCGGGTAGGCGAGCTTGGCGGCCGACTTCATCATGACGCGGTGGAAGGAATGCCTGAGCTTGCGGCCTTCCGAGGAGAAGGTCATGCGCACGGCGATTGCCGGCCTGTCTTCGCCCTCGCGCAGCGAGCAGAGATCGTTGGAGATGCGTTCAGGAAGCATGGGCACGACGCGGTCCGGAAAATAGACCGAATTGCCGCGCTTCAGGGCTTCGCGGTCGAGCGGCGTGCCGTAGCGAACATAGGTTGCGACATCGGCGATCGCCACGGTGATGACAACGCCGCCGGGATTCTTCTTGTCCATGTCCGGCGTGGCGAAGACCGCGTCGTCATGGTCCTTGGCATCGGCCGGATCGATGGTCACCAGCGGCAGACTGCGCCAGTCCTCGCGGTGATCGAGCGTCGCCGGCTTCATCGCTTCGGCCTCGGCAATCACGTCCGCAGGAAAGACATGGGGAATGTCGTGGGCGTGGATGGCGATCATCGAGACCGCCTTCTCGCTGCTCAGCGAGCCCAGCACCGCCAGCACCTTTGCCCGGGGCAGTCCGTAACGGGATGCCCGCGCCGGCTCCACCTCCACCAGATCGCCATTCCTGGCGCCGTTCTGGAATTCCTTGTCGACGATCAGTTCCGGCTGGCGCCGTTCGACCGGCTCGATGCGGAACGTCCCATCCTTCAGCACGCGAAAGACGCCGAGCACGGCGTCGCTGCGCTTCTCGAAGATCTTCATCACCCGCCCGGTATAGGCAGGGCCTGACGGATCGTCGGTCGGGAAAGTCTTGGCAAGCACACGGTCGCCAATGCCGGGGACCGGGCCTCCGGCGGCGCGCGAGATGCGGATGGCGATGACGGGGGGCGAGCCGGCGCCGGTATATTCACTTGGATTCGCCAGAAGCACGCCGTCATCGTCGCGGCCAAAAATGTCGAGCACCGCGACATGAGGCACGGCGCCCGCGCGGGTGAGGCGCTTGCGCTCCTTGTTGAGGAGGCCTTCGTCCTGAAGGTCTCGCAACAGGTCTTTCAGCCAGATGCGGTCCTCGCCGCGCAGCGCGAAGGCCTTGGCGATCTCGCGCTTTCCGGAGCGATCGGGATTTTCGGCGATGTAGCGCAGGACCTCGTCACGCGAGGGACGATAGTCGTCCTTGACCTTGGCCCTGGTGTCGGCGTTGCGCGGATCGCCGTGGCTTCTTCCGGAGATCCTGCGCGCCACGTCCTGCTATCCCTTCTTCGCCGCCCGGCGGAAGGGCTTTTTGCCGCCTCCGCCCTTGGCTTCCTTCTCGGCAATCAGGGCGAGCGCTTCGTCCATCGTCACCGATTGCGGGTCCTTGCCTTTTGGCAGCGTCGCATTGACCTTGCCGTAGTTCACATACGGACCATATTTGCCGTCGCGCACGACGATCTTGCCGCCGCCGTCGGGATGGTCACCGAGGTCCTTCAACGCCGCCGGCGTGGCGCCGTTGCGGCCACCCTTGCCCTTCTGCTGCTTCTCGGCGATCACCGAAACGGCGCGGTTCAGCCCGATCGAGAACACGTCCTCGATGCTTTCCAGATTGGCATAGGTGCCGTCATGCAGCACGAACGGGCCGTAGCGTCCGAGGCCGGCCGAGATCATCTTGCCGGTTTCGGGATGCTTGCCGACATCGCGCGGCAGACCCAGCAGCGCCAGCGCCTTCTCGTGGTCGATCGAGTCGGGCGTCCAGCCCTTGGGCAGGCTGGAGCGCTTGGCCTCCTTGCCCTCGCCGCGCTGGATATAGGGGCCGAAACGGCCGCTGCGCAGGGTAATTTCCTCGGCGGTGTAAGGGTCCTTGCCGAGCAGCTTGACGCCGTCCTCGCCATTGCCGTTCTCGCCATTGGGATTGGCGGCGTCGCCGAGCTGGCGTGTGTAGGAGCACTCGGGATAGTTCGAGCAGCCGACAAAGGCGCCGAACTTGCCGAGCTTCAGCGACAGATTGCCGGTGCCGCATTTCGGGCAGATGCGCGGATTGGAGCCGTCCTCGCGTTCCGGGAAGACCAGCGGCGCGAGTTCTTCATTGAGCGCATCGAGCACGTCGGCGACGCGCAGTTCCTTGATGTCGTCGACGGCGCCGGAGAAATCCTTCCAGAAGTCGCGCAGCACGTCCTTCCAGGCGAGCTTGCCGTCGGAAATCTCGTCGAGCTTCTCCTCGAGCGAAGCGGTGAAGTCGTATTCGACGTAACGTTCGAAGAAGCTTTCGAGGAAGGCCGAGAGCAGCCGGCCCTTTGCCTGCGGCACCAGCCGGCGTCGGTCGATGGTCACGTAGTCGCGGTCCTCGAGCGTCTTCAGGATCGCGGTGTAGGTCGATGGCCGGCCGATGCCGAGCTCTTCCAGCTTCTTGATCAGCGACGCCTCGGAATAGCGCGGCGGCGGCTCGGTGGTATGCTGGGTGGCGTTGATCGCCTGGCGGGCGAGCTGCTCGCCGGAGCGGATCTCGGGCAGGCGGCGGCTCTCCTCGTCCTCCGCGTCCTCGTCCTTCTGGTCGGTATAGGCGGCGATGAAGCCGTCGAAGCGGATAACCGAACCGACGGCCCGAAGCTCGGCAGCACGAGCGCCGTTGACGGCTTCGATCTCGACCGTGGTGCGTTCGATCTCGGCCGGCTGCATCTGGCTGGCGATGGCACGCTTCCAAATCAGCTCGTAGAGGCGCGCCTGGTCGGCGTCGAGATACTGCCTGACCGACTGAGGCGTGCGCCCGAAATCGGTCGGGCGGATCGCCTCATGCGCTTCCTGGGCGTTCTTCGCCTTGGTGGTGTAGAAACGCGGCTTCTCCGGCAGGTACTTCGCGCCGAACTCGCTGACTATGGCGCTGCGGGCAGCCTCGATCGCCTCCGGCGCCATCTGCACGCCGTCGGTACGCATATAGGTGATGAGGCCGGCGGTCTCGCCTCCGATGTCCATGCCTTCATAGAGCTTTTGCGCGACCTGCATGGTGCGCGTGGCCGAGAAACCGAGGCCTGACGAGGCGGCCTGCTGCAGCGTCGAGGTGGTGAAGGGCGGGCCGGGATTGCGCTTGGTAGGCTTGGCCTCGACCGACAATGCCTTGAAGGTCGCGCCTTCGAGCATCGCCTTGATGTCGTCGGCCTGAGTCTTGTTGGCGATGTCGAGTTTTTGCAGCTTCTTGCCGGCAAAGGCGGTCAGCCGCGCCTCGAAACTGTCGTTGCGCGGCGTGCCGAGGATGGCTGCGATCTGCCAGTATTCCTCGCGGATGAAGCGCTCGATCTCGGATTCGCGGTCGCAGACCAGGCGCAACGCCACCGACTGCACGCGGCCGGCGGAGCGGGCGCCCGGCAGCTTGCGCCACAGCACCGGCGACAGCGTGAAGCCGACGAGATAATCGAGCGCGCGGCGGGCGAGATAGGCGTCGACAAGCGGCGCGTCGATCTGGCGCGGATTGGCCATGGCATCCAGCACCGAGGCCTTGGTGATGGCGTTGAAGACGACGCGGCTGACCGGCTTGTCCTTCAGCGCGCGCTTCTGCTTCAGGACTTCGAGCACGTGCCAGGAAATCGCCTCGCCCTCGCGATCCGGGTCAGTGGCGAGGATCAGCCCATCGGCATCCTTGACCGCCTTGGCGATGTCGGCGAGGCGCTTGCCCGATGCGGTGTCGACCGACCAGGACATGGCGAAGTCCTCGTCAGGGCGCACCGAGCCATCCTTGGCCGGCAGATCGCGGACATGGCCGAACGAGGCCAGAACCTTATAGTTCTTGCCGAGATATTTGTTGATTGTCTTCGCCTTGGCCGGCGATTCGACGACGACGACGTCCATGAGGTCTCTTATTCAGCTGTGAGGTGGCGGAAGAACTCCGCGACGCGCGACGAAATCCCACTCTTTTCGTCGCTCACATGGCCGTGCTTTTGCGATCGGTCAAGGGGAAGCCGCCAATTTGGGAAGCGGCCGCTGGCAATACACTCTTAGAGTGTATGGCAAAGATCACATTTTTGGGGATGGAGGCATGCACGCCTCGAACCGGGCGGACGATCGGTAATCAACAACAGGCTGCCGGATCAAGGGAACCGGCAGCCGGGGCATTCAACAGCGTTGCCTCAGTCGGCCTTGACCACGTGCCAGGCGCCGGCAACGCCTTCGCCGGTCATGTCGCCGGCCTTCTCGTCCTTAACGAAGGTATAGACCGGCTTGCCGTCATAGGCCCACATCTTGCTGCCGTCGGTGCGGTCGACGATCGTCCATTCATCGTCGGCCTTGGCCCCGGCCTCGGCCTTCAGCGGCGGCCAGTTGGCGGCGCATTTGTCGTAGCAATTGGACTTGCCCTTCTCGTCCTTGTCGAAGGTATAGAGCGTCATGCCCTTGGCGTCGGTATAGATCTTGGTGCCGCTGACTTCGGCTTCCTTCCAGGCTTCGGCGGCCTGGGATGCGGCGGTGCCCAGCAGTAGCGCGGCAAAGCCGAGTGCGATTGCTTTCACGGTAGTCTCCCTGAAACAAGCGCGCGGCAGTCGCGCGCTTGTTCGGTCAACGCGTTGGGATGCCTGTTTCTTCCTGAGGCGAAGCGGCGACGTGCCACACAATGGTGATTGGCACGGGCGTGCCCGCATCGCTATATCGACGCCAGCACAATCGGGACTCATTGAATGGCATTGGACATCGGCTATGTCAGCGCGGTCGGGGCAGGGGCGATCTCGTTCCTGTCGCCTTGCGTGCTGCCGCTGGTGCCGCCCTATCTTTGCTACATGGCCGGCGTTTCGGTCGACGATTTCCGTGGCAATCAAAGCGTGACGGCAAAGGAAGGCGCGCGCGGCGCGCTGCTTTATGCTTCCGTGGCCTTCGTGCTCGGCTTTTCCACCGTCTTCGTGGCGCTTGGGGCCGGCGCCTCGACCATCGGCCGCCTGCTGCGCGTCTGGCAGGAGCCGCTGGCGATGGCGGCGGGCGTGCTGATCATCATCATGGGCCTCAACTTCCTCGGTATCCTGCGCATTCCGCTTTTGTCACGCGAGGCGCGCTTCCAGTCGCAGGGCAAGCCGGCCAGCATGATCGCGGCCTATGTCATGGGGCTGGCCTTCGCCTTCGGCTGGACACCTTGCATCGGCCCGGTGCTGGGGCCGATCCTGACTTTGGCCGGCGGGCGCGAGACCGTGGGCGAGGGCGCGCTGCTGCTTGCCGCCTATTCCCTCGGCCTCGGCATCCCGTTCCTGATCGCGGCGCTGTTTTCCGGCGCCTTCATGCGCTTTCTCGGCAAATTCCGCGTCCATCTCGGCCGCGTCGAGAAGACGATCGGCGCGCTGCTGGTCGTCGCCGGCGTGTTTTTCCTCACTGGCGGCGTGCAGAGCGCGTCCTACTGGCTCTTGGAGAATTTCCCGGTTCTGGGAAGGCTGGGATAGGCGCCACCGCCGACCCGGAACGATGGCTGAGAGCCGATGTTACAAGCTTGTACGCAAGCAGTTGCAACGAGGCGGGAATGATAGCCAAGGCGGATGTGCAGACGTTCTTCAAGAGCTATGAGAAGTTCTACAACGATGCGATCGCCGGCAATGTCGATAGGGGCGATGTCGGCGCACTGTATTCGACCGGCTTCGTCTCGGTGACGCCGGCCGGTGTCATGGCGGGCGAGAACGGCCAGCAGCTGAAAGACACGATGAAGAAGGGTTTTGAGGCCTATCGCGCGCTGGGCAGCAAGAGGATGACCTGCAAGGATGTCTCGGTGACCCCAATCGATCAGGACCATTGCGTGGCCAAGGTGCAATGGTCGGGCGAATATGAGCGCAAGGACAAAAGTTCGGTCACCATCGATTTCGAAGTCGACTATCTCGTCGAACGGCGCGATGGCAGCTTAAAGGTGTTCGGCTGGATTTCGGGCGATGAACAGGCGGAGCTCAAGAGGCACGGGCTGCTGTAGCGGCGATTGCGGGATTTTTCCTTGGTAGAGCTACTGATTGAAAGTCAGTTGCTGAACCTATCTCACCGGAATTTAACCGCATTGGTGCAGCATGGCCTGCGCTGCTAGCATGCATTGATTCAAACCTTTTTCATACGGTTGCCCATCCATGAGCCAGAGAACCTGCCTGTCCGTTATCCTCGCCGCCGGCGAAGGCACGCGCATGAAAAGCGCGATGCCCAAGGTGCTGCATGCCATTGCCGGCCTGCCGATGGTGGCGCACGTCGTGAAAGCCGCTGAGGCTGCCGGCGCGACCGGTGTGGCGCTGGTGATCGGCCACGGCACAGACGAGATGCGCAAGGCGGTGCAGAAATTCGCGCCAAAGGCGGAGACCTTCGTGCAGGAGAAGCGGCTCGGCACCGGGCATGCGGTCCTTGCCGCGCGTGAAGCGATATCAAAGGGTTATGACGACATTCTCGTGATGTTCGGCGACACGCCGCTAATCGATGCGCAGGCGCTGGCCGCAGCGCGGCAGAAGCTGGCGGAGGGTGCCGCCGTCGCGGTCATCGGCTTCCGTCCGCCAAGCCCGACCGGCTACGGCCGGTTGATCGAAAAGGGCGGCCGTCTCATCGCCATCCGCGAGGAGAAAGACTGCTCGGAGGAAGAGAAAAAGATCGGCTTCTGCAATGCCGGCATGATGGCGGTTGCGGCCAAGCATGCGCTGCGGCTGCTCGACAAGGTCGGCAACAAGAACGCGAAGGGCGAATTCTACCTCACCGACATCGTTGAGATCGCCGGCGCGGAAGGGCTCGACGTGGTAGCGACGGAAGCGAGTTTCGAAAGCGCGCTCGGCATCAACAACCGGGCCGAGCTCGCCGAGGCGGAAGCCATCTGGCAGACGCGCCGGCGGCGCGAGGCGATGCTGTCTGGGGTCACGCTGATCGCGCCCGAAACCGTCTATTTCTCGCACGATACCGAGATCGGCACCGATACGATCGTCGAGCCGAATGTCTGGTTCGGGCCGGGCGTCAAGATCGCATCGGGCGCCAAGATCCATGCTTTCAGCCATATCGAGGGCGCAACGATCGCCTCAAACTGTGATGTCGGGCCGTTCGCGCGGCTGCGGCCCGGCGCGGACCTTCGAAACAAGGCAAAGGTCGGCAATTTCTGCGAGGTCAAGCAGGCGACGATCGAGGAGGGCGCCAAGGTCAACCACCTGACCTATATCGGCGATGCGCGCGTGGGTGCGGCAGCCAATATCGGCGCCGGCGCCATCACCTGCAATTATGACGGCTACTCGAAATTCTTCACCGACATCGGCGAGGGGGCCTTTGTCGGTTCGAATTCCTCGCTGGTGGCGCCGGTTTCGATCGGCAAAGGCGGCTATATCGCTTCCGGCAGCGTGATCACCGAGAGTGTGCCCGATGATGCGCTCGCCTTCGGCCGCGCCCGCCAGAAGACGATTCCCGGCAAGGGCAAGGAGTTGCGCGAGCGCTTCGCCTCGGCCGCCGCGGCGAAGAAGAAGGCTGCGGCGGAATAGCGAGCAGGGATTGGGGATCAGGAAGAACAGCGGCAGCGCGAGCCGCGTCTCAAAGCCGGCTTGCGCGATCCAGCGTGGATCGTCATTTGGAGGATGACGCACCGCCGCGGCAAATGATACTCGACACCCCAGCAGCACCTCACAGCGGAGACGAACGGCAATGCGTGTGCACGCTTCGGCGCTGAAGCGGCTGAAAAACCGAGCAATTGCGGTAACTGGATCGCAATGGCCCTCTGCCATGGTGGTCTTCAAACAGGGTTCCGGTTGACACGGAACGAAACGCAAAGTGACTTTTACGGCAGCCCGGCAATCCATAGATAGCGCTGGGTTTTCTGCTGGGAATCGGGGGCAATCGCCATGTGCGGTATCGTTGGAATCGTTGGCCGAAGCCAAGTCGCGCCGCTCATCGTCGATGCGCTGAAGCGGCTTGAATATCGCGGCTACGACTCGGCTGGCGTCGCCACCATCGAAAAGGGCGAGCTCGGCCGCCGCCGCGCCGAGGGCAAGCTGGTCAATCTCGAACGCCGGCTGAAGGACGAGCCGCTCGACGGCACGATCGGCATCGGCCACACCCGCTGGGCGACGCATGGCGTGCCCAACGAGACCAATGCGCATCCGCATTTTTCCGAGGGCGTCGCCATCGTCCACAACGGCATCATCGAGAATTTCGCCGAGCTGCGCGACGAGCTCACCCGCGACGGCTACTCATTCTCTTCGCAGACCGACACCGAGGTCGTCGCGCATCTGGTGGCGCGCGAGCTCGCCAAGGGGCTGAAGCCGGTGGAAGCCGCGCATGCGGCGCTGAAGCGGCTTTCCGGCGCCTTTGCCCTGGCGATCATGTTCAAGGGCGACGAGGACCTGATCGTCGGCGCCCGCAACGGCCCGCCTCTGGCCGTCGGCCATGGCGAGGGCGAGATGTTTTTGGGCTCGGACGCCATCGCGCTGGCGCCTTTCACCAATGCGGTCACATATCTGGAAGACGGCGACTGGGCGGTCGTGCGTCGCGAAAGCGTGACCATCTACGACATCGACGGTAGACAAGTCGACCGCAAGCGCCAGCAGTCACTGTCGACCAGCTTCATGGTCGACAAGGGAAACCGCCGCCATTTCATGGAAAAGGAAATCCATGAGCAGCCCGAGGTGATCTCGCACACGCTGGCGCATTACGTGGATTTCGCATCGGGGGTGTCGAAGCCGCTCGACCTGCCGTTCGACTTCGCCAAGATCGGCCGCCTTGCGCTTTCGGCCTGCGGCACCGCCTATCTCGCCGGGCTTATCTCGAAATACTGGTTCGAGCGCTATGCGCGGCTGCCGATCGACATCGATGTCGCCTCCGAGTTCCGCTATCGCGAGATGCCGCTTTCGGCCAATGATGCGGCGTTCTTCATCTCGCAGTCGGGCGAGACCGCCGACACGCTTGCTTCGCTGCGCTATTGCCGCAAGGCCGGCATGAAAATCGGTGCTGTCGTCAATGTGCGGGAATCGACCATGGCGCGCGAATCAGACGTCGTGCTGCCGACGCTTGCCGGGCCGGAGATCGGCGTCGCCTCGACCAAGGCTTTCACCTGTCAGCTATCCGTCTTGGCTGCGCTCGCGGTCCGCGCGGGCGTGGCGCGCGGCACGATCTCGCCCGATCAGGAAAAGCAGCTGGTGCGCGAGCTTTCCGAGGCGCCGCGCTACGCCACCCAGGTGCTGAAGCTCGACGAGCAGATCGAGCGCATCTCGCGCGAGCTGTCGCGCTACAAGGACGTGCTCTATCTCGGCCGCGACACCAATTTCCCGCTGGCCATGGAAGGCGCGCTGAAGCTCAAGGAAATCTCCTATATCCACGCCGAAGGCTATGCCGGCGGCGAGCTGAAGCATGGTCCGATCGCGCTGATCGACGAGAACATGCCGGTGATCGTGATCGCGCCGCATGACCGTATCTTCGAAAAGACCGTGTCGAACATGCAGGAAGTGGCGGCGCGCGGCGGCAAGATCATCCTGATCACCGACAAAAAGGGCGCCGCGCAGGCCGGCATCAAGACGATGGAGACGATTATCCTGCCCGAAGTGCCGGAGATCATCTCGCCGATCATCTACGCGCTGCCGATCCAGATGCTGGCCTATTTCACCGCCGTCTTCATGGGCACCGACGTCGACCAGCCGCGCAATCTGGCGAAATCGGTGACGGTGGAGTAGGTTTCGTTTCCACGATTGATCTGTATCAATTAATGATACATGATCTTGCTGCCGGCTACGTATCAGAGTATGATACGGCACGTGGGGATGGCTGTTGATCGTTTCATTCAAAGGCAAGACGGTCGAAGAGGTAGCGGCTGGCAGGGCACCTAAGGGATTTCCGCCGGATCTGGTCGCCCGGGCTGAAAGGCGGCTCCGGGCGATTGATAATGCCGTCCAACTGAATGACCTTCGGTCGCCACCTGGAAACCATCTGGAGGCTCTGAAGCGGGATCGTGTCGGGCAACATTCCATACGCATCAACGGCCAATGGCGCATCTGTTTCAGATGGACAGCCGCCGGAGCCGAAGATGTGGAAATTGTCGACTACCATTGAACGGCACTCGCCCTAACCCTTTGAGGATACGGAGTTATGCTCAAGTTCGCACGCCCCATCCACCCGGGAGAATTCCTGCGCGAGGAGTATCTGGTGCCGCTCGGCATGAGTGCCGGCGTGCTTGCAAAGAAGCTTAATCTTCCGCGCACCCGGATCGAGCGCATCGTCAAGGAGGAAGTCGGTCTTACTCCGGATACGGCGCTTCGCCTCGCCAGGTTCTTCAACACCACGCCCGAGTTCTGGATGAACTTCCAGAAGGCCTACGAGTTGGAGATCGAAGCGAGCAAAATAGCGTCGGAACTCGAGAAGATCGTGCCGCTGGATACAGCGGCCTGACGATCGCTCTTTAAAAACTTCGCAGTTCCAAACCGGCTCGCGGTTCACTAATCTCAGCGTTGCAACCTGCGCCGCGGTGAACCCATGTCCGACGCCCTGAAGACCTCTGGCATGACCCGGCTGAGGAATTATTTCCTGACGGGCTTCATCGTCTGCGCGCCGCTAGCGATCACGGTCTATATCGCCTGGTCGCTGATCGGCTGGGTCGATTCCTGGGTAAAACCCTATATCCCAGCCCGCTACAACCCCGATACCTATCTGCCGTTCCCGGTTCCGGGCTTCGGGCTGATCGTGGCGCTGGTGCTGATCACGCTGATCGGCTTCCTGACGGCGAACATCGTCGGCCGCGCCATCGTCAATTTCGGCGAGCGGCTGCTTGGCCGCATGCCGCTGGTGCGTGGCATCTATGGCTCGCTGAAGCAGATTTTCGAGACGGTGCTGTCGAACAAGGGTGACATGTTCCGCCAGGTCGGGCTGGTCGAATATCCGAGAAAGGGCGTCTGGTCGCTGGTCTTCGTCGCCAACGACAAGGAAACGGAGATCAACCAGAAGCTGGATCAGGAAGGCGATCCGCTGATTGCGGTGTTCATGCCCTGCACACCCAATCCGACCACCGGTTTCCTGATGTATGTGCACAAATCCGAGATCGTGCCGCTCGACATGTCGATCGAGGACGGCGCCAAGCTGATCGTTTCGGCCGGCATGGTGGCGCCGGAGGTCAAGGCCAAGCTGGTGACGCTGAACGGCGAGCATCTTGAAGGACCGCTCGCCAATCCGCCGCTCGGCGCTCAGCCGGCGCGCAGCAGCCGCACTGCCTCGTCGCGGCCGAACAGGTAAAGCAACAGCCGCAGCGCCTCACCGCGTTCGGACTGCAGTTCCGGGTCGCGCGACAGGATCAGGCGTGCGTCGTCACGCGCGGCTTCGAGCAGATCGGCATGGAACTCGAGGCGTGCCACCTGGAAGCCGGGCGTGCCTGACTGGCGGGTGCCTAGCAACTCGCCTTCGCCGCGCAGTTTCAGGTCCTCCTCGGCGATCTTGAAGCCGTCCTTGGTCTCTCGCATCACCGAGAGCCGGCGTTTGGCCGTCTCGCCGAGCGGCTCCTTGTAGAGCAGGACGCAGGAGGAGGGCTTGTCGCCGCGCCCGACCCGGCCGCGCAACTGGTGCAACTGGGCAAGGCCGAAGCGTTCGGCATGCTCGATCACCATGATCGTGGCGTCGGGCACGTCGACGCCGACCTCGATCACGGTGGTGGCGATGAGGATGCGCGTTTCGCCCTGCTTGAAGGCGCGCATCGCCTCGTCTTTCTCCGCACCCTTCATGCGACCGTGCACCAGGCCGGTCCGTTCGCCGAACAGCGGTTTCAACGATGCGAAACGGTCCTCCGCTGACATCAGCTTGATCTCTTCGGATTCCTCGACCAGCGGGCAGATCCAGTAGATTTTCTGGCCATCGGCGACGGCGTCAAGCATGCGGCCGACCAGCTCATCCAGCCGCTCCATCGGCAAGGTGACGGTGCGGATCGGCTGCCGGCCGGCCGGTTTCTCGGTGAGCTTCGAGACATCCATGTCGCCGAAGGCGGTCAGCACCAGCGTGCGTGGGATGGGGGTCGCCGTCATCACCAGCATGTCCGGCGCGTCACCCTTGGCGGTGATGGCGAGGCGCTGATGAACGCCGAAGCGGTGCTGCTCGTCGACGACGGCCAGCACGAGGTCGTGAAACGTCACGCTTTCCTGGAACAGGGCATGCGTGCCGACGACGATGTCGATCGCGCCGCCGGAAAGACCTGCAAGCGTCTCCGTGCGTTCGCGGCCCTTCTCGCGCCCGGTCAGGATAGCGAGGCGCAGGCCGACCTTTTCCGCCAGCGGCGCGATCGTCGCCAGATGCTGGCGCGCCAGGATTTCGGTCGGCGCCATCAGGGCTGCCTGGCCGCCGGCCTCGACGGCGCGCGCCATGGCGAGCAGCGCCACCACCGTCTTGCCGGAGCCGACATCGCCCTGCAGCAAGCGCAGCATGCGCTCGGGATCGGCAAGGTCCGCGTTGATCTCGCCAAGCGCGAATTCCTGGCTGGCGGTGAGCTTGTAGGGCAGGGCAGCGCGCAATTTCTCGACGATGCTGCCGTCGCCGGTAAGCGGCCGGCCTGAGAGACGGCGAATTCTCGCTCGCACCAGCGCCAGCGAAACCTGGCCGGCCAGCAATTCGTCATAGGCAAGGCGTCGCCAGGCCGAGCCTTCGACGGCAACGTCGATCGGATCCTTCGGATAATGGATGCGCGCAAGCGCATCGCCGAAGGACGGGAATGTATGGCGGCGCATGAAGGCGTTGTCCTGCCACTCCGGCAGTTCCGGCAGGCGGCCCAGTGCCTGGCCGATGGCGCGGCGCAGCACCTTTGCCGAGAGGCCGGCGGTGAGCGGATAGACCGGCTCGACCAACGGTAGGCCCTCGGCCTCGTCGATCGGTGCGATATGGTCGGGATGGACCATGGTCGGGCGGCCGTTGAACCACTCCATGCGACCCGAGATCACCACACGCTCGCCCTCGGGAAGCATTTTCTGCAGATAGGCGGCATGGGCATGGAAGAAGGTCAGCGCGACCTCGCCGGTGTCGTCATGGGCGTAAACCCTGTACGGCACCGACCTGTTGCCGCGCGGCGGCGGCTGATGGCGGTCGACGCGCACCTCGAGCGTGACGATCTGGCCCTCGGCCGACAGCGCGATGCCGGGCCGGTTGCGGCGGTCGATGACGGTGTTGGGCAGCACGAACAGAAGGTCGGCCGCGCGCGCAGCGCGATCGCCGAGGTCGGCCGGCACGACACGCTCGATCAGCAACCCGACCTTCGGGCCGACGCCGGCAAGCGAAGTGATCGGAACGAACAAGGGATCGAGGACGGTGGGACGCATCGTGTCAGCTTATGTCGCGACGAGGGCAGCGCAAAGGCTGACACCGCTCTCTATCCACGCTATATGCGCCGCTTTGGACAGGGATGCGGCGCCATGACCGGAACACAGCGATCAAGCGAGGGGTTGGACGCGCGCCGCCGCAAGCTCCTGTTCCGCTCCTGGCATCGCGGCATGCGCGAGATGGACCTGATCCTCGGTTCCTTCGCCGACGCCGAGATCGGCGCCTTGACCGGCGATGAAATCGACCAATATGAGAGACTTCTCGAAATTCCCGACACTGAATTTTTCCCGATGGTCACCGGGGAGCGCCCGGTTTCGCCCGATATCGATTGCGCGGTGCTGCAAAAGATCCTGGCATCGCGCCGGACCATGACATTTTGAAAAACGCATATCCATGACCCTCATTCCTTCCATCGGCCTGCCCAAGGGCCGCGCCGGCCAGTTCATCGTCGACGGCGTCGCCGACGGCTACGAAGCCTTCGCCCTGGTGAGGACGGCGCAGGAGATCGCGCCCGACAAGCCGGTGCTGTTCGTCGCGCGCGACGGCCAGCGGCTGCCGGCGATCATCGAAGCGCTCGCCTTTGCCGCGCCCGGCCTGCCGGTGCTGGAGCTGCCGGCCTGGGACTGCCTGCCTTACGACCGCGTCTCGCCCGGCGCCGATGCGGCGGCGCGGCGGCTCGACGCGCTTTCGGCCATGATCGCGCTGGCGAAGAAACCGCATCGCGCGGTGATCCTCACCACCGCCAATGCGTTGCTGCAGCGCATTCCGCCGGCCGAGCTGATCGAAGCGCAGACGTTTCATGCCAGGCCCGGCAACCAGATCGACATGAATGCGCTGATCGCGCGGCTGGAGGTCTCCGGCTTCGAGCGCGTGCCGACCGTGCGCGGCCTCGGCGAATTCGCGGTGCGCGGCGGCATCCTCGACCTTTTCGCCCCCGGCTGGAGCGAGGCGCTCAGGCTCGACTTCTTCGGCGACACGCTGGAATCGATCCGCGTCTTCGACGCGGCGACGCAGCGCACCACCGGGCAGCGGAAATCGATGTCGCTGCAAGCGATGAGCGAGGTGGCGCTGATACCGGAAACGATCAGCCGCTTTCGCCGCTCCTATATCGAGGCCTTCGGCGCGCCGTCGCGCGACGACGCGCTCTACGCGGCGGTCAGCGAAGGCCGCCGCTTCGCCGGCATGGAGCATTGGCTGCCGTTCTTCTACGAGCGGCTGGCGACCGTGTTCGACTATCTGCCGGACGCGCCTGTCGTGTTCGACCATCTGGCGCATGAGGCGTTGGCCGAGCGCCACACGCTGATCCTCGACCACTACGAGGCACGCCGCAAGCAGGCTGACAGCGCGCTCAAGGATGCCGTCCCTTACAAGCCGGTGGCGCCGGATCTGCTGTATCTCTCGCCCGAAAACCTCAAGGCGTCGCTCGGACCGCGCGAGGACATAGACTTCAGCGTCTTCGACGCCCCTGATGTCGGTGCCAAAAAAGTCTTCCATGGCGGCTCGCGGCAAGGCCGCAGCTTTGCCGAGGAGCGCGCCGATCCCAACATCAACGTCTTCGACGTCGTCGTGAAGCACATTGCCGACGAGCGCGCGGCGCGTCGCCGCGTCGTCGTCGCCGGCTGGACTGAAGGCTCGCTCGACCGGCTTGGGCAAATTCTCGCGGAGCACCATCTCGGTAATCTGAAACCTGTCGCGACGCTGGCCGAGGTCGAAAAGCTGGAGCCGGGGCAGGCGGGCCTTGCCGTGCTGCCGCTCGAATCCGGCTTTGAGACCGACGATCTGGTCGTCGTCGCCGAGCAGGACATCCTCGGCGACAGGCTCATTCGGCGTTCCAAGCGCAAGAAGAAGGCCTCCGATTTCATAGCCGAAGCCTCGTCGCTGTCGGCAGGCGACATCGTCGTC
The DNA here is from genome assembly GCF_006440775.1 of Mesorhizobium sp. B2-7-2. Taxonomy (GTDB): domain Bacteria; phylum Pseudomonadota; class Alphaproteobacteria; order Rhizobiales; family Rhizobiaceae; genus Mesorhizobium. Next base: position 123,943 of record NZ_VFTZ01000005.1, on the reverse strand, counting down.
CATGCCGACCACGGCATAGGCCGCTTCATCGGCTTGCGCACCATAGAAGCGCTCGGCGCGCCGCATGACTGTCTCGAAATCCATTATGCCGGCGACGATCGGCTGTTCCTGCCGGTGGAAAACATCGAGCTTCTGTCGCGCTATGGCTCGGATTCGACTGAGGCGACGCTCGACAAGCTGGGCGGCGGCGCCTGGCAGGCGCGCAAGGCACGGCTGAAGCGGCGCCTGCTCGACATGGCCGGGCAATTGATCCGCATCGCCGCCGAGCGGCAGATGCGTGCAGCGCCCTCCATGATCCCGGCGGAAGGGCTTTATGGCGAGTTCGCCGCGCGTTTCCCTTATGAGGAGACCGACGACCAGCAGACGGCGATCGATTCCGTCCTGGATGATCTCGGCGCCGGCAAACCGATGGACCGGCTGATCTGCGGCGACGTCGGCTTCGGCAAGACGGAAGTTGCGTTGCGCGCCGCCTTCATCGCGGCCATGGAAGGGTTCCAGGTCGCGGTCGTGGTGCCGACGACGTTGTTGTCGCGGCAGCACTTCAAAACCTTCTCGCAGCGCTTTTCGGGCCTGCCGATCCGCATCGCGCAGGCGTCGCGCCTGGTTGGTTCAAAAGAATTGGCGGAGACCAAGAAGGGCATCGCCGAAGGCACGGTCGACATCGTCGTCGGCACGCACGCGCTGCTCGGCAGCTCGATCTCGTTCAAGCGCCTCGGCCTGCTGATCATCGACGAGGAGCAACATTTCGGCGTCAAGCACAAGGAGCGGCTGAAGGATCTCAAGTCCGACGTGCATGTGCTGACGCTGTCGGCGACGCCGATCCCGCGCACGCTGCAACTGGCGCTGACCGGCGTTCGCGAGCTCTCGCTTATCGCCACGCCGCCGGTCGACCGCATGGCGGTGCGCACCTTCATCTCACCCTTCGATCCGCTGGTCATCCGCGAGACGCTGCTGCGCGAGCGCTATCGCGGCGGCCATTCCTTCTATGTCGTGCCGCGTATCAGCGACCTGTCCGAAATCCATGATTTCCTGAAGGAATCCGTGTCGGAGCTGAAAGTGGCAGTGGCGCATGGCCAGATGCCGCCGGGCGAGCTCGACGACATCATGAACGCTTTCTACGACGGTCAGTACGACGTGCTCCTGTCGACCACCATCGTCGAATCCGGGCTCGATATCCCGACAGCAAACACGCTGATCATCCATCGCGCCGACATGTTCGGCCTCGCGCAGCTTTACCAATTGCGCGGCCGCGTCGGCCGTTCGAAGGTGCGCGCCTATGCGCTGTTCACGCTGCCGGCGAACCGCAAGCTCACCGATACGGCCGAGCGCAGGCTGAAGGTGCTGCAGTCGCTCGACACGCTCGGCGCAGGGTTCCAGCTCGCCAGCCACGACCTCGACATCCGTGGCGCCGGCAATCTTCTGGGCGAAGAGCAGTCCGGCCATATCAAGGAGGTCGGCTTCGAGCTCTACCAGCAGATGCTGGAAGAGGCGGTGGCCGAGGTGAAAGATACCGGCGAGGCGCAGGACGGCGGCTGGTCGCCGCAGATCGCCGTCGGCACCGCGGTGATGATTCCGGAAAGCTATGTGCCCGACCTGCAGCTCCGCATGGCGCTCTACCGACGCCTAGGCGACCTCGAAACCACCGAGGAGATCGACGGCTTCGGCGCCGAGCTGATCGACCGCTTCGGGCCTTTGCCGGAAGAGGTGATGCACCTGTTGAAGATCGTCTTCATCAAGGCGCTCTGCCGCAGGGCCAATGTCGAGAAGCTCGATGCCGGGCCCAAGGGCGTCGTCATTCATTTCCGCAAGCGCGAGTTCCCCAATCCGGTCGGGCTGGTCAAGTTCATCGGCGAGCAGGGATCGCTGGCCAAGATCAGGGCCGACCATAGCGTCGTTTTCACCCGCGACTGGCCGAACGCGGAGAAGCGGCTCGCCGGCTCGGCCGTGGTGATGACGCAACTGGCGCGGCTCGTCGACAAGGCCGCGTAGGCCTGGGATGATGAGGGACCGCCAAAAGGCGACGACCAGTCGACTGATTCAATATCAGGCGTTTTGAAGATCCACGAGTTCAATAGTTACGCGCTGCACGGCCAGTTCTGGTCTCTTTGGTCGAGAACCCGTCATTGAGATAATCCCGGCTCGCTCAAGAATCGCCAATGAGCGTGAAACGTTCGGTTGCGGCCGCGCTGCCAAATTGCACAATTCCGTGACGCTTTGCGGCCGATGCCGATGGATCAGCGCCACCAGCCGACAGTTCTCAGGTGTCAGCGCTCGCAAGATCTGTTCCGGCGTACGTGACGGGGCCATCTACTCAACGGCCGCCGGAGGCCCCGTCTCCCGAGCCGTCACCATTATCGTCCGTGTTTTCCTCGGTGAGGGCTCTCTCCAGGGAAACAATGGCTTCCACGAAAGCCGGGAATGCCTTTCTTGCTCGGTCGAGATTTTCTTGAACCTTGTCCGTTTTCAGGTCAAAGCCGTACCGATGCCTCACCAGATGACGAAATCCTTTCAACTCACCGAAAGCCTCGTAAAGCGCAGGGTCAAGGACAGCAGGGCGGATGCCAGCTATTTGCACTGACATTTGATCGAGCACGTCCTGGTGCATCGAAGGCCCTTTGGGGACGAGATCGTCCACATCGTTGGCCACACTGAGCAGAATATCTTCGATGCCATTGTAGATATTGTGGATTCCAAGCGAAACAGCTGCAACCGCTCCCCATTCGCCAAGTGCCATCTCGCTGCCGTGCTCTGACAAATACTCATCAATCTGCTGCAGCTCTTTTGCCGCGCGGTCGATTTTTGGCGACAGCTTTGCGAATGCCGGATGCTTAAACGCAGTCATTGAGCAGTTCCTGAACCCGTTCGGGCGAAATATCTGACGCAAAAATGAGATCGTAAGGAATATCCATTCCCCGGAGGTGGTCGGCGACCAGATGTTCGACCATAGCCCGCCGCGCGGGATCGGTTCTCCCGTGAACCAGCAAGTCGATATCCGAATGAACGCGGAAACGACCTTTCGCGAGGGAACCGACAACGGAGATGTCGATCCCGCGGCCTTTTGCGCTCTGAAGAATGCGCGATACGCAAGCCTGCGCGGCCCTCCTGCGTTCATCGGCTCGTCGATGGATCAAAGTCTGGATCTTATTCATCTTTCACCGTCGCTTTGACCAACAATGCCCTTTGGGCTAGACAACCACAACAGCAGCCCCACCTGCAACGGAACCGCTGCAGGACATATATATCATAAAATGATATTTATCATCCTGTGGGCGGCGATATTCACACTGCGGGCGTTGAGCTGGTCGCGATATTTCGGGCTGTTCAAGCGGGTCAGGAACACGCGTTTCGCCAGATATGACAGCCTGCTTTACAGCCCATCTTGTCTGTTGTTGAGGCTGGGCTTGTTCCTGCTCGCGCTGGCGGACGCGGCATAGCGAGCGGCGGACCATTCGCCACCGCTGAAAAACCCGGCTAGAATAGGTAATCGGCTTCGTGTAAGGAGCCGCGACCTCGTATCGAGGCTGGAATGGCGGGCAAGCACGCTCGCCGGTTGTTTGACGCAATTCCGGACGGAAAGCCGTTACACTTTCCTGGAGTTGCTCTGGAAGGGCGTTGGGTGCAGCGATGACGAAATGGTCGCCGAATTCGTGGAGAGCAAAGCCGATCAAGCAGGTTCCGGCCTACCCGGACCTTGGGGCTTTGCAAGCCACGGAAGCGCGGCTTGCGACCTATCCGCCGCTGGTCTTTGCCGGCGAGGCGCGCAAGCTGAAGAAGCAGCTGGCGGCCGTAGCCGCCGGCGAAGCCTTCCTGCTCCAGGGCGGTGACTGCGCCGAGAGCTTTGCCGAGCATGGCGCCGATAACATCCGCGACTTCTTCCGCGTCTTCCTGCAGATGTCGGTGGTGCTCACCTTCGCCGGCGCGCAGCCGGTGGTGAAGGTCGGCCGCGTCGCCGGCCAGTTCGCCAAGCCGCGCTCATCCGACAACGAGACCAAGGCCGGCGTGACCCTGCCGAGCTACCGCGGCGACATCATCAACGGCATCGAATTCGACGCCTCCTCGCGCATTCCGGATCCGGCGCGCCAGGAGATGGCGTATCGCCAGTCCGCCGCGACGCTCAACCTTCTGCGCGCCTTCGCGCAGGGCGGCTATGCCAGCCTTGAGAACGTGCATCGCTGGATGCTGGGCTTCGTCGCCGACAGCCCGCAGGGAGAAAAATACGAATCGCTCGCCAACCGCATCACCGAGACGATGGATTTCATGCGCGCGGTGGGCATCACGTCGGAAACCAATTTCGCGCTGCGCGAGACGGATTTCTATACGAGCCACGAGGCGCTGCTGCTCGGCTATGAGGAAGCGCTGACGCGCGTTGATTCGACCTCCGGCGACTGGTACGCGACCTCCGGCCACATGATCTGGATTGGCGATCGCACCCGCCAGCCCGATCACGCGCATATCGAATATTGCCGCGGCATCAAGAATCCGCTCGGCCTGAAATGCGGGCCGTCGCTGACGCCGGACGGCCTGATGGAATTGATCGACCTGCTCAATCCCGAAAACGAGCCGGGCCGTCTGACGCTGATCGCGCGCTTCGGCTCCGACAAGGTCGCCGAGCATCTGCCGAAGCTGGTGCGGGCAGTTAAGAAGGAAGGCCGCAACGTTGTCTGGTCGTCGGATCCGATGCATGGTAACACGATCGAGGCGGCCGGCTACAAGACGCGGCCGTTCGACCGCATCCTCAAGGAAGTGCAGACCTTCTTCGAAGTTCATCGCGCGGAAGGCACGCATCCGGGCGGCATCCATGTGGAGATGACCGGCAAGAACGTCACCGAATGCACGGGCGGCGCCCGCGCCATCACGGCGGAGGATCTGCAGGACCGCTATCACACCCATTGCGACCCGCGCCTCAATGCCGACCAGGCGATCGAGCTCGCCTTCCTGGTCTCGGACCTGCTCAAGAAGAGCCATCCGGTCCAGCACAAGCAGGCCGCCAACGCCTGAACAGAGGCTTGAGCCTATCGTCGGAGGCGCTGGCGGTGACGCTGGCGCCTTTTGACGTCGGGCCGATAAACTTCAAGTCGGATCGCGGGTCATTCCGGATCGGGCGGTCCGGGCGGATCGCCCGGGAAACCGGTTCTGCCGGGCGGAATGACGGCAAAGCTGATCTCCAGGGGCGGTGCCTTAAGCGACCAGTCGAATGGCACGGTCTTGACCGGCAGGCCGGCGATCCAGGCCTGCTGTTGCGGGGAGAGCCTCCAACCGGTCGGCCACACCAGCAGCATGCCCTGATCCCGCAGGCGCTGGTCCGTGATCCAGGGGGCAAGCCGCCTGTCGAGCGTCGTGAAAATCGACGGCTGGTCCGCCGCTTCCAGCCCGGCAAGCTGAGCCACGCCGTCTTCGCCGCCGACGATGCCCAGTGGTGCTGGTACCGTCTCATGCCAGATCGCTTCGGCCGTCTGCGAGATCGATCGTGCCGGCCAGCACATCGGCTGCAGGCGACCGAGGACGTTGCAACTGGTCCAGCGTGTAACCGCATAGGCGCTTGATACGCCGACCACGCAGAGCGTTGCCAGCAGCGCCAGCCGGCGCAACTCGGCCGCCCCCACGCGCTGGCCCAAGAGCGCAACCGCGAGGGTGCCGACCAAATTGTACATCGTCGCGCCCCAGGACTCGCCGGTGCCGATAAACAGCGAGGCGGTCATGATCAGGAGCGCCGGCCCCAGGCCCATCCATGCCAGGTAGACAATCGCGCGCCGCTCGGGGGCGGGGCGGGCCGGTAAGGGATCTTGTGCCGGGTCGGCCTGCCGCCGCAGCAGGCCGGAAATAGCAAGAACGGCGGGAAGAGCGGCAAGCCCTGCAAGCTGAACGCCGATATAGTAAAGCCGTGCGCGGTTGGCGAGCACCCAGGCGTTGCGATGCTCGGCATAGGTCAGCGGCAGGAAATCGAGGCGGAAAAGCGCAATTGCCAGCGGCGCCGCGAGGCCCAGAAAAACCGCAAGACCGAGCCATGGCCATGGGGTGGCAAGCCGGCTTCGAGCGCGGGCGTCGTACAAAATCCAGATACCACCGAACACCAGCAGCAGAGCCGTCGAGAACTTGGCGTAGAGCCCGATGCCGGAGACGAGGCCGAGGGCGAGCCACCAGCCTGGACGGCCGTCGCGCGCCGAGCGCCACAGCAACCATGAGATTGCGGCCCAGAACGGCATCTGCGCATAGTCATGGTTGAACTGCGGGGTCGGCCAGCCGAAGAAATAGATCGACGGCATCAAGAGCACGGCGGCGATCGCCCGGGTCGGGCCCATGATGTCGCGCGCGAGAAGGTAGACCAGGACGAAAGTCGTCGAGATCATCAACTGCGACAGCATATATTGCGGCCAGCGGAATGAGCCGGTGAGCAGGTGGCTGATCTCGAGCAGCCAGCAGGGGAGTTGCGGGTGCTTGTAGGTCAGCAGCACCCATTCGCGGCCCCACATGAAGCCCTCGACGACGTCGCGCGGCGGCCCGACGTTGACGAGCGCGGGCATGACGGTCCAGCAAGCGATCTGGATCAGGCACAAAAGCGCCAGCAACCGCCAAGGATGCCGGACCAGACCGTTCCAGATGGAAGACAGATCGTCCTCCGCCGCAGCCGCGGCGGGCCAGACATGCACGGATTCACTGGTTCTCGACATACTGGCCTAAAATCATACCGATGGATTGCTGAACAGTCCGATAGCAAAAGCTTACGAAAAAGTATTCTTCCGCAACATTGTAAAACCAAGATTGCGATGGAACCCGTCGCCGGCGCTTCGGGCAGGACCGGCCGGCCGATCATTGCCGGAGCCCGTCCGTAGCGCCGCGGTTTTAGCAATACAGGTTCCCCCATGCACCATCAGCATGCCGTCATCCATCACCGTGGGCTCGATTTCTGGTCGGCGCGCGCCGCGGTTCTCGTCGTCATCTGCCTGCAGCTTCTGGTCATCAACAACCTGTCCTTCGGTCCGCGCTGGCTGGCCCCTTCGGTGGAGGCGGCGCTGCTGGTGCCCCTGTCGATCGCGACGGCCTGGACGCAAATGGCGACGCGCAACGCCGTCGACCATGAGCATTGGTACGCGATAGGCCAACTTCGCCTCTATATCCGCCGCGCGGCACTGGTGATGACGGGGGTCATCAGCATCATGAATTGCGGATCGCTGGTTTCCCTGGTGCGGGCATTGCTGGAAGGGCATGCCGGGGCCGGCACGACTCTGCTCGTCGACGCGCTCAACATCTGGGTCACCAACGTGATTGTCTTTGCGCTATGGTTCTGGAGCACCGATCGGGGCGGTCCGCCGACCTGCGGGCTGGTCAAGCGCGCGCAGGCAGACTTCCTGTTTCCGCAAATGACGCTGCCCGATCGCGAGATACAGGGCTGGCTGCCGGGCTTCGTCGACTATGTCTTCCTCGCCTTCACCAATGCCACGGCGTTCTCGCCGACCGACACCTTGCCGCTCACGCAGCGCGCGAAGCTCCTGATGATGGCCGAAGCAATGATCTCGCTCCTGACGATCGCGCTGGTGGCGGCGCGGGCCGTCAACATCCTGGCCTAAAACTGTATCGATATTCAGGTGAGGTCGGCCTGCGAATGGCGACCTCCTGCGCTTCCGGTGCTCCCGTACTCGAAGTACGCTCCGCTCCGGTTCTCGGAGGCCACCATTCTCGGCTCGTCCTGTCCTGAATCTCGATACAGTTTTCGGAGTTCAGTAGCCGCGCTCCCAGCGCATGCCGGCCAATCGCGGATCGGCAAAGGCAGTGCGTGAGAATTCCAGCCGCTTGTCCGGGAATTCGCAGATCGCCTGAAGGCCGAAAGAGCCGATCCGGATGCGCCAGGTCTGCGGCTCCAGCGGTTTTGCCTTGGCAAAGCCCTTGCACGTCAACAGCGCGATATTGACGCCCTTGGGATCGCGCACCGAGCGATAGCGGATCGCCTGCAGCTCGGCCTCACGCGCGACATCGGCGATCGCCTGGCAGGCGGTGTAGTCGGTGGCGTGCGTCCAGGCTTTCTCGTCGCGATCGAGCGGCGGCCCTGTCAGATTGATTGCGCGGTCGCATTTTATCGCGGCGGCGAAGGCGGTATATTCCGCCGCGTCGCTCGGCCATTGCGTCGCCGGCGATTCCGCAAAAAACAGCAAGCGGTAGAAGGCCATCTCCGCCACCGCAGTCAGCACCGTCTCGGCGGCGTAATAGACGCCTTTGGTCTTGCCGGCGCGGCGGAAGCGGGAGCCGTATGGATAGACGGAGCCATAGCGAAAAGGCGTCGCCAACAGGTAGTGGAGATGGCGGCACTCAAGCGGGATCCGCGGCTTGGTGTCCTCGATGAGGTCCTCAAGCAGCGCCTGCTCATCGAGCGTGTCGATGAGCTTAAGGGTCGAGACGCGGTGCTGCGCCTCGACCATCCGCCAATACTTGCCTTCGAGCCGGACGGCCTCAGACGAGAGCGCGCCGGGAGTCCAGGTAGGCAATGACATCGACAAGTCCGGCAATCGTCAGGATTTTTTCGAGCGGTGTGCCGTCGAGCGTGGTGTTGGGATTCTTCAGCCACGCCCGGGCGACGGTCTCGTCGCCGCCGACGATGGCGTCGAGCGAGCGGAACAGGCGCACGAACAGTACGGCCAACTCGAACGGCTTGGTGCCGCGTTCAAGCAGGAATTCCTGCCGGCGCATGCGCGAGACCGTTGCTTCCGACACGCCGATGACCAAAGCAAGTGTCCTGGCGGTGATATCGAGCAGGTCTGCCGCACGCAGCGTGGCCTTGGTGATGACGGCATTTTCGGCCGCCGTCGCGGCCGCGACTGGACGTTGCATAAGCGCACCCTTTCATTTCTGTGGAAAATATAGTCCACAAAAATTCGTCTGGAAAGGGGTGTGTCAGTCTTTCTTGTAAAGCAGCCAGCCTTTGCCGGCCCGGCTGACCATGGCCGAATGCTTTGTCACACGGTTGCGGCCGCCGACCTTAGAGCGGTAAAGCGCCTGGTCGGCCTTGGTATAGAGATCCTCGGGGTTTTCCGCCTCCGAGGCCATGCAGATGCCCAGCGACACGGTAACGGTGCCGTAGTTCATGCCGGTCTGGCTGCCGGTGAACGGGGTCTGCTCGACGAGCGCGCGGATGCGCTCGGCGATCTCGTATGTGGCTTCCTCGCTGGCGCCTTCGACGATAAGCGCGAACTCCTCGCCGCCGGTGCGAGCGACAAATATGTCGGCACGCACGCTGGACTGGAAGATCTCTGCGATGATCTGCAGGATCCTATCGCCGACCGGGTGGCCGTAGCGATCGTTTATGTCCTTGAAATGATCGATATCGGCAAGGATCAAGGCGTTGAACAGGATGCCGCGGTTGCTGTTATAGATCCGGGTGATCTCCTTGTCGAAGGCGCGGCGGTTCCACAGCTGCGTGAGCGGGTCGGTGTCGGCGAGCCGCTTGTATTCCTCGAGCTTCGACTTGACGCTTTCAAGCTCGGCTGTCTTCTCGCTGAGCGTGCTGGCAATCTGACGGCCGTGGTCGATCGTCGAGCTGGTGGCGGCCGACATGGCGCCTGCGATCTTCTGCAGGAGTTCTTGCGAAAGCAGGCTGCGATTGCTCAGGCCGCTCGATGTCTCGTCGAGGATGCGGCCATACTTCTCGATATGCGAGCGCTCGCTGCGCAACAGCGCGGCGATGTCCTCGAGCTCCTTGGCCACCACCTCACGGGCGTGCTCGACAATGGCGGGGCCGTGGTGCTGCGGGAAGAAGTTCCGTCCGATGCGGTCGAGATCTTCCTGGGTCGGACGGTTGCTCAACGAGACGACGGCAAGGCTGAGCTCGCGATTGCTGCTGCTGAGCGCCTCGTAGAAGATTTCATAGTTACGCGGTAGGCCAAGCACGCCGAGCTGTCGCATCGTCGCAACGACGGTGCTGGCGATGTCGGTGTTCCTATCGGTCGGAATGGCTGCCGGCTTCATGTTCTGTTCACTGCCCCTTCAGTGCGACCGGAGACATGCCACCGCCGGGAGTCGCTCACGCGGGGATTTGAATCAGAATTGTGGTGCGACGGCGCGTCCCCAACACGACCATCGCTTGTGGGAACCATAGATGCAGTTTCGCTAAAGTTTCCTTAATAGCCTGGATTTCCTCATTGTCCCTGCTACCACAGGGTGCAAAGCGGTGCAGGTGCAGGTTTTGAAGCACGTCCTTGCGATGTCGCTTTTGCCGATGCCAGACGTCGATGAAACTGGAATCCTGTGCGCTGATTGGATTGAGGCGGAAGCAACAGGAGGGTGGAATGGACGATAATCACAGCGGATCGTGCCTGTGCGGGGCGGTGCGTTTCAGAACGAAGGGCCCACGACGCGGCGTGATTTATTGCCATTGTTCACAATGCCGCAAGCAGAGCGGCCATTTCTACGCCGCGACCAACATTGCGGACGCCGACATCGTTATCGAAGGCATGGAAAATCTCACCTGGTATGAGGCATCCGACTTCGCCAAGCGTGGCTTCTGCAAGACATGCGGCTCGGTGCTGTTCTGGAAGCCGAAAGGCGATGCCTATGTTTCGGTTATGGCGGGTTCATTCGAGGAACCGAGCGGGCTCCAGGGCGAATGCCACATCTTCGTCGGCGACAAGGGCGATTACTATTCGATCGAGGACGAGTTGCCGCAGTTCGAGAAATCGGCGCCCTCGATAAAGGTCGCGGGCGGATGAATTTTGCGGCGGCTGCCTTATTCCCTTGATCCCACCATTGCGATATCCCCTGCCGGTGACTCGCAACGGGGCAGAGGCATGCAGCGGCTGATCGATGCTTTTATCAATTCAGTGCGGGCTTTCCGCAAGTTGGCCGCCCACGAAAAGGCGTTCCAGCAGGAATTGCTGTTGCTGGCGCTCGCCTTGCCGGCCGGCTGGTTCATCTCGGTTTCATGGCGCGGCTATGCCCTGCTGATCGGCGCTGTGCTGCTCCTGATCATGGTCGAAGTGCTCAACACCGGCATCGAAGCGGCCTGCGACGCGATCTCGCGCGAATTCCACATCGACATCCAACTTGCCAAGGACTGCGGTTCGCTGGCCGTGCTGATTTCGATCGTGATCGCCGGCGGCGTATGGGGCGTCGCCCTCATCGAACGCCTTGTCGGCGCGCCGATTTGATCCTCGCGGATTGATCAAGATCCTGCCTGGTCTTCCTTGGCGCGTTCGCGCTTCGCGAAGTGATGGCCTACCAACCAAGCGACCACGGCGATAACGATGCCGACGCCGAGGGCGATGAGCAGGCGCTCATGGCGAGCAAACGCCTGGCCCACGATTTCCTCCGCGCCCAGGCCGAAGACATAGCCGATGCCGCTGAACAGGGCCGACCAGACCGCGGACGAGATGGCGTTCAAGATGACGAAACGCGGCATGGACACGGTCGACAGGCCGGCGGCGACGCCGCCGACCAGGCGCATGCCGTAGATATAGCGGTTGGTCAGCACGAAAATGTTGGGATGGGTGTTGAGCAGGCGATAGGCGCGGCTGAAGCCCGGACGCCTGCGCAACAGTCTCACATAGCGATGTTCGGCGAAGCTGCGCCCCATGGTGAAGAAGAAGGTGTCGCCGGCGAAGGCGCCGAGGAAGGCGGCAAAGAAAGTCTGCCACAGCACGAAAACATGCTGATGAGCGAAGAAGCCGCCCAGGATCGCCGCGCTTTCGCCTTCGGCCACGCAACCCAGGAAGACCGCGATCAGCCCATATTGCTCGATGAGGCGGTGGATGGTGTCGCTCATTCCGTTGCGGGCCGCGCGGACAGTTTTTCGTCGATGCGCCTGATCTGCTCGGCCATGCGCTGGATTTCGTCACGCATGCCGATGATCTCGCTATGGCGAAGCTCGTCGAGCTTTTCATGCAGGGCCATGATCTCGATCTCGGCCTTCAGATTGACCTCATAGTCATGGGCGGCGTCGATGCGGTCGCGCTCGGTCTGGCGGTTCTGCGACATCATGATCACCGGCGCCTGGATCGCCGCCAGCATCGACAGAACAAGGTTTAGGAAGATGAAAGGGTAGGGGTCGAAGGCGTCGCGGGTGAGCAGCCAGGCGTTGCCGGCAGTCCAGACAACAAGAAAGGCCAGGAAGCTCAGGATGAAAGACCAGGAGCCGCCGATCCTGGCAATGGTGTCGGCAACACGGTCTCCATAGGTCTCGTGGAAGGCGACGGCCTTGTTGGTGTCGCGCGCGATGGTGGTGCGCTCGAGCGTCGACTGGAGCACGCGGCTCTCGAGCGGACCGAAACCGTCCGGCTTTCGCTTGAGCAAACGGTTGGCCATGTCTTCGACGATCTTGTTCATTTGTCCCCTCCTTCGGCCGGGCGTCGATAGAGGTAGAGGCTGCCGGGCCGGACGTGAAGTGATAGATTGCGGCGAACAAGCGAGGACAATGATGCTCGATTTCCAGAAAATCCACGCGCGGGCGGCAAAGCGCAAGGGCGGGGAGGCCGTGCTGGCACCACTGCTTGGTCCCGCGCCCGACAACAAGGCGGTGGCAAAGATCCCCGACGACCGCATCCTCTCCACCATGGCCGAACGCATTTTCGCCGCCGGCTTCGTGTGGCGGGTGATCGAGCAGAAATGGCCGGGTTTCGAGGAAGCGTTCCTAGGCTTCGAGCCGAAGCGGCTTCTGTTCCAGCCGGACGACTTCTGGCACGAGCTTGCATCCGACAGCCGCATCGTGCGCAATCCGCAGAAGATCAAGTCGGTGCGCGACAATGCCGCCTTCGTCGATCGCGTCTCGAAGGAACATGGCAGCTTCGGCAAATTCATCGCCTCCTGGCCCGCGGACGATCAGGTCGGCCTGACCGCTTATCTCGCCAAGCATGGCAGCCGGCTCGGCGGCAACACCGGCCAGTATCTCCTGCGCTGGCTCGAATGGGACACGTTTGTCGTCTCCACTGACATGGCGGCGGCATTGCGCGATGCCGGCCTCGATATCGCCGAAAACCCGACCTCGAAGCGGGACCTCGACAAGATCCAGGCGCAGATCAACCAATGGTCGGCCGAGACCGGCCTGCCGCGCCGCCACATCTCGCGCATCCTGGCGATGTCGATCGGCGAGAACCGCTCGGCAGAGGCATTGCGCGAGTATATGGGCGACTAGTTCCCACCGATACAGGGATTTTGAAAGGCTGCCATATGTCTTGGTGCAAGATTTTCCGTTCATTTGCGTGAAATCAGCGCAAACGCCGGAGATTGGTTGAAGCCACCCCAACCTCGTCATTCTATGGCGGAGCAAGGAGCGAAGCGACGCGGCGCAGACCATAGAATACCGTGACTTGGAAGCGCCGCCACGGTGCAGAATTCTGCTCCGATGCACGCCTTGGCGAAGGTAACGGCATGGATTCCAGGGTCTTCGCGACGGAGCTTCGCTCCTGCTCCGCCCTGGAATGACGATCGCGATGGGCGTTTCGGCCAATCTCCAACGCATGCCACCTGCCAACGCAAACAGAGCCGACCGGTCAAAATCCCTGTGCAGTGCCGTCAGGCGAGCCGGATACGATCGACATCGGTCGATCGATCAGGGACATAATCGGCTCCGCCGATTAATCAGGATACGATCTTCGATCGATGAGGACATAATCGGCTCCGCCGATTAGTCTGGATACGATCTTCGATCGATCCTAAGTGGCACAACCAAACGTCATTGCGGGGCGATTTCAGTCACGCTAAATCCGTTCCATGACCAAGACCGCTCCCGATATCCTGCGCATCGCCGTCGCCCAGCTCAACCCGACCGTCGGCGACGTCGCCGGCAATCTGGCAAAAGCGCGCGAGGCGAGGGCGGACGCGGCGCGCCAGGGCGCCGATCTGGTGCTCTACACCGAGCTCTTCCTCGCCGGCTATCCGCCGGAAGACCTGGTGCTGAAGCCTTCCTTCCTGAAGGCTTGCGAGAAGGCGGCGCAGGACCTCGCCGAGGACACCGCCGATGGCGGGCCGGGCGTCATCGTCGGCACGCCGCTGAAGCGCCGGACCGGCACGCATAACTCGATCGTCTTCGCCGACGGCGGCAAGATCATCGCCGAGCGCTACAAGCTCGACCTGCCGAATTATGGCGAGTTCGACGAGAAGCGCGTCTTCCAGGCCGGACCGGAGCTGCAGGGTCCGGTCAACTTCCGCGGCGTGCGCATCGGCATTCCGATTTGCGAGGACATCTGGGGCGACATCGCCGTGTGCGAGACGCTGGCCGAAAGCGGCGCCGAGATCCTGCTGGTGCCGAACGGCTCTCCCTACTATCGCGCCAAGATCGACGTTCGCCACCAGGTCGTCATCCGCCAGGTCATCGAGACCGGCCTGCCGATGATCTATGCCAATCAGCTCGGCGGCCAGGACGAGCTGATCTTCGACGGCGCTTCGTTCGCCATCGGGGCCGACAAGACGCTGGCCTTCCAGATGAGCCAGTTCGAGGAGGCGGTCGCCGTCACCACCTGGAAACGGAAAGGCGATCATTGGGTCTGCTCGGAAGGCCCGATGTCGAAGATCCCCGAGCGTGAAGAGGCCGACTACCGTGCCTGCATGCTGGGTCTGCGCGACTACGTCAACAAGAACGGTTTCAAGAACGTCGTGCTCGGCCTCTCCGGCGGCATCGACTCGGCGATCTGCGCGGCTTTGGCCGTCGATGCGCTGGGCGAAGAGCGGCTGCGCACCGTCATGATGCCTTACCGCTACACGTCGAAGGATTCGCTGAAGGACGCCGAGGACTGCGCGCGCGCGCTTGGCTGCCGCTATGACATCGTGCCGATCTCCGAGCCGGTCGAAGGCTTCAGGCACGCGCTGACGCAGCTCTTCGAAGGCACCCAGGAAGGCATCACCGAGGAAAACCTGCAGAGCCGCGCCCGCGGCACGATCCTGATGGCGATCTCCAACAAGTTCGGCTCGATGGTGGTCACCACCGGCAACAAGAGCGAGATGTCGGTCGGCTACGCCACGCTCTACGGCGACATGAATGGCGGCTTCAACCCGATCAAGGATCTCTACAAGATGCAGGTCTACGCGCTGTCGCGCTGGCGCAACAACCATGTGCCGCCGGGTGCGCTCGGACCGTCGGGCGAAGTGATCCCCAACAACATCATCGACAAGGCGCCGTCGGCGGAGCTGCGCGAGAACCAGACCGACCAGGATTCGCTGCCGCCCTATCCGGTGCTGGACGACATTCTGGAATGCCTGGTGGAGAACGAGATGGGCGTCGACGACATCGTCGCACGCGGCCACGACCGGGCGACGGTGACGCGCGTCGAGCACCTGCTCTACATCGCCGAATACAAGCGCCGCCAGGCGGCGCCCGGCGTCAAGATCACACGGAAGAATTTCGGCCGCGACCGCCGTTATCCGATCACCAACCGGTTCCGGGACCGCGGCTAGTCTGCGAGATTGCGCGCGCATGCAGGATGTTGAAATCAGTTTCGACCTGTCGCGGATCGATTTCCGGGCAACCTCCGACCAGCTCATGCAAAGCTATTGGGGCGCATCCAGAACCGACGAAGCCCACCGTCGCGCCTTCGACAACTCGCTTTGCGTCGGCGCCTATCTTGACGGCAGGCAAGTCGGTTTTGCCCGCGCGATCACCGACTACACGGTCTTTGCCTATGTTGCCGACGTCATCATCTGGCCGGAACATCGCGGACGGGGGATCGGCAAGCGGCTCGTCCAGGCGCTGATCGATCACCCGGAGGTCGGGATGGTGACGCATTGGAGCCTTTCGACCAACGACGCCCACAGCCTCTACGAAAAGTTTGGGTTCAAGGCGTCGACTGACGGGCGCTACATGCGGCTGGATCGCAAGCCGACAGCCTGATTGTCTAATGGCAGCACAACCCGCCGTTGTTGCAAATTCGTCGCACTGCTTGGACCAGATGTCGTTTTGGCGACGGGCCGACTTGGCGATCGGCTGATGCCTGCCTATAACAACCCTTCCGCGATTCCCTTCCGGGAGGACCGTATGGCAGGATTTGACATCGTTATGCGAGGCCGCGAGGCCTAGGTCGGCGCCGGCGCTCCGAGGGTTTCTCGGAGAGCCGGACGCGGAACAGGCATTTGCCGCTGCCGCTCGCCGCCACAGGGCAGGCGACCTACCATACTGAACCTCCCGCTTTCAGGATCGCCGCAAGGCGCGGACGCGGGTTTTCCAATTCGATTTTTCCGGGACCGGGCTCGTTTGCGCCCGTATGATATCATGGCTCGTTTCAAGATCGACCTGCGCGCAAGCGCCTTTCGCAGCGTGCTTGGCTTTACGTTCAGTCACTGGCGCTACCAGCCGTGGCGGCTTTCGCTCATCATGGGCGCCTTCCTGCTCTCGACGCTCGCCGACGTGCTGACACCCTTCTATTCCGGCCGCCTGGTCGACGCCGTCGCCAGCGGTGCCGGAACCGAGGCAGTCCCCTGGAATGCGGCGATGGCGGCGTTCTCGACCCTGATGGCGCTGGCGCTGGCCGGCGTCGTGCTGCGCAATGTCGCGTTCCTATGTATCGTCGAGTTGACACTGAAGATGATGTCGGACATCGCCGCCGATACCTTCCATCGGGTGCAGCGCTTCTCGACGGACTGGCACGCCAACAGCTTTGCCGGATCGACGGTGCGCAAGATAACGCGCGGCATGTGGGCGCTGGACCTGCTCAACGACACGATCCTGATCGCGCTGCTGCCGTCGGTCGTCATGCTCGTCGGCTCGACGCTGTTGCTCGGCTGGTTCTGGCCGTTGATGGGGGCCGTGGTGGCCGCCGGTTCGGTGCTGTTCATCGCTGTCACGGCGATGCTGTCGCTCGGCTATGTCGCGCCTGCCGCACGGCTCGCCAACAGCTGGGACACGCGGCTGGGCGGCTCGCTGGCAGACGCGGTGAGCTGCAACGCCGTCGTCAAGGGCTTCGGCGCGGAGGCTCGCGAGGAAGCGCGGCTGGCGCGCGTCGTCGCCAAATGGCGCCTGCGCACCGGCCGCACCTGGATGCGCGGCAC
This sequence comes from Mesorhizobium sp. B2-7-2, assembly GCF_006440775.1. Taxonomy (GTDB): domain Bacteria; phylum Pseudomonadota; class Alphaproteobacteria; order Rhizobiales; family Rhizobiaceae; genus Mesorhizobium. Next base: position 106,987 of record NZ_VFTZ01000005.1, on the reverse strand, counting down.
CGCCAACGGCACCACACAAGGAGCGCTGCTGCTGCTGATGCGGGCGGCGGTGATCGGTCTTGCCCTCATGTTGTGGGCCTGGGGCCAGGCGAGCGCCGGCGACGTCGCCTTCGTGCTGACCTCGTTCTTCGTGCTGCAGGGCTATCTGCGCGACATCGGCACGCATATCCGCAACCTGCAGCGCTCGATCAACGACATGGAGGAACTGGTCGACTTCCAGTCCGAGCCGCTCGGCATTGAGGACCGGCCCGGCGCTCGCCCGATCCGGATCAGCGACGGGCACATCGCCTTCGACAACGTGACGTTCCACTACGGCACTCACCTTCTGCCGCTTTACCGCGATTTCTCGGTCGATATCGCGGCCGGCGAGCGCATCGGACTGGTCGGGCATTCGGGCTCGGGCAAGACGACCTTCGTCAAGCTGATCCAGCGGCTCTATGATGTGAATGCTGGGCGGATCCTGATCGACGGGCAGGACATCTCGCGGGTCGAGCAGGCTTCGTTGCGCAGCCAGATCGCCATCGTCCAGCAGGAGCCGATCCTTTTCCACCGGTCGCTCGCCGAGAACATCGCCTATGCCAGGCCCGGCGCCAGCCAGGCCGAGATCGAGCATGCGGCCAAACTCGCGAGCGCGCATGATTTCATCACCAGCCTGCCCAAGGGCTATGGAACCCTGGTCGGCGAGCGTGGCGTGAAGTTGTCGGGCGGCGAGCGCCAGCGCGTGGCGATCGCCCGCGCCTTCCTGGCCGACGCGCGCATCCTGATCCTGGACGAGGCGACATCGAGCCTCGATTCGGAATCGGAAGTGCTGATCCAGAAGGCGATGGAGCGGTTGATGGTCGGGCGCACGACCCTGGTGATCGCGCACCGGCTCTCGACAGTGCGCGCGCTCGACCGGCTGCTGGTCTTCGATCGCGGGCGTATCGCCGAGGAAGGTTCGCACGACGACCTGATCCGGCTGAGCGGCGGCATCTATCGGCGGCTGTTCGAGCGTCAGGCGCTCGAGCTGACCAAGGGCCTCGTCGCCTGAGGAAAGGGATGGCGCCCGGCCTCCGCCGGGCGCCATCAGCCGCAACACGGTTGCAACCGCCCTCCCGTCATGCGGTTAGAGCGGCTCAATATGTTTTTCAAATTACTTTATATATATTGAAGTTTTAGAAGGTTCTATTTTAGTTTTTAGCTATTAGCGCGCTCTCCAGCAATGATTTCGATGTATTTACAGAAAAGAAAATCAGATATGGTAGAAGAAGACCTCTTGGAGATTTTTGCAGGGAAGCCGACCGGATGGAGATTTCCTTTGGGAAGCACGGCCGCCTTTAGCGCTTTCGTATAGGCAATCATAATGAATCTTGTCTCCGCAAAAGCGGTTCCGGGACAGGTGGTTGCGCCGCTGGAATCCCAGCATGGCTCGGTTCGGCCTTTAGCCGCCGGGGATCTCGAGCAGGTCGCCGCGCTGTTCCTGATGAAGTTTCGTCATCGTCGCCGCCAGCGCGATCGCGCGATCGTGCAGACGGCGGACTATATGAGGGGGCTTTACCTGGACGGGGATGAGAGCAAGGCTCTTGTCCAGATCAACCCGCAGGGCCGCTTGGGTGGCTTCATGGGCGTTCTGAAAGCCCGCTATGAGCTCAATGGAAGGGCATTGAGCGCGGCCATCATCGGTCCCTTCATGACCGACTCCAGCATCGATCACGGTTGGGCCGGCCCGCAATTGCTGCGTGCCCTGCATCAGAGCGAATTCGACATGTACCTGACCGATTCCGCCAACCGGACATCCTTGGCGTTCGCGCGCCCGATGAAGTATCAGCTGCTGCCGGTGCATTGCCTGGAGTGGACCTGTATTTTCCGGCCGGGCGCCATGGCCGCAGCCGTGCTGCGCCGTAAATGGCCCGGGCTGCCTCGCCTGGCGCTCGATCCTTGCGCGAGAGCGTTCGACGCTCTTGCAAGAAGAAGGTTCGAGCCATCGGCCCAGCATTCGTCATCCCAGCGGATCCACCGGGAGCCGATCGATGCGGCCCAATTTGCGGAGCAACTGCCTGCCCTCATGACCGATTATTCCCTTCGGCCGAGTTGGACGGACGGGGAGTTGCCGCGGCTGCTCGCGCTGGCGGCCGAGAAACGAGCCGATGGGCCACTTCATTTCGGCGGGACTTACGATGATACGGGCAGGATGCTGGGCTGCTACGCCTTCTACGGCCAGGCCGGCGGCATCGCGAACCTGTTGCAAATCCAGGCGTCCGGATCCCGTTGGGGCGTGACGCTGGATGGCCTCATCGCGGCTGCGCGGGAGATGGGTTGCGTCGGCATCACCGGGCAGACGCAGAACCGGTTCATGCCGCAACTCTTCGGCCACAAGGACGTCTTCTTCCGCTATGCCGGGGGCACGATGGTTCGCTCGCGCATCGCCGAGGTCACCGAAGCGGTCCGCTCCGGCGACATTTTCATCGGCGGGTTGATGGGCGATCGTTGGACCCGGCTCAGTTCCGATGATTTTGGCCGTGCCTGACCGGCTCAGGCGAATTTGCGCGGCGCGGCGCAGAAGCCGGCAATGATCTGGCAAAGGTCGGGTTCGTTGACCATCTGGACGGCTTCGTTCGGGCCAACCCATTTGCGCGTTCGCGCGCGCTTCTCTTTCCAGCGATCCGCGACGCGGTCGACATGCAGCGGAAAGACCAGTACCTCGCAAGGCACTTCCTCGCCGGAGGCGAGGACTTTGGCATAGAAATAGCGGCCGGCTTCAACATGCGATATGGAGCCGCGGAGTCCGGCTTCCTCGCCTGCTTCGCGAGCGGCGGCTTCGCAAAGCGGTTCCCTGGCTTCGGGCCAACCCTTGGGCAGCACCCAGCGACCGGTGTCGCGGCTGGTGATCAGCATGATCTCGACGCCGTTCTCGCTCTCGCGCCAAGGCAAGGCGGCAACCTGAAGGCGACAAGGCGCAACGCCGAAGAGCCGCCGGACTCTTTCGGCCATCTGGTTGTGCGTCGTCGGCCTCGTCAACATGGTAAGAAGCTGCCCCAGCCTCCAGAATCGTTTTGCCACCTTACGAATCTTACGGCGAATTGTGGGCTTTAAAAGTAAAAAACTTCACTCTGCCGGAAAACTCCACCAGAAAAAGTCAATCCTGCAAAGTAGTCGTGCTCGTTGGCACGACTACACGACCCAGGTTTAAGGCAGATTCTCTGGAGAATAAGATGGCCGTTCAGCCGGCGTGATCGTCCGCGATCGGCTTCTGGTAAGTGAAGCCCATGTCCCACGGGAAGTAGATCCAGGTGTCCTGACTGACTTCAGTGACGAACGTGTCGACCAGCGGACGGCCCTTCGGCTTGGCATAGACCGTCGCGAAATGCGCCTTCGGCATCATCGCGCGCACTATGCCGGCCGTCTTGCCGGTATCGGTCAGGTCGTCGATGATCAGCACGCCGGCCCCGTCATCGGCGAGCAGCGGAGGCGAAATCTCCTTCAGGACCCGCAATTGACCCTGGCTGGTGTAGTCATGATAGGAGGCGACGCACACCGTCTCGATGACGCGAATGCCGAGCTCGCGCGCGATGATGGCGGCGGGCACCAGGCCGCCGCGCGTGATGCAGACGATCGCCTTCCATTGCCCCTTGTTGGCGCCGGACAGTCGCCAGGAAAGCGCGCGGGCGTCGCGGTGGAACTGGTCCCAGGAGACGGGAAAGGCTTTTTCGGGAAGGGACATGTTCGCGCACTCCGCAAGCGCGCGCGCCATCAGCGCGCGGAAACAATGGAATGCAGGCGGAATTAGCTGGAAAGCCTTGCTCTTGGCAAGGGACAGCGGTGGACGTCCCCGGATGATGTTTGACCATGGCAGGTGAGACGGCCCTCGACCTGAATTTCCGACGATCTTCCGCGGGAGACGGGTGGATCTCCGTTTGGAGAGCGCGACTGAGATATCATCGCGGACGGAGAACCGTGTCACGCTTTTTCCCGGAATTGCTCCGGCGTCACCGCGACAGGAAAGCGGCTACATTCGTGCTGCGCAGTACCGTGCGGGTAACGCCGCCGAACAGGAGCTGGCGCAGCCAGGAGTGGCTGTAGGCGCCGAGCACGAGCAGGTCGGTGCCGGATTCGGCCATCCTCGACTGGATGATGTCGTCGATTGCCGAGCCATCCGACTTCTGCACCGAGACGCTGACATTGGCGCCGTGGCGCGACAGGGCAGCAGCGATCTCGGCTCCGGCCGCCTCGGGGGATTCGTCCAGGCTCTCGGGCGGATCGATGACGAGAATGTCGGTCTTGTCGGCCTCGGCAATGAAGGGCAGGGCGTCGAAGGCCGCGCGGGCCGCTTCCTTGCTGCCGTTCCAGGCCAGCAACACACGCCTGAAGGTTGTCACCAGCGGGCCGTCATGCGGCACGACCAGCACCGGCCGGCCGGCATCGTAGACCAGCGTGTCGACATCGGCGCTCGGATCGCCGCCGGTGTCACGCTGCGCGGCGATGATCAGATCGGCGGCGCGCACGCTCGATATGCCGGTCAGCGCGCTGTCGCCGGAAAAGCTCTCCAGGCTTCGCCATTCAAAGGAGAGGCCGGATTCCTCGATCCGCTTCAGGAAATAGGCATGTAACTTGTCGGCGCGCTCCTTGTTCATCTCGGCCGAGACCTGCAGGAATTCGGTATCGGGAAAGCCCGTGGCCGACGTGTAGGGCACGGGAAGCGCCTCGGCATGGATGCCGACGAGATGGCTCTCGAATCTTTCGGCAAGCGGAAGGGCGCAATCGAGAACGCGCTCGGCGTCCTGTTCGTTCTGCAAAATGGCCACGATCGTCTTGAAGCGCATGTGTGGTCCCTCGATTGTTTGCCCCGCGCATCCGCGCGGCAAGGGAACGCCTCAGCGCATTGACTGGTTCCAGCCGCGGATCAGCCTGCCTTGGCCAAGCCCGCCACCATCGCCTCGACGTCCTTGCGCGCGGCCTCGAGCGCTTCCTCGCTGCGGGCGCGGACGACGAGCTCGGTCCAGAACTTGCCGTCGCCATATTTGGGATAGGAGCCGATGATGGTGCCTGGATGCGCCTTCTGGATCTCGGCCAGCGGCCCGCCGATCAGGCCCTCGCCGAAGGGGCAGTGCACCGTGGCCGACAGCATTTTGGTGCCGGCCTTCAGCGTCGGCACCACATTGTCGAGCATGGCCTGGAAGATCGACGGCACGCCGGCCATGACGTGGACGTTGCCGATGCGGAAGCCCGGCGCAACCGAGACGGGATTGTCGATATGGTCGGCGCCGCGCGGCATGCGCGCCATGCGCTTGCGCGCTTCGGTGAACTCGATGCCGCGCCCGGCATAGCTTGCTTCGAGCAGCGCATAGGCCTTGGCGTCGTATTCGCAAGGCACGCCGAAGGCCTTGGCGATGGAGTCGGCGGTGATGTCGTCATGCGTCGGGCCGATGCCGCCGGTGGTAAAGACGTAGTTATAGCGGGCACGCACGGCATTCACCGCCGCAACGATCTCGTCCTCCTCGTCGGAGACGATGCGCACTTCCTTCAGGTCGATGCCGATCGCCGTCATGATATCGGCGAGATGGCCGATGTTCTTGTCCTTGGTGCGGCCGGAGAGGATTTCGTCGCCGATGACGAGCATGGCGGCCGTGACGATTTCAGGCATGGCGGGCTCCGGCAGCAAAGGTCGCCTGAGATAACGCGGCCCGCGGCCGGCCGCAATGCGAAAGCCGGATCCGTGCTTGTGGCGGCGACCGTTGCGGATATGGTGCGGTCAGTCGGCTTGGGGTGAAAACATGCTGATGTCGTTTGTCTTGTGGTTGCTCGCCGGCTTGCTCGTCGCGGCGGCGCTTGCCGTGTTCGCCGTGACGGTTGCGACCTGGCGGATTGCGGCAAAGGCCGAAAGACTGGTGCCGGCTTGCGGCAAATTCGTCGAGATCGACGGCAACCGCATCCACTATGTGGAAGAGGGCGACGGCAGGCCGATCGTGTTTGTGCACGGGCTGGGCGCTCAACTCCACCACTTCCGCCAGACGCTGTTCGGCCGCTTCGGTTCTGGCTACCGGCTGATCGCCCTCGACCGGCCGGGCTCGGGCTATTCAGTTCGGGCAAGCGGGGCCACCGGCCGGCTGCCCGAGCAGGCTGACATCGTGCGGCGCTTCATCGAGGAACTGCGCCTGGAACGGCCTTTGGTCGTCGGCCATTCGCTCGGCGGGGCCATCGCGCTTGCGCTGGCGATCGGGCATCCGACAGCGATTTCCGGCATTGCGCTGCTCTCGCCCCTGACGCATCAGGAAGCGAGGGGGCGTCAGGGATTTGACCTGCTCTATGTTCCGTCACGGCTGCTGCGCCGCGTCCTGGCCCACACGGTGGCGATACCGCTCAGCCTCCGTTACGCGCAGCCGACGCTGCGGTTCATTTTCGCGCCGCAAGCGGTTCCGGCAGACTACATGATCGGCGGCGGCGGATGGCTTGGGCTGCGTCCGTCCCACTATTTCGCCACGTCCACCGATGTCGTGGCCGTGGAACGGGATCTTGGCGAAATCGAACGGTCTTACCGCGAAATAGCGATGCCGGCAGGCATTCTGTTCGGCACCGGCGACCGGGTGATCGCCGAGGCCGTGCACGGCGAACCGATGCTGGACAAGATCGAGGGCCTCGACTTTGAGCGGATCGAAGGCTTGGGCCACATGCCGCAATTTTCGGATCCTGAACGGGTCGTCGCCTTCGTCCAGCGTATCGCCGCGCGCGCTTTCGCGCATTGACCGCAATTGACGTTGGCGGGGGCTCGCGGCTCTTCACGCGGCGTCACGCAAATGTGTCGGACATTCTGTCCCACCCGGAATTTCCAGCGGAACCTTCGCACCCAACCCAGGGTTTCGATGGTGTCGCCAGGGCCTTGGTGCCCGATTTTCTGGCGATCAAGAGAATGGAGAATCCAATGATTACAAGACTCATTGCAGCTTCGGCGCTGGTGCTGGCCATGGGTGGCGCAGCCATGGCGCAGTCGTCCGATGACTGGTGGTGGTGGCACCGCGATCATCGTCCCGACACGAGCCAGCAGGTAGATCCCTATACCACAGGCAGCATCAATGGCGGCTCCGGGCTGGCCACCTATGGCCAAACCGGTGGCATGGGGCCGTGCGCCCACAACACACCCGGTCCGGATGCCAACTCGCAACAGAACGTCAACGATCATTACTGCGGTAAGTAGCGCCGCATAGCCACCGGCGGCCGGTGTGAGGCCTTCCGGCTTCGCCGGTCGCGGGGCGGTTGCAACCCGCTTAGTCGGAGACTTCGGTTTGCGGGCGGTCGCGGCCGTCGGCGAGTTCGTCGTGCCACGTGCCTTCGGCGTCCTCATATTGGATGCCGTCGGTGGTACCGGCAACCTGTTGCTCGGACGAGGCGATCTCGGCGGCGCGCAGCGCTTCCTGGTGCGTGCGGAAAGTCTCGGAAAATGTCGAGCCGACCTTGTAGGCCCAGCCGCCATCATGCTCGACGATCTTGTAAGTCAGCTTCGCCATGGAATCCTCCGGTTAAGAAGCATGCTCAGTGCAGCTTTCCGTCGGGCAGCCTGTCTTCGGGAACCAGAACTTCCGATTCCCTGGCCGCCTCGACAAGGGCGCGACGCGCGTCCGCTGTCGAACGATAACCTTCCAGCGCTTTGAGGCAAGTGTCGAGAGCATAACGATGGCGATCGCCGCGATTGAGCGGCCAAACGGTCATCAGGCACTCGGCGGCCTCGCGGGTGCTGCTTATCTGGCGGTATTTGCCGACGTGGCCGAGCTCGACCACCACCGGTTTTTCAAAGGGTTTGTTGTCCATCATGGCCGCCAACGTAAAGCGGCCAAATTGGTTGCAGTTGTGGCGATGATCCTGCGCCCAAACGTCTCAGGACTGTGCCGATTCCGGTTCTGTTTCGACGCAATTGCGGACGGAAGGCCACGGCGAAGCCGCCGGCCTGACCGTGTCACACTTTCCCTGGAACTGCTTTAGCCGGCGGCCTTCATCCAATGCCGCATCGTCGTCACCGAACGTGCCAGCTGCGGCGCCGGATGGATTTCCTCGCCGAAGGCGGCGGCCGCTCGCCAGCCCCAGCGCGGGTCGGCGAGGAATGCGCGCGCCAACGCCACCATGTCGGCACGGCCGTCGGCGACGATTGCCTCGGCCTGGCTCGGATCGTCGATCAGCCCCACGGCGCGCGTCGGAATGCCGGCGCCGTTGCGCACGGCTTCGGCCAGATGCACCTGGTAGCCGGGGCCGGGCGGCACCTGCTGCAGGGGCGAATTGCCGCCGCTGGAGCAGCAGATATAGGCAATGCCCTCGGCCTTCAGCGCCTTGGCCACCTCGATCGCGTCCTCGACGTCGAAACCGCCTTCGACCCATTCCTTCACCGAAAGGCGCGCGCCCAGCATCATGGATGGGGCGGCCTTTCTCACCGCCCTGGCGATTTCGAGAGCGAAGCGCATGCGGTTTTCCAGCGACCCGCCCCAACGGTCGGTACGCTGATTGGAGAGCGGCGAGAGGAACTGGAAGATCAGATAGCCATGCGCGGCGTGCAGTTCGGCAAAGTCGAAGCCGGCGCGTTCGGCGCGCACAGCCGCCTGCGCAAAGCGCGCAATGAGCCCCAGGATTTCGTCCTCCTCCAACGCATGCGGCACGTTCCAGCCGGTGTCGTAAGCGATGGCCGAGGCCGAAACCGTCTGCCAGGGATCTTCGCCCGGCTGCAGCGGACCGCCGCCTTCCCAGGGTTTGCGGTTGGAGGCCTTGCGGCCGGCATGGGCAAGCTGGACACCGAACTTCGTGGCGGGCGCGGCGACGCGCCTGGCGGCGTCGAGCGTGCGCTTCGCGGCCGCCTCGTTGTCGTCCGAATAGAGGCCGAGGCAGCCATGCGAGATGCGCCCGCGCCGCTCGACATCGGTCATCTCGACGGTCACCATGCCGGCGCCCGACATTGCCAGGTTCATCCAATGATGGAGATGCCAGTCGCTGGCCGAACCGTCGTCGGCCGAATACTGGCACATGGGGGCAACCGCGATGCGGTTGGGGAAGGTGAGGCCGCCGAGGGTGATCGGCTGGAAAAGCGATGACGTCATGTGAAACGGGCTCCTGGAGAGATACCGCTATCTAGGCAGTCGCGGCGCGGCGCGCCAGACACGAGCCGGTGAGACTCCCGCTGGACCAATCGGTTTGGAGGCCAGTCGGATTTCAGGCCAGTCGGTTTCCTGGATTGCCTGCGACACCTTTCACCGCTACGCCTTTGCGACCAATACGGAGGTTGTCATGGAAGATCGCATTCGCATCCGTTCGCAGGAGGTCCTTTCGGACGACTGGGCGGTGCTGAAGAAGACGGTGCTCGACTATCGCCGCCGCGACGGGCGATGGGAGACGCAGATCCGCCAGACCTACGACCGCGGCGACGGCGCGGTGATCCTGCCCTTCGATCCGCAGCGCTCGACCGTCCTCTTGGTGCGTCAATTCCGCTTCCCGGCTTACGCCGTAGGCCACCACGAGCCGCTGATCGAGGCCTGCGCCGGCTTGCTCGACGAGAACGATCCCGAAACCGCCATTCGCAAGGAAGCGGAAGAGGAACTGGGTTATCACCTGAAGGATGTCGAGCGGCTGTTTTCGCCGTTCATGAGCCCGGGCAGCGTGACGGAACGGCTCTGGTTCTTCACCGCGCGCTATTCGCCGGCCGACCGCATTTCCGACGGCGGCGGCGCGCCAGAGGAGGGCGAGGACATCGAGGTTCTGGAAATGCCCTTGGACGAGGCGCTGGCCGGCATCGCCGACGGCCGCATCGTCGACGCCAAGACGATCATCTTGATCCAGCACCTGAAGCTCAATCCGATGAGGGGTTGAGAAAACGAGGGCGCTGGTTACGCCATAGGACAACAAAAGTGGTTGTCTTTCCGACGGCGGTTATTGTGCGGCAACTGGGGCCAGACCAACAAAGGCGAACAACGGGCCGCTATCGTGAGCGTCCGCCGCTTTCAGCGCCGCGATGTATGCAACACGTCTTTCGTTCATTTTTTGAAGATCTGAGCCTGCAGTCCAGTCGATAGGGGCGGTTCCGTAGATTTTGTCGAGAACGACATCCGCCATAATGCGCGCGTGGCGGCCGTTGCCATTTGGATCGGGTGAATGAATACCATCCGGTGATGCAGGCGCACGGCGGCTTCGATTGGCGGGTAGGTTTTGTGATCCGCCCAATATTGGGCGTCATCCATCAGACCGCGCAATTGAACGCCGATCTGCACCGGGTCGACACCGATGTTTTTTCCCGTCTTTCGAAAGCTGCCTGCCCAATCCCACACATCGCCAAACAAGCGTCGATGAAGCTCTACCGCAAAATCGTCGGTGAGGATGTCATTGCGCCGCGTACGCGCGAGCCAGCGAAATCCTGTGATAATGTTGGCCTGTTCAAGCTCATCAAGTTGACCTTGCGTGGTGACATGTTTGTGCCGCAGCCCGCCGATCTCGTTGGGATCGAGGGGCGTTGCGCCTTCAGGATATTCCAGCTTGATCGTCACTTGTCCTCCCAAAAGTCTGGAGGCATTTCATAGATCAGCTCGTTCATTATGCGAGCGATCTCATGCTTAGTGCCACTGTCCGAAACAGCCTGGTTCTCAAGCGCCATGTGCTTGCCGGCAGCAGTGACGATAGCCTCTGCCTTTTTCCGGGCCTGGGCCTTGATTATATTATCGACCGCGACGGGCGGCTCGAAGGCATAGACGAACTTGCAGCCCATGGCCTCAGCGGTCGCCTGCATAGATTTCAACGTCACGCCGCCTTCGAGTTCGGCTTTCTCGGCCTGAGCGATGCGGGCTCGCGTAACGCCCATCCGTTTGGCAAGCTGGGCGCCAGACATGCCAAGGGCCTTGCGTACCGTTCGAATCCAGCCTTCGGCAGGCGTTTCGATATTGCTGCCGTGGGAAAAATCGACAATGGCCTGATATTGTTCGCGTACAGCGCGTTTCACACTCATTGTAAGCTCATGTGTTGACGATATCGGCAATGATGTCAATCTTTATGTATACAATCTACCATCTTTTGTCAATGTATTTATCGACAGGATAGGCTTCCTGCAGCTGCTGGTGGAGCTGAGGCCAGTGCGCTTAACAGTGAAAACCTCAGCCGGCCGTGCCTCCTACGCCAGGGCTTCGGAGGACAGTCCTTTCTCTAACCAGCTCGCTTGGTCTGCCACCCGAAGCTCCTCCTACGCCAGGGCTTCGGAGGACTCGTCGAAGAGCGAAGGGTGGTGCGGACGACGGGAATCGAACCCGTACGATCAGAGATCGAGGGATTTTAAGTCCCTTGCGTCTACCAATTCCGCCACGTCCGCAGGCGTGCCCTTTTCAGATGCCTGATATGAGCCGTCAAGCCATGTTTCGGATCGGCTGGACTTTGTGCCGCCGTCCTGCCCGTTCTCAGGCGCAGATTTAATATTAGTGATATTTAAAATGCCAGTTTCTCCGAACCGATCCCATTAGCGTTTGTGTGCGAGTCTATGGCCGGCTTTGATGGTGGAACCATGCGTGGGCCAGGCTGGATCAGGGGACTGCGGGAGGAGGAGGCGCGGCAGCTGCGCCGCGAGATCGGTCGGCTCGAACGAGGGCTGATCGAGGCCGCCAATTCGAAGGCCAAATGGAACCTGCACGAGGTCGCTCACACGTTGCGCTGGCAAAAGGCCCGGCTGCGGCGGCTGGAGGAGTGCCTCGAGGCCATGCCTGAAGGAAAGAGGGCTTCGGACCGATCCTGACCGTTCAGCCAAGCATGTCCGCTAGGCGGGACAGGGCGGTGGGAAAGTGGCGCGATCACGCTATTACGGCCTGCCCTGGGAACGCTAATGTTTGCGCCGTGGCGGATCGATCCGCCGAGGCCGGCGTCCATCAGGCCCCTACCCATTCCCCCGCCCCCTGCGGGCGCCGGCCACCTGAATTTTCAAGAGATGCGGAAGGGGTGTTGCGCGTCGTCGCGGTGCCGCAAACCCTAGAATTTATAGCTGAAATTCACGCCCAGCGTCTGCAGCTTCACGTCCTGGTCACGGTCGGCGAAGGTGTCCGGCGCATCGAAATGCTCCTTGCCGAAATCGTAGTAGCGGTATTGCGCGCCGACGACGACATTGTTGGTCAAGGCATAGTCGACGCCGGCGCCGAGCGTCCAGCCGGTGCTGGTGCGGGTTTGGGCAAAGGCCGTGCCTGCCGCCTGTGAGGTCTCAATGCCGGCGAAAGCGACGCCGCCGATGCCGTAGATCAGCACGCGATCCATGGAGTAACCGGCTTTGGCATCGATCGATCCGAACCATTTGATGTCGGTGCCGAATGTGTTTGCCGGGCCGGCCTCGGCGGTGCCGTCGATCGAGGCGTAGTTAAGATCGGCCTCGGCGCCGATCACAGCCTGGTCGAATTGCCAGAGCCCCGCGACATGGCCGCCGACGAAACCGCCGTCGATGTCGGGCTTGACCGAAAACGGACCGCCACCGTCGCCGCTGATGTCGGAGCGGCCCCAGCCATAGCCGGCCTGCAGGCCGGCGTAATAGCCGGTCCAGTCGAAGCCGGCCGCGGTCATCGGCAGATCGGCACCCAGATCCGCCGCCCGGGCGGACCCGGACAGCAGGACAAGAAAGCCGGCACTGGCAAGCGTCAGTCGACGCATCGATCGCTCCGAAATGGCGGTTTCGAACGACTCCTCGAAACAGACTAGCCCCATTCGCCGCGAAACGGAATTGCATCTCTGCAACAGTGGTTTACGACCTGATGCTCTGGCTCCGGACGCCGACATTTGCCAAAGTGACCTACGCAGAGGACTCAAAGCCCATGACGAACGCCAAGCCGACTAGCGCCGCCAAGCCAAAGCCGTGGACGGAAGTGGCGACACATCTGGTCGACGTCGCGATGGGCCGGAAGCCGGCCGATCTGGTCATCCGCAACGGTCGCTGGGTGAACGTCCATTCGGGCGAGATCATCCCCGGCACCGATATCGCGATCGCAGCCGGCCGCTTCGCCTATTGCGGGCCGAACGCCGGCCATGCCATCGGGCAGCGGACGAAGGTCGTCGATGCCGGCGGGCGCTATCTGGTGCCCGGCCTTTGCGACGCGCATATGCATGTCGAGAGCGGCATGGTGACGGTGACGGAGTTCTGCCGCGCCGTCATCCCGCACGGCACGACCTCGATGTTCATCGATCCGCATGAGATCGCCAATGTGCTTGGACTGCCGGGCGTGCGCCTGATGCATGACGAGGCGGTCGCGATGCCGATCAACGTGCATGTGCAGATGCCGTCCTGCGTGCCGTCGGCGCCGGGGCTGGAGCATGCCGGCGCCGAATTGACGGTCGCCGACGTTGCCGAGGCCATGACCTGGGAAAACATCATCGGGCTTGGCGAGGTGATGAATTTCCCCGGCGTTGTCGCCAACGATCCGGTGATGTCGGGCGAGATCGCCGAGACGGTCAAGGCCGGCAAGACGGTCGGCGGGCACTATGCGTCGCCCGATCTCGGCCTGCCGTTTCACGGCTACGTCGCCGGCGGGGCGGACGACGACCATGAAGGCACGCGCGCGGAGGATGCGATCGCGCGCGTGCGCCAGGGCATGAAGGCGATGTTGAGGCTGGGCTCGGCCTGGTACGACGTGGCGGCGCAGATCAAGGCGGTGACCGAAGGCGGCATCGACCCGCGCAACTTCATCCTGTGCACCGATGACAGCCATTCCGGCACGCTTGTGCATGAAGGTCATATGGACCGGGTGGTGCGGCACGCCATCAGCCAGGGGCTGAAGCCGGTGACGGCGATCCAGATGGCGACGCTCAACACGGCGCAGCATTTCAGGCTGGAGCGCGAGATCGGCTCCATCGCGCCCGGACGGCTGGCCGATCTGCTGATCGTTTCGGACCTTGCCCGGATGACCATCGACGAGGTCTATGCCCGCGGCGTCCGGCTGGCGAAGGGCGGCAAGCTGGAGATCGACATTGCGGCCTACGACTATCCGCAATCCGCAAAGAACACGGTCAAGCTCGGCAAGAAGCTCGCGGCGAAGGACTTTGACATTTCCGCGCCGCAAGGCGCCAACGAGGTGCGGGCGCGGGTGATCGGCGTGATCGAGAACCAGGCGCCGACGCGGGCTCTGGAAGCCGACCTGCCGGTCGAAGACGGGCTGGTCGCCATGGATCGCCGCAACGACATCTGCCAGATCGCCCTGGTCGAGCGGCATCGCGGCACGGGCGGCGTCACCAATGCCTTCGTCTCCGGCTTCGGCTATGTGAAAGACTGCGCAATGGCGTCCAGCGTGGCGCATGACGCGCACCACATCATCGTCGTCGGCACCAACAAGGAGGATATGGCCTTGGCCGTCAACCGGCTGAGCGAGGTGGGCGGCGGCGTCGTGCTTTATTCCGAGGGCAAGGAACTGGCGCTGGTCGAGATGCCGATCGCCGGCCTGATGTCCGACGAACGCGCCGAGATCGTCGCGGCCAAGGCCGATCAACTGACCGAGGCGATGCGCAAGGTCGGCTGCTCGCTCAACAACGCCTATATGCAGCACTCGCTGCTGGCGCTGGTGGTCATTCCGGAGCTCAGGATCTCGGACGTCGGCCTGGTCGACGTGACGACGTTCCAGAAGGTCGATCTTTTTATCTGAGCGTCAGCTATCCGCCGGTGGCGATGGTCAACACCCTGAACGGCGTGGTGATGACGACCTCGGCGACAGAGCCGACCGCCTTGCCGAGACCCTGGCCGATATTGTTGAGCTGCGTCGGGTCGGGCTCGTCCGAAGCAAGGCCGGCCGGCGTGCGCAGCCGGTTGCCCAGCAATTGCACCAGGATCGGATTGTCTGCGAATTTGGCATGGTTCAGGCCGCCGTCGCCGCCCTTGGCGTGGGTCAGGTCGACCACCGTCACGCCGTAATCGGCGAGGTCGGCCGCGTTGCCGTAGTCGCCGACGCGCGGCTTGTCGCCGGAAATGAAGCTTGACAGCTTCAACGCCCGGTCGTCGCCCGAAAGCAGAATGGCAAAGGGTTTGTCCGGCTTGCCGTAGCGGATCATCTGCTTCTTGAAGACATCGACGTCGATGTCGGGCGAGGCGAGGATGACGTAACCGAGCTTGCCGCCGAGATCGCGGTCGCCAGTGATGGCGAGCTGGCGCAGCGCCTCCATCGTCAGCCAGGTGCCCATCGAATGGGCGATGATGTCGATGCTCTTGACGCGTGTCTTGGCAAGCATCCGCAGCGTCGCCTCGAGATCGTCGCGCGCGGCTGTCGAACTGTCCTTGTCGTAGATGTAGCCGGTCGCCTTGGCGCTCGATGCCCACGAGAACAGCACCGGCGTTCCGGGATATTTGGTGTCATGCGCTATCTGCGTGATGCGGTAGATACCGTCGTCGAAACCGTTGTTGAAGCCGTGCACGAACACCAGGGCACGGTCGCCGCGCATGGAAATGTCGGCCCCGACCGCCTTGGCGAATTGCCGCGCGTCGCCATAGCGGACGACATCGGTGGCGGTGAACTGCTTGGCCGGATTGGAGTCAGCCGAGCCCTTGGCGCGCTCGATCGCGCCGACCTGGTGGATCTTCGGCACGGTGACGTCGACGCGGGCGTAGCTGGTGGTCAGCGAACGGTCGCCGTCGAAGACCTGGCGCGGATCCTTGGTCGCCTGCTGGCGGGTGGTGGCGACGAAGATCTCATGCGTGGCGGCAATGTCGGAGGCAGGCGCTGTAACTGTTTTGCGGTTGAGAAGATCATGCGTGGGACCGGCGCAGCCGGCGAGGGCGAGCGTGAAGGCAAGGCCGACAACGATCTTCACATGCACAGTCACCCGGGGTCCCCCAAGGCGGCAACGTCTCTTGCTACTGCGATAAAGCCAGAGAGCGGCCGGGTCCAGTTCAAAGTCCCTGCGGCGCGGAACCCGCACCGATACGGTTACTGCGCAGCCAGCTGACGGATGCGGTCCGTCACATCACGATCGCTGGCAAAGCCATCGTCCTCACGCAGCCGCTGTCCGATCATCTGCACCATCATCGGATTGTCGGCGAATTTGGTGTGGTTGAAACTGTCGACGCCCTTGATCTTGGAGAGGTCGACCACCGTGACGCCATAGGAGGCGAGATCTGCGGCATCACGATAGTCGCCGACGCGCGGCCGCGCGCCGGCGATCAGGCCGGAGAGCCGCAGCGCCCGGTCGTCGTCCGACAGGAGCAGGATGAAGGGCTTGTCCGGCTTGCCGTAGCGGCGCATCTGGCTCTTGAAGACGTCGACATCGATGTCGGGCGAGGCGAGCACAACGTCGCCGAGCTTGCCGCCGAGATCGCGGTCGCCGGTGATGGCAAGCTGGCGCAGCGTTTCCATCGTCACCCAGGTTCCCATCGAATGGGCGACAATGTCGATGCGCCGGGCGCCGGTCTGCGCCAGCATCCGCAACGTCACCTCCAGCTGGTCGCGGGCGGCGGCGGCGCTTTCCTTGTCATAGACATAGTCGGTGGTCTTGGCGCCGGAGGCCCAGGAAAACAGCACCGGCGTGCCCGGATAGCCGGAATCATGGACGATCTGGGTCAGCCGATAGACGGCGTCGTCGAAGCCGGTGTTGTAGCCGTGGACGAAAACCATGACGCGGCCGCCGCGGGCGTCGATGTCGGCGTTGAGGGCGCTGGCGAATTTCGGCTGCGTGTCGTAGCCGACGACTTCGGAGGCCATGAAATATTTCGTCGGGTCATTCGACTTGCCGCGCGAACGGCGCTCGATCTGGCCGGTCTGGTGAATGGGGGGAACGGTGACGTTGACACGCGCATAGTTGAGGGTCGCCGAGCGTTCGCCGTCAAAAACCTTGTTCGGGTCGTCGGAGCGCTTGCGGGTCGTGGCGATGAAGATCGAGTGGTTGCCGGCGATCTCGGTCGCCGTCGTCGGCACGACGACGCTGCCCAGGATTTCCTGCGTCTGGTGGCCCGCGCAGCCTGCTATCAGCAGGGCAAAGGCAATGATCAGAATTGTCTTCAACCGCACGTCGACACTTTCACTGGCAATTCCACCGCGGCCACGATTGGCCGTCCACCTCCGCGGAAATCTCCCGGACAGCCGAAGTGCGGCTAAAGTAAGTCGTGTCCAGTGGAAATTGGCTCAGCGTCGGGCGACGGCCATTGCACTGTTGCGCGAAAGCCAAAACGGCGGCAGGAAGGTTGCCGGCACGGGATACGGCTGTCCTGGCGTACCGCCGAGACCAAATGAGGGACTTCTATTGAACAGCTTCTCTTCTCGCGTCGCCGCTGCCGCCGAGGCGATCCGCGAAATCTTTCCGGAAACGCCGCTGCAGGAGAACGATTACCTGTCCAAGAAGACAGGCGCGCGCATCCTTTTGAAGCGTGAGGACCTGACGCCGGTGCGCTCCTACAAGATCAGGGGCGCGTTCAACTTCTTCCGCAAGGCGCTCGCCGCCGGCAACAATGCCGAGCTGTTCGTCTGCGCCTCGGCAGGCAATCACGCCCAGGGCTTTGCCTTCGTCTGCCGCCATTTCGGCAAGAAGGGCGTCGTGTTCATGCCGGTGACGACGCCGCAGCAGAAGATCGACAAGACGCGGCTGTTCGGCGGCGATTTCGTCGAGATCAGGCTGGTCGGCGACTTCTTCGACGATTGCTACCGCGCCGCCTTCGAATTCACCGAGACCGCCGGCGCGCATATGGTGCCGCCCTTCGACCACAAGGACATTATCGAGGGCCAGGCGACGGTTGCCTACGAGATCGCGGCCCAGATGCCGGGCGGGCGGGTGCCCGACATCGTCATGCTGCCGGTGGGCGGCGGCGGCCTTGCCGCCGGTGTGACCCACTATTTCGCCGACCAGCATCGCGACCCGCGTTTCGTGTTCTGCGAGCCGGCGGGCGCGCCGAGCCTGCGCGAGAGCCTTGCCGGCGGCAAGCGGGTCAGGCTCGCCAAGGTCGACAATTTTGTCGACGGTGCCGCGGTGGCCGAGATCGGACGCGAGCCGTTGCGCCATCTCAAGGACTTCACCGCCGATGCCGTGCGGCTGGTTCCGGAGAACCGGCTCTGCGCCACCATGATCGAGATGCTCAATGTCGAGGGCGTCGTGCTGGAGCCGGCCGGCGCGCTGGCGATCGACGCGCTCAAGGATTTTTCGCGCAAGGAGATCAGGGGCAAGACCATCGTCGCCGTCGTCTCCGGCGGCAATTTCGACTTCGAGCGGCTGCCGGACGTGAAGGAGAGGGCGCTGCGCTTCGAGGGATTGAAGAAGTATTTCATCATCCGCTTCCCGCAACGGCCGGGCGCGCTGCGCGATTTCCTCGAAATGCTCGGTCCCGACGACGATATCGCCCGCTTCGAGTATCTGAAAAAGTCGGCGCGCAACTTCGGCTCGGTGCTGATCGGCATCGAGACCAAGGACCGGCGCAATTTCGACCTGCTGAAAGCCAATTTCGACGCCGAAGGCGTGCAATATCAGGACATCACCGATAACGAGACGCTGGCGGGATTCATCATATGAGCGCAAACCAAAGCACGGTTTTCGTGGCGCTGTTTTCCGGCATCAATGTCGGCGGCAACCGCATCGTTAAAATGGCGGAGCTCAAAGCCTTCTTCGAAAGTCTCGGCTTCGCAGACGTGGCGACCTATGTGCAGAGCGGCAATGTCGTCTTCCGGGCGAAGAAGGGGGACGCGGCGGCGCTGACCAGGGAGATCGAGGCTGCCTTCGAGAAGAAGTGGGGTTTTCATTCGCGCATCATGGTGCGCGATGCCGGCTGGTTCGAGCGGCTGGTGAAGGACAACCCCTATCCCGAGGTCGCCGGCGAGCCGACCAAGCTGCACGCCTATGCGCTGGAACGGGAGCCGACCGCCGAGGAGACCAAGCGGCTCGCCGACAAATGCACCGGCCCCGAGCGCTTCGAGGTCAAGGGCAACGTGCTTTACCTGCATGCGCCGGACGGTCTCGGCAAATCGGTGTTCGCCAATCTCATCCCGCGTACCTTGAAGGTGCCGGGCACGGCGCGCAACTGGCGCAGCGTGCTGGCGCTGCTCGAAATGGTCGGCAAGGCCGGCGGCTGACTGTTCGAGGCACTTTTCCCGGAATTGCTCCAGCTCAGGCGGCCTTTTGCCAATCGAAGCTCAATTCCTCGCGGAAGGCGAAGCGCTTGATATGGTCGGCGACCACGCTCTCAAGCCGCTCCAGCGACGCTTCATCGTCGGCGGCCACAGCGATGTGCAGCGCCTGATCGTCGGCGTCCATCACGGTGCGGCCGATCGAGAGTTGGATGGCGCCGTGCCGCGGGTCGAACTCGACCGGGAATTTATGCGACCAGTGCTTGCAGAGCTGCTGCAGGTAGCGGCTGGCATGTTCGGTGGCGACATCGGCGCGGCTGGTCAGCATGAAATTCTCCTGGCGGATGAAGAAACGCCAGCCTGGACGAGGCTGGCGCCAATTCCCGATAGATAGGCGATGCCCGGCGAAACGCTAGAGTGTTTCACCGTTTCGCCGAAACGGCGAACCGCTCTATCTCTTCGTTTTGACGCAATTCCGAACGGAAAACCGCCCACACTTTTGCTGGAATTGCTCTGGCGGCGGCCGGCCAGATCGGCGCGGCATCGCCGGATTTACCAGGCCCCTGTGTTCGGCATCGAGGCCCATGGTTCGGCCTTCGCCTTGGCCGGGCCCTTCTGCAGCAGCTCGATCGAGATGCCGTCCGGCGAGCGGACGAAAGCCATGTTGCCGTCGCGCGGCGGACGATTGATGGTCACGCCATTGTCCATCAGCTTCTGGCAGGTTGCATAGATGTCGTCGACCTCGTAGGCGAGGTGGCCGAAATTGCGGCCGCCCTTATAGTCCTCCGGGTCCCAATTGTAGGTCAATTCGACCAGCGGCGCTTTCTCATCGATGCCGCTCTGCTCGTCTTCCGGCGCGGCGAGGAAGATGAGCGTGTAGCGACCCTGCTCGTTCTCGTAGCGGCGCACCTCCTTGAGGCCGAGCTTGTTGCAGTAGAAATCGAGCGACTGGTCGATATCGGCGACGCGGACCATTGTGTGCAGATAGCGCATGGCGGCTTCCTCAAAGTGTTGGGGTTGCGGGCACCATAGGAGCCGTCCGGTGAAAGGGCAATCGTCCGACAATAGCGGCGGCGCGGTCGATTTCAGGCCTTGCGATTTCGGCTTACGGAAGCGCCGGCAAAGGACATTTCAGCCTTTCCGGTGCTGAACGGTGAAAAAAGGCACGTCAGCCCTTGCACACCCCGGAAGCCGCAGTGTTAATCTCTTGGCAAGAATCAGTTGCGGTTCAGTTGGAAAAAGGGGGGCATTCTTATGGGGGAAAAAGCCTCTTTCACGAGGCGGGACGGAAGCCTTGACGACGCCTTGCAGCGGGACAATGGCGGCGACTCCGCCGAGCTTGTCGAAATCGCCGGCGCTATCAAATGGTTCGACGTGGCCAAGGGCTACGGCTTCATTCTTCCGGACGACGGCGTCTCGGGTGATATTCTCCTCCATGTGACATGTCTTCGAAGGGACGGTTTCCAGACGGCGCTCGAGGGCGCGCGGGTCGTCTGCCTGGTGAAACAGGGCGAGCGCGGCTTGCAGGCTTTCCGCGTCCTTTCCATGGATGCCTCGACGGCCGTCCACCCGGCAGAGCAGGAACAGCGCACCCACGTCACCGTCAACCCGGAGAGCGGCCTCGAGCGAGCCTTGGTCAAGTGGTTCAACCGCACCAAGGGTTTCGGCTTCCTGACGCGGGGCGAGGGGACGGAAGACATCTTCGTCCACATGGAGACGCTGCGGCGCTACGGCATAACCGAGCTCCGCCCCGGCCAAGTCGTGCTCGTTCGCTTCGGACGCGGCGACAAAGGCCTTATGGCCGCCGAAATCCACCCCGATATGGGTACCTTGTCGGTCTCGCACTGAGGGCTTCTCGACGCAGTCGAAAAGTCCCTTTGCCGCGGCGCGACCATCTTGTCCGAAAACCGGTTCCACTTGTCCGGATCATGGGTTAGGACGAGCGTCTGGACGAGGTACGCATGGTTCATCGCAATTGGCTGACTGCGGGCATATTCTGCGCCGCGATCGTTTTCGCCGCCTGTTTCATTGCTGCGAAACCAAGTTCGGCGGATGCGATGCTGCTGCCGATCGACCGGACGCCGCTTGTGGTGTCGACCGGCTCCGGCGAGCGTTCCTTCTCCATCGAGATCGCCGATACCTCAGCCGAACGCGAGGCAGGACTAATGTTTCGCCGGACCATGGCAGACGATCACGGCATGCTGTTCGTCTTTGAAAGAACGGACGAGGTGGACTTCTGGATGAAGAACACGCCGATGGCGCTCGACCTCATCTTCATCGGTGAGGATGGCAGGATCAAAGCCATCAAGCGCGGCGAGCCCGAATCCGAAGCGATCATCTCGCCGGGACAGCCCGTGCGCTTCGTGCTTGAACTCAAGGCCGGCACAGCCGCCAGGGACGGCATCAAGGAAGGCGATCTGTTGCGCCACCCGGCTATCGCCTCCAGTTCCAACTGAGAAGCAGTTCCGCCGATGCAGTTCTTTTCCCATGACGGTTTCGAACTTGCCTATCTCGATCGCCAACCGGCCTCGGGGCAGGGCAACCCGGTGCTGATGATCCACGGCTTTGCCTCCAGCCACTACGTCAACTGGGTCTCGCCGGGCTGGTTCAAGACGCTGAACGACGCCGGCTACCGGGCGATTGCCTTCGACCATCGCGGCCATGGCTCGTCGTCGAAGAGCTATGACGAGGCCGATTACACGCCGGCCAAGATGGCGTCCGATGCGGCCGCGCTGCTTGATAATCTCGGCATCGAGCGCGCGCATGTCATGGGTTATTCGATGGGCGCGCGCGTCTCGGCTTTCCTGGCGCTCTCCGATCCGCAGAAGGTGGCGACGCTGGTGTTCGGCGGCCTCGGCATCGGCATGGTCGACGGCGTCGGCGACTGGGATCCGATCGCGGCTGCCCTGCTGGCGGAGGATCCCGCCGCCACCACGCATCCGCGCGGCCGCTCCTTTCGCGCTTTCGCAGATCAGACGCGCAGCGACCGTCGTGCGCTTGCGGCTTGCATCGCAAAGTCGCGCGAGTTGCTGAGCGAGGATGACATGGCCCGCATCGCCCAGCCGACGCTGATTGCCGTCGGCACGAAGGACGACATCGGCGGTTCGCCGGACGAGCTTGCGGCGCTGATGCCGAATGCCAGTGCCTTTCATATCGAGGGCCGCGACCACATGCTCGCCGTCGGCGACAAGAGCTTCAAGCAACGCGTGCTCGAGTTCTACGCCGAGAACCCGCTCTAAGCGCGCGGCGCTGCTGGGCTGACAATGGTCGATCTGCTGGTCACCTATATGGAGATGCTGGCGCCGCCTCAGGGCGTGCCGCTTGCGTCACCGTCGCCCGTCGCGGTCGTGGCGCGCGAAAGGCCCGATCTTTCGGGCTATCTCGATCTCTATCGTGCCGTCGGCGGACCGGTGCAATGGGACCAGCGACTGCGCATGTCAGAGGCGGACCTCGAAAAGCTGCTCGCCGATGACGCCACGCACATCCATGTGCTGCGTGTCGCCGGCGAGGCCGCCGGCTTCTGCGAGTTCAACAATGTCGGCGAAGAGGCTGTCGAGCTCGTTCACTTCGGACTGGTCCCGGCTTTTCAAGGAAAGCGGCTGGGGCCGTTCCTGCTCGACCAGGCGTTACGCGCGGCGTGGTCGCATCGGCCGCGAAGGCTTTGGCTCCACACCGACACTTATGACCATCCGGCCGCCCAGTCGGTCTATGGAGGCGCGGGATTCAAGCCCTATGCGCAACGGATGGAGACTTTTCCGGATTAGGCTTTTCAGCCCTCCAACGCCGCGAGCGAGCGCTGGAGGTTCGTCCTTGCCCGGGTCTCGAAACGCTGCCGGAATCCGGATGTGTAGAAAATATGCGGACGGGCGAGGAAACTCTTCAGGACCGCCGCGCGGCCGGCGCGCCACATCGGCTCCTCCACCCAGCCATATTCCAGCCGGACCGCCTTCTCATAAGCATCGAAGACCGCGGGTTCGGCGCCGAGGATCGCCAGATCCATGTCGAGCAAAAGCGCCGCATCGTTGAGCGCATTCTCGTCGCGTAAAGGCGGCAATTGATGGGTGGCGGTGGCGTTGATCATCGCCGCTATGCGGGCGAGGCGAGGCGGATCGACGCGCCCAGCGAGCTTTTTCTCGGCCAGGTCTGCGCTTTTTGCCTCATTGTCCTTGGCGCGGCTGTCATAGATCGCGTCATGAAACCAGATCGCCGCTTCGACAGCCTCGGGGTCATGCAGAAGCCGTCGGTATTCGGCCGCCAGCGCCAGCATAGCCTCGATGTGGGCCAAGCCATGGTAGTGGCGATCGGCAGCCCGGTAGAGCGCCGCAAGCTCGCTTTTCAGCGCGTCGTCGATCAAGGGTTCGTTTTCCATCGCCGCTTGAATTTGCGTGAACCAGGTCCATTTGACAAAGCACTAAGGAAAATTGAGTTCAACCGTGCTATGATCTGGCCTATATGTGCCGCCGGAGAATGAGCAAGGCCGGAGAGCGTCGATGAACAGCGTTACGATTGCCCGCCCCAGCAGGGTGCAGCCGGTCGATCCGATCTGGCGGTCGATCCGCGACGAAGCGATGGAGGCGGTGAACCGCGATCCATTGCTGGCGGCCTTCCTCTATTCGACGATCCTCAACCAGGAGAGCCTGGAAGAAGCGGTGATCCACCGGCTTGCCGAGCGCCTCGACCACCAGGATATCGGCTCCGATCTCATCCGCCAGACCTTCAAAGCCATGCTGGACGACGATCCCGACTGGAGCACGACGGTGCGGGTCGACATCCAGGCCTATTACGACCGAGACCCGGCCTGCGACCGTTTCATCATGCCGGTGCTCTATTTCAAGGGTTTTCACGCCATCCAGACGCATCGTCTGGCGCACTGGCTGTGGAACCATGGCCGCCGGGACTTCGCGCTCTACCTGCAGAGCAGGTCGTCATCGGTGTTTCAGACCGATATCAACCCGGCCGCTCGCATCGGCAAGGGTATCTTTATCGATCACGCCACCGGGCTGGTCGTCGGCGAGACGGCGGTCATCGAGGATGACGTGTCGATCCTGCACGGCGTGACGCTGGGCGGCACCGGCAAGGCCAATGGCGACCGTCATCCGAAGATCCGCCGCGGCGTGCTGATTGGCGCCGGCGCCAAGATTCTCGGCAATATCGAGGTCGGTCATTGCTCGAAGATTGCCGCCGGCTCGGTGGTGCTGTCGCCCGTGCCGCACAACAAGACGGTTGCCGGCGTGCCGGCGCGGGTCGTGGGGGAAACCGGCTGCGACCAGCCTTCGCGACAGATGGACCAGCTCCTGCCGTCGCAGAGCATGGACCACGTGGTCAGCTTCGACATCTGAGACTGTCAGCCCGCCTGGTGACCGGAATCCGGCCACGGTTTTCAGGTGCCGGTTGTCACGTGTTATCCTGTCGGCTTGCCTTTACATCGCCATCGTCGGCGTGTCAGAAGCGCGTTCCCATGAATTAAGCCGACATTTCGGAGAAGTCTTTTGAAGCCTGACGAAATCAGAAAGCTGGACGCCTATTTCAAGCGCGTCTTCCAAAATCCCAAGCTGCAGGTGAAGGCGCGTCCGCGCAAGGAAGACTCGGCCGAAGTCTATGTCGGCGACGAATTCCTCGGCATCGTCTTCAAGGACGAGGACGACGGCGACTACAATTTCTCGATGGCGATCCTCGACATCGACCTCGCCTAAGCCGGCGACAGCTCCGGCCGGCCGGGCGACACCGTCGCCCGGCCGGCTGCAATCCTCAGGCGAAGTACCGCCTAATCCTGGCAGTGCCGCGGAATGTGCACGCGCCGCCAACTGGTCGAACCTTCCCGCACCGCCACTCTACGCGCTACCGTCCCGTAAGACGGCGGGATTTCCCGGATGCGGACCTGTTGCGGCCGCACCAGCACTTCATGGGCAACCGCTTCAAATTCCGCCGGCTGAACCACGCGCCGGACGCGCTCCGGCTGGATCACGACCGTTTCGGCGACGCGCGCATAGCGGGCCTTGCGCCATACCTTGCACAGCACCTTGCGGCCATGGATGACGCGCCATTCCCAGGCATAGCCGGCATCGTCGACCTTGACCGTGTGGTAGATCGTGCGCGTCACCGCAGGCACCCTCTCATAAGTGACGCGCGCCGGCGCGATCTGCTCCACGCCCTGGTAGGTGCCGTAAATCGGCGCATCGTAGTCGACCACCTGTCCGCCGGGGCTCAGCATCACGTCCTCGTAGACGGTATCGTAAAGCGCCGGCCTGTGGGTCGGCTCGTAGCATTCGAGCGCGCGGCCGCCGGCGGCGGTTTCACAGACGCTGGCAAGCATCGCGACTGCCGCCAGCGATGCGGAGCTTTTGCGGATCATGACATTCCCCCGTTGAAAAGGACGTCTTCACAACGCAGGACTGTAACGGAAGCTCCGGGGGCGGACAGCGATTTCAAGGCTTTTCGTTAAGCATCGCGGTTAAGGAATTGCTACCTTGCGAGCGGCTTATGGGGCCGGCCGAGACCGGGCCCGTCCCGTTAGGCCAGGGCGCCCGTGCTCCGCGGGCTTGCCGCGCTTGATTCGAGTTAACCAGATGGCTAGGAGAGGCGGCCTTGCGCTAGGGTGAGCCGGCATCCTATTTAGGTCGTAACCAATCCAGAACGATTCCGCGCGAATGCTGATATATCAAGGTGCAGGAATCCATCTCCAACAAGGGTAGTCCATGAAGAACCCCGTTGAAACCTACATGAACCTCGTTCCGATGGTGGTCGAGCAGACCAACCGCGGCGAGCGTGCCTATGACATTTTCTCGCGCCTCTTGAAGGAACGCATCATCTTCATCACCGGTCCGGTCGAGGACGGGATGGCGACGCTGGTTTGTGCACAGCTTTTGTTCCTCGAGGCGGAGAACCCCAAGAAGGAAATCAACCTCTATATCAATTCGCCAGGCGGCGTCGTCACCTCGGGCATGGCGATCTACGACACGATGCAGTTCATCAAGCCGGCGGTGTCGACGCTCTGCATCGGCCAGGCTGCTTCGATGGGTTCGCTGCTTCTGACCGCCGGCCACAAGGACATGCGCTTTGCCACGCCGAACGCCCGGATCATGGTCCATCAGCCGTCAGGCGGCTTCCAGGGCCAGGCCTCGGACATCGAACGTCATGCGCAAGACATCATCAAGCTGAAGCGCCGCTTGAACGAGGTCTATGTCAAGCACACCGGCAAGAGCTATGACGAGATCGAGAAGACGCTCGATCGCGACCATTTCATGACCGCGGACGAGGCCAGGGACTTCGGTCTGATCGACAAGGTCATTTCCAGCCGCGAGGCGGTCGAGACAGCAACCGCTTCAGCCTGACCTCGACGGCAAATGGCAGCATAACGCGGTTTTGGCGCGTCTTGCGGCATTTCGGCCACATTTGGCTGTTCCCTCAGGCGTTGGGATTGCCTACGTTAAGGCTATGTTGATTTTCGACGGCTTAGCTTTGCATGGGGTTGCTGCGAATCATTGCCGCGTTTTCTGATTTGTGTTTCGTACGGAATGCGCTGTGTGAGCCGGGACACTGGCGGCGGCGGATTCCCGCGATAGATTGGTGAAGACGTCACTCAAAGCCAGACGGTCGGCGGCGTCGGTGAAAGGACAGAAAAATGAGCAAGGTCAGCAACGGCGGCGGTGATTCAAAGAACACCCTCTACTGCTCGTTTTGCGGCAAGAGCCAGCACGAGGTCCGCAAGCTGATCGCCGGGCCGACGGTCTTCATCTGCGACGAATGCGTCGAGCTGTGCATGGACATCATCCGCGAGGAGAACAAGACCTCGATGGTGAAGTCGCGCGAAGGCGTGCCGACACCGCAGGAAATCCTCAAGGTCCTCGACGACTACGTCATCGGCCAGCCCTATGCCAAGCGCGTGCTGTCGGTGGCGGTTCACAACCACTACAAGCGCCTGGCGCATGCCGGCAAGAACAACGACGTCGAGCTGGCCAAGTCCAACATCCTTCTGATCGGCCCGACCGGCTGCGGCAAGACGCTTCTAGCGCAGACGCTGGCCCGCATCATCGACGTGCCGTTCACCATGGCCGACGCCACGACACTGACCGAGGCCGGCTACGTCGGCGAGGACGTCGAGAACATCATCCTGAAGCTGTTGCAGTCGGCCGACTACAATGTCGAGCGGGCGCAGCGCGGCATCGTCTATATCGACGAAATCGACAAGATCTCGCGCAAGTCGGACAATCCCTCGATCACGCGCGACGTGTCGGGCGAGGGCGTGCAGCAGGCGCTCCTGAAGATCATGGAAGGCACGGTCGCCTCCGTGCCGCCGCAGGGCGGCCGCAAGCATCCGCAGCAGGAATTCCTGCAGGTCGACACCGCCAACATCCTGTTCATCTGCGGCGGCGCCTTCGCGGGGCTGGACAAGATCATCTCGGATCGCGGCCGCAAGACCTCGATCGGCTTCGGCGCCACCGTGGCTTCGCCCGAGGATCGGCGCACCGGCGACCTGTTCCGCCAGGTCGAGCCGGAGGACCTCCTGAAATTCGGCCTGATCCCGGAATTCGTCGGCCGTCTGCCGGTCCTGGCGACGCTGGAAGACCTCGACGAGCCGGCGCTGATCCAGATCCTGACCGAACCGAAGAACGCGCTGGTCAAGCAGTATCAGCGGCTGTTCGAGATGGAGAATGTCGACCTGACGTTCCACGAGAACGCGCTGTCGGCGATCGCCAAGCGCGCCATCGAGCGCAAGACCGGCGCGCGCGGCCTGCGCTCCATCATGGAAGCTATCCTGCTCGACACCATGTTCGAGCTGCCGGCGCTGGAAGGCGTGCGCGAGGTGGTGATTTCGGAAGAGGTGGTGTCCGGCAACGCCCGGCCACTCTACATCTATTCCGAACAGAAGGAAAAGAAGGGCAATGTCAGCGCCTGAAATGGCACTGCGCCCGACAATTTTCATGGAACGGCGCCCGCGTGGCGCCGTTTTGCTGTCAAGGGCGGGGAGGCGAGCAGTGGAAGGGCTCGAACGACCGTGTTAACCCTTGATCTTTGCCTCGGCTACATCCACCTAACAACAGAAGGCCGAGGCGCCGAATTCTGTGCTGTAAAATTCCCGTCACAAACGGTGGTAGGCGGAACGACGCTCGGTCGTTAATATAAGATTCGCGGTTGGCTAAATAAGCGGCCGCGACATGAAAGGTTGGACAATGGCCAAGATATCCAAGGCTTCCGGCGACGGCGTTTTCGCAGTCCTCCCACTGCGCGATATCGTCGTGTTCCCGCATATGATCGTTCCGCTCTTCGTGGGCCGTGAAAAGTCGATCAAGGCGCTGGAAGAGGTGATGGGTCAGGAAAAACAGATCCTGCTTGCCACCCAGATGAATGCAGCCGACGACGATCCTGAGCCCGGTGCGATTTTCGACATCGGCACGCTCGCCAATGTGCTGCAGCTTTTGAAGCTTCCCGACGGCACCGTGAAGGTGCTGGTCGAGGGCGCCTCGCGCGCCAAAATCGTCTCGTTCACCGACCGTGCCGATTTCCATGAGGCCCGCGCCACGGCGCTCGCCGAGCCGGAAGAGGAAGAGGTCGAAATCGAGGCGCTTGCCCGCTCGGTCGTCACCGACTTCGAGAATTACGTCAAGCTGAACAAGAAGATCTCGCCCGAAGTGGTGGGTGCCGCCAGCCAGATCGACGATTATTCCAAGCTCGCCGATACTGTTGCATCGCATCTCGCCATCAAGATTCCCGAGAAGCAGGAGATGCTTGCGACGCTTTCCGTCAAGGAGCGTCTGGAGAAGGCGATGGGCTTCATGGAAGCCGAAATCTCCGTGCTCCAGGTGGAAAAGCGCATCCGTTCGCGCGTCAAGCGCCAGATGGAGAAGACGCAGCGCGAGTACTACCTCAACGAGCAGATGAAGGCGATCCAGAAGGAGCTCGGCGAGGGCGAGGACGGCCGCGACGAAGCCGCCGAGATCGAGGCGCGCATCAAGAAGACCAAGCTTTCCAAGGAGGCCCGCGAAAAGGCGGAGGCCGAGTTGAAGAAGCTGCGCTCGATGTCGCCGATGTCGGCTGAATCGACGGTCGTGCGCAATTATCTCGATTGGCTCTTGTCGATCCCGTGGGGCAAGAACTCCAAGGTCAAGCAGGATCTCGCCTTTGCGCAGGACGTGCTCGATGCCGATCACTTCGGCCTCGACAAGGTCAAGGAACGCATCGTCGAGTATCTTGCCGTGCAGAGCCGCCAGAAGAAGCTGAAGGGGCCGATCCTGTGCCTCGTCGGCCCGCCCGGCGTCGGCAAGACCTCGCTCGGCAAGTCGATCGCCAAGGCCACCGGCCGCGAGTTCATCCGCATGGCGCTCGGCGGCGTGCGCGACGAGGCCGAGATCCGTGGCCACAGGCGGACCTATATCGGCTCGATGCCCGGCAAGGTCATCCAGTCGATGAAGAAGGCCAAGAAGTCCAACCCGCTCTTCCTGCTCGATGAGATCGACAAGATGGGCCAGGACTTCCGCGGCGATCCGTCGTCGGCTCTGCTGGAAGTGCTCGATCCGGAACAGAACTCGACGTTCATGGATCATTACCTCGAGGTCGAATACGACCTGTCGAGCGTGATGTTCGTGACGACGGCGAACACGCTGAACATCCCTGCGCCTCTGATGGACCGCATGGAGATCATCCGTATCGCCGGTTACACCGAGGACGAGAAGATCGAGATCGCCAAGCGTCACCTGATGCCCAAGGTGATCCGCGACCATGCCCTGCAGCCGAACGAATTCTCGGTCGGCGAGGACGCGATCCGCGGCATCATCCAGACCTACACGCGGGAAGCCGGCGTGCGCAGCCTGGAGCGCGAGCTGATGAAGCTCGGCCGTAAGGCGGTGACCGAGATCCTGCGGACGAAGAAGAAGACGGTGAAGATCACGGCGGACAACCTCGCCGATTATCTCGGCGTGCCGCGCTTCCGCTTCGGCCAGATTGAGGCTGACGATCAGGTCGGCGTGGTCACGGGTCTTGCCTGGACGGAAGTCGGCGGCGAGCTGCTGACGGTCGAAGGCGTCATGATGCCCGGCAAGGGTCGCATGACGGTGACCGGCAATTTGCGCGACGTGATGAAGGAATCGATCTCGGCGGCGGCGTCCTACGTTCGCTCGCGCGCCATCGATTTCGGCATCGAGCCGCCGCTGTTCGACAAGCGCGACATCCACGTGCATTTGCCGGAGGGTGCCACGCCGAAGGACGGCCCGTCCGCCGGTGCGGCCATGGCCACGGCCATCGTGTCGGTGCTGACGGGTATTCCGGTCCGCGCCGATGTGGCGATGACCGGCGAGATCACGCTGCGCGGCCGTATTCTGCCGATTGGCGGCCTGAAGGAGAAGCTGCTCGCGGCGTTGCGCGGCGGCATCAAGAAGGTCCTGATCCCGGAAGAAAACGTCAAGGATTTGGCGGAGATTCCGGACAATGTGAAGAACGGCATGGAGATCGTCCCGGTCTCGCGGGTCGGCGAGGTGCTCGCGCACGCGCTGACCAGGATGCCGGAGCCGATCGAGTGGGTCGAGCCGGTCAATGCGCCGGCTCCGGTCGACAGCGGCGACGAAGCCGGAAAGTCGCTTGCTCATTAGTTCTTGCTAATATTGCAGCGCACAAAGAGAGAGCCGGGCTTCAAGCCCGGCTTTTTTATGTGAAAAGCCACGAAAAAGTGGAAAAAAGCCCGGAATTCCGCGGTTTTCGGGCTTGGGTTCCGGAGCGCTTCTTTCTAAAGTCCGTTTCCTGCCGGATGAGTCGTGGTTCCGGTTTTCTCATGGAAGGGAATTTTTATGAACAAGAACGAACTGGTGTCCGCCGTCGCCGACTCCGCAAGCATTTCGAAGGCTGATGCGCAGTCCGCCGTCGACGCGGTGTTCTCCGTGATCACTGGCGAACTGAAGAAGGGCGGCGATGTCCGGCTTGTCGGCTTCGGAAATTTCACCGTGTCAAAACGCGCTGCTTCGACCGGCCGCAACCCGCAGACCGGCGCGGAAGTGCAGATTCCGGCGCGCACCGTGCCGAAGTTCTCGGCCGGCAAGGGCCTCAAGGACGCGGTCAACTAAGATCTTTTCTTTTAAGAGCAGAAAAGCCGGGCAAGCCCGGCTTTTCTTTTTTTGCGGCTGTTCGCGGCCGCTCAGGCCGTCGGCGCGTCGGCGCGCATCAGGCCTTCCTGTTTCAAATCCGCCCACAGCGCCGCAGGTATCTTGGTGTCGAGCAGGGCGCGGTTGCTTTCGACCTCGGCCGGCCGCTGGCCGCCAGGGATTACCGACACCACCGAAGGATGCTGCAGAGGGAATTGGAGCGCCGCCTCGATCAGGCGCACATTGTGGCGCTTGCAGACAGCTTCGATACGCGCAACGCGATCCAGGATCTCCTTCGGCGCCTCGCTGTAATTGTAGAAGGCTCCTGGCTTCGGGCCGGTCGCCAGCACGCCGGAATTGTAGGGGCCGCCCAGCACGATGCCGATGCCGCGCTTCTGGCAGAGCGGCAGGAACGACTGCAGCGCCTCCTGTTCGAGCAGCGTGTAGCGGCCGGCGAGCAGGAACAGGTCGAAATCGCCGCGTTCGGCGAGTGTCTGTGCCACCTGCCACTCGTTGATGCCGCCGCCAAAGGCCTTGATGACGCCCTGGTCGCGCAGCGAAAGCAGACCGTAATAACCGGACGACATGAACTCCTCGATGCGGGCATCGGAGGCTTCCTTGCTGCCATGGGTAAAGATGTCGACGTCGTGGACGAAGAGGATGTCGATGCGGTCGACACCTAGACGTTCAAGCGAGGCCTCGAAGGAGCGCATGACGCCGTCATAGGAGTAGTCGTAGACCTCCCGGCGCGACGGCGTCTCGAAGAACTTGCCGATGCCGGTGCGCTGGTCCGGCGGGGCGACGCGCATGATGCGCCCGACCTTGCTCGACAGCACGTAATCGTCGCGCTTCCTGCCGCGCAGGAACGGGTTGAGGCGGGTTTCCGACAGGCCGAGGCCGTAGAGCGGTGCCGTATCATAGTAGCGGCAGCCGGTCGCCCATGCCGCTTCCAGGGTGGCATTGGCGTCCTCGTCGGAGATGGCGCGATAGAGATTGCCGAGCGGCGCGGTGCCGAAGCCGAGCTCGGTGAAGGTGATGCCGCCATTGCCGATGCGGTCGAAGTGCCGTGTCTTCATGTCTGACGATGTCCCGGAGTGATTTGTCTGACATGACACTATCACGCTCGTGGCCCAGCAAAAGTGCCGAGGCTCGTTGGACAGTGATTTTCGCAGTGGTAGCATGAACAAAAACAAGCCTTTCGTGGTCGCGAGCCGCAATTCCATGGAGGCAAGCGACGCCCCGGCAGGCAAGGTGAGCCGTCATGACCAAAGCTGGATCAGGCATGTTCGCGACTGCGCTGGACGAGCTTGGCGCGGTGCTGGCGCGGACGGATGAAGCTCGCATCGACGCCGCCTGCGAAATGCTTGTCGATGCCGGCAGGATCGCTGCCTATGGCTGCGGCCGCGAGGCGCTGCAGGTCAAGGGCTTCGCCATGCGGCTCTACCATCTCGGCCTGCCGGTCTCGGTCGTCGGCGACATGACCACGCCGCCGCTGGGGCGAGGGGATGTGTTCCTGGCGAGCTCAGGTCCCGGCGAGACCGCCACGGTGCTGACCTTGATGCGGATTGCCCGCGAGGCCGGCGCGAAGGTGCTGCTCTTGACGGCAGAACCGGCAAGCAGCGCCGCCAAGCTCGCCGACTTCACGCTCGTCATCCCGGCGCAGACGATGGCCAGCGACCAGGGCGAGGCAAGAAGCTCGGTGCTGCCGATGGGCTCGCTGTTCGAAGGCGCGCTGTTTCTTTTGTTCGAGATCATGGTGCTGAAGCTCCAGGCGCTGACCAATGCCACGCCGGACGCGATGCGCGCCAGGCATACCAATATGGAGTAGGGGATGCGCTACGAGCTGATGCTGCCACACCAGATCCGCCAGGCGATCGAGGAGAACTGGCCGGTCGTGCTGCCGCTCGGCGTGCTCGAATATCACGGCGAGCACATGGCGGTCGGCATGGACACGCTGGCGGTGATCAAGACGGTGGAGCTGATCGAGAAGGAGAGGGACCTCGTCATCCTGCCGCCCTTCTATTACGGCGCGGCAAGCTATGCGGTGGCGGCGCCGGAAGGCAGCGGCTCGGTGCAGGTCGGCGGCCCGGCGCTTTCGCCTTTCGCGGAGGAGTTGTTCTACGGCCTGCTGCGCATCGGCTTCCGCAACATCCACGCCATCATCCATCATCAGACCGAGAATTTCGCGGCCGGCATGCCGACCGATCTCGCCTTCAAGACCGCCGGCCGGCAAGCGATCTTCCGCTTCCTCGAAAAGGAGCGCGGCGAAGGCTGGTGGGGCTCGAACGCGATGGCCGATTACTATGCCGGCCATGCGCAGGGTGAGAATGTCTTCAACTGGGTGCAGGTGCACCCGCTGATGCCGGCCGCGATGAACGGAAAATATCCGTTCGACCATGCCGGCATCGGCGAAACCTCGCTGATGTTGGCGCTTTGCCCCGAAGCCGTGGACGAGAAGCATTTCGCCGACAACACCGGCTGGTACACGAAAAGTGCCGCGGAAGCCTCGGCGGGCCTCGGCAAGATCGGGGTTGCGATGATCCTCGACCATTTGCGTTCGATCCTGGTGCGATAGGCGCGGTTCTTCCTTCTCCCCTTGTGGGAGAAGGTGGATCGGCGCGCAGCGCCGAGACGGATGAGGGGTGTTCCAGCGGAGCGAGACGCCGGCGTTCCCTGGAACACCCCTCATCCGTCGCCTTCGGCGACACCTTGCACAAGGGGAGAAGGGAAGCGCCGCCTACTTCACCGAGCCGGCCGTCATGCCCATGATCAGATAGCGCTCGAGCGCGATGCCGATGATCGCCAGCGGCGCGATCGCGGCGGTGGCCAAGGCCGCCATCGACCACCAGTTGATACCTTGCGAGCCGGTCTGGCTCGCCACCATGACGGGGATGGTCTTGGCATCGGTCGACGTCAGCAGGGCGGCGAAGAAATACTCGTTCCAGCACAGCACCATCGCCAGGATGAAGGCGGCGACCATGCCGGGCAGCGCGATCGGCATGACGATGCGGAAGAAGGCGCCCCAGATCGACAGCCCGTCGACAAGGGCTGCTTCCTCCAATTCAACGGGTATCGAATTGAACTGATCGCGCATGATCCAGATGACGATCGGCAGCACCATCAACGTATAGAGGAGCACGAGCCCGATGCGCGTGTCGAGGAGGGCCACTTCGCGGTAGAGCACCAGGAAAGGCAGCGCCAGCACGACCGGCGGCAGGATCAGCTGCGACAGGAAGAAGAAGGAGATGTCCTCGTTCTTGAACCAGGCGAATTTGTAACGATAGCGGACAAGGCCGTAGGCGGCGAGGCTGCCGATGATGATGGCGAGGCTCGATGCGCCGACAGAGGTGATGACCGAGTTCATGAAACGTTTGAGGAATTCGTCGCGCACGGTCGAGGTCTGGGAGATCGAATCCGGCGACAGGCCGAGCGAGCGCCAGCCCTTCCAGTCAGGCGTGAAGTCGACGAAGGGAATGAGATGACCTTGGGTGACGTCGACCGCCGATTTGAACGAGGTGGTGATCGTCCAATAGATCGGGAACAGGCAGACGAAAGCCCAGAAGATAAGCGCGCCATAGATGAAGACGCGGCTGGCGACGAAGGCCGCCGGCGAGCGGATTTCGGAGACGGTGTAGTCGGTGGTCTGGACGCTCATGATGCCGCTCAGTTGACGTTGCGCACGAAGCGACTGGCGAATTTCAGCAGCCAGGTCACGAACACGACGATGATGACCAGATAGGCCATGGCCAGCATGGTGCCGTAGCCGACATTCGAGCGGTCGCGGTATTCGCGGTAGATGAAGCTCGAAACGGAATCGGTGGCGCCGCCGGGGCCGCCGGAGGTCACCGTGATAATGATGTCGGCGAGCTTCAGCTTGAAGATAACGCGCAGGATTAACGCCGTCACCGACACCGGCAGCATCAGCGGAAAGGTAACCTGCCAGAAACTCTGCCACGCATTCGCGCCATCGACGCGCGCCGCCTCGATCACCTCCCGCGACATCGCCTGCAGTCCGGCGAGCAGCATGATCATCATGAACGGAATGAAGGTCCAGGCGTCGAGCACCATGATCGAGATGCGGGCAGTGATCGGATCGGAGAAGAAGGCGGGATTGTTCCAGCCGAGATGACGCGCCAGCGTCGCCGCCGGTCCGAACCGGTACTCCATCAGCGATTTGCCGATCATCCAGGAGACTGCGACCGGCGACAGCATCAGCGGCAGCAGGAAAACGACGCGGAAGAATTTGCGGGCGCGGATCTGCGCATTGAGCAGCAGCGCCAAGCCGAAGGCGATGACATATTCGACCAGCACCGCAAGCACATAGAGCACCATGTTGAACAGAGCGTTGCGGTAGTAAGGGTCGGCCAGCATCTGCCAGAAATTGTCGAGGCCGTTGAACCTGCGCCCGCTGAAGGAACTGAGGTTCCAGTCGGTGAGCGCGATGTAGAAGCCGAACAGCGTCGGGAAAATCACCATGGCGATGGTGAAAAGCAGGGCCGGCAACAGGAACAGCGCGCGCTGGCCGTCCTCGCCGCGCGTCAGCACCTGCCAGGCGCCGAGCGCCACACCCCACAGCACATAAGCGTAGACCACGGGGCGCCAGGTGTCGAAGCCGACCGTGGACATCTCGGTCTTGTAGAGGATCTGCACGACGATGATCGCCAGCAGGCCAAGGGTTGCAATGGCCAGCACGCCCCAGCCGAGGCGCTTGCGGCCCGCCGGGATCAGGTCGGCCGGATCTGCCGGCCACGCATTCACGGTCGAAGTCTGCTCAGCCACGCCTCTCGCCTTCTAGAGCGCTTCACCGTTTCACGGAAACGGCGAACCGCTCTATCTCTTTGTTTTTACGCAATTCCGGACGGAAAACCGCTCACACTTTTCCTGGAATTGCTCTAACGCATCAAACCGGCCGAGCCGGCAAAAATGCGGCCCGGTGACGATGCGCCACCGGGCCGCGACGTCTCATAAGCCAGCCTACATGCCGAGCGAGGCTTTGTAGAGCTTGATCTGGTTTTCGCGGCCGATCTGGTCGGTCAGCTTTTCCCAGGCGGCGGCGATGGCGTCGGCGCCTTCCTGCGCCTTCATCTTGCCGGCAAAGGTGTTGGCCAGGATGTCCTCGGCGGCAGAATAGTACTGGAAGATGCCGGGGATGCGCGGCTCGATCGCCGCGTTTGGATGGTTGTAGCTGTCGGCTTCAGACTTCAGATACGAACTGATGAAAGCCTCGTCATAGCCGGCTGCCACCCATTCCGGGATATTGAAATGGGAGTTGCGGTAGGGCTGGAAGCCCGACGGGTAGGCCGCGCACCACAGCGACAGGTCCTTGCCGCCGAGATGAGCCGCCGCCGACCATGCGGCCTTCTTCTTCTTTTCGTCGGAATCGACGCGGGCCATGACATAGACGCCCCAGCCGAGATAGGCGCAGTTCGGCGCGTAGTTCGGACCGCTGGCGAGCTTTTCCCACTTGCCGGTCTTGGAATTGTAGACGTCGTCAGAGCCCGGCAGGATCGAGAAGCCGGTGACGTCGCCGACGACCGAGGAGTCGTTGGTCTTCGCATTCGACCCAGCATCTCCCCACCAAGCCAGCATCGAACCAGTGCCGCCTAGGAATTGGGAAAAGCAGGTCTGGTTAGGGTCGGCGTTAATTTGATCTTGGGGTTCGAAAGGCAGCGCATCGATGACGTCCTGAATCGCCCGCACCCAAGCCGGGTTGTTGACGCGCGGTTTCATAGTATCCGGATCGAACAGCCATGCCTTGTCATCGGGGTGCTTGGCATAGGCGCTGGCGCGGCTGCCAAGGAAGTAGAAGCCGAAACCGCCCCAGGGCTTGGGCGCGTCGAGATAGCCATAGATGTCTTGGCCCTTCATCTGCTTACCCTTGAGGAATTTGGTCACGGCCTGCACCTGCTGCCAGGTCTTCGGCACGCCCCATTCCGTCAGGCCTGCCTTGTCGCCGCTGTCAGCTTTCCAAGCCGCCGCCAGGTCTGAGTCGGAGAACACGTCGGTGCGGTAGTTGAAGTTGTGCGTGTCGCCATCGACGGTCACCCGATACTGCTTCCCATTCCAGGTGCCGACCGGCGGCTTCAGATAGGCCACCAGATCGTCCATATCGACCTGCTTCTTCACCCAGTCAGGCATTTCGGAGGTAAGGCCCTTGCCGCAGACATCGCCTTCGAAAGGCGCGCCCATCTCGACGATATCAAAATCGACTGTGTTGGTGGCGATGGCCTGCTGTAGACGCGGGTTGTAGTCAGCCTGCGCCAGGTCGATCCAATTGATCTTGGCACCGGTATAAGTTTCCCATGGCTTCAGGAAGCCGCGGAACAGCACGTTGTGGAGGTTCTGGTTGTTGAGGCCCATGAAGGTGAGCTCGACACCGGCGAACTCGCCTTCCTTGACATTGGCCTTAGTCGCTTCGAGGCAGAGCTCGCCGACTTTCTGGAAGTCGGCATCCGTCGGCTGGCCTTTGCCGACGCCCGGGATCTGCAGGATTTTCGCGCGCAGACTGTCGTCGGCGGCCGCAGGCTTCGTCAGTGCTCCAAGCCCGGCGCCCGAGGCGGCGGCGATTGCGGCCATGCTGGCCGCACCCTTCAGCACATCGCGGCGGCTGGCGCCGGCGCGCATCAGTTTTTCATACAGATCGACTCTCATCTACAGGTTCCTCCCAGAACAACAACGCTTGAATTGAAGTGCCAATCTCTCAGACGTCGAAACGCCTCTCGGTTCTCCTCGATCATACCGGACGTGGGACCCCACCCTGCGTCGCCGGAGCTCCGATTTCAGGGTAACAGGCCTGCTCTCGGATTGGCACTCGCCACTATTCGCGTAATCGATTACCTTGTCAACAAGATTGGCTTTTTATCTATAAGATACCGACTTGCCGTTGCCGTTCGCAATGGCTAGCTTCACCGCAAACGATAAAGGGGAGACGATGGCTCAAGTCGCGATCAGCAGTGTGGCCAAGGCGTTCGGAACCGTCAAGGTCCTGCATGAAGTCAGCGTCGACATTGCGGACGGACAGTTCGTCGTGCTGGTCGGTCCGTCGGGATGCGGCAAGTCCACGCTCTTGAGGATGGTGGCCGGGCTGGAGACCGTTTCCGGTGGCACGATCTCGATCGGCGACCGCGTCGTCAACAACCTGCCGCCGGCGAAGCGCGACATTGCCATGGTGTTCCAGAACTATGCGCTCTATCCGCACAAGACGGTGGAGCAGAACATGGCTTTCGCGCTGAAGCTGCGCGGCACCGATCCGGCCGTCGTCGCCGAACGGGTCAAGCGCGCCGCCGATATTCTCGACCTTGCGCCTTATCTCAAGCGCTATCCGCGCCAGCTTTCGGGCGGCCAGCGCCAGCGCGTCGCCATGGGCCGCGCCATCGTGCGCAATCCGCAAGTGTTCCTGTTCGACGAGCCGCTTTCCAACCTCGACGCCAAGCTGCGCGTGCAGATGCGCACCGAAATCAAGGAGCTGCACCAGCGGCTGAAGACGACCACCATCTACGTCACCCACGACCAGATCGAGGCCATGACCATGGCCGACAAGATCGTCGTGATGCGCGACGGCCGCATCGAGCAGGTCGGTGCGCCGCTGGAGCTGTTCGACCGGCCGGCCAATCTGTTCGTCGCCGGCTTCATCGGCTCGCCGGCGATGAACCTGCTCAAGGGCACCGTGAAAAAGGGCGAGAAGCCCGTGGTCGACATTGCAAGCTCGGCGTTTCCAATGCCGACCAGTATCGCCGCGGCGGACGGCCAGGCCGTCGTCTATGGCGTGCGCCCCGAGCACCTGGAAATCCATCCCGACGGCGTCGCATCGACGATTTCGGTGGTCGAGCCGACTGGCTCGGAGACGTTGGTGTTCCTACGGTTCGGCGAGGGCGAGATGGTGGCGCTATTCCGGGAGCGTCACGACTTCAAGCCGGGCGACACGCTCAAGCTCAAGCCGCGTCTCGACCAAGTCCACCTCTTCGACGCCGCAACCGGCAAGCGTCTCTAACCGCACACAACCCTTCAAGAGGAAACCATGCTCAAAGGGATCAACCCGCTGCTCAATGCCGATGTGCTCCAGGCGCTGCGGGCGATGGGCCATGGCGACGACCTGATTGTCGCCGACACCAATTTCCCGTCCGATTCCGTGGCTAGGCAGACGGTGCTCGGCAAGCTCCTGCGCATCGATGCGACGGCGGCGGAGGTGGTGAAGGCGGTGCTGTCGCTCTATCCGCTGGATACCTTCGTC
The DNA here is from genome assembly GCF_006440775.1 of Mesorhizobium sp. B2-7-2. Lineage (GTDB taxonomy): Bacteria > Pseudomonadota > Alphaproteobacteria > Rhizobiales > Rhizobiaceae > Mesorhizobium. Next base: position 67,706 of record NZ_VFTZ01000005.1, on the reverse strand, counting down.
GACGATGCGGCAGCGCGCATGGAGATCGTCGGCAAGCCGAACGAAATCCCGCCGGTGCAGAGGGAGGTTCAGAAGGAGATCGACGCGGCCGAGGGCAAGCCCTGGCCGATGATCTCGATCGAGCGCTACGCCTTCTACGAGCGCTCCAAGAAAGCCTATTGCGTGATCCAGACCGGCGAGCGCCGCTTCTATGGCTGCTTTGCCTTCCGCAAGGGCGTCGTGCCGCCCGACGCGGAGTAAGGACATGGCCATCGGCAAGCCCCTCGCCATGAAACCTGTTGTGATCCTGGGCGTGTTCGTCGCCGACACCGCCTATCGCGCCGACCGCCAGCCTCGCCTGGGCGAGACGATCCTCGGCAATTCCTTCAAGCTCGGCCCGGGCGGCAAGGGCTCGAACCAGGCCGTGGCGGCAGGCAAGCTCGGCGCCGACATCACCTTCCTGACCAGGCTCGGAGTCGATGCCTTCGCCGACATGGCGAAGCAGACCTGGAAGGACGCAGGTGTGAAAAGCGCCGTCATCGACACACCGGACAGCTATACGGGCGCGGCCTATATCTTTGTCGAGGAAGGCAGCGGCAACAACGCCATCATCGTCAGCCCGGGCGCGGCGATGCTGATCTCGCCTGCCGACATCGAGGCGCATGCCGACCTGATCCGGTCGGCCGGCGTCTTCGTCACCCAGCTCGAACAGCCGATCGACGCGGCATTGAAGGCGCTCGAGATCGCGCGCGGGGCAGGGGTGACGACCATCCTCAACCCCGCCCCCGCCGCCAGCCTGCCTGACCGCGTCTACGCGCTCTGCGACTATGTCACGCCAAACGAGACAGAGGCCGAAGGGCTGACCGGCATCAAGGTTTCGTCGATCGACGATGCCCGCCGCGCCGCCGACGCGCTGCTGGCCAAGGGTGTCGGCGCCGTCATCGTGACGCTCGGCGAGAAGGGCGCTTTGCTACACACCAAGACCCGTTCGGAGCATGTCGGCGCGGTCAATGCCGGCCCGGTGATCGAGACGACGGGGGCGGGTGACGCGTTCAACGGCGGTCTCGCAGCCGCCCTGGCAAAAGGCGTCGAGCCGCTGGAGGCCGTACGCTTTGCCTGCGCGGTCGCCGGCATCTCGGTGACCCGCCCCGGCACCGCGCCGTCGATGCCGACATCGCAGGAGGTCGAGGCGCTGCTCGCCAGGGCCTGAGACCTCCCGCCTTCCATTTTTTGCGACTTTTTTAGCGGCCCCTTATTGCGGAACGCAACTGAGGCGAGCGCGTTCATCGTCCTGTCGGCGCGCCGATTTGGAGCCGTAGGATGAAAAAGCCTTACGAAAAGCCCACGCTGGTAAAGCGCCAGAAGCTCACCGAACGGACGGCCCAGATCGTCGCTTCCGGGATTGTCCTGGGCGAATGATTTTCAACAGGCAGCGCTAAAGAATCCTGCTGGTCAGCTCCAGCATCGTCGTTGCGCCTTGCTCGCTGCCGGGCATATGCACGACGCGGAGCACACGAAGGTCCCTGCTCGACCCTTCGACCGGCATCGACACGCTTTCGCCGATCCGCGGCAATTCCTGGAAGGCGAGCTCGTCGACATCCCTCTCATCGTCGATGGAAATCCGACATCTCACAGCCATCTTATCTCTCCCGTTTTTTCGTCCGTGGGCTGAACGGGACAAGATTGGAATGGTTCCGGGATCAAGGCCCAGAGCCGGATGATTTCAGGTCGAGTCGACCTGAAATCCGAATCCGGCTCTAAATCAAAGAGATAGAGCATGATGTCGTCCGAAAACCGCTCCACACTTCTCGACATCATGCTCTGGAGCCGACTTACGGTCTACTTGGCGCGGTACGAGCCGCCGACGCTTGCGGCGCAAACGCCGCAATTGCTCGACCAAGAACGCAAAGTTTAAACTTTTTTGGAGGGAAAGGGCCTAAGCCCTTGAAAAGATGGCGCGAGTGACGGGGCTCGAACCCGCGACCTCCGGCGTGACAGGCCGGCACTCTAACCGACTGAGCTACACCCGCGCACTTGACGAGCACGTGTCAGGCGTGTTCGTCGTTGGGCGGTGGATAAGGGGTTCGCCTGCGGGTGTCAAGCGCGGCATTCAAGCATTACAGCAATCAGGAGAAGGTTTTTTGACAGCGGCGCCGAGGCTGGGGAAATCCGCGCCCTGACGGGTGCGCCGTCTGTTCATTTAGCCTTGCGAATGGGGCCCTAACTGCTTAAAGGTCCGCGCTCAAGCGGGCGATTAGCTCAGTTGGTAGAGCGCTTCGTTTACACCGAAGATGTCGGCGGTTCGAGCCCGTCATCGCCCACCAGCCCGCCGGACAAGCTGAAGCAGAATGCGGCGACGGCCTTCGCGTGGGCCGCCACCTTATTGCGCGCCGGGTTCAGGCGCGGCTACTGCCTGACGTAGCAGCGCTTGTGAGCGCCAGGAGCGGGATCATCGCCAAAGGCGTCGTTGCCGCATCTGACACCGTTCCTGAAAACATCCTGCGTGTATTGGCCACGTGCGCCGTATCTGACCATCGCGCGGCCGCGGAAATCGCAGAACTCACCCTCCCTGGCGCAGGCGGCCCATCCGCCGCGGTCCGGGCGGGAACCGTAATCGTCGTCCCCGTAGTCGTTGTCGCCATAGTCGCCGCCACCGCGCGCCACGAAATAACAGGCCTTTTCGCGGCCGGGGGCGGGGTCGCCAAACAGGCGATTCGAGCAGGGCACAGCCTGACGGTCGAAAAACCGTGCAGTGGTTCGGCCCCGGGCGCCGTAGATAACTTGGGTGGGGTAGGGCAAGCGGCATATGCCGCCCTCATTCGCGCATCGCCGCAGTTGCTGCGCCGAGGCGGTGGTGGGGAAAAGGGCGGACGCCATGGCGACCAGCCCGGCCAGACATATGAAGGCCAGCGTCGTTCGGATCGAGACGTGAAAAGTTTTTGACACGAATTGTCTCCCGGTTCGGTTGCACGCCGGCATCCTACCGCAGGCCGAATAAATGCGCGATGAATGCCTGGTTGTCTCGGGAGCCTGACATCCATTTCGAAGTGGGCGCAGCGCGCCGCGGTCCGACCGACTGGCTCAGCATTGATCCAGTTCAGTACAGGCCCTGCCTATGCGTCGGCCTGGCCGATTGCCGGCCGCCAAACGCATCGCGATGGTGGGCGGCAGGAGAAAGCCCGCGGCTCATCCCCGACCAGATCGATCCCGATGAGGAGAAAAGATGATTGAGCTGCCTTTTGCCCGCGAAGAGTACCAGCGGCGGCTCGCAAGAATCCGCGCCGAGATGGCAAAGCGCGGTATCGAGCTCCTGATCGTCAACGACGTCGCCAACCAGCACTACATCACCGGTTATGACGGCTGGTCGTTCTACACGCCCCAGCTGGTGCTTGTGCCGATCGAGGACGCCGAGCCGGTCTGGATCGGCCGCGCCATGGATGCGGCCGGCGGGTTGCTGACGGCCTGGATGAAGCCGGAAAACGTGGTCGGATTTCCGGAAGACCATGTTCAGCGCGCCGATCGGCATCCCATGGACTGGATCGCGGCGTGGATCGTCGCCAAAGGCTGGGGCAGCCGCCATATCGGCGTCGAGCTCGAAGCCTATTATTTTTCGCCGAAGGCACATGCGCGGCTCGTCGCCGGATTGCCCAATGCGAAATGGCACGACGCCGACCTGCTCGTGAACTGGATCCGCGCGGTGAAATCGGCGCCGGAAATCGCCTATCTGCGCAAGGCCTCGATGCTGGCCGAAGCAGCCGTCGCGCGCGCATTCGAAGTTATCGCGCCGGGCGTGCGCGAATGCGATGCGATCGCCGCCATCCAGGCCGCGCAGATTGCCGGCAGTCCGGATTTCGCCGGCGACATCACGGCGCTGCCGCCGACGATCCTCGGCGGCGAAAACGCTTCCGCGCCGCACATCATGTGGAGCGACAGGCGGTTCGGAAAGGACGAAACGATCGCGCTCGAACTGGCCGGCGTCTGCCGCCGCTACGCCGCCGGGCTCGCCAGGACCATGCAGCTCGGCAAGATGCCAACCCGCGTCGCGGACACGGCAAAGGCGGTGATCGAGGGAATGGATGCGGTTCTCGACACCGCACGGCCGGGAACGACCGCGGAGGCGGTCGAAGCTGCTTGGCGCAAGATCATAGAGCGCCACGGGCTGAAGAAGGAATCGCGCATCGGCTATTCCATCGGCGTCGCCTATCCGCCGGATTGGGGCGAGCATACGATCAGCCTGAGGCCCGGCGACAAGACGGTGCTCCAGCCCGGCAATGTCGTTCATTCCATCCTGGGCATGTGGATGGATGGCTGGGGCATCGAGATCAGCGAAACCATTCTGGTAACCGATACCGGCAACGAGACGCTGACGAAGTTCCCGCGGGATATCTATGTCAAAGCGTGACTGGCCGGCGCGAGCGGTTCCGCGGCGATATTGATGCCGGGATTCTTGATCGGATGATCGAGATCGGGCACGGCGCCGGTTTGGATCAGCCGGTCAAAGGTACTGCGCAACCTTCTTGCCGACGGTGAGGAAGCGCAGCGGGTCGACCGCCTCGCCATCGTGGCGCACTTCGTAGTGCAGGTGCGGACCCGTCGAGCGGCCGCTGCTGCCGGTCTTGCCGATGACGTCGCCGGCGGCGAGCTTCTGGCCGACACTCACATCGATCTCGCTCAGATGTCCGTAGCGTGTGGCAAAGCCGTTGCCGTGGTCGACCTCGACCATGCGGCCGTAGCCGCCGGCCCAGCCGGCTCTTGTGACGACGCCGGCGGCGGTGACCTTGGCCGGCATGCCGATCGGCGCCCTGAAATCCATTCCCGTATGCAGGGCGGCGCTGCCCAGGATCGGATCGGTGCGCACGCCGAAGGGGCTGGTCACCGTGTGACCCGGGGCGGGATTGGCGAGCGGCAGCTTGCGCGCCTCTTTCTTGACCTGATCGAGCGCATCGAGCGCCTCGTCCAACTCCTTGACCTTGCTGTCGAAACCCATGGAGGGATCAAGCGGAACCAGCGGGCCGCCGACATCGCTCTTGTTCAGTTCACCGTCGACCGGCAGGCCGGCCGCTTCCAGTGCCTGCGCTATGGCATCGGCATTCTTGTAGGCGTTGTCGGCAAGCGTGGCGATGCGCGAAAGCTGCTGGCCCTCGATGGCCTTCAGTGACGCACTGATCGAGACGAACAGCTTGTCGGCGCGATCGGCCGCCGTTTCGCTGTCCAGCGGATCGGACCGTGTCGACCAGAGCGAGAAGGGCCTTGTGTCGCCGGCGCTCAAGGATGCGACGGAATAGGTGGGCGCCTGCGAAAGGCTGCCTGTGACCTCGGCGTGCTCGTCGGGCTTGGGCGTCACCGCGTTCGTCGCGGGCGCGTCGCCGACCTCGTTCTCCGCGCGCTCGAGGATCGGCCCAAGCCGTCCGTGCCGTTCACTGAGCTGGGTCTGCCTGGCCAGCAGCTCGCTGACCTTGGTCTCCATCAGCTGCTGATCAAGAAGCTGGCGGCTGGTGATGCGGTCGACCTGGGCACGAAGTGCCGAGATACGGTCCTCATAGGCCTGCTGCATGCGCGCCTGCCGTGCCGTCGTGGCGCCGATCAGGTCGTCGCGCAGCACCAGATAGGATGTCGCGAGCAGATAGCCGATGGCGATCGCCGCCAGCGCCGAGCCGATGAGGGCGGCGAGCCAAGGGCGGATGGTGAAATGCCTTATCTCATTGCCCCTGGCGATGATGACCGTGTGCGGTTCCTTACGCCTGCCGAAGACAGCTGACTGACCGGTTGGTTTCACGGGGACCAAGCTTTCGTTACGGGACCAACGACAAGCCTGATTACACATTATTAGGGTTAACAAAGTTTTGCCGGCCGCAGCGTCTGAAACAACCATCTCGCGCATTGCGCGTGGGAGGTTGCAATGGCCGGGCTGACGGCCGACGATACCGCGAAAGCGTGCGCCTGCTTCTAAGGTATGTTGATATTCAGGTGATGCCGGCCTGCAAACGCCGGTTTACTGCGCTTCCGGTGCTCACGTACTTAAGTACGCTCCGCTCCGGTTCTCGAAAACCGCCGTTTTCGGCGCGGCCTGACCTGAATCTCAACACACCTTAGAGCGTGCGCACGGCCTCAAGCACCTCTTCGGCGTGGCCCTTGACGCGAACCTTGCGCCAGATACGGGCGATCCGCCCGTCCTTGCCGATCAGGAAGGTGGCGCGCTCGACACCCATATGTTTGCGCCCATACATCGTCTTTTCGACCCACAAATGGTAGGCGTCGATCACTTTGCGCTCCTCGTCAGCGATGAGATCGACGGTGAGATCGTGCTTCGCCTTGAATTTGTCGTGTTTCTTCACGCTATCAGGCGACAGCCCGATCACCACGGCACCGGCCTTCTCGAACTCCGGCTTCAACTGCGAGAAGCTGATGGCCTCGGCGGTGCAACTTGTGGTGTCGTCCTGCGGATAGAAGTAGAGTACAACTGGCTTGCCCAGGAACGCCGCGAGGCTGAGGGAGCCGCCGCCGTCACGCGGAAGATCGAATTGCGGCGCTGCGTCGCCCACGTCGAGGTCAGCCATATCGATGCCCTTGTTTGCGGTTACGCGCGGGAAATCATCGATATAACGTGAGGCGGGGATTCGTCCACGACGAGTTCGTCACAACGGAATATTGCTTGGATCAGGAAGCACCGCAGCACGAGAAGATCAGGTTCAGGCGTGACGAGATCACCGACCTGGCGAGGCTTCCGTCCGCGTGCAGCGTGCCGCCGCTCGGCCGGGCAGCCGTGCGGCGGCGTTTCCGGATCCTCGGCCGGGTGTTTGCCGGGTTTTGCGCGCTCATGCTTCTGGCGGCGGCAGGTGTCTATGTCCTCGGCGCCTCCGGCATCGGCACGGAGCGCCTGCGGACGGAGGCGGAGACAGCCATCGAGAAGCTGGCCGGCGTCGATGTCAATGTCGCCGTCGGTGCGGCTCGGCTGACGCTGGACGGGTCGAGCTTCGTCGCCCTGCAGGTGAACGATGTCAGCCTGAAGACGGCCGACGGCAAGCCGATGGCCGATATCGGACGCGTGCGTTTCGGCATGCGCCTGCTGCCGCTGCTTTCGGGCGACGTCCGGCTGACGAGCGCCAGATTTTCCGATGCCCATATCGTGGTGGCCGCCATGCCCTCCGGCGGCAGCGACTGGACGGCGGCGCTGCGCAACGCGGATGGCCTTGTCGACCCGGAGAAAGTGTCGGCGGCGGTGTTTTCAGGCGTCAACGATGCGCTTGATGCCGTGCGCGAGGATTCGATGCGACAGATCGATCTGCGCAATGTCGAGTTCAAGCTGCCGGACACCGGACTGGTCAAGCGCGTGACCGTCGCCTCGGCGACCGTCGCGCAGACAGGCGCGGGACGTATGCAGGTCTCCTACGATGCCGATGTCGATGGCCGGCACGCGACTTTGACCGCCTCGGCGACGCGCGATGCGACGGCAAGGCGCATTTCGTCGCTGGACGCCAATCTCAAGATAGAAGGCGCCCCCGGCGAGGGCAGTTCGACCGAGGTCGCCCGGGCGACCGATGGCGCCAAGCTGGGTTCGATCGCATTGAAGCTTTCCGGCTCGGAAGCGTCGGGCGACAACCCATCGCGCCTGGCGGCTTCGCTCTCGCTCAACGGTTCGGTGCTCGACCTGGACGAGCGCGGGCTGCTGCCTACCGATGTCGATGCCGATGCCACTCTGGTGGCCGGTTCGAACAAGATCTCGGTCGATCGGCTGCTGATCAGGAGCAGCCGCTCCAGCTTCGACTTTGCCGGATCGATCGGGCCGAAGCCGGCAGTGGCGGGGGAGGAGCCCGCCTACCGCTATGATCTCACCAGCGACGGCTCGACGCTGGCGCCTTCCGAATCGCCGGAACCGGCGCTTCAGTTCCTGGCCCGTATCGCCGGGGTCTACCAGCCGAAGAGCCGCAAGCTCGTTGCCGAGCAGATCGGCGTGCGCTCTGGCGGACCGGGCGAGGTGCTGGGCGCGGCCACCGTCGCCTTCGTCGACAACGGCCCGCCAGGGGTATCGCTGTCGCTCAACGTGCACGACATGCCGGTCTCGCATGTCAAGCAATTGTGGCCGTGGTTCTCGGCCCGCAACGCGCGGCTTTGGGTGCTGGGCAACCTGTTCGGCGGCACGGTGACCGACGCCAAGCTGCAGTTCCAGGTCGCGCCGGGGCGCCTCGGCAACGGCGTGCCGCTTACCGGCGACGAAGTGTTCGGCCGTTTCCAGATCGAAGGATCGCGCTTCGATACCGCCGGGCGCATCCCGCCGGTCCGCGACGCCGTCGGCGTGGTTGCGTTCCATGGCAATGATGTCGATATCGCGCTCTCCTCGGGCAGCGTCTATATGCCGAGCGGCCGCACCGTGGCGGCAAGCGGCGGCACGCTGACGGTCAAGAATGCAAACCGACCGATTGTGATCGGGGGGCTCGACATCGACGTGGCGGGCGAGGCGCCGGCGATCGCCGAGCTGGCCTCCTATGAGCCGATCAATGCCATGCGCCATGTCGGACTGGCACCGGAAGACCTGTCCGGCACCGTCACCGGCCATGTCAGGGCGGACATTCCGCTGACCAAGGGCATGGACACCTCGAAGCTCGATTGGCTGGTTTCGCTCAACTACCAGGACCTGTCGCTGGCGAAGCCTTTCGAGGACCAGACCGTGACCGAGGCCGATGGCTCGATCACCGTCGGGCCAAAGCAGGCGGTGATTTCCGCAGAGGCCAAGCTCAACGGCATTCCGGCCGAGCTCGACCTCGTCGAGCCGCTCGCCGATGACGGGCCGGCGCGAAGCCGCAAGGTTACGCTAGTCCTCGACGACAAGACGCGCAACGCCAGCATGCCTGGACTGTCGGCCCTGCTTTCGGGAACCATCAAGGTGGCGATCGACAAGAGCGGCGAGGGCGCCCAGCAGGTTTCGGCGGACCTGACCAATGCCAGGCTCGACATTCCCTGGGCAGGCTGGAGCAAGGGCGCCGGCATTCCCGCCAAGGTCGCTTTCGACATGGCGAAGTCCGGCAGCACCACCACATTGACCGATTTCGCTCTCGACGGAAAAAGCTTCTCGATCGACGGCAATGTGACACTGGTCAACGGCTCGCTGTCAGCGGCCCGCTTCAGCAAAGTCGCGTTGAACAGGGGCGACGACATTGCCGTTTCGGTCAAGCGTTCCGGCAAGAGCTACGCTGTCGATGTCAGCGGCGCGTCGCTCGACGCCCGCTCGCTGATCAAGCAGTTCACCTCGGACGTCGATACAGCCACGAAGGGCGCCGGCAGCGACGCGATCTCGGTGAGCGCCGATGTGGCATCGCTGACCGGTTTTCATGACGAGGTGCTTTCCAATCTCAAGCTCGAATACAGCGCCGCCGGATCGCGGGTGAATGGGCTAAACGTCACCGCCGCGGCAAGCTCGGGCGCCGCGATCGCGATCAACAACACCACCAGCGAAGGCGGCCGCGTGCTCAGCGTCAAGTCTGCCGACGCCGGCGCGATCCTGCGTTTCCTCAATGTCTACGAGCATATGGAAGGCGGCGCGATTACGCTCTCGCTCTCCGGCGCCGGCGACGGGCCGATGAAGGGTCAGGTGGATGCCCGCAATTTCTATGTGGTCAACGAGCCCAAGCTGGCCTCGATCGTGTCGACGACGCCGGCCGGCGACACGCGCAGCCTGAACGAGGCGGTCAAAAGCAAGATCGACACGTCCAGGGTGCAGTTCGAGCGCGGCTTCGCCGAGATCGACAAGGGCTCCGGCTATCTGAAACTGGCGAACGGCCTGCTGCGCGGCCCGCGCATCGGCACGACCTTCCAGGGAACGCTCTACGACCCGAACAACAACATGGACATGACCGGCACCTTCATGCCGGTCTATGGTCTCAACCGCATCTTCGGCGAGCTGCCTTTGTTCGGGCCGTTGCTGGGCAACGGGCGCGACCGCGGCCTGATCGGCGTCACCTACCGGCTGCGCGGCAACGCCAACAAGCCGACGCTCAACATCAATCCGCTATCTGTGGTGGCGCCGGGCATATTCCGCTCGATCTTCGAGTACCGGCAACAACCGTCCCAAACTGCGCAGTAAGGTTTCGGCCGATCAGCTCGCCCGCACCAGCACGTGCTTTTTCTTGCCGAGCGAAAGCTTCACGACACCTTCGACACCGACGTCCTGAAGCGTGACGACGCGGCGGTCGTCGGTCAGGGGCTGGTCGTTGATGCGCACGGCGCCGCCTTGGACATGCCGGCGCGCTTCGCCGTTCGAGCCGGCCAGACCGGCGCTTACGAACAGCGCCAGGATGCCGATGCCTGACTCAAGGTCCGATTTGGCTACCTCGACGCTGGGCAGCGTGTCGGCGAGCGCGCCTTCCTCGAAAGTCTTGCGCGCCGTCTCGCTTGCGGTCTCGGCCGCCTCGCGGCCGTGCAGCATGGCGGTGATCTCGGTGGCGAGGATCTTCTTTGCCTCGTTGATCTCCGAGCCGTCGAGCTTTTCAAGGCGCGCCACCTCGTCGAGCGGCAGGGTCGTGTAGAGCTTCAGGAAGCGCCCGACATCGGCGTCCTCGGTGTTGCGCCAGTACTGCCAGAATTCGTAAGGCGAGAGCATGTCGCCGTCGAGCCAGACCGCGCCGGAAGCCGACTTGCCCATCTTGGCGCCGGACGAGGTGGTGAGCAGCGGCGTGGTCATGGCGAAGAGCTGCACGCCCTCCATGCGGTGGCCGAGGTCGATGCCGTTGACGATGTTGCCCCACTGGTCGGAGCCGCCCATCTGCAGCCGGCAGCCGACGCGCTTGTAGAGCTCGACGAAGTCGTAGGCCTGCAGGATCATGTAATTGAATTCGAGGAAGGACAGCGACTGCTCGCGGTCGAGCCTCAACTTCACGCTATCGAAAGCCAGCATGCGGTTGACGGAGAAATGCCGGCCGACATCGCGCAGGAAGTTGACGTAGTTGATCTGCATCAGCCAGTCGGCATTGTTGACCACGACCGCGTCGCCCGGACCGCTGCCGAACTTCAGGTAAGGCGCGAAATTGCGGCGGATGCCGACGAGGTTGGCGTCGATGTCCTTGGGAGTGAGCAGCTTGCGCGCCTCGTCCTTGAAGGACGGGTCGCCGATCATCGAGGTGCCGCCGCCCATCAGCGCGATCGGCCGGTGACCGGTCTGCTGCAGCCAATGCAGCATCATGATCTGGATCAGCGACCCGGCGTGCAGGCTCTTGGCGGTGGCGTCGAAGCCGATATAGGCGCTCACCGTTTCCTTGGCGAAGAGCTGGTCGAGGGCGGATTCATCCGAAATCTGATGGATGAAGCCGCGCTCGCTCATGATGCGCAGGAAATCGGATTTGAAGGCGGACATTTTTTCTTCCTGGAGGTCGCCGGGCGCTTGGCCATGCTTGATATGAAGGCGCGCGTTTAGCATCCAAGCGCGATCAGCAAAAGTGGTTTCCGGTTTTGCGTCCGATCGCGCTTCAACCAACAAACACGCGATCAGCAAAAGTGGTTTCCGGTTTTGTGTCCGATCGCGCTTCAACCAACAAACACGCGATCAGCAAAAGTGGTTTCCGGTTTTGCGTCCGATCGCGTGCGGCGCGGCGCGTCCTTGCTTCGCCCTTTTTGCTGGCGTAATGAGGCGCCGCGCAAAGACATGGCGCCATGCACCGCGACGGGGCCATCCCGCAGTTTCAGATCGGAAAAGCTCCCGCGATGAACAGGAACACCCTCTTCCTCTTTCTGTTCAGCATCGTGATGACCGTCAGCGGGCTTGCCAGCCTGCCGCCGGTGGACCGCGATGAATCCCGCTTCGTCCAGTCGACCAAGCAGATGGTCGAGACCGGCGGTTATGTGGATATCCGCCTGCAGGATGTCACGCGCTACAAGAAGCCGATCGGCATCTACTGGCTGCAGTCGGCTGCCGTGGCGTTGAGCGGCGAGGGGGCCGCGGCGCCGATCTGGGTCTACCGCCTGGTCTCGATGCTTGGCATCGCGCTCGCGGTCGTCGGCATCGGCTGGACCGGGACAAAACTCTTCGGCGCCAGTGCCGGGCTGGCCGCCGGACTGATGATGGCGGCGATCTTTGCCACCGCCTTCGAGGGGCGCGACGCCAAGACCGATGCCATGCTTCTCGCCTGCTGCGTGATTGCGCAAGGCGCGCTGGCGCAGGTCTATTGGGCTTCGAAGCGCAACGATCCGGTTCCCGGGCATCTGCCGTGGATCTTCTGGATCGCGCAAGGCTTCGGCATCCTCATCAAGGGCCCGGTTTCACCGCTTTTGTCGCTGCTGACCGCCGCTGCCCTCTTTGCCTTTGACCGCGATTGGCGCTGGCTCTTCAAGATGAAGCTGGTGCGCGGCGTCGGCATCGTGCTGGTCATTGTTCTGCCGTGGCTGATCCTCATCACCTGGAAGAGCGGCGGCGCCTTCTTCCAGGAAGCGGTCGGCAAGGACATGCTGAACAAGGTGGCGCAGGGCGAGGAATCGCACGGCCTGCCGCCCGGCTTCTATATGCTGACTTATTCGCTGTTCATGTGGCCCTTCGGGCTGATCGCGGTCGGCGCCGGGCTCCAGGCTATCAACCGGTTCTGGGACGATCCGCGGCTGCGCTTCTGCCTGGCCTGGTACATCCCGTTCTGGCTGGTGTTCGAGGCGATCCCGACCAAGCTGCCGCATTATGTCATGCCGGCCTATCCGGGCATGGCGCTTCTGGTCGGCTGGCTGCTCACCTTGCCGGCGGACAAGGCCAACGCGCCGCTGAAGCGCTGGCAGACATGGCTGTGGTGGGCGACGGCTTTCGGCCTTGCCGTGGTGGCGATCGGCCTTGCCGTGGTCTGCGTCGGCGCGCCGCTTTACCTCGCCAAGACCTTCTCCTGGTGGAGCATACCGGCAGCGATCGCCGCTCTGGTCACCGGCTATCTTGCCTTCCCCAGACAGCTTCAGGTGCCGCTGCCGCGCATCGCGGCGATCGCCGTCGGCGCCGGCATTACCTTCAGCCTGCTGTTTGGCGTCATTGCGCCGTCGCTGAAACCGATCTGGCTCAGCCCCGCCGTCAAGGCCGCCGTCGACGCCAACCGTCCTTGCGACACCACGGTGCTTGCCTCGGCGAAATTCCAGGAGCCGAGCCTCGTCTTCCTGGTCGGCACCAAGACCGTGCTGACCGACGTCGAGGGCGTGGGGCAACATCTGCTCGCCGATCCATCCTGCGCGCTTGGGCTGGCGCCGATCAAGGACGAGCAGAAGCTTACCGATGTGCTGACCGCTCAGGGCAAGTCGGCAAAGCGACTGACCGAGATCGACGGCATCAACTATTCGTCGGGAGACAAGCTGTCGCTCGGGCTTTACCGGGTGGCGCCGTGATGAATAGCGTCGGGCATCGAATGTCCCTATAAGCGCCAAGCCATGTCCGCCGCGCCGCCCCTTGCCCTCTATCGCCGCTCGCTCGGCAATTTCCGCGACACGATGTCGATCGTGAGGCGACGCTTTGCCGTGCGGCCGGCGCGCTATCCGAGAATTTTGTGGAACGTCTGGCTCATAGCCTGGGCGCTGCTCACCATGGCGATCTTCCTGCGCCTCGACGCCGGTGCGGGCGAGATGCGCGGCGAATGGTCCCCCGGCTTCGTGCGCTTCACCGATTTCTTCACGCAATTCGGCCTCGGCGGCTGGTACCTCATTCCGGCCGCGCTCTGCCTTGTTGCCGCCAATCTGATGGATTGGCGCGGCCTGTCCCGGCATGGCCGGGTGATCGTCTACAACTGGACGTGTTTCGCGTTCCTGGTGCTTTGCGCCGTCGGCCTGTCCGGTCTTGCGGTCAACGTGCTGAAATACGGTATCGGCCGCGCTCGGCCGCTTTATTTTGACAGTTTCGGCGTCCTGTCGCTGCACCCTTTCGCCATGGACGCGCGCTTTGCCGGTTTCCCGTCCGGCCATGCCACGACGATGGGCGCGGTCTTCGGCATCCTGCTGCTGTTGTTCCCGCGGCGCTGGACCATCGCGCTGGCGGTCACGGCCTGCATCGCCTCCACACGCATCTTCGTCGGCGCGCACTATCCAAGCGACACGGTCGCGGGCTTCGGGCTCGGCCTGGCGTTCGCGGTGCTATCGGGACTGGTGTTTGCCCGGCTCGGCTTTATCTTCAGCCAGACAGGCTCGAAGCTGCCGGTGCGCAAGCGGACATTCCGGTTGGTACCGTCCCGCGCGCCAAGAGGCAGGGCTTCGACGGCCAATTCGGTCGAGGCCGGCGTCGATCAAACCCAGATTCCTTAAGGCGCCTTGACTGGCGCCTCCGCGCTTAGCGCAGCCGCTTCGGCCTCGGATCGGCCAGCTCGCCGGCGAGGCGACGGTCGAGATAGTCGGCGCACTCCTGGATCAGCAGCTCGGAATCGTTGGCGAAGAAATGATTGGCGCCTGGGATCGTCTTCTGCGTGATGGTGATGCCCTTTTGCGTGTGCAGCTTGTCGACCAGGCCCTGCACATCCTTCGGCGGCGCCACCTTGTCGGCATCGCCATGGATGATGAGGCCGGACGACGGACAGGGCGCCAGGAACGAGAAGTCGTAGGTGTTGGGCTGCGGCGCGACCGAAATAAAACCCTCGATCTCGGGCCGGCGCATCAGGAGCTGCATGCCGATCCATGCGCCGAAGGAATAGCCGGCGACCCAGCAGCTCTTCGAATCCGGATGCAGCGACTGCACCCAGTCAAGCGCGGCGGCCGCGTCCGACAATTCGCCGGTGCCATGGTCGAACTCGCCCTGGCTGCGGCCGATGCCGCGGAAATTGAAACGCAGCGTGGTGAAATCGCGCTTCTGGAACATGTAGAAGAGGTCGTAAACGATCTTGTTGTTCATCGTGCCGCCGAACTGCGGGTGCGGATGCAGCACGATAGCGATCGGGGCGCTCTTTTCCTTCGAGGGCTGATAACGTCCCTCCAGGCGACCAGCCGGACCGGCGAAAATGACCTCAGGCATAAAATACTCCACATGGCATATGAATGCGCTAGCCCGGGACTTTCCTGATCCCGACTCACCCGCGGCCCCACATCTTCTGTGGCCTTGACGCCGGGCGAGCGTGTTCCTAGAAGCTAGTTTAGAATTGTTCAAAACTGGGAGGCCGAAACCCGATGGTCCGGCCACCCGCGCCGCAAGCCGGGTAAATAGGACGGCTTGCCTTGCAATTTCAAGGAAATAACGCGCTATCCTGGCGGGATAGTCGGCGGAAGGACGAACTGAGCGAAAATGGCCGCAACCCGCGCCTATCTCGACTACAACGCCAGCACGCCGCTCATTGCGGAAGCGCGGGCAACGATGGTCGCCGCGCTCGATGCCGCCAACCCGTCATCGGTCCACGCGGAAGGGCGCGCCTCGCGCCGGCTGGTCGAGAACGCGCGCCGCGACGTGGCGCGGCTGGTCAACGCCAGGCCTGAACATGTCGTCTTCACGTCCGGCGCCACCGAAGCCGCCTCGACGCTGCTCACGCCCGACTGGCAGATGGGGCGCGGGGCTATCCGCATGAGCCATCTCTATGTCTCAGCGGCCGACCATCCCTGCATCCTGAATGGCGGCCGGTTTGCCGCGGCGCAGGTGACGAAGATCGGCGTCGACCGGAACGGCATTGCAGATATCGAGGCGCTGGCCGCCGCGCTTGCCGCGCATGATAAGGCCGCTGGCCTGCCGCTGGTGGCGATCCACGCCGCCAACAACGAGACCGGCGTTATCCAGCCGATCGCGCGCATCGGCGAGGTCGTCAAGGCCGCCGGCGGGGTGCTGGTCGTCGACGCCGTGCAGGCTGCGGGGCGGATTCCGCTCGATATGTCAATTCCTTATGCCGATTATCTGATCCTGTCCTCGCACAAGATCGGCGGCCCGAAGGGCGTCGGCGCGATCGTGGGGGCATCCGACCTGATGATGCCGCGCCCGCTGATCAATGGCGGCGGCCAGGAGAAGAGCCACCGCGCCGGCACGGAAAACGTCGCCGGGATCGCCGGTTTCGGCGCCGCGGCGCGTGCCGCGCTTGCCGCTCTCGCCGACATGGACGCCATCGCGAGCCGGCGCGACGAGGTCGAGGCGATTGTGCGCGACCTCGCGCCGGACGCGGAAATCTTCGGAAATGACGCTGCCAGGCTTGCCAACACGACATTCTTCGCTATTCCCGGCGTCAAGGCCGAAACGGCGCAGATCGCTTTCGATCTTGCCGGCGTCGCGCTGTCTGCGGGTTCGGCCTGCTCGTCGGGAAAAGTCGGGCCAAGCCATGTGCTGAAGGCGATGGGGCATGGCGACAGCCTGGGCGCGCTGCGCGTCTCGATCGGCCGTGCGACCGGCGCCGAGGATATCGCGGCGTTCCGGGCGGCACTGGCCGGCATCGTCGCCCGCCGCGCGGGCAAGGAAGAAGCCGCCTGACGGCGGAGCATTGGAGCGGGAAACGCCTTGCGGTTCTCGGATTTCCGCTGCTCGAACAAGAATTCGGGCTTTAGGGCCTGGTAGAGCCGTGCGTTTTGTCCTGGCCGGGTGAATTTCCGGCGGACACGCACTATATGGAGCTTACTCCGCCGCGAGTCCCTCCCTGGGACGCGATTTCGGCGGTGCCATAGTTTGAAAACTGCCGGGCCTTGACCCCGGCGTGGATGGAGAACGCTTATGCCTGCAGTGCAGGAGACGATCGATCGGGTTCGAAAGATCGACGTCGACCAGTATAAATATGGATTCCAGACAGAGATCGAGATGGACAAGGCCCCCAAGGGCCTGAGCGAAGACATCATTCGCTTCATCTCGGCCAAGAAGGATGAGCCGGACTGGATGCTGGAATGGCGTCTGGGGGCCTATCGCCGCTGGCTGACGCTGGAAGAGCCGACCTGGGCGCGCGTCCACTATCCGAAGATCGATTTCCAGGACATCCACTACTACGCCGCGCCGAAGAGCACGCCGGGGCCGAAGTCGCTGAGCGAAGTCGACCCTGAACTGCTCAAGGTCTATGAAAAACTCGGCATTCCGCTCAAGGAGCAGGAAATCCTGGCCGGCGTGCAGAAGACCGATGCCTCGGAGCTCGAGGAAGCCAGCGACAACGTCTACAAATCGGGCCGCGTCGCGGTCGACGCGGTGTTCGATTCCGTTTCGGTGGTCACCACCTTCAAGAAGGAGCTGGCTCAGGCCGGCGTCATCTTCTGCTCGATCTCGGAAGCGATCCGCGAGCATCCGGAGCTGGTGAAGAAATATCTCGGCTCCGTCGTGCCGACCTCGGACAATTTCTACGCGACGCTGAATTCGGCGGTGTTCACCGACGGTTCGTTCGTCTTCGTGCCGAAGGGCGTTCGCTGCCCGATGGAGCTGTCGACCTATTTCCGCATCAACGAGAAGAACACCGGCCAGTTCGAGCGCACGCTGATCATCGCCGAGGAGGGGGCCTATGTCTCCTATCTCGAAGGCTGCACGGCGCCGCAGCGCGACGAGAACCAGCTGCATGCCGCGGTGGTCGAGCTGATCGCGCTCGACGATGCCGAGATCAAATATTCGACGGTGCAGAACTGGTACCCCGGCGACGCCGAGGGCAAGGGCGGCATCTACAATTTCGTCACCAAGCGCGGCGATTGCCGCGGCGATCGCTCGAAAATCTCGTGGACACAGGTCGAAACCGGTTCGGCCATCACCTGGAAATATCCGAGCTGCATCCTGCGCGGCGACGATTCCAGCGGTGAGTTCTATTCGATCGCGGTGTCGAACGGCTACCAGCAGGTCGACAGCGGCACCAAGATGATCCATCTCGGCAAGAACACGTCGAGCCGCATCATTTCCAAGGGCATCGCCGCCGGTTTCTCGCAGAACACCTATCGCGGCCAGGTCTCGGCGCATCGCAAGGCGACCAACGCGCGCAACTTCACCAATTGCGATTCGCTTCTGATCGGCGACCAGTGCGGC
This sequence comes from Mesorhizobium sp. B2-7-2, assembly GCF_006440775.1. Classification (GTDB taxonomy): domain Bacteria; phylum Pseudomonadota; class Alphaproteobacteria; order Rhizobiales; family Rhizobiaceae; genus Mesorhizobium. Next base: position 49,846 of record NZ_VFTZ01000005.1, on the reverse strand, counting down.
GCGCATACCGTGCCTTATATGGAAGCCAAGAATTCGACGGCGCAGTTCGAGCACGAGGCGACGACCTCGAAGATCTCCGAGGACCAGAAGTTCTACGTCATGCAGCGCGGCATCCCCGAGGAAGAGGCGATCGCGCTGATCGTCAACGGCTTCGTCAAGGACGTCATCCAGCAGCTGCCGATGGAGTTCGCCGTCGAGGCGCAGAAGCTGATCGGCATCAGCCTCGAGGGTTCGGTCGGCTGACCGCAAAAGACATTCAGGAAGAAATCATGCTTGAAATCAAGAACCTGCACGCCCGCATCATCGACGATGGCACCGAGATCATCCGTGGGCTGAATCTCTCGGTGAAAGCCGGCGAGGTCGCCGCCATCATGGGTCCGAACGGTTCGGGCAAGTCGACGCTGTCATATATCCTCGCCGGCCGCGAGGACTATGAGGTGACGGAGGGCGACATCCTCTATAACGGCCAGTCGATCCTCGAGATGGATCCGGCCGAGCGCGCCACCGCCGGCATCTTCCTCGCCTTCCAGTATCCGATGGAGATACCGGGCGTCGCGACCATGGAATTCCTGAAGGTCGCGATGAACGAGCAGCGCAAGGCGCGCGGCGAGGAGCCGCTGAAGATCCCGGAATTCCTGAAGCGCGTGAAGGAGGCGGCAGCCTCGCTCAGCATGGACATGAACATGCTGAAGCGGCCGCTCAATGTCGGCTTCTCGGGCGGCGAGAAGAAGCGCGCCGAGATCCTGCAGATGAAGCTCTTGGAGCCAAAACTCTGCGTGCTCGACGAGACCGATTCCGGCCTCGACATCGACGCGCTGAAGATCGTCTCGGACGGCGTCAATGCGTTGCGTTCGCCCGACCGCGCCATCGTCGTCATCACCCACTACCAGCGCCTGCTCGAGCACATCGTGCCTGATACGGTGCACGTGCTCTACAGGGGCCAGGTCATCAAGTCGGGCGACAAGTCGCTGGCGCTCGATCTCGAGGCCAATGGCTATGCCGGCGTGATCGGGCAAGCCGCGTGACATGGGAGCGGTCGAGGCGAAAGTCATGAACATGCATGCACAGCCCCAGCGGACCTTGGCCGAGACGGCGCTGATCGATGCCTTCGGCGAACGGCTGTCGCTGCTGCCCGGCGACGGCGCGGTGATGGTCAAGCGCGACGACGCGATCGAGGCGATCAAGCACGGCCTGCCGACACGCCGCGTCGAATCCTGGCATTATACGGACCTGCGCCGGCTGCTGACGTCGGTGCCGGCTTTCGAGGCCGGCGCCGTCGTCAAAGCGCTTGCGCCGGTTCTTGAAGGGTCGGCGGTCCTACCGGTGCTGAACGGCGTCTCGCAGACGAAGCTGCCGGAGATCGACGGCGTGACAGTGCAGCGCCTGTCGGAGAAGCTGACCGACGGCAGCGCCGCGCCCGGGCTCGATTCCTATGGCAGCGATGACGCGATCGGCGCGCTGAACACGGCTTTCGTCGCCGACGGCTATTTCGTCGACATCGCCGACGGCGCCGAGTTGGAAGAGCCGGTCGAATTGCAGAACCTGCAGGCCGGCGGCCAGTCGCATGTGCGGCTCTTGGCGCGTGTCGGGGCCGGCGCCAAGGCAGTCGTCGTCGAGCGCCAGACGGGCGAAGGCGACGAGGCGCTCGTCTCTTCGGTCAGCCAGCTCGTGATCGGCGACGGCGCCGAGGTGACCTGGCTGATCGTGCAGGAGCAGCCGGACACGGCCACGCATCTCGCACAGTTCAAGGCGCATATCGGCAAGGACGCCAAGCTGACGCTGTTCGTCATGAACGCCGGCGGCAGGCTCGTTCGCCAGGAGGTCGTCGTCAGGACGACAGGCGAGGGCGCCGACTTCAAATTGCGCGGCATCAATCTTCTCGCCGGCGACACCCACACCGACGTGACCATGGTGCTCGACCATGCCGTGCCGCACACGACGTCGACCGAAGTGATCCGCAACGTGGTGACCGGCAAGGCGCGCGGCGTCTTCCAGGGCCGCATCAACGTGCATCAATACGCGCAGAAGACCAACGCCAAGATGGCCTGCAACACGCTGCTTCTGTCTGACGACGGCGAGTTCTCGACCAAGCCGGAGCTGGAGATCTTCGCCGACGACGTCGTCTGCGGCCATGGCGCAACCGTCACCGAGATCGACCACGACCATCTGTTCTACCTGATGGCGCGCGGCATCGACGAGAAGTCGGCGCGGGGTCTTCTGGTCAAGGCGTTCGTCGCCGAAGTGATCGAGGAACTGGACGACGAGGCGCTGGTCGAAGCGTTGGAAGCCCGGCTCGACGGCTGGTTTTCGACGCACGGGTAATTGGTACTGACGTCATCCTCGGGCTTGTCCCGAGGATCTGCGGCGTTTCGGAGTAAAGTGATGGTCGATTCCGTCGATGAGAAGGCAATAGATCCTCGGGACAAGCCCGAGGATGACGGCCGCCCATACGACGTCGAGGCGATCCGCCGCGACTTCCCGATCCTGTCGCGCCAGGTCTATGGCAAGCCGCTGGTCTATCTCGACAACGGCGCCTCGGCGCAGAAGCCGCAGGTGGTGCTCGACACCATCCAGCACGCCTATTCCCAGGAATACGCCAACGTGCATCGCGGCCTGCATTTCCTGTCGAACGCCGCGACGGACGCCTATGAGAATGCGCGCAAGTCGGTGCAGCGGTTTCTCAATGCGCCGAGCACCGACAACATCGTCTTCACCTCCAACACCACATCGGCGATCAACACGGTCGCCTATGGCTGGGGCATGCCGCGGATCGGCGAGGGCGACGAGATCGTGCTGTCGATCATGGAGCATCACTCCAACATCGTGCCGTGGCATTTCATCCGCGAGCGGCAGGGCGCCAAGCTCGTCTGGGTGCCGGTCGACGATCTCGGCGCCTTCCACATCGAGGAATTCGAAAAACGCCTGACCGACCGCACCAAGCTGGTTGCCATCACCCAGATGTCCAATGCGCTGGGCACGGTGACGCCGATCAAGGAGATCGTGCGCATCGCGCATTCGCGCGGAATTCCCGTGCTCGTCGACGGCAGCCAGAGCGCCGTGCACATGCCGATCGACGTGCAGGATCTCGACTGCGATTTCTTCGTCTTCACTGGCCACAAGGTCTATGGCCCGTCGGGCATCGGCGTGCTCTACGGCAAAAAGGACAGGCTGGAACAGATGCGGCCCTTCATGGGTGGCGGCGAGATGATCGAGGAGGTGACGGAGGACATCGTCACCTACAACGAGCCGCCGCACCGCTTCGAGGCCGGCACGCCGCCGATCGTGCAGGCGATCGGCCTGGGCGCCGCGCTCGACTACATGGAGAAGGTCGGCCGCGAGCGCATCGCCGCGCATGAGGCGGACCTCAAGACTTACGCGCATGAGCGGCTGCGCGCCATCAACTCGCTGCGCATCTTCGGCGACGCGCCCGGCAAGGGCGCCATCATCTCGTTCGAATTGCAAGGTATCCATGCGCATGACGTGTCGATGGTGATCGATCGGCAAGGTATCGCGGTCCGGGCCGGAACGCATTGCGCCCAGCCGCTGTTGAAACGCTTCGGCGTCACCTCCACATGCAGGGCATCGTTCGGCATGTATAATACCAGGGCCGAAGTCGACGCTTTGGCCGAGGCGCTGGAAAAGGCGCGAAAGTTCTTCGGGTGACGATGATGGACGACGTGAGCACCACCGCGGAAAAAGCGCCGGAAACGGCCGCGAACGGCATCGTTTCGGCCTCGGCGATCCCCGCCGACGAGCTGGCGCGGCTGACCGACGACATCGTTTCGGCGCTGAAGACCGTCTACGACCCGGAAATCCCGGCCGACATCTACGAGCTCGGCCTCGTCTACAAGATCGACATCGAGGACGACCGCTCAGTCAAGATCGACATGACGCTGACCGCGCCGGGCTGCCCGGTGGCGGGCGAGATGCCGGGCTGGGTCGAGAACGCCGTCGGCGCCGTGGAAGGCGTGTCCGGTGTCGAGGTCGCTATGGTGTTCGATCCGCCATGGACGCCCGACCGGATGTCGGAAGAGGCGCAGGTCGCGGTCGGATGGTATTGAGGCCTGTACCTTGCGCCAGTTGTAAAACTTCACCATTTTAGGTGAGAATCATTCGGCAGGCGTTGAACCTGCATGGAATGGAGTAGGAAAGATATGGGACGCTTCGCCGTCATCACGATGACCGAAAAGGCCGCCGACCGGGTGCGCGAGATCGTCGCCACGCGGGAAGGTGCGCATGGCATCCGGCTCGGCATCAAGAAGGGCGGCTGCGCCGGCATGGAGTACACGGTTGACCTTGTGACCGAGCCGAATCCCAAGGACGACCATATCGAGCGCGACGGCGCGCATGTCTATGTCGCGCCGGAGGCGGCACTTTTCCTGTTCGGCACCGAGATGGATTTCGAGCAGACGACGCTGCGCACCGGCTTCACCTTCAAGAATCCGAACCAGAGCTCGGCCTGCGGCTGCGGCGAATCCGTCGAGCTGAAGCCGGCCGACCTCAAGGCGCTTGCCGAGGCACGCGCCTCGGCTTGACCAGGCCCGCCAGCGCTTCCACTCAGTCCGGCAGCGCGGCGATGACGACAAGCTCGACGACGAGGTCAGGTTGCGCCAGGGCGGCGACACCGATCACCTCCGATGGCGGCGGGTTGTTGTAGCTGCAATGCTTCGGGCAATGTTCGGCAAAGAATTCGTCCAGCACGTCCAGACGAAAGTTGGGTGAGCTGAGAACGCCGCCGGACGGAAAAGGCCCTTTGACGTAGAACGTCACCTTGACCAGGTGGTCGAGCGAGCTGCCGAGTTCCTCCAGATCCGACTTGACGTTGGCCAGGATTTCGCGCCACTGCGTTGCCGCGTCGCCGACAGCGCCGCCCTGGTGTTTCGACGGATCGTAGTCGTCGACGGTGGCGGTGTTGCCGGACAGAAAAACATATCCCTTGGCGTCCGAGACGACCGTGCCCTTGCCCCAAGGCATCAAACGATCGCCTTTGAATTTCTTGTGCGTCGTGAGGTTCATTTCTGCCTCCTGTCGCCAGACAGCTGGCTTGATATTATTCCCGGGCGGAAAACCGCTGCGCAGCTTTGCTGGAATTGCCCTAATCAACCCACATGCCGGTTCTCTTGTGCCAGTCGGCGATCGATTCCTCCGGATAGACGTCGAATACCTTGTCGTTCTTGCCGACGACCGGCTCGACCCAGTTCGCCTTGTATTTCAGCATCAGATGCACCTTTTCCGGCGGTTTCGGCAGGTCGGTGTCGATCGCCGAAGCGAAGGGGTGAACGAGGTCCGGCCACGTCGGGTCGTAGAGCCAGAGTGCTGCGCCGCATTTCCTGCAGAAATTGCGCTCGCCGGTCGAGACCTCGCAATGCGGATGCTCGTCATCCTCGATCTCGGCCCGGTAGACGCCGAGATTGCGCTTGCCCCTGGTATCAAGCGTCTCGTAGTCGGCGCCGAGATTGATGGCGAAACCGCCGCCGCCTTGCTGCTTGCGGCAGATCGAGCAGTAGCAGAGCATGAACGGCACGGGCGTGTGGCTTTCCACCTCGAAGCGGACGGCGCCGCAGCGGCAGGAGCCTTTGAGCAGGACGGGCATGACGGGAACTCCGTTTCCAGGTTTCAACCTGTCAGCATGCTTTTGGTTGCGGCGATGACAAGGCCGGTGACGGATGAGATGATCGCGGCATGGACAATGCGCGTCTTGAAGAACTGTTCGAAAGCCTGGGACCGATCGCCATCCGAAAACTGTTCGACGGCAAGGGCATCTATTGCGACGGCGTCATCGTCGCGGTCGTCGTGCGTGGCGAGTTGATGCTGAAGGCGGACGAGGAGAGCATCCCAGACTTCGAAGCCGCCGGCTGCCGCCAGTGGACCTATACCGGCTCGCGTCGCGGCAAGGAGGTGGCGATGCCATATTGGAGCGTTCCCGACGAGGCCTTCGACGATCCGGACGAGATGGCGGTGTGGGCGCAGCGGGCTTATGAAGCGGGACGAAGGGCGGGGAAGTAATAACCCCGGCGTTAAAATTCAGCCAGCAGCTGGCACGCCAATGCCGGCGGAAGCGGTCATTGGCGACCTTGCTGAGAGAACGGTAGTTTGCAAGTCTGTATCGTCGCGGCGAGATTTCCGCAGCGCTCAAGAACCTGATTTAACCGTACTTAAAGCCCAATTTTTCATGGCAGTAATCATTAGACCAGAGCAACCTGGCGACGTGCGGGTCATTCACGACCTGACTATTGCCGCTTTCGAACCCATGTCGTTTAGCGATGGTTCGGAGGCCCCGATCATTACCGCGTTGCGGAATGATGGCGACCTGACGGTTTCACTTGTTGCCGTCAGCGGCGGAGACATTGTGGGACACGTGGCCTTCTCACCAGTGACAATTGGAGCTGAAAGCCATGGATGGTACGGGCTTGGTCCGGTATCTGTATGGCCGGATAAGCAGCGGCAAGGCATCGGAAGTGCATTGATTAACGAAGGGCTTGCAATCCTCAGGGCGAACGGAGCAAAAGGCTGCGTGTTGATCGGTGATCCGGCCTATTACGGGCGCTTCGGCTTCAGAAGCGACGGCAACTTGAGCTATCAAGATCTGCCCGCGCAATATGTGCAATCACTGCCTTTCCAGAGCGAACCCGCCAACGGACAGCTGAAATTCAGCCCTGCATTCAACCGGTAGAACGGATTCAAAGCTGAGGGGATTAGATTCTGCCCTATAAAGCTTTGGCGATCTCCGCCGCCAGCCGCGCATTGTTCTCGACCAGCGCGATGTTGGTCTTGAGGCTGCGGCCGCCGGTCAGCTCCAGGATCTTCGACAAAAGGAACGGCGTCACCGCCTTGCCGGTGACGTTTTGCGCCTCGGCCGCTTTTTGCGCGGCCTGGATATAGCCGTCCATCTCGGCGGCCGGGATTTCGTCATTCTGCGGCACCGGGTTGGCGACGAGGATGCCGCCGCCCAAGCCCAGCGCCTGACGCGTGCGGTAAAAATGCGCGATGTCTTCCGGCGCATGAAGGGTCAGCGGCGCGCGGAAGGGCGACTGCCTCGACCAGAAGGCGGGCATCGTCTCGCAGCCATGGCCGATAACCGGCACGCCGCGCGTTTCCAGGACTTCCAGCGTCTTTTCGATGTCTAGGATCGCCTTGGCGCCGGCCGAGACGACGATGACCGGCGTGCGCGCCAGCTCGTCGAGGTCGGCAGAGACATCGAAGCTTTTCTCAGCGCCCTTGTGGACGCCGCCGATGCCGCCGGTGGCGAACACTTTTATGCCGGCCATATGCGCGGCGATCATGGTGGCGGCGACCGTGGTGCCGCCGGTACGCGTTTGAGCGACCGCGAAACCGAGATCGGCGCGCGACAGCTTCATGGCGTCGCCCGTCATGGCAAGCGATTCGCGCTCGCCGTCGGAGAGGCCGATCTTGATGCGGCCCTCGACCACGGCGATCGTCGCCGGTACCGCGCCGCCATCGATGATGATCTGCTCGACCTTGGCAGCCATGGCGCCATTGTCGGGGTAGGGCATGCCGTGGGTGATAATGGTGCTTTCCAGCGCCACCACCGGCCGGCCGGCGGCAAGCGCCTCCGCCACGGGCGGATGGATATCGACGAAAGGGCGGGCGGTATCAGGCGTCATGGCTGTCTCCGATCCGAAGGGATTGCTCCGGCAGTGGATGGCCCTATGCCACTTCCCGCGGCTCCGGCACAAGGGCAAGCGCCTGCGTGAAGTTGGCGATCGTGAAGGACGGCACCGCCTGCGGGCACTCTATGGCGAGCATCGCCGCGGCAAGGCCTTCGCGCAGCGCGGCGCGCAATGGCAGGCCGCGCAGCAAGGCGGCGACGGTTGCGCCGGTCAAGGCGTCGCCGGCGCCGGTCACGTCGGCCACCTTGCGCGCCGTGGGCGGGTCGATCTCGAAGATTCCGGTGTCGTCGAAGCCCAGCACCGGAGCGCTGCCGGACGTGACCACGCCGGCATTCAGGCCTGCGCGCCTGAGCGCGTCGACAAGGGTCTTGCCGGATGGTCCCGCGCCGACCAGCGCGGCGGCTTCGCGGCGGTTCATGAAGAGCAGCGACAGACGGTCGAGCAGCGGCGCCAGGCGGACGACCTTGGCCGGCGAGACGGCGATGGCGAAGACCGGCCGACCGCCGGCAAGCGCCAGCAGGCGCTCCAGCGCGGCCGTCGGCAGGTTGGCATCGCACAGGATGGCGTCGGCGGCGGCGATCGCCTCGCGCACCTTGGCACGCCTTATTTGCTTGGGGAAGGCAAGGTCGTAGAGCGCCATGTCGGCAAGCCCGACGATCAACTCGCCTTCGGCATCGATCAGCGCCGTGTAGCTCGGCGTCGTGCGGTCGAGGAACACCACCGAAAGGTCTTTTATCCCCGCGCTGTCGATCGCCGAGGCGACCGTGTCCGCCGCAGCGTCACCGCCACGCACCGAGATCAGCGAGGCCGACACGCCGCGCTTCACCACGCTGCGCAGCGCGTTGAAAACCACGCCGCCGACGTCCTCGCGCATGATGCCGGGATTCGAAGCCGCGGGCACATAGACGCCCGAAACCTGGCCGCGCCGGTCGATATGGGCGCCGCCAAGCGCCAAGATTGTGGGGGATGTCGGCATTTCGGGTCGGTGACTTTCGTTGGTCGTGCGGCTGCGCACACTAGAGCGGTTCAGCGTTTCACGGAATCGCCGAACTGCCCTAAGTCTTTATCCTGGACGGAAAACCGCTACGCACTTTTCCTGCAATTGGTCTAGGTTTCCTCAGGTCGCCCTGCAATCGGGGTCGCGATTCGGACGGCCGGATATCGAAATCTCTTCTGGACCGGTGGTTGCACCCCGTACCAGCCCTGGTGAGACAAAAATAGAACAAATCCAGATATTGATTATTTTTCAGATATTTGTTGCCCCTTGCCAAATGAGAACAAAAAAGGTACAAAACAAGCAGGGATCACGGATTGTCCGGCCTTCATTGACGACCAAGGGGTGATGTATCATGGCTCAGAATTCTTTGCGGCTTGTAGAGGATAAGGCAGTGGACAAATCAAAGGCTCTGGACGCGGCGCTGTCGCAAATCGAGCGCGCGTTCGGCAAGGGCTCGATCATGCGGCTCGGCGCCAACGAGCAGGTGGTCGAGATCGAAACCGTGCCGACCGGCTCGCTCGGCCTCGATATCGCGCTCGGCGTCGGCGGCCTGCCGCGCGGCCGCATCATCGAGATCTACGGGCCGGAAAGCTCGGGCAAGACGACGCTGGCGCTGCACACGGTGGCGGAAGCCCAGAAGAAGGGCGGCATCTGCGCCTTCGTCGATGCCGAGCACGCGCTCGATCCGGTCTATGCCCGCAAGCTTGGCGTCGACCTCGAGAACCTTTTGATCTCGCAGCCCGACACCGGCGAGCAGGCGCTGGAGATCTGCGACACGCTGGTGCGTTCGGGCGCCATCGACGTGCTGGTCGTCGACTCGGTGGCGGCACTGACGCCGCGCGCTGAAATCGAAGGCGAGATGGGCGATTCGTTGCCCGGTCTTCAGGCTCGCCTGATGAGCCAGGCGCTGCGCAAGCTGACCGCCTCGATCTCGCGTTCCAACACCATGGTCATCTTCATCAACCAGATCCGCATGAAGATCGGCGTCATGTTCGGCTCGCCCGAGACGACCACCGGCGGCAACGCGCTGAAATTCTACGCCTCGGTGCGCCTCGACATCCGCCGCATCGGCTCGGTCAAGGACCGCGACGAGGTCGTCGGCAACCAGACCCGCGTCAAGGTGGTGAAGAACAAGCTGGCCCCGCCCTTCAAGGTGGTCGAGTTCGACATCATGTATGGCGAGGGCGTGTCGAAGACCGGCGAGCTGATCGATCTCGGCGTCAAGGCCGGCGTCATCGAGAAGTCGGGCGCCTGGTTCTCCTACAATTCCCAGCGCCTCGGCCAGGGTCGCGAGAACGCAAAACTGTTCCTGCGCGACAATCCCGACACGGCGCGTGAGGTCGAGCTTGCATTGCGCCAGAATGCCGGGCTGATCGCTGAGAAATTCCTCGAGAATGGCGGCTCGGAAGGCGGTGACGACGGTTTCGAGGACGAAGCCGGCGCCCTGTAAAGTGTGTTTACGCCTGGGATTTTGCGCTCTGCGCGACCCGAGGGCGGCTGAGAATAGTTGGTTGGCTTAGCCGGAGTTCGGCCACAATCCTGGTTTATCGTCTTATGCTTATGTAACCGAGTTCTTGTATTGCGTAACCCGAACCGCCGGCCTTCGTGCCGGCGGTTTTGCGTTTCGCGGGCAGCGCTGAGCCGCCGCTCGTCGGCCGATTGGCCACGCTGCAATGAATTCAGGCAATGCGCTTTGGTCCATGCTTATGCATGTCGTTTTCCCAAAACCGCTTGCGCAGTTTTGAGCGACACGCCTGTTTTGCGTGTTTCTGGACAGGCACAAGAGCTATCGCTAAAAGGCCAATCTATCTTCTGAAACACCAAAGCCCATTTGCCGCCGGCCGGGCCGGCGGTTCTTGCGAAAAAGGCAGTATGCAATGAGTGGCGTGAACGACATCCGGTCGACATTCCTCGACTACTTCCGCAAGGAGGGCCACGAGATCGTCGCCTCCAGCCCGCTGGTGCCGCGCAACGATCCGACGCTGATGTTCACCAACGCCGGCATGGTGCAGTTCAAGAACGTCTTCACGGGCCTGGAGAAGCGTCCCTATTCGCGGGCCTCTACCGCGCAAAAGAGCGTGCGCGCCGGCGGCAAGCACAACGACCTCGACAATGTCGGCTACACCGCGCGCCATCTGACCTTCTTCGAGATGCTCGGCAATTTCTCGTTCGGCGACTATTTCAAGGAGCGCGCGATCGAGCTTGCGTGGAACCTGATCACCAAGGGTTTCGGCCTCAAGAAGGACAAGCTGCTCGTCACCGTCTACCATACCGACGACGAGGCGGCGACTTACTGGAAGAAGATCGCCGGCTTCTCGGACGATCGCATCATCCGGATTCCTACCTCGGATAATTTCTGGGCGATGGGCGACACCGGCCCCTGCGGCCCGTGCTCGGAAATCTTCATCGATCGCGGCGAGCATATCTGGGGCGGACCGCCCGGCAGCCCGGAAGAGGATGGCGACCGGTTCCTGGAATTCTGGAACCTGGTGTTCATGCAATACGAGCAGGTGACCAAGGATGAGCGCGTCGACCTGCCGCGTCCCTCGATCGACACCGGCATGGGCCTGGAGCGCATGGCCTCTATCCTGCAGGGCGTCGAAAGCGTCTTCGAGACCGACCTGTTCAAGCATCTGATCGACGCTGCGTCCTCCGCGCTCGGCCAGGGGCCAAGCCAGGAGAACGTCGGGTCGTACCGCGTCATCGCGGATCATCTGCGCTCGTCCTCGTTCTTGGTGGCCGACGGCGTGCTGCCGTCCAACGAGGGGCGCGGCTATGTGCTGCGCCGCATCATGCGCCGTGCCATGCGCCACGCGCAGCTGCTGGGCGCCAAGGAGCCGCTGATGTGGCAGCTGGTGCCGTCGCTGGTGCGCGAGATGGGCCAGGCCTATCCCGAGCTCGTGCGCGGCGAGGCGCTGATCACCGAAACGCTGAAGCTTGAGGAAACACGCTTCCGCAAGACACTGGTGCGCGGCCTCGGCCTGCTTTCGGACGCGACCGAGACGCTCAAAGCCGGCGACATGCTGGACGGCGAGACGGCCTTCAAGCTCTACGACACCTATGGCTTCCCGCTCGATCTGACGCAGGATGCGCTGCGCCAGCGCAGCATCTCGGTCGATATCGCCGGCTTCACCGACGCGATGGAGCGGCAAAAGGCCGAGGCGCGCGCGCATTGGGCTGGCTCGGGCGAGGCCGCGACCGAAACGGTATGGTTCTCGGTACGCGAAAAGACCGGCGCGACCGAATTCCTCGGCTATGAGACCGAGCAAGCGGAAGGCATCGTCCAGGCCCTGGTCAAGGACGGCAAGACCATCGACAGCGCTAGCCAGGGCGATGCGGTCGCCGTGGTCGTCAACCAGACGCCGTTCTACGGCGAATCCGGCGGTCAGATGGGCGACACCGGCGTGATTTCCGGCGAGGGTTTTTCAATCGAGATCTCGGACACGCAGAAGAAGGCCGATGGTTTGTTCGTGCATCTCGGCAAGGTGGCCAAAGGCACGGTCAAGACGGGTGATGCCGTCGAGCTGAAGGTTGATCATGCCCGCCGCTCGAGGCTGCGCGCCAACCACTCCGCGACGCATCTCGTCCACGAGGCGCTGCGCGAGGTGCTGGGCACCCACGTCGCGCAGAAGGGCTCGCTGGTTGCGCCCGAAAGGCTGCGCTTCGACATCTCGCACAACAAGCCGATCTCGGCCGAGGATCTCGAGGAGGTCGAGCGCATGGCCAACGAGATCGTCGTGCAGAACAGCCCGGTAACGACGCGGCTGATGTCGGTCGACGACGCGATCGCCGAGGGCGCCATGGCGCTGTTCGGCGAGAAATACGGCGACGAGGTGCGTGTCGTGTCGATGGGCACCGGCCTGCATGGCGCCAAGGCCAATCGGCCTTATTCCGTCGAGCTTTGCGGCGGCACGCATGTGAAATCGACCGGCGATATCGGCCTGGTGCGCATCCTGTCGGACAGCGCGGTGGCGGCCGGTGTGCGCCGCATCGAAGCGCTGACCGGCGAGGCGGCGCGCAAGCATCTGGACGAGCAGGACAGGCGGCTGAAAGCCGCGGCAGCGACCTTGAAAATCGCGCCGGCCGATGTGCCGTCGCGCGTCGAAACATTGCTTGAAGAGCGCAAGAAGCTCGAAAAGGAGCTTACGGAAGCGCGCAAGAAACTGGCGCTTGGCGCAGGCCCAGCCGTATCCGATGCTCCGCCCACCAACGAGACTGTCGCAGGCGTCGGCTTCCTCGGCAAGGCGGTCAGCGGCGTCGCGCCGAAGGACCTGAAGCCGCTGGCGGATGCCGGCAAGAAGACGCTCGGCTCCGGCGTGGTCGTCTTTGTCGGCGCCGGCGAGGACAACAAGGCAAGCGTGGTCGTTGGCGTCACCGACGATCTGACCGGCCGCTTCAGCGCCGTCGATCTCGTCCGCGTCGCGTCCGCCGCGCTTGGCGGCCAGGGCGGCGGCGGCCGGCCCGACATGGCGCAGGCCGGCGGCCCCGACGCGTCGAAGGCCAACGACGCGATCGCGGCGGTGAGAGCGGCGCTGGAGGCAGCTTAAGCGAGCGGGTTTGAATTTACCGCACGCTTGGCGGGACAGCGCCCCCCTCTGTCCTGCCGGACATCTCCCCCACAAGAGGGGAGATTAGCTGCGTCAGCCACTCGCCTTTTTCTGCGCGGTTATATTTCAACGTGGGAGATTGGCGAAAGCCGATGCGCCGTCCGATCTCTCCCCAAGTGGGGGAGATGTCCGGCAGGACAGAGGGGGCTGTCCCTTGACCGTCCTGATTCTTATCAGCCAGCCTTTTCTGTCCGCGCAAAGCTCGACCGTCCAGCTATTCGCGCATACCAATCCCGGATATCCGCAAAGCGCGCCAGCAGATCGCGTCCTTCCGCGACCTTGAGGAAATAGGCGATGATCGGCGCCGCGTGCAGGTCGGCCAGTGTCAGTTGCTCGCCTAGCAGCCACGGGCCCTTAGCCTTCAGCGAGGTCAGAACCTTGAGCACCGTCTCAGCCCGGCTCAGCCCGCCGGCAATCAGCGCCTCATCCGGCGGCACCTTCTCCAGCCGCTCGACCGCCACGTCCCAGACCATGGCGCGATAACCATAGGCGTCGAGCATGCCGCTGATCTGGACCGTCCTGGCGCGGCCGCGCGCGTCGGCCGGCTGCAAGGCCGGGCCGTCGAAGGCTTCGTCGACATAGCGCGTGATCGCACCGGTCTCGAACAGACGAAAACCGTCGTGCTCGAAGGCCGGTATGCGGCCGAACGGATGATGCTCCAGATACCAGGCGGGAATGCCCTCGGCAGCGAAGATGTCGAGCGGCACCAGCTCGTAGACGACGCCCTTCTCCTCCAGCGCCATCCGCGCGATGCGCACATAAACGCTGTAGTCCGCGCCGTAGAGAGTTGGCTTGGCCATCGATCAGCTCTCCCTGCGCTCGTCGGAGTATCGAAAAAGAAGGCTCCTTTCGGAGCCTTCTGTATGCCGAATGTGGGTTTACCCCATGGCCTTCTGCAAATTCTCGTCGATCTTGTCGAGGAAGCCGGTGGTCGAGAGCCAGGGCTGGTCGGGACCGATCAGCAGCGACAGGTCCTTGGTCATGAAACCGCTCTCGACCGTCTGGATGCAGACCTTCTCCAGCGTCTCGGCGAAGCGCTTGAGCTCGGCATTGTCGTCGAGCTTGGCGCGGTGGGCGAGGCCGCGCGTCCAGGCGAAGATCGAGGCGATCGAATTGGTCGAGGTTTCCTCGCCCTTCTGGTGCTGGCGGTAGTGGCGCGTCACGGTGCCGTGTGCGGCTTCCGCCTCCACCGTCTTGCCGTCCGGCGTCATCAGCACCGAGGTCATCAGGCCGAGCGAGCCGAAGCCTTGCGCCACGGTGTCGGACTGCACGTCGCCGTCATAGTTCTTGCAGGCCCAGACATAGCCGCCCGACCATTTCAGGCTGGAGGCGACCATGTCGTCGATCAGGCGGTGCTCGTACCAGAGCTTCCTTGCCTTGAACTCGGCCTCGAACTCCTTCTCGTACACCTCCTGGAAGATATCCTTGAAGCGGCCGTCATAGGCTTTGAGAATGGTGTTCTTGGTCGACAGGTAGACCGGGAAGTTGCGCAACAGGCCGTAGTTCAGCGAGGCGCGGGCAAACTCGCGGATCGACTCGTCGAGATTGTACATAGCCATGGCCACGCCGGCGCCCGGCGCGTCATAGACGTCGTGCTCGATCACCTGGCCATCCTCGCCGACGAACTTGATCGTCAGCTTGCCCTTGCCGGGGAAGCGGAAGTCGGTGGCGCGGTACTGGTCGCCGAAAGCATGACGGCCCACGACGATCGGCTTGGTCCAGCCCGGCACCAGGCGCGGCACGTTCTTCATGATGATCGGCTCGCGGAAGATGGTGCCGCCGAGGATGTTGCGGATGGTGCCGTTGGGCGACTTCCACATCTTCTTCAGCTTGAATTCCTCGACGCGCGCCTCGTCGGGGGTGATCGTCGCGCATTTCACGCCGGCGCCCCATTTCTTGATGGCATTGGCCGAATCGACCGTCACCTGATCGTTGGTGGCGTCGCGGTGCTCGATGCCGAGGTCGTAATATTCCAGCTTCAGGTCGAGATAGGGGTGGATCAGCTTGTCCTTGATGAACTGCCAGATGATGCGGGTCATCTCGTCGCCGTCGAGCTCGACGACCGGGTTCGCCACCTTGATCTTCGCCATGGAAAGAATGCCTCGTTGCTGGGGGATCTGAACGGCCTTGCCCGCATGGCTTCGGCCGGGGATGCGGAGCGTATATCAAAGGCTTTTTCAGCGCGCAAACCGCGATCCGCGCCGTGGCAGACGGGTGCCGCTGTTGTGAATGCTTCATTTTCCGGTCCGGATGTGGCAGGGGACGCCGAAACGCCGCAAACCCCGGTTACCCAAAGCCATGCCAGCCTTCGAAGACACAACCAAGATCGCTTCCGCCGGACCGGCGATCATCCTGGTCGAGCCGCAGCTCGGCGAGAATATCGGCATGGTCGCGCGGGCCATGGCGAATTTCGGCTTGTCCGAGCTCAGGCTGGTCAACCCGCGCGACGGCTGGCCGAGCGAGAAGGCGCGCGCAGCCGCCAGCCGCGCCGACCACGTCATCGACGCTACCCGGGTCTTCGACGATCTGCCCTCGGCGGTCGCCGACCTGAACTTCGTCTTCGCCACGACAGCGCGCGAGCGCGACGGCTTCAAGCCGGTGCGCGGTCCGGTGGAAGCGGGCAGGGCGCTCAGGGCGCGCAGCGAGGCGGGGCTGCGCACCGGTATCCTGTTCGGCCGCGAGCGCTTCGGCCTCTATAATGACGAGGTCGGGCTCGCCGACGAGATCGTCACCTTTCCGGTCGATCCCAGCTTTTCCTCACTCAACATCGCCCAGGCGGTGCTGCTCATGTCCTATGAATGGATGAAGTCCGGCCTCGCCGACGAGACACAGACCAACTTCTCCGGGCCGGAGCTGGCGCCGGCGCCCAAGGAGCAGCTGCACAGCCTGTTCGCCTACCTCGAGAACGCGCTGGAAGCGCGCGGCTATTTTCGCCCCGAAGAAAAGAAGCCGAAGATGGTCGACAATCTGCGCGCGGTGCTGACGCGCGCGGGCTTCGCCGAACCCGAGATCAAGGTTCTGCGCGGCATCATCTCCTCGCTCGACCGGTTCTCGCCGGCCATGCCGCGGGGCGATGGCTCGCCCGGGGACGATCCGAGACGGTTGCCGGCCGGCGCGCGCAGTCGCGCCAAAGACGAAGAAAGTTAAGATCGGTAAGCTGCGAGCATTTGAAGTAACCGAATTTTATTCGGTTGCGCCTCATCCTTGCTGCAATAGTGGGGGTGGCACATGTTTACGTCCAATATTGGTCGACTGCGCTTTTTCCTTTACTCTCTCGGTCTCGCCGTAGCCGAAACCGTGGTGATCGTCATCTGCATTGTCAGCACGATCGGCTTCGAAGGGCTGATCAATTCAGGACCCGGCCCGGCGCGCCAGGGCATGGCAGGCGCGGTGCTCATCGCCTCCCTCATCTTCGTCGCGCTTCGCGGCAACATCGCCTCGTGCCGCTCCCGCGACGCCAACGGACGCCGCTGGATCCTGTGGGCCTACATCGCCCTTTCGGCCGTCTATGCCCTTCTGCAGGCAGGCGTGCTGCTGGTCGTCAAATTCGACGATCCCGAGAGCATTCCCGGCGGGCTGAACCTGCTTGGGCTTTCGGTATTCGGCCTCTGGTGCACGATTTGGTGGGCGAAGCCCGTCGCGGGCAGCAACATCGATGAATTGACCGATGTCTTCGACTTCGATGGCCCGCTGCCGGCATCGACGCGCGCCGCACGCACCGCTGTGCCGGCCGCTCCACGCGCCGCGGTTGCCGCTTCAGCCGCTCGCATTCCGCCCGCGCCGCAGCCCTTCGGCAGGCCGCGCCCCGCCGGTTTCGGCAAGCGCGGGATATGAGTGAGACAGAGCATGATGTCGTCCGAAAACCGCTTCACACTTTTCGGCATCCTGCTCTAGCGATTGCGCGAAAGCTGCTCGCATTCGCCTCTTCAAGACCACGATCATTCGCGATAGAAGCGCGTCGGTCCAATTCCGGGCCCTGCCGCTTCTTATAACCGGATGACAATGAGCGATCGATCAAGCCAGCGCCCGATCCTGATGTTCGATTCAGGCGTCGGCGGGCTGACCGTGCTGCGCGAGGCGCGCGTGCTGATGCCCGACCGCCGCTTCGTCTATGTCGCCGACGACGCGGCTTTTCCCTATGGCGCCTGGGAGGAACCGGCGCTCCAGGAACACATTCTTGCGCTGTTCGGCAAACTGCTCGACCGACTTCAGCCGGCGATTTCGGTCATTGCCTGCAACACCGCCTCGACCCTGGTGATCGATGCGCTGCGCGACAAATTCCCCGGTCATCCCTTTGTCGGCACCGTTCCGGCGATCAAGCCGGCCGCCGAACGCACCCGCTCCGGCCTGGTCTCGGTGCTGGCGACGCCCGGCACGGTGAAGCGCCAATACACGCGCGACCTGATCAGCAAGTGGGCGCAGAAATGCCATGTGCGCCTGGTCGGCAGCGATCGGCTGGCGGGGCTGGCCGAGATCTATATGCGCCAGGGTTTCGTCGACGAGGAAGCCGTGCGCGCCGAAACTGCGCCCTGCTTCATCGAGCGCGACGGCAACCGCACCGACATCGTCGTGCTTGCCTGCACGCATTACCCGTTCCTCGCCAACCGCATGCGCAAGACCGCGCCCTGGCCGGTCGACTGGATAGATCCCGCCGAGGCGATTGCGCGGCGCGCCATGTCGCTGCTCGAACCCGTTGGGGAGACATCCGGCGACAGCGAGCCCGATCTGGCCGTCTTCACCTCGGGCAAGGTGGATTTCGCCACGAGGCGGCTCATCCAGGGTTTTGGGCTGACCGCACCTTAGTGCTCAAGGGGGGTGGCGGGCTCGAAGACGATGCTGCGCTGATCCGGGTCGGCCGAGACCAGCTTTAGCGTCAGGCCGTCTCCCTGCCGGAGCCCTGAGGCCCTTACATTGGCAACGACAGGCACATCGGCAAGCTGCACGCGCACGCCATGGTCGACGAAGTCGGTGACGATGGCCTTGAACGTCTCGCCCTCATGTCCCTTGAGCATGACGGCCTCGGCAAGGTCGATGGCAGCGTGATTAATCTGCGAGGCGCGGGCATCCGCACGCCCCATCACCTTCGGCAATCTGGCGAAGGCGTCGGTGACGGCCTGCGGCACGGGCTGGCCGTTGGCGATCGCCAGCGCGCAGCGCACGACGTAGCGGTCGGCCAGCCGCCTGAGCGGCGCGGTGGCATGCGCGTAGGTCGCGGCCATCGCCTCATGCCAGGGGACGATGCCCTCCTGATAGGGTTGGTAGGACGCGCCATTGCCCGCGCGGCGGATTTCCAGCATTAGCGCCGCCTGTTTCGGGTCGGCCGGATCGAGTGTGCGTTGATAGTCGCGCAAGCTGGTGGAGGCTGGCCAGGGCAGGCCGAGCGCCTGTGCCGCGTTGCGCAGCCTTTGCACCTTGGAAGCATCCGGCCCCGACATCACCCGGAACAACCCGGTCTTGTGCGCCAGCATGGCGTCGGCAATCGCGATATTGGCGGCCAGCGAAAGTGCTGCATTGTCCTGCTCGGATTGCTGCAGCGGCCTGAACGAAAGCCGGAACGTGCCGTCGACGAGCCTTTCCACCTCCTGCTCGGGCGGATCGACGCGCGAAGCGCCGCGGCGCTCTTCGTTCGTCGCCATGCGCCGCGCCAGTTCCGCGAAGCCGGCCGGAACGTCGGCGGCCTTGACGCTGTCATAGGCGAGCTTGGCGCGGCTTTGAATGATTGCCCGCTCCGCGCCGTCCAGCTTCACCGCACCGTCTCCAGCAACCCGAACCGTGAAGACGACCGCCGGACGCGGTCCATCGGGCAACAGGCTCGCCGCGGCCTCGGCAAGCAGTGGCGGGTAGAGCCCGGTCTTGCCGTCCGGCAGATAAAACGTCTCGCCCCGGCCCCAGGCTTCGCCATCAATCGTATCGCCGTCCTCGACGAACCAGGCCACGTCGGCAATGGCATAGTGCAGGAGAAGATCGCCGCCGCTGACCTCGATCGAGAAGGCCTGGTCGAGATCGGTGGAACTCGCCGGATCGAGTGTGACGAAGGGTATTGCCGTCCGGTCGGCATGCTGCCCGGGCACACGCTTTGCCGCCGCCTCCGCCGCGGCCACTACCGCAGTCGGAAATCCATCCGGCACATGGAATTCTGCGCGGATTTTCGCAAGGCCGGTGGAGAGCGCCTGTGAGGGATCGGTAAGCGATTTCATGCAACCGTCCTACACTGGCATTCCGGGCGCGGGAAGGCTTGCCGGCGATACCGCCAAGGCCGGCTGTCTGACGAGCGGCTCAAGCGGACCGGCGGGCCGAGCCGCTGCCGCTGGAACTGCCGGTTCAGCCCGGCGTTTCTTCTCACAGCAAAGGAGAAATCGCCATGCCCGCCAAATCGCAAGCCCAGCAAAAGGCTGCCGGCGCAGCGCTGTCCGCCAAGCGCGGCGAGACGAAGAAGAGCGAGCTCAAGGGCGCTTCGCGCGAAATGTATGAATCGATGAGCGAAAAGCAGCTCGAAGAGTTCGCCGAGACCAAGCGCAAAAGTCTGCCCAGCAAGAAGTCGTAGGTCGAATGAAAGGCCCGCGGCGTCGGCCGCGGGCCTCCGTCAACCCCTTTTGGCGCAAGATGAGCTAGCGGCGCCACCAGCAGCGTTTGGTCTTGTAGCGGATGACGTGGCGATGGCCGTGGCGCCAGACCACTCTTTTCGTCACCACGACGCGGCATATCTGCCTGTGGCCGCTCCAATGCCTGGCCATGGCAGGTTCCGGCGTCATGACCGCCATAGATCCCGCCAATACGGCGGCCCCGGTCAGGGTAAGGAAGAACTTCTTCATGGGAATTCCTCTGCTCCAGTCCCTTCATTAAGATGGCAGAGCAGCGCGGCTCCTTGAAAGCACAAGCCGCTCTGCTGCCGACGGCCTTCGCCACAACCGGCACCGCACGCCACGCGGGAAATGTTATCGGGTTGCGACCCGCGCTGCCAGCCGTAAGCTTGACACCGGTTAAATCTCTGTTTAACAGGCCCACCAACACCGGGTGGCGACGCCCGGTGGTTTCTTTTGACGTGTCCCGTGGGTTTTCCGTCGCTTTGCGTGGAAAACCCTGTCAGGTCTCGAAAACGGAGGCCAGAGGAGGGCGCGTTTCCTTCGCCCGGAGCCATGGGGTTCCGGGTATATTGTTTTGAAAGGGAATGCGATGAGCAAGCGCGAATCCGCGAAATACAAGATCGACCGCCGTCTCGGCGAAAATATCTGGGGCCGCCCGAAGTCCCCGGTCAACAAGCGTGAATACGGCCCCGGCCAGCACGGCCAGCGCCGCAAGGGCAAGCTTTCCGACTTCGGCCTGCAGCTGCGCGCCAAGCAGAAGCTGAAGGGTCATTATGGCGACGTTTCGGAAAAGCAGTTCCGCAAGGTTTATGAAGAGGCCAACCGCCGCAAGGGTGACACCTCCGAGAACCTGATCGGCCTGCTCGAGTCGCGTCTCGACGCTGTGGTCTACCGCGCCAAGTTCGTACCGACCATCTTCGCCGCCCGTCAGTTCGTCAACCACGGCCATGTCAACGTCAACGGCAAGCGCACGAACATCGGCTCGTATCGCTGCAAGCCGGGCGACGTTATCGAGGTGCGCGAGAAGTCGAAGCAGCTCGTCATTGTGCTGGAATCGGTCGGCCTCGCCGAGCGCGACGTGCCGGACTACATCGAAGCCGACCACAACAAGATGACCGCGACTTTCGCTCGCGTTCCCGGCCTTTCGGACGTTCCGTTCGCCGTGCAGATGGAACCGAACCTGGTCGTCGAATTCTACTCGCGCTGATCGGTATCAATCAGCCGCAGCATTCAAGGCCGCCTCTCGAGGCGGCCTTTTCTTTGGCGGTCAGGGCTATTCACTTCGGCCGCATTTATGCGACGCCATGTGATTTCACTCGGCTGCAAAATGCTCTAAAGCCGAGCGCTGACAACGCGGAGCCGGCGCCATGAATATGCTGCCAGATGTCAAAACGCTCGACCCGATCGGCGACGAGACCGACGGCGGTTTCCACCCGCTGTTTCGCGACGTGCCGTCCTCGGTCGAGTTCAACAAGCTGCGCAAGCGGCTCTTGAGGCTCACCCGCCAGGCGATCGAGGATTTCGCCATGGTGAAGCCGGGCGAACGCTGGCTGGTGGCGCTGTCGGGCGGCAAGGATTCCTACGGCCTGCTGGCGCTTTTGCTCGACCTCAAATGGCGCGGCCTGCTGCCGGTCGAACTGCTTGCCTGCAATCTCGACCAGGGCCAGCCGAATTTCCCGAAGCACATCCTGCCCGACTATCTCAACGGCAACGGCATCGCCCACCGCATCGAATACCAGGACACCTATTCGGTGGTGACCGAAAAGCTGCCGCAGGGCAGCACCTATTGCTCGCTCTGCTCGCGGCTGCGGCGCGGCCATCTCTACCGCATCGCGCGCGAGGAAGGGTGCTCGGCGCTGGTGCTTGGCCATCACCGCGAGGATATTCTCGAGACCTTCTTCATGAACCTGTTCCATGGCGGGCGTCTTGCCGCCATGCCGCCCAAGCTTCTCAATGACGAGGGCGACGTCATGGTGCTGCGGCCGCTCGCCTATAGCGCTGAGGCCGATCTCGAAAGATTCGCCATCGCGATGAAATTTCCGATCATCCCGTGCGATCTGTGCGGCAGCCAGGAAGGGCTGCAGCGCAACGCCATGAAGGCGATGCTCGACGACATCGAGAAGCGCATGCCGGGCCGCAAGGACACGATGATCCGCGCCATGGCCAATGTAAGGCCCTCGCATCTCCTGGACAGGAAGCTGTTCGACTTCGCGGGGCTCGACTCAAACCCAGGACAAGACATACCCGATGCGATTTGACGATAACGCGATCGACTGGCTGGCCGAGCTTCTCGCCGATGCCGCAAACGCCGAAATCATGCCGCGCTTCCGCCGGCTGGGCGAGGGTGACGTGCGCCAGAAGACATCCGCCGCCGACCTCGTCACCGAGGCGGACGTCAACGCCGAGAGGCTGATCACCGCCAGGCTGCGCGAGCGCTATCCCGACGCCATGGTGGTCGGCGAGGAAGCCTGCTCCGACAATCCGGCGCTGCTGTCGGGGCTTGGCGATGCCGCGCTTGCCTTCGTCATCGATCCGGTCGACGGCACCTTCAACTTCGCGTCCGGCGTGCCGCTGTTCGGCGTCATGGCCGGCGTGGTCGTCAACGGCGAGACCGTCGCCGGCATCATCCATGATCCGGTGGGCAAGGACTGGCTGATCGGGTCCAAGGGCGCCGGCAGCCATATCCGCCACGCGCATGGCGCGCTGGAGAAGGTTCGCGTCGCGGCACCGGTGCCGATGTCGCAGATGACCGGTTCCGTTTCCTGGCAGTTTCTCCAAGAGCCTGAACGCTCGCGGCTTGCCCGCAACCAGACCAAGACGCTGTCGCAATTCGCCTATCGCTGCGCGGCGCATGAATACCGGCTTCTGGCCAGCGGCCATGCCCATTTCGTGCTCTACAACAAGCTGATGCCCTGGGATCATCTGGCGGGCGCGCTGATCCATCAGGAAGCCGGCGGCCATGTCGCGCGCGTCGACGGCAGCGCCTACCTGCCCTCGCATGTCGATGGCGGCCTGCTGGTGGCACCGGACAAGCAAAGCTGGGACGAGTTGCGTCGCGAGCTCTGGGCGGAATAGGGCAATCCTGCTGCGCTAAGGCCGGCGCCGTCTGCCAGATAACAGCTAATGCAGATCGGTGACGTGCCCTGAAACGGGGGGATTTTGAGGCTGGAACATCTTGCCACGCTCGGCAATCAGGATCATCAGCAGAGCCGCGACCGAGACACTGCAGAAGCCGGCGGCCAGAGGCGTCACCGTGCCGTTATAGGCCTGGCCGATCAGCGCGCCGATGATGGCTCCGAGGAAGGTCTGCATGAAGCCCAGGATGGACGCGGCGGTGCCGGCAAGTTCGCCGAGCGGCTCCATGGCCAAAGCGTTGAAATTCGCACCAAGTCCGCCGAACGGCAGCATCGCGCCGGCAAAAAACGCGATGAAGAGCCAGAGCGGCATCCGCATCTCCAGCGAGACGACGAGCCAGGCAAGGCTGATGCACAGGAAGACAAGCAGCGCGCCTTGCGACAGGCGGCGCATGCCGATCTGTCCGACCAGCCGCGAATTCAGATAGTTCGAGAAAGCCAGCACGCCGGCGACGCCGGCAAAGATCAGCGGGAATAATTCGCCGACATGGAAGACGTCGATATAGATCTGCTGTGCCGAGCTGATGAAGCCGAACATGGCCGCGAAGATGAAGGTGCTGGCAAAGGCGTAGCAAAGCGTGAGGCGGTTGGTGAGCACGATGCGGAAGCCGCCGGCGACGGAGCTTACCGTCAGCGGACGGCGATATTCCGGATGCAGCGTCTCGGGCAGGCGCAACAGAGCCCACGCCGACACGACCAGCGCGCCGACGGCCATGGTCACGAAAATCCAGTGCCAACTGGCAAACAGCATGACGAACTGGCCGATGCCGGGCGCGATCACCGGAATTGCCATGAACACCATGAAGATCAGCGACATCACCTCTGCCATGCGACGACCTTCGAACGTGTCGCGCACGATCGAAACGGCGATGACGCGGGTCGCCGCCGCGCCGAAGCCTTGTATCAGGCGGCAGGTGAGCAACAGGGCGAAACTCGGCGCGATGGCGGCGGCAGCCGCGGCGGCAACATAGACGACCAGGCCGAAGACCAACGGCGCACGGCGCCCGAAGCGATCCGAAATGGGTCCGAAGAAAAGCTGTCCGCCGCCGAAGCCAAGCATATAGGCGGTGATGACATATTGGCGGTGGTTCTCGCTCTCCACGCCGAGCGAGGCGCCGATCTGCTGAAGCGCCGGCAGCATGATGTCGATGGCCAGGGAATTGAGCGCCATGAGTGCCGCGCAGAGCGCGATGAATTCCCAGCGCGGAATGGGCAAGCTTGTTGCCGATTGCTGCGCTGCTGCCTGCTTGTCCACCGCGAAATCCGATTCTTCAAACGAACATGCGCCGGATTACCGGCGCATCCATTCGTCTCGTTCTCAAATCCGAGAACTACAATGCCGAGGTGGGGCGGCCCCGGAAGTTAGTGTCCGCCGGCCGATCGCCGACGCAGTCCGATCAGGCGGCGCCTTTGACGCTGACGCCCTTTTCGACCAGGAAATCCTGCAATTCACCGGCCTGGAACATCTCGCGCACGATGTCGCAACCGCCGACGAATTCGCCCTTCACATAGAGCTGCGGGATGGTCGGCCAGTTGGAATAATCCTTGATGCCCTGGCGCAGTTCGGCCGAGTCGAGCACGTTCACGCCTTTGTAGTCGGCCCCGATATAGTCGAGGATCTGCACCACCTGGCCGGAGAACCCGCATTGCGGGAAACCGGGCGTGCCCTTCATGAAGAGCACGACGTCGTTGCTCTTCACTTCATTGTCGATGTAGTCGTTGATGCCGGTCATGGACAATCCTTTCATGCCTGTGGGAGTCAGGCTCGAAGCATGTCCTTCAAATAAACCCATAGGTTGGCTGAAACAAGACGTTAGCCGTGACGCTGGCCCAATGGCGCAAGGGATAACGCGATTTTGGGCCAAGCCGCCACTTGCGGGCACGCCGGTAGCGGAAGCGAAGCAACCTTCAGTCCGGAACGCCGGTCTGCAGCGCCAGAGCATGCAGCACGCCGCCCATCTTGCCCTTCAGCGCGTCATAGACCATCTGGTGCTGCTGGACGCGGCTCTTGCCGCGGAAACTCTCGGCCACCACTTCGGCCGCGTAGTGGTCGCCGTCGCCGGCCAGATCGCGGATCGTCACCCTGGCGTCCGGAATGCCTTCCTTGATCAGTTTTTCGATGTCGTGGGCATCCATTGCCATGGCAAAATCCTGTTTCAAGCGGGCAGGCTGTGTGGTGTGACTCGGGGTGAGCCTAGAACCTTTCCAGCCCGGATTGAAGCCGTTCCGTCGCAGGAGGAAGCCTAAGAATTCTCCTGGCTCGGATGAACCACGCCGTCTTCGGTGATGTCATCGCGCGTCGAATACGCGCGGCCGAGGCTGAAGACCAGCACGTAGAGCGGGATGTTGATCAGCAGGCTGACGATCGGAAGATAGCTCGTCATCCGCCATGCGGCTGAGAAGAAAGCCTGACCGTAGCCGTCGCAGATCAAAGACGAGCCATAGTCCCAAACCGCCCCGACCACCGCGGCGACGGCAAAGAGTTTCATGCAGGTTGCGATGTGCCTTGCCCGCGCCGGCTCCGGAGAAAGCCTGTTCCACAGCACGAGGCAGGCGATTGGAACTGCGTAGACCAGAGTCTGCAAGATGAGCATCGGCAGCGTGCCGTTTGCCGCCGCCAGGAACTCGGCGCGGGTTTCCAGCCGCGGGCAGACCTCGCTCGAGGTCGTCGACAATAGGAACAGGACGAACGGGCCGAGAAACCAGAAGAAGAACAGGGACGGCCAGAAGACGACTGCAATCAGCGCCCTGGCGGTTAAATCATGTCGCATAAAAAAGGATTTATGCGACATGATTTAAGTCGCTTGTTGTAAGCATGTCTTTTTCCCGAAACCGCTGCACACTTTCGGGAGACATGCTTCTGGTCAACTGGCCTGGTCCATGAAGCGTGGGAACCAGCCCTCATGAGCGGCGGTCAATTCACTGACCGGGATCGGCCGCGCGTCACCCAGCTTCAATTCAAGTCCGCCGGTGGTGCCGATCCACGGCGCGAAGATGCCGAGCTTGCCCTGCGCATCGCGGATCCTGTCCCATTCGCCGCTTTGCGGATCGATCGAAAGCGTCAGCAGATAGCGGCCCTGGTCCTCGCCGAACCAGACCGGAATCGGGTCGGTGCCGGTGAGGCCGGGGATGGTGGCGCCGATGCCGGAGGCCATCGCCATTTCGGCGAGCGCGATCGCCAGGCCGCCGTCGGAGACATCGTGGGCCGATGTCACGACGCCGGAAGCGATCAGCGAGCGCACATGGTCGCCGACGCGCTTCTCATGCGCGAGGTCGACGGGCGGCGGCGGACCGTCGGCGCGGCCATGGATGTCACGCATATAGGCGGACTGGCCGAGATGGCTGCCCCATGTTGGCGGCGCGCCGACCAGCACGATCATCTGGCCCTCGGCGGCAAAGCCGATGCGCGCCATCTTCGACCAGTCGGCGATGAGGCCGACGCCGCCGATCGTCGGCGTCGGCAGGATGCCGCGGCCGTTCGTCTCGTTGTAGAGCGAGACATTGCCGGACACGATCGGGAAGCCGAGAGCGCGGCAGGCATCACCGATCCCTTTGATGGCGCCCACCAACTGGCCCATGATCTCGGGCCGCTCCGGATTGCCGAAATTGAGGTTGTCGGTGGCGGCAAGCGGCAAGGCGCCGGTCGCCGTCAGGTTGCGCCAGCATTCGGCCACGGCCTGCTTGCCGCCTTCGTAAGGGTCGGCCTCGCAGTAGCGCGGAGTGACGTCGGAGGAGAAGGCCAGCGCCTTGGTCGGGTGACCTTCGACGCGCACGACGCCGGCATCGCCGCCGGGCAGCTGTAGCGAATTGCCCTGGATCAGCGTGTCATACTGCTCCCACACCCAGCGGCGCGAGGAGAGATCCGGTCCCCCC
Organism: Mesorhizobium sp. B2-7-2; assembly: GCF_006440775.1. Classification (GTDB taxonomy): domain Bacteria; phylum Pseudomonadota; class Alphaproteobacteria; order Rhizobiales; family Rhizobiaceae; genus Mesorhizobium. The sequence continues at coordinate 23,020 of NZ_VFTZ01000005.1, read as the reverse complement.
AGCATCTTGAGCAACGCGTCGGCGACATCGGCCTTCGGCGCGTCGTTCGCGGCAAGCGGCGTTGGTTTCTTCGCCTCGACCCAGGGGCGGTCATATTCCGGCGCCTCGTCGCCCAGTTCCTTGATCGGCAGGTTGGCGACCTCGTCGCCCTGATGGATGACGCGGAAGCGCAGGTCATCGGTGGTCTTGCCGACAATGGCGAAGTCGAGACCCCATTTGCGGAAGATCGCCTCGGCTTCCTCTTCCTTCTCGGGGCGCAGCACCATCAGCATGCGCTCCTGGCTTTCCGACAGCATCATCTCATAGGCGCTCATGCGCTCCTCGCGCACCGGCACCTTGTCGAGGTCGAGCTCGATGCCGAGATCGCCCTTGGCGCCCATCTCGACGGCCGAGCAGGTGAGGCCGGCCGCACCCATGTCCTGGATGGCGATGACGGCGCCCGACGCCATCAGCTCGAGACAGGCCTCCAGCAGGCATTTTTCGGTGAAGGGATCGCCGACCTGCACGGTCGGGCGCTTCTCCTCGATCTTATCGTCGAATTCGGCCGAGGCCATGGTGGCGCCGCCGACACCGTCGCGCCCGGTCTTGGCGCCGAGATAGACGACCGGCAGGCCGACGCCCTTGGCCTGGGACAGGAAGATGGCGTTGGTCTTGGCAAGACCCGCCGCGAAGGCGTTGACCAGAATGTTGCCGTTGTAGCGGGCATCGAAATTGACCTCGCCGCCGACGGTCGGCACGCCGAAGGAATTGCCGTAGCCGCCGACGCCCGAAACCACGCCCGCGACAAGGTGCCGGGTCTTGGGGTGATCCGGCGCGCCGAAGCGCAGCGCGTTCATTGCCGCCACCGGCCGCGCGCCCATGGTGAAGACGTCGCGCAGGATGCCGCCGACGCCGGTCGCGGCACCCTGATAAGGTTCGATGTAGGAGGGGTGGTTATGGCTCTCCATCTTGAAGACGACGCAGTCGCCGTCGCCGATGTCGACCACGCCGGCATTTTCGCCCGGACCCTGGATGACCTGCGGGCCGCTGGTCGGCAGCGTGCGCAGCCATTTCTTGGAGGACTTGTAGGAGCAGTGCTCGTTCCACATCGCCGAGAAGATGCCGAGCTCGGTGAAGCTTGGCTCGCGGCCGACCAGATCGAGAATGCGCTGGTATTCGTCCGGCTTCAGCCCATGCGCGGCGACGAGCTCGGGAGTGATCGGCACGGAATTCGAAATGGTCATGAGCGGCGATTTTTGTCCGTGGGAGAGGGGAGTTGCTTTGAGTCTCCTCTTATCGCAAGCTTTCGCGCGATACACCCCACCGGATGACGAAAAAAGCCGGAAAACTGCCCCTGCCGGCGGAGGTCAGGGCCTAGAGCTCGCCAGCTTGATCAGGAAAAACTGTCGTAGCCGGCGCGGCCTTCGTCGAGCAGGCGGCGGATGACGGCGACGCCGCCGGCGACATCCTTGCTTTGCCGCGGCTGCGACACGCCAAAGCGCACGCCGTGAAAAACCTGCTCGGAGCGGCCGGCCTTGAACTCGTCCTCGTCGTCGATGAGCACGCCTTGCGCCAGGCAGGCGTTCTTGAAAGTGCCGGACAGCCACGGGTCCGGCAAGGTCAGCCAGACGAAGGGCACGTTGTCGCGCGCCTTGAAATCAAAACCCGCCAGCACTTCGCGCACGATGGCGAGGCGCGCCTGGATTTCGCCAATGCAGCGCTTGCGGATCTCGCCCGCCTGCCCCGACATCACCAGCCGCGTGCCGACCTCGGCCAGCAGGAAAGGCAGGCCGCCGGTCATCATCTTGTGGGCGACACGGATGCGGTGGCGGTAGGCCGGCGGGCAGGAAAGCCAGCCGCCGCGCACGCCCGCCGCGACCGACTTCGACAGGCCGCCGGCGACGATCGTGCGCTCGGGCGCGTATTCGGTCAGCAGCGGCGTCGGGTCGTCGGTGAGCTCGCCGTAAAGATCGTCCTCGATCAGCGCGACATTGTATTCGCGCGCGATCTTTGCGATCGCCTGCCGCCGCTCCGCCGACAGCGTCACCAGCGTCGGGTTCTTCGCGGTCGGCATCAGGAACATCAGCTTTGGATGTTTTTGCGCGCAGACACGCTCGAAATCGTCAGGGTCGATGCCATCGTCGTCGGTCGAAACCAACGCCGTGCGGCGGCCGATCAGCCCGGCGCTGCGCGCGATCTGCGAATAGGTGAGATGCTCGAAGACCACGTAGTCGCCGGGCATGGTCAGCGCCGCGATCGCCGCCATGACCGCGGCATGCGTGCCCAGCGTCGGCACGATCGAATCGAGCGAGGGGTGGAAGGCATTGCGCGTGAGCCAGCGGCTTCCGGCTTCGTACCAGCGTTCGGGAAAATCCCGCGTGTAGCTCGAAATGTCGTGCGGATGCTCCTGCGCCGTGCGTGCCAGCATGTCGGCAATCACCGCGCCCTGGCCGACATCGGGCGCGGCGGTGCTGTCGAAGCGCAGCTTGCCGCTCGGCGCATCGATGGGGCGCGTGCCCTGGATGGCAGGTTCCAAATCCGGCTTCGGGTCTGCGGCGCGCTGGCCGAGCACATAGGTGCCGCGGCCGACCTCGCCACTCACCAGACCGCGCTCGCGCAGCAGCTGATAGGCCCTGCCGATGGTGCCGACGGTCGTGCCGATGTCATAGGCGAGGTCGCGCTGCGGCGGCAGTTTTGCACCGGCATCGATGACGCCCTTGTCGATATCTGACTCAATGCTGTCAGCAAGGCGCTGATAGAGCGGACCGGAGCCGGAGGAAAGATCGGGGAGCCAATTTGTCATGGTGACAATTTTCTATATTGCACCGTGCGACGAGTCAATTCATATCAACCTCGCGATTGATAAGGTACAATCGAGACAAGGCAGAACGGCAATGGATACAATCGACACAATTCGACACGATAGCCCAGCTTTTCGCGCGCAGGTCGAGCTCTTGGCCCGTCGCGGTTTCGCCGGTCGTATGGCGGTTGTGCTCCGTTCCATCGTAAGGCAGATCGACCGCATGCTGGAGCGCAGGCGCGGCCGCCTCGCGCTCATGGAGATGACGGACGATCAGTTGAAGGATATCGGCATCTCGCGCTGCGATGCCCATCGCGAAGGCATCAGGGCGTTCTGGGAGTGATGCCTACCAGCGGCGGCTCGATTGGACGCGGGTTGCGGGCTTTCTCCGCAGCCGGCCGATGCCGTGATCGACATGCACGGCGAGCACGCTCAATGCGATGAACAGGGCCGTGACGCCGAGCGCCGAAACGGCAACGCTGGCCGCGCCGTTCTTGGCGACGTCGAGGAATGGGTAGGGTACTTCGCCAGTGAAGGACGCGCGTATCAGCGCGTAGGCGAGATAGGCGACCGGGTAGATCATCCACCAGGCGATGTCGCTCCACTGCCGCCTGCCATCGGCGCCCGCCACCAGCCACCACAGCACGAACAGCGCCGGCGTCACATAGTGCAAGAGGACGTCGCAGAGCAGGAACAAACCCTGCGGCTGCCAGAGCCTCGCCAGAACCGTGGTGTAGACGATGAAAACCAGAGTCATGGCCACGGCTACGCCAGTCCGCGTCCGCGGTCCGGCAAAGGCCGGGAACCACGCATAGCCGGCGGGTGACAGCAGCGAGGCGTGCACCATTACAGCGGCGATGTTGGTCAGGATGGTGAAGAAGCTGAAATAGAAGACGATCGAGCCGGGCAGGCTGCGTCCGGCCGCCATTGACGCCGGGATGGTAATGGCGAATTGCAGGACAAGCGCAATCAGCCCGATAACCAGTCCCGCGGCCTGCAGGAACCGGGCCATGGCAACCTCAGGCGGCAGCCGCGCAGGACGGGTTGCCGGCCTGCCAGCGGGCGAGATCGGAACCGATGCGCGCGCCGAGCGGCTCGTTCATCAGCGGCCCGAAGGCATCGACGCGGCTGGAATTGCCCTGCGCCTGCACGACCAGCAGCGGCTTGCCGCCATAATGCTTGGCGGGTACCAGCAGGAAGCGCGGCGTGCCGCTGTAGGAATTGAGCTCGTTGGCCATCTGGTAGGATTTGAAGGCCGGATCCTTGCTGGCGATCCAGCATTTGTGCGCAGCGATCGCGACCTGTTCCATGGCGAGCAGCGAGGCGCTCTTGCCTGAGGGAACCGGCGTCGTCTTGGGGCTGGACTGGCAGGAAGCCAAGGCGAACCCGGCGGCGGCCAGGAGAGCAAGGCGAGCAATCGTCAGTCTCATGGTCAGTCCGCCCCCGAGTTCTAGAAATTTTGAAGGATCAGGCAGCGATGCCGAGCGCGCTTTGGAAAAGCGCCCGTCCGTCCTCGCCGCCGTGCGCCGCCTCGATCAGGTTTTCCGGATGCGGCATCAGGCCGAGCACGTTGCCCTTGTCGTTGACGATGCCGGCAATGTCGTTGATCGAGCCGTTGGGATTGGTGTTTTCCGCATAGCGGAACACCACCTGGCCTTCGCCTTCTATCCGGGCAAGCGTCTCGGCATCGGCGAAATAGTTGCCGTCATGATGCGCCACCGGCGAGCGGATGATCTGTCCCGGCTGGTAGCGGCGGGTGAACATGGTGTTGGCGTTGGCGATCTCGAGCTTCACCTGCCGGCAGACGAATTTCAGCGAGGCGTTGCGCATCAGGGCGCCGGGCAGCAATCCCGCCTCGACCAGAATCTGGAAGCCGTTGCAGACGCCGATGACGGTCACGCCCTTGGCCGCCTTTTCAGCAACCGCCCGCATCACCGGCATGCGTGCCGCGATCGCGCCGCAGCGCAGATAGTCGCCGAAGGAGAAGCCGCCCGGGATAGCGATCAGATCGACATCGGGGATTTCAGTGTCGGTCTGCCAGACGGTCGCCGGCGCCTGGCCGGAAATCTTGGTCAGCGCCGCGATCATGTCGCGGTCGCGGTTGAGGCCTGGCAGGAGGACGACGGCTGATTTCATTGTCAGGCGATCTCCACCGCGTAGTTCTCGATCACCGTGTTCGCCAGAAGCTTGTCGCACATGGCCTTTAGGTCGGCTTCGGCCTTGGCCTTGTCGGTTCCGGTGAGCTCGACGTCGAACACCTTGCCCTGGCGCACCTGGCCGACGCCGTCGAAGCCAAGCCCGGAGAGCGCGTGCTCGATCGCCTTGCCCTGCGGGTCAAGGACGCCGTTCTTGAGGGTCACGGTGATACGGGCTTTCATCGATGCTCCTGGGCAGATCGTCGTTTAGGAAAGGCCTGCCATTGTCCGGCAGGCCCGTCAGTATTCAGTGCTTCAGGCCCTTGGGCGCCTCGGAAGAGGCGACGAGCACGGGGCCCGTCGGGCGCGGCGGCTCGTTTTCGTTGATGATGCCGAGACGGCGGGCAACTTCCTGATAGGCTTCGACCAGACCGCCCATGTCGCGGCGGAAACGGTCCTTGTCGAGCTTGTCCTGGGTGGCGACGTCCCACAGCCGGCAGGAATCCGGCGAGATCTCGTCGGCGACGACGATGCGCATCATGTCACCCTCGAACAGGCGGCCGCATTCGATCTTAAAGTCGACCAGCTGGATGCCGACGCCCAGAAACAGGCCGGACAGGAAGTCGTTGACGCGGATGGCCAAGGCCATGATGTCGTCGATTTCCTGGGGGCTTGCCCAGCCGAAGGCGGTGATGTGCTCTTCCGACACCATCGGGTCGTCGAGCGCGTCGGCCTTGTAGTAGAATTCGATGATCGAGCGCGGCAGCACCGTGCCTTCCTCGATGCCAAGGCGCTTGGACAGCGAGCCGGCGGCAACGTTGCGCACCACCACCTCGAGCGGGATGATCTCGACTTCCTTGATCAGCTGCTCGCGCATGTTGAGCCGGCGGATGAAATGGGTCGGGATGCCCATGCGGTTCAAATGGTTGAAGATGTGCTCGGAAATGCGGTTGTTGAGCACGCCCTTGCCATCGACCACTTCATGCTTCTTCTTGTTGAAAGCGGTGGCATCGTCCTTGAAAAACTGGATCAGCGTCCCCGGCTCAGGGCCCTCATAGAGGATCTTGGCCTTGCCTTCGTAAATGCGGCGGCGATTTTTCATCTGATTTTTTCTCTGGATCTGCGGGCAGGCGGCAATCGACCGATTCCTGCCCGTCTGCCTAAATTAGTATGGCGAAGGCGGCGTTCAATGCCGGTGTTATCGCAATCGCCTTGTTTGCTCAATCGGCAAATCCCGCGAATCAACTGCTTTCGGGACTGAAATGCCGCAGCGCAGCATGCGACGAAGCATATTGACCCGCTCGCGACCTTTTGGTTTGTGCTTGCCCATCACACATATTCACCGCCAAGCGAATCGGATTGATCGGAGGGACGTCATGAGCAGCATGAAAGACCGCGAAGAGGGCTTCGAGCGCAAATTCGCCTTCGACGAGGAGCTTCGCTTCAAGGCTGCGGCGCGCCGCAACAAGGCGCTTGGCCTGTGGGCCGCCGAGAAACTGGGCAAATCCGGCGCCGATGCCGAAGCCTATGCCAAGGAAGTGGTGGTCTCCGATATCGAGGAAGCGGGCGACCACGATGTTTTCCGCAAGATCCGCACGGATTTTGACGCGGCCGGTGTCGCCCAGTCCGACCATCAGATCCGCCGCACCATGGACGAGCTGATGGCGCAGGCGATCGAGGAGATCAAGAACAGCTGAGGCTGTGTCGTCCGAAAACCGCCTCGCGCTTTTCGGCGTCATGCGCCATCTCTTTGTTTTTACGCAATTCCGGACGGAAAACCGTTGCGCATTCTCCTGAAATTGCTCTGACTGGACCAATCGACCGCTCGGCCAAGCCGGGCGGTTTTTCTTTGCCTTCACATCATTTCCGGCCAAAACTGCGGATTGTTTACAAGGAAACTTCCGATGTCGCTCAAGTCCCGCCTGGCCGCCGACGAAACGCTGTTCACCGCCTGGTCGGGCGTGCCGGACGCGCTGACGGTCGAAATCATCGCCAAGCAGGGTTTTGACGCCGTCACACTCGACATGCAGCATGGCGGACATCATGAGGACAGCGTGCTGCGCGGCCTGGTGCCGGTGCTCGCCGCCAACAAGCCGGCGCTGGTGCGCATTCCGGTCGGACGCTTCGATATGGCGAGCCGCGCGCTCGATTTCGGCGCAGAGGCGGTGATCGCGCCGATGGTGAACTCCGTGGCCGATGCAAGGCAATTCGCCGCCGCGATGAAATATCCGCCGCTGGGCGAACGCTCCTGGGGCCCGACCTATGCTTTCCCGCGCCATGGCAAGGGCGACCATGCCGAATGGCTGCGCGACACGAACCAGCGCACCATGGCTTTCGCCATGGTCGAGACGCGGGCCGCCCTCGAGGCGCTGGACGGTATTTTGGATACGCCCGGCATCGACGGCATCTTCGTCGGTCCGTCGGATTTCTCGATCGCCTGGTCGAACGGCACCACCATCAACTCGACGCTGGAAAGCATGATGGAGACGGTCGCGTCGATCGCCGAGCGGACGCGCAAGGCCGGCAAGCATGCCGCGATCTATGTCATCGAACCGGCGATTGCCGGGCGCGTCGTGTCGATGGGCTTCCGGCTGCTCGCCATGGGCTCGGACCACACGCTGATCTCGCTCGGCGCGAAAACGCTGTTGAAGAGCATGCGGGATTCGATCGGCTCCTAGACGCCGATCAGGGTTCTTTCAGTTCCGTCAGGAATTTGGCGAAAGTCATCGAACCCTCGGGCCACGGGCCGAAGCCGGCGTCGTGGTTGAGATGGCCTGCCTCGCCGGCGTCGATGAAGAGCGATCCCCAGGCGGCGGCAATGTCCTCGGCGACCTCGAAGGCGCAGAACGGATCGTTGCGGCTGGCGATCACGATGGACGGAAAGGGCAGGGGATCGCGCGAATAGGGGCCGAAGGTCATCAGATGCCTTGGCCTGATTTCCGGATTGGAGACGTCGGGCGGCGCGACGAAGAAGGCGCCGGCGACCGGCTTCTTGAATTGCGGGATGGCCTGCACCGCCGCAGTCACGCCCAGCGAGTGCGCAACGAGCACTACCGGCCGCTCGGCCTCGTTGACGGCGTTCGCCACGCTCGCCGTCCAGTCCTCGCGCACAGGCTTCGTCCATTCCGCCTGCTCGACCCGGCGCGCCGTCGACAGTTTCGACTGCCAGCGGGTCTGCCAGTGCTCGGGGCCGGAATTGGTGTAGCCCGGCACGATCAGGATATCTGCGTCTTTGACTTTCATGGCGCCGATGTAGCGAGCGGCCTTCTTGGCTGCAACCCTGTCGGAAAATTCGGAGCGATCACAATTGTGAACAACTTGTTCGATTCTTGCTCTCTTGTGTGAACGAGCGCAATCGACGATTTGGAGGGGAACAAGGAACAATGGCTGGCGGCCACGACAATCCCATGCTGGGATAAGCGCTGCCCGAACGGAGAGTTTGATGAGCGAACTGCCTTTTGCCGCGACCACCCCGGTCAGCGTGTCGCGTGTCGGGCTAAAGGCGCGCGATGCCGAAAGCCTGGCGGCCTATTACCGCGCCGTCGTCGGCCTGCAGGAATTGAGCCGCACCGACGGCGCGATCACGCTCGGCGCAGCCAATCGGCCGCTGCTGGTGCTCGAACAGGCTTCGTCGGCCAAGCCCGACGATCCGCGAAGCGCCGGCCTTTTCCACACAGCTTTCCTTTTGCCGTCGCGCGCGGACCTTGGCCGCTGGATCAGCCACGCCGCCGCCAACCACATCGGGATCGAGGGCGCCTCCGACCATCTGGTCAGCGAGGCGCTCTATCTCACTGACCCAGAGGGCAACGGCATCGAGATCTATGCCGATCGCCGCCCGCAGGACTGGAAATGGAACGGCGACCGTATTGCTATGGCGACCGAGCGGCTGAATCTGCCGGCGGTGGTGGGTAGCGTGCCGGCGGGCGATGCCGGCTGGCAGGGCGCGCCGGATAACACCATTGTCGGCCATGTGCATCTGCGCGTCGGCCGGCCGGAGGACGCCGAGGCTTGGTGGCATGACCAGTTCGGCTTCGACACCGTCGCCAAATATGGCGGTCAGGCGGTGTTCCTGTCGTCCGGCCATTACCACCACCATATCGGCGCCAATGCCTGGCAGAGCGCCGGCGCCGGCCGCCGCGATCCGTCGCGCTCGGGCCTCGCCTGGGTCGAGATGCGCTCGGACAATGTCAAGGATGAGACGAGCCGTGAGGACCCGTGGGGCACGGTGATCAGGACCGTGCCTGGGAAGGCTTGAGCGACGGCTGCGTCAAGCTGGAGTACCCCTCATCCGTCTCGGCGCTAGCGCGCCGATCCACCTTCTCCCACAAGGGGAGAAGGGAAGACCGCGCCGGCGCCACTGCCAATCGCGGCATCGGTGATTAGCTGAGGCGCGGGCGCCAAATTCCCCCTTCTCCCCTTGTGTGAGAAGGTGGCTTGTCGCGAAGCGACAAGACGGATGAGGGGTGTTCCAGCCGGGCGCCAGCGCGCCTTTGTTCGGCCTCAAGCTTCCCCGAACACCCGCCTGAAGATCGTGTCGACATGCTTGGTGTGATAGCCGAGGTCGAATTTCTCGCGGATTTCGGCTTCGGGCAGCGCCGCCGTGACGTCCTTGTCGGCAAGCAGTTCCTCCAGGAAATCGGCGCCGTGTTCCCAGACTTTCATAGCGTTGCGCTGCACCAGCCGATAGGCGTCCTCGCGTGACAAGCCGGCCTGAGTGAGCGCCAGAAGCACGCGCTGCGAATGCACCAGGCCGCGGAACTTGTTGAGGTTCTTTTCCATGTTCTCGGGGTAGACGAGCAGCTTGTCGACGACGCCGGTCAGGCGCGACAGCGCGAAATCCAGCGTCACAGTCGCATCCGGCCCGATCATGCGCTCGACCGAGGAATGCGAAATGTCGCGCTCGTGCCAGAGCGCCACGTCTTCCATCGCGGGCATGGCGTAGGCGCGCACCATGCGGGCAAGGCCGGTGAGATTTTCGGTCAGCACCGGGTTGCGCTTGTGCGGCATAGCCGACGAGCCCTTCTGGCCCGGCGAGAAATACTCTTCCGCTTCCAGCACCTCGGTGCGCTGCAGATGGCGGATCTCTATGGCGAGGCGTTCGACCGACGAGGCGATGACGCCAAGCGTGGCAAAGAACATGGCATGGCGGTCGCGCGGGATGACCTGCGTGGACACCGGCTCCGGCTTCAGGCCAAGCTTTGCCGCCACATGCTCTTCGACATAAGGCTCGATGTTGGCGAAGGTGCCGACGGCGCCGGAAATGGCGCAGGTGGCGATGTCTTCGCGCGCGTGCACCAGCCGTTCGCGGCAGCGCGAGAACTCGGCAAAGGCCTGCGCCAGCTTGACGCCGAATGTGGTCGGCTCGGCATGGATGCCATGGCTGCGGCCGATGGTGACGGTGTCCTTGTGCTCGAAGGCGCGGCGCTTCAGCGCCGCAAGCAAGGCGTCGATATCGGCAAGCAGGATGTCGCTGGCCCGGGTCAACTGCACGGCAAGGCAAGTGTCGAGCACGTCCGACGAGGTCATGCCCTGGTGGATGAAGCGGGCATCCGGTCCGACGAATTCGGCGAGATGGGTCAGGAAAGCGATGACGTCATGCTTGGTGACGCGTTCGATCTCGTCGATCTTGGCGACGTCGAATTTGGCGGCGCCGCCCTTTTCCCAGATCGTCTTCGCCGCTTCCTTCGGAATGACGCCGAGCTCGGCCAGCGCGTCGCAGGCATGCGCCTCGATCTCGAACCAGATGCGGAAGCGGGTTTCGGGCGACCAGATGGCGACCATTTCCGGCCGGGAATAGCGAGGGATCATCCGTTTTCTAAGTCCTGCCTGGGAGAAAGCGTCGGCCGCGTCCTAACAGAGCCAGGCCCAATGCTCAACGCCGCTGCCGCGCAAACCAGATGCTGACCCCGACAAGTGTTGCAAACCGAGAGCGTCGTCGGTTTGTCATCTGTCTCATCAGCGTCATGCTAATCACGCCACGATGGACGAGACGCGCCGTGCGATGCATCCAATCCGGCGTTCATTGGTTATTGTCGGCCGTCTCGCATCCGAAAGGGCAAATCGCCATCCAGCGGAGAACCAGCATGAGCACCGACATCAGCAAGATACGCGGACACATGGAAGTGATCGGCGCCGACGGCGTCCATATCGGCACAGTCGACAAAGTCGAGGGTGACCGGATCAAGCTGACCAAGGCCGACAGCGGCATGGGCTCGCACAAGAACCATCATCACTACATTTCGCTTGCCCTGGTCGCGGAAATCGACGGCCAGAAGGTGTGGCTCTCCGCGAATTCGGATGTCGCGGTTACCTTCGAGGAAGAAAAATCCGATCCGACTTGATTAGCCGTCAACGCGACGACCAAACAGGAAACAGGTCGCCCTCGGCCGGTGTCGCGGCATGGACGCCGCGGCTGATCGCGCGCGCCATGGTGGCGCCTGCCGCGGCGAACAGGTCGATCGCGGCATCGGCGCCGAGTTCGATGCCGCTCCTGCCGGTCGCCAGGGCAAACACGAGATCGCCGTCCGCCGGCGTGTGCGTCGGCCAGATGGCGCGTGCGAAGCCGTCATGCGCCGAAATCGCCAGCCGCTTGGCCGCGGCCTTGGTCAGGACAGCATCCGTGGCGATGACGGCGATGGTGGTGCTGCCGCCTTCGACCTCGCCGCCCATTTGCCTGTCGCGGTATTTCAGCAGGATCTTCCTGGCATCTTCAGGCAGCGGGGCCGGGTAGCCGAGGCCGCCGAACTCGTCGCCGATCTCGAAGGGCGCCGCCCAGAAATGGGGGCTGCGGCCGACCGTCACCGAGCCGGTCGGATTGACGGCGGCGAGCGCACCGATGGTGACGCCGCTGTCGAGCACGGTCGAGGCGGAGCCCAGCCCGCCTTTCAGGCCGGAGGTCAGGGCGCCGGTGCCGGCGCCCGCCGTGCCGATGGCGAAGTCGACGGTTGCCGCCTGCACGGCCTCATAGCCGAGCTCGCGATAGGGTGGATAGCGGCCCCAATCCTTGTCGCCGCCATTGCGCAGGTCGAACAGGATCGCGGCCGGCACGATCGGCACGCGGAAGCCGCCGACCTCGACGCCGATGTCCTTTTCGCGCAGCGCCGCCTGCACGCCCGAGGCTGCGTCGAGGCCGAAGGCGGAGCCGCCGGACAGAACGACGGCATGGATCGTCGCGATCGAGTTCTGCGGCTCGAGCAGGTCGGTCTCGCGCGTGCCCGGCGCGCCGCCCAGTACCTGGACGCCGGCAACCGCGGGCTCGTCGCACAGCACCACCGTCACGCCGGATTTGAGACTGGCGTCGGCGGTATTGCCGACGCGAAGGCCGGCGACGTCGGTGATCAGATTGCGCGGACCAGTGCGGAACATCACTTGTCCTCCAGCGGCTCAAAATGCGTGCCGTCGAAGCGGAAGAGGCGGAACGGGTTCTGGCTGAGATCGCCCTTGTCGTCGAAGCGGACGGTGCCGATCGCGGTCGCAAAATCACGGCCGGTCAGGGCTTCGCCGAGCGGCTGCCCAGCGCTTTCCGCACCGGCCAGCGCGGCCTTGGCGACCTCGACCGCGGCATAGGCCGGAAGCGTGTAGCCGTCCGGCACGATGTTCTTCGCTGCGAATGCCTGCACCACCTTGGGATCGGCGATCTCCGACCATTCCGGCGGGGCGATCATCAGCGTGCCGACGGCATAGGGCACATCGCCCGGCGGCGTGCGCAGGTTTTCGCCGCCGGCAAAGGTGATGCCGGCATCGAGACGGGCGGCGTCGCGGCCCATGATGGCGATGTCGTCGCCGTCGCCGCCGGCGAACACCTTGGTCGCGCCGGCCTTCTTCAACCGGCCGATCAGCCCGATCTGGTTGTCGAGCTGCGGCCGGAACGTGTCGGTGAAGACCGGCTTCAAGGCAGCCTGCTCGGCTGCGGCGCGAAAGGTCTCGGCCATCTCGCGGCCATAGATGGTGCCGTCATCGACGATGGCGAACAGGTCGTCGCGCCAGAGCTGGATTAGCTTGGCGGCGACCGCATTGCGCTCATCGTCGCCGCGCGGGCCGAGCCGGTAGACCGGCCAGCCGGTCTTGGCGCGCCGGTCGGTCAGGCTTTCGGTACGCACGCCGACGGTGATGACCGGGATGTTGGCATCCTTGAGGATCGGCAGCGCCGCCTCGATCGCGTCGGTGCAGAGAAAGCCCACCACGACATTGACCTTGGCGTCGACGAATTCCTTCGCCGCCGCGGCGCCGCCATCGGCGGTGCAGGCATCGTCCACGGCCTTGATCGCGATGCCGTTCGCTTCGGCCGCCAGGCCGGCGCCGGCCGCGATCTGCTTGCCGAGGATCGCCGATGGGCCGGAAAGCGGCGCGGCAACGCCGACCAGCGTCTCGGCGTCGGCGCTCGCGGCCAGCGACAACCAGAGCAGCGCGGCTGATGTCGTCGTGAGAAGACGCATTCGGGCTAAGAGATCCTCCATGCCGGGAATACAGTCCCGACACTATTCCAGGAAATGCCTAAAGGCTGGCTAAGCGCCGCGCAACACGCGAATTTGCGGATTGCGGTCAAGCACTTCGCCCATGCTATGCAACTTGTGGCGTGCAATATGCCGCCATATATAACGGACTGGTTTCGACAGGTGGACATCGGGTGCTGAAGATCAATGACATCGGGCCGCAGCATTATCGCGATGCGATGGCCCATTTTGCCGGCCATGTGCATGTGGTGACGACCGACGGGCCTGGCGGCAAAAGGGGCGCGACGGTGATCGCCGCCTGTTCGGTTTCGGACACCCCGCCGACGGTGCTGGTCTGCCTCAACCGCGAGAACGCCAAGAACGAGGCTTTCGTCAAGAACGGCAAGTTCGCGCTCAACACACTCGCATCGGACCAGGAAGCCGTATCGGTCGCCTTTTCAGGCGTCACCGGCCTGCCGGTGGAGGAGCGCTTCGCGCTTGCCGAATGGGATGTGATCTCGACCGGCGCCCCGACGCTGAAAGGCGCGCTGGCCGTGTTCGACTGCGAGATCATCGATAGCAAGGACCTTGCCACCCACCGTGTGCTTTTTGGCAAGGTGACAGGCCTGCGCATCGGCGATAATTTGCGACCGCTGATCTACCACAACCGCGGCTATCATTTTCTTTGAACGTGCAAGCGGGATCCACGGAGACAAGATGACCGCGCCGCGCCCCGCGCCGAAGACGATCGACGAAACGCTCGATCTTTTGACAGGCGCGGATTATGTCGCGGACCGTTCGCTGGCAACGGTGCTGTTTCTTTCACTGCGCATGAAGCGGCCCTTGTTCCTCGAAGGCGAGGCGGGCGTCGGCAAGACCGAGATCGCCAAAGTGCTGGCCGGCGCGCTCGGCCGCCGGCTGATCCGGCTGCAATGCTATGAAGGGCTCGACGTCTCGTCGGCCGTCTATGAGTGGAATTATGCCGCGCAGATGATCGAGATCCGCATGGAGGAAGCGGCGGGCACGGTCGTCCGCTCCGATATGGAGCGCAACGTCTTTTCCGAGAAATACCTGATCCGCCGTCCGGTGCTCGACGCGCTGACCGGCAAGGCTGGCGCGGCGCCGGTGTTCCTGATCGACGAGCTCGATCGCACCGACGAAGCTTTCGAGGCGTTCCTGCTCGAAATCCTTTCTGATTTCCAGGTCACAGTTCCCGAGCTTGGCACGATCAAGGCGGAAGAGCCGCCGATCGTCATCATCACCACCAACCGGACGCGCGAAATCCACGACGCGCTGAAGCGTCGCTGCCTCTACCACTGGGTCGACTATCCGAACGCCGAGCGCGAGCTGGAGATCGTGCGGCGCAAGGTGCCGCAGGCGAACCGCCGGCTGTCGGCAGAGGTCGTGTCCTTCATCCAGAAGCTGCGCCAGGTCGAGCTGTTCAAGGCGCCCGGCGTCGCCGAAACCATCGACTGGGCTGGCGCGCTGACCGAGCTCGACAAGGTGGCGCTCGATCCGGAGACCGTGTCGGACACAATCGGCGTGCTTCTAAAATACCAGGACGATATCGCCCGTATCGGCGAGGGCGAGGGCCGGCGCATCCTCAATGAGGTGAAGGCCGAGCTGTCGGCGGCGGAGTAGGCGCGATGCCTGTGCCGCGTCCGGAACCCAAGGAGGCGCTCGCCGATGGGCGCATCGCCGATAACATCGTCTATTTCGCGCGGGCGCTGCGCAAGGCCGGCATGCGCGTCGGCCCGGCCTCGGTGAAGGACGCCATCGAGGCGGTGCTTGCCGCCGGCATCGGCTCGCGCGACGATTTCTACTGGACGCTGCATGCAGTGCTCGTCTCGCGGCGCGAGGATCATCCCGTCTTCGACGAGGCCTTCCGCCTGTTCTGGAAATCGCGCGAGCTGATCGAGAAACTGCTGGCGATGTTCTCGCCGGTCGCACCGGACGATTGCGAAAAGCAGAAGCCGCGGGCGGCCGAGAACCGCGTCAGCCAGGCGATGTTCGAGGGCCATCGGAAGAACCAGCCGGTCCGGGAAGTGCCGGAAATCGAAGTCGATGCACGGATGACTTTTTCCGGCAATGAGGTGCTGCGCGGCAAGGATTTTGCCCAGATGGATGCGGCGGAGATGGCCGAAGCCAAAAAGGCGATTATGGCCTTGCGCCTGCCCTTCGATCTGATCCGCACGCGGCGCTTCAAGGCGGACGCGCAAGGGGGCCGCATCGATCCGCGCGCCATGATGCGCTCGGCCGCGCGTACCGGCGGCGAACTTATCCTGCCAAAATTCCGCTCTCCGCGCGAAGCGCATCCGCCGCTGGTCGTGCTGGCCGATATTTCCGGCTCGATGAGCCAGTACACCCGCATCTTCCTGCATTTCCTGCATGCGCTGACGGAGAAGCGCCGGCGCGTGCACGCCTTCGTTTTCGGCACGCGGCTGACCAACCTGACCCGCCAGATGCGCCATCGCGATCCCGACGAGGCTCTGGCCGAATGCTCGGCGGCGGTGAAGGACTGGTCGGGCGGCACCCGCATCGGCGACACGCTTGCCGAGTTCAACCGGCTGTGGTCGCGGCGCGTGCTGGGGCAGGGCGCCGTGGTGCTTCTCATCACCGACGGGCTGGAGCGCGACGACGTCGCCGGCCTTTCGCAGGAGATGGAGCGGTTGCATAAATCCTGCCGGCGGCTGATCTGGCTCAATCCGCTGTTGCGCTTCGACGGCTTTGAGGCCCGCGCCCGTGGCGTGAAAGCGATGCTGCCCTATGTCGACGAATTTCGGGCGGTGCATAATCTCGACGCGCTGGCCGATCTTTGCGCCTCGCTCGACCAGCGGCCGGCGGCTTCGGTCGATCCGCGCCGCTGGGCGCGAACTGGCGAGAGGCAGGCCGCGTAGCCATATGTTTCCTTGGCGGGAAACCAACGTTTACCGTAGGGACGACCAAGGTTTTCCTTGAAAAACAGACTTTGCGAGAAGCGACGATGGATGAGAGCATTTATCTCGATGAGGCCCGCGATCCCCTGATCATCGCGGAAGGCTGGATGAAGGATGGCAAGGATGTCGCCATCGCGACCGTGGTCGAGACCTGGGGTTCGGCGCCTCGCCCGGTCGGCAGCCATCTGGTCATCGACGCCGAGGGGAATTTCCATGGCTCGGTCTCCGGCGGCTGTGTCGAGGGCGCCGTGGTGACGGAGGCGATGGACGTCATCGGCTCGGGCAAGGCCAGGATGCTGGAATTCGGCGTCGCCGACGAGACCGCCTGGCAGGTGGGCCTGTCCTGCGGCGGCCGCATCAAGGTCTATGTCGAGCGGCTGGGCTGATCACAGATGGATCCCTACGTCCTGAAGACACTCAACGAAGAACGCCGCGCCCGCCGCGCCGCGGTGCTTGTCACCGACCTTGGCGACGGCCGCGACCGCATCGTGCGCGAGGGCGACCATGTTGCGGGCGATCTCGGGGCGGCAATCTCCGATGCGTTCCGCACCGGCAATTCGAGGTCGGTGGAGGCGGAAGGGCGGACGTTCTTTCTCAACGCGCATCTGCCGCGCCCGCGCCTTGTGGTGATCGGCGCCGTTCATATCAGCCAGGCGCTGGCGCCGATGGCCAGGATCGCCGGCTATCCGGTCGAGATCATCGATCCGCGCACCGCCTTCGCTACCCCGGAACGCTTCCCCGACGTCGCGCTGCACGCCGAATGGCCGCAGGATGTGCTGAAGCGCGCGCCGCTCGACAGCTATACCGCCCTTGCCGCCGTCACCCACGATCCGAAGATCGACGATTTCGCGCTGAAGGCGGCGCTCGACGCCCGATGCTTCTATGTCGGGGCGCTGGGCAGCCGCAAGACCCACGCCAAGCGTGTCGAACGCCTGCTGGCGCTCGGCGCCGGTGCCGACCAGATCGCGCGCATCCACGCGCCGATCGGCCTCGATATCGGTGCTGCCAGTCCGGCCGAGATCGCCGTCGCCGTCCTTGCGCAGACAATCCACGCCTTCCGCTCGCGCGGTCTCGAAGCAAAAGGCGCCGTGGCGTGAAATTCGGGCTGGTGCCGATCGACGAGGCGGAAGGGGCGGTGCTGGCGCATGCGACCACCGCTGGCGAAAAACGCTTCCGCAAAGCGCACCGATTGAGCCGCGAGGATATCGCGGCGCTCAAGGCGGCGGGCGTCGGCGAGGTCGTCGCCGCGGTTCTTGCCGAGGACGATCTTGGCGAAGATGCCGCTGCCGCTAAGATCGCCGCCGCCATGAGCCACCGCAACATCGAGGTCAAGCCGGCTGCGACCGGGCGGGTGAATTTGTACGCGGAAGCCTCGGGCGTCTTTACCGTCGACGCCGCAATGATCGACGCCATCAATGCCGTCGATCCAGCCATCACCATCGCGACGCTGGCGCAGCACACGCCGGTCGAGAAGGGCCAGATGGTGGCGACGGTCAAGATCATCCCCTTTGCCGTCGCCGCAAGCCTGGTGGACAGCGTGGTGAGAATTTGCGCCGGCCGCGAGATATTTGCCGTCAATGCCTATCGGCCCGTTACTGTCGGGGTCATCCAGACGGTGCTTCCCGGCGTCAAGCCGAGCGTGCTCGACAAGACGCTGCGCGTCACCGAGGCGCGGCTGGCGCGTTTCGGCGGCCGACTGACGGCCGAGCGGCGCACGCCGCACGACGTGGCGCCGGTCGCCGCGGCCGCAACCGCGCTGGCGCGCGACAACGACATGGTGGTGATCTTCGGCGCCTCGGCGATGAGCGACTTCGCCGATGTCGTGCCGGCCGCGATCGAACAGGCCGGGGGTACCGTCGTCCGCGCGGGCATGCCGGTCGATCCCGGCAATCTGCTGGTGCTCGGAACGCTCGACGGCAAGCGTGTCGTCGGTGCGCCCGGATGCGCGCGCAGTCCGAAGGAGAATGGCTTCGACTGGGTACTCGATCGCCTGGTTGCCGGGCTTGAGGTGACGGCGGGCGATATTGCCGGAATGGGCGTCGGCGGGCTTTTGATGGAAATCCCGACCAGACCGCAGCCGCGCGAGCCGGCGCCGCAGCCGGCAAGATCGGCGCTGAAAGTCGATATCGTGCTGCTGGCCGCCGGCCGCTCGAGCCGCATGGGCGGGCCGAACAAGCTTCTGGCGCTGTTTGACGGCGAGCCGCTGGTGCGCCGTACCGCCTCCCGCGCGCTGGCCTCGAAGGCCGCCGCCACCGTCGTCGTCACCGGCCACCAGCGCCAGCGCGTGCGTTCCGCGCTTTCCGGTCTCGGTGTGAGGGTCGCCGACAATCCGGACTTCGCCGATGGCCTCGCTTCGTCGTTGAAGGCGGGCATCGCCAAGGTCGCGCCCGACGCGGCCGGCGCCATGATCGTGCTTGGCGACATGCCCGGCGTTTCGTCGAAAGACCTCGACAGCCTGATCGACGCGTTCCGCAGCTCCGACGGTCGCTCCGTGGTGCGCGCTTCGCACCAAGGCAAGCGCGGCAATCCGGTGCTTTTGCCGCGATCGCTTTTCGCGGCCGTCGCGCAGCTCGAGGGCGATACCGGGGCGCGGCATTTGGTCGAAGCCGAGGGCCTCGACGTCATCGATGTCGAGATCGGGCAGGGTGCCTCGATCGATGTCGACACACGCGAGGCGCTGGAAGGGGCGGGCGGCGTTCTGCAGGATTGACAAAGCGGAGCCGAATTTCGCATGCCTCTCGGCATGGCTTTGCGTTTCCGACTTTTCTTCGCCCTGATCGCCGCGACAGCGCTTTCCCTCTCGACGGCCGAGGGGCAAACGCTTTCGCTAAAATCCTTCAAGGACGATCTCTTTGCCTATCCGGCGACACTGTCGACCGGCGACAACGGCGCTTACACCGTCCTCGACTATCGCGAGATGCGCGACATCAACCAACGCGACGAGGTGCCGGAAAAGCGCGTGCATGCGCAATACACCGATCCCGGTGTGCGCAAGGTGCAGCAGGACCTGATGCTGAAGACCGATGCCGGCGATATCAGGCATGTCGCGGTCGGCCGGACGGAAAGCGCGTCCATCATCGTGCTCTACCTGCACGGGCAAGGCGGCAGCCGCAAGCAAGGCGTCGACGACTTCACCTTCGGCGGCAATTTCAACCGCATCAAGAACCTGATGGCCGCCAACAACGGTCTCTATCTTTCGCCGGATTTTCCCGATTTCGGGGACAAGGGCGCGGCGCAGGTCGCAGCGCTCATCGACCACTATGCCGAGACATCGCCGGGCGCGAAGATCTTCGTCGCCTGCGGCTCGATGGGCGGGTTGATCTGCTGGAAGCTCGCCGCGCGCAAAGATACTGGCGGCCGCATCAACGGCCTGCTGCTGCTCGGGTCGCTGTGGGACGACAGCTTTCTCACCAGCCCCGCCTTCAAGCGCCGCGTGCCGGTGTTCTTCGGCCAGGGCAGCCACGACGTGGTCTTCCCGGTGGAGAAGCAGGAAGCCTTTTTCCGTTCGATCCTCGCCAGGAAGGCTTATCCGACCCGCTTCGTGCGCTTCGAGACCGGCACGCACGGCACACCGATCCGCATGGTCGACTGGCGCGGCACGCTGAACTGGATGCTGACGCGGGCTCCCTGATTTCCTCTGCCGGGGCTCAAGGCGCCGTGTTGTAGTCGATGACCGTCTGCGGATTTTGCTCGCCGTCGTAGGATGCATCGACGTCATACTGGACAAGCGAGAAATCGCCGTTGCGGAAGAGGTAGGTTCCCGATGACGAGGCATCCCCCACACCACGCCATTTGTTGGATGTGGTGATGGTTTTCGTGTTGTCGTCATAGTCCGAGTTGGTCGCCCAGCCGCTGGTCTTGAAACCGATGATGTGGATCGATTCGATCTTGCCTTCGCTGTTGTTGTTCTCATAGCGGATGTCGAGATCCGGCTCGGTGAACTGCAACTGTGAGACGCCGTTGACATCGTCGGCGATGTAGTAGACCGCCGTCTCGTTGTAGGCGGCCATCGAGCAGAAGAAGCGGAACAGCCGCGTCTCGCGTTCCGGGTCGCTGGGCTGGGAGTCCTTGTCCTTATAGTGGATGGAATGAGCCTCGGGCTCGCCGATCGGCTTGCCGTCTGGATCCTGCTTGTCGCATTGACCGGCATAGGTGGCGAGGAAGGCCTTCTTGGCCTGTTCCAGGGCCTCGTCCTTCTTCGGCGGCGGCGGACCCTCGCCGCAGCTTGCCGGCACGGCGCTGTCGAAATCCTCGGTCGACGGCTTCAACGCGCCCTTGTCGATGAAGATCGGCTGAAAGGGCGGCTCCTGGATCTGCGCATTGACCTGGCGGACCGTGTAGCAGCCGGCGAAAACCTTGGCGTCGCCTTTCTTGTCGGTCGCCTGGATGGCAACCGGGACGCTGTAGTAGATGCTGCCGGCAGCACCGTCCTCCGAGACAGCGCCAGTCTTGACTTCGACGCTGTCGGTGCCGTCGTAACCCTTGACGAAGGCGTTGAAATCCTTTGCCGGCTTCGTATCGCCGAAATAGCCCCAGGCACGGGCGAATTCGTGACGGTTGATGGCGCTGTAAAGCGAGCGGACGACCGCATCGGCGCTTGATCGGTCATCGACATAGGGCGCATCCGCCGCGAGCGCGGAATGCGTGAAGCCGGCCAATGAGAAAAAGACAGTCGCTGCGAAAGTAGCTCTTTTCATCGAATCCCCCGCGGTAACGAAAATACTACCACGGCGATTGCGGCGGCGCGGTGACGCCGTGGACATGGCCGCTTGAAGAATCGTGGCGGGAGGCGCTAGTTCACGGCCCGCGGCGCTGGGCCGCGTGGGGAGATTTGCCCGTGACCATTTCCATGTACGACATATCGGTGGGCGTTTTTTCAGCCAGGCTGAAGGCGCTGGCCAGCGTCTTGACGGCGGCAGAGCAGAATGCCGGCGAACGCAAGATCGATCCGCAGGTGTTCCTCACGGCGCGGTTGGCGCCCGACATGTTTGCGCTGGCCAGACAGGTCCAGATCGCCACCGACCATGCCAAGGGCGCGCCGTCGCGGCTCGCCGGGCGCGAGGTGCCGAAATATGAGGACAATGAAGCGAGCTTTGCCGAGTTGCAGGCCCGGATCGCCAAGACGGTCGATCATCTGGCGACGTTTGCGGCGGCCGATCTGGAAGGATCTGAGGACAGGACGGTCGAAGTGCGGCTCGGCGGCCGCGAAACCACGCTGCCCGGCCTGCAATATCTGCTGCATCTGGCGATGCCGAATTTCTATTTCCACGTCACCACGGCCTACGACATCCTGCGCCACAATGGCGTGCCGCTCAGCAAGCAGACTTTCCTCGGAAATCGTTGATTTTGAATGGCTTGGAGGTTTCCCGGGATTCCGGGAAACCTCTTTGGCTCAGCTCAGCGGATCGACATTTCGCGAGCGATGCGCGGAAAATCCGCCGGCTTGACGCCGATATCGGCGCGGTCCGCATTGCTCATCGCGTTCAGAAGCGCAAGCGCCGAGCGGTAACGCTGGTGTTCCTG
Source organism: Mesorhizobium sp. B2-7-2 (assembly GCF_006440775.1). Lineage (GTDB taxonomy): Bacteria > Pseudomonadota > Alphaproteobacteria > Rhizobiales > Rhizobiaceae > Mesorhizobium. The sequence goes on along the minus strand of NZ_VFTZ01000005.1, from coordinate 1,215 downwards.
CGGCCTCGGCCGAGCGAACATTTCAGTGAAGAACCCCATGACTCAGTTGCCCCAGTTGGTCCTCCCGACTCCAAGCATATAGGCGATTTGTTAAAATTGTGCAGTGCAGCATTTGCATGGCTGCCATGCCGCGACAATTTTTCCCGCCACAATCGATTTTCCGTGAAACTTTTCGGCAGGCTCGACCGTAGGCACCCGTGCCGGCACATGGCTGGCTTTTTCCTCGCCACTCCTGGCGACCTTGCCGGACTGCACGAATGAGCAGTCCGGCTTTTTATTTTCCGATGCCGTCTTGTCCGATGCCGTCTTGCCGGGCGGAAAAGCCGCCAATTGTTAACATCACCAGAATTCATTCTTAACGAGAGCGCCCTATCTTGGCGGCATCACTGCATGCCGTCACGACAGGGAGGTTGAGATCGGCACCGGGAACAAGCTCGATTTCGCTTCGTTGCTCGACGACCTGATCGTCGCCTCCGAGAAAGGCGAGGACGAGGGCGCCCGGCCGTCCATCCCGTTCGATTATCTGTCCGTTGCCGATGAACTGCATTCCGGCCGCATCAAGGTCGCCGGCGAGAGCGTCGCCGCCGAATATCGCGAGCAAGGCTCCGACCTTGCTGCCGAGTTCGCAGCACTTCTCGATCAGGCGAAACTGGCGCTTGCCGGCGAAGAGCACTGGCCGGAGGAGAAGCTGCCGCCGATCGATCCCGAAGCGATCGCCGGCGAGCTCGGCCTCGACCGCCCCGCCAAGAACGCCGATTTCGGTCGCATCCGCCGTAACTTCGCTTTCGCCAACCACCCGGACCGGGTCGCGCCGCATCTGCGCCAGCGCGCCATGATCCGCATGCAGGTGGCCAACATGCTGATCGACGAGGCCAAGCGGCGGGCTTTGGCCGGGGCCAGGCGGTAGTTCCCTCCATCAGAGACTTCAACTGTTCGCTTCGGCGACCCGTCGCAAGCCATCGAAATTGGCTGGAGCTCTCCAATATTCGTCATCCTTGGGCGTAGCGACGCGAAGCGGAGCGCAGACCCAAGGATCCATTCCGTGACCTTCAACGTAGAGTGCAACGGTGCAGAATTCTGTAATCGCTGCAACGCCTTAAGGTAACGGAATGGATTCTAGGGTCTGCGCGCGTCGCTTCGCTCCTTGCTCCGCCCTAGAATGATGGGTGGACGGCCCCTTGCGGCATCGAATGTGCCAAACTGGCCGTGTTGAAA
>NZ_VFTZ01000049.1 GCF_006440775.1 Mesorhizobium sp. B2-7-2 | reverse complement strand
TGGTCGAAATGGCAGGCAAAGCGCGTCATACCGCCATGATCGGAAGAGGCTCGGCATAGTTCGGCGGTCGGCATAAAGCGCTAAGTTGAATGACGTCGACCCTCAGGCCTGGCTCGCCGACATCCTCGCCCGACTGCCCGCCTATCCGGCACATTGGATCGATGATTTGCTGCCGTGGAATTGGAGATCCGCAAAACTGCGGACCCAACCAGCGGCGGCCTGAACATGCAGCGCAATAAGGTGCACCACGTCTACACCGTCGAACTTGTCGCCAGCGACCTCGGCGTCAGCGAAGCGCTCATCCACGAACTGACCCTCGGTCTCGAGCCGGAGGACGGCGTCATCTGGGTGTACGGCACCAACGATGACGACGGGATCTTAGCCTTCACCGATGAAGGCATCGAGGAGGTTAAACTCCTCCTCGAAGAATATCATCGCATCTCCCCATCAAAAACTTGACGCCAGCACCGCAGTGCTAAGGTCCTCATGGCCGCCGGATACGCACGTCTGCGTTCTTCACCGGTTGCGTACGCTTCCGCCGACCAGCGCCGCCGCGGACTTGCGTCCAGCCGGCTCGCAACCGCCTCAAGGACATGGAAGCTTCTGTCATCCGGCATAGGCGCAGACATAGAAATTGACATTGCAAGCTCCTCAGCTCATTCAGTGTCACTATCTATCGCTCATCACCTCAAGCCGCGCCAGATGGGGTCAGCTTGGCGCTTACGCTGATCGCCCTTGCCGCTACCTAGTTAGCTGTGGCACCAAGACCAACGAGTGTCAGCCGAGACCCTTCAATGTCTCAGGATCTGGCTAAGAAATAGCTTGGTGCGTTCGTGCTGGGGGTTGGTGAAGAAGTCGTTGGGATTGCCCTCTTCAACGATTTGGCCCCAATCCATAAATATTACCCGGTCTGCGACGGCGCGAGCAAACCCCATCTCGTGGGTGACGCAGACCATGGTCATGCCGTCGCTTGCCAAACTGGTCATAGTGTCCAGCACTTCGGAGACCATTTCCGGATCGAGCGCCGACGTCGGTTCGTCGAACAGCATGACCGCGGGTTCCATGCACAGCGAACGGGCAATCGCAACACGCTGCTGCTGTCCGCCGGACAGCTGAACCGGGTATTTGTTCGCCTGTTCTGGAATTCGCACCCGCTCCAGAAATTTCAGCGCGGTCTTTTTGGCCTGGGCTTCGGGCACGCCCTTGATCCACATGGGACCGGCCATGCAGTTCATCAGCACGGTCATATGGGGGAAGAGATTGAAGTGCTGGAACACCATCCCGACATTCTTGCGAACTTCGGTCACGTTGCGCATTTTGTTGTGCAATCTGATCCCGTTGACGGTGATCTCGCCCTTCTGATGCGCTTCGAGCCGGTTGAAGCAGCGGATGAGCGTCGACTTCCCGGATCCGGAGGGACCGCAGATGACGATGCGTTCGCCTTTGCGGACGGTTAGATTGACATCAGTTAATGCTCTGAAGGTGCCGTACCATTTGGAGACATTCGTGGCTTCGATAATTATGTCAGCACTCATTGACCCGTGCTTCTGACTGAATGACTCCTGGGATGAAAGTGATTCGCGCAGCACATTGCCAATCGCTTGCGAGGAATCGCCGCTATCGAGGCCCTTCAAGTGACTTTTGAGGCCAGCAGTCATCGTGCTTTGCTCCTTGCATAGTGACGCTCGAGTCGCGATTGAGCCACTTCGAGGCAGGCAGACATGATCCAATAAATCATTGCGGCTGTTATCAGCATCTCCATGTGATGGAAGGTTGGCTGGCCGATGGTGCGAGCAAGGAACGTTAGCTCCCACACTCCGAGGACCGAGACAAGCGAGCTGTCTTTCAGCATTGAGATGAACGTGTTTCCCATTGGAGGAATGATGACAGGCAGCGCCTGAGGCAGGATGATCCTGCGCATGGTTAGACCGAAGCCGAAACCAATGGATCGTGAAGCTTCCCATTGGCCGCGATCGATGCTTTGGATACCGGCGCGGAAAATTTCAGTCATATATGCGCCGACGCAAAGCGACAGCGCCAATATCCCCGAAGGAACGGCATTGATGACAATGCCCAGCTGCGGCAGCCCGAGGTAAATCAGGTAAATCTGTATGAGAAGCGGCAGGCCACGAAAAAAGGATGTGTAGAAGCTGGCGATAGCGTAGGCGAAGCCGTTGCTTGAAAGTTTAGCAATCGCTGCAATGATGGCGATGACTGATGCGCAAACAAGTGAAACTGCTGAAACATAGATCGTCGTCACCACACCCTGCGTAATCAGGTATGGCAGATTTTCCCAGATGAAGGGCAGACTAAGGTTGAACGCTTTGAAGAAGGCCAGGAAGAGAGTCAGCAGCTCGATCCACACAATGCCAATCTGGGCCTTCAAGGGGGCAAAACCGATTAGCACGATGTTTAGGCAGAACGTGACCCCAATCACGAAAGCGATTGCGAAACGCCCATAGACGCCACTCTGCAGAGGGTCGCCGATGACAGGCCGCATAAGCTCGCCGAAGGTTGTGCCCACAAGGTTGAACATGAGACAAATCGCGAAGACGACGCCAAAGATCGAGGCAACAAACCACGGTCTATGGACAAGGACCTCGGATTCCACCGTATCCTGGTAAAGCATGGGACATCCTCCAACAAGGCGGCTCGGGCTGACCCGAGCCGCGTAACTTTCACCAACTTGCTAATTCTCGACAGAGTGGTCCGACCCGTACCATTTGATCGACAGAGTCGAGAGCGTGCCGTCATCCTTCATGCTCTTTAGGGCGGCTGAGACCTTCTCGCTGAACTCCTTGTCGCCTTTCATCATAGGGATGGCAGCAGGCGTGGCAAAGAGACTCCCAAGCACCTTGAAGGGGTAGCCAGATTTGATTGCTCTTTCCGCGAGAGTTCCGTCAGTAAGAATTGCATGAAGACGGGTACCATCGCCTAGCCGGAGATCATCCAACGCAACACCCGTTGAGGTATAAACCTTCACTTCACCGGCCTTGAATTTGTAATCCTCGGGCCGAGCGCCAATCCAATCCCACTTAAAGTTTTGGTTTACATAGTCCTCGGCCAGGGTTCCAGCGGAAACGCCGACGATCTTTCCATTTAGATCGGAAAGTGTAGACGCCTTACTGTCATTGTGAACAATGACAGCCGCTTTTTCATAGAAGTAAGTGGTGGAATAGTCGAATTTTTCAGCTCTGGTTTTAGTAGGGGTCATTTGACCCATGCTAATATCCCAACGGCCCTGCCAGTTGCCTGCGGCTATGATGTCCCACCCCGGCGTGACAAATTCAACGTTAACACCAAGGGATTTAGCGACGCCTTTGGCGACGTCGATGTCATAGCCCTCTAATTCGTGGTTCGCATTCAGGGAAGACATTGCTCCCCAATCAGTGCCAACCGCAACCCTGAGCGTCTTCGTATTGAGAACACGCTGCAGCACCTCTCCGGCATACACCGAGGTACTGTAAACGACCGACGCGATGGACAATGATGCCGCTGTGATAATTGTCACAATCTTATTCATAGTACATTCCCCTTTGAGGTTGATATGATGCATGAGACTCGGCGGTACCGCTCATACAGAAGCGACGGGCCGCTATAGCCAATCACCATGGCTGAAGCAGCCGCGAGCGCTCACTCCTCCATGCCGTCGCCTATATGCTAACCAAAGCCCCTCGGCCCATGAGGTAGCAAGAATATAATCAATATCAGACCCATCTGGAAGTTAGATGGCTGGAAGCGTCTTGGCAGCCCGGAAATCCTCCAGCCGGGCGGTCCAAAATTGGGAACACCTCACGATATCTTGTCATTCGATGACCCATAGTGGGACTTTGGGGACAACAAGATGACCCGTGGTCATGCCAAGCGTGTCAAGATCTAACGCTAGGTATGATGTTACCGATGATATCGAGCCACACGGCGGCACGACCAACATAAAATGTGTGGGTATCCCATCGCGTTTCGAGATGTTCATTTGCGATACACCGAAAGATGCCCCCCACCGAGACCAGTTGGCAACCCACGAACTGCTCATGGCGGAATGAGGTCATGCGGAAAGCAGTATTCGACAACGGCGAAGGAAATTGACCGGTTGCAGTGTTTTGTTTAAGTAAATCGCTTGTCGCCAGCCCCGGCAGCGAAGCGCTTGTTTGGAGAGGACACCAACTTGGGGGCGATTATCTCCTGCGATACCACTAATCGCTTGCAGACTCACTCCCGGACAGCTAAATGCGGTTCTGGATATGCTAGAGCCCCGATGTATTTGAAAAGCGCGTTCTGCTCAGATGTCCTGGAGGTGTGCTCTCAATTGGTCGCCGCAAATAGCGCTTGGTCGGCATCGCGAGCACGCGGAAGGGGGGCTCCAGATCAGGCAACGTCAACGCCTTGCTCAGAATAGCTCACAAGCGTGTGAGGACTCACCTGTCACTGTCGCATGAGCCGGTCCATGAAGAACCTCTCCAGCAGTGTGGGAAATGTGCTGGCGCTCTTCATCCCGGTCTCCCCGCTCAGATGGCTCCACTCGCAGTAGGGCGCACTGCAGTAACTCTGGCGTTTCGGTGAGATCCCAGTAGGTGTCGGTGACGTGTGCGTGCCCGAGGTAAGTCGTCGGCCGTGAAGAATACCGAAGCCGCTGATATCGCATAGGAATAGTCTACTTTTCAGCTTCCGAATTGCAGGTAACGGCCAGTTTGTGGGTAGTTTCTTGCAATTCCAGTTTGCGATTTCGCCGCCTGGCGAAGCGCGATTCGCCGCTTTCATCGCAGTGAATCGGAGCTAGGCGATGGGCAGACCACGCGAGCGGCGTGAGACTGGAGAACAGGATCTGTTCCGCGCTCGCCTTGAGCAGAGAGGCGCGCTTCGGTGCGGTCTATTCGAACGGTCCCGGCATGCTGCCGATGCCGACCCGGCTAATAGCGGGGCTCGCCATCCTCAAGCACACCTTCAACCTGTCGGACGAGGCGCTGTGCGTCCGCTGGATCGAGAACCTGTATTTCCAGTGTCTGTCCGGCGAGGAGTTCTTCCGCCACAACCTGCCGTTCGACCGCTCGTCGATGACGCGCTGGCGCAGCCGCATGGGCGAGGAGCGGATCGTCGCGCTTGCAAGAAAGCCTCAGCATTGCGGTCAAGAACAGGGCGATGAAGCCGACCGACACGCGCCAAGTGATCGTGGACACGACCGTGCAGCCTGTTCCCGACCAACGCCAAGCTCATCCACCGGGCCCGCGAGCGGCTGGTGCGGCTGGCGAAGAAGACGCGGCTCGACCTGCGTCAGTCCTATGTCCGGGTCGGCAAACAGGCGCTGATCATGTATCAGCGCTACGCCCACGCCAAGCAATTCAAGCGGGCCAACAAGGCCCTGCGCAGGCTCAGGACGTATGTGGGGCGCACCGTCCGCGACATCTCCCGTCAGATCGCCGGCGACGCGAAGCTGGACGCGCTTTTCAAATGGTCGCTCTACCAGGCCTCCACCGTTCTCGAGCAGCGCCAGCGCGGCCGCAAGATCTACAGCCTGCATGCGCACGAGGTGGAATGCATCGGCAAGGGCAAGGCGCACGCGCCCTACGAGTTCGGGTGAAGGTGCCGGTGGCCACCACACTGAACCGCTCAAAGGGTGGCCAGTTCGCCCTACATGCAAAAGCGCTGCCCGGCAATCCCTATGACGGCCACACGCTCATCGATCATCCCTGACATGGAAAAGACCATCGGCAACGAGATCAGCCGCGTTCTCGCCGACGCCGGCTATCGCGGCCACAATGCGCCGCAAAGTCATAAGTTCAGGGTCTTCACCGCTGGTCAAAAGCGCCGCGTGACACCGGCCATCAAGCGCCAAATGCGCCGCCGCTCCGCGATCGAGCCGGTGATTGGCCACATCAAGAACGAACACAGAATGGCCGCAATTAACTCGCTCACATCCAAGGCGATGCGATCAACGCCATCCTGGCCGCAGCCGGTTACAACTTCTCCCTCCTGCTCAGGTGGCTGAAGCAACTTTTGTGGCTCTTGATCGCCGCGTTCCTGAACCGGCCGAAGCAGCTTGCCGCTTAGCGATCAAGATTGTTCACAGTCGACTAAGTCGAGAGCACCGGCAGGTTGCGCTCGACAATGACCCCATCGCGATACCAGCGCAGCAGGGTATAGAAGCTTTCGCCACAATCGAATGAGGAGTCAACGACTGGCGCGGTGGCGGTGGGTTCCGGGGAGTTGCCGTTGGCCGACGGCTTTCGCCTTGTGGGTAGTGTGCTGAGGGTTCTGCAAATTCGCTGAGAGAGGGAAGGCTGGTGATGTTCAACGTCACCGATTCCCTGGAAGGAACGCCACCATGACCAAGACAGAAAGTAAGACCGCCAGCGCTGCCGTCAAAGACATTCTGCTTTCGAACCCGGATGGATTGCACGAGGTGATCCGCGCCGTGATGCAGGAGGTGCTCGGGGCCGAGATGGACGAGGCGCTGGGTGCTTTGAAGAGCGAGCGCACACCGGAGCGGCTGGGCTGCCGCTCGGGTTCTATGGCCGTACCCTTGTCATCGGCAAGCTTGAGCTGCGGGTTCCGCAGGACCGGGCCGGCCGCTTCTCCACCGAGCTTTTCGAGCGTTACCAGCGTTCGGAGCGGGCCTTGGTGGCCACGCTTGCGGAGATGTATGTGCAGGGCGTTTCGACCCGGAAGGTCAAGGCGATCACAGAAGAGCTGTGCGGCCATGCTTTCTCGGCCTCGTCGATCTCGGCCATCAACAAACGCCTGGACGAGAGTTTGAAGGCGTTTGCCGAGCGCCTGCTTCAAGAGCCTTTTGCCTACCTCATCCTCGATGCTCGCTACAAGAAGGTACGCGAAGCCGGCATCGTCATGAGCCAGGCGGTGCTGATCGCGGTCGGCATCGACTGGGATGGGCGGCGCCAGATCCTGGCCGTCGAGATGGCCAATCGCGAGCCGCTCGGCCTGGAGGGATTTCCTCGTCGCCCTGAAGGCGCGCGGCCTCAAGGGCTCGAGCTGGTCGTGTCCGACGATCATGCCGGCCTGGTGGCCGCGATCGGCGAGGTGATCCCGGAAGCCGCCTGGCAGCGCTGCTACGTGCACTTCCTCAGGAACGCGCTCGATCACCTACCGAGAAAGCATGGCGACGATTGCCTGCAGGAGTTGCGCTGGCTCTATGACCGGCGCGATCTCGCCGAGGCCAAGGCCGATCTCGCCGCATGGCTGTCCAAATGGTCGGGCCGCTATCCAAGGCTGACGACCTGGGTGGAGGAGACCATCGAGCGCACGCTGACCTTCTTTTGTCTGCCGCGCCAGCATCACAAGCATCTCAAGAGCACGAACATGCTTGAACGGCTCAATGAGGAAATCCGCCGGCGCACCTATGTCGTACGCATCTTTCCAAACTCACAGCGCTGCCTGCGCCTCGTCAGGGCACTGGCCGTCGAGACCAACGAAAACTGGATGGAGGCCAACCGCTTCATCAACATGGACGACCTGCGCGAGCACAAGAAGCTCGCGCTGCGTCAAGCCGCATGACCAGCTTCATGGCCGCCTCATTTTGCGGAACTCACACAACCGCCTTTTGCCGGTGCCGCAGTCCGGACCGTCGCTCCGTTTCCAGTCGCTGCTCATCAAACCGGACATCGGATCTCCCGCATCCAGCTTCCCACTGGCCTCATCGTAAGGCCCACGGCGGCGATACGCGCTGCCGACGAAGACACACCACGCCCAGTTTCTCGGAGATGTGGTCCGCGAGAGCTGTTTCGCGCCGCACCCTTGCAGCTTATGCCGATGGCACTTGCTCACGCGGTCATACACATTACCGGTCAACGGCATCATAGGCCGGCGCTCGGGTGTCGTAGCTGAAGTAGGTCGACCAACCGAGCAAAAGCTGGTTCAGCCGAACACGCACTTCTAGCCGCGGCCCCTTGTTACACCCTCCGCCTCGATCTGCGCAAAGGTCACGCCGTTCACGCCCGGCGAACCCGCATTGGCGCGGGTAAGCGCATAGGCATGGCGCAGCATGTCTTCACGGCAGATCTTGTCGTAGAGCACGTAGAAGCGGTAAAGGGGCTCCGCCTTCGCCTTACGATACAGCTTCCTCTGCAGATACCTGGTCATTTCGGCGTTTCCATGCTTGTCGCCAATCACCCCTCCCCACCACCTTCGAAAGCACACCAGAAGTCAGGGTCCTTCGCTCCGCTGGCATTACCCGGCTTCAACGGCCGGACGACCGTTTCCGACTCCCGCCGGCACCGCCGCCCGGAGGTTGAGGCCGCCACCCTCATGCCGAACGGGCCTCCCTTCGATTACCAGCATCACCTTTCCAACGTGCCGTGCCCAATACCCGGCAGACCGGACAGGTGCCTATGTCGATTGCTTCCCTGTCCGCACAGCCTTCCCCGAGCGAGAGATGGGTCGGAGTCTGCATTGACTCTTTCGAGGCCTGCTCAGGCTTTACTCACGTTACGGCACGCTGGATTGCTCGACCGCCCGGGGCGGTCTTTGTCACGAGGCTTCGTCCCGGCCAGTTACCCAACCAAGCCGCTATTCAGACTTTCCGGTGGATCCCTCCTCCACTGGTGATACGCGCCTTCGAGGCATCATCACGCCTGCCAACGGGACGGTGGACACCCAGAATCCGCCGCCTAACGTACACGCAGAAGTTGCCACCGACACGGACTGACGAAGGTCAGGTAAATTCATACTATTCTCGATATGCCCATTCGGCGACTGACAATGCCCGGATCGAATTTACCATTGTCCGCCTCAACACCGCCTCTAAGGTCGGCCAGCACATCGGGCAGGAATGGTTCCACGCGCCGCGATAGCAGGTTGAAATTCAGGAAAAGCTGTTCAGCTGTCGACAGTAACGCTCCGTCGGCACGTACCATGGTTTGCGCGACATGGACTCGCTTTTCGTCTATGTCGGCTATCCAAGTAGTAAGGACCAAATTGTCGCCGCGCATCGCTTCTTTCTTGTAAGCGATCCGCGCCTCGGCGGTGACGAGGCCAGAGAGCATCGAACCATTCGCATTTAGACGTATGGCAGTGTCGAGCCGTACATCCGCAGCTTTACTGAACGCTGCCAGATAGTGCACCATATTCATGTGCCCATATCCGTCAATAAGATCGTCGGTCACCATTGTTGCGAATTTACAGGTCGCATCCATCTATTTGCCCAATCTCTTGTAATGTTAGAAGATTACAGTGCCGCCGATATTGCGTGCTCACACTCTACTCGCACGTCGCTGCTGCCGAAAGAGAGCTCAAGCGACACATGACAGAGGCGAAGTTGGCGGTGCATCGCTTTTGCTTGGCTCCGCGATATTCGTTCCACGCACATAGAGACGCCCATGCCCCCGCCGATGCAGAGCGTCGCCAGGCCCTCTTTCGCGCCGCGCCGGCGCATTTCGTAGACAGCGTGTTGAACACGCGGGCACCGGAGGCGCCAATCGAGTGGCTGATGGCGATGGCTGCCATCAACGTTAACGATTGTGGATCCCAGGCCATGCTTTTGTAGACGGCGCGGGCCTGCGCGGCGAAAGCCTCGTGGCCTCTACGAGGTCGAGGTCCTTGACCGACCAGCCGGCCTTCTCCGGCGCCCGCCTCGAGGCGGGAATAGGTCCGGGGCCCATTATCGCCGGATCGACGCCGGCAGTCGCCCCGGCAGCGATGCGGACCAGCCGGGCGATGCCGCGGCCTGGTGGCTTCTGCCTCGGTCATCAGCAGCGCGCCGGCGCCGTCATTGATGCCGGACGCATTGGCCGCGTCACCGTGCCGTCCTTGTCGAGAGCCGGCTTCAGGTTAGTCATGGCGTCGATGACGGCGCCATGAGGATATATTCGTCCTGGTCGACGATCGTGTCGCCCTTCTTGCCCTTGATGGTGACGGCGACGATCTCATCCTTGAACTGCCAGCCTTCTGCACCGCCTCGGCCTTGGTCTGCGAGGCGAGCGCGAACTGTTCCTGGTCGCAAGCAAAAATGGCTGGTGAAATTGACCGCCAACGTTGGTTTCCAATGTCGATCCCATCCATCCGCTCGGCTGCAGCTTCGAAGAAGCGCTCAGTATCGGTCGCTTCGGCAAGATCACAACGTGTCGCGCCAATGGCGGGATGTCGGTGGCTCATCTCTGCAATCTTCTGTTGATCAACATCGCACACCTCTACCGGAGCCCCAGCTTTCGCAAGTGCCTCGGCGATAACACGACCAATACCGGAGGCCGCAGCGGAGACCATAGCTCGGCGACCAGTGAGAGACAGGGAGGGGGTCCTTTGTGCTGCTCCTAAATATCCGAGTAGGTCGCAAGTTTTGCAACGAATTCACGACTTACTTAGAGGTCCAACACACTATTTCTGCGAGCGTCGCTAATTCAAATGTTGTTTGCAGATTGAAGCCATCTCGAATTCAGATTCTACCGCGCTAATGGAGAATGGTAACTTCTCCGGGGTTACGCGGGCACAATACTGCGAACTCACCAGCGATAGCTACGCATTGCCGGCTGCGAGCAGCGCGTCGATTTCTGCATCGCTGTATTCAACGAGCGGAGAATCTTACGAGTGGACGCGCCGAATTTTTCGGCCGGGGAGAGTGCACTGACCGCAGGCCTGACGGCATACGGATCGAGCTGCACGACGACGTGGCCGCTCTGGTGCTCACAGTAGCCCGAGAAGGAAAAGCTGCCGCGGTCCGTGCCCGGGGTGCCATCCGCAGGCCGGGCGTTTCCGGAACATATCGCACCGATGTCCTCGCATACCGCCACGCCGCGCCAGCGGGCCGAAGCTTCGCATCGGGACCCGCGGGTTCATCGAAAGGCCCTCGTCCCGCGTAGTCGTTGCAATAGGGCATCTGCAGCAGGCCCGAGAGGGCCGCGAGCGAGGTTCCTCGGCCACCCAAGCACGTGCAGTATCTCAGATATTTTCGACTGCACGTCGCACTGCAATTAGCCGCTTCTCCCAGGCGTCGCCGGTGAGCCTCTTTGCGCGCGCTGCCAAGAGTTGCGGACGAAGGATGTCGCGCAGTGCATCGGTCAGGGGCGGACCGGGCAGGCGGCTCCAGTCAGTGTCCATCAGGATCGACCATTTTTCTTCATCTATCTCGCCGGAACCCTTCGGATCTATCCAACCCAATTGGGCCTCACATGGGCCTGAAATGCCATAGCGAAGACCAGGTCCGCCCTTAATGATGTTGTCGATCTCTTCCATCGTAGCCTCGCCGGCGGCGATCATTTGGAACCCCTCCCGCCACATCGCGGCTTGCAGGCGATTGCCGATAAAACCCGGAACGGCATGCGACATTACAACCGGTTGTTTGCCGATGCTGCGGTAGAATTCGACCGCAGCTTCAAGTCTTTCAGTCGGCATTTCAGGTGTGCCGACGATCTCCATGGCCCGGATCAGGTGCGGGGGGGAAAAAGGATGTGCTACGAGGAGGCGACCCGGATTGGGAATGTCTCTAGCGATATCGGCTGGCAAAAGTCCTGATGTGGAGGAGGCGATAATCGCATCGAGCGGCGCTAGACTGGCTATTTCCCGGACCAGCACTCGTTTGAGTTCAATCTGTTCCGGGGCATTTTCCTGGACGAGCTCTGCCTCAGCAACCGCCTCACCCAAACTGCCGCAAAGTCGAAGGCGCGTACGTACAGTTGGCATTTGAAGCTCTCGCAATTGCGGCTCGTAGCGGTCGAGGGCGGCCAATAGACGATCCTGCCAACCCGG
>NZ_VFTZ01000048.1 GCF_006440775.1 Mesorhizobium sp. B2-7-2 | reverse complement strand
TCGATCGGGGGAGAGGTGGCTCGGCGAAGCCGAGACGGAGTGGGGGTCGACCAGCGCTACATAAGACAATGCATGCGAGGAACCCAAGCAAACTCTCACATCCCCGTCAGGTCACTCATCAGGCCCGATGCCACCGACAGCCGCGACACGGTGATGTCGCCGCCTTCGGTCAGCGCCTGCAGCCGCTCGCGGATGCGCGCGACGCGTTCGCCGCCGGCTTCCAGCCAGGCCGCGACCGGATCCGCCGCCGTGCCGTGCGCGGTGAGCGCCGCCACCGCGATGCCGCGCCGCGCCACGCCGATCGTGTCGGCCGAGCGCGACAGCGCCAACTGGTCGTAATAGTCGGGCGGCATGATCGAGCGCGCGGCTTCCTCGACGCGCGGGATGCGGAAGGCATCGCTGACGGCGAAGAACGCCTTGGCCGCGCTGACGATGTCGGCATTGGCCGTGCGCGCGGTGAGCGCGACGTCGGGGATCAGCTCGGCCACTTCGGCCAGAGCGAGCTGCCCAGCGAGCTTCTCCGGCGCGCCGCTCTTGGACAGGCCCTGCCGCCGCTCCTCGACGCGCTCGCGCGAGAAGGCCGGCAGCAGCGAGAGAAGATTCGGCTCGAGCGCCTTGCGCGCCTCCTGCAATTCGGCGATGCGCTGGCCAAGCGGCGCGGAGCCGGCTTCGTGCTTCAGGTACCAGCCGCTGGTCACAAAGATAAGCCGGCTGATCGCTTGATAGAGATCGAGCTGGATCTGCCCGTCGATCTGGTTGTCGAGCGCGTCGATCTCGTGATAGAGCGCCGGCAGCGCGAAGCCGTCGCGGACCACGGCGAAGATGCGCACCACATCGGCCGCCGTGCGGCCCGTGGCTTCCTGCAGCCGGTTGACGAAGGACGGTCCGCCGCGATTGACCAGGTCGTTCGCGACGACTCGCGCGATGATCTCGCGCCGCAGCCGGTGATCGCGGATCTCGCCGGCGAATTTCCTTGCCATGCGCTCCGGGAAATAGCCCATCAGGTCGCGGTCGAAATGTTGATCGTCGGGCACGTCGCTGGCGACGATATCGGAGAACAGCACGATCTTGGCATAGGCGAGCAGCACGCCGAGCTCGGCCCGGGTGAGCGGCTCGCCGCGCGCCTCGCGTTCGGCAAGCGCCGCCGGCGAAGGCAGCGTCTCGACCGCCCGGTCGAGCAGGCCGCGCGCTTCCAGCGCTGACATGAAGCGCGCCTGGTGCGCGATGTCGGCGAGCCCCCGCTTGCGCGCCAGCGAAAGCGCCAGCGTCTGCTGATAGTTGTTGGCGAGCACCAGCGCGCCCACCTCGTCGGTCATCTCGGCAAGCAGCTTGTTGCGCGCCGGCCGCGCCAGCGAGCCTTTGCGCATCGCCGACGCCAGCGCGATCTTGATGTTGACCTCGACGTCGGAGCAGTTGACGCCGCCCGAATTGTCGATGGCGTCCGAGTTGCAGCGGCCGCCATTCATGCCGAACTCGATGCGCGCTCGTTGCGTGACGCCGAGATTGGCGCCCTCGCCGATGACTTTCGCCCGGACATCGAGCGCGGTGACGCGGACGGCGTCGTTGGCGCGGTCGCCGACATCGGCGTTGCTTTCGCCCGAAGCCCGCACATAGGTACCGATGCCGCCGAACCACAAAAGATCGACCGGCGCCTTGAGGATGGCGTTCATGATCTCGACCGGCGTCGCGGTGGTTTTGGCGAGGCCGATAGCGGCGGCCGCCGCTTGCGGCAGCGTGATCGATTTCTGGTTGCGCGACACGATGACGCCGCCTTCCGACAGTTTCGACTTGTCGTAGTCCTGCCAGGACGAGCGCGGCAGCGCGAACATGCGCTGCCGCTCGGCCATCGAGGCGGTCATGTCCGGATTGGGGTCTATGAAGATGTCGCGATGGTCGAAGGCTGCGATCAGCCTGGTGGCCGGCGAGAGCAGCATGCCGTTGCCGAACACGTCGCCCGACATGTCACCGACGCCAACCACGGTGAAGGGCGAGGTCTGGATGTCGCGGTTCATCTCGCGGAAATGCCGCTTCACCGCTTCCCAGGCGCCCTTGGCGGTGATGCCCATCTTCTTGTGGTCGTAGCCGGCCGAGCCGCCGCTGGCGAAGGCGTCGTCCAGCCAGAAATGGTGTTTTTCGGAAATGGCATTCGCGGTGTCTGAGAAGGTCGCCGTGCCCTTGTCGGCGGCGACGACGAAATAGGGATCGTCCTGGTCGCGCCGCACCACGCCGGCCGGCGGGATGACGCCGTCGACGCCGATATTGTCGGTGATCGAAAGCAGGCTGGAGACGAAGTTCTTGTAGGCCGAGGTGCCTGCTTCGAAGATGGCATCGCGCCCGGCGCTCATCGGCAGCTTTTTCGGATAGAAGCCGCCCTTGGCGCCGACCGGCACGATGACGGCGTTCTTGACCTGCTGCGCCTTGACCAGCCCCAGCACCTCGGTGCGGTAGTCCTGGGCGCGGTCCGACCAGCGCAGGCCGCCGCGTGCCACCGGGCCGAAGCGTAGATGCACGCCCTCCACCTCGGATCCGTAGACGAAGATCTCGCGCCATGGTCGCGGCGCCGGCAGCCCCTCGACCGCCTGCGAATCGAGCTTGATCGCCAGCGACTGCCCTTTCTGTTTCGTATCGGCCACGAAATGATTGGTGCGCAGCGAGGCTTCGATGAGGTTGAGATAGCGGCGGATGATGGTGTCGTCGTCGATATTGGGCACCTCCTCCAGCGCGTCCTTGATCTTGGCCTTGAGGTGCTTGGCCGCGACCGCGCCGTCGCCTTCCGCCGCCGGACCGAGCCGGGCGACGAACAGCGCGTGCAGGCCGCGCGCGATCTCGGGATAGCGATTGAGCGCGGCGGCGATGAAATCCTGGCTCTGTGGAATGCCGGCCTGCTGCAGATAGCGGCCATAGGCGCGCAGGATGGCGATCTCGCCCGACCACAGGCCGGCGGTCTGGGCCAGGCCGTTATAGCTGTCATTGTCGACATCGCCGCGCCAGACCGACAGGAAGGCGTCTTCGAACAACGCCCCGCCGTCGGAGATGTCTATTCGCGCGCCGTAGCTGTTCTCCAGCTCCATGTCGTGGATGAAGACTTTGCCGGAGCCGGTGTCGGCGACCTCGAAGGTGCGCTCGCTGATGACGCGGAAGCCGATGTTTTCGAGCACCGGCACGCGCCGCGACAGCGCGACAGGGCTGCCGAAATGGTAGATCTTCAAAGCCGCCTGGTGCGGCTTCTGGTCGGCATGGCGGTAATAGTCGATGGCGATCGGATTGTCGGCCCCGATCTTCGCGATACGGCCGGCATCGGCCAGCGCCACGGCGGCCGAGAAGCTGTCGCGATAGCTTTCGGGGAAACGCGCCGCGATCGCCTTCAGCGCCGGGTCGCTGCCGGCGGCTTCCGCGGCTTCGGCGAGCGCGTCTTCCCAGGTGCGCACGATGTCGCGGATCGCCGCCTCGATCGTCGACTGCTCGACCTTCGGCGTCTTGCCGCCGGAACGGCCGATGATGAAATGCACGCGCGCCAATCCGCCTTCCGGGAAGGCCGGGTAATAGGCCGACAGACGGCCCTCGAACACCGTTTTCAGATAGGTGCCGACCTTTTCGCGCACGACGCTGTCGTAGCGGTCGCGCGGCACGAAGACGATGATCGACACGAAGCGATCGAACTGGTCGACGCGCACCAGCGCCCGCACGCGCGGCCGCTCGATCAGCCCGAGTATGGCGCTGGCATGCTTGCGCAGGATGGGAATGGGAACCTGGAACAGCTCGTCGCGCGGATAGCTTTCCAGGATGTTGATCAGCGCCTTGCCGGAATGGTCGTGCGGATCGAAACCGGATTTCGAGATCACGGTCTCGGCCTTTGAGCGCAGATAGGGGATCTTCATCACCGAGCGCGTGTAGGCGGTCGAGGTGAACAGGCCGACGATGCGCAGCTCGCCCGCGAGCGCCCCCTTCGACGTGTAGGTTTTGATGCCGATGTAATCGAGATAGATGCGGCGATGCACCGACGACTTGGCATTGGCCTTGGTGACGATCAGCGGCTCCGGCCCGTGCAGGAAGGCGCGGATTTCCGGCGTCGTCGTCACCGCTTCGGTGCCGCGCCGCAACACCAGCACATCCGGATCCGACAGGATGCCCAGGCCGGGTTTGTCGGCGCGCTCCAGCGAGCCGCTTTCCTCGCCGCCTGTATATTTGAACTCGCGCATGCCGAGGAAGGTGAAATTGTCGTCGCGCAGCCATTCGAGAAAGGCGATCGCCTCGGCGACGCTCTTCTTGTCGAGCGGCACCGCCGAATAGCGGAATTCGGAAATCGCCTGGTCGAGGCGGGCGAGCATCCGCTTCCAGTCGACGACGGCCGCCCGGACCTGCGAAAGCACCTTGTGCAGCCGCCCGGTGAGGCTCTTGGCCTGCTCGGCGGTCAGCCGCGGGATATGCACATGGACGACGCTCAGCCGGTCGTCATCCTCCTTGCCGCCGTCGCCAAGCACCTCGACCACACCGGTCTTGCCGTGGCGGACGGTGACGATCGGATGGGTGACCAAGGTCGGTTCGCCGCTTGTCTCGGTGATTTCGCCGAGGATGGAATCGAACAGGAACGGCATGTTGTCGTTGACGACGGTGATGATCGTGACCGGCCGGCCGTCGCAGGCAACGCCCGAATCGGCTTCGACGGCAACGACGCTTTCGCCTTTCCTGTGGCTGGAGACCGCTTGGGCGGCGAGCTCGCCGGCGCGCTCGAGGTCGGCCACGTCATAGGCCGCGATGTCCTCGGCGGGCGCCCGCGCCAGCAGATAGTCGGCAAGCCTTGCGGGCTTCTCCTCCGCTTTCGCGGCGGCGGCTTTCCTCTTCGGCTTGGATTTCACGCTGGCCATGACGCTTAGTCCCTCCCGTTATATGCTTTTGCGACTATGGTAGCCAGATGAGCGCTGTTTGGCGACAAAGGTTTGACGGCGCTTAAAAAAATTCGAACCGACGCCATCGGCCCGCCAGGAGAACGACCATGACCGGCAAAATAACCGCGCTCGACCTTGTCCAGGCGGAACTCAGCGAGGCGACGAAAGCCTATTTCGACAAATGCGAGGAGAAGCTCGGCCTCGTGCCCAACGTGCTTCTGGCCTACGCCTTCGACGAGAAGAAGCTTCGCGCCTTCACCGACATGTACAACGATCTGATGCTGGGCGAATCCGGTCTGTCGAAGCTGGAGCGCGAGATGATCGCCGTGGTCGTCTCCTCGATCAACCACTGCTTCTATTGCTTGACCGCGCATGGCGCGGCGGTGCGCCAGCTGTCGGGCGAACCGGCGTTCGGCGAAATAATGGTGATGAATTTTCGCGCTGCCGAGCTGTCGGACCGGCAGCGCGCCATGCTCGAATTCGCCGTGAAACTGACCGAGGAGCCGGCCAAAATCGTCGAGGCCGACCGCGCCGCCTTGCGCCAGGCCGGCTTCACCGACCGCGACATCTGGGACATCGCCTCGACCGCCGCCTTCTTCAACATGTCGAACCGGGTGGCGGCCGCGGTCGACATGCGGCCCAACCCCGAATACCACGCCATGGTAAGGTGAGCTCGTTACATTAGACTCAACTTAACATCGATTGCCTGTTTTTCGTTTTGGTCCGATGATCAGGATTGCGGCAAGGCCGCATATCGGATTGCAGCATCGCTGCATATCGCAAGCGGCGTGGCCGCATGCCGGTTCGACGCCGCCGACAAAGGGAGGAGAACATGGCGAAATTTCTCTATGTCTATCACGGCTCCGGCAAGATGCCGACCGACGACGCCGAACGCAAAGCGGCTATGGATGCCTGGACCGGCTGGTACGACAAGCTCGGCTCGGCCGTGGTCGACGGCGGCAATCCGGTCGGCATGTCGAAGACGGTGCTACCGAGCGGCAAGATCGAGAACAATGGCGGCAGCAATCCGACCGCCGGCTACACGATCGTCGAAGCCAAGGATATCGACGATGCCGTCGCCAAAGCCAAGGACTGCCCGATCCTGATGGACCCGGCTTTCAGCGTCGAGATCGCGCCGATCATCGAGATGATGTAACGCTTGGAGTCCGCGCTGCATCGCACGAGGCCGGATTTCCGGCCGCGACTTCCTGCTGTCGTCTTCGTGGCCGCCTTCTTCGACAGGTCGAACCGGCGGCCACCGCGATCGGCTTGCGGCCGAACCGACTACGCAATGGCCCGGTAGGCCACGCCGGTTCCATCATCGGTCCTGCGGCTTTCCTTCGTTGACAGGCCGGCGCTTGCGGCTAGTCTTTTGGGAAACAAAATTTCCATTGGGTGAACTCGTTCCTGAACCTGTCTCGAATGGGAGCCGTCATGCTGGACCGAATCGCCAAGCCCAAACTTCTCCTTTGCATCCTCACCGTCATAGCCGGCCTCGCCGCGCCGCCTGTGCAGGCCTTCGAGGCGGCAACCGTCTATCAACCCATTTTCGAGGCAGCCGCCGACAAGACGGTAACCCTAACCGGCCATGACCTGACCATCGACCAGGTCATCGCCATCGCGCGCAACGGTGCCAAGGTCGAGCTTAGCCCGGAGGCGCTGCAACGTTCGGCGGATGCTTATGGCTTGCTGCTCGAGGGTGCGGCCGAAGGCGTCACGATCTACTGGTTCAATCGCGGCGCCGGCGACCAGCGCGAAACCGTGATCTTTTCAGGCGATCCGACCACGCCGGAAAACACCAAGCTGCTCAAGGACCAGCAGCTCGCGCGCTTCAAGGGCGGCGTGAACCGCGGCTATGGGCCGGAGCTGCAAGAGGAGGCGCTGGTGCGCGCGATCATGGCCATCCGCGCCAACACCATGTCCTACGAGGCGGCCAGCCCGCAGCTGACGCATATGCTCGTCGACATGCTGAACAAGCGCGTCACGCCGGTCGTGCAATCGCGCGGCACGCTCGGCGAGGGCGACCTGGCGACGCTCGGCAATATCGGCGCCGCCATGGTCGGCGAAGGCGATGCCTATCTCAAGGGCGTTCGCATGCCGGCCGCGCAAGCGCTCGATCAGGCCGGGCTGAAGCCGCTCGAACCCTTCGCCGCCGACCAGGCGGCGCTGATCAGCACCAACGCCTACGCGCAGGCGCAGGCCGTTCTCCTGCTGGAGGACACGCGAAAACTGCTGGAATGGACCGACCTCAGCTACGCCATGGGGCTGAACGGCATGAACTCCAGCGTGACGCCGATCTCCGCGCCGGTGCAGTCGATGCGGCCTTATCCGTGGCTGACCTGGGACGCCGCCCGCGTCATGGACATGATCAAGGGCAGCTATCTCTTCGATGACGATCCGGCCCGCATCATCCAGGATCCGGAAAGCATGCGCGCCTCCAGCCAGCGCCAGGGCTCGGCTTGGCAGGCCTGGGCGGATTTGCGCGATTCCGTGCTCCTCTCCATCAATTCCTCGGATCACAATCCGGCGATCCTGCCCGGTCTGACGCCGCAGAGCTCGCCGGAACTCAGCACGCCGCAGTTCATGAAATACTACATCAAGGGCGGCCCGCTCAGTAACGGCAAGTCCGGCTATATCTTCTCCAACGCCAATTGGGATCCCTACCCGATGGCCAACCAGGTCGAGGCGCTCACCAACGCCTTGACCAATCTCGGCGTCGCTGTGGCGCAGCGCATCGAGCGCTTCCGCAACCCATTCTTCACCGTGGTCAAGCCGGCCGACGTGCTGAAGCCGGACGAGCGCAAGGACATTCCGGGCTTCGACGGCTACCTGCCGACCGATCTGTGGCAGGAGCTGGCCGATCTCGGCTCGCCGGTGACGCCGAACGGCCAGGCGATCGTCGCCACCGTCGAGGACCTGGAAGCGCAAACTCGCATCAAGACGCAACGCGCCCGCGAGGCGGTCGACGTATCGTTCCATCTGCTGGCGCAGGATCTGTTGACGGCAAGCTACTGGATGGAGATCCGCAAGGCGCAGAACCCGCAGCGGAAATTCGGCGAAGCACCGACCGCGGCTCTCGCTGCATTGCGCCAGTCGATCCCATGGCATCAACCGGCGTCGGAGCGGCAGAAGCGGCCGCTCGGCATGGTCGCCTACGATTTCATGCAGGAGAACCCGGCCTCGAAATTCTATGCGGGCGGACCGCACCCGCCGGCTGCGGCGGCGCTGCCCTCGGCCGGCGTGCTGCCCAAGTAGCTCAAAGCAATTCCAGGAGAAGCGTGACGCGGTTTTCCGTCCGGAATTGCTCCACACTGAAGAGATGGAGCTGGTCGTCCTTTCCAGAAACGATGAACAGCTCTACCGCGCGGCGATAGCTGCGGCAGCGCCCGCCATCGTCGTGGCGCTGACGCGGTTGGCGATCTTCATGGCGCGCTTGCTCTTCAGCAGCTGGCGCGCCTGCGAAGCGGCCAGCACCCAGGCGAGGTCGATGACGACCAGCACGAGCGCCATGGTCAGCGTCAGCTCGACCCAGCCGATCACGCTGACCGAAGCCAGATCGATGATGGTCGGCAGCAGCGCCAGATAGAACATCATGATTTTTGGATTGCCGAGCGTCACCGCCATGCCGGCAAGGAAAAGTTTCAGGGGCGAGTCCTCGCGCGGCATCTCGCCCTCCTTCGCCTCGACCGGCGCCGTCCACATCTTGAACGCGAGATAAGCAAGGTAGGCGACGCCAACCCATTTCACGACGACGAAGGCGTAGTGGAAGGTTTGCGCCACGACGGCGAGCCCGAACACCGCCAGCGAAAGCCAGACGCCCTCGCCGATCCACATCGCCAGCAGGAACGGGAAGACGTCGCGGAACCCTTTCGAGATCACCCGCGCCACCAAGGCTGCGATCGACGGGCCGGGCGAGCCGGCGGCGACAAAGAGCGCGGCAGCGAAGATCAGCAACGAGGCGAGATGCATGGGGTCGATTCCTATAAGATAGAAAAGAACGATAGCCGATCAGAGTAGATTTGGCACGCCCCGGCAAGGCGCGACCGTTCATCAAGGCGACAACAAACCGCCAGCGCCGGCGCCGCCCCTCATCTGGCTGCCGCCATCTTCTCCCCGTTGAACGGGGAGAAGGGACATGGCGCCGACGATTTCGCCAATCGCAAACGTCGCAGAATGGGCGCCGGCGTCGCGGCCAGCCTCTTTCTCCCCGTTGACGGGGAGAAATGCCCGGCAGGGCAATGAGGGGCAGCGCCAACCTCGCCCTCTAAACCTTGCCCCCTCGTCAATCTCCCGCTAGAAGACCCATCCCGACACCCATTTTCGAGCATCACCTTGCCTCAGTAACCGCCGGTCTCGCCAACTCCCCCGAATGACCGCAGGCGCAGTCATTGGCGCGTCTGCTCCATCTCACGTGTTCTTCAGGCGGCGGTTCGAGACCGGTTTGGCATGCTGAGCCGCCGTCGCGTGCAATCCGCGCCGACGCCTGATTTTCAAACACGCAGTCTTCGCCACGCCGTGGCCCGTGAGCATGATCCCGAAAAGTGGTATCCGGTTTTCGGAAAAGATCATGCTCAACAACAAGGGGCATCTCGGACATCGCCGGCCTGACGGACTTCCCGACGGGAAGGGCCTACCGGCATGTCTCGAACTTTGTGCGTACGTTGGACGATTGCGCCCGCAATCGCGCCACGACCTTTCATCAAACTGCAATCGCTGCGGCGGCCTCAAGCCTTATCGATGCGGCGGGAAATTCCGCGTCAATGCCAACGGCAAGCGCATTGACGTCTGGCTGATCTATCGCTGCGTCGACTGCGACAACTCCTGGAATTTCGCCATCCTGGAACGGCGAAACCGCCGCGACATCGAGCCGGCGCTGCTCGCCGCGATTGAAAGCAACGATCAGGACCTTGTCCGCCGCCACGCCTTCGACAGCGCGATGCTGCGCGACCGGGCTGGCCGGATCGAGGAATCTCCCGGCGTCACGGTCCGAAAGGAGCTTCTGGCCGGCGAGCCGGGACGCGCGACCACGCTCGCGATCGAACTTCGGATCGAGGGCACGACGCCTTTGCGGCTGGACCGCCTGCTTGCCGGCGAGCTCGGCCTATCGCGGTCAAGGCTTCAGGCCCTGGACGACCGCAAGCGATTGACCATCGAGCCCGATGGCGGAAGGGCCTTGCGCAAGCCCGTGCGCGGTGGCCTGGCAGTGTCCATCGACCTCGCCGGGGACGCGGATTGCGCCGCGATCGTCTCGGCTGCCTGCGGCTGAAACAAAAAAAGAGGGAGCAACCGCTCCCTCTTTCGAACTTTCCATGGAACCCTACGCCGCGCCCATCACCTTGGCGGCCTTCTCGAAACGCTTGCGCTCGTTCGGGTCGAGATGGAGCTTGCGCAGGCGGATGGTCTTCGGCGTCACCTCGACCAGCTCGTCGTCCTGGATCCAGGCGAGCGCCCGCTCCAGCGTCATGCGGATCGGCGGCGTCAGCTTCACCGCTTCGTCCTTGCCGGCGGCGCGGATGTTGGTGAGCTTCTTGCCCTTGAGCACGTTCACTTCGAGGTCGTTGTCGCGCGAATGGACGCCGATGATCATGCCCTGGTAGACCTTGACGCCCGGATCGATGATCATCGGGCCGCGGTCTTCCAGGTTCCACATCGCATAGGCGACCGATTCGCCCTGCTCGTTGGAGATCAGCACGCCGTTGGTGCGGCCGGGCAGCTCGCCCTTATACGGCTCATAGGCGAAGAACAGGCGGTTCATCACGGCGGTGCCGCGCGTGTCGGTCAACAGTTCCGACTGATAGCCGATCAGGCCGCGCGTCGGCGCGTGGAAGACCAGGCGCTGGCGGTTGCCGCCGGACGGGCGCAGCTCGACCATCTCGGCCTTGCGCTCCGACATCTTCTGCACGACGACGCCGGCATGCTCCTCGTCGACGTCGATAACGACTTCCTCGACCGGCTCCAGCAGCTGGCCGTCGTCGCCCTTCTGCATGACGACGCGCGGACGCGACACGGCAAGCTCGAAGCCCTCGCGGCGCATTGTCTCGATCAGCACGGCGAGCTGCAATTCGCCGCGGCCGGACACGAAGAAGGAATCCTTCTCCGCCGATTCCTCGATCTTGAGCGCGACATTGCCCTCGGCCTCGCGCAGCAGCCGGTCGCGGATGACGCGGCTGGTCACCTTGTCGCCCTCGGTGCCGGCAAGCGGCGAGTCGTTGACGAGGAAGGACATGGTCACGGTCGGCGGATCGATCGGCTGCGCATGCAGCGGCTCGCTCACCGCCGGATCGCAGAACGTATCGGCGACGGTGCCTTTGGACAGGCCGGCGATGGCCACGATGTCGCCCGCCTGCGCTTCCTCGATCGGCTGGCGCTCGAGGCCGCGGAAGGCGAGGATCTTGGAAATGCGGCCGGTCTCGATCTGCGTGCCGTCATGGTGCAGCACCTTGACCGCCTGGTTGGCCTTCAGCGTGCCGGACTCGATGCGGCCGGTGATGATGCGGCCGAGGAACGGATTGGCCTCGAGGATGGTGCCGATCATGCGGAACGGGCCGGGATGGACCGTCGGCGCCGGCACATGCTTGACGACCAGGTCGAACAGCGGTGCAAGACCCTGGTCCTTCGGACCCTCGGGGTTTTCCGAAACCCAGCCGTCGCGGCCCGAGCCGTAGAGGATCGGGAAATCGAGCTGCTCGTCGGTGGCGTCGAGCGCGGCGAAGAGGTCGAACACCTCGTTGACCACTTCGATATGGCGGGCATCCGGACGGTCGATCTTGTTGATGACGACGATGGGGCGCAAGCCGACCTTGAGCGCCTTGCCGACGACGAACTTGGTCTGCGGCATCGGGCCTTCGGCGGCGTCGACGAGCACGATCGCCGAATCCACCATCGACAGGATGCGCTCGACCTCGCCGCCGAAATCGGCGTGTCCGGGCGTGTCGACGATGTTGATGCGGGTGCCATGCCAGTCGACCGAGGTCGCCTTGGCCAGGATGGTGATGCCGCGTTCCTTTTCGAGGTCGTTGGAATCCATGGCGCGCTCGGCGACGCGCTGGTTGTCGCGGAAGGCGCCGGACTGTTTCAGGAGCTGGTCGACGAGGGTGGTTTTGCCATGGTCGACATGCGCGATGATCGCGATATTGCGGAGGTTCATTGTCTGGTCTCGGGAGTGTTGCAGGCAGCAGGCCCAGAGGCGCCGCCTTTTTCGGTTGCGCGGCTCATACAAGGTTTTTCGCATTTGC
>NZ_VFTZ01000047.1 GCF_006440775.1 Mesorhizobium sp. B2-7-2 | reverse complement strand
GCCGGCTGGAGCGCAGGTTCGCCCAGCATGACAACATCCGCCCAAGCTCCTTCGACGGTTTCTGATATGACGGGAAACTCGAAAGTAGCTGAACTAAACAGCGAGCCGGACGGCGGCGCCGGCGGCGCCACGCTGGGTGGCAAGGCAGGTTCCAAACCCAGAATTCCAAGGCAGCTCTCGATTTGCGACGTCATTCTGGCCTCCAGGGTCGTGCAGATACATTTGATGTGCATGGTGTATGCGCATTCATCAAATATCGACTGTCGCCGCCGACCACCTGGGTGCCAAATGTCCATGTGCGGTAGCAATTTCGCAGATCCAGTGGTTACAGCCTGACAGAAGAGTCCGATTTTGGCATTCCCTTTGGGAAGTGTGCGTCGAGTCTGGCGCATGCGGACGGAAGATGGTCCGCTCCCAGTCTCGCCGAAGCCAGAAACAGAGCTGTGTGTTCAGCTGCGTCTCCGCTCTAGACCAAATGTTCTCCTGGGACATTCAGTCTAGCAAGTTCGAGGTGTCCTTATTTCGACGGATGGTTACGGATGCATATTCGCTCGTACAGGTCGCCGAACGTCGCCGCCTCAATTATCTCATCCAATTGCGGCGACCTCCAATTGTTGCTTTTATCCAAATTAGCTTGGAGCTCTGCGGCGATAAGGCTGTCTCCCCCAACATCAAAAAAGTTATCGTCCAAGCATATTTCGTTATCTCCGATAATATTTTTAACTTCATCAAGAAAAATTTTCCTCGGATCATCGTTGCTAAACATGTTTAGTTTTCCTGGTTCGACTACTTTTTCTGCCATAACCCTTTTCTCCTCTTATTACTACTCGTCTGGCGTCGTGAACTCTTCTCCCCTTTGCTGTTCTCGCTCCCCGGACTGCCGCGGAACCGTCCGCCTCGCAAGCTGATCGTCCGGCCAGCATCGGTGACCGTCGAATGAGTACGTTGGAAGGGAAATGCGACGGCGAGTACCGAACGGTTCCAATTGATCACTGGCCCGTTTCCAATCCACCGCAACACCCGCGGCCCAGAGTGCCCCAAGGCATTCCAGAAGGACATGGCGGTCAGTGGATTGTTCATCGTTCTCGTCGCGCGCGGCTGGGACGATCGATGGAATTCGGGTCTTCCGGTCCTCTGAGTTGATTGCTCCCTGTGCCAGACGCGCCAGATTTCGTGAGGGCCCGATGTCAACGAGTGCAGCTACACCAGCCGCGACAACGGGCTTGAGAGCACGATCAAATCGGAGAGGCTCGATCGCTTGCCTGCTCAAGTAGGTGTCCTGCAAGGGTATTTTCGCTTCATGCAGAGCTCCTGAGTTGAGAGCAATGGCCACATTCGGCAGGCCCTTTTCGAGTGTACGGACCCGCGCGTCGATGGCGTCAGTCGCTCCTTTCATCAGCGGCGAATGGCTGGGGACGCCAGCTGTAATAAGGAGGTTGTTGGTGATCTGTCGATGTTCGAGACTTTCCTGAAGCCTTTCCAGAAGTTCCCGCTTGCCGGTGAACACGACGTCGGTATTTGAGTTCACGATACCGACGCCGATCTCGCCAGCTTCTGCTCGATCACGCCAAGCGTCCTCCGTGAGGATACGCTCAGCCTCGCTCGGGCCGCATCCGGCCGCAAGCATAGCACCATCGATACCAATATTTGCCACCGCACGGCTCCGAGCGATCGTCAGCTCAACAGCATCTTCCACTTTTAGAATGCCCGCTAGGGTAGCCACAACGTATTCGCTCATGCTGTGTCCGACGAGATAAGCGGGCTGAACTCCGAACAGTTCTAGCGAACGCGCCATGGCGAATTGCACGGAGAAAATCATGACACTGATTTCTTCGAAGGAAGCCGTCCGGTATTTGTCGTCTTCCCCAAACATGACCGTCTCCAGGTCACGATCCAGGAGCCGGCGACAAGCGGCCGCACAAGTCAGGAAAGCATTGCGGAAGTCCGGCACGTGATCGAACAGATCCTTGAACATCCGCGGGTGCTGCACTCCGCAGCCCGGCAGCATGAAGCC
The DNA here is from genome assembly GCF_006440775.1 of Mesorhizobium sp. B2-7-2. Classification (GTDB taxonomy): domain Bacteria; phylum Pseudomonadota; class Alphaproteobacteria; order Rhizobiales; family Rhizobiaceae; genus Mesorhizobium. The sequence continues at coordinate 10,176 of NZ_VFTZ01000047.1, read as the reverse complement.
AATAGACGGCGAGGAAAAGGTCCGATCAGCTGTACGATCCCCTTCTTCTTCCAACCTCGCGATGGCCGTGCCCAAGTTGCGCGCCACCACAACGGTTCGATGCGCGAAGTGGCATCTCGCCACGCGTAGTGTATGAGCGACGTCACCAAGATCGATGTCGCGGTTGCGCCGCAAGAACGCAGCTAGATTCAGGCAGGCCCGGCTTAGCGCTGACGGGGTCTTTGCAGATAGGCAAAGGGCGTGAGATCCCCGTGCAATCGATCCGGGCCAAGCCCTTGCATTGTCGCTGTCCCATTCCTGCAGCACGATATGGCAGTTGGTTCCTCCCATACCGAGTCCAGTAACTCCGGCAGTTCGTGAACGTCCCGGCGGACGGGGCCAAGGTCTAAGCTGCTCATTGATGAAGAAAGGCGTGTCTTCCAGTCCCAGATCTTCATTCAGCCGATTGATTTTGATTGTCGCTGGGATTACTCCGTGCTGAAGCGTGAGAGCTGTCTTGATAAAGCTCGCGACCCCTGAGGCGATGTTGGCATGGCCGATATTCGGTTTAATTGACCCGAGCGCACAGGCGTTCGCCTGCCCCGCGAAGACATCTGCCAGTGCGCGGACCTCGATTGGGTCGCCGACCTTGGTGCCGGTCCCATGAGTTTCGATATATTCCACATCTTCAGGGCCAAGTGCCGCGGAGGCAAGTGCTTGGCGCACAACTTCGGCCTGGCCTCGTGCGCTAGGCGCCGAGAAGGATGATTTGGCGCGGCCGTCGTTGTTAATGGCACATCCTTTTACCACCGCGTGGATCGAGTCGTTCGCCTCAAGCGCGTCTTCAAGGCGCTTGAGAACGACAACCCCTACCCCATCTCCGAGCACCGTGCCACTTGCATCGGCATCAAAGGCCCGGCACACACCGTCCGAAGAATTAATGAAGTCCTTGACAAACTGATACCCCGCTTGAGGGAAGGTGATACTCGAGCCCCCTGCCAACGCCATGTCGCAATAGCCGGCCGCGAGCGACTGAGCGGCGACCGCGATCGCCACTAACCCAGTTGAGCATGAGGTTTGCACCGCAATGCTTGGGCCGTTAAGGTTCAGCATGTAGGACACGCGCGCGGCAAGGTAGTCCTTCTCGTTGCCGAGCTCCGTCAGGAAAGCGAGTGGCGCGTTGGTGGGATCGCTGAGGCTGCCCTTCAAATGGTGCAGTAGATAGAGTGGGGAAGAAGACCCTGCGAACACTCCGGTCCGGCCTTCATGCTGGGTTGGCGCATATCCGGCCGACTCAAGTGCCTTCCAGCAGCATTCGAGAAACAGCCGATGCTGCGGGTCCATTAACGTTGCCTCACGCCTCGAGAGGCTCCAGAAATCCGGATCGAAAAGGTCCACATCGTTGAGATGGGCGCCCACGCGCACATAATCCGGGCGATTCAGGACAGCTTCCGCAATGCCTCGGGCCTTGAGCTCCTGCCTGGAGAGCGAGGTGATCGAGCATACCCCCTGGCAGAGGTTCTCCCACAGCGCGTCTACCGTCTCCGCGCCAGGAAAACGCGCGGCCATACCAATCACCGCAATGTCCATACTGGGGCTGCTTCGACGGTCCAGCGCCTTCACATGCGCCCTACGCGCCAAGACTGGCGGTGTTTTGGGGAGCTTGCCGATTTGGGGACGTCCCTGCTCGCCAATGCGTTTGCGGAGAAGAGCCGCGAGTTCGTTAAAGGTCGGATTGAGGAAGACCTCCACTACCCGGAGTTGCACCTTCAGACTCTCACGAATCTGCGTGCAGAGGCGGGCAGCCAGAAGGGAGTGTCCGCCGCAGTCGAAAAAATTGTCGCCCAGATCGGCAGCTTCGGCCTGGAGAAGGTCTCGCCAGGCTGCGCGAAGTGCTGATTCGACCTCGTCGGTACCGGTCACCAGAGCGCACGACTCTTGCGCGAGCCCGCGAAGGCGCGACCGATCAAGTTTTCCGTTAGCCGCAATGGGCAATTCCCGTACCGCCACGAAATGCGCAGGTATCGCATAGTGCGGTAACTCGGACTTTAAATGCGCTCGCAAAGGAGCCTCCCAGCCTCTGCAACCATCGTGCAGCACCACATAGGCGACCAGTCGGTCCGGCTGGCCTGTCGTCGAATCGAGCTCAGGCAATACGGCGGCGGAGCGGACCCCGGCGTAGCGAAGCAAGGCAGCTTCTACAGACCCGGGCACGAGGCTGTAACCTCGGATCTTCACCATGAAAGCGCAGCGCCCGATAATTTCCAAGTGGCCACTTGGCAGCATACGACCAAGATCGCCAGTGCGGAACATCGTGCCATCTGCGCGAAACGGGTCGGGAAAGAACCTTTCGCGTGTCATCTCTGGGCTGCCGAGATATCCATGAGCCAAGACATCGCCGCCGACGAAGACCTCGCCCAAGAAGCCCATTGGGACGGGATCGCGTTGCTCCCCCAGGATATAGACACTGACATTGTACTGAGGCCTACCCACCGGCGCGACCTTTTGTATTATCGCAGGATCGACCTCGCTCAAGTCAATATGCGAAACATCACATGCCTCCGCTGCGCCGTAGTAATTGATGATTCTGATGTGCGGCAGCGCGTCCCTGACCCGCGCAAGCAACGCTGCTGTTAGTACCTCGCCTGATAGGTAGATCAATCTGAGATCGGGAAGGCGGGAGGGGAGGTCAAGGAAGCCGCTGCTGATAATCACGTCCAGCAGTGATGGGGTTAGCAATATTCTGGAAATTCGATTTCGCTCCAGGTACTCGACCAGCTGATGCGGATCGTAGATAACGTCATCGGGGACCAGATAGGCTGGAATCCCGGCGAGGATCGGCCGCATTATGTCCCCGAAGAGATTGACCGCCTCACGCTCACCAAGCGTGTATGGCAGCGCATGATAGCGCCACTGGTTGGCGCATACACTGCTTCGGTGGGGGCAGACAATCCCTTTTGGTTCACCAGTCGTGCCAGACGAAAATGAGATCTGGGCCGGCGCATCGATATTCACCGGTTGCGGATTGGCCGGGCTGGCCTTGCCAAGTTGTGCTTCCCAACCCTCGTCGAGCGACAGCGCAATACCGGACCAGTCAGGCGGAAGCTTGGCTGCGAAATGGTCGCTGGTGACGACGATTTCAACACATGCTTTCGCAAGTATTCGCTTTACCGCAGCGGCGGGCAATGCTTTGTCAAGCACGACGTAGGCCGCCCCTGTTTTTAGAATACCGAACAAAGCGACGGCGTATTCAGGTGAAGTATCCATCAGGATACCCACGCTGGAACCTCGGCTCTGACCATGTCCAAGAAGGTGCCTGGATAGAATGTCGGTTAGGTCGTCGAGTTCACGATATGTGATGGTCGTAGCCTCTGAAACGATGGCAGGACTGTCGGGGGTGAGAGCTGCTTGTTTGCGGAATCGCTCATGCAGCGTTAGATTAGTATAAGGGAAGACCTCGCCGTGTTGGATAGAAACCGGAAGTTGTCCCTTCACCTCGCTAACCTCGCGCAGGAGGCTGGACACCACCTGCTCCGTCATGGCATGGGTGAAAAAGTGATCGCCATCAAACATAATCCGGGCGAAGCGCGACGTCGTAAGCCGACGCCATCCGTCTAGGTCATTGGCATTGATTTCGTCCTCAACTCCGCCCATTGCGGTGATTGCCGCCTTGAGAGGCTTTGGCAGGTTTCGGTCGTAAGTCTCCGCAAGTTCGAAGTCGGCCCGCAGGGGCGGCAAAATGAAGTCCAATAGCAGTTTCTCGTTTGCCAGCGCCTTCTTGGGGACCATACCAAGGGTACGAATCACATCGGTTAGCTTATCATCGGTGTATGTATACATCGGCGGCTCTTGCGGGGGCAGATCCGCTGACGGGTGAGCAGACACGACCACATGGAAGGGAGATGGCCGACCGGCCTCCTCAAGGGAGCGGGCAATCTCGTAGGCCACGAGGGCACCTGCGCTATGACCGAAGAAAACGAAGGGGCTATCGCTGTATTCCTGGAGCGCCTCGATGACCATGGGTGCCAGTACGTCCATGCTGCGAATGGCGGCCTCCGCTGATCGTTTGCCGCGCCCGGGAAGATCCAAGCAAATAAGCTCAATGTCGTCAGGGAGATAGTCTGGCCAATTACGGAACGACTGGACGCTACCCCCCCCATGGGGGAAGCAAATTAGCCGATACGACGGCGCAAGTGAACTCTTTACAACACTAAGCAGTGTTTTTGACTTACCAGGAAGTTGTTCCATCTCTCAAGCCACTCCACCTAGATTCCGCCTGAAAACGCCTCTTTCTTAGCGGACATTTCTTTTTTATGAGGACTTCCAATTCGGTCTTTATAGCACTAGAAGCTGCCACTTCGACCTAAGCTTACGGCAGCCAAAGTAGCACGGTTATCTAATGTAGAATGTTAAGATGTATCAAACTTCAGTTCAGGCATCTGTTAAAAAGTGTTAAATATCATTTTGCACAACGATTTAATTTCTAATTTGATAAATTTACGCGAACGGCGCCATTGCAGTAACGCTGTCGACCCTTATTGCGCCCCTGCATTGCGTACTCGTGCAGCGTCCGAGCGCAATTCGGACACAAGCCTTTTTGGCTGTCCCTGACCTCAGACCTTGCTGTGAAGGTACCATTGTCCGCGACCTTCGATCATGAAGGTTCAGTAATTTATTTGGTATCCGGCTGTCCAAGTTGGTCAACCAATTGAGATGGCAGGGTGCGCATGATGATCTGCTGGGGACAAGGCGATGCTATATGCCCTATTAACTGCCCGCGGATTGGGAGCGCATTGAGATAATAATGCAGGCCACCAAATTCCACAACCTGCTCATCCCAGCCCGTGTGAAGCGTTAGCGGGTCCTGCTGGAGACCAAGACCTACGCATTTCAGTATAGCCTCTTTCCTGGTCCACAGCTCCAGGAACTCTCTCGCAGACTGTTTGCGCGTAACGTCTTCAAACCTCCTGACTTCTTGGTCAGTCATAATGTGGCGGGCCAATTGTCGGCAATTTGCCAAGGGGCGCCAACGCTCAATATCTATCCCAATCAGGCCCACGGCTGAAACGGCGACGGCGGACCAATCCTGGCTGTGAGACTGGCTCACTTCGATATCGCGCGCCGGCAATCGAGGCTTGCCGAACCGCGAAACGGTCATCTGGAGATCTTGCTCCGGAATATGCAAGTGCGCAGCAAGGATGGTTCGAAAAGCAAATTTTGCTTGAATGTATGAAAGCCGCAGATCTGAGTGGCGGATTCTTTCGGCCCGCTCCCGCTCAGTTGGGCTTAGCACTTCACGCATGTATGGCGTTGGGATTGTCAGCTGTGAATGCCGGAAAACCCAAACATCGATCGTACCAAACTGCCTCTGCGAATGCATTCGTCACAGCCTTTGGCTCGCTCCACCACATGCCCTTGCCTGATCAGCGCGAGGGTGAAGTCGTTATTGCTTCCCCCATTTACACGTCCACAGTGCGGTAATGGGGCGGGTCGTTACTGACTTGGGAAAGCTTCTACACTGCCATTGCGTCTCTGGGGTTAAACATTTAAGAAACAACTTAAAGATTTATAAGACCTCTTTGAGCTTCTTTTCATCAGTCGTATACTATATCTTTTGCTGCACCGAACTAGCACCACTAATGTTAACGCGATGTGATTGGCGGCCCGCCATTAGCGCCGTTCCGAAAATAGTTGAGTGATTTCAGCCGGTTGTGATTCCGTCGGATTTGCGAGCTTCGATGGAGATCACGATGGCCTGGACTGAAACCACCCGTGCGCATCGCGGCGCAAGGCTGAGCCGGGCAACGAGGCGCATGTCGGAGCACCGATGCGGGCGTCGTCTCGGCGCTCGCCGTTGCCGCCGGCCAGGCGGTCAAGGCCGGCGACGTGCTTTTGTCCATCGAGGCGATGAAGATGGAGACGGCATTGCATGCCGAGCGCGACGGCACAATCGCCGAAGTGCTGGTCAAGGCCGGCGATCAGATCGATGCCAAGGGTGTCCACAGCCTAAGAAGCACCTCAGCTATTCACTTAGAGGCGCTGAAGCTTTCCCGACGTCGGGCCGACGACCATCTCGTCTCCCGATGAGTAGGCAAACTGGAGTGCGGCAATACCGCGCTCGGCCATCTCCTCAAGATCACGCAGGCTCAGATTGCAGGCGAGAGATAGCAGCGCACCAGAGCAGGACCGCGGACTTGTCGAACTGACAGCCTTTGAACATTGCAACACTCCGAAAACGAAGGTTCCTTGCCACAGCACTGTAATCAAAAGTTGCAGCAGATCAATTTAGGCTCGTGCGCCTGCGCTCGACCCGGAAAAGGAGGCAGAGAATGCGACAGGGTTCATCTCGTTTCCGCCAACCGATGTGCCCGTCAAGGCCGGCGCGCTGACCGGTCATCTGGTCGAAGCCTGCTAAACGGCGAAGGTCATCTCCTCTAGAGGGAAGGTCCCAAACGGATCATGCTGCCGTCGCTGAAGCGTGATTGGCGGAATCTGTGGAGGTTGTGCCCTGTCTCATTTCCTTGGACCAGGTCGGCCCACCAACCCGCCCATGCCGGGTCCGATACCGAAGCCGTGGCTACTCATCCCGGTCGCGATAACCAGACCTAGGATCGCAGCGGCGCGATCGACGATAGGCACGACATCCGGCATTGCATCGATCATGCCCGCCCAACTCGCCTTGAGCGGCACTGTCTTGAACTGCAGGAAAAGCCCGTAATCCCGCGGTCGATGGGCGGAGTGCAGAGGCTTCGGGAGCGGGATTCCCATCTCCAACAGTGATACCGAGATATTCCGGCGCGCCAGAACAGCGCCGTAGTCACGCCGACAATGCCGCCGCCGATGACCACGACTTCCGAAGTCTTCGGCGGAGTCGCTTGAAACTGTACGGGGTGGCTTCGGTGAAGGGGAATATTGTCAAAGAATACTGTCCTTTTGGTACGCTACGGCGGTATCCGGCCTACAGACTTGTCTCGCCTGCGACACCACAAATCGCTTGCAGGATCGCGCCCGGTGCCTGCTGAAGCCGATCCGCATCTGCCGGAGCCATAGTTGAACAATTGGATCAATCAGGACCATCGGCGCATAAAGCACCGTGTCCGAACGATGTGCGGCTTCAATCCTCAGTAAGCGTCGGCATTATCCTGTCCGGCATTGAAATGTTTCACATGATGAGCAAGTGACAGGCCAGGGACGCCTTCAATCCGAATCCGTCGCTGGCCGGACAGTTCGCCATTCTCGCCGCCCGACCAGAAGCGCAAACAATCCTCCCTGCGTCCCAACTCAACCGTTGCAAAACCGATCCTAATCGGTTCGCAATTTGAGATACTCGATCCTGACGTAGCTGCCGCGTCAATCGCCCAGCCGCGCCTCGTCGAGCGTCGCATCGATCGGCGCTTCGCCGGCGACGCGTGCGGCCGCATGGGAGCGGATCGCGGCGACAAGCGCGCATTGCGTTGCCGCACCACGTGCAACTGCTGGAATCCCGCCGAAGAGGACGGGATCGACGCCGGTTTGCAGGAAGAGCTTGCCCCCCACAGTAATCCGCATTCTATTTGACGAAAAGCTCGCGCGCTGTCTTCGTTAAAGGGTCAAACCCACGATCCTTAACAGCAAAACTTTGGGTGATCGTGATTCCAACGTTGTCTAGCCACAGGCCAGGCATCATGTGGAAAACCATACCTGGCTGAAGAACTGTTTCATCTCCCTTGCGGATACTAGCCGTACGTTCTCCCGATGCGGGCGGAAATGCGATGCCAGTCGGATATCCAATTCGGGACTCCTTTTCAATCCCATGGCGAGCAAGCACTTGACTGAATGCGCTGAACACTTCTGAACAGGTCCGCCCAGGACGCACACTTTCGAGGCCGACGTTTAGGGCTTCTACAGCAATCTTCGACAGATTTTGGAATGCAGTTGAGGGTTTGCCGACTACGATTGTACGAGAGAGTTGAACTTGGTAGCGGTGCCGGCACCCCGAAAGTTCAAGATTAACAACAGAGGAATTCGGCACCGGTTCGTCGGTCCAAGCTGCATGTGGAGCGATTGAACGCTCGCCTATGCAAAGATCGGGAGGGCAAGCAGGGTAGTCACCTCCAAACTCAGCCGTACCCGACACTTGCTGGTGATAAATAGCTGCCGCGATATCGCATTCACGAACTCCAGCTTCCACCGTATCGATCACACATTGCATCGCCACATCTGCAAGCTGACCAGCTTGACGCATGATTGCGATTTCAGTCGGGCTCTTTATCAGCCGGAGCCATCCAACGAGTAGGTCAGCATCAACGAATTCCGCAAGTGGCAAAGCCCGGGTAAGATCCTGGTGAGCACGGGCGGAATAATAGTATCCTCCCATCTCGACGCCAACGCGCGCCTTCTCGCCCCCGACTTCCCTTACAATATCGGCCATAAAGGTGTAGGCCGATAGGAAGGGCGAATGAACATGCGTTTCGGGGTAAGCTCTGATGTTTTGATCGGCAAGATAGGTAGTCATTAATGCCGAAACGCGATCCATCAACCGGCCCACCCAAATAGGCTCGTCGTGATCGAGTGACACGATCACCATTTGCGGAGTATAGAACGAGTAAGCGTTATAGCCGGTAAGATAGTTTTGGTTAGGCGGCTCTGACAGAAGAAGGATCTCGATCCCTCTCGTCGTCATTTCTTTCTTTACCGCTGTTAGACGTGACTGAAACTCGGCAATCTCAAAATGCAGTTCTTTTAGCACGTTTTTCTCCTTCTAATTCAAATCAAAGCGACCGTCTTGGGTGGCATCATCATTTCCAGCGGTGTGCGTGGCACATCTGGAGGGAGAAGGGCGGAGCCCACCCCCCCCCGCGTTATGTTGACACGATCGGAGACCATTGGTCGGGCCTGCGATCCCTCGTCGTAGCTCGAACCGCCCCAGGTGTTGGGAGGGCTGGGTGCCGGTCGCCATTACCAGTGGAATGCGGCCAGGCTATAGGCTGACTTGTGGCAGCACAATTCGGATCTGGCAACAATGTATCGGCCGGTACCTCTTGCCACAGTGGGGATGTACCGCGTTGATCGAAGACCTTCACGTAGGTCCCACCATCGCGAGCTATCTCGATCATGAACACAGCTGAAACCGTACCGCTTCGCCGGACCATAGGAAATACGGTCGCTGCCGTCGACCTGCAGGACGCCGCGATAGCCATCCAGATGGCGGGCGACGCATTCGCCGGCACGGCTGTCCTCAAAGCGGTCGGCGACGGGGCTGATCGTCTCGCAGTCGCGGCAGGTGAACTTCTCCCGCACGTGCTGGATCACCTTCCATTGCCGCGGCACCACCTCCAGCGTCTCGGTGATATCCTCACCCAGCTTGCGTAGCCGATGACCGCCGCAGCAATGGCAAGCGGTCGGCGCCGGCTCGACCACGCGTTCGCGCGGCAGATGCTCGGGAAATGGCTGACGCGCCGGTCGTTTGCGCACATAAGGCACCACCTCGGTGGTCCTGGCCGCGGCCTGTTCGGCGGCGATCTCGTCTTCCGTCGCGGTGCTCTCGAGCTCCTCGAAGGTGAGCTCCATCTGGTCGTGCAGGCGGGCTGAGCGTTCAGAACTCTGACCATGCAGCGCCCGCTGCAGCTTGCGGATCGTCAGATGCTGATGTGCGATCAGCGCCGCATCATCCGATGCCTTAGCCCTGGCGACCGCCAGTTCGGCCTCGACCAGCGCAGCGCGCGCGGCCTCGTCTTCGGCTCTGGCCAGCGCTGCGGTCAGCGCCGCTCTGAGCGCGCCGATATCGTCCGGAACAGCATCCTGGGCGGTGGCAACCATGCCCTGGAGTGAATCATAAAACGCGCCCGCTGACTCGCGGAAAATGGCGCAAACTCAAAGAAAAACTCAGCCCGCGCGCTGCGGGCGGAACGTGTGGCGCGGGTTGCGCCAATCGATCCCGTCGAGCATGTAGGCGAGCTGCGCCGGTGATATGGAAACCGTGCCGTCCGCCGGCGACGGCCATAGAAACCGGCCCTTCTCGAGCCGTTTGCATACAGCGACATGCCAAGCCCATCATGCCAGATAATCTTGATCAGATTGCCGCTGCGGCCGCGGAAGACATAAATATCGCCGGCCTAGGGTTAGGTGGCGCGCCACCTAACCGTTCTTATGCATCGGGTGAGATTTTGTGGCGGAGCCGTCCTGGCGCCAGCCGAGGTCTGCCAAATCTGGAATCCT
>NZ_VFTZ01000046.1 GCF_006440775.1 Mesorhizobium sp. B2-7-2 | reverse complement strand
GCGCCTTTCCTCTACCCCGTCGATCGGGGGAGAGGTGGCTCGGCGAAGCCGAGACGGAGTGGGGGTCGACCAGCGCTGCATTAGCCATTGCATGCGCCAAGCTGCCATGCACGCTATCGCCAAAGGCCAGCCGCTTGGAAATGTGTGCGTCCCCTAGATGAAATGGGGGAGAGGTGGCTCGGTAAAGCCGAGACGGAGAGGGGGCGCCGGTCCGGGCGGCGAAAGCGCTTCGAAGAGAAGGGCTTCCGCCTTTCGAAACCCCCTCTCCGTCCGCTTCGCGGACACCTCTCCCCGCCTCTTGCGGGGCGAGGAACCGTACCTTCGAGGTCGACGCCATTCCCCTGGCTATCGTCAGAGAATTGCGCCCTGATAAAGCACCGCTTCCGCCTCCTCAGGCGCGAAGCGCCGGGCTAGCGTGCGGAAGGCGCTGTGGACGCCGTCGCGGTCGAGGTTGCAGCTTCTGAGGTGGCGAACGGCCAGCGTCGGATCGAATTCGGTGCGCCCATGCATGCCGCGATCTCCGGCATAGGCGCGCTGCTTGCCAGCGAACTGGTGCTGAGGGAGCATTTCCGCTCCGGCCAGCTCGTCGAGATTGCCCGTGAGGTTCCGGCATTGACCATCAAGCGCCGCTTGGTCTGGCCGGTGGACGGACCGAAGGCCCGCCGCGCCGCCGCCGCCGCAGCGCTTGCCGCAATCGCGGACGCTCCCCGGTCCGTCGGGTCATGACGCCTCTCCTGACAGCCTTCTGTCAGCAGCGTCCACGCGCGGCCGGAGCCCTTTCACTCGGCTCTTTCCATTTCGGCCGAGTCCTCCCATATTCGGGCCATGGCCAGACATCCTGACAAGAAGACGCCTTCGCAAGATGGCGCGTCGAAGCGGCGCAGCCCGTTGACCGAATTCCTCGATGCCGCCGAACCGCTGGAGCCCGGCGGCTTCGCGGAAGCGCCGCAGGCCGACTTTTCCGGCGCGCCGCTGACCGGCTCGATCTCCGATTGGGCCGGGCAGATCGAGCGCGAGGCGGAAAAGCAGCCGAAGGCAAAAGCGCCGAAGAAGATCCCCGAGCGCTCGTCGGCGCCCGGGCGCACCGCGCGCGGCACCTCGATGGGCGGCGCTGCCTCGGCGAAAGAGCGCGCGGCCGCCGGCCTCAACCCGGTGGCCGGCCTCGACATCAGCCTCGAGGATGCCGAGTCGGTTTCGTCCGGCGGCGTCACTGCAACGGTCGCGGCGCTCTCGGCGCTGATCGAATCCGGCAATCCGCTGCACAAGGACGGCCAGCTGTGGACGCCGCACCGTCCGGCCCGACCGGAAAAGTCGGAAGGCGGCATCGCCATCAAGATGGTCTCGGATTTCGAGCCCGCCGGCGATCAGCCGACAGCCATCAAGGACCTCGTCGAAGGCGTCGAGCGGAACGACCGCACCCAGGTGCTGCTCGGCGTCACCGGCTCGGGCAAGACCTTCACCATGGCCAAGGTGATCGAGGAGACGCAGCGCCCTGCTTTGATCCTGGCGCCGAACAAGACGCTTGCCGCGCAGCTCTATGCCGAGTTCAAGAAATTCTTCCCCGAGAACGCGGTCGAGTATTTCGTCTCCTATTACGACTATTACCAGCCGGAGGCCTACGTCCCGCGCACCGACACCTATATCGAGAAGGAATCCTCGATCAACGAACAGATCGACCGCATGCGCCATTCGGCGACGCGCTCGCTGCTCGAGCGCGACGACGTCATCATCGTCGCCTCCGTGTCCTGCATCTACGGTATCGGCTCGGTCGAGACCTATACGGCGATGACCTTCCAGATGCAGGTCGGCGACCGGCTCGACCAGCGCTCGCTTCTCGCCGACCTCGTCGCCCAGCAATACAAGCGCCAGGACATCAACTTCGTGCGCGGCTCGTTTCGCGTGCGCGGCGACACCATCGAGATCTTCCCCGCCCACCTGGAAGACCGCGCCTGGCGCATCTCGATGTTCGGCGACGAGATCGAACAGATCACCGAGTTCGATCCGCTGACCGGCCAGAAGACCGGCGAGCTGAAGAGCGTCAAGATCTACGCCAACTCGCACTATGTGACGCCGCGCCCGACCTTGAATCAAGCCATCAAGTCGATCAAGGAGGAGCTCAAGCATCGCCTGCAAGAGCTTGAAAAGGCTGGCCGTCTGCTGGAAGCGCAGCGGCTGGAGCAGCGCACGCGCTTCGATCTCGAGATGCTGGAGGCGACCGGCTCCTGCGCCGGCATCGAGAACTATTCGCGTTACCTCACCGGACGCCAGCCGGGCGATCCGCCGCCGACCCTGTTCGAGTATGTGCCCGACAACGCGCTGATCTTCATCGACGAAAGCCACGTCACCGTGCCGCAGATCGGCGGCATGTATCGCGGCGACTTCCGCCGCAAGGCGACGCTGGCGGAGTACGGTTTCCGCCTGCCGTCCTGTATGGACAACAGGCCGCTTCGTTTCGAGGAATGGGACGCCATGCGCCCGCTGTCGGTGGCGGTTTCGGCGACGCCGGGCGGTTGGGAAATGGAGCAGTCCGGCGGCGTCTTCGCCGAGCAGGTCATCCGCCCGACCGGCCTGATCGATCCGCCGGTCGAGGTGCGTCCGGCCAAGAGCCAGGTCGACGACGTCGTCGGGGAGATCCGCGACACGACCCGGGCCGGCTACCGCACGCTGGTCACCGTGCTGACCAAGCGCATGGCCGAGGACCTCACCGAATATTTGCACGAGAACGGCATCCGCGTCCGCTACATGCATTCCGACATCGACACGCTGGAGCGCATCGAGATCCTGCGCGATTTGCGCCTCGGCGCCTTCGACGTGCTGGTCGGCATCAACCTGTTGCGCGAGGGCCTCGACATTCCCGAATGCGGCTTCGTCGCCATTCTCGATGCCGACAAGGAAGGTTTCCTGCGTTCGGAAACCTCGCTGATCCAGACCATCGGCCGCGCCGCCCGCAACGTCGACGGCAAGGTCATCCTCTATGCCGACCAGATCACCGGCTCGATGAAACGGGCGATGGCCGAGACCAACCGCCGCCGCGAGAAGCAGATGGAGTGGAACGCGGCCAACGGCATCACGCCGGAATCGGTCAAGTCGCGCATCGCCGATATCCTCGACTCGGTCTATGAGAAGGACCACGTCCGCGCCGACATCTCGCAGTTCACCGACGATGCCGGGGCGATGATCGGCAACAATCTGAAGACCCATCTCGAGGCGCTGGACAAGCAGATGCGCGACGCCGCCGCCAATCTCGACTTCGAGAAGGCGGCGCGCGTCCGCGACGAGATCAAGCGGCTGCGCGAGATGGAGCTTGCCATCTCCGACGACCCGCTGGCACGCGAGGTGGAAGGGCAAAGTCCCGCATCAGGCCGCGAAAAGGGCAAGCACAACAAGGGCGTGGCCAAGCATCGCACGGTCGAGGAACAGGAGCGCTTCCGCAAGCTCGACGAGGCACGCGCCGCCGAGGAGGCGGCAAAGGCTGCCCGGCCCAACCTGTTCCGCAAGCCGCATCTGGACGAGATGGGCGCCGACGGCGCCGCGCCGGTCAAGAAGCCGCTCTTCGCCAAGCCGTCGATCGACGACATGGGTCCCGGCACCGACATGACGACCCCGGCCGGCGCGGTGTCGCGTTCGCTGTTCAAGAAGCAGAGCGCGCAGGAAGCGCACGGTTCCGATTTCGGCATTCCGGGCGAGGCGACCAAGCCGCTGTTCAGGAAGAACTCGCTCGACGAGATGACGGTGCGCCGCACCGAAAAGCCGGTCGAGGGAACGAAGCCGCCGAAGCCGCAGCCAACGTCTCCTCCGGTGGGGGAGATGTCCGGCAGGACGGGCGCGAAGGAACGCGACGACAAACCGATCGTCCGCCAGCGCGCCGGCATCGGCTCCTACGAGGACCCTGGCGACGAGAGGCGTCAGAAACGCCGGCCGGGCAAGACCGGACGGCCGGGGCAGTAGCGCCCTTTCCTTCTCCCCCTTGTGGGAGAAGGTGGATCGGCGCGTAGCGCCGAGACGGATGAGGGGTGTTCCAGCGGAGTGAGACGCTGGCGTTCCCTGGAACACCCCTCATTCGACCGAGCTTCGCTCGGCCACCTTCTCCCACAAGGGGAGAAGGGAAAGGCGCACCTTGCCCTCCGCCCCTCCCCCGGTGTATCCAATTCCCAACTCGAACATCTGGAAGGAGGGCTGCGTGAACTGCTATCACCACCGTCAGCGCGGCCCTGTCTGTGCCCTGCGAGCTTGCTTGCAGGGCTGACCAGGACGGTCCGGGTTTTCCCGCTTCGATTTTTGGTCTGCCCTTCGTGGTGCCGCCGAACCTGGCCTGATGGCCTGTGGGCGCACCGTCAAAGTGCATTGAGCCGGATTTTCCGGACAGACCAGAGAAATCGATATGGCCCTGATCAGCCTCAAATCCCTCGGCGTCACCATGAGTGCGCCGCTCTTCTCCAACCTCGACCTCATCATCGGCTCCGGCGACCGGCTCGGCATCGTCGCGGCCAATGGCCGTGGCAAATCCACACTTCTCAAATGCCTGGCCGGCGAATTCGAAGCCACCGCCGGCGACATCACCCGGTCGCGCGGCCTGCGCGTTGGCCATGTCGAGCAATCCATCCCTGACGCATTCCTCGGCCGCAGCTTCCATGACGTCGTCGCCGATGCCTTGCCGTCCGAACAGCGCGACAGCGAGTCCTGGCGCGTCGACGTCGTGCTGGATTCCCTCGAGGTGCCGGAAGACATGCGCGGCCGGCCTATGCGCGCGCTGAGCGGCGGCTGGCAGCGTCTGGCGCTGATCGCCCGCGTCTGGGTCACCGATCCCGACGTGCTTCTGCTCGACGAGCCGACCAATCATCTCGACCTCGCCAGGATCAGCCAGCTGGAAACATGGCTCAATGCGCTGCCGCGCGACGTGCCGGTCATTATCGCCAGCCACGACCGCGCCTTTCTCGACGCCGCCATCAACCGTACGCTGTTCCTGCGCCCGGAAGACTCGCCGGTGTTCGCGCTGCCCTATTCGCGCGCCAGGCTTGCGCTCGACGAGCTCGATGCCTCGATGGCGCGCAAGTTCGAGCGCGACATGAAGATCGCCCAGCAGCTGCGCAAGCAGGCCGCCAAGTTGAACAATATCGGCATCAATTCCGGCAGCGACCTTTTGACGGTGAAGACCAGGCAGCTCAAGGAACGGGCCGAGAAGCTGGAGGATGCCGCCGTACAAGCGCATCGCGAGCGTTCGGCCGGCGCGATCAAGCTGGCCAACCGCGGCACCCACGCCAAGGTACTGATCACGCTGGAGGACGCGGCGGTCGAAACCCCTGACGGCACGCTGCTGTTCAGGACCGGCAAGCGCCACATCTGCCAAGGCGATCGCATCGTGCTGCTTGGCCGCAACGGCGTCGGCAAGACGCGCTTCATCGCGATGATCCGCGACGCCGTCGCCGAGCCGGGATCGGTTGCGAACATCAAGGTGACGCCGTCGACCGTGCTCGGTTACAGCGACCAGGCGCTGTCGGGCATCGATGGCGGCGACACGCCGCTGGCGATGGTCTCGCGCCGCTTCGAGATCGGCGAGCAGCGCGCCCGCTCCCTGCTCGCCGGCGCCGGCGTCGCGATCGAGATGCAGGAGAGGAAGATCGGCGCTCTGTCCGGCGGACAGAGATCGAGGCTGATGATGCTGGTGCTCAGGCTCATCCATCCCAATTTCTATCTGCTCGACGAGCCGACCAACCATCTCGATATCGACGGCCAGGAGGCATTGGAGGACGAATTGTTGAAGCATCAGGCGAGCTGCCTGCTTGCCTCGCATGACCGCTCCTTCATCCGTGCCGTCGGCAATCGCTTCTGGCTGATCGACAAGCGGCGGCTGACCGAGGTCGACGACCCTGAGGCGTTCTTCCGCTCGGTCGCCGAGATGCCGAACTGAGACGATACCTCTGTCGGGCCGGCACTGCCGGCCCGACAGGGATAGCTGCCGGCTCGGCGATACTTTTCCAGCTGCTAAAAAAAGCGCATGCTGAACTGCTTAGCCATGGAGGGAATGGGCCATGCGTGCAGTGGAAATCATCAGCAATCTCTATCAGGCCTATGCGGACCGCGACATCGAGGGCGCCTTGTCTCGGTGCGCCGAAGATGTCGTGTTCCGCTGGATTGCCGATCCCCGGCAATCGCGTCACGCCGGCACCGCGCACGGCAAGCAGGAATTCCTCGCCAGGCTCCTGGCGCTCGACGACGACTTCGAATACCGGCACTTTGTCCCGGTCGAGATCATCGACGGCGGCGACAAGGTGGCCGCGCAGGTCGAGATCCACATGACGCGCCGCGCCACCGGCGAGGAGCTCATCATGCGCACCGCCAATTTCTGGACGGTCCGCGACGGCGAGATCATCGAGATGGTGGAATATTACGACACCGCGCTGGCCGCGTCGGTGTTCTGAAAAAAATCGAGGCGATCTGTCGGATCGCCGATTGCCGCCTCGTCCTTGGGATGCCGACACGATGATGCCGGCATCAACCAGGGAGAGACATCATGTCGGTACTGTCATCCATCGGCCGTCTTGCCAACCACTATGCCCAGGCGCGCGCCCGTCATCGCAGCGAGCGCATCCTGCTTTCGCTGCCGGCCGAGCTGCGCAAGGACATCGGCTTTCCGGAGATTTTCGAAACGCGCGAAAGCCGCCGCGCCGCCACCTTCTCGAAGGTCATATAAGTCGCGCTTTCGATGCGATTGTTTTGCAGCCGTGCTTGCCGCCCGAGCTGCCTGGACCAGCTACTCTAAAAATAATTTGCAGGCCATGTAGGATCGCCGCCGCTTCATCCGTCCTGGGGTCGCAAAACCGGATCAACCCGTGAAGAGGAACACGAGAATGAACGACCAGACCCCGCCCCGCGCCAAGGTCCTTGGCGGATTGACCCCCTACCTGCAGGTCGATGGCGCCATCAAGGCCGCCGAGTTCTACAAGAAGGCTTTCGGCGCGGAAGAGGTGTTCGCCTATCCGCCCGACGACAACGGCCGCACCATGCACATCCATCTCTACGTCAACGGCTCGACGCTGATGCTGGGCGATGCCTATCCCGAACACGGCCATCCGCACCAGGCGGCGCAGGGTTATACGCTGCAGCTGCATCTCGGCAGCGACGACATCGATGCCTGGTGGCAGCGCGCGGTGGATGCCGGCTGCGAGGTCGTCACCCCGCTGCAGGTGATGTTCTGGGGCGACCGCTGGGGCCAGGTGAAAGACCCCTTCGGCGTCGCCTGGGCGATGAATGCCCCGGTGAAGTGAGCCGCCCACCCCTCCCTGTGGGAGAGGTCGGATTGCCCCAATTTGCCCTTCGCAAATCGCAATCCGGGTGAGGGCTAGTTAGCGCCAAGCTGGAACACCCCTTGTCCGTCTCGGCGCTGCGCGCCGATCCACCTTCTCCCACAAGGGGAGAAGGAAAAAACGCCACCAAAGAGGAGAACCGCCATGTCCTATGTCGATGGCTTCGTGCTCGCCGTGCCGAAGGCAAATCTCGATGCGTACAAGAAGATGGCCGAGAACGCCGGCACCGTCTGGATGGAGCACGGCGCGCTCGCCTATGTCGAATGCGTCGGCGACGACGTGCCCTATGGCGAGCTGACCTCGTTCCCGCGCGCCGTGCAAGCGAAGGACGACGAGGTCGTCATCTTCTCCTGGGTCGTCTACGAGTCCAGACAGAGTCGCGACGCGGTCATGGCCAAGGTGATGGCCGATGAGCGTCTCAAGATGGACTGGTCCGCCATGCCGTTCGACAGCAAGCGCATGATCTTCGGCGGCTTCCAGCCATTCATCCAGCTTTGAGGAGCGACGGAACGCCAGTGTCGGCTGATCGCAATCATTTGCGGTTGGCCGAGGCGCTCGTCAGGTCGTCATCCACGGGCGGAGCAAGGAGCGAAGCGACGCGGCGCAGACCCGAGGATCCATTCCGTTACCTATGAGCGTTGCAGCGATGCAGAACGACCTCTGTTCTGCGCCGCCTTTAACCTTCGCGCGAGCTCACGGAATGGATCCTCGGGTCTGCGCGTCCGCTTCGCTCCCGCTCCGCCCGTGGATGACGAAGTTCGGGCGCTTCGGCCAATCGCTGACGCGTGTGCTAGTTCAGCCGATCCAGCAGCGGCTTCAGCCGCTCCCCATACCGCTTCCACAGATCGACCGAGCCCTGATACATCGGCTGGCGCACTTGCGCGGCCGATGCGGTTCGCACCGGCCGGTCCGTCTCGTGGAAGGACAGCACCTTGTCGTCCCAGGGCAGGCCGAGATACGCCATCAGCTTCCGTGACTGCCCGTCCTGGTCGGCGACGAAATCCTCATAGCGCACATCGTGCACGACGCCCGGCAGCACCTTGTGCCAATGCGCCATGATGTCGGTGTAGAGGTTATGGAAATCGGCGAGCTCGCCGAGGTCGTAGCCGTAGCGGTGGCTGTCGCCGCGGAAATGCACCTTGAAGATCGACAGGCACGTGGCCGCCGCATCGCGCGCGCAATGGACGATCTTGGCCTTCGGCAGCATCATGTGCAGGAAGCCGACCAGAAGGAAGTTGCCCGGCATTTTGTCGGTGACATGGCGGTAGCCCGGATAGCGGCTATGCAGCATGTCGAGATAGGCCTGGCCGGCTTCGGCGAAGGCCTTGTCGGGCATGTCGGCGATACCGGCGGGGAAGCCGCCCGGCATGCTCATCGGAAACTGCTTGCCGACGGCTGTCTTCAAGATGTTCAACTCGCCCGCGCCAAAGACCGCCGGGTGGCTGGCGATGATCTGCTCGACCAGCGTGGTGCCGGAGCGCGGCATGCCGACGACGAAGATCGGCGTGTCGTCGGAAATGCCGCTTGGCCTGCGCTTCTCGAAGAAGGCTGTGTCGAAGGCCGCCTTCATCGCCTCGAATTCGCCGCGCGTGCGCGCGGGATCGTAGTCGATGACCTTGCGGCGGATGGCATTGCCCTCGGCGAAATAGTCGAAGGCGCGGCCATAATGCTTTAGGTCGTCATTGACCTTGCCCAGTCCGAAGGAGAGCTGCATGCGCGCGAGGCTGCCTTGCGGCGCCTTGGCGTGCTCGGCCTCCATGCCGGAAAGCTCCTTGTCGCGCTCGGTCTGGCGCTTGACCTGCGTGAGCAGCAGCCAGGCTTTCGACATATTCGGGGCTATCGCCAGCGTCTGGCGGGCGAGATCGGCCGCCTCGCCGAGCTTGCCCTTCTCCATCATCGCGACGCCAAGCCCATAGAGCAACTCGGCGTCCTTCGGCCGGATCGACAGCGCCTCGCTAAATAGCTTGATCGCCTCATCCAGCCGCCCGGCCTCCTGCATCGTCTCGGCAAGACCGATGCGCGCGCGGACATGGAACGGGTTGCGGCCGATGGTGCCGCGATAGATCTCCTCGGCCGCGTCGAGCTGTCCGAGCTGCTTCAGCGACGAGCCGAGATTGTCGCGCGCGGCCAGTTGGTCCGGCCGGATATCCACCGCGCCGCGGAAGAAATCGACCGCGGCGGCGACGCGGCCGAGATCGCGCATGACCGTGCCCATATTGTTGAGGAAGTCGGCATTTTCGGGCTGCAAGGTCACCGACTGCTCGATGAGATCGAGCCCTTCCTCGCTCCTGCCGGTCTGGTGCAGCAGCAGCCCGAGGAAATGCAGCGCAGCGGCATGGTTCGGCTGCTGCCCCAATACCTGCCGGTAGAGGCCCTCGGCCTCCTGGCGCCGGCCGGCCTGATGCAGTTGCAGCGCCTTTTGCACATAGGGATCGAGCGGGCTCGCCGAACCACCTGGCCTGCCACCGGCATTTGCCGCTCTTCTGTGATCTTTTTTAATGGGAAACCTGCCGTATTTGTTGGTCCGCCGGACCTAAGCCATACGGGCAAGAGATTCAAGACAAAGCGTCAGCGCGCGGCGCGGTGTCTATCTGCGCGAATGGACGCCGCGCTCTTCTCAGCACGGTCCGTCGCCGACGATGCGATAGTCCGCCGCGCGCACCTCGCATGCGTTCGGGAAGGTCCGCACTTGCCCATGGCGTCTGGCGCAGACCGGCGCGTATTCGCGCGTGCAGAAGGCTTGTTCTCCACCGCCACCACCGCCACCGTCGCGGCAAGGACCGTCCCGCACGATGCGGTAGCCTTCCCTTTCGGCCAGGCAGGCATTGGCGAAGGTCTGCCGGTCGCCACCGCGCCGAGCACAGACCGGTTGGTACTGCATGGTGCAGAGCTGCGGATGCGGACGGGGCGGCCGCGGGCCTGGGCCATCGTCGACGACGACGGTGCAGGCAGCCAGCAGCGCCGACAGCATGAAAACGACAACGCCCTGCCGCGACACCGCAACCAACCGCATATACTCCTCCTTCGTCCCGGCGCGCGATGCCGGCTCGCGGTATCCTCGCATCCTGCGCGCTAAACGCAACCGTCGTTTGTGGAGCCGCGGAACCGGTTGTCGCCTTGGCCCATGCTTGGCCCGCCTCTGGCCGATGACCGGTGATGGGGCCGGGTCTATCGAGGCCCAGCGTTGGACGCGCCGCTGGTCGCCCGCGAGCGTCGTCTTGCAACCATCACGTTTCCGTGTAATAAAAATCATGTTCGGGCATTTGCGACCCGGAGAGCGGAACGTTTTGGACGACCTTTCCCCGATAAGTGTGAATCTCTGACAACCCCGTTTTTCGGCGGGGGGTTTGACCATGCGCGAATGCATGACCGCCGAAGCAACCACCGGGATTTGCCCAAGGCGCGAGGCAGCGGGCAAACCACAAGACTGACACGGGTGAAGGAGTTTTCCCCAATGGCCCAGACCGGTACTGTAAAGTTCTTCAATGCCACCAAAGGCTTCGGCTTTATCACGCCGGATGGTGGCGCCAAGGACGTGTTCGTCCACATTTCCGCGATCGAGGCCTCTGGCCTGCGCACGCTGGTCGACGGCCAGAAGGTCACCTTCGACGTCGAGCCGGACCGCATGGGCAAGGGCCCGAAGGCGGTCAACCTGCGCGCCGCCTGATCCGCCGAAACAGCCCATCCTTGCGGATGCAATGGTGCGGCAGGATCATGAACCGGCTTCAGAGTAGGCCTGAAATTGCGAAGGCGCGACCGTTTCGGTCGCGCCTTTTTTGCGCGCAAATGCTTGGATCGGCAGGCGAAAACTTTCTCTTGCCGATAGCGCTAAAATAAAGGACAAATTTCCTCTCGGGCAGTTTGCCGGCCCGAGACTTGACTTGATGGGATCAAAGGAGTTTCCCATGCCGCAGACCGGCACCGTCAAATTCTTCAACCATGCCAAGGGCTTCGGCTTCATCACGCCCGATGATGGCGCGAAGGATGTCTTCGTCCACATCTCGGCTGTGCAGGCGTCGGGCCTTCCCGGTCTTGAGGATGGGCAGAAAGTGACATTCGATACCGAGCCGGACAAGCGCGGCAAGGGTCCGAAGGCCGTCAATCTGTCGGTCGGCTAAGCCGGCTCGCGACAGATCCGACGGAAGCTTTTCAGGCGGGACCGCTCCCGCCCCGGAACGGGTTGTGCCCAGGTCCGGAAAGGTCGCCGGCTTCGAAAATCGCCAAGCCTCGAAAACCGCCGAGGCTCGAAAAATCCCCAGGCCACGAAAAATCGTTTACGCCGATTTCCGTTCAGCCTCCGTTCAGCCACGGTCTTCTATTAACCTTTGCTAAAGCCGGTCCGTATCCCCGAAAAAATGCGCGGGCCGACGCGAAGGAGACCGAAAATGAACCGTTTTCTCAAGACCGCCATCCTCAGTGCTGGCATTGCCGCGACCACTTTGGCCACCTTCTCGGCGGCCAATGCCGACGACTGGCGCTGGCACCATCATCGTCATCATGGCGGTGACGCCCTCGCCGCCGGCGTTGTCGGCCTCGCGGCAGGCGCCTTGATCGGCAGCGCGCTCAGCAACCCCGGGCCGCGCTATTACGAACCGGCCTATGGTGACGACTATTATGTCGACCGGCCGGTGCGCCGCTACTACGTTCAGCAGCCGCGTGTCGTCTATGCCGACCGCTACGCCGAACCGTGGACCCGCGGCTGGTACGAGTATTGTTCGGACCGCTACCGCAGCTTCAATTCGCGGACCGGCACTTTCACCGGCAGTGACGGCGCTCAGCATTTCTGCGTCGCCAACTGACCGGTCGAACATCGCCTGGGTTCCCTGCCCAAGAAAAGCGCCGCCCTCAGCGGCGCTTTTCTTTTTGAAGGTCAGGTCAGAAACGGATTGGTCCGCCGCTCGTCGCCAAAGCGGCTGCCCGGGCCGTGGCCGCAGATGAAACCTATGTCGTCGCCAAGCGGTAGAAGCTTGTCCTTGATCGAGGCGATCAGCGCGGCGTGGTCGCCGCCGGGCAGGTCAGTGCGACCGATCGAGCCGCGGAACAGCACGTCGCCGACATGCGCGAATTTGGCCGCCCGGTTGTAGTAGACGACATGGCCCGGCGCATGCCCCGGGCAATGCAGCACTTCGAACACATGGTTGCCGAACGACACCGTTTCGCCTTCGGTGAGAAAGCGGTCCGGCACGCAATTGCGCACCGGATCGGTGAGGCCGAAACGTTTGGCCTGGTTCTCGAGATTGGCAAGCAACGGCTTGTCGGCCTCATGTGGGCCGATAATGTCGATGCCCAGCGCGTCCTTCAGGTCCATGGCGCCGCCGGCATGGTCGATATGGCCATGCGTAATCCAGATTGCGCCGGCGGTGATGGCATTGTCCCTCAGCGCTGAAAGTATGTTGTCGATATCGCCGCCGGGATCGACGACGACGCCCGACTTGTCGTCCATATCGAAGAGAATGGTGCAGTTCTGCTGGAAGGGCGTGACCGGCACGATACCGGCATTGAGCTGACCCATGGCTTTCCTTTCCCTTCCTTCGAAGTGTCGCCCTGATGTAGACAGCCCGGCGAACCTCGTCCACCATTGTCCGAACTTCGGGAGGAAATGCGCGGCCTAGGCCGCCGCCATGTTTCCAAAAGGAATGGGCGACCGAGGCCGCCGGCCGTGTTCCAAAAAAGGAATGGGCGGCCGAGGCCGCCCATGGCAAAGTCCGAGAGAACTGGACCTATTTCTTCATTGCATTCATGACCGCGCCGATGATGCCGGTTAGGATCGCGCCACCGCCAACGCCGCCGAGGAGGTTCTTCAGGTCGAGCGCGCTGCCGATGCCGCCCGCCGCCGCTGCCGCGTCAACGCCGCCGCCGCCGAGCAGACTGCCGAGAATGGCCGCGCCGCCGACGCCGCCGATCGCACCGCCGAGGATTTTGGTAAGTTGGCCCATCGCTGCCTGCTTGAACGCCGCGCCAACCGCCTGGCCACCGATAACGCCGGCAATTACCTGTACAACGATCTGAATAATCGTGTTGCTGTCCATGTAACTAGTCCCTCCATAGCCGCCAGCCTCCTCGGGCCGACGCCATCATGAGACGCCGAATTGTTCGAAAGTCAAATGCGCGCGCGCTTAAATAAAAGGGGCGGCTCGAAAACCGCCCCTATTGCACAAAAAAGCTGTGACTATCTCTATTCTGCAGCGATTGCGTGCTTTGGCTGCACCGCGGCGGAATAGTCATTCATCAATGTCTTGGCGATCTCGCCGACCTCGAATCGGTATGGACCGATCTCGGAAACCGGCGTGACCTCGGCGGCGGTGCCGGTGAGGAAGCACTGCTCGAAATCTTTGAGTTCCTCCGGCATGATGACGCGCTCGATCACCTCGAAACCGCGGTCCTTCGCCAGGCCGATCACCGTGCGGCGGGTTATGCCGTCGAGGAAGCAGTCGGGCGTCGGCGTATGGATCTTGCCGTCCTTGACGAAGAAGATGTTGGCGCCCGTGGCTTCCGCCACCTGGCCGCGCCAATCGAGCATCATGGCATCGGCGTAGCCCTTGGCCTCGGCGGCGTGCTTGGACAGCGTGCAGATCATGTAGAGGCCGGCGGCCTTCGACTTGGACGGCGCGGTGCGCGGATCGGGCCGGCGCCATTCGGCGACGTCGAGCCGAATGCCCTTGAGCTTCTGCGCGGGATCGAAATAGCTCGGCCACTGCCAGATGGCGATGGCGCAGTTGATGCGGTTGTTCTGCGCCGAAACGCCCATCTGCTCGCTGCCGCGCCAGGCGATCGGACGCACATAGGCGTCCTGGAAACCCTGCTTCTTCAACAGCGTGCGGCAGGCCTCGTCGATCTCGGCGACCTGATAGGGAATCTTGAAGCCGAGCAGGCGCGCCGATTCATGCAGGCGCTCATTGTGCTCGGTCAGCTTGAAGATCTGGCCGCCATAGGCGCGCTCGCCCTCGAAGACGGCGCTGGCATAGTGCAGGCCATGGGTCAGCACATGGATCTTGGCGTCGGCCCATTTGACGAACTCGCCGTTCATCCAGATGAAGCCTTCCAATTGATCGAAGGGAACGGATGCCATGGAAACCTCCCGCGGGCAGGCGCCCGCAAATCGTTGTGTTTATGACCTTTCGAACCGGCCCCGCACAGGATCCGAAACGCTGGCCAATGCTTGAAAGCGTAGGCGGATATTCAATCCGTGGCAAACTCAGGAAGTTCCGGAAAAATGGCTTCCTCTTGCCTTTTTGTTCGCAATCCGCCGAAAAGCTTGTCAAAAATTATCATTGCCCGGAAATTACGTCAACGGTACTGACATAATTCCCGCCTCGCATGGAGAAACGATGACGAGCCCCGCAGCCGGAAAACCGATCAGGACGGCCATCGCCGATGAGGACGGCATCGACTTCGCCATCATCGAACTGTTTTTCTTCGCCTATCGCGATTTCACCTCCGACCCGGACCAGATCCTCGCCGATTACGGCTTCGGCCGCGCCCATCATCGCGTGCTGCACTTCGTCAACCGCAGGCCGGGCCTCACCGTCGCCGAGCTGCTCGATGTGCTGAAGATCACCAAGCAGAGCCTGGCGCGGGTTTTGAAGCAGTTGATCGACACCGACCACATCGTCCAGGTGCAGGGTCCGCGCGACCGCCGGCAGCGCGAGCTCTACCCGACCGCCAAGGGTCGCGCCCTGGCCCTGGCGCTGGCGCGGCCACAGTCGCGCCGCATCCGTGCGGCATTGGAGGATTCCGGAACCACCGAACGCGCCACGATCGAGCGCTTCCTGGAAGCGATGGTCAATCCGGAACTAAGAGCGCAGATTGACATTGTGCCTGCGCAAACATCGGGGAAGAACCATGGAGACCATTGAGAAGGTCGATCATCCGTCAGCACCCGACGATGACGCGCCGCATCTTCTGGTCGTCGACGACGACACGCGTATCCGCAACCTGCTCAAGCAGTATCTGTCCGAGAACGGTTTTCGCGTCACCGTGGCCGGCAATTCCGGCGAGGCCAGGCGCAAGCTCGCCGGCCTCGACTTCGACCTTCTGGTGCTCGATGTGATGATGCCGGGCGAGACCGGCGTCGACCTCACCAAGGCGCTGCGGGCCGAGAAGAACGTGCCGATCCTGATGCTGACGGCGCTGTCCGAGACCGACAGCCGCATCACCGGCCTGGAAGCCGGCGCCGATGACTACCTGCCGAAACCGTTCGATCCGCGCGAGCTGATCCTGCGCATCAACAACATCCTGCGCCGTGGCGGCCCGGCGGCGACGCCGAAGGTGGAGCAACTGGTGTTCGGACCCTACACGTTCCAGATCGCCAAGCGTGAATTGAAGCGCGGCGGCGAGGCGCTTAAGCTGACCGACCGCGAGCAGGAGATCCTCGCGATCTTCGCCGCGCGGGCGGGCGAGACCATACCGCGCCATGAGCTGGTGGGCGATGAATCGGATGTCGGCGAGCGCACCATCGACGTGCAGATCAACCGGCTGCGCCGCAAGATAGAGCGCGATCCGTCCAATCCGGTGTGGCTGCAGACGGTGCGCGGTATTGGGTATCGGCTCAGCGTCGAATAGGTTACCGTCGAAGGCCCTTTGCTGAACGGCCATCGACGAGCGGAAGGGCGAATGGCGACCACGCAACTGGACAAGCCGAAAGGAAGCGGTCCCGGCGATCTCGCATTGCGGACGCTGAGGGCGATGCCGCGCGCCTGGAACCGGTTCTGGCGCCTAGTCGCGCTCTACATGCCGAAGCGGCTTTACGCCCGCTCGCTGATTATCGTCATCGCGCCGATGATCCTGCTGCAGTCGGTGGTCGCCTTCGTCTTCATGGAGCGCCATTGGCAGACGGTCACGCAGCGCCTGTCGCAGGCGACCATCTCGGACATAGCGGCGGTCATCGACATGATGGAGACCTATCCGCACGACGCCGACTACGCCAACATCATCCGCATCGCCCAGGATCGCATGCAGTTGAAGGTGGATCTGCTGCCGCCGGATCCGCTGCCGCCGCCCGGCCCCAAACCGTTCTTCTCGATCCTCGACGAGGCCTTGTCGTCGGAGATCACAAAGCAGATCAACCGTCCGTTCTGGATCGACACGGTCGGCAATTCCAACGTCGTCGAGGTTCGCGTCCAGCTTGAAGGCAAGGTGCTGCGCGTCTTCGTGCGGCGAAGCCAGGCTTATGCCTCGAACACCCACATCTTCCTGATCTGGATGGTCGGCACCTCGCTGGTGCTGTTGATGATCGCCATCCCCTTCCTGCGCAATCAGATCAGGCCGATCCTGACGCTCGCCGAGGCCGCCGAGAGTTTCGGCAAGGGTCGGCCGATGCCGCGCGATTTCCGCCCGCGCGGCGCCGAGGAAGTCCGTCGCGCCGGCTTCGCTTTCATCCAGATGCGAGAGCGCATCGAACGCCAGATCGAGCAGCGCACCGCGATGCTGACCGGCGTCAGCCACGACCTCAGGACCATTCTCACCCGCTTCAAGCTGCAGCTGGCGCTGGCCGGCGGCAAGTCCGAGACCAAGGCCGCGCTGAACCAGGACATCGACGACATGCAGTCGATGCTGGAAGGCTATCTCTCTTTTGCCCGCGGCGAATCCGCGGAGGACACCGGCCGCTTCGACCTTGAGACCTATTTCCAGAAGCTCGGCGAGGAAGCGCAATTGCGCGGCTGCAAGCTCGCGACGACGCTGGCCGGGGATCCGACCGTGCATGTGCGGCCGAACGCCTTTGCCCGTTTGCTGTCGAACGTCATCGGCAATGCTTTCCGCTATGCCAAGACCGTCGAGGTCCACGCCAATCATGGCCGCGGCTCGCTCACCGTCACCATCGACGACGACGGGCCAGGCATCGCGCCCGACAAGCGCGAAGAGGTGTTCAAGCCTTTCCTGCGGCTCGACGAGGCGCGCAATCTCGATGCCAGCGGCACCGGCCTTGGCTTGTCGATCGCCCGCGACATCGCCCGCAGCCACGGCGGCGACGTCAGCCTCGAGGACAGCCCGCTCGGCGGCCTGCGCGCAGTGATCAAGGTGCCTGCGTAAGTCCAGCCGAGACAGGCTTCATCCGCCCGTCATGAAATCATGGTCAAGAGCGCGCATGAAGCGCGCGACCTCTGTTGATTCGGCCCTGCCGCATCGCTTCGATCCGGCCCCTGCCCGGGTGCGCTGGAGCGAGGCGCGAGCGGCTGCCTGGTTGCCGTTCCGGCACCGCGCCGGCGCGCTCAGGAATTATTGCGGCAAAGGATCGCCATGCGTATCGGGATCGCCATGCGTATCGGGATCGCTATGCGTATCCTGATGGTCACCGACGCGTGGCGGCCTCAGGTCAATGGCGTGGTGCACACGTTGGAACGCCTCACCGAGGCGCTGAAATCCTTCGACGTCGAGCTCGATTTCCTGACGCCGAACCTGTTTCGCACCTTGCCGATGCCGACCTATCCCGACATCCGCTTGGCGTTGACCACGCCTGGCCGCGTCGCGCGCATGATCGAGGCCGCCAAGGCCGACCACATCCACATTGTCACCGAGGGTCCGCTCGGCATCATGGCGCGCCGCCATTGCCGGAAGATTGGCCGCCCCTTCACCACCAGCTACCACACCCGCTTTCCCGAATATCTCAGCGCCCGCCTGCCGGTGCCGGAGAGCTGGGCTTACAATTGGCTGCGCGATTTCCACAATTCCGGACAGGGCACGCTCGTCGCGACGCAATCGCTGGCGGACGATCTCGCGGCGCGCGGCTTCAACAAGCTGAAGCCCTGGACGCGCGGCGTCGACACCGACCATTTCCGGCCCAACAAGCGCAAGGAAACCGGATTTCCTCGTCCGGTTTTCCTATGCGTCGGCCGCGTCGCGATCGAAAAGAACCTGACCGCCTTCCTCGATCTCGACCTGCCCGGCAGCAAAGTCGTCGTCGGCGAAGGGCCCGAGTTGGCAAAGCTCAAGGCGCGCTATCCCAACGCGTATTTCCTCGGCCACCGCCCGAACGACGAGCTGGCCGAGATCTACGCCTCGGCCGACGTCTTCGTCTTTCCGAGCCGAACCGACACCTTCGGTAACGTCATCATCGAGGCGCTGGCCAGCGGAACGCCCGTTGCCGCCTTTCCGGTGACCGGACCGATCGACATTGTCGGCGATGGCGTCGGCGGCGCCGTCTCCAACGATCTGCGCGAGGCGGCGATGAAGGCGCTTGAAATCGATCGCGCCGAAGCGCGCCAGCGCGCGATGCGCTACAGCTGGCAGGCCTGCGCCGAAATGTTCCTCGACGCCGTCGACGAGGCGCTGGGAATGCCAAGCAAGCGCGCCGATCAGGACAGAGCGGCTCCAGTTCGCCCCAGGCTCGCCCTAGAATAGGCGCCCGCCGTCCGGCACCTTGCGCTCGATGGCGCCGAGCACCACGGCGCCCTCTTCGTCGGGAAAGCCCAGCGTCAGCACCTCCGACATGAACGGGCCGATCTGGCGCGGCGGGAAATTAACCACCGCGAAGACCTGGCGGCCGATCAGCGTTTCCGGCGCGTAGTATTTGGTGATCTGCGCCGACGACTTCTTCACCCCGATCGCCGGGCCGAAATCGATCTTCAGCTTGATCGCAGGCTTGCGCGCCTCCGGAAACGGCTCGGCCTCGACGATCGTACCGGCACGGATGTCGACACGGTCGAAATCGGCAAAGCTGATCTCGGGCTTTCGCTCGCTGCTGGAACTCATCGGCGAAGTCGCCTTGGCTCAGGCGTTACCATGGGTCTCGAAGAGCACGCTGGACAGCGCGTCCTTGGCCGATGTACCCGACCAGACGACGAACTGGAAGGCCTGGAAATAGCATTCGCAGGCCTCCAGCGCCGAGGACAGCAGCACCTCGACCTGTTGGCTCGAAGGCTCGACCCCGCCGGCAAGCAGCAGCGACTGCCGGAACATGATCGCGCCTTCCTGTTCCCACAGATCGAAATGCCCGAACAGCATCTGCTCGTTGATCAGCGAAAGCAGCCGCATCACTTCCAGTGTACGCGTCTCCGGCACCTTGATGTCGAAGGCGCAGGCCAGATGCAGCGCCTCGAAATCCTCCATCCAGGAAAAGGAGACGTGATAGTCGGTCCAGCTGCCGGCCACCGAAATCGAAATCTCGTCGTCGCCGGCGCGTTCGAAGGACCAGTCGTTGTTGTGGGCCACCTGCTCGATGACATCCACCGGGTGGATTTCGCGGGAGAATTCGAGTTCGAGGAGTTCCATGAATGCTTCCTGTGTTCAGGGGAGCGCCACACGCTCCGCGGGGCACACACGACGAACAATCTTGTCTAGAACTCGGACGGTCAGGACTTTCCAACACAAAGACCCAACCGGACCCCACCGCCCGGCGCATGACCCTGCTTCGAATCATGCAACAAATTCAGTCTATTGATCGGGAGTCGCGTGAACAGCCCAATTTTTCGCACTGCGTCATCCGCATGTGGAAAGGTGGCTGTCACGAAGATTCATGCAATGCCGGTAAGCGATTCACGGCAAAGCGATTTTTCGGATCGCGCTATGTGGAAAAGTTTAATGATTATTTTTTTGCGCGGGGCTTCGCGGCACCCGTTGGTGCGGCCTGTCCGGTCAGTTTGGCGAGCTTGGCCTCGAGCGCCTCGACGCGCGTCGCCAGCTGGATGTTGTCTTCCCGCGCCTTGACCGCCATCTCGCGCATGGCCTCGAACTCTTCGCGCTGCACCACATCCATGGAATTCAGCATGCGCTCGGCCTGCGCCCGGAACGCCGTCTCCACTTCGCGCCGCATGCCCTGCGCGGCACCCGCGGCATCGGTCATGATCTTTGCGAATTCGTCGAGAATGCGGTTCGGTCCGGTCGACATGGCAGATCCTCGCTTGGTCGTTTTGACGTAGTGGGGCGCGGCGCGGAATGCAAGCGTGCCTGATGACGAGCGGTTCATGTTGGCGCAGCGCTCAATAACTATTATTATGTCGACAAGAGCCCCTAGGAGCATGTCATGGCAATCAGTGCAGATC
>NZ_VFTZ01000045.1 GCF_006440775.1 Mesorhizobium sp. B2-7-2 | reverse complement strand
GCGATGGAAGAGAAGCTGCGCTTCGCCATCCGTGAAGGCGGCCGCACCGTCGGTGCCGGCATCGTCGTCACCATCAAGGAATAATCGGTCCGGCTTTCGCCGGCTCGACAAGGAAAGGGCGGTCTTCGGGCCGCCCTTTTTCGTCTGGAAAGCTGTGCTGCCAGACTCTTTTCAATTCTGTTGCAACCACCGGCGCCGCAACTAGTATGGGTCGCACCGAGGGGCTTGCCAGACGTGGTTGCCACATTCCGTTCAAAGACCATGCGGTGTCGGCGCGGGCTGCTTCGGTTGGGATTGGCCGCCGTCTTGGGGCTGGCCGCCTTCGGCGCCGCCGCAAAGGAAGAGCCGCCGGACTACGGTCCGACGATGCGCTTCGTCGTGGTGCGGAGCAGCGCGCCGGGCTGCGAGCCGAACTGCCCGGAATGGATTTCGGCCGAAGGCACGATCGACGCAGGCACGCCGCTGCTGCTGAAACGCCTGCTGAAGACGCTCGGCGGAAGGCCGCTGCCGATCGTCGTCAATTCTCCGGGCGGCAACGTCGATGCTGCGCTTCAGCTTGGCCGCATGGTCCGCAAGAACAAGCTCGATATCGCGGTCGGCATCACGGAATTCTCCGGCTGCCCGCCGGGGACGAAAAATTGCCGCGACAATGACGGCAAGGGCCAACCCTATTCCGGTGTCGCTTATGATAGCGGCGCGATGTGCAATTCGGCTTGCCCGCTGATGTTTGCCGGCGGCATGCGCCGCGTCGTGGGCGAATGGGCCTATCTCGGCGTCCATCAGATCACCACCACCTACCGGCGCGAAAAACTGCTCTACCGCACCACCTATCGGGTCGTGAACGGCAAGAAGAAGATCATCGGCACCAGGATCGTCAGCCGCAAGAACGCCGGCAGCTACAAGACCTACGAGATGAGCAAGGCGATCGAGAAGCGGCTGTCGGCCTATTTGAAGGAGATGGGTGTCGAGCAGGATGTGCTGGGCGTGATGAAGGCCACACCTGCCAGCGACATCAGGCAGATCGAGCCCGATGACATGCTGGAGATGAAGCTCGTGACCAGCCTCGATTCGCTCGACCTGCTGACCGAGAGAACCATTTGCCAGCGCCATCCCGCGCCGGCGAATTGTCGCGAGATTCCCGCGAACGGCGCGCCCGTCGCGGTCGCGGCAGTAGGGACCGGACCTTCTTATACAGCGCCGGTTCCCGCGCCGGCGCCGCAAGCCCACGAACTGCAGATGCGTTTCGTTCTTGTTCGCGGCAGCAACCCGCTCTGCAATCCCGATTGTCCGGAATGGATTTCGGCGGAAGGCACAATCGCCGCAGGTACGGCCGACAAGCTGCGCCAACTGCTCGATACGATCCGGGAGCGCCGGTTGCCGGTCGTAATCAACTCGCCGGGTGGAGATGTGCAGGCTGCGCTCGCCGCGGGCAGGCTGATCCGCGAGCGCGGCTTGGATATCGCGGTCGCCCGAACGGATTTTCTCGACTGCGATCCGGGCACCGTGGGGTGCGTCGCGGCCGACGGTCTCCATGCCGGGCTCTCCATCGATGCCGGCGCCGAATGCGACGCCGCTTGCGCGGTGATGGTCGCCGGCGGGGTCCGGCGCCTGGTTGGCGCCGGTGCGCACTTCCTCGTGCATTCCATGGGCATGGAAGACAAGGTCAGGGCCTATCTCGACGAGATGGCGGTCGGCTCGGGCTTTTTCGCCGCCATGCACTCGGCCGAATATGCAAAGCACAGGGAACTCAGCCGGGACGAACTGAAGACATTCGGGCTGACGACCGGGCCGCAATCGGTGGACGCGCTGACGGGCGCCACCATTTGCAGGTCCCCATCCAGGCCGGACAATTGCCGGGTTCTTCCGTCCGCCGATGCCGAGGCAAAGGCGCCGGCGAAGCTCTAGCTCGCGCACTGGCCATCGAGGCAGGTTGAGCGGGGCAGGGCGCTGCCGCTATCTTGTTGTTGTATGCACAGGGAGGAGCGGCGATGAGCGAGGACATCCCGACTTTGTACGAATGGGCCGGCGGCAGCGAGGCGCTGAACCGGCTGACCCGGACCTTTTACGACAAGGTGGCGGCGGATCCGGTCGTCGGACCGGTGTTCAGGATGATGTCGCCGGATCACCCGGCGCATGTCGCCGCCTTCATCGGCGAGGTTTTCGGCGGCCCGAAGACTTACAGCGAGAAGCATGGCGGCCATCGCGAGATGGTGATGCATCATCTCGGCAAGCATCTGACCGAGGAACAGCGCCGCCGCTGGATCAATCTCCTTGCCGACGCGGCGGATGAGGTCGGCCTGCCCGACGACCCCGAGTTCCGCTCGGCCTTCATGGGCTATGTCGAATGGGGATCGCGGCTGGCGAAGATGAACTCGAATCTTGGCGAGACCTGCGATCCCGAGACCGAGCCGATGCCCGCCTGGGGCTGGGGCGTGCCGGGCGGGCCTTACAAGCCGCCGGCCGGGAAGTCGTAGGCGCGGGCGTTGTCTGGCGAGCGCGATCGGTCGCCGGCGGTATGGAATCCAGATTTCCGGCAAAGGTTTTAAAACCACTGCTGAGTGCTCTTTACAGAGCGCACGGAAGCTTTTAGGAAGCGCCTGCGCCGAACAAGCGCATGCACGGGCATAGCTCAGTTGGTAGAGCGGCGGTCTCCAAAACCGCAGGTCGTAGGTTCGAGCCCTGCTGCCCGTGCCATTTCCTCAAAGTGGCCGATCGAAGCTTCCGGCGTTGAAAATCGGCGGGTGGCTTGCCATATAGCGAGAATTGGGGCATAAGCCCCGTATAGCCGGGACGGGACGACTGGATGGTTCCGAGGCGGCGTTAAGACATAAAGCGGATCCTTGCCACTTGCGTGGATTAAGAATCGGTTTTATGTAGACAAGACAGACACGCGACGCGTGGAGCTGGGAAGCCGGCTTTACGCGTCTGATTTGCGTGGGTGAAATAGCGGCGCTGATTCGCGCCGCATGAAGCCCAGGCGGCACGTCCCGGTCAGCGGGATCATCCAGGAGGCCCGGCCAACGGGTCTCGAAAACAGGCGGCGCATGGCTTCGAAAACCACTAATCCCTTCACCTTTCTCCAGCAGGTTCGCGCGGAGACGGCCAAGGTGACATGGCCTTCGCGGCGCGAAACCATGATCTCGACCGTGATGGTCCTGATATTCGCGGTGATCGCGATGCTGTTCTTCTTCGCTGCCGATATTCTGATGGGCTATGCGATCGAGTGGATCCTGGGTCTCGGGCATTAATTCGGCGGATTACGGAGAGGTCGTGAAATGACTGCGCGGTGGTATATCGTCCACGCCTATTCGAACTTCGAGAAGAAGGTCGCCGAGGACATCGAGAACAAGGCCAAGCAGAAGGGCTTGTCCGGGGACATTGAGCAGATCGTGGTCCCGACCGAAAAGGTCGTCGAGATCCGTCGCGGCCGCAAGGTCGATGCCGAGCGCAAGTTCTTCCCGGGCTATGTGCTCTTGAAGGCCAATCTGACCGACGCCGTGTTCTCGCTGGTCAAGAACACGCCGAAGGTCACCGGCTTTCTGGGCGACTCCAAGCCCGTGCCGATCACCGAGACGGAGGCGCAGCGCATCCTGAACCAGGTCCAGGAAGGCGTCGAGCGGCCGAAGCCCTCGGTCACCTTCGAGATCGGCGAGGCGATCCGCGTTTCGGACGGTCCTTTCGCGTCGTTCAACGGCGTCGTCCAGGAAGTGGACGAGGAGCGGGCCCGCCTCAAGGTGGAAGTTTCGATCTTCGGGCGCGCCGTGCCCGTCGATCTGGAGTTCGGGCAGGTCGAAAAGGGCTGATCCGTAAAGCTGCGCCGCAAGGCGCGGGGATCCGCGCCGCAAGGCGTCGGGAGGCGGCGTGAACAGACGCCGCATGAACGGGTGGGAGGCGAAGGCGGCATAGCCGGCCGTCGGAACCGCACCACCAGACTGCAACCGCCGCGTTTCCCGGGTAACGGGCCGGCATGAGAAAAGGCAGGAATAGAGATGGCTAAGAAAGTTGCAGGCCAGCTCAAGCTCCAGGTTGCCGCGGGCTCGGCCACGCCGTCGCCCCCGATCGGCCCGGCGCTTGGTCAGCGCGGCATCAACATCATGGAATTCTGCAAGGCGTTCAACGCGCAGACCCAGGAGCTCGAGAAGGGATCGCCGATCCCGGTCGTCATCACCTACTACCAGGACAAGTCGTTCACCTTCGTCATGAAGACGCCGCCGGTGAGTTACTTCCTGAAGAAGGCCGCCAACCTGAAGTCGGGCTCCAAGGAGCCGGGCAAGGTCAAGGCTGGCACGATTAGCCGCGACAAGGTGCGCGCGATCGCCGAGCAGAAGATGAAGGACCTGAACGCAAACGACGTCGAGGCGGCCATGCGCATGGTCGAGGGTTCCGCCCGCTCGATGGGCCTGGAAGTGGTGGGCTAAGATCATGGCAAAGATTGCAAAGCGTATTGCCAAGAGCCGTGAAGGCATCGATCCGAACAAGGCTTACGCCCTCTCCGAGGCGCTGCAGCTGCTCAAGGACCGGTCCAAGGTGAAGTTCGACGAGACCGTCGAGATCTCGATGAACCTCGGCGTCGATCCGCGTCATGCCGACCAGATGGTCCGCGGCGTGGTCAACCTGCCGAACGGCACCGGCCGCTCGGTGCGCGTCGCGGTGTTTGCCCGTGGCGACAAGGCCGAGGAAGCCAAGGCCGCCGGCGCCGATATCGTCGGCGCCGAGGACCTTGTCGACATCGTCCAGAAGGGCACGATCGATTTCGATCGCTGCATCGCCACGCCGGACATGATGCCGCTGGTCGGTCGTCTGGGTAAGGTTCTCGGCCCGCGCGGCATGATGCCGAACCCGAAGGTCGGCACGGTGACCACCGATGTGGCCGCGGCCGTCAAGGCTTCGAAAGGCGGCGCCGTCGAGTTTCGCGTCGAGAAGGCCGGCATCGTCCAGGCCGGCGTCGGCAAGGTCTCGTTCGACGTCAAGGCGCTGGAAGAAAATGTCCGCGCCTTCGCCGACGCGGTGACCAAGGCCAAGCCCGCGGGCGCCAAGGGCAACTACGTCAAGAAGGTGTCGGTCACCTCGACGATGGGCCCCGGCCTCAAGCTCGACATCGCGACGCTCGCCGCGTCGTAAGTGTCGGCCGATCGGGTAAGGCCGATCGCTGGGGCATGATCCCGAAAAGCGGGAACATGCTCCAGCAAGAAAGAATTCCGGACCGCCGATCCGTCGGCGGCCCGGTACCCCGGAAGCCGAAAGGTTTCCGGATATCCTGTCCGAGATTGCAGGCGGCCCAAAAGCCTTAATTCAATGGGCCTGCATGAGACGGGTGAAGACCCGACAAAGGAGCCAAGCTCCAATGAAAGGTTCGAACCGTGTTTGCCTTTTGTCTGCGCACTATCCGGCGTGCCGGCTGGTGTGGCGAAAGGGGGCAGGATCCTCGAGCGCCGTTCGGGAGATCCGTTACTGGATGGCCCGGCCGGCAAAAGGCAACCGACGCCTGACCTCGTCAATGGGGCAGGGGTCAACTGGAGATAGGCAGTGGACAGAGCGGAAAAACGCGAACTCGTCACGGGCCTGAATGATGCGTTTTCAAGCGCTGGTTCAGTCGTCGTGGCCCACTACGCCGGTATCACCGTCGCGCAAATGAACGACCTTCGGTCGAAGATGCGCGCCGCCGGTGGCACCGTCAAAGTCGCGAAGAACCGTCTCGCCAAGATCGCTCTTCAGGGCACGGACTCCGCATCGATCATCGATCTGTTCAAGGGACAGACGCTGGTCGCTTATTCGGAGGATCCGATTGCGGCGCCGAAGGTCGCGTCCGATTTCGCCAAGGGGAATGACAAGTTGATCATTCTCGGTGGCGCGATGGGCACGACCTCGCTCGACGCCGACGGTGTGAAGGCACTCGCCACACTACCGTCGCTCGACGAGCTGCGCGCCAGGCTGGTTGGCATGATCGCCACGCCGGCTACCCGGATCGCCCAGATCGTCAATGCGCCCGCGGCTTCGGTCGCGCGTGTCATCGGCGCTTACGCCCGGAAGGACGAGGCGGCATGAGGCCGTTCCTCGCTGTCAACAACACACGTTCGAACCTAGTGAAGGAATACAAAAATGGCTGATCTCGCAAAGATCGTAGACGACCTTTCGAAGCTGACCGTCCTCGAGGCGGCCGAGCTGTCGAAGCTCCTGGAAGAGAAGTGGGGCGTTTCGGCCGCCGCTCCGGTAGCGGTTGCCGCTGCCGGCGGCGCTGCCGCTGCCGCTGCTCCGGTTGAAGAGAAGACGGAATTCGACGTCGTTCTCGCCGATGCCGGCGCCCAGAAGATCAACGTCATCAAGGAAGTCCGCGCCATCACCGGCCTTGGCCTCAAGGAAGCCAAGGACCTGGTCGAAGCGGCTCCGAAGCCGGTCAAGGAAGCCGTTTCCAAGGCCGACGCCGACAAGTTCAAGGCTCAGCTGGAAGCAGCTGGCGCCAAGGTCGAGCTGAAGTAAGCCTGTTAGGCGAGGGCGGACGGTCTCGCGCCGTCCGCCCCCTCCCTTGACGAAGGGAGGGTTCTGTCACGCGAGGCGTTTGAAAACCTCTTTCCTGAGGGCCGAAAAGCGGCTTTCCGGAAACGGGTTTTCTCCCGTTTTAGCCGGAAGCCGCCAAGCGATTGGCCCAAGAAATTGGCAGGGGCGGCCGGAAAAACAGATAGGGGCAGCCGCCGAGGCAGCCCGTTGGTGCAAGGCGAGCCGCGGCGAGGTTCGTCCCGAGTTTATAGCTAAGGAGCGACGATGGCCCAGACCCAGACTTTCAATGGCCGCAGACGCGTACGCAAGTTCTTCGGAAAGATCCCGGAAGTTGCGGAGATGCCGAACCTCATCGAGGTTCAGAAGGCATCCTATGACCAGTTCCTGATGGTGGACGAGCCCAAGGGCGGCCGTCCGGACGAAGGACTGCAGGCCGTTTTCAAGTCGGTCTTCCCGATCTCCGACTTTTCCGGCTCCTCGATGCTGGAGTTCGTGAAATACGAGTTCGAGGCACCGAAATTCGACGTTGACGAGTGCCGTCAGCGCGACCTGACCTATGCGGCGCCGCTGAAGGTGACGCTGCGCCTCATCGTGTTCGATATCGACGAGGATACCGGCGCCAAGTCGATCAAGGACATCAAGGAGCAGGACGTCTACATGGGCGACATGCCGCTCATGACGTCGAACGGTACCTTCATCGTCAACGGCACCGAGCGCGTCATCGTCTCGCAGATGCACCGTTCGCCGGGCGTCTTCTTCGACCATGACAAGGGCAAGTCGCACTCGTCGGGCAAGCTTCTGTTTGCCGCGCGCGTCATTCCTTATCGCGGTTCGTGGCTCGACATCGAGTTCGACTCCAAGGACGTCGTGCACGCCCGCATCGACCGCCGCCGCAAAATTCCGGTGACGTCGCTGCTGATGGCGCTCGGCATGGACGGCGAGGAGATACTGTCGACCTTCTACAACAAGATCACCTACAAGCGCGCCGGCGACCACTGGCGCATTCCGTTCAACGTCGAGCGTTTCCGCGGCCTCAAGGCCGTCGGCGACCTGGTCGACGCCGATACCGGCGAGATCGTGGTCGAGCAAGGCAAGAAGATCACCGCCCGCCAGGCTCGCCAGCTCGGCGAGAAGGGTCTCAAGGCCATCAAGGCGACCGACGAGGACCTGCTCGGCAACTACCTTGCCGAAGACATCGTCAACTACGGCACCGGCGAGATATTCCTCGAAGCCGGCGACGAGATCGACGACAAGACGCTGAAGGTGCTGCTCGGCACCGGCGATGACGAGATCCAGATCCTGGACATCGACCACGTCAATGTCGGCGCCTACATCCGCAACACGCTCAACGTCGACAAGAACGAGAGCCGCCAGGACGCGCTGTTCGACATCTACCGTGTCATGCGCCCGGGCGAGCCGCCGACGCTCGAGACCGCCGAAGCCATGTTCAACTCGCTGTTCTTCGACAGCGAGCGCTACGACCTGTCGGCCGTCGGCCGCGTCAAGATGAACATGCGCCTCGAGCTCAAGGCCGAGGACACCGTGCGCGTGCTGCGCAAGGACGATATCCTGGCCGTGGTCAAGACGCTGGTCGAGTTGCGTGACGGCAAGGGCGAGATCGACGACATCGACAATCTCGGCAACCGCCGCGTGCGTTCGGTCGGCGAGCTGATGGAGAACCAGTACCGCGTCGGCCTGCTGCGCATGGAGCGCGCGATCAAGGAACGCATGTCCTCGATCGAGATCGACACGGTCATGCCGCAGGACCTGATCAACGCCAAGCCGGCGGCCGCTGCCGTGCGCGAGTTCTTCGGTTCCTCGCAGCTGTCGCAGTTCATGGACCAGACCAACCCGCTGTCGGAGATCACCCACAAGCGTCGCCTGTCGGCGCTTGGACCGGGCGGTCTGACCCGCGAGCGCGCCGGCTTCGAGGTGCGCGACGTGCATCCGACGCATTACGGCCGCATCTGCCCGATCGAGACGCCGGAAGGCCCGAATATCGGTCTGATCAACTCTTTGGCCACTTTCGCGCGCGTCAACAAATACGGCTTCATCGAGAGCCCGTACCGCAAGATCGTCAACGGCAAGCTGACCAATGACGTCGTTTATCTGTCGGCGATGGAAGAGGCCAAGCACCATGTCGCGCAGGCCAACGCCGAGCTCGACAAGAACGGCAGCTTCGTCGACGAGTTCGTCATTTGCCGTAACGCCGGCGAAGTGATGATGGCGCCGCGCGAGAACGTCGACCTGATGGACGTCTCGCCGAAGCAGATGGTGTCCGTCGCGGCGGCGCTCATCCCGTTCCTCGAGAACGACGACGCCAACCGCGCGCTGATGGGCTCGAACATGCAGCGTCAGGCCGTGCCGCTGGTGCGCGCCGAAGCGCCGTTCGTCGGCACCGGCATGGAGCCGGTCGTCGCCCGCGACTCGGGCGCTGCCATCGGCGCCCGCCGCGGCGGCGTGGTCGACCAGGTGGACGCCACCCGTATCGTCATCCGCGCCACGGAAGATCTCGATCCGGGCAAGTCCGGCGTCGATATCTACCGGCTGATGAAGTTCCAGCGTTCGAACCAAAACACCTGCATCAACCAGCGTCCGCTGGTGCGCATGGGCGACCGCGTCAACAAGGGCGACATCATTGCCGACGGTCCGTCGACCGAGCTCGGCGATCTGGCGCTCGGCCGCAACGTGCTGGTCGCGTTCATGCCGTGGAACGGCTACAACTACGAGGACTCGATCCTGCTCTCCGAGCGCATCGTGGCCGACGACGTCTTCACCTCGATCCACATCGAGGAGTTCGAGGTCATGGCGCGCGACACCAAGCTCGGGCCGGAGGAAATCACGCGCGACATTCCGAACGTTTCGGAAGAGGCGCTGAAGAACCTCGACGAGGCCGGCATCGTCTATATCGGTGCTGAAGTGCAGCCGGGCGACATCCTGGTCGGCAAGATCACCCCGAAGGGCGAAAGCCCGATGACGCCGGAAGAAAAGCTCCTGCGCGCCATCTTCGGCGAAAAGGCTTCGGACGTTCGCGACACCTCCATGCGCATGCCTCCGGGCACCTTCGGCACGGTCGTCGAAGTGCGCGTCTTCAACCGCCACGGCGTGGAGAAGGACGAGCGCGCGATGGCGATCGAGCGCGAGGAGATCGAGCGTCTGGCCAAGGACCGCGACGACGAGCAGGCGATCCTCGATCGCAACGTCTATGCGCGTCTTTCCGACGTGCTGG
Source organism: Mesorhizobium sp. B2-7-2 (assembly GCF_006440775.1). Taxonomy (GTDB): domain Bacteria; phylum Pseudomonadota; class Alphaproteobacteria; order Rhizobiales; family Rhizobiaceae; genus Mesorhizobium. The sequence continues at coordinate 11,179 of NZ_VFTZ01000045.1, read as the reverse complement.
TCGGCAAGGAGGCGATCGCCGGACCGAAGGGCTTCAAGAAGGGCTCGAAGCTGTCGAAGGACACGCTCGACGAGTATCCGCGTTCGCAGTGGTGGCAGTTCGCCGTGGAGAACGAGAAGCTCCAGGGCGAGCTCGAGGCTCTGCGCGGCCAGTACGACGAGTCCAAGAAGGCGCTCGAGCAGCGCTTCATGGACAAGGTCGAGAAGGTGCAGCGCGGCGACGAAATGCCTCCGGGCGTCATGAAGATGGTCAAGGTCTTCGTGGCGGTGAAGCGCAAGATGCAGCCGGGCGACAAGATGGCCGGCCGTCACGGCAACAAGGGTGTCGTGTCGCGCATCGTTCCGGTCGAGGACATGCCTTTCCTCGAGGACGGCACGCATGCCGATATCGTGCTCAACCCGCTGGGTGTGCCGAGCCGCATGAATGTCGGCCAGATCCTGGAAACGCATCTGGGCTGGGCTTGCGCCGGCATGGGCAGGAAGATCGGCGAGCTGATCGACGCGTACAAGGGTGGCGGCGACATCAAGCCGCTGCGCAAGACGCTGGAAAGCTTCATGCCGGCCAATGACCGCAACGAGCCGATCCGCGAGTATGACGACGAGAGCATCGTTCGCCTGAGCGAGCAGATGCGCCGCGGCGTCTCGATCGCGACACCGGTGTTCGACGGCGCGCATGAGGCCGACATCAACACCATGCTGGAGCAGGCTGGCCTGCACACCAGCGGTCAGTCGCAGCTCTATGACGGCCGCACCGGCGAGCCGTTCGATCGCAAGGTGACGATGGGCTATATCTATATGCTCAAGCTGCATCACCTGGTGGACGACAAGATCCACGCGCGTTCGATCGGTCCGTACTCGCTCGTCACCCAGCAGCCGCTGGGCGGCAAGGCGCAGTTCGGCGGCCAGCGCTTCGGCGAAATGGAGGTCTGGGCGCTCGAAGCCTACGGCGCGGCCTACACGCTGCAGGAAATGCTGACGGTGAAGTCGGACGACGTCGCCGGCCGCACCAAGGTCTACGAGGCGATCGTGCGCGGCGATGACACGTTCGAGGCAGGCATCCCCGAGAGCTTCAACGTTCTCGTCAAGGAAATGCGCTCGCTCGGCCTCAATGTGGAGCTGGAGAACACGCAGGTCGAAGAGACCCCGACGCGTCTGCCCGACGCGGCCGAGTAAGGCACCGGCGCGCGCCGCGTTCTAAGCGCGGCGCGCCCTGAGCATGATCCCGAAAATCGGTCACCGGTTTTCGGCCAAGATCACGCTCACCCAAGAAGTCTTCGGCCGGTTCGACCGGCCAGTCTGCGGACATTTCGTCCGCGATCGATGCAAGGGGTTATCGAGGACCCCGAAAAGGAGAACGGCATGAACCAAGAGGTCATGAATCTCTTCAACCCGCAGGCGCCTGCGCAGGTGTTCGATTCCATCCGGATCTCGCTTGCCAGCCCAGAGAAGATTCTGTCCTGGTCGTTCGGCGAGATCAAGAAGCCGGAGACCATCAACTACCGCACCTTCAAGCCGGAGCGTGACGGCCTGTTCTGCGCGCGCATTTTTGGTCCGATCAAGGACTATGAATGCCTGTGCGGCAAGTACAAGCGCATGAAGTACAAGGGCGTCATCTGCGAAAAGTGCGGCGTCGAAGTAACGCTGTCGCGGGTTCGCCGCGAGCGCATGGGCCATATCGAGCTCGCCGCGCCCGTCGCCCATATCTGGTTCCTGAAGTCGCTGCCTTCGCGCATCGGCACGCTGCTCGACATGACGCTCAAGGATATCGAGCGCGTGCTCTACTTCGAGAACTACATCGTTACCGAGCCGGGCCTCACCGCGCTGAAGGAGAACCAGCTCCTCAGCGAGGAAGAGTACATGATTGCCGTCGACGAGTACGGCGAGGACTCTTTCACCGCCATGATCGGCGCTGAGGCCATTCACGACCTTCTGGCCGGCATGGACCTGGAGAAGATCGCCGGCGACCTGCGTTCGGAGCTGGCCTCGACCACGTCCGAGCTCAAGCAGAAGAAATACCTGAAGCGGCTCAAGGTCGTCGAGAACTTCATGGAATCCGGCAACCGTCCGGAATGGATGATCATGAAGGTGGTTCCGGTGATCCCGCCGGACCTGCGCCCGCTTGTCCCGCTGGACGGCGGCCGCTTCGCCACGTCCGACCTCAACGACCTCTACCGCCGCGTCATCAACCGCAACAACCGCCTGAAGCGGCTGATCGAGCTGCGCGCGCCCGGCATCATCGTGCGCAACGAAAAGCGCATGCTGCAGGAAGCCGTCGATGCGCTGTTCGACAACGGCCGTCGCGGCCGCGTCATCACCGGCGCCAACAAGCGTCCGCTGAAGTCGCTGTCCGACATGCTGAAGGGCAAGCAGGGCCGGTTCCGCCAGAACCTGCTCGGCAAGCGCGTCGACTATTCCGGCCGCTCGGTCATCGTGACCGGTCCGGAGCTCAAGCTGCATCAGTGCGGCCTGCCGAAGAAGATGGCGCTCGAGCTCTTCAAGCCCTTCATCTACGCCCGCCTCGACGCCAAGGGTTTCTCCTCGACTGTCAAGCAGGCGAAGAAGCTGGTCGAGAAGGAGCGTCCGGAGGTTTGGGATATCCTCGACGAGGTCATCCGCGAGCATCCGGTGCTCTTGAACCGCGCGCCGACGCTGCACCGCCTCGGCATCCAGGCGTTCGAGCCGATCTTGATCGAAGGCAAGGCGATCCAGCTGCACCCGCTGGTCTGCACCGCCTTCAACGCCGACTTCGATGGCGACCAGATGGCGGTCCACGTGCCGCTGTCCCTGGAAGCGCAGCTTGAAGCCCGCGTGCTGATGATGTCGACCAACAACATCCTGCACCCGGCCTCCGGCGCGCCGATTATCGTGCCGTCGCAGGACATGGTTCTCGGTCTCTACTATCTCTCGATCGTCAACCAGAATGAGCCGGGCGAAGGCATGATGTTTGCCGACATGGGCGAGCTCCAGCATGCGCTGGAGACCAAGGCCGTGACGCTGCACGCCAAGATCAAGGGCCGCTTCCGCAGCGTCGACGCGGAAGGCAACGTCGTGTCGAAGATCTACGACACCACGCCTGGCCGCATGATCATCGGCGAGCTTCTGCCGAAGAACGTCAACGTGCCGTATGAGACCGCCAACCAGGAGATGACCAAGAAGAACATCTCCAAGATGATCGACACCGTCTACCGCCACTGCGGTCAGAAGGAGACGGTCATCTTCTGCGACCGCATCATGGCGCTCGGCTTTGCGCACGCCTGCCGTGCCGGCATTTCGTTCGGCAAGGACGACATGCTGATCCCGGACACCAAGCTGAAGCTCGTTTCCGACACCGAGGCCTTGGCCAAGGAATACGAGCAGCAGTACAATGACGGCCTGATCACGCAGGGTGAGAAGTACAACAAGGTCGTCGACGCCTGGGCCAAGTGCTCGGAGAAGGTGGCCGACGAGATGATGGCGCGCATCAAGGCGGTGGAGTTCGAGGACAACGGCCGTCAGAAGCCGATGAACTCGATCTACATGATGTCGCATTCGGGTGCGCGCGGTTCGCCCACCCAGATGCGTCAGCTCGCCGGCATGCGCGGCCTGATGGCCAAGCCCTCGGGTGAAATCATCGAGACGCCGATCATCTCGAACTTCAAGGAAGGCCTCACCGTGCTCGAGTATTTCAACTCGACCCACGGCGCCCGCAAGGGTCTGGCCGACACCGCCTTGAAGACGGCGAACTCGGGTTACCTCACCCGCCGCCTCGTCGACGTGGCGCAGGACTGCATCGTCAACTCCGTGGATTGCGGCACCGACAAGGGCCTCACCATGCAGCCGATCGTCGATGCCGGTCAGATCGTTGCCTCGGTCGGCCAGCGCGTGCTGGGCCGCACTTCGCTCGACGACATCAATCATCCGGTCACCGGCGACCTGCTGGTCAAGGCCGGAACGTTGATGGACGAGCGCGATGTGGAGCAGATCGAGAAGGCCGGCGTGCAGTCGGTCCGCATCCGTTCGGCGCTGACCTGCGAGGTCAGGACCGGCGTGTGCGCGGTCTGCTACGGTCGCGACCTGGCCCGCGGCACCCCCGTCAACCAGGGCGAGGCCGTCGGCGTCATCGCGGCGCAGTCGATCGGCGAGCCGGGCACCCAGCTCACCATGCGTACCTTCCACATGGGTGGCACGGCGCAGGTGGTGGATTCCTCGTTCCTTGAAGCCTCCTATGAGGGCAAGGTGCAGATCCGCAACCGCAACGTGGTCCGCAACTCGGAAGGCCAGCAGATGGTCATGGGCCGCAACATGGCGGTGCTCATCCTCGATGAGACCGGCAAGGAGCGCGCCACACACCGCGTCGCTTATGGTTCGCGTATTTTCGTGGACGATGGCGACAAGGTGAAGCGCGGCCAGCGTATCGCCGAGTGGGATCCCTATACCCGCCCGGTCCTCACCGAAATCGAGGGCAGGGTGGCGTTCGAGGATCTGGTCGACGGCATCTCCGTGCAGGAAACGGCCGACGAGTCGACCGGCATCACCAAGCGCGAGGTCATCGACTGGCGTTCGACGCCGCGCGGCAACGACCTGAAGCCCGCGATCGCCATCCAGGACGCCAAGGGCAAGGTCGGCAAGCTGTCGAAGGGCGGCGATGCACGCTTCCTGCTCTCGGTCGAGGCCATCCTCTCGGTCGAGCCGGGCGCGCATGTCCGTCCGGGCGACGTGCTTGCGCGTATCCCGATGGAAAGCGCCAAGACCAAGGACATCACCGGCGGTCTGCCGCGTGTTGCGGAACTGTTCGAGGCTCGCCGTCCGAAGGATCACGCCATCATCGCCGAGATCGATGGCACGATCCGCTTCGGCCGCGACTACAAGAACAAGCGCCGCATCATCATCGAGCCGCATGACTCGACGCTCGAGCCGGTGGAGTACCTGATCCCGAAGGGCAAGCCGTTCCATCTCCAGGACGGCGACGTCATCGAGAAGGGCGACTACATCCTCGACGGCAATCCGGCGCCGCACGACATCCTGGCGATCAAGGGCGTGGAGGCGCTTGCCTCCTACCTCGTCAACGAGATCCAGGAGGTCTACCGTCTGCAGGGCGTGTCGATCAACGACAAGCACATCGAGGTGATCGTTCGCCAGATGCTGCAGAAGGTCGAGATCACCACGCAGGGCGATTCGACCTACATCCCGGGCGACCACGTCGATGTGATCGAGCTGGAGGAGGTCAATGAGCGCCTGATCGAGGACGGCAAGAAGCCGGCCGAAGGTCAGCCGGTGCTGCTCGGCATCACCAAGGCCTCGCTGCAGACGCCGTCCTTCATCTCGGCCGCCTCCTTCCAGGAGACGACCAGGGTGCTCACCGAGGCTGCGGTTGCCGGCAAGACCGACATGCTGCAGGGCTTGAAGGAAAACGTCATCGTCGGCCGTCTGATCCCGGCCGGCACGGGCGGCACGATGAGCCAGATAAGGCGCATCGCCACCTCGCGCGACGAGCTCATCATCGACGAGCGCCGCAAGGCCTCCGGTGTAGAGGTCGCCGAGCCGATGCTGACCGACATGGTCAACGCCGCGCAGTAAGCGCTATGAATGAGAAAACAAGAAAAGGGGCCCGCGCGGCCCCTTTTCGCATTTTGGCTTGAAGCAACGAGGAAGAGCTATGAGCAGCAAGACCTGGACGGCTGTCGACGACTACATCGTTTCCTCTCTTTTCGAAGCGGACCCCGTGCTCGATGCCACGCTGGCGGCCAACCGCGACCATGGCCTGCCGGCGATCGACGTCTCGGCCGCGCAGGGCAAATTGCTGTCGCTGCTGGTGCGTATTCGCGGCGCCAAGAAGGTGCTGGAGGTCGGCACGCTTGGCGGCTACTCGACCATCTGGATGGCAAGGGGATTGCCGGCGGACGGCAAGGTGGTGACGCTGGAGCTCGATCCGCACCACGCCAAAGTCGCACGTTCGAACTTCGAGCGGGCAGGGGTTTCCGACAAGATCGACCTGCGCATCGGTCCGGCTCTGCAGTCGCTTGCCGCGCTGGCAGGCGAAAATGCCGGTCCGTTCGACCTGATCTTCATCGACGCCGACAAGCCGAACAACCCGAATTACCTCGACTGGGCGATGAAACTCTCGCGCTCAGGCACGGTCATCGTCTGCGACAACGTCATCCGCGACGGCGCGGTGCTGGATGAGGATGGCCGTGACGCCAATGTCGAGGGCGCACGCGCCGCGTTTTCGTTCATCGGCGACGAGAAGCGGCTGGACGGCACCGCCATCCAGACCGTCGGCGCCAAGGGCTATGACGGATTTACCATCGCGATCGTAAAATGAGGATGCCCTAATCGAAGAACGCCTCGACCACGTTGCGCTTGCCCAGCATGAACGCATCGGCGACGTGCTGCAGCGGCGCGAGGTCGACATCGGATGTTCCTGCGCGAACGATCTCGGCGAAGCGCTTGTAGAGCATCGGATATTCGGCCTCCGGCTCGTCATGGATGGTCTTGCCGTCGACGGCGAGCATCGCTCCGCCGCCGGACAGCACCATCCTGCCCTTGTCGGTCTCGGCGACGATGTCCCAAATTTGCGGCCCGGTCTGCAGCCAGTCGAGCTCCATCGTCACCGGCAAGCCGGTCGACGTGCGGAAGGCGACATGCGCCGCGACCGGTGCTGCGCGATTCTCGGGGAAATCGAGCACGGCCGAGGTGATGAACATCGCAGGCAGGATGTGTGTGGCGATCGACAACGCGTTGATCCCGGGATCGAACACGCCGAAGCCGCCCGGCTCCCAGATCCATTCCTGGTTCGGGTGCCAGCGCCGCACGTCTTCCTTCCAGTTGATGGCCGCCGAAGTCAGTCTGGCCGAGGCGAGGAATGCGCGCGCGGCCTCCACCGCCGGCGCGTAGCGCGAATGCCAGCTGGCAAAGAGCGAGACGCCGTTCTTTTCGGCAAGCGTCTTGAGGTGCTCGACCTCGCTGACCGTGGCGCCCGGTGGCTTTTCAAGGAACACGTGCTTCCTCGCTTCCAGCGCGGTGCGCGCGGCGTCGTAACGGAACTGGGGCGGCATGCAGAGCGAGGCCGCCTCGAGGCTGGGTTCGGCCGCCAGAATCGCTTCGATGCTGGGATAATTCGCAATGCCGTCCACCTTGCCGTGGCGGCTGGCCGCGGCGGTCAGTTGATAGTTGCCGTCCTTGGCAACCGCCGGCAGGTGCTGGTCGCGGACGATCTTTCCCACGCCGACGATGCCGAGCTTGATGGGACTGCTGGTCATGGGAACTCCAAGGAATGAAAGGGTGTGTCTAGGCAGGCAGGTTTGTCCGGCGAGTCCGGCAAATATGACGCCGGCCGCGCTTTTCAGATCGGCTCTTCAAAGGTGACGATCGAAACCTCGCCCTCCAATGCGCCTTGATAGGCCGACAGATGCGGCTCGTCGTCGGGCTCGCCCTCCATGTCGCCGATCTGGTCGAGTTCGGCCTCGGCGTAACCTTCGGCGGCAAGCGATTCGAGCGCGCGGCGCACGGCAGAATCATCGTCCGGCGCCACAAGCATCACATGAACGCCTTCCGGCTTGCCGCCCTTCTTCTTCCAGACCCGTCCAGTGATGATCGTGACCGGCCGTTCTTCATTGTCGTTCACGGGCTGATTCCTCGTTTTCCCCGAGATTGTGCGATGCAAGCCGCCTTTTGGCACGAAGCCGGGCCACAGGACAGCGCAAAGCCGGTCACTTTCTTCCTCGCTCTTGAAAAAAGACGCAAGAAAATTACATGCGTTTCTCGCATGGCTGCCCAGCTTCGGGTTGGGCGCAATATTTGCCGCGTCGGGGTTGACGGACCCTGGGGTTGCGAGTAGAAGCCGCGACGTCAGAACCGATGTGAGGCTCTCCTGTCCGAAGCGACACGCTTTGGAGTTTGCCTCAAACAGGGTTCGTTTTACGAGCGAAAAGACATTTCCGGCGCGCATGAAGCGGCTTCCGCTTCCTCTGCAATTTGTTCGGGCGGGACCGCGAGACGCGGTGTGTTGCCCGAATTTGCGTATGGAAATGACGCTTTGAGCGGCCCCCTGACAGGGCAGACACGGAATTGAGAGACAAGAGGGTTTAATGCCTACCGTCAACCAGCTGATCCGCAAGCCGCGCCTGGCGCCGGTGAAGCGCAACAAGGTCCCGGCCATGCAGCAGAACCCGCAGAAGCGGGGCGTCTGCACGCGCGTCTACACCACGACGCCGAAGAAGCCGAACTCGGCGCTGCGCAAGGTGGCCAAGATTCGCCTGACCAACGGTTTTGAAGTGATTGGCTACATCCCCGGCGAAGGTCACAACCTGCAGGAACACTCGGTGGTCATGATCCGCGGCGGTCGCGTCAAGGATCTGCCGGGCGTCCGCTACCACATCATCCGCGGCGTGCTCGACACGCAGGGTGTGAAGAACCGCAAGCAGCGTCGTTCGAAATACGGCGCCAAGCGTCCGAAGTAAGGGTTTCCCATGTCCCGTCGTCACAGTGCAGAAAAGCGTGAGATCAATCCGGACCCCAAGTTCGGCGATCTGATCGTCACCAAGTTCATGAACGCCGTCATGTATGACGGCAAGAAGTCGGTTGCCGAGACCATCGTCTACGGCGCGCTGGACCAGGTCCAGGCCAAGACCAAGCAGGAGCCGGTCACCGTCTTCCATCAGGCGCTCGACAATGTCGCGCCGCATGTGGAAGTGCGCTCGCGTCGTGTCGGCGGCGCCACCTATCAGGTTCCGGTCGATGTGCGCCCCGAGCGTCGTCAGGCGCTGGCCATTCGCTGGCTGATCGCCGCCGCGCGCAACCGCAACGAGACCACCATGGTCGACCGCCTCTCGGGCGAGCTGATGGACGCGGCCAACAACCGCGGCACGGCCGTCAAGAAGCGTGAAGACACCCACAAGATGGCAGAAGCCAACCGCGCCTTCGCGCACTACCGCTGGTAAAGCGCGAACGAGACTGAGAGGCACCTCCCATGGCCCGCGAATACAAGATCGAAGACTACCGCAATTTCGGTATCATGGCGCATATCGACGCCGGCAAGACGACGACGACCGAGCGCGTCCTCTATTATACGGGCAAGTCGCACAAGATCGGCGAAGTCCATGACGGCGCTGCCACCATGGACTGGATGGAGCAGGAGCAGGAACGCGGCATCACCATCACCTCTGCCGCGACCACGACCTTCTGGAAGGGTCGCGACGGCAAGATGCGCCGCTTCAACATCATCGACACCCCCGGACACGTCGATTTCACCATCGAAGTCGAGCGTTCGCTGCGCGTGCTCGACGGCGCCATCGCGCTGCTCGATGCCAACGCCGGCGTGGAGCCGCAGACCGAGACCGTGTGGCGCCAGGCCGACAAGTACCACGTGCCGCGCATGATCTTCTGCAACAAGATGGACAAGATCGGCGCCGACTTCTACCGCTCCGAGGAAATGATCGGTTCGCGCCTCGGCGCGCAGGCTGTCGTCATGCAGCTGCCGATCGGCGCCGAGACCGAATTCAAGGGCGTCGTCGACCTCGTCGAGATGAACGCGCTCGTCTGGCGTGACGAGACATTGGGCGCTGCCTGGGACGTCGTCGAGATCCCGGCCGACCTCAAGGACAAGGCCGAGCAGTACCGCGAGAAGATGATCGAAGCCGCCGTCGAGATGGACGAGACCGCGCTCGAGAACTACCTCGAAGGCAAGATGCCGTCGAATGACGAGATCCGCGCGCTGATCCGCAAGGGCACCATCGCGGTCAAGTTCTTCCCGATGTTCTGCGGTTCGGCCTTCAAGAACAAGGGCGTGCAGCCGCTGCTCGACGCCGTCGTCGAATACCTGCCGTCGCCGATCGACGTGCCGGCCATCAAGGGCGTCGATGCCAAGACCGACGCCGAGATCGAGCGTCATGCCGACGACAACGAGCCGCTGTCGATGCTGGCGTTCAAGATCATGAACGATCCGTTCGTCGGCTCGCTGACCTTTGCCCGCATCTATTCGGGCAAGCTCACCAAGGGCACCTCGCTCGACAACACCGTGAAGGGCAAGAAGGAGCGCATCGGCCGCATGCTGCAGATGCATGCGAACTCGCGCGCCGACATCGAGGAAGCCTATGCCGGCGACATCGTCGCCCTGGCTGGCCTCAAGGACACGACCACCGGCGACACGCTCTGCGATCCGCTGCACCCGGTCATCCTGGAGCGCATGGAATTCCCCGATCCGGTCATCCAGATCGCCATCGAGCCGAAGACCAAGAACGACCAGGAAAAGATGGGCCTCGCGCTGCATCGCCTGGCGGCTGAGGATCCGTCCTTCCGCGTCAAGACCGACGAGGAAAGCGGCCAGACCATCATCGCCGGCATGGGCGAGCTGCATCTCGACATCATCGTCGACCGCATGCGCCGCGAGTTCAAGGTCGAAGCCAATGTCGGCGCCCCGCAGGTCGCCTATCGCGAGACGATCACTCGCACGCACGAGCAGGATTACACGCACAAGAAGCAGACCGGCGGTACCGGCCAGTTCGCCCGCGTCAAGATCATCTTCGAGCCGAACACCGAGAGCGAAGAGTTCGTGTTCGAGTCCAAGATCGTCGGCGGTGCGGTTCCGAAGGAATACATCCCGGGCGTCGAGAAGGGCATCAACAGCGTCATGGGTTCCGGCCCGTTCGCCGGCTTCCCGATGATCGGTGTCAAGGCGACTCTCATCGACGGCGCCTTCCACGACGTCGACTCCTCGGTGCTGGCGTTCGAAATCGCCTCTCGCGCCTGCTTCAAGGAAGCCGCTCCGCGTCTCGGCGTGCAGCTTCTGGAGCCGATCATGAAGGTCGAGGTCGTGACGCCGGAAGATTATGTCGGCGGCGTCATCGGCGACCTCAACGGCCGTCGTGGCCAGATCCAGGGTCAGGAAGCGCGCGGCGTCGCCGTCGTCATCAATGCGATGGTGCCTTTGGCCAACATGTTCAAATACGTCGACAATCTGCGTTCGATGTCGCAGGGCCGCGCCCAGTACACGATGCAGTTCGACCACTACGAGCCGGTTCCGACCGCGGTCGCCCAGGAAGTTCAGAAGAAATACGCGTAACTCGCGCGGGTTGCACGAGACCTTAATTCAAGGCCCGCACGGGCAAGCAGGATTGGAGAGATCACATGGCAAAAGGTAAATTCGAGCGCACCAAGCCGCATGTGAACATTGGCACGATCGGTCACGTCGATCATGGCAAGAC
>NZ_VFTZ01000044.1 GCF_006440775.1 Mesorhizobium sp. B2-7-2 | reverse complement strand
GGTGAAGGTGGACGACGGCCACGGCAGCACCGACACCCGCACCGTCACCATCCATATCGACGGCACCAACGACGCGGCGGTGATCACCGGCACGAGCAGCGGTTCGGTGACCGAGGACGCTGTGCTGACCGTAAACGGTGCTCTGACCGTCAACGACCCTGACGCAGGCCAGAGTTCGTTCCAGGTGCACAACGGCAGCAACCCGATCGCGGGCACATACGGGTCATTGACCATCGATGCCGCCGGCAACTGGGTTTATACGCTCAACAATGGCGCCGCCAACGTTCAGGCTCTGAACTCCGCGGACCATCCGCATGATCAGATCCATGTAACGTCGGTAGATGGCACGGACCACGTCATCGACATCACGGTGAACGGTGCCGACGAGCCCTTGACCAACCATGCCCCGAGCGCCCCGGTATTCGTCCCAAGCTCGACGCCATTGCCGGATGGACAGGCTCCGACCCTAGGCTCGTTTGTTTCGACCGATCCCGATGCTCAGGACACCGTCACATTCACGAGCACTTTCACGCCCGGCCTCAACAGCAATGGCTCGGTCTCCGTTGCCAGCAACGGCTCGCTGATTGTCAACGTGCCTACGGGGCAGACACTGACCGGGACGCTCACAGTCACCGCGACCGACAACCATGCCGCTTCCTCGTCGCCGCAAACTTTCAATGTCTGGATCGGCAACGGCAGCGGCGGAAACGGGGATGACGGAATCGTTCTCAGCAGCACGAATCCCAACATCGCGGACGGTCGTGCCGGCGCCGACGGGCTGACAGGCTCCAGCGGCGTCGACTACATCTTCGGCGGAAGCGGCAACGATACGGTCAAGGGCCTCGGCGGCGCAGACTGGTTGAGCGGCGGAGCCGGGGATGATCATTTCAGATTCGAAGCGATAAGCGATTCAACGCACTCTGCCTTCGACACCATTCTCGATTTCCAGCACGGGACGGCGGCAACGGGTCACGACTTCATCGACTTTGCGAGCGCCCTTGGCCTAACGGCAACCGGCACGGTCTCGGGTGGAAATCTGGCCGTTCATACCGTTGCCTGGCAGAGCGACGGGAGTGGCAACACGATCGTTTATGCCAATACCGGAACCTCGGCCGAGAGTGTGGCGGGCGGAGCCCACATCATTGAAATCCATCTGATGGGGGTATCCACGCTCACTGCCAACGACTTCAACCTGAGCGCCTGACAACCATGAAAAGTGACAGAGGGCGGCAGATAAGATGATGCAGGACCATTCTGCGCTCAAGCTTGCTCTCTCCCGCTGCCGCGGCGGTTTCGCCGCGGTAGCGGGGTTCAGCTTCGTCATCAACCTGCTCGTGCTCTCGACCTCGATCTACATGCTGCAGGTCTATGATCGCGTGCTGACGGGACGCAGCGTGGAAACGCTCGTCTATCTGACGCTGATTACGACAGCGGCGCTGGCTGCAATGGGTGCGCTCGAATTCTTCCGCTCGCGGCTGCTGGTGCAGCTCGGCACCTGGATCGACCGCGTGCTGTCGCCGCAGGTACTGGGCCGTGGGCTTGAGAACGCGTTGCGCGGCTCATCTTACCGCACCGAGGCGCTGCGCGACCTCGCCACGCTGCGCGGCTATCTTGGCGGCGGCGGCATCATGGCGCTGTTCGACGCGCCATGGATGCCGCTCTATCTTGGCTTCATCTTCCTGCTGCATCCCCTGCTCGGACTTCTGGCGCTGGGCGGCGCGATCGTTCTGTTCGGCCTCGCCCTTGCCAACAACGCGCTGACGGCCAACACGCTCAAGCAGGCCAACGCCGCTTCCGCGCGCGCCTACCAGGCGGCGGATGCCGGTTTCCGCAATGCCGAAGTCATCGACGGGATGGGCATGGGCGGGGTGCTCGCCCGGCGTTGGGACGCGGCCAATGCGTCCGTGCTCGCGCTGCAGACAACCGCCAGCGACTGGGCCGGCCTGATCAATGCATTCACCAAGCCGTTCCGGATGTTCCTGCAGGTCGCGGTGCTGGGGCTCGGCGCCTGGCTGTCGCTGCGCCACGAAGTCTCGCCCGGCGCCATGATCGCGGCGTCGATCATTATGTCGCGCGCGCTCGCGCCGGTCGAGCAGGCTATCGCCACCTGGAAGCAGACCACCGCCGCGCGCGAGGCCTGGCGCCGGCTGGACCGGCTGTTCGAGACTCCGTCGCTGCGCCCGCCGGGGATGGAATTGCCGCGTCCCCAGGGACAGCTCTCGGTCGACGCCGTCACATATATGCCGGTTGGCGCAAAGGAGCCCGTGCTCAGGAACCTCTCCTTCGCCGTGCCGCCGGGCCAGGTGCTTGCGGTGATCGGGCCGTCGGCCGCCGGCAAGTCGACGCTTGCCCGCCTGATCGTCGGCATGCTTTCGCCACAGCAGGGGCGGGTTCGGCTCGACAGTGTCGACGTGTTTGCCTGGAACCGCGCCGATTTCGGCTCCTATGTGGGCTATCTCCCCCAGGACGTCGAACTCTTTCCCGGAACCGTCCGCGAGAACATTGCCCGCATGGAGCAAGGCGATCCGGCCGAGATCGTGGCCGCCGCCCGGATGGCGGGCGTGCACGAGATGATCCTCAGGCTCCCAAATGGCTACGATACCGAGATCGGCGAACAGGGTTCGGTGCTCTCCGGGGGGCAGCGCCAGCGCATCGGCCTTGCCAGGGCGCTCTACCGCCGTCCGGCGCTTGTGGTGCTGGACGAGCCGAACTCCAATCTCGATGCCGTCGGCGAGGAAGCCCTGAACCAGGCGATTGCCGCGATGAAGGAGGCAGGTTCGACCGTTGTGATCGTCGCCCACCGCCCGTCGCTGATGGTAAACGTTGACTGCGTCCTGGTGCTGAACGATGGCCAGTCGCAGATGTTCGGCCCGCGCGACGGCGTGCTTGCGCAACTGCGCCGCCCCGAGCAGCAGTCGGCTGCGCCGCAGGTCCGAGTCGTGAGCTCCGAAAGGACCGGATCGTGACTGAAGCCACCTTGTCGTTGGAAATGCCGCCGCCACCGCCCGCCTGGCCGGCGGTGAGCGCCCATGTCTTCGGCGGCCTGACCGTCATCGGCCTGCTGTTCGGTGGCTTCGGCCTCTGGGCAGCCACCGCGCCGCTGACGAGCGCGGCGGTCGCACCCGGGGTGGTGAAGGTCGACAGCAACCGCAAGACCGTACAGCACCTGGAAGGCGGCATCATCCGGGAAATCCTGGTCCGGGAAGGAGACCAGGTCAGGCAGGGCCAGATACTGGTTCGCCTCGACGGGCTCGACGCGGAATCCGACCGCGATGCCGTGCGCGGTGAACTCGATGCGGCGCTCGCCGGCGAAGCCCGTCTGATCGCGCAGCGCGACGGCCTGAAGACAATTCCTTTTTCGGCGGACCTGTCGGCCCGGCGAAGCGAACCGACCGTCGCCGAGGCCCTTGCCGGTCAGGAGCGTATCTTCCAGGACCAGGCCAAGGTTCAGGCGTCGGAGGTCGAGGTCTGGCAGCAGCGGATCGCCCAGTACCATGCCCAGATGTCGGCGCTCGCTGCGAGAGTTGCGGCCTTCGAGATCCAGTTGCCGTCTCTGCGGGAAGAGTTGGCGGACGCCCGCACGCTTCTCAAGAAAGGCTATGGGGTGAAGTCCCGCGTGCTCCAGCTCGAACGGCAGATCATCGCAGCACAAGGCGAGGCTGAGTCGAACCGTGGGAACATAGAAAGCCTGCGGCAGCAGATCGCCGAGGCGGACGCACAGATCGACAATGGCCGGCTCTCCAATGTCAAGAAGGCTGCCGAGGACCTTCGTGACGTCCAGACCAAACGCTCCGAGCTCGAAAAGGCGCTTCAGAAGACCGACGCGCGCGCGGCGCGCCGGGATGTCGTTGCGCCGGAAGACGGGGCGGTAATGAACCTTCGGTATTTCACGCCGGGCGGAGTTGTACCACCCGGCGGGATTATTCTCGATCTGGTTCCCGATCAGGACAAGATGGTGCTGGACGTCAAGATTCAGCCCCTGGATATCGATGTCGTTCGCCCCGGTCTGCCGGCGACGGTGCGGCTGGTCGCCTATAAGCAGAGAACCACGCCCACGGTGAAGGGCGCCCTTACCCGGGTTTCGGCCGACGCAGAGATCGACGAGCGCAGCGGCGCGACTTTTTTCCGGGGGACCGTCGAGGTGGGCGCCGATGAGCTTAAGAAGCTTCCGCAGGTGAAGCTATATCCGGGAATGCCGGTGGAGGTCTCCGTTGTCACCGGCAAGCGAACCATGCTCGAGTATCTCTTCCAGCCGGTCGCCGACAGTTTTGCTCACGCCTTCAGAGAGGAGTGAGAAGGGCGGCCAACCTCCCCTAACGGCAACGCAGGATTGGGCGGGTCGCAGTTCACGTCTTGAGAGCACTTGCGATCCGCCCCAGTCGATTGCCGCATTGCACAATCCCGCCCGGCCTGCACAATAGGCGCATGTCCGCCGGTTCGTTGACCATCCTTGTTATCGACGAGAACCGCATCCGTGCCTCGATCATCGAGGCCGGATTGCGGGACGCCGGCCATCGCCACGTCACGGTGGTCCATGACGTCGCCGGCATCGCCCGGCGCATCGCCGAGATCGAGCCGGACGTCATCGTCATCGATCTCGAAAATCCCAACCGCGACATGCTGGAGAACATGTTCCAGCTGTCGCGCGTGGTGAAGCGGCCGATCGCGATGTTCGTCGACCGCTCCGACCAGGCCTCGATCGAAGCGGCCGTCGATGCCGGCGTGTCCGCCTATGTGGTCGACGGGCTGAAGAAGGAGCGCATCAAGCCGATCCTCGACATGGCGATCAGTCGCTTCAATGCCTTCTCGCGCATGGCGCGCGAACTGGAGGAGGCGCGCAGCGAGCTCGAGAACCGCAAGGTCATCGACCGGGCCAAGGGCATATTGATGAAGTCGCGGGGCTTAAGCGAGGAGGCGGCCTATGCGCTGCTGCGCAAGACCGCCATGAACCAGAACCGCAAGATCGCCGACATCGCCCAGAGTCTGGTGACGGCGGCGGGATTGCTGGGACCGCTGGAGGGCGAATGAGCATGTCGGCAGCGCATCAGATCACCGCCGGCTTCATGCCGCTCCTCGACAGCGCCGTCCTGGTCGCAGCCGGCAAGATGGGCTTTGCCGCGCGCGAGGGCATCGAACTCAAGCTGCATCGCGAGACCTCCTGGGCCAATATCCGCGACCGTATCGCTATCGGCCACTTCGATGTCGCCCATATGCTGGGGCCGATGCCGCTCGCCTGCAGCCTCGGCCTCACGCCGCTTGCTTCCGAGACCATCGTACCGTTCTCGCTCGGGCTCGGCGGCAATTGCATCACTGTTTCCAATGCGGTGTGGCAAGGCATGGCGGCGCATGGCGCAGCACCTGACCTCGATCCGGCACGCGCCGGAGCGGCGCTCGGCGCACTGATCCGCGAGCGGGCGGCCGCCGGCCGGGAACCGCTGCGCTTCGCCGTCGTGCATCCGCATTCCGGGCACAATTATGAGCTGCGCTACTGGCTCGCCGCCTGCGGCATCGATCCCGACCGCGATATCGAGATCGTCATCGTGCCGCCGCCCTTCATGGCCGATGCATTGGCCGCCGGCCGCATCGACGGCTGTTGCCTCGGCGAGCCCTGGAACAGCGCCGCCGTCGCGGCAGGCACCGGCCATATCGTCACCGTAAAGGCGCTGCTGTGGCGCAACAGCCCGGAAAAGGTGATCGGGGTGCGCAAAGTCTGGGCGGAGGAGAACCCGGACGCGCTGGCGGCGCTGCTGAGGGCTCTGCATCATTCCGCCCGCTGGTGCCAGGACCCGGCACACCGCGACGAGCTGGCAGCGCTGATGGCAAGGCCGGCTTTTCTTGGCCAGCCGGAGGCGATCCAGATGCCGGCCCTGACCGGGCAGCTTCAACTTGGCGGCGGCGCGGCACGACGCGTCGAGGATTTCTTCCTGCCCTTCGACAAGGCGGCCAACTTTCCCTGGAAGAGCCACGCGCTCTGGTTCTACACGCAGATGGTGCGCTGGGGGCAGTTGCCGCATACGCCGCAAAACCTCGCCGTCGCCCGGGACTGCTACCGGCCCGATCTCTATCGCTCAGCGCTGAAGCCGCTTGGCGTGGCGCTGCCGGGCGCCAATGCCAAGGTGGAGGGCGCGCTGAAGATGGCGACGCCGGTCGGCTCCGCGGGGGCAAGCTTGGTCCTTGGTCCGGACGGATTTTTCGACGGCCAGATCTTCGATCCGGACCGGATAGACGCCTACATCGCCGGCCAGCGGCGCGCCTGATCATTTGCGCGCCATTCTTGTGCATTGCACAAAATTTATGCGCAATGCCTGTGCCATTGATCAATGTTTGACCGTGCTGCCGCTCGGCCAGACCAGCGCCCGATTCACGGATCGCATTGATTTTCCTTGAAATTCTCTTTCGGCGCAAAACTGGCACGCTTCGTGCTTTGGAATAATCGAGCCCCTCGCGGGCAATGGAACAGGCGTCCAATGGCGGGCGCCACAGGCAGAGCTGCCGCTCAGGTCACCACGCGATCCCGGATGTACGGACGCGCGAGGCCTGGACGGCGGCTTTTTCGTTTTTGGACCCGACCACGCAAATCGATGGTGCCGATCCAGCCGGCGCCGAGCGGAGACAACGATGACGAGACGGATCGCAACAACATTGCTCAAGGATTTCACCCGTCGCGATTTCCTGGTGAGCAGCGCGCTGACCGCGCTGCTCTTTACTGCCGCGCTCCTGCTGTTTCCCGCCAATCACCAAACCGAAGGCAAAAGCCCGCAAGTGACCGCGCAAGTCCCGGCCTCGCCCCGCTGACACCTCGCCTCTGATCGACACAACATGAGCGGCGCCTCCCACGCCGCAAACCGGAGCCCAAGATGACCGCAAACCTCCCAGCCGCGCCCAGCCAGGACAGTGCTTCAAGGCAGGCGCTCGTGATGTCCACCATCGCCTTCACCGTGTGCTTTGCGGTGTGGACGATCTTTTCCATCATCGGCGTGCGCATCAAGCAGGAGCTCGGCCTGAACGAGACCGAGTTCGGCCTGCTCGTCGGCACGCCGATCCTGACGGGCTCGCTCGTGCGCATGGTGCTCGGCATCTGGACCGACCGCTATGGCGGCCGTCTGGTCTACACAGCGACCATGCTCGCCGCGGCGATCGCGACCGTCCTGCTCGCTTTCGCCCACACCTACGGTCAGATGCTGCTTGCCGCTCTCGGCGTCGGGCTTGCCGGCGGTTCCTTCGCCGTCGGCGTCGCCTATGTCTCGCGCTTCTTCCCGGCCGGAAAACAAGGCACCGCGCTCGGCATTTTCGGCGTCGGCAATGTCGGCGCCGCTGTCACCAAGTTCCTGGCGCCGTTCGTGCTGCTCGCCTGGGGCTGGCAGTCGGTGGCGTTGATCTGGGCCGCGGCGCTGGTCGTCATGGCCGCCATCTTCTGGTTCACCACCGGCGACGACCCGGTCATCCGCGAGCGCCGCGCCGGCAAGGCGGCGCCGGCAAGAAGCTTCTGGCAGGAATTCGCGCCGCTGAAGAACCTGCGGGTCTGGCGCCTCGCGTTCTACTATTTCTTCTCCTTCGGCGCGTTCGTGGCGCTGTCGCTCTGGCTGCCGCGCTACCTGATCGGTGTCTACGGCTTCGGCATCGCCACTGCCGGCATGATCGGCGCCGCCTATTCGATCCCCGCCAGCATCTTCCGCGCCTATGGCGGCGTGCTTTCCGACCGCATCGGCGCCCGCACCGTGCTCTACTGGACCTTCAGCGTCTGTGCCGTCGCGACATTCGTTCTGTCTCTCCCCTCGGCAGACTATGTCGTGCGCGGCATCAGCGGGCCGATCCCTTTCCATTTCGAGATCGGCCCGCTCGCCTTCATCGGCGTCGCCTGCGTGCTCGGCTTCTTCATGAGCCTCGGCAAGGCCGCCGTCTACAAGCACATCCCGGCCTATTATCCGCAGAGCGTCGGCGCGGTCGGCGGCGTCGTCGGCATGATCGGCGGGCTCGGCGGCTTCATCCTGCCGATCGCCTTCGGCGCGCTGAACGATCTCACCGGGGTCTGGTCGAGCTGCTTCATGCTGCTCTTCCTCATCGTCGTCTCCTGCCTGGTCTGGATGCACGTCACCATCCGCCGGATGGAGCGCGCCGCCGAGGTCAAGAGCCCGTCCCTATCCTACGCCGCCGAATAGATCGGAGCTGACCGACATGACCGAGAAACTCGTCATCATCGGCAACGGCATGGCGCCGGGCAGGATGCTCGAGCACCTGCTGGAGGCCGCGCCCGACCGCTACGCCGTCACCATCTTCAACGCCGAGCCGCGCGTGAACTACGACCGCATCATGCTGTCGCCGGTGCTTTCGGGCGAGAAGGCGTTCGAGGAGATCGTCATCCATGGCGACGGCTGGTACATCAAGCACGGCATCACCCTCTACAAGGGTCACCGGATCATCACCATCGACAGGGAGGCCAAGACCGTCACCTCGGACTACGGCGTCACCGAGAGCTACGACAGCCTCGTTATCGCCACCGGATCGGTTACCTTCATCATCCCGGTTCCGGGCAAGGAATTGCCCGGCGTGCTCAGCTACCGCGATCTCGACGACGTCAACGCCATGCTGCTTGCCGCGCAATCGCGCGCCAAGGCGGTCGTCATCGGCGGCGGTCTGCTCGGCCTCGAAGCCGCTGCGGGGCTGAAGGAGCGCGGCATGGACGTCACCGTGCTGCACGTCATGCCGACGCTGATGGAGCGCCAGCTCGACCCGGCCGCCGGCTATCTGCTGCAGAAAGCCGTCGAGGCGCGCGGCATCAAGGTCGTGACCAAGGCCAACACCAAGGCCATTCTCGGCAACGGCAAGGTCGAGGGTGTCGAGCTCATGGACGGCACGGTCATTCCGGCGACGCTGGTGGTGATGGCGGTCGGCATCCGGCCGAGCACCGCTTTAGCCAAGGAGGCAGGGCTCGAGGTCAATCGCGGCATCGTCGTCGACGACCGCATGCGGACTTCCGATCCCGCCATCATGGCGCTCGGCGAATGCGCCGAGGTCGGCGGCCATGTCTACGGGCTGGTCGCGCCCCTCTACGAGATGGCTCGGGTGGCGGCAGCCAAACTGACGGACAGTGAGGACAGGCGCTTCGTCCACTCCGACACGCCGACCAAGCTCAAGGTCACCGGCATCGACCTTTATTCGCTGGGCGACTTCGCCGACGGCGATGACCGCGAGGAGATCATCCTGCGCGACGCGTCGGCCGGCATCTACAAGCGAGTCGTGCTGCAGGACAACCGCATCATCGGCACCGTCTTGTTCGGCGAGACGGCCGACGGCGCGTGGTTCAACGACCTCAAGAAGAAGGCGACCGACATATCGGAGATGCGCGACACGCTGATCTTCGGCCAGGCGTTCCAGGGAGGCGTTTCCTCGGACCCTTTGGTGGCCGTTGCGGCACTGGCGGATGATGCGGAAATCTGCGGCTGCAACGGCGTCTGCAAGGGCAAGATCACCGGCGCGATCACCGGCAAGGGGCTGACCGGCCTCGACGACGTGCGCGCCCACACCAAGGCCTCGGCCTCGTGCGGCTCGTGCACGGGTCTCGTCGAGCAGCTGCTGAAGCTCACGCTGGGTGACGCATACAATCCGGCGGCGGTGCAGCCCATATGTGGCTGCACGAGCCTTGGCCATGACGACGTGCGGCGCCTGATCAAGGCAAAGGGCCTGAAGACGATTCCCGCCGTCATGCAGGAGCTGGAGTGGAAGACCTCCTGCGGCTGCGCCAAGTGCCGGCCGGCGCTCAATTACTATCTGGTCTGCGACTGGCCGGACCAATATGCCGACGACTACCAGTCGCGCTTCATCAACGAGCGCGTGCACGCCAACATCCAGAAGGATGGCACCTATTCGGTCGTGCCGCGCATGTGGGGCGGCGTCACCAGCGCCAGCGAATTGCGCGCTATCGCCGACGTGGTCGACAAGTTCGATATCCCGATGGTCAAGGTGACGGGCGGCCAGCGCATCGACATGCTTGGCATCCGCAAGGAAGACCTGCCGGCGGTATGGGCCGATCTCGGCAAGGCGGGCTTCGTCTCCGGCCATGCCTATGCCAAGGGCCTGCGCACGGTGAAGACCTGCGTCGGCTCGGACTGGTGCCGCTTCGGCACGCAGGATTCGACCGGGCTCGGCATCCGTATCGAGAAGTTCATGTGGGGCTCCTGGACGCCGGCCAAAGTGAAGATGGCGGTGTCGGGATGCCCGCGCAACTGCGCGGAGGCGACCTGCAAGGATGTCGGCGTGGTGTGCGTCGACTCTGGCTACGAAATTCACTTCGCCGGTGCCGCCGGCCTCGACATCAAAGGCACGGAAGTGCTCGGCCTGGTGAAGACCGAGGACGAGGCGCTGGAGACGATCGTGGCGCTCGTCCAGATGTACCGCGAGCAGGCCCGCTATCTGGAGCGCATCTACAAATGGGCCAAGCGGATCGGCATCGCCGAGATCAAGAAACAGATCCTGGACGATGCCGAGCGCCGCAGGACGCTCTTAGACCGCTTCGTCTTCAGCCAGAAATTCGCCCAGGTCGACCCATGGTCGGAGCGCGTCTCCGGCAAGGACAAGCACGAGTTCAGGCCGATGGCGTCGGTCGGGTTCGCGGAGGCGGCGGAGTGACCAATATGAACTGGATCGCCATCGGCTCCATCACCGACATACCGCTGCGCGGTGCGCGTTGCGTTGCGACACCGCAAGGCAAGATCGCCGTCTTCCGCACGGCAGACGACCAGGTCTTTGCCATCGACGACCACTGCCCGCACAAGGGCGGGCCGCTCAGCCAGGGCATCGTCCATGGTGCTGCGGTGACCTGCCCGCTGCACAATTGGGTGATCTCGCTGGAGACAGGCAAGGCGCTTGGCGCCGACGAAGGCTCGGTCCGGACTATTCCGGTCAAGGTCGAGGGCGAACGGTTGTTCATCGCGCTCGAAGCGCTGGCCTCGAAAGCGGCCTGAAGGCATGCAAGAAGCACGCGAGGTGAGGACCACCTGCCCCTATTGCGGGGTGGGCTGCGGCGTGCTCGCCGAGGTCGCCGCGGACGGTACAACGACCGTCCGCGGCGACCCCGATCATCCGGCGAATTTCGGCCGGCTCTGCTCGAAAGGTTCCGCCCTTGGCGAGACGCTCGGCCTCGAAGGCCGTTTGCTGCGGCCGGAAATTCTCGGCAAGCCGGCGAGCTGGGACGAAGCGCTCGACCTCGCGGCCGCGAAATTCTCGCAGGCTGTCGCCGAGCACGGCCCGGACTCGGTCGCGTTCTACGTCTCGGGCCAGTTGCTCACCGAGGACTATTACGTTGCCAACAAGCTGATGAAGGGCTTCATCGGCTCGGGCAATATCGACACCAACTCGCGGCTCTGCATGGCCTCGTCCGTCGCCGGCCACCGCCGCGCTTTCGGCGAGGACATCGTTCCGGGCGTCTATGAGGATTTCGAGCGCGCCGATCTCATCGTGCTCACCGGCTCCAACACCGCATGGTGCCATCCGGTGCTCTACCAGCGCATGCTCGCGGCGCGGAGCGCACGCGGGACCAGGATCGTCGTCATCGACCCGCGCCGTACCGCAACCGCCGACGAGTGCGACCTGCATCTGGCGCTCGATCCCGGCACGGATGTGCTCTTGTTCAACGGGCTGCTGGCGCATCTCGCGCAGGCCGGAAAGACCGATGCCGGTTTCATCCGCGACCATACAACGGGCTTCGATGCGGCAGCTTCGCTCGCCGGCGCCGATGCGCCGTCGATCGCGCGCGTCGCGAAAGGCTGCGGACTGGCGGCAGCCGACGTCCAGGCCTTCTACGATCTCTTCGCCGAGACCGAGCGGACGGTCACCGTCTACAGCCAGGGCGTCAACCAGTCAGCGCATGGGACCGACAAGGTCAACGCCATCATCAACTGTCATCTCGCCACCGGCCGTATCGGCAAGCCCGGCATGGGGCCGTTCTCGGTCACCGGACAGCCGAACGCCATGGGCGGGCGCGAGGTCGGAGGGCTTGCCAACCAGCTCGCCGCGCATATGGATTTCGGGGACGAGGCCAATATCGACCGGGTTTCCCGCTTCTGGAATGCGCCAAACGTCGCGCGGCGCGGCGGCTTGAAGGCTGTGGACATGTTCGAGGCGGTCGCGGACGGTCGCATCAAGGCCTTGTGGGTCATGGGCACCAATCCCGCCGTCTCGATGCCCGACGCTTCGCGTGTGCGCGCTGCGTTGTCCAAATGCGATTTCGTCGCGGTCTCGGATGTGACCCGCACCGACACCACGCGCTATGCCGACGTGCTGCTGCCGGCCGCCGCCTGGGGCGAGAAGGACGGCACCGTCACCAATTCGGAACGGCGTCTCTCGCGCCAGCGGCCGTTCCTGCCGCCGCCCGGCGAGGCGAAAGCCGACTGGCGCATCATCTGCGAGGTTGCCGCGCGCATGGGTTTTGGCGAGGCCTTCGCCTACCGGACGCCGGCCGCGATCTTCCGCGAGCACGCCGCGCTGTCCGCCTTCGAGAACGACGGCAAGCGCCTGTTCGACCTTGGTCGCGTGGCTGATCTCAGCGACGAAGATTATTACGCTTTCGCGCCGCGTCATTGGCCCGCACCGGAGCGAGGCGAGCAGCAGATACGATTGTTCGCCGAAGGTGGTTTCCCGACGCCGGACGGCCGCGCGCGTTTTGTGCCGGTGCGGCAGGAGGCGACGGCCTTCACGGTCGATGCCGACTATCCGCTCGCCTTGAACACGGGCCGGCTGCGCGACCAGTGGCACACCATGACGCGCACCGGAAACGTGCCGCGTTTGATGGCGAACGCGCCGGAGCCCGCGGTCGACCTTCATCCGGCGGACGCGGCCGCGTATCGTCTCAAGGGCGGAGACCTCGCTCATCTTTCAACCCGCTTCGGCTTCGTCCGCGCCAGGGTGCGCGTGGCCGACGCGCAGCGGCGCGGCCATGCCTTCATGCCCATGCATTGGAGCGGCCAGTTCGCGGCCAGGGCGGCAGCCGGCCTCTTGTCCTCACCGGTCACCGATCCGCATTCCGGCCAGCCGGAGCTCAAGCATGTCCCGGTCAGGATCGTGCGCGAAGAGACTGGCTGGGCCGGCGTGCTCATCACGCGGCGCGATCTCAGGCCGACGGGTTTCGTCCATTGGAGCCGGCATGCTGTCGAGGGCGGATGGGTCTACGAACTCACCGGGACCGAGCCGCCGGACCAGGGCATCCTGCTGGCGCGCAAGCTGCTCGGCGCGCAGCGACGGGATCAGCTCCTGGAATACACCGACCGTCGCGGGCTCGCCTATCGCGCCGCCGCCATCGACGAAGGCGGGGCCATGGCCGAAGCCTTGCTGGTCGCCGCTCCGGACCAGTTGCCGATGCGGGACTGGCTGGTGTCGTTGCTCGCCACGCGCCAGCCGCTCTCGGCTGCAGACCGGCACGCGCTTCTGTCCGGTCGCTCGCCCGTGCCCATGCCTGCCATCGGGCGCGTGGTGTGCGCCTGCTTCCATGTCGGCGCCAACCAGCTCGCTTCGGCGGTCGCCTCGGGATGCGACAGCCTGGAGGCGATCGGTTCGACGCTGCGCGCGGGCACCAATTGCGGGTCATGCCGTTCGGAGATCAGGGCGATCATCGACTCAAGCCGTGTGCAGGCCGCCGAGTAACGCATGCGTGCCGCCGTCGCCGGCTTGCAAATGTTCTGCTTCGACCCTCGCTCGATGTCTTCCTGTCCTGGTCCCGCATAAGGCGACAGCGCGGTTTTGGCTCAGACGCCCGCAATCGCCAAGAGCCAGGCCAGAATGTCGAGCAGCAGAAAGAGCAGCGCGATCTGCAGAGCCACGCGCAGGCGCTGGATGATTCGCCAGTTGGCGGCCATGTCCGCCTTGATGCGAAGAGCAAGGGCGCGGTGCATCGCCGACATCGATGCCGGCCCATCGCCATCGACATATTGATGCAGCAATTCTTCCGGATCGAAGCGGAATGAGTATTGGTGATAAGGCCAAAGCATGAAGACGATGAGCCCGCCGATGCTGAACAGCAGGGACACCGCAATCCATTCCCAAAGCCCAAGCCCGTCGGAAAGGGCCGCGCCGCCGAGCAGCGAGTTCGCGAATGCCGTGGCGAAGATCAGGCTCCCGGCGCGGGTGCTCATGTTCTCCACCACGGTCTGCTGATGGGTGAGACCTCTCACCGCCTCCTGATAGATGAACGCAAGACGAGGATCATCGTCGGCGGGACTGTTTGCAGCAGCACGCGAACGCTCGGCCATAAGGGGTGCCTCTCCGATGCGACAGGGATGAGCCGCCTTAATCCTTATTTTATGCATGTCGTTGCCGCAAAACCGCTGCACACTTTTGCGCGACATGCCTTAGCTCAAAATACTACCGATCCTCGATGATCCTCAAATACGCCGCCGTCACGAACAGCACGATGAAGCCGAACAAAATGCGGCGGCCGCCTTCGGGCATCTGCAGGATGGTGAGCAGCGTCGTCAGTACGGTCAAGATCAGCGCGCCGACGATGGTGCCGGTGTAGCCGCCGCGACCGCCGAAGATCGAGGTGCCGCCGATGACGGCTGCCGCCACGGATGGCAGCACCAGTGGCTCGGCGAGCGACAGCGAGGGCGCCTTGATCAGGCCGATATAGAGCAGGCCGGTGATGCCGGCGAGCAGGCTGGAGAGGACGTAGAGCGCGGTGATCACCTGCCAGTAGCGGACGCCTGACAGGCGCGCGGCGCGTTCATTATCGCCGACGGCGTAAAGCAGGCGGCCGAAGCCGGTGCGGTTCAGCATGAAGACGATCAGCACCGCCACCGGCACGAACAGGAAGAGCGCGTTGGGAAAGCCGTAGGTAAGGCCGGTGCCCAGCCAGTTGAGGAAATCGGGAATCCTGGCACCGGACGCGATGACGGTGCGCTGATAGACCTGCAGGAAGCCGGTACCTATCAGGCTGGTGCCCAGCGTCATGATCAGCGGATGCACTAGAAACACGCCGACGCCGATGCCATTGACGAGGCCGATCAGCACGGCGGGCAGCATGGCCAGCAGGAAAGCCACCGCGGGATCCTGGTTGACGATTTGCGTCGCCATGATGAAGGCGCTCATCGTCGCCACGGTGCCGACCGAGAGGTCGATGCCGCCGGTCAGCATCGTCATGGTCTGGCAGCCGGCCAGGATCGCCAGCGGGATGGCGAATTTCGCCGTGTTGGCGATCCAGCGCTCGTTGACGATGCCCGGACGCAGGACCTGCAGGATCGCCACGAGGACGATCAAAAGAATGATCAGCGGAATGAGCGGCCGGTCCGCCATGAAGCGCTTCAAGCGGCGCCCGAACGAGACGGGCTGGGGCATGGTCGCGATGTCGGTCATGGCGTTGCTCCCACCGGACGGCCGCGGATGGTGATGAAGGCGCCGAACATCACGACCGCGACCATGATCGCGCCTTCGATGATGGCGGTCACGTTCGGATCGATGGCCAGAAGCGTCAGGTCGGTGCGCACCAGCCGCAGCACGAAGACGGCGATGATCGGCCCGAGCAGGCCGCCCTTGCCGCCGCCGAGCGCGACGCCGCCCAGCACCACGGCGGCGACGCTGGCGAGCAGATAAGGCCCGGGAATGGGCGCGCCGATGCCGGTGCTGATGGTGAGAGACAATCCGCCCATCGCGGCGAACAGGCCGGAGAGCGCATAGGCGACGATCCTGGTTCGCGCTACCGGCACGCCGCTGCGAAAGGCGGCGAGCTCGTCGCTGCCGATGGCATAGATGGAGAGGCCAAGCCGCGAGCGCCTGAGCGGAATCCACACGATGCAGAGGCAGATGACGAGGAGCACCAGGGCTTTCGGAACCCAGGCGTCGGCCCAGTCCGGCAGGCTAGGGATGGGCGCGGTGCCGACGACGCTTGCCTTCAGCCACTCGGCGGCGGCGCCGCCGGGAGCACCAAGCACAAGCAGCGCCGCGCCTTGGAGCACGAACAACATGGCCAAGGTGACTACGATGTCTGGCACGCGGGTGACGACGATGAGGACGCCGTTCAGAGCGCCGAGCACCAACCCCATGGCCAGCACGAAGGGCACGACGAACAATGCATATTCCTCGCTGGCGCCGTTCATCATCGAGGCGGCGGTCACGCTGGTCAGCGCCATCATGGCGGCGACCGACAGATCGATGCCGCCGGCGATGACGACGACGGTCTGGGCCGCAACGGCAAAGGCGTAAGGCAGAACCGCCCGCGCCAGCGAACCGAAATCGCCGCTGCCATAGCCCGGCTGGATCAGCTTGGTGACGACGAAGACAAAGATCAGCAGGGCGAACAGGCCTGCCACCCAGCCCTGGTTGCGCAAGAAGCGGCTCATGACGCGGCCTCGGCGCTGGAACCCGGTTTGACCTCCGCAAGGATGCCGACATCCGCCCTGGCGCCGCGCGGCAGGCCGTAGGCCGCCCGCATCAATGCCGCTTCGTCGGCTTCTTCGACCGGGAAAGTGTCGACGACGCGGCCGCCGAAGATGACGATGACGCGGTCGCAGACACGCTGCACCTCTTCCATCTCGGATGTGTAGAACAGCACCGACTTACCCTGACCGGCGAGCTCGCGCAGCAGCTTATAGATCTCCTGCTTGGTGCCGACATCGATGCCGCGCGTCGCGTCGAAGCAAAGGATGGTGCGGGCGTTGGCGGCGATCCAGCGGGCGATGGTCACCTTCTGCTGGTTGCCGCCGGACAGGCGCTGCACTTCGCCTTGGGCGCGGGTGTCGATCTGCAACCTACCGATGGCGCTGGAAACCACCACCTGCTCTCGGCGCATGCGGATCGGGCCCCATTTGCGCGCCGCCGCGCTAAAGGGCAGCGCGATGTTCTCGCGCACCGAGCGCTGCATGGCCAAGGCCTCGGCGCGGTCGCCCGGCACATAGGCGATGCCGGCCTGGATGGCGTCGCTCGGATGCGAGAATTTGACCGGCGCGCCGTCGACGTCGATGCTGCCGCCGGTCGGACGGATCGAGCCGGCAAGCGCGGCGAAGAGCTCGTCCTGGCCCTGGCCCTCGAGCGCAAAGACGCCGGCGACCTCGCCATTGGCGAGATCGAAGGAGACATCGTTGAGCTTGGTGCCAAGCTGCAGGTTGCGGACCGACAATCGCGGACGACCGCCGCCGGCGACTGCCGCTTCATTCGCCGCGCGCGCGGCGACGCGCGTCTTCTCGATGCGGGTGCCGAGCATCATCTCGACTATTCTTTCCTCGATGCCGGGCTCGATGTCGACGACACCGACGGTTGCGCCGTCGCGCAGCACGGTGGCGCGGTCGCAGAGCGCGGAGATCTCGACGAAACGGTGCGAGATGAAGATGACGGAGCGGCCGGCCTCGCCCTGGCGGCGCACGACCGCAAGCACCTTCTCGGCGAGATTCGCCGGTAGCGCGGCAGTCATCTCGTCGAGAAGAAGCACGTCGGGCTCGACGGCGAGCGCGCGCGCCAGGTCGAGCACGCGCAGGATGGCCAAGGGGATATGACGCGCCGTCTCGCGGATGTCGAGGTCGGGAATGCCGAGCTCGCGCACCCAGGCGCGGAACGGCTCGACCGGCGTGCCGGTGAGCCGCAGATTGGACAGGACATCGAGATCGGGGATCAGCGAAGGTTCCTGGTAGACCGGCAGCAGGCCGGCGCGGCGGGCGGCGGCGGGCGAGCGGACATCGAGCTGCTGGCCGCGGATCAGGATACGCCCGGCATCCGCTTTGATCGCCCCCGTCAGGATCTTCACCAGTGTCGACTTGCCGGCGCCATTGGCGCCCATCAGCGCGTGCACCTCGCCCGGCAACACGGACAAAGAGGCGTTGCGCAGCGCGGCAACCGCACCATAGTTCTTCGCTACGCCGGTGGCGTCGAGGAGAGGGCTTTGCGGCAACGGGTTTGTTGTCAAATCGTGTGATTCTCGTTCCAGAAACTAATGCAGGCGGCGGCTGACCTCCTCCTTCTCCCCTTGTGGGAGAAGGTGTCGCCGAAGGCGCGGGGTGTTCCAGCGGAGTGAGACGTTGGCGTCCCCTGGAACACCCCTCATCCGCCTCGGCGCTATGCGCCGATCCACCTTCTCCCACAAGGGGAGAAGGCAGAGGCGTCTCGTCTCTTACTCGCCCGGACCCTTGCAGGCGATGATCTGATCCTTGGTGTAAGTCGTCCAATCCGGGATCGAGATCGAGACCGGCCATTCGGGGCTGAGCGAGGGGTCGACGACGCCCTTCAGCTTGGCCTTGCCTTCGTCGGTGGCGTTTTCCCAGAGCTGCGGCTCGACCAGGACGGTCTGCTGCGCCGGCTTCTTGCCGTCCAGGATCTGGAGCGCCAGCGTCACGCCGGCGCCGCCGATCGAGCCGGGATTGGTGACGGCCGCGCCCACCAGGCCCTTGACCGAGCTCAACTGACCGACGAAGCCGGCATTGTCGGCGCCGACCACAGGCACCATCGGCGCCTGCTGCTCGACCAGCGCGTCGACGATGACGTTGTCGATGCCCGAGGTCCAGATGCCGTTGATCGGGGTGCCGGTGGCGAGGAAGGAGAGGATCTGCTGCTTGGCCTGATCCTGCTGCCAGCCGGTGAAGACCTCCTGCGCGACCTTCACGTCGGGGAATTCGGCGAGCGCCTTCTTGAAGCCTTTGTCGCGATCCGAGTCGGCCGAAGCGCCGGCGGCGCCGCGCATGTAGAGCACCTCGCCCTTGCCGCCCATCTGCTGGAACAGCCACTTGGCGCCGAGATAGGCATATTGTTCCTGGTTGTTGGAGATGATGTAGGCGGACGGCTCTGTCACCGCCTGGTCGACGGCGACGACGACGATGCCGGCCTTGGTGGCTTCCTCGAGGCCGGCCTTGATGCCTGCCGGATCGGCCGGGTTGACGACGATGGCGTCGACCTTGGCGCTGATCAGGTTGCGGATGTCCTCGAGCTGGCCGGCGGCGTCGGTGTTGCGGTGGGCGATGTTGAGCTTCGCCACCTCGCCGGATGCGAGCGCCTGCGCCTTCATCGCGCAGATCATTTCCTCGCGCCAGCCATTGCCCTGCACGGTGTTGGAAATGCCGATCGTGTACTTGCCGGCGGCGGCCGAGGCGCCCACCGAGGCAAGCAGCGCGGCGCCGGCAAGGAGCGAGGCCACGGTCAGATGTCTTTTCATTTCAGTACTCCTCCACATTGATTTTTTCAGTTCAGTTCCAGGCTCTGATTCAGTCGGAGCCAAGCTTTTCGTCATTTGATGAAAGGACGCAGCACGTCGCGGGCCAGCAGGAAGCCGCGCTTGACCTTTTCATCCGTCCCCTCGAAGCGCCGGTCCTCATGCTCGATGACGACCGGCCCGTCATAGCCGGCCCGGTAGAGCCCCGAAAAAACCCTGCTCCAGTCGATGTCCCCAAGCCCCGGCATGCGCGGCACCTGCCAGCCTATGCCAGCCGAAAGGATTCCGCGCTCGTACAAACCATCATGATCAATCATCAGATCCTTGGCGTGCACATGCAGCATGTTTGCGCCGAACTCGCGGATGAAGCGCTCCTTGTCGATCATCTGCCAGACGAGATGCGAAGGATCGAAATTCATACCGACGTCGCCGCCCCAGGCTTCCAGGATGCGGCGCCAGACATAGGGCGAGTAGGCGATGTTGTGCCCGCCCGGCCATTCGTCATAGCTGAAGATCATCGGGCAGTTCTCGAACGCGAGTTTTACGCTATGCTCGCGGGCGTGGGCGATGATAGCCGGCCAGACTTTCTGCGCGTCTTCCCAGTTGGCATCGATAGTCTTCGAAGCGTCGCCGCCGCAGAAGGTGTTGACGAGCGGCACGCCCATGCGGCTCGCAAGCACGATCACCTTCCTCAGATGATCGATCACCGCTTCGCGATGCGCTTGGTCGGGATGGAGCGGATTGGGATAGAAGCCGAGACCCGAGATGGTCAGGCCCTTGCCGGCGAGCTCAGCGGCGACGTCCTTGGCCTCAGCGGCCGGGACGTCCACGTCAATATGGCTGGTGCCGGCATAGCGGCGGCTCGCCCCGGAGGTCTTCGGCCAGCAGGCGATTTCCAGCGCCTCGAAGCCGGCCGAGCGCGCCCAATCGGCGACTTCGCCGAGCGGCGTGTCGGGGAATGGTGCTGTCAGCAGTCCAAGCTTCATGGTCCCTCCCGGTTGCTAACTATGCAGATCGCGCCGGCTGCTTCAACCGCGCATCGGTTGACCCAGCGCAGACCTGTCCGACAAAGCCCATCGGATCGCCCGAAAGCAAACCATCGAGCCCGGCGACGACATGGGTACGGAATTTGGCGTTGGCGGCCAAGGCCGGGTCGAAGATAGCGTCGATGGCGAGGATCGAATCGACGAGCGGTTTGGTGTCCGCACCGATGCGATCGGCGATGGCGGCGATCTTGTCGGCAAACGGATCGGACACCTGCCAGGCGCGGCCGAAGCGGGCAGAAGCTTTGATCAGATAAGCCATCCAGCCGGCGACCGGCACCGAGAGGAGCGCAATGCCCTCGCCCTTCGCCAGCCGGTCGCGGATCGGGTTGAGCAGGCGCTGCACGATTTTCTGCGAGCCGTCGGTGGCGATCTGATGGTTGCGGTGACGGATTGCGGTGTTGGTGAGGCGCGACAGGCTCTGCTCGATGTAGGCCGTCGGCGCTATGCCGGGCACGGGCGTCAGCGTCGGCAGCATTTCCTCCGTCAGCATGCGCCGGACGAAACGGGACAGAAGCGGATCGGCGATGGCGTCCGAAGTGTGCTCGAACCCGCCCAAGACCCCGAGATAGCTGAGCGTCGTCTGGGCACCGTTCAGCACACGCATCTTGAGGTGCTCGAATGGCGTGACGTCGTCGACGAAGGTCGCGCCGACAAGGTCCCAGCGCGGGACGCGGCCGGCGAAGCGGTTCTCGATCACCCATTGGCGGAAGCGCTCGCCGACGACGACGGCGCCGTCGCTGTAGCCGAAGCGCTGCTCGACGGAGTCGATATCGACCTCGGTCGTCGCCGGCGCGATGCGATCGACCATGGCCGACGGGAAGGCGACATTGGCTTCGATCCAGTCCGCCAGCTTGCTGCCGCGCCGTTCGGCGAACGTGCGTACGACATTGCCGAGGATGATGCCGTTGGTCGGGATGTTGTCGCAGGAGAGCAGCGTCACCGGCCTGCCATGCGTGGCCATGCGCAATTCCAGCGCGCGCGCCAGGATGCCGGGCACGCTGCGCGGCGCCTCGGGAATGGCGAGGTCGTGCACGATATCGGGATGGTCGAGGTCGAGCGCGCCGCTCGACGGGATATGGCAATAGCCTTTCTCGGTCACCGTCATGGTGACCGTCTCGATGTCGGGCGAGGCGAGCACATCCAGCGCCGGCGCCGCGCTGTCCTGGCTGTCGACGACGCGCATGATGCTGCCGATGACGCGCGCTTCGACCTCGTCGTTCTGGCGGATCAGCCGCGTGTAGAGGCCGTCCTGGCGCCCCAGCGTGTCGGCCAGCAAGGGAAGGCGGATGTTGATGCCGACCAGCCCCCAGCGATCGAAATCCTTCGCCAGAAGATCGTCGGTGTATTCGGCCTGATGGCAGCGGTGAAAGGCGCCGACGCCGATATGAGCGATCCCGGGCTTCAGCGCAGCGCGATCGTAAGCCGGCTTGCGAACCTCCGATGGCAAGCGGCCGAGCAGGGCAGGGCTGAGCATCTCGGCGTTCACCGGTTGGCTCCGATCACCCATTGCTCCTGGTCGATCAGCGCGCCGGTCATCGGGCCGGCCGCGTCGGAAAGCAGGAAGACGGCAAGATTGGCGATGTCGGTCACGGAGAACAGCCGGCCGAAGGGTTGTGTCGCATTGGCCGCGTCGAGCCAGCCCGGACCGTGGCCGAGCGTCTCGGCCTGCATGATCCGTTCGGCCGGCGTGTCGGTCCAGCCGACATTGATGCCGTTGACGCGGATGCGGTCGAAGCGGTGCGCATTGGCGGCGTTCTTGGTCAGCGTCGCCAGCGCGCCCTTGGTGGCGGAATAGACGGCAAGCTCCGGCGAGCCGCAATGCGCGTTGATCGACAGGATGTTGACGATCGAGCCGCCCTGTCCGCGTTTCTTCATATCGGCGATTGCCGCCTGCATCAGGAAGAAGGGCGCGCGGGCGTTGACGGCAAACAGCGATGCCCAATCGTCGAGCGTGCCATCGACGAAAGAAGCGCGGTCGGTCAGGCCGGCGGCGTTGACTAGGCCGTCGATACGACTGAAGTGGTCGATGCAGGCTTGCGCCAGCCGCGCCGGGGCCTCGGGGTCGGCGAGATCGGCAGCAGCGAAGGCGGCGGGAGTGCCCATGGCCGAGAGTTCGGCGGCGGCAGCATCGCCGCGCTTCTGGTCCCGCCCGGTGATCAGCAAGCCGGCGGCGCCGGAGCGCGCAAGCGTCTCGGCGATCGCCCGGCCGATGCCTTGCGTCGCGCCGGTGACCAGCACCACCTTGCCGTCGAGACGAACCTCCATTCCTCCTCCCGGAACAAAGTTTCCATTTTCTAAAATATGGAACGATGGTTCTCTTTAGTCAATCGTGCTAGAGCGGTTCATCGTTTTCATGGAACCGGTGAACCGCTCTATCTCCTTGTCTTTCGCAATTCCGGATGGAAGGTTACGGCGAAGACGCCGAACTTAACCGCTCACACTTTTCCAGGAATTGCTCTTGTCAGCCTGTCCGCTGCGCGACGACGCCGTGGACCAACGCCATGCCGACCGCAAGCGAGGCGGCAAGCGAGCGGAAACCGCCAAAGTCCTGCTCGACCACTTCAAGCCAGGTGTCGGAGAGTTTTGCCAGCGGCGAAAACGTGCTGTCGGTAATGGTGAGGATGCAGGCCTTGCGCTCATGCGCCACGGCGACGAGATCGGGCGTGATCGAATTGTAGGGACTGAAGGAGACGGCCAGCACCGCGTCGCGCGGCGTGATGCAGCCGACCTGGTCGAGCGCCGTCGAGCCGACATTGTCGACCAGTACATTGCGCACGCCCTGCTGCGAGAGCGTCAGCGACAGATAGGTGGTGACGGGGAAGGCGCGCTTGCTGCCGATGACGTAGATCAACTCGGCCGCCGCCAGGCGATCGACCATCGTCTCGAAAGCCGCGATATCGAAATCATTGCCGATGCGGCCGAGCGAGATCTGGCAGGCACCGACCATGCCGTTGAGGAAATGCAGGTTGGCGTTCGGCTCCGCGGCCTTGTCCTGGCCGCCTTGCGTGTCCGGCCAGGAGCCCTTCATGCGGTCCTTGAACAGGAGCTGGAAATCGGAAAAGCCGGAATAGCCGAAGATCTGCGCGAAGCGCACCAGGGTTGAAGGCTGCACGCCGGCCTGGTCCGCCACTTGCGCGATCGTGCCCAACGCCACTTCGCTCGGATGCTGCCAGAGGAAGATCGCCACCTGGCGAAGCCGCTTCGGAAAATGCACGGTTCCCGACGCAAGCACCGCCCGCAATTCCTCGTAGGTTTGCGGTTTCGTGTAGCCAAGCGCTGCCAGCGAACGGCTCCGTTTTCTTGCCGCCGTCTCCAGACGATCTGTGGACGGTTCTTCAGCCGCTCCGCGATGGCCGCTCATAGGATATGCCTCATCGTGATCCCAACCATTGGATGCGTCGTCCGATCCCCGTCCTCCCGGATGCGCCCGATCGCCTGGTCCTAGGGTTAAAAAGCTAACGCGGCACAATCGTTTTACAAAACAAAAAATAGAAATATCATTTCGAAAACATCCGCGCCGGCCGGCATGCCGAAGCTTGGGAGAATCGCAGTCATGGTCTATGCAACCGCTGACGGTATCTCGCGTCAACGTCTCCGGGTCGGCATGGTCGGAGGCGGCCGCAACGCCTTCATCGGCGCCGTGCACCGGCTGGCGATGCGGCTCGACGACCAGATCGCGCTGGTCGCCGGCGCGCTGTCCTCGGATCCGGAAAATGCCGCAGCCTCCGCCGCGGAGATCGGCATCGCGCGTGAGCGCAGTTATGCCGACTACCGCGCCATGGCGACGGCCGAAGCGGCGCGGGCCGATGGCATCGAGGCGGTGGTCATCGTCACGCCCAACCATCTGCACGCGCCGGTCGCGACCGCCTTCCTCGAGGCCGGCATCGACGTGATCTGCGACAAGCCGCTGTCGACGACGCTTGCCGAGGCCAAGGCGCTGGTTGCGCTGACAAAAGCGAAGCAGCGCCGTTTTGTCGTCACGCTCAACAATACCGGCTACGCCATGGTCCGCCAGGCGCGCGAAATGGTGGCGGCGGGCGAGCTCGGCCGCATCGTTTCGGTGCATGGCGCCTACATCCAGGACTGGCTGACCAGGCCAATCGACGCCGAGGGCCAGAAGCAGGCGGAATGGCGCACCGATCCGGCGCGCGCCGGGCAGTCGGCGGTGCTCGCCGACATCGGCGTGCATGCCTTCAACCTGGCAAGCTTCGTCTCCGGCTTCGAGGCCGAGGCGGTTTCGGCCGACCTCTTCACCGCCGTGCCGGGACGGCGGCTCGACGACAACGCGCATGTGCTGCTGCGCTGGGCGGGCGGGGCGCGCGGCACGATCCTCGCCAGCCAGACCTCGCCCGGCCACTACAATGACCTTTCGGTACGCATCTATGGCGAGAAGGCCGGGCTCGAATGGTTTGGATCGCGGCCGGAGGAACTGCGCTTCTCGCCCTATGGCGAGGAAACCCGTACGCTGGTGCGCGGCGGCCATGGCTCGACGGCGGAAGCCCGGCGCGTCTCGCGCATGCCGGCGGCCCATCCCGAAGGCTATATCGAGGCCTTCGCCAATTTCTACCGCGACGCCGCCGACATTATTCGCGCACACCGCTCGGGTGCTGCCGTAGACGCCGGGCGCGCGGCGCAGGTACCCGACGTGGTCGACGGCGCGCGCGGCGTGAAGTTTGTCGCCGCCGCGGTGGAGTCGAGCGCGGCGGGAGGGGCTTGGACGGCGGCGCGGTTTGGATAAGCGCTGCGTCTCTTGCGTCCTTGAGACCGATCAATCGGTATCGCGGCTTGCAGCCGGGAGATCGACCTGCCGGCGCTCGTCGCCCATCAGGTGTGAAAGCCCCTCGAGCGCCAGGCGCCGGAACATGGCGTCGACCTGGGACGGAGACAATTTCGGCTTTCGCTCGAACCACCAATTCAGCGTGGTGAGGAAGGCGCCGACGATGAATTGCACGACGAAGTCGCGCGGGATGGCATCGCCATGAAGAGTAGGGGGCAGTTCCTGCCGCACCATTTCCGACAGCGCAAGGCGAATTTCGTTCTCCGTCACGGCGCCGCCCCGCCCGCCGATCATCGTGCGGTAATGGTCGGTATATCGGGCCGCATGCTCGAACATGGCCGTGCTGAAACCTAGCGGATCGTCGTGCGATGCTTCGGCTCCAGCGGGCGCCACCGACTGCGCCTCTTTGAGCTCCTCCCGAAGCATCTGGAAGCCGCTGCGCAGCAAGTCCTCCTTGCCGGTATAATGCGCATAGAATGTCGAGCGGCCGACATCGGCTTCGTCGATAATGTCCTGCACCGAAAGGGCCTCGTAGCCTTTGCGCAACATCAGCGCCAGCAGCGCCTCGTGGAGAGCTTTGCGGGTGCGGGCGGCCCTCCGGTCGATTTCCCGGGGCATTGGTTTCGCTCCTTTGCCGTCACGGATTGGGCGACTTTTCCGGGACAGCGGGCTCGGATTGTCCGGTAACGAACGTTCCACCCGCTTCTTCCGTCGAAAGTCCCGAACAAGCTGTCCATTATCATACGAGCTGTTTCGAAACTGCGCCAGCCGCGGTCGCTGTGCCGGTATCGGCCGGACCTTGCGCTGCTGAACAAAGGACGTGACGAACATGCACCATATGCGAAGCGAAGCACACGCAGGGGCCGCAATCGGCCATGAGGCCAACAGGGGTATCGGCTTTCCGCGCCTCTATGATCTGCTGGTGTTCATATTAACCCGTGGGCGCGACAAGGCCTATCGCGAGGCTATGCTCGATCTGGCCGGCCTGGCGCCGGGCTTCCACTTGCTGGACGTCGGATGTGGCACCGGCACCCAGGCGATTTCGGCCTGGCGCCGCGTGCAGCCCGGTGGATCGGTGGTTGGGGTCGACGTCTCCGAAAAGATGCTTGCCGCCGCCCGCCGCAAGGCGAGCCGGGCGGGTCTCGACATCGCGTTTCACCATGCCGATGCGGCCAAGCTACCGTTCGAAGAAGGTCGCTTCGATGTCGTCACCTTCACGACGGTGCTGCATATGGTGCCGGAGGCAAGGCACGGCTTCTGCCTGCGTGAGGCCGCGCGCGTTCTGCCCCCCGGCGGGCGGCTGCTGCTGATCGATTACGCCGGACCGATGGGCGAGCGCAGACACCTGTCGGCAAAGCACGGCCCGCATGGCCAATTCGACCTGCACCGCCTTCGCGAACCGCTGGCGGCAGCCGGGTTCGAGCGCATAGAAGGCGGCCCGCTCAACTGGCTCGGCCTGCATTACCTGCGGGGCATCAAATCATGAACACTGCGGTCGTGCTGATGGCTACCCCTTGATTGCCGAGCCAACGATCGAATCGACGAAGAAGCGCTGCAGGAAGACGAAGAGCACCAGCGGCGGCAGCACGGCGAGCGTTGCACCGGCCATCACCAGGCCGGTGTTGACGGCGCCGCGGTTGTAGCTGAGCAGTCGGCTCAGGCTGATAACGATCGGATAGGCGTCGGCATTGCCCTGCAGCACGGTGAGCGGCCAGAGATAGCTGTTCCAGTGATAGACGAAGGCGAAGAGCGCAAGCGCTGCGATCGCGGGTGCTACGCTCGGCGCCACGATCTTGTAGAGGATGAGCAGCTCGGAGGCGCCGTCCATGCGCGCGGCGTCGATCAGCTCGTCCGGCACGCCGGCGATGAACTGGCGCATCAGGAAGATGCCGAACGCGTTGGCGAGGTTGGGCACGATGATGCCGGCGAGGCTGGCGTTCAGCCCGATCGAGCCGACCATGCGGTAGAGTGGGATCAGCGTCACGATCGGCGGCAGGAACATCGTGGCGATCAGCAGCGAGAAGAGCAGCGAGCGGCCCGGGAAGGAATATTTGGCGAAGGCGTAGCCGGCCATCATGCTGGTGACCAGGATGCCGGCGGTGGTGACCGAGGCGATGAAAAGCGAATTCCACATCGAGCGCCCAAGATTGATAACGCCGGCGACCTTTTCATAGGCCTCCAAGGTCGGCGTATGCGGGAGCCAGACCGGCGGCACCTGCATGGTCTCGGCCGGCGTCTTCAGGCTGGACAGTACCATCCAGGCCAGCGGGAAGGCGGATGCGACGGCGACCAGAAGCATTGCGGTCGCGAGCAGCGCTTGGCGGCCCGATGGGCGTTTGCGGGTGAGCGATCGGGTTGGAGCGCTCATTCGCTGTCCTTGCGGTTGACGAAGGCAAACAGCGCCGAGACGCAAACGATCAGCGACAGCATCAGCATCACCGCCATGGCGGAGCCCAGCCCGCCCTGCGCGCGTTCGATGCCGACGCGGCGGATGTGGTAGGTCAGCACGTTGGTCGAGCCGACCGGTCCGCCTTGCGTGATCAGCGCCACCGGCTCGAACACCTGCACCGCATTGATGATGGCAATGACCGCGCTGAACAGAAGCGTGCGGCGAAGCAAGGGCAGGGTTATGAAGCGGAACTGCTCGCGTCCGTTGGCGCCGTCGAGCGTCGCCGCCTCATAGAGGCTGCCCGGGATCTGCGTCAGGCCGGCGATGGCGAGCACCGTGAAATAGCCGACCTGCTGCCAGACATTGAGGAAGACGATGGAGACCAGCGCCGAGCGCGGCGAGGAGAGCCAGGGCTGCGGACCGATGCCGGCCAGGCCGAGCAGCTGGTTGAACGGTCCCTCGCTCGGCGAATAAAGCTTCGACCAGACCAGCGCCACCGCGATCATCGGCACCATGTAGGTGGAAAACAGCACCGTGCGCAGCGCCGTGCCGCCGGCGACCTCGCGCTGGTAGACCATCAGGCCGAAGGCGACCGACAGCGGCAGGATGAGAACGACGGACAGCGCGGTGTAGATC
>NZ_VFTZ01000043.1 GCF_006440775.1 Mesorhizobium sp. B2-7-2 | reverse complement strand
ACTGACTACTGACTACTGACTACTGACTACTGACTACTGACTACTGACTACTGACTACTGACTACTGACTACTGACTGTTCACAGCCCCAGCCAGTCGAACCAGCCACCCTTCTTGCCTTCGGCCTGCGCCTTGAGACGGCGCTCCTTCTTGTACTCGTCCTCGCCGAGCTCGTTCTGCGGCGCGGTGGCGGCCGCCTGGCGATAGGCAAGCGGGGGCTCGCTCAGATATCTGCGAGTGGTCGGATCGCCCTGCTTCTGTTCGGCCAGCCGGCGCTGAACCTCGGCGCGGCGCGTGGCGCTGGAATCATCCGGCGACCAGCGCGGGGGGTGGCTTGAACCCGACTCCGCCATCGCCTTCTTAACCGCTTCGGGATCGGTCTGGACATCCTCGGCCGCTTCGGCCTGGTAGTTCGGATCGTTCTGATGGGCGGTGGCGTCGGCGCGGATACGGGCACGGCGCGCCTCCGGCGATTCGGGCCAGTCGGCGCTCGCCGTCTCGATGCTCTGCTGCGGCGGCGGCAGGTTTTCCTTCTGCCCCGGGGCCGGCTTCACCAGCTCAGGACGCGGCTTGTAGTCGATCGGATCGCGACGCTTCGGCGTGATCGCGGCGGCGCCGGAAACGTCGTCGAAGAGCTGCGCGGCGGCCGTCTTGTCGGTTCCGTAGGTGGGCGAGCTCATGCAGCCGGACATTGCGACGGCCGATACCACAAGCGGCGCCAGCAGCGCGGCGCGCGCAAACGTTCTGTCGGTCATGCCATAAAGTCCCACTCTAACAGCCTTTCGGTCGCCACCGGCCAAGGGCACGGTCCCCTGCTTCCCCGCATTTGCGATGGAAATCCGGCGACAATTTGTCTGCCGGAGTGTCGCGTGTTTACCTCAACCGCTCGTTAAGGGCAACGCACGGGCGGTTTCGGGCCACCCGGCGCGCTGCTTTTGCACTTGTTTGACGCGTCGTTATCCCAAAACCGCCGGACACTTTTGGGCGACATATACCTATTTGGCTGATGCATGTCGTTATCCCAAAACCGCCCGGACACTTTTGGGCGACATGCATTTATTGGCTGATGCATGTCGTTATCCCAAAACCGCCCGGACACTTTTGGGCGACATGCATCTAGAGCCGCCCAAGCGCCTTCAATTCGTGCAGCACGGCGGCGTCACGGGCCGAGACATCCGGAAATTCCGGATCCCGTCCGACATCGGCGGTGTAGCGCCAGGAGCGCGCGCATTTGACCAGACCGCGATCCTCGGCTTTCTCCACCACAACCGCCACGCCCTTGACGTCGTCGAGCGTGAAGGCGCTTTCCGGGGCCTTGCCATGCTTGACGACGAGATCGCTGGTGATCGCCATCTCGGCCATGTCGACATCGGCGATCGCTGCTTCCAGCGCCGCGTCGTCGAGCGTCACCACCGGCACCGCCTCGAGCGACGAACCGATCAGCTTCTCGGCGCGCGCGATCTCCAGCGCGCCGGTGACGACACGGCGCACCTGCCTTACCTTGCGCCATTTCTCGGCCAGCGCCTCGTTGCGCCAGTTCTGCGGGATCGCCGGGAACTGGTCGAGATGCACCGACACGGCTTGCGGATGGCGGTCGAGCCAGGCTTCTTCGGTGGTGAAGGGCAGCATCGGCGCCAGCCACTTCACCAGGCATTCGAAGAGGTGGCGCACCACCTGCACGGCCGCCTTGCGGCGCAGGCTCGACGGTCCGTCGCAGTAGAGCGCGTCCTTGCGGATGTCGAAATAGAAGGCCGAAAGCTCCACCACCATGAAATCGAGCAGCGTGCGGGTGATGCGCTTGAACTCGAACGCGTCGTAGCCCTGGCGCACCACCTCGTCCAGCTCCGACAGCCGATGCAGCATCAGCCGTTCCAGTTCCGGCATCGTCTCGACCGGCACATCCTGCCCGTCGTCATGGGCCAGCGTGCCCAGCATCCAGCGGATGGTGTTCCTGAGCTTGCGGTAGGCGTCGATATTGGTCTGCAGCACGTTCTTGCCGAGGCGCTGGTCTTCCCAATAATCGGTCGTCACCACCCAGAGCCGCAGGATATCGGCGCCGGACTGCTTGATGACGTCCTGCGGCACGACGGTGTTGCCGAGCGACTTCGACATCTTGCGGCCTTCCTCGTCCATGGTGAAGCCATGGGTGATGACCGTGTCGTAAGGCGCCCTGCCCCTGGTGCCGCAACTTTCGAGCAGCGAGGAATGGAACCAGCCGCGATGCTGGTCCGAGCCCTCGAGATAGACGTCGGCCGGCCATTTGAGATCCGGACGGTCTTCCAGCGTGAAGACATGCGTCGAGCCGGAATCGAACCAGACGTCCAGGATGTCCATCACCTGGTGCCATTTCGAGGCATCGTGATTGCCGAGGAAGCGCGCCTTGGCGCCTTCGGCGAACCAGGCGTCGGCGCCTTCCTTCTCGAAAGCGTCCATGATGCGCCGGTTGACGGCCTCGTCCTTCAGCACATTGCCGTCCTCGTCGGCGAAGACGGCGATCGGCACGCCCCAGGCGCGCTGTCGCGACAGCACCCAGTCCGGGCGCTCCTCGATCATGGCGCGGATGCGGTTCTGGCCCGCCGCCGGCACGAAGCGGGTGTCGTCGATCGCCTTCAGCGCGCGACTACGCAGCGTGGTGCCGTCGCCAAGGTCCTTGTCCATATAGACGAACCATTGCGGCGTGTTGCGGAAGATCACCGGCTTCTTGGAGCGCCAGGAGTGCGGATAGCTGTGCTTCAGCCGGCCGCGCGCGAAGAGCGCGTTGCGCTTGATCAACTCGTCGATGACCGCCTGATTGGCATTGCCCTTCTTGCCGTTGTCATCGATGACGCGCGCCGCACCGCCCTCGCGCCCGGGGCCGAAGCCCGGCGCGTCCTTGGTGAAGAAGCCGGCATCGTCGACCGTGAAGGGGATCGCGGTATCGACGCCGCGCGCCCTCAGCTCGCTCGCGGCTTCCATCCAGGCGTCGAAGTCCTCGCGGCCATGGCCGGGCGCGGTGTGCACGAAGCCGGTGCCGGCATCGTCGGTGACATGCTCGCCGGCAACCATCGGCACCGGGAATTCATAGCCGCCGCCTAGCCCCTTGAAAGGATGCGAAAGCGTAAGCTTCCCAAGCTGTTCGGCCGAGACGCTGTGAAGCCGGTTCAGCGCGACCTTGGCCTTGGCGGCACAGTCCTCGGCCAGCGCGTCGGCAAAGATCAGCTTCTCGCCGGGCTGCGGGCCGAATGCGTTCTCGGCCGCCGTCACATCATAGAGGCCATAGGCGATGCGCGGCGAATAGCTCACGGCGCGGTTGCCGGGGATCGTCCAGGGCGTGGTCGTCCAGATGACGACATGCGCCTCGACCAGATCGAGCGCGGCCTCGTCCAGCGCCGGCGCGGCGCCGGCGACCGGCTGGGCGAGGCTCGCGACCGGGAATTTCACCCAGATTGTGTCGCTCTCATAGTCCTGGTACTCGACCTCGGCCTCGGCGAGCGCGGTACGCTCGACCACGCTCCACATCACCGGCTTCGAGCCGCGGTAGAGCTGGCCGGACATGGCGAATTTCAACAGTTCGCCGGCAATGCGCGACTCGGCATGGTAAGCCATGGTCGTATAGGGATTGTCGAAATCGCCGATGACGCCGAGGCGCTGGAACTCGTCGCCCTGCACCTTGATCCAATGAGCCGCGAAGTCGCGGCATTCCTTGCGGAACTCGTTGACCGGCACCTCGTCCTTGTTCTTGCCCTTGGCGCGATACTGCTCCTCGATCTTCCATTCGATCGGCAGGCCGTGGCAGTCCCAGCCCGGCACGTAGTTGGCGTCATAGCCGCGCATCTGGAAGGAGCGGTTGATGACGTCCTTGAGGATCTTGTTCAGCGCATGGCCGATATGGATGTTGCCGTTGGCGTAGGGCGGGCCGTCATGCAGCACGAATTTCTCGCGGCCGGCGGCCTCCTCGCGCAGCTTTCTGTAAAGGTCCATGCCCTGCCAGCGCTTGACCAAGCCAGGCTCCTTCTCGGGCAGGCCGGCGCGCATGGGGAAATCCGTCTGCGGCAAATAAAGCGTTTTGGAATAGTCGATCGTCTCAACAGTGTCGGTCATTGATCTGCCATCTCAGGGTACCCGACGACAAAAGCCGGGCGTTCAAGTCTTGCTTTGACGCATATCGTTTTCCCAAAAACGAAGCCACCTTCGGGCGATATGCGTTGATGTTCATGAAAAAAACGCGAGGGGCGCGCGCGAAAACACCCGGCGGCTCCAGCGGCGCTCAGGCCGCCCGGAACACCGGGCCCGTAATTCGTATCGCGATCGCGAAAAGGCGCGAAAAGCTCGTCATGGCGTGGCTTTTAGACGAGGCGCGGCGGCTTGAAAAGCCTGAACTCTACGGCATTTCCCCGCTGGAAGCCCTTCTGCCGTCAGTTTTCTTGCGGCATGAGCCATTTGCGCTATATTCATGGGCAAATGGCAACGGAACCAAAACCATGTCCAGCTCGCATATCAGCGCTCAGACAAAGGCGGCCGCGACGTTGTCCGCAGCGGTATCAGACCGGTTTCTCGTCCCCGTGGCCAGGCTCGAAGGCCTTCGTCAGCGAGGCTTCAGCAATGACGAAATCTACAGAATAGTTGGTCCGCGACGCACGTTGGCTCGCCGCAAAGAGCGAAACGAAGCACTGACAGTTGCCGAATCTGATCGGGTCGTGCGGCTAGAGCGGATTTCGGCGATGGCAGATCGGGTATTCGGTAGCCATGAAAAAGCCCAACGCTGGCTCCGCAAGCACAGCAAGGTGCTCGGCGAAACACCTATCAACCTACTCCAGTCCGAGACGGGCGCCGTCTTGGTGGAGGAAGAACTCCATCGCATAGACTATGGCATTTTTGCCTGAGAATGCGGCTCTGGCGCATCTCCAACTATGCCGACCTGTCCGGCATCGGCGGCACGCTGGGCGCTGGCCGCTGGCATTCCTTGGGAACACCGATCGTCTATTGCGCTGATCATCCGGCGACGGCGCTTCTTGAGATACTGGTGCATCTCGACGCGGAAGACCTGCCTCAGACCTATCAGCTTCTGGGAATCGAAGTGCCGGACGGCGTCGCGGTTGCATCCACCAACCTGCCAGCAGATTGGAAGAACAACCTGGCCATGACGCAGCAGCTCGGAACGGACTTTGTCACCGCCGCCACGCATGCGGTCATGGAGGTTCCCAGTGTCATCGTCCCATTCACCAAGAACTTTCTCCTCAGCCCCAGCCTCCTGGCTCGCGACGACATCCACATCGTCAGCGTCACGCATCACCCGGTCGATACACGATTGCTGGGGTAAGACCTACATCGTGAAATTGAAGCGGTAAGTGGTCGAGACACCGAACATCCACTGGTTGCGGTCGCCGCGCTCCTTGACCAGGCTGGAATCGGCCGCCCGCCCCATCAGGCGCGAATATTCGGTGAAAACGCTCGCCGTCATCGGCTCGGTCACTTTCCAGGTGATCGTGCCGCCGAGGCCGGCCGACTTCACGCCGCCGCCCGGATGGTACTCGCTCAAGCCCGAAGCCGCCGCTTCCTTGGCATTGACGCCGTAATAGGCGTCGAAATAGTCCGACGAGGCGAAGGAAACGCGCGGACCGCCGGAAATGCGAACGGCCGGCGTGATGTCGTAGAAGGCGTCGGCCGCGATATCGGCGACGAAACCGTTGTGGGAGCGGATGCCATGCCGCAGCTCGGCCCGCGCGCGAAGCCAGTCCAGCGGATAAAATTCGAAGAAGCCGCCCGCCTCGCCGCCGAAGCGCACCGGATCGAGGCCCTTGAGCTCATC
Organism: Mesorhizobium sp. B2-7-2; assembly: GCF_006440775.1. Taxonomy (GTDB): domain Bacteria; phylum Pseudomonadota; class Alphaproteobacteria; order Rhizobiales; family Rhizobiaceae; genus Mesorhizobium. The sequence continues at coordinate 23,506 of NZ_VFTZ01000043.1, read as the reverse complement.
CTTGCTCTCGCGCGAGAATATGAACTTGCCGGTCAAGCCGGCGCGAATGGAACCGTCATCGATCAGTGCCAGCGAGATGTTGTCGTTGCGCGAGGTGAAGCGCGCCTCCGGACCGACCCTGCCGAGCGAAACGATCGGCTGGGCGCTGAGCATATATTTCTTGCCGCCCTCGAAATTCGGCGCGACCAGCGCTGTGGCGCCGAGCGTCAGATACCAGTCGCCGGATATCCAGCTGCCTTCGCCTGCTTGGGCAGCAGGCGCGGTGGACAGGCCCAAGGCGATGGCCAGCGGAATCGTCCCGACAATACGCATCGTCACCCCTTACGCGAAACGCGCCGGCAGCACCACCTGCCAGCGCTCAAGCCATGCCGCGCGTTCGGTAAAATTTGGCTTAAAGTCGTAACGTCGGAACCGGCGGAATCGACGGACGAATTAGGCGACACGCCGGGTGCGGCGAGACGTCTCTATCAGATCGCAAGCCGCTTCCAGTCCGCCGGTAAGCGGGTTTGATGCCCCATAGGCAAGGGCCGCTCTGTGCCATTGCGCGGGGACCGCCGGGTTGCCGGCCTTCAGGATTGCCTGCCGCCAGATTTCAGGATCGTCGCGGTTGGCCACAACCAGCCCCGCTCCGCTGGCTTCGACATATTTTGCATATCCGCAGGCGTCCGATGCGATGACAGGCAAGCCGTTTGCGAGTGCCTCGAGGATCACCGTGCCTGTATTTTCAAGGCGAGCCGGATGCAGCATGAAATCGCTTGCAACCACAATCGCCGGAATGTCTTCCTGGATGCCCAACAGGGTAACCCGTTCCGACATGCCGGATTTGGCAATCAGGGCGCGAAGCCGCGTTTCTTCCTCGCTGCCTTTTCGAAGACCGGCGATCAGCCAATGGATATCCGGGAACGGCTGAAGGCCCTTTACCGCCCGATCGAGACCCTTCACCTTCAATCTATTGGCGATGGTCAAGGCAATGACGGATTTGCGGGGAAGCCCAAAACGATCGCGGATCTCATTGCGGTCGACAGTGAGCAGTTCCGGTCTGCGGCGTTTCGGATCGAGCGTCGGGCCGACGACGTGAATGCGCGATTCCTCGGTTCGCCAGAAGTCTCGGTAAAGCGCTGCCTGGTTTTCGCTGAGCGCAATGATCTGCACGGCGTTGCCAGGGGCAAAGATCATCGATTCGAGATTCTGCTGGCGCATGAAGCGGGGCGAAAACGGCCGCCACCATCCGAGCTTCGACACAAAATAGGGCGGATCGCCGGCATAGTAGATGTCCAGACCCGCCATCTTGTTGAAACCGACCACGCAGTCGAAGTCGCGCCTGGCCGTCAGCACCGACCTTCCCAGCGCATATTCGGTGCCCGGGTTGGAGAGAACCCTTGCCGGCTGGATCTTTATCGCAGCCGAACTCTCGACATGACCGACCTGGCGCGTCGTCAGGATCGTCACGCTATGGCCGCGCCCGACCAGTCGGTCGCTGATATTGAGACAATCCCTCTGCAGACCCCCGTTCATGAAGAGGGTAGAGATTGCGCAGCAGATTCTCATCGCGTTATCCGGAGCGCCGCCCCACCCCCAAGTCAGATCGGAGAGAGACCCCGGGTGCGCCCCAGACTTCCCCATTCAAACAAACACGCCGGGCGCTCAAATGTTGGTCGTGTTGAAAATAGGCATATGCTGTATATAGTCCGTTATCAAGAGACCTGGATGCTGTTGCATTCAAGCTTTTTCAAAAAAACTCAATTGGAGCGCGCATGAAAATTCCACGGAACGATCGTGGCCGCCGAGCCGGCCTCGACTGAAAGCCGCGGCAGCCGTGCCAAAGGCCCTGCGCGAATATGACTTGCAGCAATGGTTGAGGCTGCAGCCGCTGACGCATGCCGTCAAGACTGCCCGTTACCGGAAAATCGACCGGAGGTTTCTGCGTCAGCCGCTCAAGGATGGCGATATCCAGGACATCCGTGCCGCCGTCCGGGGTCGCCATGTCCTGGTTACCGTCGCTTTCGGCGATGCTCAGTGCCTGGATCTGCAGTTGCGGCTGACGAGACAACTCGTTCGCCATGATCTCCACATCGTTGCCGACAACAGCATCGGCGAAGCTTCCGCAGGCGACAACAGGCAGGTATGCGCAGCCCATGGCGCCGCCTATGTCAGGCTGCCGACCAATCCGTGGACCGCAAGAAACCCGAGCCGGTCCCACGGCGCGGCGCTCAACTGGATGTGGCACAATATTCTGAAGCCTGCCGCGCCGGCCGCGTTCGGATTCCTGGACCAGGATCTTTTCCCGACGCAGCCATGCGACCCTTTCGAGCCTCTTGAAGGTGCGCCGTTTCACGGCGACCTCCGCACGGCAGGCTCGCGATGGTATTTGTGGGCTGGCTATTGCTTCTTCCGATTCGACGCCGTCGGCCGCAAGCCTCTTGATTTCGGGCTCGACTGGTTCGCCGGCCTCGACACCGGCGGAGCCAACTGGGATGTGCTCTATCGGGATGTGGATCCGAACAGGGTTCCGCAACGGCCGATAACCGCATTCGCGGCCTTGCCTGGGGTTGAGCTCAGACGGGCCTATTGCGAATGGCGGGGAAGCTGGCTTCATGAAGTCGGCCTCGATGGCGACCTCTCGTTGAAGGCGAAAAAGCGTGAGGCGGTCCTGCGGCTGCTCGCGCCCGCACTTGAGGTCCCGCTCGGATCGGCGCGACAAGGACATTGACGGTCGACAGACCGAGGAAACTTTGGAATTGGAATTTTGAAGCCAGGCTGCCGACATTCGAGAATTCAACGGCCATTCGGTCGCGACCCAGCATCGCAAGGAAAGTTCCATTGCCGACAGTAAGCGTCATCATGCCGGTGCGAGACGGCGCGCAATATGTCGGCGAGGCCCTGCAAAGCATCCTGGACCAGGATCTGGCGGATATCGAAGTCATCGTCGTCGACGACGGATCTTGCGACGACAGCGCCGCGATCGCGACGTCGATCGGCAACCGCGACGGCCGCGTCAAGGTTGTCGCCAACCGCGGCAAGGGGATCGTCGATGCGCTGAACATGGGGATTTCGCTCGCGCGGGCCCCGCTTGTGGCGCGCATGGATTGCGACGATGTCTCGCTGTCCGACAGGTTGCGCCTGCAGGTGGCGTGTTTCCAGGCGGACGCCGATTTGCAGTTGCTCGGCACCGCGGGATTGCAGATCGACCGGGACGGAAACCTGTTGAGGCCGATTGACGTTCCGGCCGGCAACGACCAGTTGCGGGATGCGCTTGCCAGGTACAATCCCATGCTTCATCCGACGGTGATGTTCCGGACCGAGGCCGTCCGGCGCGCGGGAGGCTACCGTCGGGCGTTCACCTATGCCGAGGACTACGATCTTTGGCTGCGGCTTTCCGAGACGGGAAAACTGGCCAACATGGATGCGCGGCTCGTGAAGCTAAGATCGCATCCGGGACAGATATCGCGCATGAAGCAGGATCAGCAAAAGGCGGCAGCGGCATTGGCCAGGCAGTCGGCGCTGCTGCGTCGCAATCGCGCCGAGCCGTTCGACGCCAACGGCCAACCCGCGCAGGCCATCACGAGCTTTCTGGCATCGCGCGCCGCCACAGGGGCCGGCATCTCCAGCCTGGAAAGACGCGACATCGAGTTGCTGTTGCGAACCGCGGGCATACCCATGGCCGTCACTTGCAAGCTGCTGTTCCTTGCGGCTGTCGGCGCCCCTTCCTTCAGGACGCTCGCGCTGGGACCTCGACTGGCCTGGCGCAGGATGATCGCGCGTCCTGCAAGAATTCGGCCCAACTGATGCGGCTTGTCGTCGATCTCTCCAGCATGGTGCGCTGGCTCGGCCCCCCGGTCGGCCTGGTCCGCGTGCAACGCCACTACGCAGCCGCGGCGGCGGCATTCAAGGCCTCCGAGGTGGCGTTCACAGTGTTCGACCCGATCGAGCGGGTGCTTAGACGGGTTTCGCCGAACATGGCGGCGGAGATCATCGCCGGCGACATTTCCTGCGACATGACCTTTTACCCGGACCCTGCCCGCTTCAAGACTCGTTTTTACGATCGCTGGCCGAACTGGGCGCGGCGGTTGCTGATGGCGATCATCAGACCGCGCCGGATCCTGATAGCGGAAATCGGCGCGTTCGGCCGGCGCAATCCCGGCAGCCCTTTCCTTCGTTTTCTCGACCGGATCGAAAACAGGCTAATGAAGGAAACCGAGCGGCGGCAGGTCGCTGGCGTGGGCGGTTCACGCGCCCGGATCGTCCCGCTCAGGACCGTGGCCGGCGACAAATACGATCTTTCGCCCGGCGACCATCTGCTCTTGACGAACAACGACTGGGCGCATACCGATATCGAGGTCATTTCGCGCGAGGCGCGCTTGGCCGGCGCAAAGCTGATCGTGCTGTTGAACGACATCATTCCGATCCAGTTTCCCGAATGGTACAAGCCGCACGACGTCAAGAGATTCACGGACTATGTGGATCTGGCGATGAGACTGGCAGACCGTTTCATCCTGACTTCGAGGCGCGTCACCACCGATGTCGAGGGATATGCCGCCAAGCGCGGCATCCACCTGCCGCAGCTGGAGCATGTCCCTCTCGGCTGCGACAGCGCCCGCAAATCGAAGGCGGACGGCCGCCTGCCGGATGGACTCGAGACGGATCGCTACGTCGTCTTCGTTTCCACCATCGAACCGCGCAAGAACCATTCGCTGCTCATGGATGTCTGGACGCGCCTCGTCGTGGACGGAACAGTCGCGCGTAGCGGCATGAAGCTGGTTTTCGTCGGCCGCGGCGGCTGGCTGGTCGACGGCATCCTGGCCAAGCTTCACGGCCATCCTGCCTACGGCAAGAGCCTCGTTCATCTCGACAACGTCGATGACGGAACGCTGTCCCTTCTTTACCGCAACAGCGCGTTCTGCGTGTACCCGTCGCTTTATGAGGGATATGGGCTGCCGCCCGTCGAGGCGCTGGCCTACGGCAAGGCGCTGATTGCCTCGACGGGCGGAGCCATCGCCGAAGTGGTCGGTTCGTCGGGACTCTGCCTTGATCCGCTCGACGTCGAAGGTTGGGAAGACGCTATGCGGGAATGGATCACTTCGCCCGCGGCCCGTGCTCCGTACGAGGCGAAGGCCGCAGATTTCGTGGCGCGAAGCTGGGGGCAGGCCGGCCGGGAGACGCTGGAGGCGACGCTGGCGCCCTTCCCGGACGAAGTCCAGCCGCCGCCAGGTTGACGATCTCTGCATGCCCGCCGATCGCTGTCATCCGGCCGACGCCGGCCAAGTCGGGTCGTCGGCAAATGGCGGGCTGACGAAGGCGGCGCTTCGCACGCCGTGCTGCTCGCTGGACGCTTAAGTTCATCGGGACTACCTTCCTTTCACCCGCAAGCGGCGCGGCGACATCGGAGGGAAAGATCATGACCTTGCAAGGCGATGCTCTGAAAGACGCGATCGGCCAGACGCGGGACAAATGGGGATGGTTCGTGGCGCTCGGCGTGTTGCTGCTGATCTTCGGCGGCATCGCTTTCGGCAATCTGTTCATCGCTACCGTCGCCTCCGTCTATGTCGTCGGCTGGCTGATGCTGATGGCGGGTGTCATCGAGATCATCCACGCCTTCGGGGTCAAGACCTCGGGACGTTTCTTCTACTGGCTGCTGAGCGGCCTGCTCTACGCCGTCGCCGGCTTCTTCGCCTTCGACAACCCGTTGCTCGCCTCGGCGGTGCTGACGCTGCTGCTGGCCGTCGCGCTCGTCGCTTCGGGGCTTTTGCGGTCCTGGGTGGCCTTCAACCACCGGCCGCAGCAAGGCTGGGGATGGCTGCTGGCGGCCGGCATCATCACCATTCTGCTCGGCCTGATGATCGCCATGGGCTGGCCGGTGAACAGCCTTTGGGTTCTTGGCATCTTCCTGGCGATCGACCTGGTGTTCCAGGGATGGAGCTTCATCGCCATCGGGCTGGCGCTGAAGCGGTAAGCCGCAAGCGGGCGATCTAGGGTGTGTTGAGATTCAGGTCAGGCCGAGCCGAGAACGGTGGTTTCCGAGAACCGGAGCGGAGCGTACTTTTCGTACGTGAGCACCGGAAGCGCAGGAAACCGTCGTTCGCAGGCCGGCATCACCTGAATATCAACGCAGCCTAGAACGCGATTTCGGCGTCCAGTTGCGAGAGCGGGCGCACGCCCTTGAGCAGCGCTCTCGCCTCGGCCTCGTCCTGTTTCATCTGCGCTACCAGCGCATCGAGGCCGTCGAATTTGAGCTCCGGGCGCAGGAAGCCGAAGAACGACACTTGGCAGGTCTCGCCATAAAGATCGCCGGAAAAATCGAAGACGTAGGTTTCGAGCAGCGGCGCGCCATTGTCGTCGACGGTGGGACGCCGGCCGAAGCTGGCGACCCCGTCATGAAGCGCGCCGTCGGCGCGACGGAAGCGGACGGCATAAATCCCCTCCTTCAAACCCGCTTCCGGCGAAAGCCGCATATTGGCGGTCGGGAAGCCGAGAGTGCGGCCAAGCCGCTGGCCGCCGATCACCTCGGTCTCGACGGTGAACCGGTAGCCGAGCAAGCCGGCGGCCTCCTCCACCTTGCCTTCGGCGAGCAGGTCCCGGATGCGGCTCGACGAAACCACCTCCGCGCCTTCATCGCGGAAGGCGTCGACCAGCGTGACTCCGAAGCCGTGCCGTTCGCCGGCCGCCATCAGAAAGGCCGGCCCACCCTGGCGGTCCTTGCCGAAATGGAAGTCGAAACCGGTGACGGCGTGGCGGATGCCGAGGTTCTTCTCCAGCACATCGGTCACGAAAGCCTCGGGCGAGAGCGAGGCAAAATCGCGCGTGAACGGCTGCTCGACCAAAGCGGCAAAGCCAAGCCCGGCGAGCAGCCGCGCCTTCATCGGCGGCGGCGTCAGCACGAAGAGCGGCACCTGTGGCCGGAACACCTTGCGCGGATGCGGCTCGAAGGTGAGCACCAAAGCGGGCACGCCATTGCGGGTTGCTTCGCTCAGCGCGCGCTCCAGGACGGACTGATGGCCGCGATGGACACCGTCGAAATTACCGATCGCCACGACGCCGCCGCGCAAATGCGCGGGCAGCGGCGCGACCGCCGAAAGACGTTGGAAGGCTTGGTTCATGTCGAGGCGCCCGTCATGGCCAGACCTCCAACCTATTGCAGACGCGCAATGACGGCGACCGGCCGGTAGCCGTGCTTTTCAAGGAAGCCGGCGAGCCTTTCAGGATCGGGGCGGAGCGGATCGCCATAATCGCGAGCGTGGATGCCGCCCGAGACATAGAGCACGTCAAAGCCGTTGTCGGCCGCGCCCTTGACATCGGTCATCATGCCGTCGCCGATGGCGAGGACCTCGCTGCGCTCGACGGCGCGGCCAAGAAGGCCGGCGACCTCCTTCATGGCGACATCGTAGATCGGCGCGAAGGGCTTGCCGGCAATCAGCGTACGGCCACCCAGCTGCGCGTAATCTCGCGCGAGCGCGCCGGCGCACCAGATGGTGCGCTCGCCGCGCTCCACCAGGATATCCGGATTGGCGCAAATGAACGGCAGGTTGCGGGCGCGCAGCCGTTGTAGCATGTCCGCATAGTCGGCGGGCTTCTCGACCTCGTCGTCATAGAGGCCGGTGCAGACGACGCCGGAGGCCTCGAATTCCTCGACGAGATCGACGTCGAGCCCATCATAAAGGGTGAAGTCACGCTCGGGACCGATGTGAAAGATCTTCCTCGGTCCTTCGGCGATCAGGTCGCGGGTCACATCGCCTGATGTGACGACCCGGTCAAAGGCCTCGGCCGGAACCCCGATGACCTTCATCTGGGCGACGACGTCGGCGCTGCGACGCGGCGAATTGGTGATGAGCACGACAGGCACATTGGCCGCGCGGGCCCTTGCAAGCGCCGCGGCAGCGGCCGGAAAGTGCCATTCGCCATTGTGCACGACGCCCCATACGTCGCACAGTATGGCGGCGTAGCGCCCCGCAAGATCGTCGAGCGAAGCGATGATGTCAGGCGAATCCGCCATGCCGTTTCCCTGATTTCGATCCCTGACAAGACCGCGACAGCCATTCTTCAGTTCAGCGGACGCCACGGCCGGTCCCGCATAACCGAAGCGCTTCATCCTGTCACCAGCTTTCCGGCAATCGGCCTTCGACGGCGCGTCGGTGCACAGGGTTAATGCCCAGTCAAATGACCGTGCGACCTTGACGCTTTCGAGAGAGCTAAAATTTAACGATTCATGATCATGCTAAACGAGAAACTATAGGATCCTGGCGGGGGCTAAGGGCATTGATCCGCAAATTCCTACGCGACAGACGAGGCAACTATGCCTTGATGACGGCCGTCACCATGATACCGCTGATGGGCGGCGTGGCGCTTGCGGTCGACTATGCCGAGCTCATAAGGGAGCGGCAGGAGACGTTGAACGCGCTGGACGCCGCCGGCATTGCGACGGCACAGCAGATCGTCGGCGGCGCCACCGACGCCGAAGCCAAGGCCTATGCCAAGACATTCTTCGAGGCCAATCTCAAGCACGTCCTTCCGGCGAACACGACGCTGACGGTCACCTTGCCCAACAACAATGCGGGCGGCGGCACGCTGGTGCTCGAGGCGGCATTGAAGTACCAGCCCTACTTCCTGCCGGCCGCGGTCGCATTGCTTGGCGGAACGCCGGGTCAGACGAACGTCAACTTCTCGGCCAGATCTGAAATCCGCCTCAAGAACACGCTGGAAGTGTCGCTGGTGCTCGACAATTCCGGCTCGATGGCCGAACTCGGCCACGGCTCGAACCAAGTACGTTTTGACCTTCTGAAGAGCGCCGCCAAGCAGCTTGTCGACCAGTTGTCGGGGCAAGCGCAGCTGATGAAGCAGATTTCCAAGCCGGTTCAGTTTAGCCTGGTTCCGTTCGCCGCCTCGGTCAATATCGGCTCGGCAAACAAAGATGCTGCATGGATGGATCAAGACGGCATCTCGCCCATCCAGCATGAGAATTTCGACTGGACGACGATGACCCAGGGGAATTCGCCCTGGCCCCAGAGATATGTCGAGAAGGTCGGCAGCATCTGGTATGCGCGCGGCACCGATTGGGACCCCACTCAGAAAGACAAGCCGCTGACGCGCTTCTCGCTCTACAAATGGATGCAGCGAATTTCGGCGTGCAGTTCCACCGACAGCAGCGGCAACTGCAGATCCAACGCGACATACACCTATGCGCCGATCGCAAGCTGGAGCGGCTGCGTCGAGTCGCGTCCCTATCCGTACAATATCCAGGATACGGCCCCCTCGACCTCGACGCCGGCGACGCTGTTCGTGCCCATGTTCGCGCCTGACGAGACCGACTATACCGACGGCTACTCCCGGCCCGCAAACAACAACTGGCATCTCGACGTGACGTCCGGCACCGACAATCCGACGCGCCAGAAATACATGCCGAAATATTTCAACTACGGCAATAAGGTCACCCCCGCCTACGGCAACAATGCCGGCCCGAACACCAGTTGCAGCACGACCGCGATCACGCCGCTGACCGATGTCTCCACCTCTGCCGGCGCCACCACGGTCAAGAACGCCATCGACGCCATGGTCGATGTCGGCGCCACCAACGTGCCGGAAGGCATGGCTTGGGGCTGGCGCGCTCTTTCCAGCACCGCGCCCTTCACCGAGGGACGCCCGGAAACACAAAGAGGCAACGACAAGGTTCTGATTGTGCTGACCGACGGGGCCAATACCTACTACACGCCGGATTCGGTGAGTGCCCAGTCGTACTCGGGCACCTACTACAGGAGCGGCGGCAACGATCTTTCCGGCAACAAGGCCATCTATTCCGCGCTTGGATATCTTGCCTACGGCAGCCAGACCAAGCCGTTCGGAAGCACCTACACCTATGGCCGGCCATTCCTCGGCACCAGCACCAGTGTCAGCAAGAGCGATTATTCGAACGCCAACTACACCAAGGCCATGAGCGAGCATCTGGCAACGCTGTGCGACAACGCCAAGGCCGCCAACATCATCGTTATGACCATCGCGCTCGATCTCGACTCTACCAACACGGCCGAGGCAGCCCAGATGAACGCCTTGAAGACCTGCTCGTCGGACTCGCGTTTCCGCAAGGATCCGACCGATCCGAGCAAGCCTCTGAAATTGTTCTGGAATTCGACTGGCGCGTCACTGTCGGACGACTTCAAGGAAATCGGCAACGAATTGTCGAACCTGCGCATCGTCAGCTGATCTGCTCGGACGAGCATCGATGACGCCCGCCCCCAAGGCGGGCGCTTTCCATCGCGCGGCGCGCCGCAGGCAATGATTTGGTTAGCGGTCGGTGAAGCCGCCGTTAAGCAATCGAGCGGTTTGCCAAACCGGTCCTTCAGCGTTTTGTGGAAGTGTGGCCCGACAGAGAATCCGCCGGCGGGGGGCCGCTCGAGAAAAATGCGCAAATTCTGGCATCAATTCTGCCGTGACCGCCGCGGCAACTATGCGCTCATGACCGCTATCGCCATGGTGCCGCTGATGGGGGCGGTGGCGATGGCCGTCGATTTCAGCGAGCTCAACCGCCAGAAGCAGATGGTGCTCAACGCGCTCGACGCCGCCAATTTCGCCGCGGCGCGGCGGCTTGCCGAAGGCGCCACGGACGACCAGATCAGAGCCTACGCGGTCGACTTCTTCAACGCCAACCTGAACAACATCGACCCCGCCGACATCTCGCTCAACATCACGCTGCCCACGAGCCAGGCCGGCGGCGGCCTGCTCACGATGAGCGCGACGCTGAACTACCACCCTTACTTCTACCCGTCCTCCTCGCTGCTCGTCGGCGCATCCACGGTCGATGCGAACAAGTCGATCAACCTTGCCATGGACTCGCAGGTGCGGCTGAAGAATACGCTGGAAGTGGCGATGGTGCTCGACAATTCGGGCTCCATGACAACGCCCGGCACAGGCACGGGACAGAAGCGCATCGACCTGCTCAAGCAGGCGGCCAAGCAGCTCGTCGACACGTTGGGGCAGCAGGCAGCGCAGATCAAGCAGATCGACAAGCCGGTCCAGTTCAGCCTCGTGCCGTTCGCGGCGTCGGTCAATGTCGGGCCGAACAACGACAACGCCTCCTGGATGGACACTTACGGGCTGTCGCCAATCGCCAACGAGAATTTCGATTGGTCGACGCTGAATGCTCCCACCAAATACGCTCAGAAAATCAACGGCATCTGGTATAAAAAGGGTACCGGTTGGGGCGCGGAGGAAGGGCAGATACTGACCCGTTTCGAGCTCTATCGGGATATGAAGGTCGTCACCAGCCACGAACGTATCGCCGGCAGCAAGCGCGTCGTCTGCGACGAATATCGCGACAACCATACCTGCGAGCGCAGCCACAACGAATATGACTACAACGACACCTATGGCCCGTTCGCCAGTTGGCAGGGTTGCGTGGAAGTGCGGCCCTACCCCTACAATATCAACGACACGCCGGCCTCCGGCGGGCCTAACAACACGGGCATCGGCGTCGGCGATCCGGCGACCATGTTCGTGCCGATGTTCGCGCCGGACGAGCCCGGCAACCATTGGTATGTCACACAGGATCCTGACGAACCGAGGCCGGTGACCTATGGCGCCGCCAACAGCTGGTGGAACGACGATCCGTCGAGCACCACCGGCAAGACCAGGCAGTCCAATATGGCCAAGTACTTCATGCCACGGCCGATCAATGCTCCGGTATTGAGCTCGGGCGCCGGGCCGAATTACAGCTGCACCACCACACCGATCACGCCGCTCACCGACGTCACCCAAACGGATGGGCTCGCGGCCATCAAGGCGGCGATCGACCTGATGCAGCCGAACGGCAACACCAATGTGCCCGAAGGCATGGCCTGGGGCTGGCGCACGGTTTCGAGCGCCGAACCTTTCACGGAAGGCCGTCCGGAATCCGAGCGCGGCAACGACAAGGTCGTCATCGTTCTCACCGACGGCGAGAACACCTATTCGACGGTCAGTTCCGACCCGGCCGGCAACAAGTCGACCTATGCCGCCTACGGCTATACCGGCGTCGGCTATAACGGCACCTCGGTCACCCGCCTGTTCGGCGGCACGTCGAGCGCCATCGGCCAGTTCAACTATTCGTCGAGCAACTACACCGCGGCGATGAACGAGCAGATGGCGAAGCTGTGCGACAATGCCAAGGCGGCCAACATCATGGTGATGACGGTGGCGCTCGACATGTCGTCTATCAGTTCAAGCGACCAGAAGGCGATGGCCGCGCTGAAGGCCTGCTCTTCCGATTCCCGCTTCCGCAAGGATCCGACCGATCCCAGCAAACCGGCCAAGCTGTTTTGGAACGCCACTGGGGCGACGCTCTCCGACAACTTCAAGGAGATTGCCAACGAGTTGTCGAATTTGCGCGTGGTTGGGTAGCGGGGGCGCCAGCGCCGAAGCAGCGTCGCTTTCGCCAATTGTCCGCGCTGGCGCAAAAGCTCCCGCAGTCATGCTCTTGCGAACGGCGCGGCGCGTGATGATTGTTACGTCGCCACCGGAGACTCCGATGCCCGACGCCGCCAATCATCTCACTTTCGCGCTGATCTGCCTCGGCATGGTGCTCACGCCCGGGCCGAACATGATCTACCTGATCTCGCGCTCGCTGTCGCAAGGGCCGAAAGCCGGGCTGATCTCGCTCGGCGGCGTGGCGCTGGGGTTCCTGTTTTATGTGGTCTCGGCAGCCTTCGGCATCACGGCGCTCATCTTCGCCGTGCCATACGCTTACGACGCGCTTCGCTTCGCCGGCGCGCTCTATCTGTTGTGGCTCGCCTGGCAGGCGCTGAAGCCGGGCGGGCGCTCCCCCTTCCAGGTCCGCGAGTTGCCGAGGGACAGGCCGCGCAAGCTCTTCGTCATGGGCTGATGACCAACCTGCTCAATCCGAAAGTGGCCGTGCTCTACCTGTCGCTGCTGCCGCAGTTCATCAATCCGGCCAAGGGCCATGTTCTGTCGCAGCTTCTGGTGCTCGGCTTGACGCAGATCTCGATCAGCATCACCGTCAATGCCATCATTGCCGTGACGGCCGGCTCGATCGCGAATTTCCTCGCCGGACGGCCGTTCTGGCTGGTCGTACAGCGCTGGATGATGGGCACGGTGCTGACGGCGCTGGCCTTGAAGATGGCGACTGAGGCGCAGCGCTAGGGCACATTGATATTCAGGTGAGACCGGCCTGCGAATGACGGCTGTCTGCGCTTCCGGTGCTCACGTACTGCAGTACGCTCCGCTCCGGTTCTCGACAGCCATCATTCTCGACTCGGCCTGACCTGAATCTCAACGCACCCTAAGGGCGAGCCATCAGATCTACATCGGCCGGCGTACAGGCCGGATCTGCTCCGGCTCGACCACCTTGCGGTAGAGATGCCAGGTCGCGTGGCCGAGGATCGGCATGACGACGGCAAGCCCGGCAAACAGCGGGATCGAGCCGACCACCAGCAACACGGCGACCGTAAGCCCCCAAAGCGCCATCGTCAGCGGATTGGCCATAACGGCGCGGGCCGAGGTTTCAATTGCCGAGACGGCGCCGACATCGCGGTCAAGCAGCAGCGGAAAGGCAATGACGGTGGTGGCCAAAACGACGGCGGCGAAAACGAAACCGACGGCGTTGCCGACGAGGATCAACGTCCAGCCCCTGCCGGTCGTCAGCACGTCGCGCAAAAAGGCGCCGACCGAAGCGGGCGGCTCGGCGCCGAACAGGCTGGTGTAGAGCGACTGCGCGGCGAACAGCCACAACAGGAACAGCGCGAAGAGCAGGACGCCGATGACCGCGATCGACGGCAGCGCCGGCGAGTGGCGCACGTCGAGCGCATGATGCCAGCGGCTGCTCATGCCGAGCTCGCGCCGGCGGCTGATCTCATAGAGGCCGATGGCCGCGAAGGGCCCGATCAGCGCAAAGCCCGACATCAGCGGGTAGACGAGCTGGATGGCGTTGGAGCCGGAGCTCCACCGGGTCAGGATCAGGCCGACGATCGGATAGATCAGGCAAAGGAACACATAATGCGACGGCTTGGCCCAGAAATCCTCGGCGCCGAGCCTCAACGCATCCCAGAGATCCGACGTGGTGATGTGGCGCACCGTAGGCTGCACATGCATCCCGCGCGCGTCCGCCATGACATGAAAACCAGCCATAACCGTCCTCCGTTTTATACCGGGGGCGGTCACCGCCTGGGTGGCCGCCCGTGGCTGCCACTTTCAAGAACGCCGGGATGATAACCGATCTTCCGGGGAATGTCGCGCTTCATGCGATTTTCATCGCCTTGCCCGGCAAAAGCCACGATCGCCGGTATCAGAGGCCGCATGACCAGCTCGATCACCGTCCCCCCCGATTTCAAGCGCCGCACGTTGCTTGCAGCCGCCGGCCTAGCGGCGCTTGCCGGCATCGCCGCCTGCAGCACCGTCTCTGTGCCGACGGGCGAAGGCGCGGGCGTCTCTTCGTCCGCGACAGCGACGTTGGCCGGTATCCGCAGCTCCGCCGGTCTGCCGACGCTGACGCCGGATGCGCAGCTCGAACAGGCGGCGCTGCAGCAGGCCGGCTATATGGCCTCGCGCGAGCGCATGAGCCACACCACCGGCTGGGGCAAGGATTTCGCCTCGCGCATGAAGGACAATGGCGTGCGGGGCGCCGCCGCCGAAAACATCGCCGAGGGCCGCTTCGACCTTGAGAAGCTGTTCGACATCTGGATGCATTCGTCCGGCCACCGCCGCAACATGCTCGATCAGGACTTCAGCCGCTTCGGGCTGGCTTACGTGCGGGACGGCCGGGATCCGGCGTTGCGCTATTGGGCGCTGGTGCTGGGCCGCTGAAAAGGCGGCCGGCTGACATCAGCGACTTTATCAATCCATATGCGCGGCCGGCGCCCCGCCTACGGGCGCGGCCTTGGGCTTGCGCAGCAGAATGACGAATGGAATGGCGGCCAGCGTCATCACCATCAGGATCTTGAAGTCGTTGATATAGGAAATCATCATCGCCTGGGCATTCACCGCGCGGTCGACCTGCGAAAGTGCTAGGGGATTGCCGGCGGCGGCCGCCGGAGAAGCGGCCCACAGATTCGGGTTGTACGGATTGATGAAGGCCGACAGCTCGGTGTGGTTGATCTGGGTGTTGCGCACCATCAGCGCCGCGACCACCGATACGCCGATGGACGAGCCCAGATTGCGCACCAGGCTGAACAGCGACGTGGCGTCGGTGCGGTAGCGCGCGTCGAGCGTGGCGAAGGCGACCGTCGACAGCGGCACGAACACCATGCCCATGCCTAGGCCCTGGATGACGCCCGAGGAGATGATCAGCCAATTGTCCATCTGCGGCGTGAAGCTCGCCATCGTATAGAGCGACTGCGCGGTGAGCAGGAAGCCGATGGCGACGAGGATCCTGGCATCGATCCTGTGCATGATGCGGCCGACGACCAGCATCGAAATCATCGTGCCGATGCCGCGCGGACCCAGCACGACGCCGATGGTCACGGTCGGATAGCCGAAGATGTTGGCCAGCATCGGCGGCAACAGCGACATCGAAGCCAGTATCAGCACGCCCATGACGAAGATGAAACCAAGCCCGGTCACGAAATTGCGGTCGAGGAATATTTTTGGATCGATGAAGGGATGCTCGGCCGTCACCGTGTGGATGATGAACACCCAGAAGCCGGTGAGCGACAGAGCGAGCTCGATCCAGATTTCGGCCGAGTTGAACCAGTCGACCTCGCCGCCGCGGTCGAGCAGAAGCTGCAGCGCGCCGACACCGAGCGACAGCATGGCGAAGCCGAAGAAGTCGAAGCCGCGCACGCGCTTGGCGATGACAGGCAGGTAGGCGGCCATGCCGAGGAAGGCGAGGATGCCGACCGGCAGATTGATGAAGAACACCCAGCGCCAGTTGAAGTTTTCCGTCAGCCAGCCGCCGAGCGTCGGCCCCAGGATCGGCCCGAGCATGATGCCGGCGCCCCAGATCGCCATCGCCTGGCCATGGCGCTCCTTCGGGTTGATATCGAGCAGGAAGGTCTGCGACAGCGGCACGATGGCCGCGCCGAACACGCCCTGCAGCAGGCGGAAGAGCACTATGGTCTCGAGGCTCCAGGCAAGACCGCAGAGCATGGAGAAAATGGTGAAGCCGACGACGGCGGTGAGGAACAGCTCCTTGCGGCCGAGCCTGTCTGCGAGCCAGCCGGTAACCGGCGTCATGATCGCCGCGGCCACGATATAGGAGGTCAGCACCCAGTTGATGTTGTCGGGCGAGGCTCCGAGGTCGCCGGTCATGGTCGGCAGCGCGACGTTGGCGATCGTGGTGTCGAGCGCCTGCATGATCGTCGCCAGCATCAGCGCGACTGTGATCAGTCCGCGGTGCGGCACTTCCTTGAAAGGTTCGGGCGTGCTCATGATGCTGAACTTCCAGCAGGTAACAAAAACATGTACGTTAGAGTATGATGCCGAAAAGTATCATGCTCTTTGACTTAGAGGCGGATTCGGATTTCAGGTCGAACAGACCCGAAATCATCCGGCTCTAGGTTTCCGGGCGGCAAAGCCTTCGTTGAGAGACCTTCATCGCGGTGGGACGCGACTATCGATGTGGGGGTTACATCGACCGAAAGTCTCTGTTGGAGCGGATGCCTGCCGCCCGGAAACCTGAGGACCAACGGGTCCGTGGCCGGGCCTCAGCATTCGAACGAGCCGCCATGCGGCTTGCCTTGCTGATCCTTGCCACGTCTCCACCAGACCAATCCCCTCAATGCCGGCCGGATCGCGACGGGCTCGCTGTCTTACCGCGCCTGCTCCCCTGCCGTGGCGTGACCGAAGATCGACGGCAGGCCGCGCGCCACGCCGGTGTCGACGGTGACGGTGGCGCTCATGCCGGTGCGCAACGCCATCTTGGCGTCGGGGTCGGTCAATTCCAGGCGCACGGGAATGCGCTGCGTGACCTTGACCCAGTTGCCGGTGGCGTTTTGCGCGGGCAGCAGCGAAAACTCCGCGCCCGTGCCGGCGCCGATCGCTTTCACGGTCGCCTCGAAGGTTCGGCCCGGATAGGTGTCGACGACGATCTCGGCCTTCTGGCCCGGCTTCATGTTGGTGAGCTGGGTCTCCTTGAAATTGGCGTCGATCCAGGTGTCGCCCGTCTCGACCAGGGCGAATAGCGGCGTGCCGACGCCGACATACTGGCCGACCTTGAACGACGCGGCCTGGTAGACGATGCCGTCCGCCGGCGCCTTGACTGTCGTCTGCGCCAGATCGTAGGCGGCCTTGGCGCGCGCGGCGAGCGCCGCCATCACGGTCGGATGCTTGTCGGTCTCGATGTCCGGATTGCCGCCGAGCGCTGCCTTGGCGCTGACGATGCCCTGCTGAGCGACGGCGAGCTGTTGCTTGGCCTTGTCGAGGTCGTTGCGCGCCTCGTCGAGCGACGACTTGGCATTGATGCCCTTCTGCGCGAGATCGGCGGCGCGGCCATATTGCGACTGCGCATAGTCGACCTCGCTGGAGGCGGACTTTTCCTGCGCCATCGCTTGGCTGTAAGCGGCGCGCAGTTGCTCGACATTGAGGCGCGCAGCGGCGACCGCCGCATCGGCCTGGGCGAGCGCTATTCTGTAAGGCTCGGGGTCGATGACGAAGAGAAGGTCGCCCTGCTTGACCAACTGGTTGTCGGCTATGCCGACCTGGACGATACGGCCGGCCGTGTCGGAGGCGACCGAAATCCTGGCCTGCTGCAGGTTGGCGTTCTCGGTTTCCTGATAGCGGCCGCCCGTGATCCAGACATACGCGCCGCCGGCAAGCAGGGCCAGCGGCAGGGCGACCATCAACAGGAAGCGCCCGGGGCGGCGCTTCTTCTTCGGCGCCGGAGCGAGCCGCGGCTCGGGAGCCGCCGCAACCGGAGCGGCCGCCGGCTGGGCCGGCGCTTCAGCGACCGGCTGCGCCGGCGCAAGCTTGGTGATGTTGTCGTCTTCTATCTTGGCTGCCGCGTTCATGCTGCTGCCCCTTCCGTATTCTTCATCTTTTCCAGGGACGTCTCGGCGTCCGTCAAATTCTGCACGATGGCGTCCAGCACTCGGATCAGGACGCGGCGTTCTTCCGCCGACACGCCGGTCAGCGATTCCTCATAGACCTCGCCGGCAAGGCTCTTGACGTCGGCATAGGCCGCGTTCGCCTTCTCGGTCGGGAAGATCATGCGCACGCGCCGGTCGGTCGCGTCCTGGCGGCGCTCGATCCAGCCGCCCTCCTCCATGCGGTCGACCAGGCGCGAAACGCTGATCGGTTCGATTTCGAGGAGCTCGGCAAGCCGCGCCTGCGCCACGCCGGCCTCCTTGGCAACGCGCACGAGCAGCCGCCATTGCGCCGAGGAAAGACCCAACCCGCTGGCGCGCGCCTCGAAACGCTTGCGCATCAAGCGCTGCACGTCGTGGATCAAAAATCCCAATCTGTCGATACCGTCGGAAACCATGAGCGGTACATATAATAAGCGTGCTCACTATTCAAGAGGCAGCTTTGCTCCAGAAGCCGGCAAATCGACGTTGCAGCAAGGCAAGCTCCCTTACGGTTAGCGATCGATGAACGTGCAGGGGTCGGTGCCGGCAGGCCGATCCCAAGGCCGGGAGATCATGGCCGATTGCGCATCAGCATGGTGACGACGAAGAAGGCGCCGAGCGAGCTCGTGATGATGCCGATCGGCAGTTCCTGCGGCGGCAAAAGCGTGCGGGCGAGCAGATCGCTGGCCAAAAGCAGGATCGAGCCGAACAGCGCGCAGATCGCTATCATGGGCCGGTGCAGCGAGCCGGCCAGCGGCCGGCCGAGATGCGGGATCATCAGGCCGACGAAGCCGATGACGCCGGCTACGGCAACGAGACTGGCGGTCGCCAGCGCGGCGACGAGGAATGTCGTGCGGCGCATCCTCGCCACCGGCACGCCAACGCTCTCGGCGGCGCTTTCACCGGCGAGAAAGGCATCGAAGCGGCGGTGGTTCCACAGGCCGTAGGCGAGGATGATGCCGGCGCCCAGCGCCGCCAGGCCGATATTGTCCCATCGAGCGAGACCAAGTCCGCCCATGGTCCAGAACAACACCGAATGCGCGGCGCGCTGGTCGCCGGCGAAGACGAGGTAGTTGGTCAGCGCGGTGAACATGAACGAGACGGCGAGGCCGGCAAGGATCAGCCGCTCCGGCCCCTGACCCCTCACCCGCGACACCAACAGAAGCACGATCGCCGCCGCCAGCATGCCGCCTGTGAAGGCGGCGAGCGGGAGCGTCCAGATGCCGAAACTGTCGCCGAAGACGGTGATGACCGAAACGGCGCCGGCTGCCGCGCCCGAGGAGAGGCCGAACAGGAACGGGTCGGCGAGGTCATTGCGGGTGACGGTCTGCAGCAGCGCGCCGACGACGCCGAGGCCGGCGCCGACGGTCATCGCCAGCAGCGTGCGCGGCAGCCTCAGGTCGACGACGATGCTGCCGACCGGGCCCGATGGGCCGCGGCTGTCGAGCCCAGCCGCATGCGCCAGCGCGCCGACGACCTCGCGCAAAGGTATCAGCGTCGAGCCATAGGCGATCGAAAGCAGCGCGAGCGCTACCAGCAGGATAGCGCCCAGCGCCATCGCCAGGATGAATGGGGTATGGCGCAAATTCACGGCATGGGACCTGCCGCGGCGATACCGGCGTTCGGGATTAGCGGGGGTCTCCGCGACTTCGTCATTCCAGGGCGAAGCAGGCGCGAAGCGCCGTCGCGGAGACCCTGGAGTCCATTCCGTGACCTGGCGCGCGGAGAGCGACGGCGTAGAATTCCGCACGGTTGCAACGCCCGAAAGCCACGGAATGGATCCTCGGGTCTGCGCCGCGTCGCTTCGCTCCTTGCTCCGCCCGTGGATGACGAAATGAGGGGCGTTTTCGCCATTCTCCAAGGCAGGCTATCCATCAACGGCAACACTCCCGGCTCATTCGTGCCTCAGACCTAAAACGCTTCCGGATGCATGGCCCTGGCGATCTTGCCGATCGCCTCGATGTTGGCGGGTCCGGGCGTCAGCTCGGCGTAGCGCAGCGCTACGAAGCGCTCGTTCCTGACCGCGTCCGTCTCTTTCATCGCAGGATGGTCTTTAAGGAAATCGAGCAGTTTCCTGTAGCCGCCGCCATCCTGGTAATCGAGCAGGATGAGGAACTGGGGATTGCGCGAGGCGACCGTCTCCCAGTCGGTGTTGCCCCAGCTCGTCTCCATGTCGGCCATGATGTTTTCGCCGCCGGCGGCGGCGATCATGGCGTTGGGGATGGCGAACTTGCCGGCGGTGAAGGGCTTGTCCTCGCCGGAATCGTAGAGGAAGACGCGCGTGCCCTTGCGGCCACCCACCTTCGCCATGATGCCGGCGAGCTCGGCCTTCCAGCCGTCGACCAGCTTTTCGGCCTCCGCTTGCTTGCCGAAGATCTTGCCCAACTTCTCGACGTCGCCATAAAGCAGATCCATCGAGGCGGCGGGCCGGTTCTTGTCGAGATGGACGCAGCTCTCGGTCAGCACCAGCGTCTTGATGCCATGCGGGGCAAGCGTGTCGGGCGTCACCTCGCCGCCCGGCTTCATGCCGTAATACCAGCCGGCGAAGAAGAAATCAGGCTGCACGGCGACGAGGTTTTCGAGCATCGGATATTTTGGCGCCAGCTCCGGGATGGCGCCCTGCTCGGACTTGAACTCAGGGCCGACCTTGTACCAGCCGGTGATGCCGGTGAGCCCGACGATCGACGGCTGCAGCTTCAGCGCGAAAGCCATCTCGGCCATGTTGAGATCCTGGATGACGGCGCGTTTCGGCGGCGCATCGAAGGTGAGCGGTTTGCCGCAGCTGTCGACGGTGACCGGGAAAGCGAAGGCGGCCGAGGCGACGAGCGACAGGGCCAGCGACAAGGCGAGGCGTTTCACGAGATGATGCTCCTTGTTGGGGTGTGCAGGTTCAGGACGGCGAGGAAGCGCGCATGGGAAGCTCGAAGACGGTGAGCTCGCGATCCTCGGTCGGGTGCCGCAGGCGCAGCACGTCGATGCCGAACACCTCGCGGACAAGCGGCTGCGCCAGCGCCTCGCGCGGCGGAGCCAGGGCGTGCAGCCGGGCGTTGCTCATCACCGCGACGCTGGTGGCGAAGGGCGCCACCAGCGCAAGATCGTGCAGCACGGCGACCACGGCCATGTTGAACTCGGCCACCAGCTCGAGCAGCTCGCCGCGAGCGCGCGGGTCAAGATGGTTGGTCGGCTCGTCGAGAAACAGGATTTTCGGCTCCTGCGCGATGGCGCGGGCGAGCTGCGCGCGCTGGCGCTCGCCGCCGGAGAGCGAGCCGACGGTGCGCGCGAGCAACGGCAACAGCCCAGTCCGGCGCAGCGCCTCGACGACGATGTCGCGATCGTCGTGCCGGCGCCTCAGACCGGCGTGCGGGACACGGCCAAGCTCGACATAGTCGATGAGCGCAAGGCGCGGATCCGGCTGGTCCGTCTGACCGACGACGGCGATGCTGAGCGCCCGTTCGGCGGCGGTGATCCTATCCAGCCGGCGTCCGGCAAGGCGAACCTCGCCGCGGCTCGGCGACAACGCCCCGCATAACATGCGCAGCAGAGTTGTCTTGCCGGCGCCATTGGGGCCGATGATGGCCAGCCGCTCGCCCGCCGCCAGCGACAGGCTGACATCCTCGACCAACATCCGGCCATTTGCCGTGGCGCGCAAATCGCGGGCTTCGAGCAGGAGCGCGCTCACCGGACCAGCTCCCTGGCCTTGCCCGCGGTGGGGATGCGCGCCAGTATCTTGCCGGCGAGCCTTGCCGGGCGCTGGCCGGAATTGCACCAGCCGTCGGGCAGCGAGGCATAGAGCCTGGCAAATTCGACCAGCGCGCCGGCGTCGGTGCCGCTGTCGATGGAACCGAAGAGATAGCTGGCCTTGCCTTGCGCGTTGAAGGCCACGGTCAGCGGGCGCGAGCAGCCGGCCATGCAGTCGACGGTTTCGACAGCAAATGACGACGCCAAAGTCTCGGCAAGCCTTGAGCGAAGGTCGGCGCACAAATCCCCGCCGGACCTACGCCCGGTCACGGTATCGCGGCACAGCGAACAGACGATGATGCGATGGCTAAAGACGTCCGGCATTTCCGTCACTTTCCAAAAATGGCGGCGGAAGGATGCCGGACGAACCGGCCGACAAGACCGGTGTCCGCGTCTCCTCCCGGCACACCCCGTCCGGTCAACTCGTGTCGATGGCAGGTCTCCTGGCTCGCGGGTCGTTACGCCATCCGCCTTCCCAGCCTTGCCGGCCAGTGGCGTTTCGGATGGAGCTCGCCGCTCACAGTTGCGGGGGCAGCCACGGCCTCGACTCGGATGAGCCTCACCGTGTTCCCTTTTCACCCCTCGCCTTGCGGCTCGGGGACCATGACGCAGCTATCGTAGGTTGTCCCCGTGCGAGTCGCAACGGGCCTTCGTCCGCCCCTCGTGCGAAAGACATGGCAGGATCGCTGGGTCGTTGCCGCAAGTCGTTTATTTCCCTTTGATATGTAATAACATTACCAGCTAGAATACATTGCCGTGGCTTGTCAACTCGTTCGACTTCGCTCAAAGCGCAATTTCGATCAAACTGGCCGGCGGCGCGGGGGCTAGTGTCGCCGAGCCAAATGCGAGGAGCCATGAACCCGACTGAGAAAGCGCTGTGGTTTGTCGAAAGCCACCTGCCCGACGCCATCAGCCTTGACGAGATAGCGGCAAGCAGCGGCGTGTCGCGCTTCCATGTGACGCGCGCCTTCGGCGCGGCCACAGGACGGTCGGTCATGGGGTACATGCGGGCACGCCGCTTGAGCGAAGCGGCGCGCAAGCTGGCCGGCGGCGCGCGCGACATTCTCTCGGTCGCGCTCGATGCCGGCTACGGCTCGCATGAGGCGTTCACGCGGGCCTTTCGCGATGAGTTCGGCACCACGCCGGAGTTGGTGCGCGCGCAAGGCTCGACCGAAAACCTCGATCTTGTGGAGCCCATACTGATGGACAGTTCGCTTCTCACCGCACTCGAGCCGCCGCGCTTCGAGACCAGCCGCCCCTTCCTCGTCGCCGGGCTCGGCGAGCGCTACAGCTGCGAGACCAGCGCCGGCATTCCGATGCAGTGGCAGCGCTTCGCCCCCTATATCGGCAACATTCCGGGCGAGGTGCCCGGCGTCTTCTACGGCGTGTGCACGAATGGCGACGATGCCGGCAATTTCGACTATGTCGTCGGCGTCGAGGTTTTGGACTTCTCCGACCTGCCGAAGGATTTCCAACGCGTGCGGGTGCCGGCGCAGAAATATGCGGTGTTCTCGCATCGCGAGCACATCTCGACCATCCGCCGGACCGTCAACACGATCTGGAACAAGTGGCTGCCGGTCTCCGGACACGAGATCGCCGACGCGCCCGAGTTCGAGCGCTACGGGCCCGAGTTCGATGCCCGCACCGGCAATGGCGGGCTGGAGATCTGGGTGCCGGTCAAAGGATGATGGTCTTCCCTTCTCCCCCTGTGGGAGACTAGGGCATATACACATCTCGCAAGGCCCAACCGTCGGCACAGGCACGGAAGTATGCGAGGCCGTTGTAGAAGGTGA
>NZ_VFTZ01000042.1 GCF_006440775.1 Mesorhizobium sp. B2-7-2 | reverse complement strand
GGACGCATGGACGCGTTTTCCAAAATCTTACCGCCTTCAATGCCGCCGATGACGATCCGATCCCGGTCGGCCTGATCACTGAGCCCAAGCAAATCATCTCGAAACACTCGTGAATCAGCTGTGACGACAGCGAGTTTGGCTTTGGGGGGCAGTTGGCGGAGCAGCGTCGGCACTAGGAGCAGACTGGACATTACGACCGGGACGCTTACAGCCGCAGCCACCGCCGCCTGATGCCGGACAGCAGAGCCGCAGTCCGAGGTGATTACGACCGCGCCCCGCTCTACGAGCCTCCGAGCTGCTGTCACAAAAGCCGGCTGGAGCGCAGGTTCGCCCAGCATGACAACATCCGCCCAAGCTCCTTCGACGGTTTCTGATATGACGGGAAAGTCGAAAGTAGCTGAACTAAACAGCGAGCCGGACGGCGGCGCCGGCGGCGTCACGCCGGGTGGCAAGGCAGGTTCCAAACCCAGAATTCCAAGGCAGCTCTCGATTTGCGACGTCATTCTGGCCTCCATCATCGTTCGCTGCATGGGATACCCCAGTGCGGTCATCCGCGCTTTTTGACGCCGAGAATTGACCGTGCTTCGGCAGGCGTGGCGACGCTGGCGCCCATGCGCTCAATGATCCCAACCGCATTGTCTACGAGCTCGGCATTGGATGCCAGCAGCCCTCGTCGGAGATAGATGTTATCTTCCAAACCCACCCGAACGTGCCCACCCATTGGCACCAACTGTCCAACCATCGGCATTTCATCTGCCCCGCAGCCAAATCCGCCCCAGACTGCCCCAAAAGGGAGAATCTCACGCATCGCCTGCACAGCGCTCGGCACAGCGGGAGCGCCATAACCTGTGCCGAGGCAAAATTGGAAAAGGGGCGGGCTGCCAATTATGTTTTCGGAGATGAGTTTCTTAGCGACTTCGATGTGGCCTAAATCGAAGCATTCGAGCTCGGGCTTGACACCAGCCTCGCGCATGAGTGCCGCCATCTGTCGCAGATCGGACATACGCGCAACAAAAATCCGCTCACCAAAAGCCATCGTTCCGCAATCTAGGGTGCTAAGCTCTGGCTGAAGTTTGACGGCATGGGAGCAGCGTCCAATTGCGTCCTTAAGTGTGCTAGTTTTCCTTATTTTTAAAGGATTCAAAGAATCAAGTTCAAGTTCACCATCCATTCCACAGGTTAAGTTGATGATGACGTCCGTCGCCGCGTCCCTAAGCTTCTTAACAACCTGTTCATAGAGCTCAATTCGGTTTGATGGGGCTCCCGTGTCAGGCTCACGGACGTGAATGTGCACAATCGCAGCCCCAGCCTTTGCAGCTTCCAGTGCAGCTTCCGCGATTTGCGATGGCGTTTTGGGGATATTTGGATGCTTCGCAAGAACCGCGCCCCCCCCTCCGGTGACCGCACAGGTGACAATGACTTTCCGGGACATCAGAAATCCTATTTCGGTATCTCTTAATTGTTTAGTCTGGCGCCAACACACTCGATGGTGCTACCGAGTGGTCACACAAGGGAAGGATAGGCATGGCGGCCGATCATTAAATCTGGCGTATTCTTCACGTGCGTCACGTATTGGTCAAATATTGATTGTCGCCGCCGATCATCTGGATGCGAGATGACTGTGCGCGGACGCTGGTCGGAGATCTAAAGCGCGTCGCGTTTGAACGAAATCAGGCGACGTCAGGTTGCCCCCGATGAGCCCTCGTTCATAGCTGGACTCTTCTCCTTGTTGAGCTGCTCCCCGTCTTTGGATCGCCCAGGCTGGAACTTCCGGGCTGATTTGATCCGATACCATTCTTTGGACCGCCGGAAGGTGGAGTTTTCCGGCTGTTTCACGATGGCGGGCTGACGGCGCCATCGGGATTGAGCAACGAGATCGGAACCTTGTGCCCGATTGCGCCATGGGGGCGCACCTCGTTGAACAACTCAGCGACGCAACACCCACGGGACCGGCCCGGAGCGCGAGCTTCTCTACGATGGCATCCTTGGGTGGGTAGCCAAGTCCATATTCACGAAGTGATCGATCGGAATGACGCAGCAGTCTTCTGCTGTAGCGTTTTCGGCCAAGCCTCGGATCGGTGGTTGGAGGTCCCGGCTTGGATGTTCGATCGGATCCTCAGTAAGAGTTGGCGCATCACGACTGCTCCGCACGTCGACCTTGCCGCGCTGGGCACCCTGGCGAAGCTGCTCCTCGACACCGGAGCCCCATCGCAATCGCCGGAGATGGGCGCAGCATTGGGCTCTCACGCGAATCGGGGAGATGTCCATGCCGCGCCAGCCCACGACATACCAGTTCGATCTGTTCTTGAAGCCGAACGACGCCAACACGGGGCAGACGCCGCAATGGCAGGCGCTGCCGGCCGCGACGCGCCGATCAGTGACGAAGCTGACGGTCAGCCTGATCCTCGGGCACGTCGACGGCGAGGGTGCCGTACAACGGGAGTGCGCGGATCATGATGCATGAGAAGATTGGGCCGCAGCATCTGGAGCGTAAAGCGATCCTGTATGTGCGGCAGTCGTCAGCCCATCAGGTCCTGCACAATCGTGAGAGCAGCATGCTTCAGTATGCGATGCGCGATCGCCTGACGGCGCTTGGCTGGTCTCGCGTAGAGACGATCGACGACGATCTCGGCCGTTCTGCCGCCGGCGGCGTCGCGCGTGCCGGCTTCGACCGGATGGTCGCCGAGGCCTGCCTCGGCAAGGTCGGTGCGGTTGCGGCGCGAGAAGTGTCTCGGTTTGCCCGTAACAGCCGCGACTGGCAGCAGCTCATCGAGATGTGCCGCGTCGTCGACACCGTGCTGGTCGACCAGGAGACGGTTTATGCGCCGCGGCAAGGCAACGATCGGCTGCTATTGGGGCTGAAGGGGAGCCTCAACGAGTATGAGCTCGATCTTCTGCGCCAGCGTTCCCTTTCCGCACGCTACGAGAAGGCCCGGCGCGGTGAACTCGTCGTGGCAGCTCCTGTCGGCTTCGCGAAGGTCGGCGATCGTCTTGAGAAGGATCCTGATCGGCGTGTGCAGGAATCCATTACCCTGGTGTTCGACAAGGTTGCTGAGCTCGGCAGCGCCCGTCAGGCCTTGATGTGGTTCCTCGAGCATGGGTTGGATTTGCCCGCCAAACGCAACAACGGCGATGTGGTCTGGCGCAGGCCGAACTATGCGACCATCCACCGCATGATCGACAACCCGATCTACGGCGGCGCCTACGCCTATGGTAAAACTCGTGTCGCGCCGGGATTTGGCCGATCCGCCGTTCGAGCAGGTATCCGACGCAGGACGCGCGAGGAATGGCTGGCGCTGATCCCACACAGCCATGAAGGCTATGTCAGTTGGGAAAGGGCAGAGGCGATCCGCAAGATGGTGAGCGACAACGGGGCGCCCAAGCATGGCGACGCTCTGCTTGCCGCGCTTGTCCGCTGCCGGCGCTGCGGCCGCAAGCCCACGCTGCGGTACACGGGCACCAAGCACAACATTCCGCGCTAT
The DNA here is from genome assembly GCF_006440775.1 of Mesorhizobium sp. B2-7-2. Classification (GTDB taxonomy): domain Bacteria; phylum Pseudomonadota; class Alphaproteobacteria; order Rhizobiales; family Rhizobiaceae; genus Mesorhizobium. The sequence goes on along the minus strand of NZ_VFTZ01000042.1, from coordinate 25,916 downwards.
TCCTGCTGGCGGGGTCTGCTCGACAATGGTGAGCCGCAATGCATCGCCTTTGGGGGACTGCGCGTCGATGATGCGATTGAGGAAGCGCTCCTGCGTGTCGTGGAGCCGGGAGCGATTGCTGCCGCTGCCGGAGCTGAGGCGCAAGCTGCCGATCGTCGTGACCAGGTCCGGGACGCCCTCAGTCGGGATCTTGAGCTGCCCGCTACGCCGCCGACCGGGCCTTCCGGCAATATGACGCGGCCGATCCCGAGAACCGGCTGGTCGCGGCGGAACTGGAAGCGCGTTGGAACCAGGCACTCATCCGTGTCGGTGAGATCGAGAGCAAGATCACCGCGCATGATGCCGCGACGGCCCGATATAGTCGGCATCGCGACGATCAGCCAGCGGCCGGTGACACTCATATCGGAGCCGCCAGCAGCTTGGGCAAGCGGACCAAATTGTAGGCCGCCAAGTTCAAGGTGAAGGCCGCGCCCACACGGGCGCATCCCATGCCGGCCGAGGCTTTGATCCAGCCGAACACCTCCTCGATCCGCTTGCGGCAGCGCTGGCTGGCATCATAGCCCGGATGGCGCTTCGTGCGGTCATCGATCGCCGTCACTTGAGGCTTGCCGGTTTTGCTCAGATGGCCGACGGCGATATGCGGCGTGACCTTGCGCTCGCGCAGGCCCTTGATGAACTGGCGCACGTCATAGGCGCCTTGTCGGCGCCCAGTGTGATGCGCCGCCGCAACGGTCTGCGATACAACATGGCGAGAGCGGCATCACGCTCGCCTGTGCCCCTGGCCTGGGTAATGCCACCATCGACCGCAAGCCCATGACGGTTCTCCATCAGCGCATGCCCCATATAACAGAGCCTCGCCGGCTGCCCGTCGCCCTTCTTGTAGAGCCGCGCCTGCGGGTCGCTCGTGCTCTGGTGTGTGTCGTTGGAGCGCTTCTCCTTATGAAAGCCGCGCTCAGCGTTGCGCCCCGCTCCATCCGGGCCGTTGTCGTCCCCGTCCTTGCGGCGGAAGCTCTTGATCGAAGCCCAGGCCTCGATCAGCGTCCCGTCCACCGAGAAGTGATCCGACGACAAAAGCCGCCGCGCCAGCACTTCTTCAACAGCCTGCTAAAGCGCTGACCACGTCTCGGCCCGACAGCTGAACCGGGGATCGAGCACAGGCACGTAGCGGAGAACGTATCGACGACCGTCAGCACGCGGATCTTCTTGCCCGTAGCGAGCTGATCGTGGACGAAGTCCATCGCCAGACCTCGTTCGGGCCCCTCTTGGCGGCCGTCCCGGAGCTTCGCGCTTCGGTGTTTTGTTCCTGAGCTGCAAGCCCAGATCCTTGTAAATGCGGTAGGTCGGCTTCATGTTGATGTCCCACCCTTCCCGCATGAGCTCACGTGGACACGTCGGTAGCCATAGCGAACGCGTGTCGCGCAAATGTCCTTGAGCCGAGCCTCGATGCCGGTCTGATCGCGGCGGCGGGACTTGTAGTGATAGGTCGACGTGTCGAACTTCAGAACCGGCAGGCCCGCCGGATCGTCTGGCGCCGGCCGAGCAAGACTTATCGGCCGCGATTGGCTGGCTGATTTCCTCGTTTCTAATTGATTTATGTAGATTTTTGCTTTCGTCACGGAGGTCTTTCCGGTATGCAATTTGGGTGTAGGAACAAGCTCCCTCAACCGCTGATTCCTAATTCCCTCGCCCGGATCGCCTTTCTGAAGGCGACCGTTTCGGCCCGTGACGCCACCATCGGTATTGATAGTCAATGGTCTTTTGCTTCGAACTTGTAATGACGGGCGCCTTAAGTGCCCGACGCACTCGATCAGAGGCGAATCTTCGATATCGCGTCGTTTGATGACCCATGGTGGCCTTTGCAATATGCTTGGCAGGAATGATTCCGGCGGCATTATAGGCACTGCGGAAGCGTGAATCGACGCCGAGCCCGGCAAGTTGCGTCTTGGCGGCGCCATGGCGCTCTTCGTCATCAATAGATCCAACCCTTTATCTTTTGAGCCCTTAGCGTTCGCAAAACGGCCTATCCAGCGTAGTCCAGAGCCTGTTATCAGCGATCGATCTGTAGATGCACGTCGGCTGGCCCCTCCGACCTTACAGCCGGCAGTGGTTAAAATTCTCGTGAGGTTGCCGGACGAGGTCTCATCTCCAACGAGCCCTCCTATAGGTTGCCCGGTTCCAAGGCTCCCTCGCAAGTATTCTCGGCTGATTTTTCATCGATGTGCAGCACTGAGGCTCAGGGTTTGAGCGGCCTCGCAAGGATCGCTATCATTTGATTGACGTCGACATGGATTCCAGACTTTACAGCGCAGACGACAGACGTAGTGGGAGCGCGAATATCGATCGCATCAGCCGACAGTGACTCCACGGGATAAACGACCCCTAAGAGATCTCCTTGCTTCACTTCATCCAGCACGGAGCAGCGAGGTTCGAAGATGCCGCGGGCCGGCGATTTCAGCTCGTCAGACAAGAGCGTTTCAAGTGTCCTGCTGGCTTTCCGTTGACGGAAAGTCGGACACTCGGCCTTTCCCTCTACGAGTCCGAGCGCGATTAGGGCGTTGCGTAGCCCGCTTTCATAGATCCCCAGCGCTTCGGAGCTGACCGTGCCGCCGCCGAATTCAGTACAAATGAATACCTTGCCTTTGCTATGCGCCCAAGTGTCGAACATTCCATTTGTGTCGGGGTGTTCCCAGAGCAATGTCACGGGTAATTTGAATGCCTCTGCCAATTGAAGCGTCTTGGCCATGAGATCCACATCACCAATGGGATGCGTGACGACTGCTGGTGGAAAATCCCATGTCGGCCCGAAACTGTGCAAATCGAATACCGTGTCGGCCATTGGCAACAACAGGCGCGAAACCGCATCGGCAATGCGTTCAGTTATCGATCCGACGGCGCGGCCGGGAAACACTCGATTAAGATTCAAGCCATCGATTGGCGAGTTTTGGCTCCATGCCTGCACCGCCGGCAGATTAAGCATCGGTACGATGATGACGCTTCCACAGGTTTGCGCTTTGGGCAGCCAGTCAACAAGCCGTCGTGCCAGGATTGGCCCTTGCAATTCGTTGCCGTGATTTCCGCCAGTGACAAGGAGGCGCGGTCCCTCCCCTTTATTGAGGCAGAAGACCGGAAGCGAAATAGCTTCGCAGTCGTTGCCTTTGGGGACAACAAGATGTCCCGTGGACATGCCAGGCGCGTCGAGATCAAACGTCAGGTATGGTGTTTCGCTCATTGTCAGCCGACCTTATGCACCCAAATAGCGAACGCTAGGGGTTCACTCTCGCTGCGTCAAATACAGTTTTTATATTGTAGGGATCTAACCGCACGATGGACTTACTCTTTCGCCCGAATCGTCCAGGCAACGCTTTGCGAAGACAGGTTAGTCTGAGCAAACGGCCGCAAGCGATAGCCGGCATAGGTTCGTAATGTCATAGGTGGGTAGCCCCGTATGGCGGCGGAGTGCGTTCGTGACATAAGGGAACCCCGTGCATTCCATCAGCAGCATTGCGATTTCAGGATGCTCAGCACGAAGATGCGTGACGCAGGCGGTAACTTCCTTCTCAATCTGATCGACTTCGGTTCGGATTGCAGGACGCATCAAAGCGTTGCGGAGAAATTCGCCGCCTTCGACGCCGCCGATGACCACCCTCGCCCGATCTCTCGGATTATCGAGCCTAAGCAGGTCTTCCCCGAAATGTCTTGAATCAGCGGTCACCACGGCAAGCTTGTGAGGATGCGCCAGCTGTCGCAGCAAGGTTGGAACCAAGAGCAGGCTAGACATCACAACGGGAACATTGACGGCAGCGGCGACCGCCTCTTGATGTCGGATGAAAAAACCACAGTCAGAGGAAATCACGGCTGCCCCTCGTTCGACCAAGCGTGTGGCGGCTGCCACGCACGCGCCTTCGAGCGACGGGTAACCACGAATGACCATATCCGGCCATGCTCCCTCCACGAGCTCCGTCACGATTGGGTGATCAAAGGTCGTTGGGCTCAGTAAGCCGCCGGGCCGCGGATCTAGCGAAGAACTCTCGGCTTGCACGCCTTCATCAAGCTCAAGAATTCCAAGTGCACGTCGGTTTTGAAACATCATGGTTGAAGCACCAAAGAATGAACTCAAGGGTTCGCTTCCAAGCTGGCGAAGTTCCTTACGTTCTGTTGTACTTTGAGCGGCATTGTGGCCGTTCCGTTAAACTTCTTCTTCTCGCTTCGCGGGTACCCCGCGGCTCTTCAGTCGTTCTCCAATCGCTACCTCTGATATTGATCCTTTCGGCTTGATCAAAGAATTTCTGTCGGCTACCAGCTTGCCACTCTCCGTTGGCCCAGATCATGGCTTTGCGGATTCGCTAGCCACTTAACAGAGCAACCGGACGTGCTGACCGAGGCAAGCCTGATGCACCGGGCGCGGCGAGTTCGACTGGAGGCGCCTCCGTGGGTGGAAGGGGCCAAGCGAGGCAAATCCGCCAAGCGCCGCGCGTTTCGGCTTTCCGCGGACGCATCGACGTGCCGCCGGTTCTGCCGACGACGCGACGGGGCCACATTCTTATCCCGTTGACTTCAGAGCGGCGCTCGGTCGGAACGAGCGAAGAGGCGCGAAAGGAACTGGATCCATGGAGAGCACTCTGTTGTCCATCATTTCAGCGAGCAGCTTTCCAGAAGTTGGCCCAAGGGTGAGACCGTAGTGACCGTGGCCAAAATTAAACCATAGGCCCTTGTGGTTAGGAGCTGCACCGATCATCGGTAATTGATCAGGAAAAGTGGGCCGACGTCCAAGCCAGGGCGTAGAGTCTAAGGATTCACCGATCGGGAATAGCTCTCTTGCAGGACCAATGGCTCCTTGCACAAGCATATCCCTTGCCGGCGCGTCAAAGTGATCCAGCTCCACACCAACACACAGTCTGATGCCTTGGTTCATAGGTGAAAGCACAAAGCCATACTCATCGTCCTTTACCGGACGAGTCAAGTGCGCGCCGTCTTTTGGTCGAAAATGAAGATGATATCCTCGTTTGGAGCCGAGTGGCAAGTTATAGCCGAGTGGCTCCAGGAGTCCCTTTGACCATGGACCTGCCGATATGACGACATTGCGTGACTGAATTGTGTCATTCAATGACTCTACATCCCAGGCACCGCTTTTGTGCCGCCCGAGATTGGTGACGGACATCTGCCGGAACTCACCGCCGAAACGCACAAGCGCTTCCGCATAGGCTTTGGCAAGTTGGTCGGGAGCCGGCGTATGATATGTGCCGGGCCAATACAGGCCTCCTGCCGCACCTGGTTTCACAAAGGGTTCCAGTTCGGCTATCTCCTCCGTCGAGATAATTCTGAACGGATAATCACAAGCAAGCGCTAAACGCTTATCGCGTGAGATTGTACTGAGCTTTGTTTTGTCCCGAATGATTGAAAGGTATCCCACATCGTGCAGCAAGTGAGACGCACGTGATAGACTCGCGAGGCACAAGTGCTCAGCAATCGCGGTCGAGAAGAGTGGTTGAGACTGTAAGGCAATACGCCACAAATTCGAGTCCGATGACGCCCGCCAAAATGCCCACAGCCAGGGTAGATTGCTTGGAAGGGCAAATAGATTCTGACGGAAATACGGTACTCGGTTCAGAAGAAGCTGCGCTAGTTGCAGAGGTTCCCTGGGGATTGTTATTTGAATATTCAAGCCAGAAATAACGCCTGCATTGCCATAAGAAGTTTCCGATCCAGGTTCCCGCCGATCAACCAAAATGACCTTACGGCCAAGCCTCTGGAGTTGGAGCGCGGTCGCCGCCCCGACCATTCCTGCTCCAACGACTACAATGTCAGCTACGTCGCTCATTGAGAGGTCCTATAGAAGCATCCATTTCGGCTGGAAGCTGTTTGAGCCGCTTGGGCGGATTGAGGCCAGGGTGGCGAGCAGTATGAGCACGAACACAGGCAATGACCGGATCGATGGGGTGGTCTCTATGTCAAGATCGGCTCACCGAAATGCCGGAATGACTATCGAAAATCGCTACGCGAGCACGTGGCAATCCAGGTATGGCCGCTGGTACAGTTTTTCCCAAGAGTCGTGCCGGCACAGACACCGCTACCAGCCGCGCGGGCGCTCCCCACTTTAGTTCTACCGAACGCCACTGATGCGACGCCGCCCCGCTTTTGCAAGCCGACTGCATGCTACCCCTCCGTTGAACAGCCAACTTTTGACCGGGGGCGACGTCGCCGATGCATAGCTGAATTATTCGATTATGATTAATTTGCGGGGGCTGTTCGACAGAACTTCCGGCTTTCCGTCGGTTATCATGAGGCTTTCAGTAATCTCGATACCCCAGTCGCCGTACCAGAGGCCAGACATGAAATGAAAGCACATTCCTGGCTTAAGTTCCGTGTGATCGCCCTTACGGAAGCTTGCCGACGCCTCGCCCCAGCCAGGGGGGTAGGCCATTCCGATTGAGTAGCCGGTTCGCCCTTCCTTCTTTAGGCCGTGTCGCGCAAGTTCTTTGAAGAATGCTAACGCCACATCTTCGCAGGTCTTGCCGGGAAGAAGCTGCTCAAACCCAGCTCCCATTCCTTCAAGGATCGCCTTCTCGGCATCGAGAATCTTCCGGGGCGGCTTTCCCAGATAAAACGTTCGAGACAGCGGGACATGATAACGCTTGTAAACGCCAGCCAATTCGAAAAAGATGCTCTCGTGTGGCTTTATAGGACGATCAGTCCAGGTCAGATGAGGAGCCGCTGCATTCGCCCCAGCGCCAATGAGCGGAAAGGCGGCGGGATAGTCACCCCAAAATCCATCGACACCGCGGATACCGGCATCGCAAATTTCAGCGACGAGATCGTTCTGTCTTAGCCCCGGACGAAGAACTTCTTCGATGCGCTCGTATATCGCAGTGATGATTTTGCCGGCACCGCGCATGTATTCCATCTCGCGGGCAGACTTCACAATCCGCTGCCATTTCACCAGCCGCGTGGTGTTTTTGAACTTTGCGTTCGGAAGGCTCGTCTCAAGGGCGTCAAAAGCCGCATGGGTGAAGTACGGCACGTCCATTTCAATGCCGATCGTCGACGAGCCCCATCCGCTACTGGTGATCAACTGCCCAAGCACGGTCATTGGATGGAAGTCGTCAGATTGAACGTAGTAGTCTTCATAGAACTTGATGCACTCTTCGCCGAGATAGGTCGTCTTTCTTGCACCGTTCGCATCCATCTTGCGACCGAACCAGATCGGCGGCCCATCAAGTCGAACAATCGCGCATTGGTGCACGTAGAACGACCAGCCATCATAACCCGTCAGCCAACCGATGTTTGCAGGATCGGTGACGATGAGCAAGTCGACCCCTGCTCGCTCCATTGCCTTTTGGGTTTTGGCGAGGCGCTCTTGATATTCTGAGACCTCAAATCGCAATTCAGCTGTAGTCATTTGGTACTCCCGTTGTGCGATGAGCAACTGATACGCCGTAGTCTGTCTAGGCCTTGCTACGACGCCCTCATCCCTTGATAACTCAAAGTGTTCCGTTTCAAGAGTTTCATTACGACAGACAATTTTAGCCCACCCGCGACGCCTAAATGATCCAGTTAGACGCAATTAGGAACTGAGGGATGATATCAAGGCACACAGCGGCATGGCCAATATAAATCAACGGGGTATCCCATCGCATTTTGAGATCATCATTTGCGATCAGCGAAAGCTGAACCTATTGCCGAGACCAACGGGCTTGCAGCTCGGCAATCAAAGTGAGAGTGCCTTCTCCCGGATTGTCGCGCTACTCGGGCGCTCTGAATGCATCGCACCATAGCGGCACCACAGCGCCTTCAGGCCATTCTGACGCCAAGCCTCGACAGCCGTGCGCAACGCTGCGACGGTTCGTGCGATCGGAGTGGCTTATGCTCCCATTGACCGTCCTTGGCGCATCGCGAATAGATGCTCGGGCGCTGGAGAGCGGCGGTCGCTTCTTCCTGCGCATAGGCGGCGATCGCTGCCTCGGCGATCTCACCGGGTTCGGCATAGCCAACATGTTGTCGACGACTAGGATCACAAGCCGCCTTAGGGACGAATGGGCAGGTTCTTGATGCGTTTTTTGACAGATAATTTCGAAATGCTGGGGCGACTTGGCAACGCCCCGATCTAGTTTTGCTGCCCCGGCTGCTGTTGCAGCATGCCCCGGGCGATGACGTGGGCTTGGATTTCGGCAGCGCCTTCAAAGATGTTCAGGATGCGGGCGTCGCAAAGGACACGCGAGATCTCATACTCAAGGGCGTAGCCATTACCGCCGTGGATTTGGAGCGCGGTGTCGGCGTTCGACCAAGCAACGCGTGCGGCGAGCAGCTTTGCCATACCGGCCTCGATGTCGCAGCGCGTGCCCAAGTCCTTTTGGCGGGCGGCTAAATAGGTCATCTCGCGGGCCATCACGGTTTCGGTGAGCATCATGGCAAGTTTGTCGTGGACCCGTGGGAAGGCGACGATCGATCGGCCGAACTGCCTGCGCTCCAGCGCATAGCCCAAACCCAGCTCAAACGCGCGACGCGCAACGCCGACCGCGCGGGCTGCAGTCTGGATGCGCGCGCCCTCGAACGTTCGCATCAATTGGCGAAAGCCCTGACCCTCGGCCCCACCGAGCAGTCCGCCGGGCGGGACGGCGAAGCCGTCAAAAGCGATGTCATATTCGCGCATCCCCCGATAACCGAGGACTTCGATTTCGCCACCACTCATGCCGAAAGACGGAAAAGGCTCGTCCCGGGTGCCGCGTGGCTTTTCGACAACCAGCATGGAAAGTCCATCATGACTGGTCGAGGCGGGATTGGTGCGGGCCAGCACCGTCATCAAATCGCTACGCGAAGCGTGCGTGATCCATGTCTTGTTGCCTTGGATGAGCCAGCCGCCTTCGGGTGTCTTGACCGCCCGGGTCTTCAGGCTCGCAAGATCAGACCCGGTGTCCGGCTCGGTGAAAACCGCGGTCGGCAAGATTTCTCCAGAGGCGATGCGGGAAAGCCAGCGCTGCTTTTGCTCGAGCGTGCCGGCGGCTGCTATAAGCTCGCCAGCGATCTCCGAGCGCGTGCCGAGCGAGCCGGTCGCAATCCAGGCCCGGCTCAGCTCTTCGGTCACGACACACATTGCGAGCTTGCCAAGGCCCAGTCCGCCGAACGCGGGATCGATGCAGATGCCGAACACGCCCAGCTGCGCCATCTCTGTGACGATCTCGTCCGGAACCAGCTCGTCTCTCAGGTGCCAACCATGGGCATTCGGCAAGATGCGCTCGTCGGCGAAGCGCCGAATCTCGAGCCGGATCAAGTCGAGGTCGTCATCGCCCAGCTTTTCACTCACCGCGTCTCCTTGGGCGGCCAGCGAGACAAGTTCCTCGCGGTGCGCGGGAGAATTGCCATGAGCCATGAAGGACGCGACCGAGGGCTCGCGCAGGAGCGCGAGGGCCTCGGCGGTAGCGCTAAGTTCCGCCGGGCGGAGAATCTCATTTTGACTCATCGGGAGCCCGCCTACGAGCTGGCCAAGATACTCGCCGAACCCGATAGCGATCACGAGTTCGTCGCCACGCCGCAAAGTCCCTTCGCGCAGATGGCGCGCGCCCCAGGCCGCAACCGCATTGAGCGTAGCCACCGACGTTGCCAGCCAGGCGAAGCCGTGGGCCACGCGCTGAGACCGGTCAAGCAAGCGCGAATCCACCTTTCCTTGGGGAGCAACCAAGGTTTGAACCTTTTCGCGGACGGCAGCGACGTAGCGTTCAGCTGCGGTCACGGCACTGTTCGCCAACGCGACAAGGGTGGCGCCTGAAGCGAACTCGAGAGGATTGGCCGTCACGCATGTGCTCCTGGACTCTGGACGACGCCGCTATCATGCAAGGCGGCAATCTCGTGGCTGGGTAGGGCGAGAACGCCGGCCAGCACTTCTTCCGTGTGTTCTCCGAGCTTCGGGGCCCGTACCGGCGTCTGGCGCTGAAGTCCCCGGAAGGTCGCGGGATAGCCTGGCGTTGGATAGGTGTGTCCGCTGACATGGTCCACGTCTGTGAAGAGTTCGCCTTCCGGCTGGAAGGGTTTCTCCTTGGCGACCGCTTCCGACAATGTGCGATACGGCCCCCAGCATGCGCCGGCTTCATCAAGGCGCGCTGTTAGGTGAGCGGCCGGGCTCGTTGAAACGGCATATTCGACCAACGCGCCTAGGCGACCACGGTGCTCATAGCGCAGCCCCTCGTCCTGTGCGAACGAGACACCCAGCTCAGCCTCGAGCGTAGCGACCCCGGCCTCAATGCCGAGGGCCTGCACCAGCCCACTCCATTGGCGGCTGGTAATCGCCACGATCATCAGCCGCTGGCCGTCTGCTGTGAGAAAATCGCGGCCGAAGGCTCCGAAGAGGTCATTGCCTATCTTCGGGCGGTCCCGTCCGTTTACAACCACCTCGGCCACCTGGCCTAGCGTGCCGAGCGTGGCGGCGGCGATGTCGCTTAGCGGGACGCGGATCTCCTGACCCAGTCCGGTGGCACGACGGCTGATAAGCGCGGCAAGGACGCTGGTCGCCGCAGTCGACCCGGCCAAAAGGTCCCAGGCCGGCAGAACGTGATTGACAGGATCGTTGGGCTTCTCGGCGGGGCCGGTCATCATCGGGACGCCCATAGCGCAATTGACGGTGTAGTCGACAGCATTGCCGCCGTCGGCATGGCCCATGATACGCGCCGTAATCACGTCCGGCCGGCGCGCTGCCATCCGATCATGCGACAGGAATCCGGCCACAGGATAGTTGGTGACGAAGATGCCGCCGCCTTCGCCTGGGGCAGTCACCAGAGCCGCAGCAAGCTCACGTCCGCGAGGGTCCGCGAGATTGATGGCAATGGACTTCTTGGACTTGTTGAGACTTTCCCAATAGAAGCTGCCGCCGCCGGGAGAGCGTGGCCAACGATGAAAATCAGGACCGCCGCCGATTGCATCGAAGCGAATGACCTCAGCGCCCAGCTGGGCAAGCGAGAGCGCGCAGAAGGGAGCGGCAATGAAGGATGCCCCCTCGATCACCCGCACACCATGAAGAAGTCCATACATCGCTTAACCCGTCAAGTTCAGCTCACCTCATGGGGGAAATAGCCCCGCCCATCAAGGAATACGGCTCATTTTATTCATTGCGTGAATACGCGCTCCAAAATGTCGAGACTTCTTCTTAGCACCCTTTATTGGTTCGGCGACAACCGAACGTGCCCTCAAGAGAGCATCTATGACCCTGCCCCTCAGTGGCGATAGCGCCTTTTTCCTGGATTTGTATGCACGCTTCGTGAAAGATCCGGCGTCGGTACCAGCCGACTGGCGGGTGAAGCTCGCCTTGATGGAAGCGCCGGCGCACGCCAGTGGCGACAATGGCGACCGCATAGCCGAACTGTTTCGGATTTATGGGCACCGCCAGGCCCGCCTCGACCCTCTTGAAATGAGCGCTCCCGGCCTCATCCCGGAACTGAACTCTATTGAAGGCGGCGAAGATTCCGTTGCCTTGACGCTAGCCGGCGGGGAAGTGAGCCTGCCAAAAGCACAGGCGATCGCCACGCTCGGCTCGATCTATTGCGGCACGGCAGCCATCGAGGCCAGCCATTTACTCGATACCGATGAACGCGCATGGGTCTATGAGCGCTTCGAACGCGAGATCCTCGCCAAAGCTAACGACGAGGTGTATGCGCGCACGCTTGAAGCGGTGATGCTGGCCGACGAATTCGAACATTTCATCAAAACAAAATGGCCGACCAAAAAGCGTTTCGGCATAGAGGGGGCGGAGTCGTCGGCCGTCATCTCTCGCGAGATCTTTCGCTACGCGGCCGAGGTGGGAGTCCGGGAGGTGGTTATCGGCGGCATGCACCGGGGCCGCCTGGCGACGCTTGCGACCGTGCTCGGCAAGCCGCTGCCGGCGCTAATTGCCGAGATCAAGGGGCGCGACATCACCGATGGCGCTGCGGCCTTCACCGGCGACGTGCCTTACCACAACGGCCTGGCTGCGGAGGTCGAGACCGGCGCAGGTAAAGTGGCTGTGCGTCTGCTGCCTCACCCATCCCATCTGATCGTTGTCGCGCCCGTAGCTGTCGGGGCGGCGCGCGCCAGACAGGAGCAGAAGGGGAGGGCGAACGCTGGCACGACCGGTGCCTCGCAGGTCCTACCGTTCCTGATGCATACTGATGCTGCCTTTGCCGGCCAGGGTCTCGTCTGGGAATTGCTCCAGCTTTCCGCGCTGGCTGGCTACAGTGTCGGGGGCACTATCCATCTTATCGTCAACAACCAGATCGGGTTCACGACCCTCCCGTCAGAGGGACGTTCGTCGCCGCATCCGAGCGATATCGGCAAGGCTTTCGGCGTGCCGATCTTCCATGTCAACGGCGAAGACCCAATTGCCGCCGCTGCGGTCGCCCGCGTTGCGGTCGCGTGGCGCAATGCGACAGGGAAGGACGTCATCATTGACCTGGTCTGCTACCGCCGCAACGGCCACAACGAACTCGACGAACCGCGTTTCACACAGCCGCTTACCTGGTCCAAGGTCGACGAGCGGCCGACGCTCAAGCAATTGCATTCGGATCGTGTCAAGGCCGCCTCGGCCACAGCGTTCGATATGGCAGAGGCGAAGCGCAGGGCGTTCCATTTGGCGCTCGACCGAGCCTATACGACATATGACCAGATGAGTAACGGGGAACCGGAGCGCCAAACTGACATTTTTGCCCCGCCGCAGCCCGCTGGCCCCTTCCCCTTCGGCATCGTGACCGGCGTCGCGCGCGATCGGCTGCTGGACTCGGCCCGGCGCATGAGTGCCGTCGGCGACGGCTTCGAAGCCGACCCGAAGGTGCGCAACTTCCTGACGGCGCGGTTGGAGACGATCGAGAAAAACAGCGGCTTCAACTTTGCCACCGCCGAGGCTCTGGCTTTCGCCTCCCTTCTGGACGAAGGCACCTCGGTGCGACTGAGCGGACAAGACAGCGCCAGAGGCACGTTCACGCAGCGCCATCTGGTCTTGCATGACCGGCGCACCGGTCAGACTGCGATGCCTCTCGCGGGCCTGGGCCAGGCCGGCGCGCGCTTTGACGCGGTGAACTCGCCCTTGATAGAGTATGGGGTGCTGAGCTTTGAATACGGAATGAGCCTAGCCGACCCGACGCGACTGGTGGTTTGGGAGGCCCAGTTCGGCGACTTCCTGAATGGCGCCCAGGTGGTCGTCGACCAGTTCATTGTAACTGCCGAGGCGAAGTGGCGGATGAGCTCCGGGCTCATCATTGCCCTGCCGCACGGGCTCGAAGGCCAGGGCCCGGACCATTCCTCGGCTCGTATCGAGCGTATACTTCAATCCTGTGCCGGCGGCAATCTTGTCGTCGCAAACCCCTCGACGCCGGCAAACCTGTTCCACCTCTATCGCCGACAGGTACGGGGCTCGATGCGCAAGCCGCTGTTTCTGATCGCCCCGAAGTCACTGCTGCGCTTACGCGATTGCGTATCGAGGCTTGATGATATCGCCGAGGGAACGTCTTTCCAGCCAGTGATCGTCGAGGCCCCCTGCGCCTCGACGTGCTGCAAGCTGGTGCTCTGCTCGGGCAAGATCGCCTACGCCCTTCGGGCGGCTATGGCGCAAGAGCGCATCAACGACGTGGCGCTGGTCCGCGTCGAACAGCTCTATCCCTTCCCGAGCGAAGCCATCGGCGCGGTCCTCCAGCGGTTCCAGGGCATTCCGATCGTGTGGTGCCAGGAGGAGCCTTCCAATCAAGGGGCATGGTCTTTCATGCGGGATCGCGTGGGCGAAATGGCGCCCGACCGGCCGCTCGCCTATGTCGGACGGCCAGCGATGGCTGCAGCCGCCGGTGGATCGATCGACCGGCATGAGGTGGAGCAAAACGATATTATCGCCTCGGCACTGTCACCTGCCGTTAGCGCTCAGGCCGCGGAATAGGCTCTCGACCTGATCGGGACCATAAGCTAGGCGATCGGGAGGATACAACCGGGATCAACTGCCCAATGTCCGTTTTTGAACCGGTGAGAGCTGTGCAGAGGGGGCTGGCGGTGTTGCGAGCCGTCAGCGAGCATGGACCAATCAATGTGTCGGACATTGCAAACCTCTGCAAATTGCCGCAGCCAACTGTGGTCCGCCTCGTCGAAACGCTGCTCGAGGGCGGTTACGTCTATCGCCAAGCTGGCAAGACGACCTACAAGGTGACCGGGCGGACCCTAGCCCTCAGCCGCGGATATGACCCTCATTATCGCTTGATCGAGCTCGCAATGCCTGTGGTGGAGCAGTTGCATATAGAGATCGGGTGGCCGTCGAATCTGGCGGTCTTCGACGGCGACGCCATGGTGATCGCCTATTCCAACCGCGCCGCGCTGGGATTATCGATCCCAGGCAGGGTTGGTGCGCGCATTCCGCTCGTCGCCACCGGCGTCGGCCTCGTGACCCTTTCGCGCATGTCTCCCGAGGAACGCCGTCAGGCGCTGGCCCGAGGGCAGAGTTCGTCGCGCTGGGATAGCAATCCCACGCTTCTAGCGGCGCTCCCGGAAAGGCTCGAGGACGTCCGTTGCCATGGCTACGCCTTTGCCGAACAGGCTTACCTTGACGAGGTCTACCAGTCACGAATCTGGGCCGTGGCGGTCCCTGTGCCGACCGTGGCCGGTGAATATATCGCCCTCAGCAGCCTGATGCTGCGCATGGCTGGCGACAGGCGGCGGCAGCTCGCCAAGATCCTGCCCAAGCTCACGGCGGCGGCCAACCGCATTGGCCGCCTGCTCTCATCCGATTATTCATGAGGCCAACGCCAGTGCAAAAAGCTCCCGCAACCGCGCTCCTGTCTCAATGCCTTAGAGATCCGCAAGCTGCCTCTCATGCGGGACGACCTTAGACCAGCGAATCGCGCTTTAAGCACGGCATCTTTCTAAGATATAACAGACAGGCATGATCTCGGGACAACACTCGCGACCTGATTGGAGTCAGCCCTTTTGGAACTGCGACAGCTAAGACATTTCCTGATTGTCACGGAATCAGGCGCGCTCTCGAAGGCCTCGAGCATCATTGGAGTCGCCCAGCCAGCCTTGAGTCGCCAGATCAGGCAGTTGGAGGAAGAACTGGGGGTGCAGCTTTTGTATCGCCACGGTCGCGGCGTTCGGGCCACAGAGGAAGGGGCTCAGTTCTATGCCGCCATCGTGCCGGTGCTACGGGAGCTTGATCAGGTCAAATCGGACTTGGTCGCCGCCGCCAAGGTTCCCGCAGGCGACATCGTCTTCGGCATGCCGCCATCCATGAGTGCTGCGATCGGCGCGGAGATCGTGAGCGATTTCTTCGTGCATTATCCGCAGATAAAGCTTCATCTGGTGGACGGCCTTTCCGGCTTCATCAATGAATGGCTGGCCAGCGGCCGCGTCGACATGGCCATCATCAACAATGCACGCAAGGCGCCATATATGCGCATGGACCCCCTGCTCGAGGTCGACCTGCTTTTGTTCGGTCGAAGAAGAGATATTGACGCCATCGCCCCCGACACGGAAACCTTCCCGACCCCTGCGCTGGTCGGCTTGCCGCTCCTGCTCGTCGGCCGCAATCATGGCCTGCGCCGCGAATTGGACGGCGCCATGCAACGGCTTGGCCTTGAGCTTGACATCAAGGCGGAAGTCGATGCTCTGGCGCCGCTCAAGAAACTGGTCCGCGACGGGCATGGCCTGACAGTGCTGCCGCACGGCGTGATCAATTTCGAGGCCAGCAATCCCGAATTCAGCTTCAGGAAGCTGGTCGAGCCCAATCTCACGCAACGCTTCATGCTGGCCTTTTCGCTGCAGAGGCCAACCACACTCGCCATGCGCGAGCTTGCCCGCCGGGTGCGCGTCGAACTTCGCAAGGCCGTCGAAGACGGTCGCATGATGGGACGTCTCAGCAAAGCCTCAATCCCCTATGATGGCTGCGGCGACCTATAACCAAGGGGCATAGCTAGTTTCCCATAACAGGGTCTGTCGCCCGGGCCCGAGAACGCCCATCACAGGCTCGCTTAGTCAGCAACGAAGGGCTCGAGAATGACGTGGCTATCTTCCTTGGCAACCCGCGACCCTGTCGACCGATCCCGGCACGGACTCACGACACACCGCCTGCGCACCCCAAACCGAGCATACTGATGCCTAATTTGGACGTCGAGCGGCTTCGCTCATGGATCGGCCGTGAGGAAAGCGCATCCGATACCATTTCGCCCGATCTGGTTCGACGGTTCAGTGCGGCCATCGATATTAAGGGCGCCGTTCCGTCGCTGGGCGATGCTGCGCCGCTGCTTATCAACTACTGCCTTGCCCCCTCCGCTATGCCAACGAGCTTGCTTGCTGAGGACGGTCATCCAGAGAAGGGCGGTTTTCTGCCCCCGGTCCCGTTGCCGCGACGCATGTGGGCCGGCAGCAGCCTTGCCTTTTCCGGAGCGTTGCGAGTGGGCGACCTGGTCGAGCGGGTCTCGCAGGTGGCCGACGTGGCGGTCAAGGAAGGCCGGACTGGAACGCTTTGCTTCGTAACAGTGGAGCACAAGCTTAGTGTCTTGGGGACAGTCATGATCGAGGAGACGCAGACGATCGTGTACCGAGAGGCAAGCACGGCGCAGGACGCTTCAAACCAGCCGGATACCGAGGCAGCTGCGATGGGATCGCATAACCGGCAGGTCGGCGTCTCCGTTCCGTTGCTCTTTCGCTATTCGGCGCTGACGTTCAACGCCCATCGCATCCACTATGACCGCCCTTACGCCGTCGAGGTCGAGCATTATTCCGGCCTTGTCATTCATGCACCGCTGCAGGCGACACTGCTTTTGAACTATGCGGCCGAATTGAAGGGCAAGCCCCCGTCGAAGTTCGTTTTCCGCGCGGCTTCATCGCTCTTTGATGATGAATCCATAAACCTGCATGCGGCGGAGGAAGACGGAAAAATGAAACTTTGGACCGCGCGTCAAGATGGTCCAGTAGCGATGATCGCGGAGGCAGCCTGGGGATGAGCCTCAGCAACGTCACAGCTGCGAGGCGTGCGGGCAGAGCTTGTGCCGTCATTGCGGCTTGCAGGCGTGGCGGTCGAACCTGTTCTGAGCTCCACCGACCAGGCCGAGCAGATCGCCACACCGCTCGCTAACTCGCGCCTTCGCATCCGCGTGCAGGCGGAGGATCTTAATGCCCGTTCTAACATCACCAGCCTTCCCCACCAGACTGCTAGAGCGAGATGAGATTAGCTCCGGTCATAGCCTGAGTTTGCGAAATAGTTTGAGCATTCGTGTTGAGTGACACGATTGAGGGTTTGGCCGATTGCGTCGCAGACGGCTTCGACGGTTCGCTTTGCCGCTTTTCGCAGCCAGTGCTTGAGCTTGGCGAAGAGCTGTTCGATTGGAGAGATCGGGCGAGTATTTGGGCAGGAAGAAGAGCTTCGCCCCGGCTTTGCGAATGGCGCGCCGAACGGCCTTGCTTTTGTGAGAGCCGAGATTGTCCATCACAACGATGTCGCCCGACTGGAGGGTGGGTACGAGAACCTTCTCGACATAGAGGAGGAACCTCTCGCCGTTGATTGGTCCGTCGATGAGCCAAGGCGCTTCGACGCGATCATGGCGCAGCGCAGCCAGGAAGGTCATGGTCTTCCAGTGGCCATGCGGCACTTTGGCCTTGATCCGCTGTCCGACCGGCGCCCAGCCTCTGAGCGGGGCCATGTTGGTCTTGGTCCAGGTCTCGTCGATGAACACCAGGCGGGTGGGATCGATCCGGTCCTGATACAGAACCCATTGCATCCGTCGGCGCGCAACATCGGGACGATCTTGCTCGCAGGCGATCAGCGTCTTTTTTTGTGAGACAGCTTCTCGGCGTGCACGAACTCCCACACCGAGCGGCAGTCGACCTTCAGGCCGCGCTCGCCGAGTTCGGCCACAAGGCCGCGCAAGGTGAAGTCCTTCTCCCGGCAGCGCTCGACAAGCCAGTCGCGCCACGCTCCCGATACGCCAAATCGAGCAGCCGCCGCAACAACCCGTTCGCGCAGGTCCATCGAATATCCAACCATCCATGCTGGCCTCCGCCCAGCATCAAGGTTGAATCAGATCAACGCTGATTTGGGAATCCCACGACTCCCATAAATCTCATCCCGCTCTAGGGCACTCGTTGGCCTTCTTGCTTCCTGACCCAGGCGCTGTCGAACGAATGCGGACTACGCAACTCCCGCGACACAGATCGCTCCCCGCCTATCTCAACCCGGCATAGCTGATAATAGTAACGCGCGACTGCATTTATAACGGTGCTTGGCTACGATTTCTTCCGCCAGACAGAGAGAGTGAGACTATGCCCAAACGCATCAATTTCGCACGCGGAGTTCCTGCCGAAGAAGCCTTTCCACGCGCGCAGTTGGAGCTCTGCGTCCAAGGGTTGGCGTCATCCCGCGAGGTTGTCGCCTACCAGTATGGGCCCGCGGTCGGGCCCCTGCCGCTGCGGGAATGGCTCGCCGACTATCATGGTGTGGACATGCCAACGTGATGGCTGCTGACGGCTCTGTCGGTCTGTTCGACATTTTGTGTCGCATTTGGCTGAAGCCCGGCAAAACCGTGCTCATCGAGGAGCCTTGCTACGACCGAGTGGTCCACCTGCTGCGCCACTACGGCGCAAATGTCATCGCCATACCGATGGAAGCGGATGGACCGGCGCTCGAGCCGTTGAACGCCGCGGCGCGGCGCGGGCCCGTCTTCATGTATACAGTTCCGGATTTCCAAAATCCAACCGGCACCACGTGGTCATCCACCAAGCGTCAGCATCTTGTCGATCTGGCGAGGACCCATGATTTCCGGATTGTCGAAGACAGCCCCTATCGCTTTCTTCGCTACAAGGGCGCCCAAGAGCCGTCAATCCTCGATATTGGCCGCGATGTAACGGTCCAGCTCAATTCTTTCTCCAAGGTGATCGCGCCTGGTCTTCGCGCAGCCTATCTCATTGCGCCGCCGCATACCATCAGCGCGGCGGCCAAGGTGGCTGAGAGCACCTACGTAACGCCTGGCAACTTCGCGCTCTCGGTGACTGGCGAATGGCTCCGCCGTGGGTTTTTAGGCGATCAGCTTGCCGCCCTTGGGCATCTCTATGCGCCGCGTCTGGAGGCGATGGTCTCGGCACTGGACGAATTCATGGCCGGCCATCGCTATGTGCGGCCCGACGGCGGCGTATTTGTGGGAGTGACACTCGCGCACCCGGTGGATGCTCAGCGGCTGCGCAAGGAGGCCAGCAATGCGGGGCTAGACGTCGCCGATGGCGACGGGTTTTTCGTCAGCAAGCCGTCAGCGACGTTCTCGCGCTTGCCATTCTCCTCGATGGATGAGGTTACCGTGCGCAGGGGCGTAGAGGTCCTGTCAGCATTATTGGGAAGGATCTCGCCAAGCACTAAAGTCGAACAAGTTGATCCCGAGTAATTCGCGGTATCTGGCTTTGCCTTGAAATAGGCCCCCGGACGCTAGAGAGTAATGCTGATCATCGGGCAATCTGTGGGCTCGACTCGCATCGACACCGGAACATTCAATAGGAGCAGGAGCAGTCCAAGTGACAATGAACGAGAACGAGATCCTGGAGCGTGGTGCGGCGCTCGGGGTCAGCGCATGGTCGGATGCATTGGACGAACTCGGAATCAAGGGGACTATTCAGGGCATCGCGCGACGGAGCGGCAGCGGCTGCATGATCGGCTTCGCGGTCACTGCGCGCGAATTAACCGGTGTATTGGGCGATTTTGAGAAGGCCGACTTCGCGGTCGGCCAGCTGATTGAAGCGACGGGCCCTGGCAAGGTGTTGATGGTGGATATGAACGGTGAGCCCATTTCGACAATGGGCGGTCTTGCCGCCATAGCCGCAAAAAATCGGCAGGCTACGGCTGTCGTGATAGACGGCGCCTGCCGAGACTTAGATGAAATTCGCGAAACGGGACTGTGGCTTTCAAGCCGGTGGGTTGCACCTACAACGGGCAAAACCCGGGTGAAGCTTCTTCCAATTGGTTGTGACATCATGATGGGGGGTATTTCAGTATCACAAGGAGATCTTGTGATCGGTGATGATACGGGAATTATGGCTGTACCGCGTGCCCGAGTAGAAGAGATTCTGGCGAAAGCAGAGAGAATAGTAGCTATTGATGCGCAGGTGGAAGAGCGTATTCGCGCGGGCGAGAGTTTTGGCTCAGCCGCTGCTGCGGCCGGCTATATTCCAGCGCGCAAGACTTGAACAATAGCATGACGAGATTGGCCGCGATGACGCTTTCCGCGCGCGAGAATGTCGCCTGCCGCTGGTTAATCTTCTGACAAAGGACAAGGCGGTAGGGTGCGTTCAATCGCCCATATTTGAGCATGCCCGCCTTTACAGCGTCGTGGTCGATAGGTGCAACACTCAGATTCTCGCGCCCCACCGTGGCTCGGCTGCCTAAGAGTGAGTCGGCGGCCGAAGCCGCAATGGGCGACCTCGCTTTCCTGCCGAACAACAGGCTCGACAAACTCTTAGAAGCGACAGCGGTGGAGGAGGCATTATTAATGCCGTGGCGCGGAGTGGCCGGCGCTTCGGATTGGGTAGCTTCAGCGGGCATGCTTGCCTCCAGTGTGAGAGTTTAGCGACCTCACTTTGCCACAGCGCAGGTCGCTATCCACCTCATAGGATTTGGACTCGTTGCCCTGCAGCTACCTCGATGTCCTTGCCGCCACAACAGACAGTAACTATCGGTATTATTTGCGGGCGACAATGACGAGGCGAGGACCATCGGATGTAAACGCTGCGCCTTCCTCCCCATAAGCGTCAACACTTTCGAATCCCGCGCTCCGCAACATGCGAGCGCATTCCGCAAACCCATAGAGTCTAAAATAAAGATGGGTTCGTCTAACGCACCCATTGCGAACGATAAGCCTATCGCAATGCCGACGACCGGTTAGCACCTCGGTGCTCATCATATCGATTCTTAGATCGTCATTACGCTGTGCAACGTAACAGGTAGGCGCCCCGTGGCTTGGCACAGCGAAAATATTTAAGTGATCGATGAGCAGACGCCCGCCTTTTCGAAGTGAGGAGGCGGCTTCACGAAGAACTCTCTCATTGTCCGCGTCGCTGAAATAACCAAACGTCAAATGCCACAGAAAGGCTGCGTCAAATCCATCCCGCCAGGGAAGAGAACGCATGTCGCCAAGAACATATTCGACATCCATCCCGCTTTCTGCCGCATCTGCTTTGGCTTTTTTCAGCAGGATCGGCGAGATATCCAATCCGGTTACCCGCGCTCCTTTCTCCGCCAACCGGTTGGTAATCCGCCCATAACCACATCCGAGTTCAAGAACTGGGCTGCCTTGTGCGAGACAAAGAAGCTTCCAAATTGCGTCTGCTTGCCTGTCACTCGCTTCTGGCGAATGTACGACGTCTCCAAAGTACGAGTAATCCTCATTGAAATATACATCATGTTCATCCGAGCGCTCCGTCGAGCACAATTTATTTGATCTGCCGGTCATACGTTCAAATCTCCAATTTAATTTCGATCAAGTGTACATTGTAAACCGTTGACATTTCTGTAGGTTTTTTGGCTTACCAGAATTCACCTTCGCAAGAGACGGGAAGTCTTCGAACTGTTTTCTCGGTCAGGGAGCAAGCTCTCCAGATGGCCCACGGTGTCGATGAATGAGATCGGCAAACGGGCAATGGAAGATCGCTCGCAAAACGTGTGCCCATGGCTGATAGGTCATTGTGAATGTGGCCTAACTGTTGGGAGGGATGAACAAGCAGTGGAAATGCGTACCCTTGCGTGGTGACATCGAGGTGATTTCCGCCTGCCGTTTGACGGCCTTAGCGGTGCATTCCGCAGTCAGCACGTCTTCTGGCAAAGCGATGACGACAGGACCGGGAACGTCCGTCGTAGCTGCCTGCAGCGAACGCAGCATTGTCTCTGCGGCGTTCTGGAACTGTGATTTCGGCTGTCCATTTGCCGATCGAGCCGAACATATCGCACTCGATTCTGGAAAGGACTCCCGGCGCAGGTCTTGCGCCGCGACTTGCCCCACAATGAGGATAAAGGCGACGCCGTCCAGTTGGGCCGCATGTACCGCAATGAGGCGTTAGGAGCGCCAAGACCGCGGCTGACACAGGCGACGCCGGGCCGACCCGAAGCCTTGCGTCGGTAAGCGCCATGAAATCTGCACCACTTTCAAAAGACAGTTTCGACATCGCTCCGCCCATACAGTGCGTCAAGGAGGCCAAGTTAGCTCTCGCCAGGCACGCAGAACACGCGATCTATCTTATGTGGAATAAATGTATCGACGATATGCTCGCCAACAGTTGCCATATGCAGAACTCCATTAATCGGTGCAATTTGACTTCTTCTGTCAAATCCGCCAGACGCAGGCGAGGGTAGGCCAGCCAAAGTGACTGGAAGGCTCGAATGTATCAAAATTCCACACACTGTGTTTGCGCAGCCAACCCTTTTGTCGCAGCCACCCGCTGCGAGGAAGTGCCGGACTCATCCTAATCAGACACTATAACTTCTAGTTACATACGGTGAACTCATAAGGCGTACAAAACTGCTATAATACACAGTAAACTCAACCGCGTCGCCGACTTTAAGTAAAGTTGCACCGGGCGTTTGTTCAACAATGGTGTGATCGCTACTGCTATCTATCACCCGCAGGTCGCTTTGAATCGGGCGCAGTGCGCGAATATCCGTATCAAGATTCCCTATCTCAAGCAGCGCGATTGGTCGATCACATAGAACCTTGGTTTGGATCACCTTGATTTCAAGCACGGCGGTATCCGTCGCGAGTCCGGGCAGAGCCGGCGTGTCGTCGACGCTAGTTAGACGCCCGATGATTGGCATTGTTCCCAATCGAAGATGATTGAGACCTGACGGAACAAATCCGGACTTGAGAATGTGATCATACACAAGCGAGGTGGCGAACGACTTAGCCTTCAAAACACGTCCAAGCGCACTTTCTACCTCGTTGCATATCTCTCCAAAGCGCCCCAGGGTGGTCTCCACGAAGGCCGGGTCGCTTGCATGCATAAAATAAATACCCAATCCGTAAAGCTCAACATGCGCCATCCTCTCGACTTCATCGCAGGCGCGCAGAAGCTCATTGGGCTGAAAGCCTTCCCGGCCGGTACCGAGGTCAAGCATGAGGATTACACGATGCGGAGCAGGCGGCCGTAATTGTTCGACCTTCCGGATCGTATCCAGATCGGATTGCAAACTGCCATTGCACAATTCCACCATTCGCTCACGCTGGTCCGGCGCTGGCGACCGAAGAAGCCAGAATTCCCCTTCTATGTTTGCCTCTCTCAGGCGCTCGAGGTTGCTCATCCGGGAATCCCCAAACTGCGAGATGCCGGCGGCCGCAATCGCCCGAACTATGTTGGGGTCACCGCAGCAGCTTTTGACAACGACCATTAAGGAATGGCCGTTGTGTCGCAAAGCTTCCCGAATAATTGCTGCATTGTGGGTGATTTTCTGAAGTTCAATTTTTAGAAGTGGGCCGAAGCTCATCACGGCGTTCCGATCCTTCTCCTGAGTTTGCGCGGTACCCCCAGATTGCTCATTGTTTCTCTCTTTTCGATGCCCGTGGCCTCTTGTACGTATGGCAGACCATTACCTCTTGTGCCCTCAACCAGGATGAATGCTCTCCTTGCCATGGGTTGTTGGTTCCGATCTTGCATGCTTGGGCTGCAGGTCCGATCGTCAGGTCTTTTATGCGCACCTGACCTCTATATTTATAGCGTTGTCAGGAGCTCCTCAGTGTGAAGATACTGCAAAATAGTTTGAAGAAAAACGATCGTGGTCGAGTAGGGCAGCCATTCGGCTTTCGCCCTCACAGGTCCTGGCGGGCGGATTTCCCGCATCAATGTGCTCAAACACATTTGATGCGTAATGTGGCTTCGGTAGAAATGGTGGCGTCACAGGAGTCGCGGCGATCGCCGGAAGGTAGAGAATGCAATCCGGGGCCATAATCAAAGGTTCGCATGGCTGCACGCCAGGATCGGTCCTCGGCGATCGCTTCCGACCTGTTCAGGCTATGGGAATTTGCCGCGCATTTCAAGGAAGTCAAAACTCCGAGGTGATCCGATATGCAACGTCACGACGTGCCGCACTCGAACACTTCCTCAACGACGGACGGGCGAACTCGATTCCACTATCGTCGCGCGCCACCATCAGGCCGCAAACAAAAAATCAGAAAGGTCTCTTCGTTGGCTCCGAAGGCAGTGGACGTGTGTGGGGACCATAGCAACCACGTCGCAGACGGCAAAAAAAGTGAACGGTATTCATCCAATCGTCTAGCTCCAGCAAACCCTTCAGCGCATCGCCAAGGGGCTGGACAATCGCCCGCATCGATCGGCTCGTGTGGTGGAACTTCAGCCGGATACGCTAGGAGCTAACGGCTCCATACCCCCCGTCCCGAGCAAAACCTCGCAACCGATTCTTCAAACGAATTTACAGAAACTTTGCAGTCGTCAATCGCCGAATATAGTACGTTCTCCGCAGCGTCTGTGATCATGCAAAACTGAAACAGCTGATCCCAACTTACGCTCGGACTACCGCACAGTATGCAACGGAGGTCGACGGAGATGGCAAGAAGAGCGCTCATCCTAGTTGAAGGCCATAGGGGCAATGGTCTGCAATACATCCAGGAGGCCCAGCGTCTCGGGCTTGATCCAATTGCCCTAGCGGCAGATCCAACCCAGTACGACTATCTTGCCGCAGAAAGCATTGAAGCTATTCGGATCGATACAGGCAATCTCGATGCGCTGGTCCGCGAATGTCACCGGCTGAGTGCTATATATGACATTGCTGGCATTACTGGCTTTGCGGGCGGCGATGAATCTGCCTCTGTGACAGTCGGCAAGCTCTGTCGACAGTTCGATCTACCGGGGCCGAACCCCGCATCAATCGAACGTTGCTGCGACAAATTCGTTCAACATCAGCTCCTCGCGGAGGCCGGCGTTCCAATGCCGGCTTATCGCTTGGCAACGGATGCGGCGGGGGTAGAAAGCTCTGCCGCGGAGATCGGCCTTCCGGTGATTGTTAAGCCAGCGGTAGGCAGCGGCAGCATCGGAGTCCGATTGTGCCGCAATGCTGATGAAGTGGCCGAACAAACAAGCTATTTGTTGAGCGGCAAGCACATATGGCGATCCTCCCCGAGGATACTGGTCGAGGAATTCGCACAAGGCCCCCATTATAGCGTCGACACAATGGGGAATGAGGTCGTTGCCATTGCCATCGCTGACTTCGGCCTCCCGCCTCATTTTGTCTGTCATAAGTACACCTATCCGGCCGTGCTGACTGATGACGAAGATAAGCGTATCGTCGAAGTCTCGCTGAGCTGTCTGCGGGCTCTCAACCTCGGCTGGGGGCCAGCGAACATTGATCTCCGATGGACGAAGCTTGGCCCAGTCGTGATTGAAGTTAATCCACGCCTCGGTGGCGCTCCCGCACCTCAACTGGTTCAGCTGGCTTACGGTGTCGATCTTATCTCCGAGCACATCAAACTTGTCATTGGCGAAGAATGGGATTTACGCAGAAAGCGTTCCCACATTGCGGCCGCGCGGATCATGATTCCCGACCGCGATGGTATCCTCAATTGGATCAAAGGCGGCAATCGGGCGGCTGCGGTACCAGGTGTCGCCGAGGTCAAGTTGCATGTCGAACCCAAGGCGCTGATCATCAGGAAAGGCGATTACCTGGACCGCATCGGATTTGTTACCGCCGCTTCACCCAGCCTTGCTCGGACGGAAGCCATACTTCAGCGTGCAGTCGACTTAATCGATTGGTCGATCACACCATTCCTGACCACTGGCGAACCGGAGCAATCTGCAGAACGCCATCCTCCCCTTCGCTAGCTCTAGATGACACTGACACTGCATTTGAGGATTGCTTCATGTTTCATGTGTTCAGTAAGACCGTATGTCCGCTTCTGCCGGTGAGGTGGCTCACCCTACACTGCGCGTCCGAGGGTTGCTCGGGCGGTCCG
>NZ_VFTZ01000041.1 GCF_006440775.1 Mesorhizobium sp. B2-7-2 | reverse complement strand
CTACTCCCCTACTCCCCTACTCCCTCACCTACAGCGACAGCGCCGTCCGAAACTCCCGGGTCGAGTTGCGGCTGGGATAGGGTTCGTCCGGCACGGGAACGCCTAGATGGGCGCAAAGCGGGGCCCAGCCGTCGCCGAGCTTGTGGACCAGCAGACGTTCGGCCGGAACGGTGCTCAGCACCGCCTCGACATTGTCCCGATAGACGGCGATCGCATGGGCGCGGTCCTGCGGGCGGCCGCCAAAAACCTGTTTCGAAACGAGCGAGATGCCGAGCGACTCCTGGTCCGTGCTGCTGACGATCGCCGGCAGGATGGTTTTTTCGAAACTCTCCCACCAGCTTTCGGGCGAGCGCCAGGTCAGAATAACGCGTGCCTGCGGATAGATTTCGATCAGCTCGCGCCAGTAATGCGCCGAGGGCCAGTCAACGCAGGATTTATAACCGGCAAAGAGCCTGTCCCAGTCGGGCGCGGCGCCCTTGGCCAGCGCCCGCCAGAGCAGCTTCTGCTCCTCATGCGCCATTACCTCCGACATATGGTGGCAAGGACCGAAACCGAGCATGGTCAGCGCCTCGCGCATCGAATCCGTGCCGGTCCGGCCGAAGCCGGTTCCAATCACCTTGAGCGACATTTCCCCTCCTCCTCCCGTCTTCAAGCGGTTGCGATCAATCTCCCTGGACCACGAGCCGCAGGCGGTTGCCTTCCGGATCGGCGGTCGAGATAACGCGACCGTCCCTTTTCACCGGTATGTCGGCCGCTTCGAGCCTGCGCTCCACGGCGGCGAGCTCCTGCGCCGAGCCAAGCTCGATAGTGAAATGGTCGAGGCCGGCCGCACCCGGCGGCGGCTCGCGCAGCTCGTCGCGCGCCCAGATGTTGAAGGCCACCATATGGGCGCGGCGCGCCGTGCCGCAGTCGAACATGCCAAAGGTCCGGGACTGGATATGCGGCCGGAAGCCGAGCACGCCGAGATAGAATTTCATCAGCATCTCGGGCGCGCGGGCGCGCAAATGGATGTGGCCGATAAAGGCATCCTGCGCCATCTTCGGCTCGATATGGCCGGAGTTGCCGAGGTCGCGCAGCAGGCCCGACACATCCAGCGGCTCGAGCCCCGAATGGGCGCTGCCGTCGGTGGCAATCAGCGTCACGCGGCCATTGGGCGACACTTCGCGGCGCAGCAAGCGCTCCGGCGTGTCGAAGCAGATTTCGATGCCGTTACCGGAGGGGTCGGAGACATAGAGCGATTCCGAAACCAGATGATCCTGGGCGCTGAACCGTAAGCCAAATGCCTTGAGGCGGGCGGCTGTATGCGCGAGATCGCGACGGCTGGTGATATGGATGGCGACGTGGAAGAGATCGCACGACTTCTGCGGCAGCGGTGCCTCCGCGCCGGCATGGAGCACGATCAGCGTCCGGCCGCCGGCGCCAAGCTCCGCCATGGTGGCGTCCTCGCCAAGCAGCGCCAACCCAAGCGCGTCGCGCCAGACATTCAAGGCCGCCGGCACGTCGGTCACCTTGAGATGGACCGGCCCGAGACGGGTCACCGGAGACAGCAATCCATCATCCATCGTCGTCTGTCCGATTGCGGCCAATGACATATTAGCTGTGAATGAATTGCCTGTCGCGCCCCAAGTTCGGGTTGACCCCTCCCCGGCGGGCGGCGACTATTGCGACGGCCGGTTTTTCTGGAATTGGTTCAGCAGGAGGAGATCGCATGGACGAGACCGAACAGTGGCGCAACATGGCGAGCGCGCCGCGGGACGGCAGCCGCATCCTCGTGACGGTGCGTTCCTCCGAGCAGGGACCGGCCGAGGTCGACATGGCCTACTGGTCGCGCGCCGACCAGTTCGGCGAGGAAGGCTGGCGGGCGTCGGACTCCTCGCCCGGCCGCATCGTCGAATACGCAGAACCGGAACTCAGATGCTGGATGCCGCTGCCGACCGCAGGACGCGGGACGATGCCGAGCCCCTGGGAGGGAGATGACGTGCCGCTGGTGGATGGAGAGGGAATTTAGCTAGGCAATCCCCTTCCTTGTGGGAGAAGGGGGAACCTAATCCTCAGAACAAGAACGCCGCCGTGGCTGGATCGGGTCCCGTCCGGCCGTCGGGCGAATCCAGACCGTGAACGGTCTGCATGTCGTCCGCGTCCAATTCGAAGCCGAAGATGTCGAAATTGCCGGCGATGCGCTCCCGGTGGATCGACTTCGGAATGACGACCAGCCCCTCCTGCAGGTGCCAGCGGATGATGACCTGCGCCACCGACTTGCCGTGCTTCTTCGCGATCTTCTCCAGCGTCGGATCGCCCAGCAGCCGGCCGCTGCCCAGCGGGCTCCAGCTCTCGATACGGATGTTGTGCCTGGCGTGAAAATCGCGCTTATCACGCTGCTGGAAGCGCGGATGCAATTCGATCTGGTTGACGACCGGCGTCACGCCGGTCTCGCCGACGATACGCTCCAGATGGTCCTGGTTGAAGTTCGAGACGCCGACAGACTTGATACGGCCGGCCTTCCGCAGCTCGACCAGCGTCTTCCAGGCCTCGACATATTTGTTCTGGCTGGGCACCGGCCAGTGGATGAGGAACAGGTCGATCTGGTCAATGCCGAGTTTTTGCATCGTCTCGTCGAAGGCGCGCAGCGCCGCGTCACGCTGATGCGCGCCGTTGCGCAGCTTGGAGGTAATGAACAACTCGCCGCGCGGCACGCCGGCAGCACGGATCGCCTCGCCGACGCCTTCCTCGTTGCGATAACCCTCGGCGGTGTCGATCAGCCGGTAGCCGGCCTCGATGCCCCAGCGCACAACCTTGGCCGTGATCTCCGGATCGACCTGCCAGACGCCCAGCCCGATCTGCGGGATGGTGGCGCCGTCGTTCAATTTGAGCTTTTCGGGCATGGGAGGTTCCTTTTGGAAGGGAGGGTGGTGCCGACTATGTAGGCCACGGGTTGGGGAATGCCAGTCAGGGAGAGAGAAGATGGCGCAGCGCCGAAGCTGCCAATCTCCCCTCGTGGGGGAGATTAGCAGTTCCCGCGCCTCAGCCCCTCGCCCCGAACCGCAGCCCATCCATCAAGAGCTTCACCAGCCGCCCCGACCGCTCGCGCCAGTCCGGCGTATTCGGCGCCGAGTAGATGCCGCCCAGCGCATGCATGACGTCGGAGGCGTCGACGTCGGCGCGGATTTTGCCCGAGGCGGCGGCGGCCTCGATCAGGCTTCGCATGGCGCCCGAGACGCGGCCTGAAGTGTCGGAGAACAGCGTCGAGTTGGTGGTGAGCAATAGGCGCAGGCTGGTGGCGAGGCCGCGCTTGGTGGCGATATAGTCGACGAAGCGCTGCATCCAGAGCTCCAGTGCGACATCGGCAGCGTGCTCCCGGGCGAGTTCCTCGGCCGCGTGGCAAAGTCCCTCCACCTCGCGGCGATAGACGACCTCGACCAGATGCTCGCGGGTTGGGAAATGGCGGTAGAGCGTGCCGATGCCGACCCCTGCCCGTTTGGCGATCTCCTCCAGCGAGGCGTCGACGCCATCGGCGGCGAAAGCCTGCGCCGCCACCTCGACCAGCCTGTCGCGGTTGCGTTGCGCATCGGCGCGCAACGGCTTTGGCGCCTGCGCGTCGCGCTTTGCTTTAGCGGTCATTTCCTGGTCAGGCACTTTTTTCTCCACCGAACGCAATATGGGGGGTTGAACCATGACAGCCCAGACCCCACGTAAATAAACGGAGGCACCTCCGTTTATGTGGAGTGCTTTTATCATATAACCAGGGGAAGCGATATGTCACGTAGAGAAGGACGGCAAGCGCACCCTGGTTGGTGCAGACGGGCGCGCTCTGCGACGCCTCTGGTTGGCGAATCCGCTCGTGAGTTCGTCATCCTAGGGCGAAGCAAGGAGCGAAGCGACGCGGCGCAGACCCTAGGATCCATGCCATACCCTGCGAGCGCGGCTACGGTGCAGAATTCTGGCCCGCCGCGATCCTCGGCAAACGCGACGGCATGGATCCTCGGGTCAAGCCCGAGGATGACGACCGCAGAGGTTGCGTCCCTCCAGCCATTACCCTTGCCCCTGTCCTCCCAAGCCCCATTTCCATCCGCTCAAGCGTCCAGCAATCGGAGCCCGACGCCCCATGAATGATCAAGTCACCATCAGTCCCACCACGCTTTCCCTCAACCTCACCATCAATGGCCAGGCCCACGCGCTGGAGATCGAGCCGCGCGTGACGCTGCTCGATGCGCTGCGCGAACGGCTCCACCTCACCGGCACCAAGAAAGGCTGCGACCAGGGCCAGTGCGGCGCCTGCACCGTGCATGTCGACGGCGAGCGCGTGCTGGCCTGCCTGACGCTCGCGGCCCAAGTCGAAGGGCGCTCGATCACCACCATCGAGGGCCTTGCCGGCCAGGACGGCACGTTGCATGCCGTGCAGGCCGCTTTCCTCGATCAGGACGCCTTCCAGTGCGGCTATTGCACGCCGGGACAGATCATGTCGGCGGTGGCCTGCATCCGCGAGGGCCATGCCGGCTCCGACGAGGAGATCCGCGAATACATGGCCGGCAACCTGTGCCGCTGCGGCGCCTATCCGCACATCGTCGCCGCCATTCGCCAAGCCGCACAGGAGCTGCGCTCGTGAGAGATTTTTCGTATCTACGCGCCGACAGCGTCGAGGCCGCGCGCAACGCCGCCGCCCTTCCCGGCGCCATGCTGCTTGCAGGCGGCACCACGCTCATCGACCTCGCCAAATGCGGCGTCGCCGAACCCTCGACCGTCATCGACATCAGCCACATCGAAGGGCTCGACGCCATCGATGTCACTGCCGACCGCGCCGTGATCGGCGCGCTGGCCAGGATGAGCCATGTCGCCGACCACACCTCCGTGAAGAGCTGCTTCCCGGCCGTATCGGAAGCCCTGTGGCAGGCGGCCTCGGCGCAGTTGCGCAACATGGCAACCGTCGGCGGCAATCTGATGCAGCGCACGCGCTGCCCCTATTTCCGCGATCCGCAAAATTTCCCGGCGTGCAACAAGCGCGCGCACGGCAGCGGCTGCTCGGCGATCGGCGGCGCGACGCGCGGCCATGCGGTGCTCGGCGTGAGCGAGGCCTGCATCGCCACCTATCCGGGCGATCTCGCCGTGGCGCTCGTCGCCTTCGACGCCGAAGTCGATCTCGGCGGGCGCAAGCTCAAGGTCGAGGACTTCTTCCTTGCGCCGGGCGCCACCGCCGAGCAGGAGCACGACATCCGCCCCGGCGAAGTGATCACCGCAGTAGAGATCCCAGGCTCGGCCGCGGCCAGACGCTCGACCTACATCAAGGTGCGCGATCGCCAGTCCTATGAGTTCGCGGCGGCAAGCGCGGCCGTCGGACTGGAACTTGAAGGCGACGGCCGCACCGTGCGCGACATCCGCGTCGCGCTCGGCGGCGTCGCCACGAAACCTTGGCGGGCGCGCGCCGTCGAAGAGGCGCTGAAAGGCAAGGCGATCGACGAAGCCACGATCCGCAAGGCGAGCGAGCTCGCCATGGAGGGCGCCGTCGACCATGGCGCCAACCACTACAAGATTGCGTTGGCGCCGCGCGTGATCGCGCGCGCCATTCTCAAATTGGGAGAGACGGCATGACCGTTCATGACATGAAACACGCCGCGTCCGACAGCGCGCGTCTCGAAGCGGTCGGCGGGCGGCTGTCGCGCGTCGACGGACCGGCCAAGATCACGGGCGCAGCGAAATACGCCTTCGAGCAGCAGCTCGATGGGCTGACGCATGCGGTGCTGGTCGGCGCAACGATCGCCGCCGGCAAGGTGACGGCGATCGACGCCCGCGCGGCCGAGACCGCGCCCGGCGTGCTAGCCGTGCTGACGCCCGACAACATCATGGAATTGAAGGGCGCATCGGACTGGCTCGGCAACCCGCCCTCGCAGCCGACCTATGCGCCGCTCGTGCGCGAAGTCACCTTTTCCGGCCAGCATGTCGCGGCGGTGGTGGCCGAGACATTCGAGCAGGCGGTCGCCGCCGCGGCGCTGGTCAAGGTGTGGTATGACGAGACGCCGGCTATCGTCGACCTAAGCGACGGCAAGGCCGGCGACGGCATCCCGATCGACGCCATGACCAAGGAATGGGGCGACGCTGAAGCCGCCTTCGCCGAAGCGCCTGTGCGCATCTGCGCGGCCTACAACACGCCGCGCGAATTCCAGGCGGCGATGGAGCCGCATGGGCTGATCGCGCGCTGGGAGGGCGACGAGCTGACCATCTGGGAGCCCAGCCAATGGCTCGACGGCATGGCGCGCACCTATGCCGAGTGGTTTTCCGTGCCGTTCGAGAATGTGCGGCTGGTCTCGCCCTATGTCGGCGGCGGCTTCGGCTCCAAGGCGGTGGCGCTGGCGCACAGCGCGGTTGCGGCGGCTGCCGCCAGGATGCTCGACCGGCCGGTGAAGCTGGTGCTCACCCGCCCGCAGAATTTTACGTCCTATGGCGGTCGCGCGGCGACGCGTCAGACCGTTGCGATCGGCGCCGACAGGGATGGCAAAATCCAGTCGATCGTCCATCGCGGCGTCAACGAGACAGCGGTCGACGGGACGTGGGTCGAGCCGCTCGGCTCCGTCACCTCGATCATGTATGCCACGCCCAACTTCTCCTCGAAGCAGAATGTGGTGCGGGTCAATACGGTGGTGCCGGGAGCAAAACGCGCGCCGGGGGAGAACCCGAGCGCCTTCGGCATCGAAAGCGCCATCGACGAGCTTGCCTATGAGCTCGGTATCGATCCGCTGGAGATGCGGCTGATCAATTATGCCGAGCAGGACCCGCATGCGAAGAAGGCGTGGTCGACACGCCAGTTGCGCGAAGCCTTTGCCGCCGGCGCGGAGGCCTTCGGCTGGGCGAAGCGCAGCAACGCGCCGCGCTCGATGCGCGACGGCCACCAGCTCATCGGCTGGGGTGTTGCGGCCGGCACCTATCCGGTGCGGCGCGCGCATGGCGAGGCGGTGGTGAAGCTGCTTTCCGACGGTTCCGTCGAAGTCGAAAGCTCGTCCATCGACATGGGCCAAGGCACTTACACGATCCTGGCGCAGACCGCGGCCGAGACGCTTGGCGTGCCGGTGGAGCGGGTGTCGGTGAAGCTCGGCGACTCGCATTTCGCCCGCGCCGGCGTCACCGGCGGCTCGCGACTTGCCGGCGTCATGACCGGCGCCGTTCACAAGGCGGCAGGCCAGGCGCTGGACGAGCTGATCGGGCTCGCGCTTTCCGAACCGCGCTCGCCGTTCCAGAAGCTGCAGGCGAACACGCTGCAAGTGAGGGATGGCCGCATCGCCTCGCCGCGCGGCGAAGGGCCGGACCTGTCGATCGCAGACTTCATGGTGGCGATCGGCCGCGACCAAATCGAAGCCAAGGGCGACACGCTGCCGGCCAGCACGACGCCGGAAGAGCGCTACAAGAACTACACCACGATAGCCATGTCGATCCCGCACACCGAGGGCGACTATTCGCGCCATTCCTGGTGCGCGCATTTCGTCGAGGTGCGCATCGACGAGGATTTCGGCACGGTGCGCGTGGCGCGCGTGGTGTCGGCGCTGGATTCAGGCCGGCTCTACAACCCGAAGCTGGCGGAGAGCCAGTGGAAGGGCGGCATCATCATGGGCATCGGCCAGGCGCTGCTCGAGGAAGGCGTCGTCGATCGTCGCCACGGCCGCATCGTCAACGGCAATTTCGCCGACTACATGCTGCCGACCAATGCCGATATCCCGGACATCCAGACCATCTCGGTCGGCATCCCCGACCCGCACTCCTCCGCCCTTGGGGGCAAGGGCGTGGGCGAACTGGCAATCGTCGGCATCGCGCCGGCGATTGCCAACGCAGTGTTCCACGCGACAGGGAAAAGGGTGCGGGATCTGCCGATCACGCTGGAGAAGCTGATCTGAGGTCGACGCCAGGGACGCCCTTTACCTGGCGGGCAGCAGGTGTCGATGGTCGCGCCGACGGGCTCGCCGGCCGAGCGCGCATCGTCAACTTCTTGGCCCGCGCCGGCGGGCGTGCATGCGTCTACGGCACAAGCAAAACCCCGGCGCGAGGCTGGGGTTTTGCTCGGTCTGTCAGATCAGAACTTGTAGCTGAGGCCGACCCGCAGATCGTGCGTCTTGAGATCGATGTTCGCAACCGTGCCAGGACCGAACAGCGGCACCGAGATATCCTTTTTGCCGAAGTCGGAGTAGCGATATTCGACGCGCGCGATCCACCTGTCAGTGAAAGCGTGCTCGATGCCCGCTCCAACCGTCCAGCCGACATGGGTTTCGTCGTGGATCGGTATTGAACCGCTGGTGCCGATCAAAGTCATTTCATACTTGGCCGCGGCCACGCCCGCGGTGATGTAAGGCAAGGTCCGATCAAACGCATAGCCGGCGCGCAGCCGTGCCGACCCCGACCACTGGAGCTCGCTCTTGAGCAACGCGCCGGCACCGGCGAAGGTCCCCACCGCATCTACATTGCTGTACGCAATGTCCGCCTCGGCGCCGAGCACGAAGCGGTTCGCCATCTCCTGATTGAAGCCGATATGGATGCCGCCAATGAAACCGCTGGGATCGAGGGGAAGGTTAACATCGGTGCCCCCGACGCCAGCGCCGGCGATGAAGAAATTGGATTTTCCGGCGACGTAGCCGAAGTGAGCGCCAGCATAGAGGCCAGACCAATCGTAGTCGGCGGCAACGGGAAGGGTTTCATTGGTGTCCGCCGCGGACGCCATGCCGACAGACGTGAGAATAAAGGCCGTAGCGAGAAGAATCGTTTTCATTGTTGTTTGCTGCCCCAAGGTGTTGCGCTCCCCCGCTGCCGAAATGCTCAGCGGAGTTCAAGTTAACGTCGAGAGCCCCGATGTTGCATTGTTCGCCAGCGGCGTCTTGGGCTGAGCCGCACCTGAATTGTCCCGGAGAGTGCCGCAACGCTTTCCCGGTCAGTGTGGCCATATAGCCTCAGTCGATTGCCGGTCTGGACGCGGCGTTTGGGCGTGAGTCTACCTGGCACCGCCCGGCGCCGACGAGGAGTTCGGCGCGGCCAGCTCAGCGGCGAGCGGCAGCCTGATCAGTCACGAAAGGCATGCCTATGTCCGAAATCAGTTTGACGAGATCGGCTTGGCGCCTCGTGCCGGTCTTGGCGAATATCCGGTTGAGATGGGTCTTCAACGTGTTTTCACTGATGCCGAGCAACGAGGCGCTCCTGGACGCGGGCAATCCGCTGCCGATCCGCAGGAGGACCCGGGCCTCCGCGGGAGTAAGGTCGAACAGCGTCGTGAGAACGGCCTCCGGCAGCGGAGAAGAGGACGTCGTGGTCGATACGAACACGGCCGCGCAGGCGGGCCGGAAAGCCGCGCGCGCGGTTCCTTCGGTCAGCGGCAACACATAGGCTACGGCGGGCGGTTGACCCGGCGCTGAAACGGGCAGCCCTATGCCGCGAGAGCCAAGCGAACCATCTGCGCCGGCAGCGCTGGCTAATGCTTCCGCCAACGCGCGGGCGACCACCGGGTTCTGCGGTTGGAGCAGGCCCTTCCTGGAAAGAATGGGACCCTGCACGGAAAACATCCGGTCGGCAGCCCCATTCGCATGGAGGATTGCTCCGTCGGCGCCGGCAAGAACGATAGGCACGGCGAGATGGTCGAGCGCTTGGCGATAGAAATTGGCGGTAATGCGGGTTTGATCGAGCAGATCTCCAATCAGGGAAGCGCGGCGCAGATGCGGCGAGAGCAATGCCAGGAACCGCTGCTCTTCAACGGTTATGATACCCCTGTTGGCACGCGTAGTGCAGCCCATGAGCCCAATCCGGTCCGGCGTGTGAACGAATTTGGTGATGCAAGCCTCGCGCAATCCCTGCGGTCCGGCCCAATTCTGGAAGAACGGCGTTTGCTGGAGCTCGGCCTCGCTCATATGCGACAGCGTCGCAACAGGCGTGTCGATGTCGCCCATGACTGCTGCCTTCAATCCGGGAATTTCGTCAAAGTCATAATCTTCCTGGAGCGCGCGCATTTGCACCGGATCCCAAGCTGATTGAGCCGCGAAACGGCCCTGATTGTCAGCAGTGCTGGCCAGCGCGACAGTGGTATAGGCGGCGTCGACAGCTTCGGTGACCCGGGTCATCACTCCGGTCCAGCCTTCCGGATTCAAAACGCAATCATAAATTTCACCGATAATCGAAAAAAGTATTTCGCTGCCCAGCCTCTCCACCACGCCCCCTGACATGCCCTGCCCCGCATGAGGGATGAGCGAAAAACGATGAATACAGCACCAAATTGACAGCCGTCCGGCGCAAAAAACGCCGATCCCGTCTGGAAGGATTTCGCGACGTCATACTTTGGGGTGACGCCACGCGTGGTTGAACTCGATTAAGGGTCTAATGCGATCGGTCGAACGCCGAGCGATCAATGTCGCTTGTTATTCCCGGATTGGAAAGCATCGCGTTCGACAATTTTTGAAGCTGTAGTTTTTCGAGGTGTTCGATTGTCGCGAAAGACGGTGTTTTCATCGGCTCAGTTGCCCTCGCATCTTAATGAACGCGATCGGTTTTCCCTTTGGCAGGACATCCATGTCGCGGAGATATGGTCGGTTGAATACGGCATATCCGCGGACCTGCCTTTCGAGGCAGCGATCGAAGCCACGGCTGTCGGATCAGTGGTTCTCGGCCAGATGTCCGGAACGATCAGGCATGCAACGAGGAAAACAAGCAACATTGCCGACGACGGCAATGACGGATATCTCCTGCTGATCAACAAGGCCGACTCCGTTTTGACCGGGGCGCAGGTCGGCCGCGAGTACGGCGTCAGCAAGGGAGAAGCGGTCCTGGTCACGGCATCGGAAGCACTGAAAATGGTCGGTGCCGACCGGAATGTGTGGTCGAACGTGGTGGTCCCACGCGCCGTCCTCGTACAGGCCTTCCCACAGATCGATGACAGGCTGGCGTTGAAGATCGGCGCCGAAAACGAGGCTCTCGATCTTCTCAAGCGTTATTGCCAACTTCTCGAGACCGGCCGCCCCCTCGTCTCGGCCGATCTCATCATGCACGCAACGGACGTGATCGTCGATCTGATCGGTCTGGTGACGGGCGCGAAAGGTGAGGCTGCCGAATTGGCCGGCCTGCGCGGCCTGCGAGCGGCCAGGCTGCGGGCGGTCCTGGCCAACATCGCAGACAATTTCGCCGATCCTGGCATCTCCGCGCAGGGCGTCGCAAAGGAACTCCGTCTGTCGACGCGCTATATTCACGACATTCTCCAGGAGACGGGTATCAGCTTCTCCGAGCGTGTGCTCGAACTGCGCTTGCAAAGCGCACATAAGATGCTCGCCCAAAGACACAATGACGACATGCGGGTCAGCGAAATTGCGATGATGAGCGGGTTCAGCGACGTGTCCTACTTCAATCGCTGCTTCCGCCGTCGCTTCGGCTACACGCCAACAAGCGCCAGATAGAACCGGCATCTCCCGAAACCGGTCAGGCGACGCGATTTCCGATTTTCCCATCCGCTCTATCTGTTTGTTTTAGCCACATTTCTGCGACGCCAAGTAACGCCGCTTGGCTGCAAAATTCTCGGTGGTGCCAAAGCATCACAACGCGCAGAAAAGAACCGGCACCTCTTTCCAGTCCAATTCCAGTGCGGCGCTGCCCAAGACAACGCCGGGCTCCAATGACATGTCACCTTCAGGGTGAAACGACTTGTCTGTCAGGGGATTAAATGCCGAAGAATGGATTTGAACGCCGGAAGAAGACGTTGAAATATCTGGCGCTGACGTCGACGGCGCTGATCGGCCTTGGCCAGCCAAGCGCCACGGCAGCCGAGATCTGGACCGGCGCGGCCTCCACGGATTGGTTCACCGCCGGAAACTGGAATCCCGCATCGGTACCGACCGCGGCCGATAATGTCACTGTCGACACCATCGTTATAAACCCG
This sequence comes from Mesorhizobium sp. B2-7-2, assembly GCF_006440775.1. Lineage (GTDB taxonomy): Bacteria > Pseudomonadota > Alphaproteobacteria > Rhizobiales > Rhizobiaceae > Mesorhizobium. The sequence continues at coordinate 18,399 of NZ_VFTZ01000041.1, read as the reverse complement.
ACGGTCATCAACGCCGGAAATGCTTTTGCCGCCGGTCTCACCATAGCCAATGGCTCTTCTTCAACCGGCAATCTGACCATCTCGAATGCCGGCACTCTTACCAATCTTTATAGTTATATCGGCTACGTTTCCGGCTCCTCTGGCACGGCCGCGGTCAATGGCGCCGGTTCGCAATGGAACAACACGGGCAATCTCTATGTCGGGTTTGGCGGCGCCGGATTGGTGACGGTTTCAAATGGCGGCCTGTTGTCGGATGACCTTGCCAATCTTGGCGGGAGTTCCTCTGCCACCGGCACTGTTGTGTTGACGGGGGTAGGCTCCGCCTGGACGAACGCTTCCCAGATGACCGTCGGCGATCAAGGCACCGGATTTCTAGACATCTTCAGCGGAGCAACAGCAACGGATGTGACCGGCGTTGTTGCCGCGAATGCCGGCTCCCATGGCACGGTCAACGTCTTCGGCCCGGGGTCGACATGGACGAACAGCGGAAATCTGACGGTCGGACAGAATGGCACGGGCGCGATGACCGTTTTAGCCGGCGGTGTGGTGAGCGACCTTGCTGGCTATCTCGGATATTCCGCGGGCTCGACCGGGACGGCGACGGTCGATGGCATCGGCTCGACCTGGACCAACAGTTCGTCGCTCTTCATCGGCCATGCCGGCGCCGGCACTCTGACCATCTCTAACGGCGGCGCTGTAAGCAATTCCCTCGGCTCGATTGGTGAGCAGGCCGGTTCCAGTGGCTCGGCGACTGTCACCGGCGCCGGCTCGTCCTGGACCAATTCCGGCAATCTACTTGTCGGCTGGGGCGGCGCCGGCACGCTGACGATCCAGAGCGGCGGCGTGGTGAGCAGCACCGGCGGCCAGATCGGCTCCAAATCCGGCTCGACCGGCGCCGTGACAGTCGCCGGCACCGGCTCGTCCTGGAGCAATTCCGGCGAGCTTTATGTCGGCTGGAACGGCGCCGGCACGCTGACGGTCCAGAACGGTGGCACGGTGAGCAATACCAACGGCTATATCGGTGAAAATTTCAGCCCGGCCGCCGCCGCGACTGTGGACGGTGCGGGCTCGCACTGGACCAATTCCGGCTTTCTCTCCATCGGCAATTACGGTGCCGGCGCGCTGACGATCCAGAACGGCGGCGCAGTGAGCGCCCTGTCGGGCTACATCGGCGTCAATGCCGATTCGAGCGGCACCCTTACGGTCACCGGAAACGGATCGACCTGGAGCGACACGAACGGCCTCTACGTTGGATATGGCGGCACTGGCATACTGAACATCCAGAATGGCGGTCTTGTCAGCAGCAACATCGGCTTTGTCGGTGCCAAAGCGGGCTCGACCGGCGCGGCGACGGTCGATGGCATAGGTTCGATCTGGAGCGTCGCGTCGAACCTGTTTGTCGGCGACGCCGGCACGGGCACGTTGACGATTTCGAATGGCGGCACGGTCAGCAATGGTGAGGGCTTCGTTGGCTACAATGCAGATTCCGCCGGCACGGTGGCGGTCACCGGCGCGGCCTCGACCTGGACCAACACCGGGAATCTCACTGTCGGCGATTTGGGCACCGGCACTCTGGCGATCAGCCAAGGCGGCGCCGTCAGCAATGACTCGGCCTACATCGGCAAGACGGCGAGCTCGACCGGAACGGTCTTCGTCACAGGTGCGGACTCGACCTGGACCAATAGTTCCAACCTGTTCGTCGGCGAACAAGGTACGGGCAAGCTGAACATCCTGAACGGCGGCGCTGTCAGCGGTCACTTGGGTTTTATTGGCTTCGGTATAGGTTCCACCGGGACCGTGACGGTCGACGGCGCAGACTCGACGTGGACAAACAATTCCAACCTGTTCGTCGGCGATCAGGGCACGGGCACACTGACGATCTCGAACGGCGGCAAGGTCAGCAATGCCACGGGCTATGTGGGCACGTTCCTAGGCGCGATCGGCACGGTGACAGTCGAGGGTGCGGGTTCGACCTGGACCAACAGCCTGGACCTGTTCATCGGCGGTATCGGCACGGGTGCGCTGACGATCTCGAACGGCGGCAAGGTCAGCAATGGCTGGGGCTACATTGGCTACGAAGCCGGCTCGGCCGGCGCCGTGACGGTCAGCGGCCCCGGCTCGACGTGGACCAGCAGCGGCGATCTCAGTGTCGGCGTTAGCGGCACAGGCACGCTGACGATCACGAATGGCGGCGCGGTGTCGGCCGGCGGCGCGGTCAACATCGCCGCCCTAGCGGGCTCTGTCGGCACGCTGAACATCGGCGCGGCGAGCGGATCGCCAGCGACGGCCGCCGGCACGCTCAATGCGGCGAGTGTGCAGTTCGGACCGGGTGCGGGCGCAATCAACTTCAACCACACCGACACGAACTACACCTTCGCGTCGGCGATCGGCGGTGCCGGCACGATCAACCAGATCGCCGGCAACACGAACCTCACCGCCGATTCCAGCGCCTTCACCGGCGTGACCAACGTGAGCGGCGGGCGGCTGGCCGTGAACGGTTCGCTGGCCAACTCGCTGGTGACGATCTCGGGCGGCATACTGGGTGGCAACGGCACGGTGGGCGGCATCGCGGCGCATTCGGGCGGCATCATCGGGCCGGGCAATTCGATCGGCACGCTCAATGTGGCGGGCGACGTCGACCAGGCGGCCGGCTCAATCTATCAGGCCGAACTGACCTCGACCGGCCAGTCCGATTTGATCCAGGCGACCGGCGCCGCGACGATCGCCGCCGGATCGATGCTCGACGTGGTCAAGACGGACGCCGCGCCTTACATAGCGGGCACGCATTATACGGTGTTGCAAGCCGATGGTGGCGTCGCCGGAAACTACGCGCTCACAGGCGATATCGGCACGGCTTTCCTCGGCCTCGTCGACAGCTATGACGCCAATCACGTCTATCTCGATGTGGTCCAAAAGACCTTCGCTCAGGTTGGCCTGACGCCGAACCAGATCGCCACCGGCGGTGGCGCCGAAAGCCTGGGTGCCGGCAACCCGCTCTACGACGCAATCGCCGTGCTGCCGACAGAGGCAACTGCCCAAGCGGCTTTCGACCAGCTCTCGGGAGAGATCCATGCCTCGGCCAAGGGGATGCTGCTGGAAGACAGCCGCTTCATCCGCGACGCCGCCACCAGGCGGATCAGCGCCGCGTTTGGCGATGCCGACGCAGCCGCATTGCCGGTCATGGCCTATGGCGAGGGCGGACCGGAAATGGTCGCGGCCGACACCGATCGCTTCGCCGTCTGGGGCCAAGCCTTCGGCTCATGGGGACATACCGGCAGCGACGGCAATGCCGCCGCCTTCGATCGTTCGACCGGCGGCCTCCTGGTCGGCGCCGATAGCCTGGTCGGGGACTGGCGCGTCGGCGCCATCGGCGGCTACAGCCATTCGACTTTCGACGCCGATGCTCGCCGTTCCAACGGCGCCGGCGACAATTACCATCTCGGGCTCTACGGGGGCACCAACTGGGGCGCCATAGCCTTCCGCACCGGCGCCGCCTACAGCTGGAACAGAATCTCGACAAAGCGCGCGGTTGCCTTCAATGGCTTCGCCGATCAACTGTCGGCCGACTACGACGCCGGCACGGCACAGGTGTTCGGCGAACTCGCTTACAAGGCCGATGCCGGGCGCTTTAAGTTCGAGCCGTTCGCCAATCTCGCCTATGTCAGCGTGCACACTGACGGCTTCACCGAGAAAGGTGGCGGTGCAGCCCTGACCAGCGCAAGCTCAACTACCAATGCGACCTTCTCCACGCTCGGGCTGCGCGCCTCGACCGACCTGACCCTGGGCAGCATCGAGGCGACCGCGCGCGGCACGCTCGGCTGGCGCCATGCCTTCGGCGATGTCACGCCGACTTCGACTTTCGCCTTCGCCGGCGGCAACGCCTTCACCATTGCCGGCGTGCCCATCGCCAGGGACAGCGCCGTGATCGAGGCCGGATTCGACCTGCCGATGTCGGTCAATGCCACGCTCGGCCTGTCCTACACCGGTCAGTTCGGCTCCCATAACGCCGACAACGGCGTCAAGGCCAACCTCGACCTCAAGTTCTGACGGCGAGAGGTGAGGATCGGGAGTAGCATGAGAACGCTCGATCGACGGAGCGCCCCCTGCTGGCCGAATACGGCAAGGGCTCGGGCGGCGAGGCGGATTGAAGCTCCTACATCTTCCTGTCAGGGCAGTCGGCTTCAGGGAGATCGAGAGATTCATCGCTTTCGCCCACTCCAGCGTCAGCTCTTCCTACCAATCCAAGCCGAACACCAGCTTGCCGAAATGCAGGCCGCCGGCGGCCATGTAGGTGTAGGCTTCGGTTGCCTCGTTTTGTGAAAACACTTTGTCGACGACCGGCTCGATCCGGGCGGCGCCGATGGCGCGGGCGGCGTCGCGCAGGTCCGAGACCGATCCGGTGTTGTTGCCCACCACTTTCAGCGCCTTGATGATGATCGGCAGCAGATTGACCGTGGCCTCGGCGCCGGTGACGAAGCCGATGGTGAACAGCGTGCCGCCGGGCGCTGTTGCATTGACGGCGCGCGCGAAGGTGGCGGTGCCGCCGGTCTCGACGACGAGATCGGCGCCGAGGCCGTCGGTCAGCTCCAGCACCTTGCCGTCCCAGTCCGGTGTCGCGCGGTAATTGATCAGGTGATCGGCGCCGAGCGCCTTGGCTCGCTCGAGCTTCTCGTCCGAGGACGAAGTGATGATGACGGTGGCCCCGGCCGCCTTGGCGAGCTGCAGGGTGAAGATCGAGACCCCGCCCGTGCCGAGCAGCACGACGACCGAACCCGGCCCGACATCGGCGGCGCGGATGGCGTTCCATGCGGTGGTGCCGGCAATCGGCAAGGTCGAGGCCGCCTCGAAGGAGAGATGCGCAGGGACCGGTACGACCGAGTTGGCCGGCAGCGCGACATATTCGGCCAGCGACCCGGGCAAGGAGATGCCGCGCATCTGCGTCATCTCGTAAGGACGCGGCCGGCCGCCGATCCAGCGCGGCTTGGCGTGGGCAACGACCCGGTCGCCCGTGCTGAATCTCGTCACGCCCTCGCCGAGCGCGACGATCTCGCCGGCGCCGTCGGCCACGGGAACGAGCGGGAAGACCGGTCCGGGATAATTGCCGCTCGCAACGGCGACATCGACGAAATTCAGGCTCGCCGCACGCTGGCGGATCAGCACCTCGCCGCGTTGCGGTTCGGGCGTGGCGATGCTGGCGGCGCGGAAGGCGTCGAGCCTGGGTTGGCTGAGTTCGATGGCTTTCATGGGTTCACTCCGTGCGTGGTCGATGGACGATTGAGCGAACCTAGCTGCTGCGCTATTACTCGATAATCGTTGGACTTTGCATTTGAGTATTGCGGACCATGCAGCAATCAGTTGAACCCTCCGCCCTTGCCGAAATGGCGGCCTTCGCGGCCGTCGCCGAGGCGCGCTCCTTCACCAGGGCGGCAGCGAGAGTCGGGCGCGACGCGACCATCCTGTCGCGCCGTCTCCAATCGCTGGAAGAGCGGCTGGGGGTGCGGCTGCTCCACCGCACCACGCGCAGCGTGTCGCTTACCGAGGCGGGCGCGGAATTCCTGTTGCGCGTGCGCGCCATCCTGGCCTCGGTCGACGAGGCTGAGGCGGCCGCATCGGCGCATGCCGCCGGCGAGCCGCGCGGCCTGCTCAAGCTGGCGCTGCCCGGGACCTTCGGGCGCATGTGGATCGGGCCGCTCTTGCCGCAATTCCTGGCGGAGTTCCCCGAGGTCCACATCGAGGCAGAGTTCTCCAACCGCTTCGCCGATCTCGTCGCCGAGAATTTCGACGTCGCCGTACGGCTGGGCAGCCTGGAGGACTCGCGCCTGGTGGCGCGCAAGGTGGCGACGCGGCGCCGGCTGCTCTGCGCCGCGCCCTCCTACCTCGCCAGAAGGGGCAGGCCGGAAACGCCGCAGGCGCTGCTGAAGCACAGCTGCCTGGGCTTCTCCGGCTTCCAGACCTTTCCCGCCTGGGAGATGACCGACCGCGAGGGCCGGCGCGTGCGCGTCGAGGTTTCGGGGCCGTTGGTCAGCGACGACGCCGAGGTGCTGGTCGAGGCCGCCGTGCAGGGCGTCGGCCTGATGATGAGCACCGACTGGCTGATCGGGCGCGAGCTCGCCGACGGCCGGCTGGTGCCGATCCTGGAAGACTGGACACTTGCCGACGAGGGCGCGGTCTATGTCGTCATGCCCTCGGCCAAAGGTCAGGCCGCCAAGACCCGCGCCTTCGCCGACTGGATCGGCAAGCGCTTCGCGCCTGAGCCGCCGTGGCGAAAGTAAGCGCGAGGTAGCCGGGCATTCGCGCAGGCGATCCCGACCGCGGCGCTCGTAGGACAAGGTTCCTCGCCCCAGAAGGGGATAGGCAGTTCCGGCGGCCGCGCCCTACCCTTTTGCCGCCAGCAAATTCGCATCCCGCGCCAGCCGCCAGCGGCCGTCATTCTCCTTGCGCAGCAGCGTCAGCGTATAGCCGGACCGCCGCACCGGCTCGCCGCCGGGCGGCGTCGCCGTCATATCGATGCGGTTGCGGATATAGGCCCAGTCGCCGAGCAGATTGAGCTCGACGATCTCGCTGTCACCGTCGATCTTGGTCTCGCCCATGCTCCTGGACGCGGCGGCGAAGGCTTCCTTGCCGAAGGGCTCCTTGCCGGGAACCATGAAGACGACATCGTCCGTCATCAGGCCAAGCACGGTCTCCAGATCGCCCTTCCGGCTCGCCGCCATCCAGGTCTCGACCACCTGGCGGATCGCGGTTGCATCATCGGTCATCGGTTTACCTCCTTGCAATCGTCGGCGGTCGGATTGTCATCAATACTTGGTGCGATCGCCTCCGCCGGCAACGCCGCGGACGAGATCTTGGTGGTCGACCCTTCCGGCACATCTGCTGGAATTGTTCGAGCCGGCCAGGAGCACATAAGCGAGATCCATTCAGGAGAGATTGGCCGCTCGCCGGCTTTCGACAATCTCTATATGATGCCCCGCCACGATGGGGGATCGATTGTGAAAAGCGCACTGGCAATCGTCGCACTTGCCCTTCTAGCCACGCCTTTCGCCCATGCCGCGCCTTGCGCCTGGTCCGCCCGGATGGAGGAGGACGAAGGCGGCAGCGTGATGACGGCTTCGGTCTGCGGCGGGCCGAAGGGCGATGCGCATCTGATGCTGGCCTGCTTCGACAAGCCGGTGCTGAGCTACGATCTCGGCGCCGCAGGCGGGCAGCTGGAGCCCGGCATCGGCGGATCCTTCACCTTCAAGGCCGGCGACAGGAGCCTGACGAAAAAGCTCGAGCTCGAGGCGATGTATAATTACTTCACCGCCGAACTCTCCGGCCCCGCCGACCCGTTGCTGGCGCTGCTGCGCGGCAAGGGCGAGGTGACGGTCTCGGCCGACAAATACGGTGCGGCGAGCTTTCCGCTGAAAGGCTCAGGTGCTGCGATCGGCAAGGTGCTGGCAGAATGCGGCAAGGGTTCGGGCGGCGAGGCCGACTGACTCTGCCGCCGAGGAAAGAGGCCGGCAGCGTCAATGCCTCACTTGCCTTGGCCCTTCATGAACTGCCCGAGCAAATCCACCGGCAGCGGGAACACCACCGTGGACGAGCGCTCGCCGGCGATGTCGTGCAGGGCCTCGAAATAGCGCAACTGCATGGCTTGCGGCTCGGCCGCAAGCATGCGGCCGGCCTCGACCAGCTTCGCCGCCGCCTGCTGCTCGCCGTCGGCATTGATCACCTTGGCACGGCGCAGCCGCTCGGCCTCGGCCTGCTTGGCGATGGCGCGGACCATGCTCTCGTTCAGGTCAACATGCTTGATCTCGACATTGGAGACCTTGATGCCCCAGGCATCGGTGCGCTGGTCGAGGATCTCCTGGATGTCGCTGTTGAGCTTGTCGCGTTCGGCCAGCATCTCGTCTAGCTCGTGCTTGCCGAGCACCGAGCGCAGCGTGGTCTGCGCCAGCTGGTTGGTGGCGGCCATGAAATCCTCGACCTGGATGATTGCCCGCTCGGCGTCGACGATGCGGAAATAGAGCACGGCGTTGACCTTGACCGAGACGTTGTCGCGCGAGATGACATCCTGCGGCGGCACATCCTGGACGACCACGCGCAGATCGACCCGCACCATCTGCTGGACGAAAGGGATGAGGATGATGAGGCCGGGGCCCTTGACGCCGGTGAAGCGGCCGAGCGTGAAGACCACGCCGCGTTCATATTCCCTCAGGATGCGGATGGCGGCCGCCAGGAAGATGATCACCAGCAGCGCAATGATAAGATAGGCGACGTAACCGACCATCATTTTACTCCGTTGTTGCTCGCATCGCGACGCCGCACGGTCAGCACGAGGTCACTGACGTCGATCACCTCGACCCTGTCGCCGGGTGCTACGGGTTCGTCGGCCCTCGCCCGCCAACGTTCGCCCAAAGCCAGCACATGGCCCTCGCCGCCCTGCCAGTCGATGATCTCGACGGGCAAGCCGCGCATCGCCTCGCCGCCGACGCGCGGCGGGTTCCTGCGGACCGTCCAGACATAGGTTCCGGTGAGTAGCGCCAGTCCGAGCGTCAGCACGGCGGCGGGGCCGATGACCGCCCACGACATGGCAAAGCCCGGCCCTTCGATCCTGAGCAGCATGGCCGAGCCGAGCAGGAAAGCGGCGACGCCGCCCAACCCCAGCACCACGGTGGGGTTGAAGGCCTCGATGATCAGGAAGGCGATGCCGAGCAGCATCAGCGCCAGGCCGGTATAGTTGATCGGCAAGAGGTTGAGCGCATAGAGCCCGAGCACCAGGCAGATGGTGCCAGTGACGCCGGGCGCCACGGCGCCCGGGCTGGTGAACTCGAAGACAAGGCCATAGACGCCGACCAGCATCAGGATGACGGCGGTGTTCGGATCGGTGATGACGGAGAGCAGCCGTATGAACCAGCCAGGCTCCAGCGTCTCGACCGGCAGCCCTTTCGTCGCCAGCACTTTCTTGACGCCGGCGACATCGACGGTGCGCCCGTCGGCAAGCTGCAACAACTCGGTAGCATCGCGGGCGACGAAGTCGATGACATGCTCCTGCAGGGCGGCGTTGGCCGACAAGCTCGCTGCCTCGCGCACCGCCTTCTCGCCCCAGTCGCCGTTGCGGCCGCGCATCTCGGCGAGCGAGCGGATGAGCGCGACCGCGTCATTGGTCACCTTGGCCATCATCTCGTCGCCGGGCGGCTCGGTGACGCCCTTCTGGTTCTTGTCCTTGTCGCCGCCCGGAAGCGACGGCAGCCCGCCTATCTCGACCGGCGTCGCCGCGCCCAGATTGGTGCCCGGCGCCATCGCCGCGACATGGGTTGCGTAAAGAATATAGGTGCCGGCGCTCGCCGCATGGCCGCCGGCCGGCGCGACATAGCCGATAACGGGCACGGGCGAGGCCAGGATGTCGGCGATCATCTCGCGCATCGAGGTGACCAGGCCGCCCGGCGTGTCGAGCTGAAGGATGAGCACTTCGGCGTTGCGTTCAGCAGCAGTGTCGAGTGCCTCCTCGAGTTGCCTGGTGCTCGCTGGCCCTATAGCGCCGTCAATGGCAACGCTCAGCGCGATCTTCCCGCTCCCGGTCGAGGAGAAGGAAGAAACGGCAGCCGCGGCCATGAGGGCAACGGCGAAAAGGGCCGCCCGCGCGAAGGTCACGCTCGAAGCTCCATGAGTTCAAATATGGGTTGTGCCGCGGCGAAGTCCAATGAGCGTCGAAGGCCGCCCGCGCCAACCGTCGGCGGCTGCGGTTGGGCGCCATGGTTCAGGCCGGCGCTGAAGGCGCTACGGAGCGAAATCGGTCCTGAAGAGATAAATCGGAAAAAAAGCGCTCCCGGCCCGTGTCTGATCGCACGAGCCGGGGCGCGGGGCGTCAATAGTCGGAGCCGCCTTCGACGACGACCCGACGATGATGGTGCCGGTGGATCGAACTCGTGACGACCACGTCCTGACGACGGTGATGGCGATAACGCCAGCCCCGCTCGCCATTGTCATAGAAGGCGACCGTGCCGTGATGGCGGTGATGCAAGCGATGGCCCTCGTCATTGATGATGATGGCGGGGCGGTGATGATAATGATGCCTGTGATGCGTCCTGATGACGACATCGGCCTCGGCCGCCGAAGCGACGGCGGGTGCGGCGACGCAGAGCGCCAGGGCGGCAAGGAGCACTGTTTTCATTGCTCTATTCCTGATTCCTGAATCATCCCTTCGGCTGGGTAAACCGCTGCCTGTCGCTTTGGTTCCGGGGAGGACGGACATGCGCCATCCGCTCCGGCGCGCGATCGAGATCGGGTGGGAGGATGGGCCGGCGCCGCAGTGGGCGGGGGTTCGTTGGGGGTAGCTGAGGCACCGGCCGAAGGCGGAATGGGCACCGCCGCCTGTCAGGATAGGCTCCCGGTGCGGTGACGAAATTGCGTGATCGCGGAAGGAACGGCGCCGACGCCGAAGCTGCCGCTCTCCCCAGATTACGCGATCCGGCCTCTCCGCCCAGCCACCGCTATCGCGACCGCCAACGCCACCAACCCCGTGGCCGCCGCGAAGGTGAACCCCATGCCGCCGGCGACCGCTGCCGGCGCTGCCGTCGCGACATCCTTGGTGCCCACGGCGAAGGCGAACACCGCGCCCATCACCGCCGTGCCGGTGACAAGGCCGAGATTGCGCGACAGGCTCAGCATGCCCGAGACCACGCCGCGCTCGGACCTATCGACATCGGCCATGACGGCGGTGTTGTTGGCCGCCTGGAAGAGCTGGTAGCCGGGCGTCAGCAGGATGATCGCCGCCGCGTAGCCGACGACACCGAAGACGCCCGGCAGCACGGCGAGCGCGACGCAGCCGGCGACCATCAGCACCAGCCCGGCCATGACCATCGCGGCAGCGCCGAGGCGGTCGACGACACGCCCGGCAATGATGCCGCAAAACGCCGAGACCACGGGTCCGATCGACATCACTGCCCCGGTCGCAGCGTCGCCGAGGCCCAGTGCACGCGACAGGAAGAACGGGCCGACGACCAGCGTGGCCATCATCACCGTCGAGACCAGCGCGTTCATGGCAAGGCTCGGCGCCAGCACTGGGTCGCGCAACAGCGCGAGCTTGACCAGCGGCGACGCCACCTTGGCCTCGGCGACGACGAACAGCACCGCGCCGACAACTGCCCCGCCGAGCAGCGCCATGTTCAGGCCGCCCATATGACCGCGCCCCATGGTCATGGCCAGCGCGTAGGCGGCAAGCGTGGCGGCAAGCAGCAGTGTCCCCAGCATATCGAAACGTGCGGCTCCCTTCGCCTCTGCGCGGTCGATGCCCGGCCCTTTGTCGCCCGGCAAAAAGCACCAGGCGGCAAGCAGCGCGACGGCGCCGAGCGCGGCGTTGACGAGGAAGATCGAGCGCCAGCCGAAAGCTGCGATCAGCACGCCGCCGAGCGAGGGCCCAAGCGCGGTGCCTATCGCCGACATGGTGCCGAGCAGGCCCATGGCGCTGCCGGTGCGTTGCTTCGGCACCGTCTCGCCGACGAGGGCTATCGTCAGCGCCATCATCACCGCGGCGCCCAGGCCTTGCACGGCACGGGCAGCGATCAACATCGCCAGCGACGGCGCGAGCGCGGCGGCAAACGAGGCGGCGCTGAAAAGCGTCAGGCCGGCGATCAGCAGCAGCCGGCGGCCGACGACATCGCCGAGATGCCCGACGCTAACGATCAGCGCCGTTATGGCGAGCAGGTAGGCAAGCACCACCCATTGCACCGCCGGAAAGGACGCGGCGAAAGCCGCGCTCAACGTCGGCAGCGCGACATTGGCGATGCTGGTGCCGAGCGAGGAGACGAGCATGGCAAGCGACAGGCCGGCCAGCGCGCCCGCCGTCGAATGGCGCAGGGGCGCGGCGCGGGTTTCGGCAATGTCGACCATGATTTCTTCTCCGTCGGTTGAGCTTGCGGGGAACATAGGCATGGGCATGACATGGCGGAACACGCAGCGTATGCACTTGAATAGTGCATCAGACGCCATGCCGCTTTGACGAATCCGTGCTATGGTCGCGCTATGTCGCGACCCGATCTCAACCTGCTCGTCACGCTGGATGTGCTGCTTGCCGAAGGCAGCGTCGCCAAGGCCGCGCGGCGCCTGAAGCTCAGCCCTTCGGCAATGAGCCGGGCCCTGGCGAGGCTGCGCGAGGCGACCGGCGACCCGCTTCTGGTGCGTGCCGGGCGCGGCCTGGTACCGACGCCGCGCGCTGTCGAGCTCGGAGGACAGGTCGGGCGGCTGGTGAAGGAGGCGGAAGCGGTGCTGCGGCCTGCCGAGCGGCTCGACCTCGCGCGGCTTGGCCGCAGCTTCACGCTGCGAAACAGCGATGGTTTCGTCGAGAATTTCGGCCCCGCGCTGCTCGCCCGCGTGGCTGAGGAAGCGCCGGGCGTGCAACTGCGTTTCGTGCCCAAGCCCGACAAGGACAGCGGCCCGATGCGCGAGGGCGCGGTCGACCTGGAGACCGGCGTGGTGGGCGGTTCGACCGGGCCGGAGGTGCGCGCGCAGGCGCTGTTCCGCGACCGCTTTGTCGGCGTCGCGCGGGCCGGCCATCCTTTGAGCGAAGGCCGGATCACCGCCGCGCGCTTCGCCGCCGGCCGGCACATATTGATCTCGCGCCGTGGCCTCGACCGCGGCCCGGTGGATGATGCCTTGGGGCTCGCCGGGCTGACGCGGACAGTCGCGACCGTGGTCGGCGGCTTCGCCGAGGCGCTGGCGCTGGCGCGTGGCTCGGACCTCATCGCCACGGTGCCGGAACGCTATACTGGAACGCTGCGCGAGGGCCTGTTCACCTTCACGCTGCCGGTGAAGCTCGCCGCGCTGACGGTCTCGCTTTTGTGGCACCCGAGGCTCGACGCCGATCCGGCGCATCGCTGGCTGCGCGGGCTGGTGAAAGAGGTGTGCCGTCTTTCCTCTCCGCCGTTTCGCGAGGGCGAGGAACCCTTGCCCTGATACGCCGCGGCACCGCGGAACCGACCCCGCGCTGCAGTCGATGCCTTTATCATATTAGTTATCACTAATATATTCTATCGTACGCAGGACAAACCGTGTCTGTCATGGAACCCGCGGCCTAGTCAGCGCGTTGCCGGGCGCGCGTGAAACAGCCGGAGGCTCGCTTGAGCGAATTCAGGAAGTTCGCCTGCCCCCGGTGCCTGGGCGCCGGCAAGGTGTTCGAGTGCGAGAAACAGGTGGCGTCGAATGGCGCATGTTGTCCCTTTGGCGCGTTGCGCGACAATTGCCCTGGACAACGGGCTTCCTGCCAGGCCTGCAACGGAACCGGCCTGCGCGGCTACGGCGCGCCCTCTACTATAGAGGACTAAACCCGGCCGGCTTCGCTTTCGCTACACTTGGGAGTCTTGCCTTTCATTCGTAATTTCTAATATACTATAAAAGGGCGAGAGCGGAGCGGCGGGCGCCCCGCATGACAATCTATCGTGTCGAGGAAATGAACGGCGATGCCGTCGTCGCGGTCCATTCGGCCGCAGCAAAGACGCCTTTCGAGGCGGCTGAGAAGGCGCTTGGCCAGAAAGTCACTTTGCGCGCCGGCGCCGACAGGTGGGTCCGCGTCGTCGATCTCACCGAGCGGCCGAGACCGGTCAGGCTCAGGCCCACGACATTCGAATTCAAGGCTATAGGCCAAAGGAAATAGCGCGCTCCGTTTTGCATTGGCGCCAGTGTGGACGAAGCGCGGCGAAGTCGCCGTGCAAACCGCCAGGCACTTTTCCTGGCTTTAAGTACTGGCGCCGCCCATCAGCGCGGCGACCAAGGTCGCCAGAAACACGAGCAGCCCCAAAGCGATCCGGTCCAGCCATGATCGCCGTCTGGCAAGAACCTCGAACAACCGTTTGGCCATCGCAACTTCCCCCATTCGGCGACACTCTATCACGTCTTTCATGAGCGGGTCATGAAACGGCTCACAGATAGATCCGATGCCGCTTTCAAGCGGAATCCCGTCGTCGCCGGGCATCAATGCTGTACTGCCGAATTGCACCCAAAAAAAGTCAGGGTCGAAGCGACATGCCGGCCGGCGAAAAATCAGCCTATTCAAGCGGATAGGCATATGCGCGGCGCTGCCTGGTGAATATCTGAAAAGCCCGGAATTCCGCCATTTCGTGGCTTTTAGCCGTGTCCCCGGCATGGCTGCAAAGCGTGCTTCGAGGACGAAAAGGCGGCTAAAAAGGCGCTTCCTGGCCGCCGGCCGGCGGCGTTGACAGGGCACCGCGCCAATGGCACTCCGCAACCACTGGTCACGCCATGACCGTTGCTGTTGGGGACGGACGGGGTTTCAGCAGCTTGGCGGCGGCGCCGGACGGGCGGGCACCTTCGAAGTGTACCGCCCGCTCCTGGCCAGCATCAATTTTCAAGCCGGATGTCGCGGGACCAAGCCGGAGCGTCACCGCCTCGATTCAACGCTTGACTGCGAGTCCCGGCGCCTGTCCGGCGTCGGCCTCAAATATCGTCCAACCAGGCGTGCACGACCGCGTCGGCGCGTGATCGGATCGGATCTCAGAACGTGAAGCCCGAGGATGGCACTGCGGCCGTCACCGCCGAAAGCCTGTCACGTCTGGCAAGCGTCGGTTTGCGATATGTCTTCTTCATCGGCTGCCTCGGCCCGGTCGACGAACAGGACCGCAACATATGCGCGACGTCCGCCGCGTCAAGCGAGGACGAAAATCTGGCGCCAGCAACTGGCCGGCGAGCCGCCGGGCGCGCCAGCCAATCTGTCCGTGCGCCTTTGTTACGATTTGGGACCCGAGACGCTCGCGACGACGCTTGACAGCTTCTGCCGCTTCGACAGCACCGGCTTTTCGTAAATCTTCTTCATAAGGAACCCCCATTGCCCAAGTTTCGCGCTCGGCAGCACGCAGCGCAAACACACTCGCGTCAAGAACATTTGCGTGATCGAGGCCCAATGCGGACTGACTGCAACCGAAAGCAGCTGGGCTGTGGCTGGCCGGCAACATCCGGCGTTGCCTCCGATGGAGCCCTCGTCGCTGTGGGCCTCGGGGAGCTGGCGGTCGATCGCTTCGGGATGCACAGGCCGATGCCGAGGCTCGCCAGGTCGGCCGCGGCCCGCGTGGGCTGGCTTGCGGACAGTCACCCAGGTCATTCTTCTTCAGATCCAAGCCATTCTTGACGAATGGCCAGCGAACCGAAAAGCTCGGCCGCAGTGGCGCTGTGCGGGAAGGGAGGCCATGCCATGCCGGGTGCCGACGAAAAGCTTACCGCGCTTGGCATCATGCTGCCACCGCCGCTGAAACTGCCACCGCGCATGGTGCTGCCCTTTCCCTGGGTGAATGTGCGCGGCGACCGCGCCTATATCTCCGGCCACGGACCGCAGGAGCCGGACGGCACGCTTGCGGGCCCGTTCGGCGCGGTCGGCGAGAGCGTGTCGCTGGAGGAGGCGCGGGGCTCGGCCCGCAAGGTCGGGCTGTCGATGCTCGGCAGCCTGAAACGCGAGCTCGGCAGCCTCGACCGGATCACCGGCTGGTGCCGCGTGCACGGCATGGTCAATTCGGCATTGCGCTTTACCGAGACGCCGGCGGTGATAAACGGCTTTTCGGAACTCATCCTCGAGGTGTTCGGGCCGGAGATCGGCCGCCACGCCCGCACGGCAATCGGCGTAGCCGCCCTGCCCCTGAATTTCCCGGTCGAGATTGAGGCCGAAGTGATGATTGTGAGGTAGCGCCACACCTCTCCCTTGCAGGCAAGATGACCAGCTCCAGCGCGCTTGACCAGGCCGTGATCGGCGCGATAGGCGGGGGCGCAGGCCATCCAACCGATGAAAGATCCGCCATGACAGACGCTATCGTAAAAGACAGCAACGGAACGACGCTGAAGGAGGGCGACTCCGTCACCCTGATCAAGGACCTCAAGGTCAAGGGCACGTCCGAGACGATCAAGCGCGGCACGCTGGTGAAGAACATCCGCCTCAACGGCAATCCCGGCGAGATCGAATGCAACACCAAGTAGGTGAAGGGCCTGGTGCTGAAGACGGAGTTCGTGAAGAAGGCGTGAATGCGGCGCCGGCCCTCGCGGGGAGATCATGCGGTCGGCTGCTTTCATTGCAGGAGGAGCGCCGCCGGCTAGTCACCTCCGGAAGGGAGGAGCTCGGCAATTTCGGTGCTGCCGCACGTCGTCCCCCTCGCCTTATGTTGCACCGCGTTAGATTTGTTGCATTGCGATATGAGCCCGCAGGCGCAAGTCTTCCTCAAGGCGGGATACGAACGAGCTTGCGAGGTTCGTATTCGTGTCAGCATCAGCGCAGGATTTCCGGCCCGACATAGAAGGGTTGCGGGCGGTGGCCGTAGCGGGCGTCATCGCCTACCATTTCGGCCTGACCGCGCTACCCGGCGGCTTTGCCGGGGTCGACATCTTCTTCGTCATCTCGGGCTATCTGATCACCCGCCATCTGGTCGCCGAGATTTCCGGCACCGGCCGGCTCGACCTTCTGCGTTTCTACGCCCGGCGCGCGCGGCGCCTGCTGCCGGCGGCGCTTTTCGTCATCGTCGCCACACTTGCCGCCGGCGCGGTCATCCTGTCGCCGGAAGAACAGGCGCTCTATTCCAAGGGCGCCATGTTCGCCTCGGCCTATATGATCAATCTGTGGCTGATCCGCTGGTCGTTCGACTATTTCGCCAATGACGCCGCGAGCAACCCGTTCATCCATTACTGGTCGCTGTCGGTCGAGGAGCAATTCTACCTCGCCTGGCCGGCGCTGCTGATGCTGGCCGCCTGGCTGAAGCCGGGCAAACGCTCGATCGTCGTTGCAATCGCCGCGGCCGGCCTCGTCTCCTTTGTCCTCTGCGCCTGGCTGACGAGCGTATCGCCACCCTGGGCGTTCTACTTTTCGCCGCTGCGCGCATGGGAATTTGCCGCCGGCGGCCTCGCATCGATGGTGCCGGCGCGGCTGTTGCAGGAGCGTCCGCGGCTGGGGCGGGCGTTGAGCCTGGCCGGACTGGCGATGATCGGGGCCGCTTATCTCACCTTCAGCGAGGACGCTCCCTTCCCCGGCTTTCTGGCGCTTCTGCCGGTGGCCGGCACAGTCCTTCTGCTCAAGGCGGGAGCGGCCGGCGTCAGGGACGGCACTCCTCGTTTGCGCAATTCCGAACGGAACTGCGTGAACGCCGCCCTGACGCTGCCGCCTTTGCAATGGATCGGCAGGCTCTCCTATTCGCTCTATCTCTGGCATTGGCCGGTGATCGTCTATGCCGGCATGCTGGCGCCGGAGTTGACGCCTGCCGAGCGGCTTTACTGCCTTGCCCTGACGCTGGCGCTGTCCGCGCTCAGCTACCACCTCGTCGAGAACCCTATCCGTCGCAACGGCTGGCTGATGGCCAATGCGGCGCGGGCGCTGGTGCCGGCCCTCCTCCTGACCGGCACCGGCGTCGCAGCCGCCTATGGCAATGCCAGGCTCGCCGCGCATGATCTCGACCCGCGGCAGCGCATCATCGCCGCGAGCGCCGCCGAACCCTCCACGGCCCGCGCCAAAGCAGGCTGCGTGCTGGATTACGAGACGGTCACGCCGATCCCTTGTGTGTTCGGCGACGGCCGGCGCACCATAGCCCTGTTCGGCGATTCCCACGCCGACCACTGGTCGACGCCGCTGATCGAGGCGGGCCGGAAGAACGGCTACCGGGTGGTGACCTGGCTGAAAAACTCCTGCCGCGCCTCGCGCGTCAGCGCCTGGTCGTCCGAATTGAAGCGCGCCTACGCAGAATGCGACCGCTGGCGCGAGCAGGCGATCAAGGAGATCATCCGCGCAAAGCCAGCGCTGGTGGTCATCTCGGAGCTGGCGCTGAGCAGCGGGCGCAAGATGGCGGGCCGCGGCGGCGACACGGACAGCCAGGACGCCGACTGGCGGGCCGGCCTGCGCTCCACGCTCACCAGCCTGAGCCAAGCCGGCCTCAAGGTCGCCTTCATCCGCGACGTGCCGTTCAACAACGCGAATATCGACACCTGCGTGGCGCGGGCGCTTTGGCGGAACGAAACGCCCTCGCGCTGCGACCAGACGCGGGCCTATGCCGCCAACGACAAGATGGCGGCGGTGGAGCGCGATATCGTCGACAGCATCCCCAACGCTGCCTACGTCGACCTCACCGACCGCTTCTGCAGCTCCACCATTTGCCACGTCTTCATCGACGGCAAGCTCGCCTTCCGCGACCGGCACCACATGGCGACCCCCTTCGCGAAATCGCTGGAGCCGGACGTGGAGAAGAGGGTGATTTCCAAAGTGGGAAGGTGAAGCTGCCAATCTCCCCTCTTGTGAGCTACGGCATGCACACATTTCCAAGCGGCTGGTCTTTGGCGATAGCGTGCTTGGCAGCTTGGCGCATGCATTGGCTAATGTAGCGCTGGTCGACCCCCACTCCGTCTCGGCTTCGCCGAGCCACCTCTCCCCCGATCGACGGGGTAGAG
>NZ_VFTZ01000040.1 GCF_006440775.1 Mesorhizobium sp. B2-7-2 | reverse complement strand
GCGATGGAAGAGAAGCTGCGCTTCGCCATCCGTGAAGGCGGCCGCACCGTCGGTGCCGGCATCGTCGTCACCATCAAAGAGTAATTTGGACTGAAACCGATCTGTCGCGGGCGCGGGAGCTGCCCGCGCCGCGCCAGAACAAGGAATTGACGCATGAACGGACAGAATATCCGCATCCGCCTTAAGGCGTTTGACCACCGGGTGCTCGACGCCTCGACGCGCGAAATCGTGTCGACCGCCAAGCGCACCGGCGCCAACGTCCGCGGCCCCATCCCGCTGCCGACGCGGATCGAAAAATTCACGGTCAACCGGTCGCCCCACGTCGACAAGAAGAGCCGCGAACAGTTCGAGATGCGCACGCATAAGCGGCTGCTCGACATCGTCGATCCGACCCCGCAGACGGTCGATGCTTTGATGAAGCTCGATCTGGCCGCCGGTGTCGACGTCGAGATCAAGCTCTAAGGGAATGAGAGAGCGGTAAGGGGCGGTGCCCCTGGCCCGGAACTCTAAAGGAATTGAACCGATGCGTTCAGGTGTGATTGCAAAAAAGGTGGGAATGACCCGCATCTATAACGATGCCGGCGAACACGTTCCCGTCACCGTTCTCCAGATGGAGAACTGCCAGGTCGTGGCCCAGCGCACGCAGGAGAAGAACGGCTACACTGCCGTCCAGCTCGGCGTTGGCCTTGCCAAGGTGAAGAACACGTCGAAGGCGATGCGCGGCCATTTCGCCGCCGCTTCCGTCGAGCCGAAGGCCAAGGTCGCCGAGTTCCGCGTCTCCGCCGACAACATGATCGACGTCGGCGCCGAGCTGACCGTCGAGCATTTCGTCGCCGGCCAGAAGGTGGACGTCACCGGCACCTCGACCGGCAAGGGTTTCCAGGGCGTGATCAAGCGGCACCACATGGGCGGTGGCCGCGCCACGCACGGTAACTCGGTCTCGCACCGCACGCACGGCTCGACCGGCCAGCGCCAGGACCCCGGCAAGGTATTCAAGGGCAAGAAGATGGCCGGCCACATGGGCGACACCCGCGTCACCACGCAGAATGTCGAGGTCGTCTCGACCGACGCCGATCGCGGCCTGATCCTGATCCGCGGCGCGGTTCCCGGCGTCAAGGGCGCCTGGATCCTGGTTCGCGACGCCGCCAAGGTTGCGCTGCCGGCCAATGCGCCGAAGCCGGCCGCGATCCGCGCCGCTGCCGCCAAGAACGAAGCCCCGGCCACTGAGGGAGCCGAATAATGGATCTCAAGATCACAACGCTGGGCGGCAAGGACGCCGGCAAGGTGGAACTCTCCGAGGAGATTTTCGGCCTTGACCCGCGCGAAGACATCCTGCAGCGCGTCGTGCGCTGGCAGCTCGCCAAGAAGCAGCAGGGCACGCACAAGGCCAAGGGCCGCGCCGAAATCGCGCGCACCGGCGCCAAGATGTATAAGCAGAAGGGTACCGGCCGCGCCCGTCACCACTCGGCCCGCGCTCCGCAGTTCCGCGGCGGCGGCAAGGCACACGGCCCGGTCGTTCGCAGCCATGAGCACGAGCTGCCGAAGAAAGTCCGTGCGCTTGGCCTCAAGCACGCTCTCTCGGCCAAGGCCAAGAGCGCTTCGCTGATCATCGTCGACGAGCTGAAGCTCACCGAAGCCAAGACCAAGGCGCTGGTGGCGAATTTCGAGACGCTGGGGCTGACCAACGCCCTGGTCATCGGTGGCGCCGAGCTTGACCAGAACTTCAAGCTGGCGGCGACCAACATTCCGAACATCGACGTGCTGCCCATCCAGGGCATCAACGTCTACGACATTCTGCGCCGCGGCACGCTGGTCCTTTCGAAGGCCGCCGTCGAGGCTCTCGAGGAGCGCTTTAAATGACCGACCTCCGTCACTACGACGTGATCGTCTCGCCGGCGATCACCGAAAAGTCGACCATGGCTTCCGAGCAGAACCAGGTCGTCTTCAACGTCGCCAAGAAGGCGTCGAAGCCGGAAATCAAGGCTGCCGTGGAGGCTCTCTTCGGCGTCAAGGTGACGGCTGTGAACACGCTCGTCCGCAAGGGCAAGATCAAGCGCTTCCGCGGCACCGTTGGCCGCCAGGGCGACGTCAAGAAGGCGGTTGTGACGCTGGCCGAAGGCCAGTCGATCGACGTCGCGACGGGTCTCTGAGCAAGGCCGCGAGGACAGGACAATGGCACTTAAAAAATTCAACCCGGTAACGCCGAGCACCCGCCAGCTGGTCATCGTCGACCGCTCGGGCCTCTACAAGGGCAAGCCCGTCAAGGGCCTGACCGAAGGCCTGACCAAGTCGGGCGGCCGCAACAACTACGGCCGCATCACGGCCCGCTTTATCGGCGGCGGTCACAAGCGTTCGTACCGCATCATCGACTTCAAGCGTAAGAAGTACGACGTCGTCGGCACGGTCGAGCGTATCGAATACGATCCGAACCGCACCGCCTTCATCGCGCTGATCAAGTATGACGACGGCGAGCTGTCCTACATCCTGGCCCCGCAGCGTCTTGCTGCCGGCGACAAGATCGTGGCCGGCGAAGCGGTCGACGTGAAGCCGGGCAACGCGATGCCGCTGGCCTCGATGCCGGTCGGCACGATCGTCCATAACATCGAGCTGAAGCCGGGCAAGGGCGGTCAGGTCGCCCGTTCGGCTGGCGGTTACGCCCAGCTCGTCGGCCGCGACCAGGGCATGGCGATCCTGCGCCTCAACTCGGGCGAGCAGCGTGTCGTGCACGGTTCCTGCATGGCCACCGTCGGCGCCGTGTCGAACCCCGACCACGGCAACATCAACGATGGCAAGGCCGGTCGCACCGTGTGGCGCGGCAAGCGCCCGCACAATCGCGGCGTGGCCATGAACCCGGTCGACCATCCGCATGGCGGCGGCGAAGGCCGCACCTCGGGTGGCCGTCATCCGGTTTCGCCTTGGGGCAAGCCGACCAAGGGCAAGAAGACGCGGTCCAACAAGGCGACCGACAAGTTCATCCTGCGCTCGCGTCATCAGCGCAAGAGCTAAGAAGAGGTAACGCCAAGTGACTCGTTCGATTTGGAAAGGCCCCTTTATCGACGGCTACCTTCTCAAGAAGGTGGACAAGGTTCGTGAAGGTGGTCGCAATGAGGTGATCAAGATGTGGAGCCGTCGCTCCACCATCCTGCCGCAGTTCGTCGGCTTCACCTTCGGTGTCTACAACGGCCAGAAGCACGTTCCCGTCTCGGTGAACGAGGACATGGTCGGCCACAAGTTCGGTGAATTCGCTCCGACCCGGACCTATTACGGTCACGGCGCGGATAAGAAGGCGAAGAGGAAATAATCATGGGCAAGGCCAAAGCTCCGCGCAGGCTTGCTGATAACGAGGCGCGTGCCGTTCTGCGCACGATCCGCATCAGCCCGCAGAAGCTCAACCTAGTTGCCGCGCTGATCCGCGGCAAGAAGGTCGCGACAGCGCTTTCCGACCTCGAATTCTCGGCCAAGCGGATTTCCGGCACGGTCAAGAAGACGCTGGAATCGGCGATCGCCAATGCGGAAAACAATCACGACCTCGACGTCGACGCTCTGATCGTGGCGGAAGCCTATGTCGGCAAGTCGATCGTCATGAAGCGTTTCCACGCTCGTGGCCGCGGCCGCGCCAGCCGTATCGAAAAGCCGTTCTCGCACCTCACGATCGTCGTTCGTGAAGTCGAGGAAAAAGGGGAGGCCGCATAATGGGCCAGAAAGTCAATCCGATCGGGCTGCGTCTCGGCATCAACCGTACCTGGGATTCGCGCTGGTTCGCGAACACCGGCGAATATGGCCAGCTGCTGCACGAGGACCTCAAGATCCGCAAGTATCTCGAGAAGGAACTCAAGCAGGCCGCGATCTCGAAAGTCGTGATCGAGCGTCCGCACAAGAAGTGCCGCGTGACCATCCACGCCGCGCGTCCGGGCCTCATCATCGGCAAGAAGGGCGCCGACATCGAGAAGCTTCGCAAGAAGCTGACCGAGATGACGAAGTCCGAAACGCACCTCAACATCGTTGAAGTGCGCAAGCCGGAAATCGACGCTACGCTGGTCGCCCAGTCGATCGCCCAGCAGCTCGAGCGCCGCATCGCGTTCCGCCGCGCCATGAAGCGTGCCGTTCAATCGGCCATGCGTCTCGGCGCCGAAGGCATCCGCATCAACTGCTCCGGCCGTCTCGGCGGCGCCGAGATCGCGCGCATGGAGTGGTACCGCGAAGGCCGCGTGCCGCTGCATACGTTGCGCGCCGACGTCG
This sequence comes from Mesorhizobium sp. B2-7-2, assembly GCF_006440775.1. Lineage (GTDB taxonomy): Bacteria > Pseudomonadota > Alphaproteobacteria > Rhizobiales > Rhizobiaceae > Mesorhizobium. The sequence continues at coordinate 26,734 of NZ_VFTZ01000040.1, read as the reverse complement.
ACTACGGCACGGCCGAGGCGAACACGGCCTACGGCATCTGCGGCGTCAAGGTGTGGGTGTTCAAGGGCGAGATCCTCGAGCATGACCCGATGGCTTCCGAGCGCCGTGCAACCGAAGGCGATGCCGCGCATGGCGGCGGCGGTGCTGGCGGTGAGCGCGAACGCGGCCGCCGTCGCGAGAACGCCTGAGACATTTGAGAATTTGGAGTTAGAACGATGCTGCAGCCAAAGCGCACAAAGTTCCGCAAGCAGTTCAAGGGCCGTATCCACGGTACCGCCAAGGGCGGCACCAATCTGGATTTCGGCGGTTTCGGGCTGAAGGCGCTTGAGCCGAACCGCGTCACCGCGCGCGAGATCGAGGCGGCCCGCCGCGCGATCACCCGCGAGATGAAGCGCGCCGGCCGCGTCTGGATCCGGGTGTTCCCGGACCTGCCGGTCACCTCGAAGCCGACCGAAGTCCGCATGGGTAAGGGCAAGGGCGCCGTCGACTACTGGGCGGCGCGCGTCAAGCCCGGCCGTATCATGTTCGAGATCGACGGCGTCAGCGAGGAGACCGCTCGTGAAGCGCTGCGTCTCGGCGCCGCCAAGCTCTCGGTCAAGACGCGCTTCGTGCAGCGCATCGCAGAATAAGGACAGGCGATCATGAAAGCCGAAGACATCCGGACCAAGACCCAGGATCAGCTGACCGACGACCTGGCCGCTCTCAAGAAGGAGCAGTTCAACCTGCGCTTCCAGAAGGCCACCGGCCAGCTCGAAAAGACCGCGCGCGTGAAGCAGGTCCGCAAGGACATCGCGCGCATCAAGACCATCGCCGCGGAAAAAGCCGCGGCCAAGAAGGGTTAAGACCATGCCAAAGCGCATCCTGCAGGGCACCGTCGTCAGCGACAAGAACGAGAAGACGGTCGTGGTCAAGGTCGAGCGTCGCTTCACGCATCCCGTGATGAAGAAGACCGTGCGCATGACCAAGAAGTACAAGGCGCACGACGAGAACAACGCCCACAAGGTCGGCGACCAGGTGTTCATCCAGGAATCGAAGCCGATTTCCAAGGACAAGCGCTGGGTTGTCGTCTCTTCGGATCAGGCTTGATCCGGGCGACGAACCGAATTTTGGACAGACCGGGGAGGGGTGAAGAACCCGTCCCGTTAGAAAAGAAGAAGGCGGCCAGTCATGATTCAGATGCAAACAAACCTCGACGTCGCGGATAATTCCGGCGCCCGTCGTGTCATGTGCATCAAGGTGCTGGGCGGCTCGAAGCGGAAATACGCCTCCGTCGGCGACATCATCGTGGTGTCGATCAAGGAAGCCATTCCGCGCGGCCGCGTTAAGAAGGGCGATGTGATGAAGGCGGTCGTGGTTCGCACGGCCAAGGACATCCGCCGCCCGGACGGCAGCGTGATCCGTTTCGACAAGAACGCGGCCGTTCTCGTCGACAATAAGAAAGAGCCGATCGGCACCCGTATCTTCGGACCGGTTCCGCGCGAGTTGCGCGCCAAGAACCACATGAAGATCATCTCGCTCGCGCCTGAAGTGCTGTAAGGAGCCGGACCAATGCAAAAGATCAAAAAAGGCGACAAGGTCGTCGTGCTTGCCGGCAAGGACAAGGGCCGTTCGGGCGAAGTCCTGTCGGTGCAGCCGAAGGAAGACACCGCGGTCGTCCGCGGCGTGAACCTCATTCGCCGTCACCAGAAGCAGACCCAGTCGCAAGAGGCTGGGATCATCACCAAGGAAGCGCCGATCCACCTGTCGAATATCGCGCTGGCCGACCCCAAGGACGGCAAGCCGACCCGCGTCGGCTTCACCATCCAGAAGGATGGCAAGAAGGTGCGCGTCGCCAAGCGTTCGGGAGAAGTCATCAATGGCTAAGGCTGAAACCAAGCAGGCAACTGCCAAGAACGAGCCGCGCCTCAAGAAGGTCTACAACGAGACCATCCGCAAGGCGATGCAGGAGCAGTTCGGCTACGACAACGACATGCAGGTTCCGCGCATCGACAAGATCGTGCTGAACATGGGTGTCGGCGAAGCAACCGCGGACTCCAAGAAGCCCTCGGTCGCGGCCGAGGATCTCGCGATGATCGCCGGCCAGAAGGCCGTCGTCACCCGCGCCCGCAACTCGATTGCCGGCTTCAAGGTGCGCGAGAACATGCCGATCGGCGCCAAGGTCACGCTGCGCAAGGAACGCATGTACGAGTTCCTCGACCGCCTCGTGAACATCGCGCTGCCGCGCGTTCGCGACTTCCGCGGGCTGAACCCGAAGAGCTTTGACGGCCGTGGCAACTACGCCATGGGCATCAAGGAACACATCGTGTTCCCGGAGATCAACTACGACAAGGTTGATCAGGTCTGGGGCATGGACGTCATCGTTTGTACGACGGCGAAGACGGACGACGAGGCTAGAGCGCTGCTCAAGGCCTTCAACTTCCCCTTCCGCCAGTAACGGCAGCGAAAAAGGAAACATCTGAAATGGCAAAGACCAGCTCAGTCGAGAAGAACAACCGGCGCCGCAAGCTCGCCGACCAGTACGCCGCCAGGCGCGCGGCGCTCAAGGCCATCATCATGGATCAGTCCCAGCCGATGGAAGAGCGTTTTCGCGCCCAGTTGAAGCTTTCGGCGCTGCCGCGCAACTCGGCAAAGATCCGCATCCGTAACCGCTGCGAGGTGACGGGCCGTCCGCGCGCCTATTATCGCAAGCTGAAGCTTTCGCGTATCGCGCTTCGCGATCTTGGCAATACCGGCCAGATCCCGGGCCTGGTCAAGTCGAGCTGGTAAGGAGACACTGAGATGTCATTGAGCGATCCTCTCGGCGATATGCTGACCCGCATCCGCAACGCCTATGGCCGCAAGAAGTCGAGCGTTTCGACCCCGGCCTCGCGCCTGCGTGCCCGCGTCCTCGAAGTGCTGAAGTCGGAAGGCTATATCCGCGACTACAGCCAGACCGACTTCGAAAACGGCAAGTCGGAAATCGAGATTGAGCTGAAATATTTCGACGGTGCCCCGGTTGTGCGCGAGATTGCGCGCGTCTCGAAGCCTGGCCGTCGCGTCTATGTCTCGGCCAAGTCGATCCCGCACGTCGCCAACGGCCTCGGCATCGCCATCCTTTCGACGCCGAAGGGCGTCATGGCCGACCATGAAGCGCGCGAGCAGAATGTCGGCGGCGAAATCCTCTGCCAGATATTCTAGGGGCGAATGGTCAATGGTGAATAGTGAATGGTGAAACTGCGCGGAACTTCGACCGGGCTATTCACCATTTTACCATTCACCATTCACAGCAGTTAAGGAAAGAAGGAGACAACGATGTCTCGTATCGGAAAGAAACCCGTTTCGCTGCCGCAAGGCGTGACCGCGTCCGTCAACGGCCAGACCGTGACGGCGAAGGGCCCCAAGGGCGAGCTGAACTTCGTGGTGAACGACGAAGTGCTGGTGAAGATGGTGAACAACGAGATCTCCGTCGAGCCGCGCGACCAGACCAAGACCGCCCGCTCCAAGTGGGGCATGTCGCGCACGCAGATCGTCAACATCCTGCAGGGCGTAAAGGACGGCTTCGAGAAGAAGCTCGAGATCACCGGCGTCGGCTATCGTGCGGCGTTGCAGGGCAAGAACCTGCAACTGGCGCTCGGCTTCAGCCACGACGTGGTCTATCAGACGCCGCAGGGCATCACCATTACGGTGCCGAAGCCGACCGAAATCACGGTGTCGGGCATCGACAAGCAGCAGGTCGGCCAGGTCGCCGCCGAGATCCGCGAATATCGCGGTCCCGAGCCTTACAAGGGCAAGGGCGTGCGCTATGCCAACGAGCGCATCGTGCGCAAGGAAGGCAAGAAGAAGTAATAGGCCTGGCCTCGAGAAGTTGCAGACTTTTCGGAAAGGGCCAAGCCGCAGATGTGTAACGCCGCGGGGAGCGGCCGCGGGAGGCTTGGCCTACCGCACAGGGTTGCCCCCGTTTTCTGAAGGCAAGGAACTGACATTATGGCAAGCCCCAAAGAAACCATCCAGCGCCGCGCGCAGCGCGTGCGCCGCCAGCTGAAGAAGGTCGCCGGCGAGCGTCCGAGGCTTTCGGTGCACCGCACCTCGAAGAACATCTACGTGCAGGTGATCGACGACGCCAACGGCCATACGCTCGCCGCCGCCTCGACGCTGGAGAAGGACCTCAAGGGTTCGCTCAAGACCGGCGCCGACACCGCAGCCGCGGCCGCGGTCGGCAAGCTGATCGCCGAGCGTGCCACGAAGGCCGGGGTCAAGGAAGTCGTCTTCGACCGCGGCCCGTACATCTATCACGGCCGCGTCAAGGCGCTGGCCGAGGCTGCCCGCGAAGGCGGTCTCAGCTTCTAATGCTTGATCCCGAACCGAGAGGTCCGCGCAGCGAAAAGTTGCAGACTTTTCGGATAAGATCATGCAAAGGAAAAGTTCGCCGCTGACGACCCGAATGAGGCGTCGGCAAACAGCAACCCGTGCTTCCGGAAAAGAACAAGGAACAGGATATGGCACAGGAACGTAGGGATGGCGGCCGCGGCCGCGAGCGCGAAGAGCGCGACGACGGTATGGTGGACAAGCTCGTCCACATCAACCGCGTCGCCAAGGTGGTGAAGGGCGGCCGTCGTTTCGGCTTTGCCGCTCTCGTCGTCGTTGGCGACCAGAAGGGCCGCGTCGGCTTCGGCCACGGCAAGGCGCGCGAAGTGCCGGAAGCGATCCGCAAGGCGACCGAGTCGGCCAAGCGCGACATGATCTTCGTGCCGCTGCGTTCGGGCCGCACGCTGCATCACGACGTCGAGGGCCGCTGGGGCGCCGGACGCGTTCTGCTGCGCGCCGCCAAGCAGGGTACCGGCATCATCGCCGGCGGTCCGATGCGCGCCGTCTTCGAGACGCTCGGCATGCATGACGTGGTCGCCAAGTCGATGGGTTCGTCGAACCCCTACAACATGGTTCGCGCCACCTTCGACGCGCTGAAGAGCCAGATGCATCCGAAGGATGTGGCTGCCGCGCGCGGCATCAAGTACTCGACCCTTCAGGCCCGCCGCGGCACCGCCGTTGCGGCTGAAGAATAGTCGACGCTGACCAGGGATTTCGACCATGGCCAAGAAAGCTACCAAGACCATCACCGTCGAGCAGATCGGCTCCCCGATCCGCCGGCCGAAGGAGCAGCGCGCGACGCTGGTCGGCCTCGGCCTGAACAAGATGCACAAGCGGCGCACGCTGGAAGATACCCCTTCGGTGCGCGGCATGATCGCCGCCGTCCAGCACCTCGTCCGCGTCGTGGACGAGGCCTGAACGGAAGGGCAGGAGAAGAAACATGAAACTCAACGATCTGCGTGACAAGGACGGCGCGACGCACTCCAAGAAGCGTCTCGGCCGCGGCATCGGTTCCGGCTCGGGCAAGACCGCCGGTCGCGGCGTCAAGGGCCAGAAGGCCCGCTCCGGCGTTGCCATCAACGGCTTCGAGGGTGGCCAGATGCCGCTCTACCGGCGCCTGCCGAAGCGTGGCTTCAACAACATCTTCGCCAAGAGCTTCACGGTCGTGTCGCTGGCCCGCATCCAGGCTGCTGTCGACGCCAAGAAGCTCGACGCCAAGGCGACCGTGACGGCCGAGGCCCTGGTTGCCGCCGGCGTCATCCGCCGCGCCAAGGACGGCGTGCGCGTGCTCTCCGACGGCGAACTCAAGGCCAAGCTGTCCTTCGACGTCGCCGGCGCCTCCAAGGCCGCGATCGAGAAGATCGAGAAGGCCGGCGGTTCGGTGAAGCTGCCGGAAGCGGCCGCCGCCGAGTAACGGCGATTTGAAGCGCGGCCGACCGGGATGATTTCGCATATTCCGTCGAACCGCGCTTTGACCGGATGAATTGGGCGGCCGCGTCAACGCGGCCGCTTGCATGTTTACGGTCCCGAGCTTATCTCGTGAGCTTCGGTGACACGCGCCGCCTGAGCTGCGGCATCGAGCGCGACGTAGAAATCAAAGAAGCAGAGCATGATGTCGTCCGAAAACCGCTCCACATTTTTCGGCATCGTGCTCTAGCGGAGAATCAGGCATGGCCTCGGCTGCTGAACAACTAGCCTCCAATCTGAATTTCGCGGCCTTCGCCAAGGCCGAGGATCTCAAGAAGCGCATCTGGTTCACCATCGGCGCGCTGCTCGTCTACCGCCTCGGCACCTATATCCCGCTTCCCGGCATCAACCCCGATGCTTTCGCCCAGGCCTTCTCCTCGCAGAGCAAGGGCGTGCTCGGCATGTTCAACATGTTCGCCGGCGGCGCCGTGCAGCGCATGGCGATCTTCGCGCTGGGCATCATGCCCTACATCTCCGCCTCCATCATCATGCAGCTGATGACCTCGGTCATCCCGTCGCTGGAAACGCTGAAGAAGGAAGGCGAGCAGGGCCGCAAGATCATCAACCAGTACACGCGCTACGGCACCGTGCTCCTGGCGCTGATCCAGGCCTACGGCATTTCGATCGGCCTCGAGGGCGGCAACGGCATCGTCAACGATCCCGGCATGTTCTTCCGCATCTCGACAGTCGTCACGCTGGTCGGCGGCACCATGTTCCTGATGTGGCTCGGCGAGCAGATCACCGCGCGCGGCATCGGCAACGGCATTTCGCTGATCATCTTCTCCGGCATCGTCGCCGGCCTGCCGCGTGCGATCTCCGGCACGCTGGAGCTCGGCCGTACCGGCGCGCTGTCGACGGGCCTCATCCTCGCGATCATCGTGCTGGCCATTATCGTCATTGCGCTCATCGTCTTCTTCGAACGCGCGCAGCGGCGCCTGCTCATCCAGTATCCCAAGCGCCAGGTCGGCAATCGCATGTTCCAGGGCGATACCTCGCATTTGCCGCTGAAGCTCAACACCTCCGGCGTCATCCCGCCGATCTTCGCGTCCTCGCTGCTGCTTCTGCCGGCGACCGTGGCGGGCTTCTCGCAGGCGACCAACCTGCCGGCCTGGGCAAGCACGATCCTCGCTTCGCTCGGCCACGGCCAGCCGCTCTACATGATCTTCTATGCGGGCATGATCGTCTTCTTCGCCTTCTTCTACACGGCGATCGTCTTCAACCCGAAGGACACGGCCGACCAGCTCAAGAAGCACTCCGGCTTCATCCCGGGCTATCGTCCGGGCGAGCGTACCGCCGACTATATCGACTATGTTCTGACGCGCGTAACCGTCATCGGCGCCATTTACCTGGTGCTGGTCTGTCTGCTGCCGGAGTTCCTGATTTCGGCGACTGGCGTACCTTTCTACCTCGGTGGCACATCGCTTCTGATCGTGGTCAGTGTCACGCTCGATACGGTGGCGCAGATTCAGGGTCACCTGATCGCGCACCAGTATGAGGGCCTGATCAAGAAGTCGAAGTTGCGCGGGGGGAAGAGGAGCAGATGAGGCTGATTTTGCTTGGGCCGCCAGGAGCGGGCAAGGGGACACAAGCACAAAGACTGGTTGAAAAACACGGCATCCCCCAGCTCTCGACGGGTGACATGCTGCGTGCCGCCGTCCAGGCCGGAACCGAGGTCGGCAAGCGTGCCAAGGCGGTGATGGATGCCGGTGAGCTGGTCTCGGATGCGATCGTCAACGCCATCGTCGCCGAGCGTATCGATCAGCCGGATTGCGCCAAGGGATTCATCCTCGACGGCTATCCGCGCACGCTGATCCAGGCCGACGCGGTCGAGGCCATGCTTGCCGAACGCGGCATAGCGCTCGACACCGTCATCGAGCTCGTCGTCGACGACAAGGCGTTGGTTGGCCGAATCGTCAAACGCGCCGAAGACGCCAAGGTCGCCGGCCAGCCGGTGCGCAAGGACGACAATCCGGCGGTGTTCGAAGAGCGCCTGCGCGAATACTACAAGAAGACGGCGCCGCTGATCGGCTACTACTACGCCAAAGGTAGGCTCAAGACCGTCGACGGCATGGCCAGTATCGATGCGGTGACCGCCGAGATCGGCAAGGCCCTCGCGGCTGCGGTGAAGTAGACCGGGTCGACAATTAAAGATTGCGCTTGACTAGGATGGGCCGTTGGGGTATGGCGGCCCGTCTTCCTATCAGGCATGGACTTTGCTTGCCCTTGCGGGCAAGGCATCCGCTTTGAACCAGGAAACTCCCGCAAGGGCCGGCCTCCACCGGACGCGGGGCAACTTCGACAGCGCCGGCTTGTCCGGCCCAAATGGAGAAAGAGAAGAAAATGGCTCGTATAGCCGGCGTCAACATTCCGACCAACAAGCGCGTCGTCATCGCGCTTCAGTACATTCACGGCATCGGCAAGAAGTTTGCCCAGGAGATCGTCGACAAGGTCGGCATCCCGGCGGACCGCCGCGTCAACCAGCTGACCGACGCGGAAGTGCTGCAGATCCGCGAGACGATCGACCGCGACTACCAGGTCGAAGGCGACCTGCGCCGCGAAGTCTCGATGAACATCAAGCGGCTCATGGACCTCGGCTGCTACCGCGGCCTGCGTCACCGTCGCTCGCTGCCGGTCCGCGGCCAGCGCACGCATACCAACGCCCGCACCCGCAAGGGCCCGGCCAAGGCGATCGCCGGCAAGAAGAAGTAATTGAGCGAATAGCGAGTAGCGGTTAGCGAGTAGGGGACCCTATTCGCTATTCCCTACTCACTACTCGCTTTTCCAAGGTGGAGCCGCTGGCATTACGGCGGTGTAGAGATCAACTGAAAGGAATACCATGGCCAAGGAAGCCGCTCGTGTTCGCCGTCGCGAACGCAAGAACATTTCGTCGGGCGTTGCCCACGTCAATTCGACCTTCAACAACACCATGATCACCATCACCGACGCGCAGGGCAATTCGATCGCCTGGTCGTCGGCCGGTGCCCAGGGTTTCAAGGGTTCGCGCAAGTCGACCCCGTTCGCAGCCCAGATGGCTGCCGAGGACGTCGCCAAGAAGGCGCAGGAACACGGCATGCGCATGCTCGAAGTCGAGGTCTGCGGACCCGGCTCCGGTCGTGAATCGGCGCTCCGCGCGCTGCAGGCGGCGGGCTTCACCATCACCTCGATCCGTGACGTGACGCCGATCCCGCACAATGGCTGCCGTCCGCGCAAGAAGCGCCGCGTCTGATTTTTAAACGCCGCGCGAACGCCAAGGCGTTCCTCCGCGGTTTTCCGTGTCGCCCGCCACGATTGGATGGTGGCGGGGCAAAGGAAGGAAGACTTTTATGATCCAGAAAAACTGGCAGGAACTGATCAAGCCGAACAAGATCGAGTTCTCGTCGAAGAAGAAGACGCTGACCACGCTGGTGGCCGAGCCGCTCGAACGCGGCTTTGGCCTGACGCTGGGCAACGCGCTGCGGCGTGTGCTTTTGTCTTCGTTGCGCGGCGCGGCTGTCACCGCCGTGCAGATCGACGGCGTGCTGCATGAATTCTCGTCCATCGCCGGCGTGCGCGAGGACGTGACCGACATCGTGCTCAACATCAAGGAAATTGCCATCCGCATGGAAGGCGATGGCCCCAAGCGCATGGTCGTGCGCAAGCAGGGCCCGGGCGCAGTGCTCGCCGGCGACATCCAGACGGTCGGCGACGTGGAGATCCTCAACCCCGACCACGTCATCTGCACGCTGGACGAGGGCGCCGAGATCCGCATGGAGTTCACCGTCGACACCGGCAAGGGCTATGTGCCGGCCGAGCGCAACCGCGCCGAGGACGCGCCGATCGGGCTGATCCCGGTCGACAGCCTCTATTCGCCGGTCAAGAAGGTCTCCTACAAGGTCGAGAATACCCGCGAGGGCCAGGTTCTCGACTATGACAAGCTGACCATGACGATCGAGACCAACGGCTCGATCTCGGGCGAGGACGCGGTCGCTTTCGCCGCCCGCATCCTGCAGGACCAGCTTGGCCTGTTCGTCAACTTCGACGAGCCGCAGAAGGAAGTCGCCACCGAGGCCGTCACCGAGCTCGCCTTCAACCCGGCGCTGCTCAAGAAGGTCGACGAGCTCGAGCTTTCGGTGCGTTCGGCCAACTGCCTGAAGAACGACAACATCGTCTACATCGGCGACCTGATCCAGAAGACCGAAGCCGAGATGCTGCGCACCCCGAACTTCGGCCGCAAGTCGCTGAACGAGATCAAGGAAGTGCTGGCGGCCATGGGCCTCCATCTCGGCATGGAAGTGCCGGACTGGCCGCCGGAAAACATCGAAGACCTCGCCAAGCGTTACGAAGACCAATATTGAGCATGAATTCCAAGGATCGGCGGCGAGAGCCGCTCGATCCGACGGTCATGCGGAAAACCATCAGAGGCCGTGGCCTCTTGAACAACTGAAGAAGGAAAAGAGCCATGCGCCACGGTTTCAAAGGCCGTCGTTTCGCCCGCAGCATCAGCCACCGCAAGTCGATGTTCGCCAATCTCGCCGTCTCGCTGATCGAGCACGAGCAGATCGTCACCACCTTGCCGAAGGCGAAGGACCTGCGTCCGATCGTCGAGAAGCTCGTGACGCTCGGCAAGCGCGGCGACCTGCACGCCCGCCGCCAGGTGATCGCGCAGATCGGCAATGAAGGCGTCGTCAAGCGCCTGTTCGAGACCATCGCCCCGCGCTACGCCACCCGCAATGGCGGCTATCTGCGCATCATGAAGGCGGGCTTCCGCAAGGGCGACAACGCCGCGATGGCGGTGATCGAATTCGTCGATCGCGATACCTCGGCCAAGGGCGCCGCCGACCGCGCCCGCATAGAGGCTGAGGGCGCCAACGAGGAAGCCGCGGCCGCCTGAGGTCGCTGTTTCGCCAATGACTTCGAGGGGCCTGCGGGCCCCTTTTTGCATTTGGATCAGGTCTGAGCGGGGTGAGCGGAATTTCACGCCCAGGCTCAAGCTTTTGCGCGACAAGTGTCGCATTTGTGTGCATTAGCCTTTCATTCTGCACATTCGTCGAGACAATGGCGCCCTATCTGGAGGGATTCGAGAATGCACCTCAAACGACTGTTTCTTGTTGCCGCGCTGGCGGTCTTTGCCGCGGCACCGGCCGCAAGACAGGCTTTTGCCGAGGACGCCGCCAAGCCGGCCGATCCGGGCCTCTCCGACGTGCTGACCGATCTCTTGCATGGCGTCGAAGGCGAGAACGGCACGTCCGGCCCCGACAAGCGCGTGCCGTTCGGCCGCGAGGAGGTGCAGCTCTCCTTCGCGCCGCTGGTCAAGCAGACGGCGCCGGCCGTCGTCAATGTCTATGCCTCGCAAACCGCCAAGGTGACCTCGCCATTCGAAGGCGATCCCTTCTTCGAGGAGTTCTTCGGCCGTGCGCAGCCGCGCGCGCAATCCTCGCTGGGCTCCGGCGTGCTGGTGGATCCGAGCGGCGTGATCGTCACCAACTTCCACGTCATCAAGGACGCCGACGAGGTGAAGGTCGCAACCGCCGACGGACGCGAGTTCACCTCCAAGGTCATGCTCAAGGACGAGACGCTCGATCTCGCCGTGCTCAAGATCTCGGCCGACAAGCCGTTTCCTGTGATCGCCATCGGCGATTCCGACGCGCTTGAGGTCGGCGACCTTGTGCTCGCCATCGGCAATCCGTTCGGTGTCGGCCAGACCACCACCAGCGGCATTGTCTCGGCGCTCGCCCGCAGCCATATCGGCGTTTCGGATTCGGGCTATTTCATCCAGACCGATGCCGCCATCAATCCCGGCAACTCCGGCGGCGCGCTGATCAACATGGGCGGCCAGCTGGTCGGCATCAACACGGCCATCTACAGCCGCAGCGGCGGTTCGATCGGCATCGGCTTCGCCATTCCTTCGAACATGGTTCGCGCCTTCGCCGACGCCGCCAAGGCCGGGCTCGACTTCTTCGAGCGTCCCTATATCGGTGCGGAATTCGAACTGGTGACGCCGCAGATCGCAGAGTCGCTCGGCATGGAGAAACCCACCGGCGCATTGGTGTCGTCCGTGGACGCCACCGGGCCGGCGGGCAAGGCGGGGCTCAAGGCTGGCGACGTCATCTTGTCGCTCAACAACACGCCGGTCGAAAGCATCGAGGCGCTCGACTATCGCATGGCGACGCTGTCGATCGGCACCAAGGCGACCTTCGCCGTGCTGAGCAAGGGGCAGCAGGCGACGCTGGAAATCGCGCTCGAGCGCGCACCGGAAGGCGCCAAGCCCAGCGAGGTCACCTTGCGTGGCCGCAGTCCCTTTTCCGGCGCCAAGGTGGCGGAACTGTCGCCCAGGCTTGCCCAGCGGCTTGGCCTTCGCACCGACCTCAAGGGCGTCACCGTCATCGATATCAGCCGCGATTCGCCGGCCGCCGATTTCGGTTTCCAGCCGGGCGATATCGTGCGCGAGGTGAACGGCACCACCATCGAGACCGCGGCGACACTGGCGCAGGTTGCCCAGCAGGATACGCGCTGGTGGCGCTTTACCGTTGAGCGCGGCGGGCAGATACTGCGCCAGATGTTGCGTTATTGAGGCGATCTGCCCATTTAGAGCATGATCCCGAACTGAAGGCCCGCGTAGCAAAAGTGGGAACCGGTGTTCGGACAAGATCGTGCTCGCAAAAGAGCGGTATCGCGTTTCAACCAAAAGACTTGCATGGCCGATCTGTTCAGTTCCGATGAGCCGGAAAAGGCGCCGCCCGGGCGGCCGCTGGCCGATCGGTTGCGCCCAAAAAACCTCGGCGAGGTCGTGGGTCAGGAGCATCTGACCGGGCCTGACGGCGCGCTGACCAGGCTGATCGATTCCGGCTCACTCGGCTCGATGATCTTCTGGGGTCCCCCCGGCACCGGCAAGACGACGGTGGCGCGGCTGCTCGCCGGCGAGACCAACCTTGCCTTCGAGCAGATCTCGGCCGTCTTTTCCGGCGTCGCGGACCTCAAGAAAGTGTTCGAGGCGGCCAAGCTCAGGCGCTCCAACGGCCGCCAGACGCTGCTCTTCGTCGACGAGATCCATCGCTTCAACCGCGCGCAGCAGGACGGTTTTTTGCCGGTGATGGAAGACGGCACCGTGGTGCTGGTCGGCGCCACGACGGAGAACCCGTCCTTCGAATTGAATGCCGCGCTTTTGTCCCGCGCGCGCGTGCTGGTGTTCCGTTCGCTGGGTGAGGACAGCATCGCCAAGCTTCTGGCCCGGGCGGAAGAAACCGAGGGCAGGGCGCTGCCGCTCGACGAAGAAGCGCGCGCCATGCTGATCCGCATGGCGGATGGCGACGGCCGCGCCTCGCTGACGCTGGCTGAGGAAGTCTGGCGCGCCGCCAAGAAAGGCGAGGTGTTCGGGCCGGAAGGCCTGCAGCGCGTCATCCAGCGCCGTGCGCCGATCTACGACAAGGGCCAGGACGGCCATTACAATCTGATCTCGGCGCTACACAAATCGGTACGCGGCTCCGATCCGGATGCTGCGCTCTACTATCTTGCTCGCATGTTCGATGCCGGCGAGGATCCGCTTTATCTCGGCCGCCGCCTCGTGCGCATGGCGGTGGAGGATATCGGGCTCGCCGACCCACAGGCGCTTGTCGTGGCCAATGCGGCCAAGGACGCCTATGACTATCTAGGCTCGCCAGAGGGCGAACTCGCCTTTGCCCAGGCCGCCGTTTATCTGGCCACGGCGCCGAAATCGAACGCCGTCTACACGGCCTTCAAGGCCGCGACCGCGGCAGCCAAGGAGTTCGGCTCGCTGCTGCCGCCGAAGCACATTCTCAATGCCCCGACCAAGCTGATGAAGCAGGAGGATTACGGCGCCGGCTATCGCTACGACCATGATGAGCCGGAGGCGTTTTCGGGACAGGACTATTTTCCGGAGAAGATGGGCCGGCGCACTTTCTACGATCCGCCGGAACGCGGTTTCGAGCGCGATATCCGCAAGCGGCTGGAATACTGGGCGAAGCTGCGCGGCGAACGGAGCAGCTGAGTTGCGCGGCCCGGCGGTCGGCACGCTTCGACGCGAAGCCGCGTCGTGGTGGACCACACCCGCTGCGGCATTGTGCCGGGAAACAAAAAATCCTATCAAGACGCACGGCTGGCGGGGGTTGCCGTGATTTTGTCCCATGGAACAGGATCGCGCTCCCGCGCGAATGACAATGACAAAGCAAACCGTCAAGACGCTCCGCAAGGCCGCCATCGCCGCCGTAGTTCTCGCGCTCGCCTTCTACTTCATCCCGATCCTGACCACGATCTGGGTCGTCTGCGGCCTGATCGATGTCATGCGCAACGACCAGAAGAGCCAAAACCTGTTCGAGCGCTACTTCCTCGGCAATGGCCTGTTCACCTGGCTGTTGTCGCCGTTCAACCTGATCGTCGACCTTCTCAGCTACCGCAACCCCGGGGTCTGGAAGCCCGAGCAGTTCCCCGAGGATTATCAGCGCGAGATCAACGAGGTGCTGGGCGTCTTCAAGGCGCGCAAGGACGAGATCATCGCCGATATCGATGCCAATTTCGGCGCCGGCCGACGCGGCATGTATGTCTACCAGTGGTACGGCAAGCACAAGATCGATAACGTCCCCGAATTCAACAAGGATTACAAATACATCAAGACGATCGCGGTATCCGTTTTCAGCAAGCGCGAATCGACGTCCTGGCACTTCGGTCCGCTCCGGCTCAGCCTGCGCATCCTCTACAATCTGATACCGGTGAAGGCCGAGATCTTCGTCCAGTGCGGCAGCAAGAAGAACTACTGGTACGACAATCCGCTGTTCATCTTCGATGACACGCTGTTCCACCGCTCGGTCAACGAATATGACGGCCGCCGCTACTGCGTCTTCGTCGACATCATCCGGCCGTCTCCGTTCCCAAAACTGATCGCGGGCCTTCTCGCCATCGTCTCCGTCAGCGTGGAGCGCATCAATTCGGTCTTCTACAAGAACTGGAAGATGATCGGCTCGTCGAAGCCGAAGGCGGCCGCCAACTGACCACGGCGGAACCTCGCATCGATCCGCCTTAAACCAACGTCCAATGGCGCGGAGGAGCCGCGACCGTTAGGACTCCGGCACAATTCCAGGACATGCGTAGCGATTTTTCGTCCGGAAATTGCGCAGGATCAAATACGCTTTCCGGTCAGCGTTCTATCGAAGCTGATCTGCCATTGGCAGCGGAATTGTCTAGCGAGCATGACGACGGAGCGGCAGGAGGTTCCGCTCACCGGGAGGATTAGGTTGATTGGACGGCAACCAGCCGTGCACGCGGACCAGGTCCAGGCCTCGGTCGCCAAGAGCGATGCAGCCCATTCGGCGGTCGTCGCCTCGTGGCGGCGATCCCTCCAATTGCACGGCCTGGACCCCGCAGCACGCACGGCGCCGAGGCGACTGACCGAAGGCGAGCTCAGGCTCACGAGGCAGCGCATGGAGCGGCTGATCCGCGCGGCCGAACCCAGCCTCAATCGGCTCTATCTCGCAGTGGGCGGCGTCGGCTGCTGCGTCATGCTGGCGGATCGCGACGGCATACCGGTCGAGCGCCGGGGCGCGGTCGCGGACGACGAGACATTCGATGAATGGGGCCTGTGGACCGGCACCGTCTGGAGCGAGGACAGCGAAGGCACCAACGGCATCGGCACCTGCATCGCCGACCAGCGCGCTCTGACCATCCACCGCGATCAGCATTTCTTCTCCCGCAACACGCTGCTGAGCTGCACCACGGCTCCGGTCTATGACCATGAGGGCAATCTGGCGGCGGCGCTCGATGTCTCGTCCTGCCGGTCGGACCTGACCGAGGGCTTTGTGCAGCTCATCGCGGTTGCCGTGGGCGACGCCGCGCGCCGGATCGAAGCGGAAAACTTCCGCATGGTGTTTTCGGATGCCCGCATCTTGCTCGCACCCGTCACCGAGCGCAGCGCCGGTGCGCTGATAGCGGTCGATTCGGATGATCTTGTGATCGGCGCGACGCGCTCTGCCCGTCTTGGTCTGGGCATAACGCGGGAAGCGCTGGCGAGAGGACTGCTTGCCACCGATATTCTCGGCGACTGCGCAAAGACCGCTGAGGATTTGGACGATGCCGAACGAGGTGTGGTTCAGCGGGCGCTGGCGCGCGCCGGCGGCAACGTCTCGGCCGCCGCGCAAAACCTCGGCATCTCCCGCGCCACCCTGCATCGCAAGCTCGCCCGCTTCGACATTCGCCGCCCGCATTGATTGCAGACCGGACTGTCGCAGTTCTGCGACAGTCGGGCGCCACGATCATCCAGCCCCGGGATGACAAACCTGAGCCCATCCGCAACCCTTCCTCCATAGCGCCGCATCCCGCGGCGTGCTCATTGGGAGGCAGTGATGAACAAGGTGGAATTCTCGCGCACGGCCAAGGTTCCTTTCGCCAAGCGCTATGACAACTTCATCGGCGGCAAATGGGCGGCGCCGCTCTCCGGCAGATATTTCGACAACATCTCGCCGGTCACCGGCCGGCCGCTCTGTGAGATTGCTCGGTCGGACGCCAATGACATCGAGGCCGCGCTTGATGCTGCCCACAAGGCCAAGGACGCCTGGGGCAAGACCAGCCCTGCGGCCCGCGCGCTGATCCTCAACCGCATCGCCGATCGCATGGAAGACAATCTCGACCTGCTGGCGCTCGCCGAGACCTGGGACAATGGCAAGCCGATCCGCGAGACGACCGCCGCCGACCTGCCTCTGGCCATCGACCATTTCCGCTATTTCGCCGGCGTGCTGCGCAGCCAGGAAGGCTCGATCTCCGAAATCGACCACGACACCGTCGCCTACCATTTCCATGAGCCGCTCGGTGTCGTCGGCCAGATCATTCCGTGGAACTTCCCGTTGCTGATGGCGGTGTGGAAGCTGGCGCCGGCGCTCGCCGCCGGCAATTGCGTGGTGCTGAAGCCCGCCGAGCAGACACCCGCCACGATCATGCTGTGGGCCGACCTCATCGGCGATCTCTTGCCCGAAGGCGTGCTCAACATCGTCAACGGCTTCGGCTTGGAGGCCGGCAAGCCGCTCGCCTCGTCGAACCGCATCGCCAAGATCGCCTTCACCGGCGAGACCACCACCGGCCGCCTGATCTCGCAATATGCCAGCCAAAACCTCATTCCGGTGACGCTCGAGCTTGGCGGCAAATCGCCCAACATCTTCTTCCAGGACGTGACCGCCGAAGACGACGATTTCTTCGACAAGGCGATCGAGGGCTTCGTCATGTTCGCGCTCAACCAGGGCGAGGTCTGCACGTGCCCCAGCCGCGCGCTGGTGCACGAGAAGATCTACGATAAGTTCATCGAGCGCGCGCTGAAGCGTGTCGAGGCAATCGTCCAGGGCGATCCGCTCGATCCCGTCACCATGATCGGCGCGCAGGCCTCGAGCGAGCAGTTGGAAAAGATCCTGTCCTACTTCGACATCGGCCGCCAGGAAGGCGCCGAGGTCTTGACCGGCGGCGAGCAGAACCATCTGCCGGGCGACCTTGCCGGCGGCTACTATGTCAAGCCGACCGTGTTCAAGGGCAACAACAAGATGCGCATCTTCCAGGAGGAGATCTTTGGACCCGTCGTGTCCGTGACGACCTTCAAGGACGATGACGAGGCGCTGTCGATCGCCAACGACACCCTCTACGGCCTCGGCGCCGGCATCTGGAGCCGCGACGCGAACCGCTGCTACCGCTTCGGCCGCGCTATCCAGGCCGGACGTGTCTGGACCAACTGCTATCACGCCTATCCGGCGCATGCCGCCTTCGGCGGCTATAAGCAGTCGGGCATCGGCCGCGAGACGCACAAGATGATGCTCGACCACTATCAGCAGACCAAGAACATGCTGGTCAGCTACAGCCCGAAGAAGCTCGGCTTCTTCTGATCCTGCCAGGGCGCAGGGAGGGCGCGGTCCACCCGCGTCCTCCCGTCAGTTAAGGAGGATTTGATGGACAACGCTTCGTTGGGCAAAGTGTCGGCCACGCCGGAGGCCGAGGCGCTGCTCGCCGAGATCATCACCGATCACGGCCCGGTTCTGTTCCACCAGTCCGGCGGCTGCTGCGACGGGTCGTCGCCGATGTGCTACCCGCGTGGCGAGTTCATGATCGGCGACAATGACGTGAAATTGGGCGAAATCGGCGATACGCCGGTCTATATCGGCGCCTCGCAATATGAGGCGTGGAAGCACACCGACCTCATCATCGACGTGGTGAAGGGCAGGGGCGGCATGTTCTCGCTCGATAATGGCCGCGAGAAGCGCTTCCTGACCCGCTCGACCATATGCGCGGTACCTTCGGAGAGTTGATCTGATGACGCGACAATTGGGGTAATCGTCGCGCTTTGTTGGTCTTTGGCTCGCAACCTGTTCGCCTTAGTGCTATGGCGCCGCTTTGGAATGGAAAAGCGAAGTTATGGCGGGTGTTGAACAGATCACGGTTGAGGCCGGCGAGGCGGGCATGCGGCTCGATCGCTGGTTCAAGGTCCATTATCCGGGCCTCGGCTTCGGCCATCTGCAGAAACTGCTTCGGTCGGGGCAAATCCGCGTCGATGGCGGCCGGGTGAAGGCCGACACGCGTGTCGAGCCAGGCCAGTCTGTTCGCGTTCCGCCGCTCGACGTCGATAAGAAGGGGGATGCGCCGCTCACCGGCCACTCGATCCGCAACCAGGGCGATGCCGACGTGCTCGCCAAGATGCTTCTGCATGAGGACCCGAAAGTCTTCGTCTTCAACAAGCCGGCGGGGCTCGCCGTGCAGGGCGGCTCCGGCGTCACCCGCAATGTCGACGACATGCTGGAAGCCTGGCGCAACCAGAAGGGCGAGAAGCCGCGCCTCGTCCACCGCCTCGACCGTGACACCTCCGGCGTGCTGGTGGTTGCCCGCACCCGTCTTGCCGCGATGAAGCTGTCGGAAGCGTTCCGCGCGCGCGAGACCAAGAAAACCTACTGGGCGCTGGTCAAGGGCGTGCCGCCCAAGCGCGAGGACAAGATCTCGACCTGGCTGATCAAGGAGCCGACGGAGGATGGCGACCGCGTGCGCGTGGCCGCGCATGGCGAGAAGGGCGCCGACCACGCCGTCTCCTACTACCGTGTCATCGAGCAGGCGGCGCAGACGATGACCTGGCTGGAGATGGAGCCCTATACCGGCCGCACTCACCAGCTTCGCGTTCACGCCGCCTACATAGGTTGCCCGATCATCGGCGATCCCAAATATTTCGAGGCCGATACCAACTGGGATTTCCCGGGCGGCATTCAAAACCGCCTGCACCTGCATGCGCGCCGCATCATCATCCCGCATCCGGACCATGGCGTCATCGACGTCACGGCGCCGATGCCGCCGCATATGCGCCAGAGCTGGAACCTGATCGGCTTCGACGACCGGAGCGCGGAGGACTGACTTGGCCGTCGCCCCCGCATTGGATCGCCGCGATGCGGTCGACACAGCCGCGGCGGCCATCATGGTCGGGCTGACCTTTTCCTGGGGACTGAACTATGTCGCCGCCAAGGTGTCATACTCCGGCTACGACCCTGTCTTCGTCTCGATCGCACGTTCGCTCATTGGGGGAGCCTGCGTGTTCGCCTGGTGCCGGCTGCGCGGCATCAAGCTCTTCGAAGCGGATCGGACGCTGGCCGCCGGCATCGTCGTCGGCGTGCTCTTCGGCATCGAGTTCCTGTGTCTCTATATCGGCCTCGAACATACGACCGTTGCCCGCAACACGCTCTTGGTCAACACCATGCCGTTCTGGGTGCTGATCGGCGGACATTTCCTGCTTGGCGAGCGCATCAATGCGCGCAAGCTCGGTGGCCTTGTTCTCGCCTTCTGCGGCCTGGCGGCGGTCTTCTCCGACGGCATCACTGCCGGCAGCGGCGCGACACTGACCGGCGATCTGCTCAGTCTCGGCTCAGGCGTTCTCTGGGCGGCGACCAGCATCGTCATCAAACGATCGAGGCTGGTCGACACGCGCGCGGAGAAACTGCTGCTCTATCAGCTGGCCGGCGCTGCCGTCGTCGGCGTCCTGGTGATGCCTTTCGCCGGCCCGCCCATCCGCGCGCTTGCCGTCCTGCCGACACTGGCGCTGCTGTTCCAGTCTTTCTATATCGTCGCCTTCACCTATGTGTTGTGGTTCTGGCTGCTCACGCGCTATCCGGCGGCCGGCTTGTCGAGCTTCGCCTTTCTGTCGCCGGTGTTCGGCGTCCTGTGCGGCGCGGTGCTGTTGGGCGAGCTGCCGACGACCAGGATTTTCCTGGCGCTCGGCCTGATTGCCGCCGGGCTGATCATCGTCAATCGGCCGGCGCGCAGACAGCCCACACCATAGATCAGCCCGCGGAACGGCAAGGTTGCCCTATCTCTTTGTGTTGACGCGATTGCGGATGCAAAACCGCTTCACAATTTTCCTCAAATTGCTTTAAGGAGTTCGGCATGCGCGACATCCTCGAAGACCTCGAAGCCGGCAAGCTGCTTTCGGATCCCGATCCTGTGCGCCGCGCCCAAATTCAGATGAAGACGCCGCTGCCGAAGCGTTTCTACAAGGCTGTTTCGGTAGCTCCTGTCGAGAATGGCTTTGCCGTTCATCTCGACGGCCGCCCCGTGCGCACGCCGGGCAAGGCTGTGATGGTGCTGCCGACCGAAAAGGCTGCAGCACTTGTGGCCGCTGAATTCAGCGCGCAAGGCGAGGTCATCGATCCCGTGACGATGCCGGTCATGCGGCTGGTGAACACCGCCATCGACGGCGTCGCCTCTGATCCGCAGGCGGTGCTGGAAGATATCCTGCGCTTCGCCTCGTCCGATCTTCTTTGCTACCGCGCCGACGGCCCGCAAGCCCTGGTCGACCGCCAGAACAAGCATTGGGACCCGGTGCTGGACTGGACGCGCAGCAGCCTCAGCGCGCGCTTCAATCTTGCCGAAGGCGTCATCCATGTCGAGCAGCCGCGCGAGACAATCGCGGTCCTCGGCGCGCATCTTGGCCAGCGCTCGGAGCCGATGCGGCTGGCCGCCATCCATGTCATGACCGCGCTGACCGGCTCGGCGCTGCTGGCTTTAGCGGTCGATTTCGGCGAGCTCGACGGCGAGGAAGCCTGGGCGGCCGGCCATGTCGACGAGGATTGGCAGATCGAGCATTGGGGCCAGGATGCGGAGGCCTTGGCGCGCCGCTTGGCGCGCAAGCGCGACATGATGGCGGCGGTCAGCCTGCTCGAGGCACTACAAGGCCAAAGCAATTCCAGGAAAAGTGCGTAGCGGTTTTCCGTCCGGAATCGCGTAAACAAAACCTGGAGTGGATCGGCAATCTCCAGAGCCGAGCCACTCCACGCCTTCGCACTGCACCTAATACCAAAGTCATAATCCCATTGTCGCGGTGCCTTTCGCACGCCCTTTCTGTCATTTTTCCTTCGTTGGCTGCGTTTTCGAGTCCGCGTTCGCAGGGAGCGCGGACGGTGGCGCGCAGCCATCGAGGACAGACGGGATCTCACGGGAGGATACATCAATGGCAATGGCTTCGGCCGCCGGCAGAACCAGCCGCGGCATGACGCGGGAGGAGAAGAAAGTCATCTTCGCCTCCTCGCTCGGCACCGTTTTCGAATGGTACGATTTCTATCTCTACGGCTCGCTGGCCGCCTTCATCGGCTCGACCTTCTTCAGCCCGGCGATTCCCGAGGCGACGCGCAACATCTTTGCGCTGCTTGCCTTTGCCGCCGGCTTCCTTGTTCGCCCGTTCGGCGCGCTGCTTTTCGGGCGCATCGGCGATCTTGTCGGCCGCAAATATACCTTCCTCGTCACCATGACGATCATGGGCCTGTCGACCTTCCTAGTCGGCTTGCTGCCTGGCTACGCAACCTTGGGCATCTTGGCTCCCGTGATCCTGATCGGGTTGCGCATGTTGCAAGGCCTGGCGCTCGGCGGCGAATATGGCGGTGCCGCGACCTATGTCGCCGAGCACGCGCCTGACGACCGCCGCGGCTACTACACATCGTGGATCCAGACCACGGCGACGCTCGGCCTGTTCCTGTCGCTGATCGTCATCTTGGTCGTGCAAGGCTCGCTCAGCAAGGAAACCTACGCCGTCTGGGGCTGGCGCATTCCCTTCATCGTCTCTTTCCTGTTGCTTGCCATTTCGATCTGGATCCGGCTGTCGCTCTCGGAGTCGCCAACTTTCCAGCGCATGAAGGAAGAGGGCAAGGGCTCCAAGGCGCCGCTGTCGGAAGCCTTCGGTCAATGGAAGAACGCCAAGATCGCGCTGCTGGCGCTGCTCGGCCTCACCGCCGGCCAGGCCGTGATCTGGTACAACGGGCAGTTCTACGCCCTGTTCTTCCTCACGAACGTGCTGAAGGTCGATGCGTGGTCGGTCAACATCATGATCGCTATCGCGCTTGCCGTCGGCTCGATCTTCTTCGTCGTCTTCGGCTGGCTGTCGGACAAGATCGGCCGCAAGCCGATCATCATGGCAGGCCTTGCGCTCGGCATCGTCTGCACCTTCCCGCTGTTCAAGGCGCTAACTTGGGCCGCCAATCCGGCTCTGGCCACCGCCCAGCAGAACACCCGCGCGACCGTGACGGCGGCGCCCGGCGACTGCAAGTTCCAGTTCAATCCTGTCGGCACGGCGAAATTCACGACGTCATGCGACATCGCGACCTCGTTCCTGACCAAGAACTCGGTGCCTTACGACGTCGTTGCGACGGCGGCGTCCGGCACGGCTGCCACGGTCAAGATCGGCAATGAGACGGTGGCGTCCTATGACGCCGTTGCCGCTGGCGATCAGGCCAAGGCCAAGGAGGCGGCCTTCCAGAAAGCGGTGAACATGTCGCTGCGGGACGGCGGCTATCCGCTGAAGCGCGCAGCAGCCAAGGTGCCGGATCAGAAGCTCGACGCCTTCGTCGCGGCCAACCCCGAGCTCAAGCTCGATGCCGCGGCCATCCGCGGCGGCGAAAAGGCGACGGTTCCGGCCGACAAGGCGATCGCCGACAAGCTGCTGACCAAGGACGAGGCGGCGGGTGCGCCCGAAGTCACCGTCTACAACATCCCGGGCGGCGGTCCGTTCGCCATGACTGCCGATCCGGCAGCCATCAACTGGCCGCTCACGATCGGCATCCTGTTCATCCTGGTGCTGTTCGTGACCATGGTCTATGGGCCGATCGCGGCCATCCTGGTCGAGATGTTCCCGACCCGCATTCGCTACACCGGCATGTCGCTGCCCTACCACATCGGCAATGGCTGGTTCGGCGGTCTGCTGCCGGCAACGGTGTTCGCGCTCAGCGCCTACAAGGGCGATATCTACTACGGTCTCTGGTATCCGGTGATCATCGCGGCAATGTCGCTTATCATCGGCATGATCTTCGTCAGGGATACGCTCGGCACAGACCTGCACGCCAAGGAATGACCTCGGTCATCCCGTTCAAACAGAAGGCCCGGCGTGAGCGATCGCGCCGGGCTTTTTTCATGCCCAATTGGAAGAAAGCGGTCAGCTCAGCTCTTGCGCTGCTGGTTCTCTTCCTCGATTGCCGCTTCGTGGTACCAGCCGTCGAAGTCGGCGTGCTCGCCGCGAAGCGCTGCAAGTTCTGCCGCGAATTTGGCCTTGGCGCCTAAATTTGAGGCAGACTTGCGTGCTGCGAGCGGGAACAGCAGGACTTTTGCCGACGGCCGCGATGGCGTGACTTGCATTGCCGATCTCCTCGCCTTTTCAGGAGCGTGCCGATTCACCTTCCCGTCAAAATATGCCCTGCGACTCCTTTAGGCAATATGCTTACAAAAAGATCAGCAAATGCCTATTTTATAAGCAAAATCGGCGCCTGAACGATCCAGTCGCATTGCTGAGACGGCTCAACAAAATCAACGTGTTGCCATGACCATTTTGCCGCACCTCGCGAAGGCCGAGTGGCATACGAATTGCTTTTGACCGTCGGCAGGCCGGCTCGAGCCGGCCGAGCGTCGCCACCCTTTGGCGGTGATCAAGCAACGAGAGGCTCTAGAATGACCAAATACAAGCTCGAGTATATCTGGCTGGACGGCTACACACCGGTCCCCAATCTGCGCGGCAAGACCCAGATCAAGGAATTCGCCGAGTTCCCGACGCTCGAGCAGCTGCCGCTATGGGGCTTCGATGGGTCCTCCACGAACCAGGCCGAGGGCCGCAGCTCCGATTGCGTGCTGAAGCCGGTCGCGCTTTATCCGGATCCGGCTCGCACCAACGGCATTCTGGTCATGTGCGAAGTCATGATGCCCGATGGCGTCACCCCGCATGAATCCAATAGCCGCGCGACCATCCTCGACGACGAGGATGCGTGGTTCGGCTTCGAGCAGGAATATTTCTTCTACAAGGACGGCCGTCCGCTCGGCTTCCCCGAGAGCGGCTACCCGGCCCCGCAGGGTCCGTATTACACTGGCGTCGGCTACAAGAATGTCGGCGATGTCGCCCGCCAGATCGTCGAGGAGCATCTCGACCTTTGCCTCGCCGCCGGCATCAACCATGAAGGTATCAACGCCGAAGTGGCCAAGGGCCAGTGGGAATTCCAGATTTTCGGCAAGGGCTCCAAGAAGGCCGCCGACCAGATCTGGATGGCGCGCTACCTGCTGCTGCGTCTGACCGAAAAATACGGCATCGACATCGAGTTCCACTGCAAGCCGCTCGGCGACACCGACTGGAACGGCTCGGGCATGCACTGCAACTTCTCGACCAAATACATGCGTGAAGTCGGCGGCAAGGCCTATTTCGAGGCGCTGATGGCGCAGTTCGACAAGAACCTGATGGATCATATCGCGGTCTACGGCCCGGACAACGACAAGCGCTTGACCGGCAAGCACGAGACCGCGCCGTGGAACAAGTTCTCCTACGGCGTCGCCGACCGCGGCGCTTCGATCCGCGTGCCGCACTCCTTCGTCAAGAACGACTACAAGGGCTACCTGGAAGACCGTCGCCCGAACTCGCAGGGCGACCCCTACCAGATCGCCTCGCAGGTGCTGAAGACGATCTCGCAGGTTTCGATCGCCGCGGTTTCGGCTGCCGCCTGATCTCCTCGCTTGCCAGGGGCGCAGGCCCCCGGCGCGATGAGCACGCTAGAAAAGCCCCAGCGGAAACCCGCTGGGGCTTTTTGCATGGGATAAGCCGGCAAATACAGGCCCGCCTGCCGCTGTCAGGCGGCAATGACGTCACGCGATTTGAGCGCTGCCACAATATCTTGGCGTGGGGCAGGGCGCGGGCGTGCGGTTCCCGTCGTGGTTGACCAAGGCGATGAAGATGTCGCCGGAGAAATTCGAACCGGCGGTGCAGGTGCGCCTGCCCGGCCGGCACGCGCCGCGCCAACGCGAAAACCCCGTTTTCAGAAATGAAAAGCCCTTGGAAGGGAGTGCCTTCCAAGGGCGGAATTTTCTATCCGATCAGAAGCTTAGACCGAATAGTACATGTCGTACTCAACCGGGTGCGGGGTCATTTCGAAGCGCATGACCTCGGCCATCTTGAGCTCGATATAGGAGTCGATCTGATCGTCGTCGAAGACGCCGCCGGCCTTCAGGAAGCCGCGGTCCTTGTCGAGGTTCTGCAGCGCTTCGCGCAGCGAGCCGCAAACGGTCGGGATCTTCTTCAGCTCCTTCGGCGGCAGGTCGTAGAGATCCTTGTCCATTGGCTGTCCAGGGTGGATCTTGTTCTTGATGCCATCGAGGCCGGCCATCAGCATGGCGGCGAAGCCGAGATAGGGGTTCGCGCCCGGATCGGGGAAGCGGACCTCGACGCGCTTCGACTTCGGCGAATTGCCGAACGGAATGCGGCAGGAAGCCGAGCGGTTGCGCGCCGAATAGGCGAGCAGCACCGGCGCCTCATAGCCCGGCACCAGACGCTTGTAGGAGTTGGTCAGCGGGTTGGTGAAGGCGTTGATCGCCTTGGCGTGCTTGATGATTCCGCCGATGTAATAGAGGCAGCTCTCCGACAGGCCGGCATATTCGTTGCCGGCGAAGGTCGGCTTGCCGCCCTTCCAGATCGACTGGTGGACGTGCATGCCCGAGCCGTTGTCGCCGAACACCGGCTTCGGCATGAAGGTGGCTGTCTTGCCGTAGGCGTTGGCGACCTGGTGCACGACATACTTGTAGATCAGCATCTTGTCGGCATTGCGCACCAGCGTGTCGAACTTGATGCCGAGCTCGTGCTGCGCGGCGGCGACCTCATGGTGGTGCTTTTCGACTCGCACGCCCATTTCGGCGAGCACGGTCAGCATCTCGGAACGCATGTCCTGGCAGGAATCGATCGGCGGCACCGGGAAATAGCCGCCCTTGATGCGCGGACGGTGGCCGAGATTGCCGGTCTCGTAGTCGGTGTCGTCGTTGGAGGGCAGTTCGGTCGAGTCGAGACGGAAGCCGGTGTTGTAGGGATCGGCCTTGTACTTGACGTCGTCGAACACGAAGAATTCGGCCTCGGGACCGACATAGATGGTGTCGCCGATGCCTTCCGCCTTCATATAGGCCTCGGCCTTCTTGGCGGTGCCGCGCGGATCGCGGTTGTAAGCCTCGCCCGAAATCGGATCGAGGATGTCGCACAGGATGACCATGGTCGACTGGGCGAAGAACGGATCCATGTGGACGGTATCGGTGTCCGGCATCAGCACCATGTCGGACTCGTTGATCGCCTTCCAGCCGGCGATCGAGGAGCCGTCGAACATGACGCCGTCGGCGAACATGTCTTCCTCCACCTCGACGACATCCATCGTCACATGCTGCAGCTTGCCCCGCGGATCGGTGAAGCGCAGGTCGACGAATTTCACGTCGTTGTCCTTGATCTGCTTCATGATGTCTTTGGCTGTCGTCATGTCATTTCTTCCCTGTGTGATGACGTCCGGAAATGGATTGTAGGTTTTGGTCAGATGGCGTCGATGCCGGTCTCGCCCGTGCGGATGCGTACGACTTCCTCTATGTTGGAGACGAAGATTTTTCCATCGCCGATGCGGCCGGTCTGCGCCGCCTTGCGGATGGCCTCGATGGCGCCTTCGAC
>NZ_VFTZ01000004.1 GCF_006440775.1 Mesorhizobium sp. B2-7-2 | reverse complement strand
AGGATTCCAGATTTGGCAGACCTCGGCTGGCGCCAGGACGGCTCCGCCACAAAATCTCACCCGATGCATAAGAACGGATCGGCGCCCATCGTCTCGCGCACCAGCGCGGCCAAACCCTCGGCGCCCTTGCGGAAGTCCACTGGCTTCGTCGCGACCATCACCTTGACCGCCCCCGTCGGCCCGATCACGAGGTCCGCCTTCAGCGCGCGGATTACTGCGGCCACCGTCTTGATATCGGCGCCCCGGCCGACGCGCATGACGATGCCGTCGATCTCAAGCTCGATCATACCGGCATCTCGGGTGGCTTGCCGTTTCCGCTGCTTCGGTGAACGGCTGACTACAGGTTCCGCCGCCGCCAACACCGTCGGCACAAAGGCAGGAGAATCTTGCTGCACCGAAGTGGCCTTTTTGCGCGCTTCGCGGCGCCAGGCGAAGACCTGCTGCGGCCTAAGGCGATACCGACGGGCGGCCTAGGAAATGATTGCGTTCGGCTCCAGCGTCTCCGCGATGATCCGCGCCTTGTCATCCACCGACCAGTGACGCCGACCGCCGGCACCGTTGATCACCACCCCTTACTGTGTTCAAGCTCGATGCGCCTTATCGTCAGCGAAGCGGGAGTCGGCCCGAATTCCGCACAGTGGTTAAGGTAACGGGCCCGCTCAGGTTGCAAATCTGCCGAATAGGCCGCTACGCGTTCCACCGGAAACGAGCGTCCGCGCATTTTATTACAACCGACAAGCCCTGATTGCCAATCATCACCACGCGGGGATTTTCATTCCGAGAGTGCTGGCTCGGGCCGTGCGTTCCTTTCAGACAAATTCAGGAGCGATGCGTCTAAGCGCAGCTCTCAGTGCTTCCGCTAACCGATCACCCCATTTGATCTGATCGGCCGGTTCCGTGATCATATCCTGCCTAATTTCCAACTCGATTCCGAGCAGACCTCGATGTTCCGCGTAGACGGGGACTGCATAATCCGACTCATTTTCCAGCGCGTAAGGCTGATTGAAGCCAATGTCGAGATCGCCCGCCATCTTGAATTCTTCGGCCAGCGCGTCTGCCAGGCGGCGATCTTCGTTGAAAAGAAGGCCTAGGTGCCAAGGGCGCGGCGTCGGGTAGTCGGTGTGCCAAGGGGTGAAACTGTGGACGGTCAAGATCACCGTTGGACGTTTCGCGGCAAGACGGGTCCGAACCACATGCTCGATCCTCGCTTGGTAGGGATGAAAGATCTCAGACAGGCGCATGGCAGCAGCCGGTACAGTTAGATCCAGATTCCCCGCGATAGTCGTTCCGTCGGTCATCGTGACAAATGCTGTCGGGTTGTGGGGTGGACGATTGCAGTCAACGATAAGCCGGGAGTAGCGCTGGTAGATCAACTCGGCGTCGAGTCGTTCGGACACCCGTCTACTGACGCCGAGAGCACCGATGTCGTAAGCAATATGACGTATGAGATCGGCTGGAGAGACGCCAAGAGACCCGAGCGACTTAGGGATCAGCCGACCAGCATGATCGCAGAGCAGAAGAAACGGCGATGATCCTGTCGGGCAAACATGCCCAACCGGGTTAGGCTCATCCGGCCCAAGAAGCCCATCCTTCCAACGGTATCCGGGTACATCCTCTAGTTCGATAGGTGCTTGGAGTAGGTGCCGTGGCATTGGCTTCTCAGTTGCGAGGGCAGATCGGTTGCGAGGGCACCAATCGACTCTAAGATCGGCAGGCGATCAAGATGCGCGGCTATGATCAAGGCGATTGACGAGCCCTCTCTTAGATACCATGGCACGACATGCAAGTTCCGGCGCCTCGCCAGAAACCTCGTCTATCGATCGGACTGAGTGAAAGCCAATCGCCTGTTCAGATATCTCGCTGTGTCCGATGTTGATACGTTTCATACTGTTGGGCTAGACAACTCTAATTGAGCGGTAGCAATTCGAGAATTCAAAGCAGATGACACACGGCAGGGTGAAGCAGAAATCGACCTTGGTCGACCCAGTGATAATTTCACACCCGTCGCCCACTGCCGACCAAAGCGTTGCGCGCTATGCGCGCTTCGAAGCCACCGCGAGAGGTTCCCGTCACGGCGAGCCCGAAATACTCATCAAGAAGCGCGAGCACACGCTGCGTATCGTTGCGGAGCTTCTCTAGCCCGTACATCTTCACGACGTATTTGGCCAGCGATTGGAGAACGCTCTCCTCGTCTTCTGCCTGGAAGACGAATGGGTCTGTAATTCGCTGCACAGTCACCTCATCGAACTGCGCAGCAGCGAACAGATCAAGAACCTCGCCCGCGGTGAAATGAGGATAGTCGTGTGGCGTCACCGAATGAGTTGACACTACGTCAGCGAACCAGCGGGCGGTGGCTGAACCCTCTTCGAAGTCATGAAGAACGAAGACGCCACCGGGCCGAAGAATTCGCGCAGCCGCTTGGACAGCGGTGGTGCGTTGAGCGTGCGGGATGTGGTGCGTGCCGTAAGCCATCAGCACACCGTCCACCGACCCGTCTTTAATCCAGAACGGATCGGTCGCGCTTTGCCAGATTGCGAAAAGGCCGTCGCGGATGCAACGGTCCACCATGAACTGAGAGATGTCAGAGTTGATGAACGTCGGGCAGCGCGCCGCACCCAAGATCTGATGGGCTACCTTGTTCACGTAGCCGTCACCGGCGAGAAGATCGCAGATGATCATTGATGAACAAAGTCCGTCGCAACCATTGGGGTGCATCTTGCCCAGAAGATCCATCACACCCTCCGATCGTGCCAGCAGCGACAGTTGGATGCTATCGAGGTAATCCGCCCCACGCCCTTCCGAGGTGAACTCATTGCGCGAGAGATTCGCCAGATTTGTAAGGCAGGCGGATGACTCTCTAGCTATTCCGGGCTCGATCGCCTTGAAGGCCAGCGGGTCGATCTTTTGCAACTGGACGAGGTCCGAATTCAAATTATTGCGAAACATTGTAGTTCTCCCTGGTGATTGTTTGCCAGCGAACAGATCGACAGTTCCCTGCCGGATCTCAGCGATGAAGGGTGGAATGATTTACTTTGCAGACCGCCTCCGTGATATAGCAGCACTGCTCCACGAGCGGAGGCGAACGAGCGTGGCCGAACCCTTTCCGGCCAAAGTCCCCGCATCGAACCAGAAAAAGTTGTCTAAATCAAATGACATAGAATTTTCCTGAACTCGAACTCTCGACAGTCTCTTACACAATTATACGTCACATATTCTGAGTAAACATTATAGCTTACAGCAATCATGCATACCTTTTGCAACGCGATTTTGATGAATGTGAAATAGGGATATGCGCCTGTTCGGTAGTTACCCACCCCTTCTTGCTGCACGGTAGCGCGTCCTCGTTGTCTTTGCCCGGATACGTTTGCCGCAGTATACATATCAAGCGAGAGAGGAATGTTTTCACCGACGAGATATTCAATTGCTGGCGCAAGGATAGTTGGGTCCCTAGTTGAGTGCGCCGGACCCTACAAGGAAATCGAGAAATGGCTTACCGGCCTCGTCCCAGATTGTCGCTCCGAGGGCCTTCGTAAAGACGGTTGGAAACGACCGGCAATAGCGACGAACGTTAGACTCATGAGCTTCGAAAATGTCGATATCAATTAAAGGGCCTCTCTGGTGCGTCTTGCGATCAAAGCTGCAGGTTCTATGTTCACGCATTCCAAACCATTGAGTTGACGATTAGCTACGGCCAATCTCGGACTTAAAGCGAACTTACCATGGTCAGCGACTTGCATTCGCAAAGAGTCTGTAAACTTGTTTGACGAATCTGTTGCAACGCTTGGGATAGCGATACCTTGACAGTCAGTACCCGCCTTTGCGGCAGCGCTATCGGCGGCGTTGTTGGCATGGGCGACTGACATAACCGCACCGGTTTTCCAGCATGACTGCAACCCCGATGTTTGGGTATTTCTCTAGCAAGCTGTTGAAAAGGCACTCGCCACCGGATCGCAGCGGTAATTCACTGGTTCCGAAGGGATTCGGAAGTGACGTGCGCGGCGGCGACGATCGAGCTGGCGAACTGTTTAGCTATGTTGACCTTGAGGCGCGGGTGCGGCGCAATCATCCGTTGCGGGCGATCCGGTGGCGGGCGGGCGTAAGTCGAAGGTCAGCAGCAGTCGACTGCGCATCGACGCTGATAGATGCGCAATCCATCCGCATTAAAGGTCGGTCCTCCAAAGTCAGGTCCACCAGAGAACAAGATCCGGCCGCGCAAACCCGAAAAAGCTGTTCAGCAACAAGCGACGCTTTCCGTTGCCTGGTTGACCGGTAACC
Source organism: Mesorhizobium sp. B2-7-2 (assembly GCF_006440775.1). GTDB lineage: Bacteria > Pseudomonadota > Alphaproteobacteria > Rhizobiales > Rhizobiaceae > Mesorhizobium. Next base: position 361,374 of record NZ_VFTZ01000004.1, on the reverse strand, counting down.
CCGTGAACGAAGCCGCCATCGATCAAAGCGATATCCCCGGCCTTGAGCTGGATCTCGCGGCAAGGAACGGCCTCGAGATAGGCTGCCGAGTAGGGATAGCCGGTGGTTTCCACGCCCTGCGACTTTCGGTCGGCAACTGTCGGCTTATGGCTCCAGAGCCTCAGATTGCCGCCTTCCTCGGGCATGCTCGGATAGAAGTTAAATGCTGCGACAGTGTTGTGCGCCACGGAAGAAAGCTCATAACCATTGCCAGCACATAAGACTTGAGCGACGTCGTCGTGGGGGTCCAATGAAAATGCGCCGCTGCCAGACCAGTTGATGGCACGACAAACATTGGCCTGACCGTGTTCTGAACGGGCCAGTCGCAGTTCGATGCCCTGGTTGTGAAGCTCGCGCTTCAATGCGCTGAATATTGCTCGGACCGGGTCAACCAAATTCTTAAACAGGGCCTCGACGTGCGGCCGCGCATTTTCGGCCTCTGCGAAATAGGTGGCTGCATCCTTCCTGTAGTGGGATGCGCCAACATACTGTCCTGGCACTCCATCCTTTCGCTGCTTGAGACCGGTACTGGCACTGAAGTTCGCGCTGATCTCCTCGGCTACTTCAGTGCTGAAAGCCTGCTTGATGTGCAGAGCGGTCGTCTCGCCTTTCAGGACCGAGATGATGTCAGCAGTGCTGATCGAGCCGGTCCGGTGTCTGATCGAAACAGGAGAGATGGCGGGCGGTTGAGGAATCTGATTACGCATTGTCTTGCTCCTGTAGTGCGTGGTCAAGAATGGCGACGCCGTTATCAAGTTCGACATCGGTGATGGTTATCGGCGGGAGGACTTTGATCACGTCGCGATTTGGCCCTGAGGATTCGATAAGCAGGCCATTCTCGAACGCGACATCGTGCACGCTGCCGACCAGGGCCGGTGAACGGAACTTGAGGCCAGCCATCAGACCGCGGCCCCGTTTTTGTTCAATGTATCTGGGAAATTTCGCGACGAGGCGGTCAAGGTGCCCCTGCAGTTTGGCCGCTGTCTGTTCCACGCCTGCAGTAAACCGGCTGTCCGACCACATTTTGGACATGGCCCCTGCCGTCACGAAGGCGAAATTATTGCCTCTGAAGGTCCCGCTATGTTCTCCGGGTTTCCATATGTCCATGTCGGGGCGAATAAGGACAATGGAGAACGGACTCCCTGAACCGCTCAGTGACTTGGAAAGGCACACGATGTCGGGTTCGATTTTGGCGAACTCGAAGGAGAAGAAATCGCCTGTTCGGCCCGCACCCGCCTGGATATCGTCGACGATAAAAACAATGCCATGCTTGCGGCAAATGCGCTGAATTTCTATGAGCCAAGCCGCGGATGCGGCGTTCATGCCCCCTTCTGCCTGGATGGTCTCCAGAATGATTGCGGCTGGCTTTTCTATGCCGCTCCCTGGGTCGCTCAAAACGCAATCAATGTAATTGGCGGAATCGAACGCTTGGCTCGGATAGCCGTCAAATGGGATACGGATCACATCGTGGCGCGCAACGCCTCCCAGCTCTCTGGTGGACGCCGACCCCGAGATCGCTAGCGAGCCGAGCGACATACCGTGGAACGCATTTGTGAATGCCATGACGCTCGAGCGGCCGGTATACTTTCGCGCAAGGGCCAGCGCCGCTTCGTTGGCGTTTGTGCCCGTCGGCCCAGGAAACTGTATCTTGTAGGAAAGCCCCCTGGGTTTCAGGATCGAATCCACAAAGGCTTCAATGAAGTCACGCTTAGCCACCGTATGCATATCAAGCGACAGCACAATGTTCTCACCGATAAGATATTCGATTGCTGGTGCCATAATATTCGGGTTGTTGTGTCCGTAGTTGAGCGCGCCGGAACCCACAAGGAAATCGATGTGAGGCTTGCCGGTCTCGTCCCAGATCGTCGCCCCCAGTGCCTTCGTAAAGACTGTGGGAAAGGCCCGGCAATATCGGCGAACATTGGATTCATGAGCCGTGAACGCGTTGATGTTCATCTTTAGGTCCTCTGCACGGAGATCATTCACGGGGAGAGTGATAAAACTTTCTGCTCGTGGTGAATGTTCTTCATGTCACATTGACACCAGAATCGTCGGATTGACTTTTTTGGGCCGGTACTTCGCGGGAATTCTAATTGGTGTGGCTATCTCTCTTAAAAATACCCCATTATTGCGTTGCTCCAGAGCTGATACCTAGGGTGAATGCGGTGGACAACATATAGATTTTCCGGACAAGCACCGATACTACGGCATCGGGTAGTTGACGGATCAGCCCCATCGCCCCTGCGAGAATTCGGCCGACCAAATCATAGGAGTCGTCCGACCGCTGGAGCACGTCACCACAGGCTGTGGAGCGCGGCGATCGCGAAGCCGCTCGCGAGCGCCCTCAACAGTGCCGCAGCGAGCGGCATTGCGGCGGTCATCCGGTCATCGATGTTCCCCGGCAAAGCTCGGTTGCGGGTCTTAAAGGAATCATCGACGACCGATGGCATGAGGAACCTGCGTGCGCTCTTGGCCGGTCTCTTGCGCGACATGATAGGCCTTCTCGGCGAGCGAGTGATGGATTTGGAGGTTGCGGCAGCCATCGGCGCCGCGTATGACGAGGCTCGAGCTCCACGACAGGCCGCGCACCGAGCTCGCCGAATCTTCCTTTCTATGGTTCGATAATCCCAAGTTCCACAGCTTTCGCAGCAAGTGCCGTTCTGCGGGTCGTGTCCAACTTCCGCATCACGTTTTTCACATGGAAATCAACCGTGTTTTGGGACCGTCCTAATATCGTCCCTATTTCCCCTGACGTTTTTCCTTTCGATATCCAATGAATGCACTCTCTTTCCCTATCAGAGATCTTATAGGCGTGCTCCGATGACCTCTGCGTTCCGAGCTTCGCAACCCTCAGATGAAACTGTACTGCGGCAATTTGCAGATAGGTGATCGCTCTATTTTCCAATTCGCCGTCCGAGGATTTAGCAAAACACATAAGCTTAAAGCTGCCAGCGGGACCATGTAATGGAACGGTAACGCCTGACTTCAAGCCGAACGTCCCCGCCTCGTCCAGGACGCGGCGTTCATTTTCAGTCGTGCTTTCGTGGGTATAAACCTCACTCCACCGGAAGGGCCCTACCCCCTTTCGACCTTTCTTGATGAGCGGGTCTATTTTGGCATAACCCATCTTTAAGTAGCGCTCCTGCCATTCATCAGGGTAATTCCACATCATCGCAGAGTCCGGTCGGGTCGGCTTCAAAACCTTTTGTTCTGGTGCAAGGGGGCCATAGGCTATCCACGGGCAATCGAAATTCAGCGCAAACGCGGACAACAATTCGAACAACTGTTCGGATTCAGCGACATCATTAGTCGTGTCGAGGAATAGGCTTAACTCGGCCGCAATCCGCGAGAATTCCATGATCTCTCCTTCAGTTGCGTTCTCATTGGTGCGAGCTGCTCCAGCCCAGCATCCCAATTGCGTGGTGGAATCTGAGTCCTGGCTCCTCCCCTGTCGACAGAGCTTCAAGAGTCGTGCCAACTTGGGCGCAAAGCTTTTCTTCAGATTGCAATGGGCTGGGTAAGGTACCCAGGAGATGAACCGAACGCACTTTGTCGCGGAGTGAACAGTCGTTGGGTCGCAGAATGGCAGCGGAGCACGAACTCAACGGCCTCGTGTCTCTCGACGGCCAACCGCCCAGGGAGGAATTTGGTCGCGAGCCTCTGCGCGTAACGCTCTGAATTATTTACCAGATCATCGACCGTCCGCGGAATTGGCTCCGGCCTTTCCGGTTCGGCACTGTCGTGGACACGTCCGGCACGGCAGGGCGGCATACGCGAGCTGTCGCCCGTCAGCCGTTACGGAAGGTGTAGCCGTAACCATTGATTGCGGGCGCGCCACCCAGATGGGCGTAAAGGACCCTCGACCCCTCTGGAAAGAAACCTTTCTGGACGAGGTCGATCATCCCTTGCATCGATTTGCCCTCATAGACCGGATCGGTGATCATACCCTCGAGCCGCGCGCACAGACGGATCGCCTCCTTCGTTTCCTCGGACGGAACGCCATAGCGCGGGTACGCGTAGTCCTGGAGCAACACCACGTCAGCCTCGACAAGTTCCGTTTCGAGCTCGACGAGCATCGCTGTACGTTTGGCAATGCTAAGCACCTGCGCCTTGCTCTTTGCTGGAGTGGCGGATGCATCGATACCGATCACGTTGCGCTGTCGACCGTCCTTCGCGAACCCGACGATCATGCCGGCATGCGTTGAACCTGTGACAGTGCTGACCACAATGTAGTCGAAGGCAAAACCAAGCTGTTTCTCCTGGTCGCGCACCTCGTAAGCGAACCCCACATAGCCAAGGCCACCGTATTTGTGGACAGAGGCCCCGGCCGGTATCGCATAAGGTCTGCCGCCCCTTGCCTTGACATCATGGAGCGCTTCTTCCCAACTGTAGCGGATACCTATGTCAAAGCCCTCGTCGACCAGGCGCACCTCTGCGCCCAAGATGCGGCTCAAAAGAATGTTGCCGACCCGGTCGTAGACGACATCGTCATGTGGAACCCAGCTCTCCTGAACCAGAAGACATTTCATGCCGATCTTGGCCGCGACCGCTGCGACCATCCGGGTGTGGTTGGACTGCACGCCCCCGACGGTGACCAGCGTATCAGCATCTGACGCGATCGCATCGGGAACGATGTATTCGAGCTTGCGCAGCTTGCTTCCACCGAACGCGAGACCTGAGTTGCAGTCCTCGCGTTTGGCGTAGATCTCTACCTTGCCGCCCAGATGTTTGCCGAGGCGGTCGAGCTTCTCGATCGGCGTTGGGCCAAAGGTGAGCGGATAGCGTGGGAACTTTTTCAGCATGTTTTCTCCAGCAGAGGTATTCAAGCTGAACTATCTCCAGCCTAGGTCATGGGCGTTCGTGCTGAGCCAGCTATGTTCTGGAACGTTGTAGAAGTGACTCACATCATCGCCGGCGTCTCCGTTCGATCGACCGGTGCCGGCGTGCTGCGAGCCTCCTATGTGCGTGGCGAACGCAAACAGCTTCACCGAGCATGTTGCCACCCCTGGCCAGTTCCGGCCCACCTGTATTCTTGTCCTATCAATTCGATGTCTCTTGTTGGGCGTGAACGTGAGTTCCGCTCTGTCACTACGCCTCAACACAGCGTCAACACACAGCGCAGTCAGAACGAGCTGAGATACATCTGAACATTCATTCCTCAACTCGTCATCTTGTGGCGGCTGGTTCGAACTGCGTTGGCCTACCCTTACCTCTGCTCGACAAGCACACTGGACCGCCAGAGCAGAAAGAGCACGCTGCCGAAATAATCCCTCTGGAGCAGTAGCGAACAGGCCAGCGTAGCGACGACGGCTAGACGGATCGCGTGCTAAGCGAAGAGAACGGACACAGCGTTGCCGCTCCAACCACCGCCGCGAGTCGACTAAAGATGATGAGGTCCAAAGTCGTTCTCCTATCCCGTCATTGATGCTGCTCATGCTGCAATCTGGTCGGCCGCGACATGCGTCTGGCAGTTCTTTGGGCAGACACGGCCACAGGCTCCGCAGCCAATGCAGCGGCCGGCATGGTCCACTACCATGACCATACGATTGAGCTCACCGTCGAAGTCGTCGTCTTCCCCGTCGCAGATGCCGAGGATTTCACCCGCGTCATCCACGCCGTGAAGATGCATGACCTCGCGCGAGCAGACCTTGAAACAGCGACCGCAGCCGATACAGATTTTCTCGTCTATAGCGGCCAGATATTCCGGCACCCATTTGGAGCCGTCGCGGGTGATGCTCGTCATCGTAAGGTCCTCATTTTGGCGAGCTCTCTCCGGGCACTATTCAACTCGGCATAAACAGCGTGCGCTGTCTCGGCGACTTCCGCTATCTCAGTCCATTTGTTCGGGAGGCCCTCGGCAAGGTCGCGCAAGTTCGTCTTGGCAATCGCCGCGCGCAGTTGCAGCTTTCGGACTTTCTTCAACATCTCATCCAGATTTGACATGAGCCTTCCTCGAAAATTCGGTTTCATCCTCGCAACGTCGGACAGGCAATGACCGCAGTCGCATCGTCGCCCAGTTTCGTACCGGTGCGGGCAAGTTTCCGGAAAGTCTCGAAGACGACGCGGTGGACGTCTCAAACGATTAACTGCCCGCCCGTGAAAACCCCGAAACCCCGATCGATTTCATCATTGTTGGCGATGTGGTCACGCAAGAGCGCTCCTCGATCACAATCCCCGCTGCTGTGTGAAATATGTCGAGCCTACACAGCAGAATCGCCAATGATCGGGATCTGAAGGACGCAGTTTTTCGTGATGATGAAGCCGACCAGCAGCTCGGTCATTTGCCCTGGCATCGCCTGTCCTGAGCTCGGATCAGCGCCAGGAGCCGTTCGATGGTCGACGGGCAGGATCAAGCGCGGTGTGAGACATATCGTTTCCTCAATTCAGTGTCGTCTCAGAGGGCGAGCTCTGCGTTCGGCTGCGCCAACTTCGGGCCCGCTTACGCGGCCGCCCCCCGGCTTGGCCGGGCCGGGTTCCAGGTAATGCTGTGCTTGGGCCGACCTTGAACATGTCCTGGACTGTGACGTCCTCCGCGATAGCTTAAATTCTCGTCGAACATCGCGTCCGCGGCGAACCGTCTCTGGAGGTCGTTGACGCCCCAGCCTTGACCTACAGCAACGATCCCCTCGGTGCTGCATGGGCATACTTGCTGCGAGCGGGCTGCATGCATTGGGCGAATTGACCAGGGTTCGATTCCACTTGTCATGCCTTTTGCAATCTCTGCTCATGAGGCCACTCCGCTTTAGTGTTCAGGAGCCTTGATTGCGGTGCCACACAGAAGTCCCCGCAACAGACGTTCTCACCCGTGTAGTCGGCCAGGGCTTGAAGCAAGGGGCTATGGTGTGTCTGTTTGATGTGATCAGGCATTGGCTCCGGAATATCCAGCGATTTCAGTGCCGCTTCGATCAACTCGATCGCGCGAGCGTTGTTGCCGCTCTCGTGGTAATACTGAGCTACCGGGAGGTAGCAACGGAATTTAAGGCGCCCGTCGCCATCCGGGGGATTCAGTGTCAGGATTTGTTCCGAGAGCGTGTTGCCTATCGCAAAGCGCTCAGCACGGGGAAGATGGGAGTTGTCTATCGCGGGATCGAAGAGCTGATTCAGGGCCATGACCATCCAAGACACGGCCTCGTTTTTTTTGTTGATCGCGTCCTCGACTAACTGGCGCATGACTGGCAAGCCGCTCTGCATGTCCCGCAGCTTGTGAAGCAGAAGATTCGCTTGAGTTTGCCGAAACCCGATATAGTCCGGCATCAATGCCAGGCCTTCTTCAACTGCCGAGAGTGCGGCCGGCCAATCCTCGGCCTGTGTGGCGGGCTTAAGTTTGGCGTATATCGGTTTGGTCCGGGCCCGTTCGCGCGCTGTGCGTTGGCTAGTAGCGAACCGCCTTATGTCGGCGGCCCTCGCTTCATTGCTGCTGCGCCAGCTGCCGTTCAGAACTTTGGGTAAAACCTCATCGAGTTCCGCCGGGTGTCCGATGAAAGCGATGCGGCCGTTGCCATCAACCAGGAACGACTCAGGGATTCCGGGAGAAGAACTCGCCTGCATCCATAGTCTGTTCATTTCACCGGTAAAATCGAACGCAATCCGGTAATTCAGATTCAGGAACCTCTCGGTCAGCCACGCATCCAACTTGGTCCGCGCCTCGTCTGCGGTTGGAGCCTGTTCGCTAGTTGCGATTCCGACGACCTCGAATCCACTGTCTTGATATTCCTCTTGCAGCTGCATCAGATTGGGTATAGCCGCCACACAAGGTCCGCACCAAGTCGCCCAAAATTCGACCAGACAGACCTTGCCGGGCTGAAAGTTCGTGATGGGTTCGCCACGCAGCCAAGTGTCCACTTTGATTGGCGGAGCGGGGGACTCAATACGCAACACCGTTTCGTTCTCCAAATTCCCACACCTTTCCTGGCGCTTATGGGTTAGCTGGTCGTTCTCTCTCTCAAGAGCGGAACACACGAGTTGGCAGGCAACCAATCCGGCTTGCGTGTTCTCATGCGGTCAGCCCTCACGAGTATTGCCGCAAAGGCCGTGCCAGCACGCTTAGTGCCCGTTAACTCCATGGTTACCCCTTTGAAACCTCATAGGCCCAGTTGGCCAGCTGTCTTCGACCCGACAAGTTTCTGCCGGCTGTAAGTTTTTGGACACCGCAACCACTCCTGCGTAAGAAACCGAACAGCTTGGCTCTCTTCTGCGGTCAAATGGCTCGGCTCCTCCAGCAGCAGCATTTCGGCGCCGTTCGAAAGGGCGGGGCTAGCTCCGCGACTGGCTCCCGCGTGCAACGACTGAGTGCCGCCCGGTTACGGTTGAGCTTTTCTGCTAAAGCCGTTGTCGATGAGGCCCAGCGTCGAGTGCGAGCTGCCGACGGACAGCGCGAATGCTGCTTCGCGGGGACACGGATGCCGCATCCACCCCGCTCTTCGCTGCAGCGAAGGCGGACAGCATTCCTCGGCCCCTCCCGCTGGTGATCAGTAGCCGTAGGTCATATCCCGCTGCCCATTTCTTCCGCCACGGGGTGCGGCCAGTTGTCGACGGGGGCAGGTCTGATGAAGCCGGCATGCTCGCGGTTCGCCTGCGGCACGCGTCCCAGAAGGCTGTCGAGGATGCGACGCGCTCGCCAGGCCAGCAGGCCTAGATTTGGATCAGCCAGCCCGCGCTGCCCGAGGGTCGCGCTCTGTACGAAGATGCGCCTTTCAGGCGGTCCGTCCCAGCACACGGAAAAATCTTCGCGGATAGCCAATTCGTTGTCGCTCTTTTCCAGCCGGCAGGCCATCGGCTCCAAGAAGTCTGGCAACGCGTTCTCGTAACCGGTGGCCAGGATGACGATGTCGGCCGTGACTTCTTCGAGCTCACTCCTGCCGCGGCGCAGGGTCAGCCTGTGACCCGCGCCGGCGTTGACGCAGTGCGAGACGGTGCAGCCCGGCCGCAGTGTGATTTCGCAGTGGCTTGGCTCCAAAAACGCGTGCCGGTATAGCGCTTGATAAATCGCGCTCAACGTCTCTTCCGAAATGCCGTCGGAAGCAAGCACGAAACGCCTCAGGTACAGTTTGCGCTGCGACTCGCTCATTGCCGCCAAGCGATCCGAAGAGCACGCTATGAACAACTCGTTTGTAAACGGGCTGTTGTCGATGGGCTGATAGTTTTCGCCCTCCGAGACCCAAGTGATCGATCGAGGCCGCCGCTCTTTTGGCAGGCCGACGAGGTGTAATAGCACCTCCGCTCCCAACTGGCCTCCACCAACCACGCAAACGTCCTTTTTCCAATCCTCAGGATGGATGCGCGGTAAATCCGATAAGTGGAACAGGTTGCGCCCGGTCCAGCCCTGAAACTGAGACGGAATCCGCGGCTGCTTGCCGATGCCGATCACGAGGTCTCTGGCGCCACGAACTGCGTCGTCCGTCCACACCCGAAATTCGCCCTCGAAGCGGATTTCGCGCACAGTCTCGCCGCCGCAGACAAGCGGGTTCCGGTGGAAGGCCCAGTTCAGGTATTGCTCAAACTCAGCTCTGAGCACGGCCTCGAACTGTGCGTTCAGGAAGTGGAATAGACGCCCGTTCTCGTATAGATAGTTTGCGAAAGTGTAGGCTGATCGCGGGTTCACCAGCGTGACCAGATCCTTGAGGTGGTTGACCTGGGGTTCCGGCGAATCCAATGCGCTGCCGGGGTGCCACCGGAAGTCGACCTGCCGATCCAAGAACAGTGCCCCTCGACCGATCTGCTCGTGTATCTGACACGCAAGGCTGAGATTAGGCGGTCCAGCACCCACCCCAATGCAAGAGATGTCCACTTGTCCTGCTCCTATAGATGTTTCCCAAACACGCGATGCTCGCGGCGAACATCGGCCATGGTCATTCGGCTTCCGCACTACGCGGCCATTCTCGACGCCGGTGCGGCTGGATTCGCTAGCGTTTGTCCCCGCGTTCGTGTGGTCGGCTGTGTGAGGCCCAGGGATCCAGCCAAGTGATGAGATCGACACTCATGTCGGGACGTGGGGGCCGTGCGCGGGATCGACGTTTCCACCCGCTTCGATGATAGCGTCTCGCTCAGCGGATGCTTACCGACCTTATTCGGCGTGTGAAGCGGGCGCAGTCGCTCGCCTCCAAGGTGATGCGCCCACTTCTGACCGGTTGTGGATCAGCCGAAGCGCGGTCCCAGTGCGGCAACAGCATTCTTCAGTGACCCTGACCATAGGAGGACATCCTTCTGATGTGTTCAGAAGATTCCCTGCATCGAACGTGCCAGAAGGAAAATTGATCAAAACAACTGGCAGCAGGTTTGTGATCGTGTCGGCTATCCGACGTTGAGGTGGGAAACCTTGCACCGGCGGCAGATTTGTCCCGGTGCTCTTACCGGTAAGCTAACAGGGTAGCTCCGATCCCGAATAAATGTTCGCTTAGCCTGATCATGGCAGGACGTGCGCTGATGTGTTCGGAATGTTCCCTCAATCGACGTGCCAGGAGGAAACTTTGATGGAACCAACTGACAGCGGGTTTGTGATCGTGTCGAGTATCCGACGTTGAACGGCAGGCCTTGAAGGTTTGCACTTTGTCGCCCTTCGGAACAGCACCAGCTTGACCAACTCTAGCGTTTTTTTCAGATGGGCGCCGTCCGGGGAATCCGGTAATGTCTCATGTGTCATGCGACGTGGATCTCTCCCATGATGATCTGATAGGCATAGCATTCTTACGTCGCATGACGCTCCCATTAGCACTCGACTAAGGTGCGCGCGGCAGCTTCTTCGCGCGCCAGCACAAGCTCCCTTCGTCGAGGTCAATGCCGATGACGTGGGCCATTCGTCCGACCGCTGCGCTCGAGCTTACATCTCCGCCGGCGCAGCCGCCGTCGATTACGGTGGAAGCCGACAGCGGCTCGAGGCGATCAGCAGCGATTGCGTTGAAGACGCCAGCACACGCCAAATCGCGGCAAGGAGCGCGCGGCCACCAGGTCGGAACGTTGTTCCTGGCCAGACAATCCTCGTCGCGCGATTGGTTCAGTAAGGTATCGTCATCGAGATAGCGGCTGCAGTTCGTTCATGCATCTCATACGCCAAGACCGCTTTGCACCCTCGGGTCCAACCCACGATCCGGCTTCGGCGACATCCATTGCGCCCTTAAGTCCGCAGCGAAGCGTGGCGGCATACCGTTTGAGATAGCTCACCTTCGCCGAAAATCCGTCCGGAGTGTTGAGAAGCTCGCGCACGGCATCGGATTTGGAGGAATGCAGATCGTCTGCCGGTCGCGCCGAACGGGTCCGCCGGTCGCGAGCACAAATGATCAGGCTCGTGACGCTGCGGGATGGATCCAGGAAGCGAGCGACGAAATTGAGTGATGAACCCTAGGCATCAGAAGGAGGACGCCGCTCCACCTTCCGCCTTGCGCATGACCTGGAGAGATTTCCGGTGGGCGTCGCCTCCCGAGCAACGCTTTTTCATGTCCGTTACTCTCCGTAAAATAGATTGTTTCGATGGAGCCCATCTACGATGTGAATGCGTGCGCCTCGCATGCGATCAACAACCGAACCCCAGAGCTCCATAACGAATGCCTGCGCAACTCGCCTGCAAACTCGACGCCCGATCTACTTATGAGAAACCGTACGATCGGCGATGCCGATCATCCCAATCGGAACTGCCCCACGTGGCACGGGCGAGCCAGTCGATTGAGAGATGACTGGCCTGCTTTGCAGCTGCGGTAGGTGGCCAATCCGGCAGCGTGCTGTTTCTGACTGGCCGTCCAGCCGCGCTTATAGGTTTCGTCTGTTCAACGGCCGCGCGGCAATCGCCGATCGACATCACGGGCGCGGTGAAGGTGGATACTGCGCACATGCGCTAGGTGGGCACAAGGACCGCGGAAGAGATGAACAAGAGCCACACCAATTCAAGTCGAGCTGACGCAAGGCAGCAGCTGATCGATCCGACTGACGATCTCAAGCTCATGTAGCGCGCTGGAGTGGCGGTCTTTGCCTCGGCGCCCGTACCATCGGCGCACCACTGCGCACGCTGACAAGCCGGAGTGGCCGGTGACCGGACGGGTTCGCCTTCTAGTGAAAAACCGTCTTTCACTTTGATCGAGCGGGATTCTGCGTTGCGCGATTTGTGTCCGGTCTGGTTCGGTTCTTAGTCGCACGCGATGGCCCGCATTCATACGGTAGATGCACTTCATCGAAACTATCGATTTTACGATGCGTAACGACCATGAAAAACGCTGCTCGGAACCTTCTGAGGACGATCAGCTGCATGAAGTACCGAGCGGATATCAGCGGTCTGCGGGCCGTCGCCGTTGTTCCGGTTGTCCTGTATCACGCTGGTTTTTCAGCGGTCAGCGGCGGGTTCGTTGGGGTCGACGTCTTCTTTGTGATCTCCGGCTTCCTGATAACGTCTGACATCATCGAGCGCACCGACAGGGGCGAATTCTCGCTGCTGGACTTCTATCACCGCCGGGTCCGACGGATTTTTCCTGCCCTGTTCGCGATGCTGGCCGCATGTTTTGCGATGGGGTGGTTTGTGCTGCCGCCGGGTGAGTTCATCGGCTTCGGCAACAGCGCCATTGCCGCTGCGATTTCCGCCAGCAACTTCTTTTTTTACGTCAACACCAACTATTTCACTGAAGCCGCGACCTCGCTCCCTCTCCTGCACACATGGTCGCTGGCCGTCGAGGAGCAGTTTTATTTCCTTTGGCCTCTGGTGGTCATACTCATGATGCGATGGCTGAGACCGTGGGCGGCAGTCATCGTCGCGGCGCTGGGCATCATCTCCATCACCGCCGCTCAGCACTGGCTTCAGAGCGATCCGCCCTTTGTATTCTACATGCTTCCGACACGCGCTTGGGAACTGCTCACGGGCGGGCTGATCGCGCTGCCTGCTGCTAAGGCAATGAGGCCAACCCGAACGATTGCGGAACTCCTCGCTGCCTCAGGTCTGGCGCTCATCACCGCTTCACTCTTCCTGCTCAATCAGGATACGCCATTTCCCGGCCTATACGCGCTTGCTCCTTGCATTGGAGCGGCGCTCATCATCGCGGCCGGCTTTCACCGCGACACGATGGTTTCGAAAGCGCTGTCGATCAAGCCTGCCGCCTTCATCGGGCTCACATCCTACTCGCTTTACCTCTGGCACTGGCCGTTGCTGGTCTTTGCAGGCATCTATCGGAATCGCGAATTGTTCGTCTCTGAACGTGTCGCGGTCGTACTCGCCGCACTGCTCGCGTCAGCACTCTCCTGGCGCTTTGTCGAGCGCCCGTTTCGCCGGAGGGCCACAGGCTGGAAGTGGATGGTACCGACCGCCGGCACAATGGCCGGCGTCTGCTGTCTATCCCTGGCTATCATCTACAGCTCCGGCTTCCCAAGCCGGGGTCCTGACGACGGTCCTTCTGTTCAAGCGCTCAGAGCGGAAAGAGCCAAGTTCGAATCCTCTTCCTGCCTCCAGCGTGGCGGGCTCATTCCCAAGACGGGCGAATGCATCCTCGGCTTCGGCAATATCGCTCCGAGGGTCGTTTTGTGGGGCGATTCTCAGGCTGCCCATCTTGCCTCTGCTTTAGACGAGGCGGCCCGGACGACAGGCGTGCGCGTCAGACAGATCACAAAGGCGGGGTGCGCTCCTTTTCCCGACATGACGATGCTTCCCGCCAGTCCCTTGAGAGCGGATTGCCCGGCCTTCAATGCGTCCGCGCTCCAATCGGTGCTTGCCGATCCCAACATCACACTCGTGATCCTGGCAGGCCGCTGGAACGCCTACTCGGGGCGTGGAGGCAGCTTCCTCTCGACAGACGGAAGCTGGCCTTCGCAGGAGACTTCCAATGCCAACTTCACGTCCGCGATAGAACAGACCGCTGCCTCACTGGCGGCCCATGGCATCAAGACCGCCGTGGTTGGACCCACGCCGGAACCATCCATCGATGTGCTGACTTGCCTCGTCCGTGCCGACTTCATGAAGGGCGACGCGCCGTGCTCTACCATGCCGGCCGAGATGTCCTGGCAGAACAATCGAATGCTCGCGGATCTGCTGCCGCGAACCGTACAGTTCATTCCCATAGTCCCAGCTCTGTGTGGGCAGCAAAACTGCCCGCTGAGATCAGGTGAAGACGTCTTCTACCTTGACGCGATCCACCTTTCGCCGGCGAGCCGGCATATCCTTGCCCCTATTTTCGCCAAGCTCATCTCTTCGTCAGCCATGAATTCGGCTAAGGCAGGCTTTCCGGGGCAGTGAGGATCGCACACTGCTTCCGTCCGGCGCCAGCTAAAGGTCATCACGAGCTGCGGCGAAAGCCCTACCTTAAGTTGCCTGAGGGCACTCGTCTTGAGTTATATGAAGCTGCAATTGCCCTCGACATGGGGCAGCCGGGAACAATGGCAGCCTATGCCTGGCGCTGCAAAGAGCATTGCCTTGAGCGAACGGCTGTGCTGGCCGCAGCAATAGGTCCTAACTCGTCTACCAAGCTAACGACTGTCTTTCTCAACTGAATTAAGCCAAGCTACCTTTCTCGTCTTGGGCCAATCTGCCGCGGCCGTGCTTCGATGAGCTCGAGCAGCGCCGCTGCACGGCCTTTGGGGCCGTCTCGGGCGAGAGTTCGACAAGCAACTCAAGACCGGAGCATTTTGTTCGGTCAGGCCTCGTGCACTGCCTCGAGGAGCTTCGCGCCGCCGCGATCTTTTTCCCGATATCTGAATAGTTCGCCCAAGTGAACTAAAGCTTCGAGCGGCATCGGTGCAACTCCCGAGCCGGTCAGCGCGCCAAAAACAGCGGCAATGTCGGCTTGTCAACAATCCATTTCGTTGCGCCGCCGAAGAGCCGCTCACGCAGGCGACGGCTGCCATAAGCGCCCATGACTATCATGTCGGCAGATGTATCGATTGCGTGCTGCGCAAGCACCTTGGCCGCCGATTTGCCAGCACTTGGCAACAGGTCAACCGACACCCGAGCACCGTGGCGCGTGAGATAGGCAGCAATATCGGCTCCAGGTTTCGCGCCGTACCCTTTGTGGTTCGCCTTCGGACCCACCAGGACAACACGAACTTCCTCAGCAGCGCATAGGAGACCCAGCGCTTCCCGAACGGCACGGGATGCCTCGAGTCGCGAATCCCAACCGACCAGGACGCGCCTTGGCCACAGGGTCGCCTCAGCGCGCTTGGGCACAATAAGCACCGGTTTTCCCGTATCAAATAAGCTGCCGTTGATGACGACAGGTCCGACAACACTGTCGTTGAGAAGTGCGGGGCCGACAATGGTCAGGTCGGCGCAGAGTGCCCGCTGTCGCACCACCTCCCCCACGCCAGTCAAATTGCAATAATCCGTATCGACATCATAGGAAAGGCACATTGCCCTCAGCAGTTCCTGGATCTTCTCGGAGCGTCTTTCCAGTCTGGGCACGTCCAGTGTAAATCTGTCTTGCCGAAACTGATTGTTCAATGTGGCCATTGCCTGTCCACGCCCCGTGGGCCACTCGGGGACACCATCTCTCATCGGCCGATATGACAAAACGAGCATCAGAGCCGGTATTATCCGTACGGAAAGATGCGCACCGACTTCAGCACACAAGCCGGCAGCAGTTTCGACGTCATGATCGGAATGGTCTGCGTCCGTCACACAGAGTACGCTTTTAAAACCCATTTGCCTGCTTCTTCCTGAGTATCTCGTTTAGTCTAGCGGCAGGCCGCAACACCGACTCACAGCGCGAGGGAAAGGGAGTGGCACTACACCTCAACTGATTCAGCCGTCCGGCATCTGGAGCGAGTAGCCGGCCGACCTGACAGTGAGAATGCCGCCGCCGGGCCAAGCCTTCTTGAGGGCTGTTCTGATCCGGCTGACATGGACATCGACGGTGCGTGGTTCGACATGGATGTTTTTCTCCCAAGCCGTGCCGATAAGCTCCTTCCGGCTGAAGACCTTGCCGGGAGCCTCCATCATAAGCAGCAGCACGTTGAACTCGATGACTCCGAGGTGAATGTCGTGGCCATTGCCGCGAATCCGGCGGGCATCCACCTTCATCTCGAGGTCACCAAAGGTGAGCCAGCCGCCGTTTTCAACGCCATGTGCGCCCCGCTTCGGCAGCGCCAGCCTCGCCCGTAGAAAGTCGAGCAGGTTGGCCGGGACGATCGGCCGCACAAATCTCTCGTCAATGCGAGCCTTGAGGAGATCGAGGTGCTGGTCCTCGGCACCCGGCGCGATCAGGGCAATAACGGTAAGGTCGGCGGTCCGGGGCTCCCCCTTGAGCCGGGCGCAGATTGGGGCCCCGGTTATGCTCGCCGGACCGCAGTCCAGCACGACGGCCTGGAATTCGCGTTCGTCGGCCAATGCAAGCACTTCCTTGGCGCTCCTTACCGGCTCAGTGGCGAAGCCGTCCACCTCCAGTATGTGGCTGAGCAACAGATAAAGCTCGGCATCTTGCGAACAGATCAGGATGAGTGGCTTCATCGGTGTTACTTCAGGAGCTTGATCCGCCTGGACGGCGTCGGCTGCGACGGTTGGCCATCGCGGCTGCTGAAGATTGTCATGGCCCCTGGGCTCGAAACCTGCTTCATCACGCACGCGCCACCTCGGGATAGGTTTCGATGGCTGCGATTGCGTCGCTGACCAGCTTCGTGCCGGCCCCGGCGAGCTTCCGCAACGTCTCGAAGCCGAACCGGTGGACGTCGCGCAGCGTCTTCGACAGAGCGACCAGCCGCCCAGTCGTGAAAAGCACGCGCCCAAAGCCTTCACGGCTCAGCTCCATGATCGGCGATGCCATCAGGCCGCAGCGCTCCTCGATCGCAAGCCCAATGGCGGTGTAGAACATATCTAGCCTCCACAGGACGTCCGGGTCGGGATCGCCTATGATCGGGATCGCACGGCGCTGTTGCTTGGTGATGATGAAGGCGGCCAGCAGTTCGCGGTCCGCTTTGCCTTCCCACGCGCCGTAGGAGTCCTGAGCACGTATTAGCCGCACGAGGCATTTGAGAAACGGGCTGGCAAGCGCCACCTCGTCCTCATCGACAGCAAGGCTAAGGGCAGGGTCGAACATTTCGCCTCCTCATTTCAGTCCTCGTCTTCAAAGGACGGCTTCTGTTTCGCGACGCCTGCCTCAGCCAGGACCTTGCGCAGCCAAGGTGGAGGGCAGGTCCTGAGCATCAGCTGCGTGCGAACCAGCACCTCTTGGATGCTCTGAGTATGCCGCACCTTGATCGGATGGATTTTTGCCGAAACAAGCTTGGCTGCCGAAGGTCCACCGATCGCCAGGCAAAACAGGAGGTGGCAGCCCTTCAGCGCTTTTATCTTCGGTGTGATGCGGTCATCCCTCTCGGAGTGATGTTTCCCACTTTCGTCGGAGACGTCGTCGAACTCGATGACTTCCACAAGCTCCCACTCCTCGCGCGTCATATCGTAGATGACAAAGCGCTTGGCCGACCCGAAATGGGCGTTGAGTTGCTTGACGTCCTGGGTAGCGATTGCCACCCGCAAAGCGCCTGCTTGTCGTTCACGCATCGGACGGTGAACCTCGTCAGTGACGAGTGAGAAGCGACGCATCGGGCTCACCTGGCGTTTGGCGTTTGCGGAATGGATCGAGCTCATCAGGCGTCGGCGCACGCCGGCCGGCCTGGAACAGGTTGGCAACCTCGAAGACCAGGTCACGGGTCCCTTGATAGAGGATCGAGAGCCTGTGCTGGCTGCCAAGCCGGTCGAAGACGGGGAAGCCGATGCGCATAAGCGGAATGCCAAGGCGTTTCGAGGCCTGGCGTCCATGTGAATGGGTGACCAGAAGATCAGCGCCGCTTGCAAGTGATTCCAGATCGCCGAGATCGCCGACCTGAATCGACTCCGCCGGTACCTTTTCCAGAATTTTCGACATACCGGTCGTCGTGACGGCCGCCGTGATTGCGCAGCCCATGTCGACGAAGAACGCTCCGAATTGATAGAGTTGGTCTGGTTCAGCAGCGATCGCAATTTTCTTGCCTCCGAAGTGGAAATGTCCGTCGAGCAACGCATCTTGCAGTTGCGCCCGCCGACGGCGGACGCTTGCCGGCACAGGCTGGCCAGAAATAGCCGACAGCAGCGAAACGAACTGATCGGCGCCCTTCAATCCGGTCAGCGACTGAAACAGCACGTAAGGCACGCCGGTCGCCTTGTAGAGAACCTCGGCCGGGCGGCGCATATGCTCGCCGATCGCGATGCAGTGCTCGGCCGTGCCGAGCTCGCGGATATCCTCGATGCTCGTTCCGCCATAGGTGGTGGGGACCCAGTGGTCTGGCACGGTACCGTCGAGCGAGCCTGAAAGGTCTGGCAAGATCACCGATTGCAGGCCAAAGCTTTCGACCATCTCGCGCAAATGCTCGAGGTCAGCCACGGTGAGGTTCCAGCCAGGAAGGATCGCGATCTTCTTTGACTGCCGCGCCCGCTCCCCAGGCTTTGTAATGCCTTCGATCATGGCGGTGACAGCCTTGGCCCAGCCCTCTTCAAGGGCGCCGGCGAAATCCGGCGTGTTGGCCAGCACGATCTCGGTACCCGCGAGTTCTTCCGCCCGTCTCAGCCTGATGTCCGAAATGTCGCCTGCGCAATCCTCGCCACGGGTTTCCACCAGGGCCGTGGTGCAGACCCCAATCAGCTTTGGCGTCGTGCGGGTCTTGAGGTTGAAGATCGCCTCTTCCAGATTGTCCGACCCGCCGAGGATGATTGTTATTTCATCCATCGCGGTCGTCTGTAGGGGAATCGTTTCCTTGAAATGCCGCACGAACAGCACGAGGGCAAAGCTGGTGCAGCCCTGGGCGCCGTGGAACAGCGGCACTGCGCCGTCAATGCCGAGAAACGCCAAGGCGGCACCAAGCGGCTGTGACGATTTCAGCGGGTTGATCGCGGCTGATTTTGTCTGGGGAAGGATACGCGTCATCGGATCTCCTCAGCACTCACGCAAATCGTCGGCGCCTTGCCGGCGGTTTCCTGGACAGCGTGCAGGTTCTCGGCGTCGTCGCTTGGGCCCGGCAGTGCGTCGTACCCATGGATCGGACCATCCCACGGGGGTCGCTCGCGCACCTGGCGCCAGATCGGGTTGTGAATGGCGAGGTCGATCTGGCGTACGAGTTCCACCATGCCGTCATAACCGGCGTAAGGGTGCTGGCGCTCCTGGTTGATGTCGAGCCAGGGCATCTTGGCCTTCAGCGCGACGAATTGCGTGCGCCCACCCGAGAGCATGATATCGGCCTTGCCTCCAGAGAGGATGGCGTAAAGGTCGCGCGCTGACATCTGCTCGAACGTATCGTTGTCGTCCTTGAGCATCTGTTTGATGCGCACCTTGTCTTCGAGCGTGGATTTCTTGACCGAGGTGCCCACGATCTCCATGCCGATCTCCACCAGCGCATGGACGAGCGACCAGGACTTCACACCACCGGTGTTGAGCAGCACGCGCTTGCCTTGGAGCCGCGGCCGGTAGGCTTCGAGCTTCTTCCATGCAATCGCCTCCTGCTGGGCGATCAGCCTCTCCGTGCGGTCCAGGATCTCCGGATCGGCCCCCTTCCTCACCAGGAGCTCAGCAATGTTGCGGAGTGCTTCCGACGTATCCGAGATGCCATAGAAAGAGCCCTCGAAGAACGGGATGTCCCAGCGCTCGTCCATCTTGCGGGCTAGAGTGATGAGGGCCGTCGAGCACACCACCATGGCCGCCCGGGCGCTGTGCGCGGAAGCTACGTCGCGATAGCGCGCGTCGCCCGGAATGCAGGCGCGAACCCGGATCCCGAGCCGATCCAGGAGCGGCTTGACCAGCCAGAATTCGCCGGAAAGGTTGAATTCACCAAGGACGTTGATGTCATACGGGCCGGCGTCGTCGGGTTCCACCGTGCCGATGACATGGTCGAGCAACGCCTCCGCGGCAAGCTTGTTGCCCAGGTTCTTGGAGCCAGCCAGGCCCGGCGCGTTGACGGGAACCACGGCCAGGCCGAACTTTTCGGCGGCGCGTTTGCAGACGGCCTCGATATCGTCGCCGATGAGCGCCGTCACGCAGGTCGAATAGACAAAGACTGCTGCGGGCGCATAGGCTTCCTTGATTTCGCGGATCGCCTTGAAGAGCTTCCGCTCGCCCCGCCCCATCACCACATCGAGTTCGGTAAGATCGGTCGTGAAGCTTGTGCGCCACAAGGTTGGCCCGGACGAAGCTGCACCGCGGTTGTCCCAGGAATTTCCCTCGCAGGCGAGCGGCGCATGCACCAGGTGGGCAACGTCAGTGATCGGCTGCAGGACGATCTTGGCCCCGTCAAACGCGCAGCCGCCCGCTGCCGCTCCCGGCGTCAGCGGCCGTGCGCAGCCTTCCTTGCGCGCCCTGACGTCCTTGCCACGGTTCTTGTCGCATGCAGGCTCGTCGAAAACGTCCTGGATCTTGGCACTGAGCGAGGTCATTGCGTCAGTCTCCAAAGTCCATTCGGGCAATGAACAGCCTGGGCGAAAAGCTGGCCGTGTGCTTTAGCGGGTGAGGTCATAGGAATAGTCCGTCACGCCCGTCTGGCTCGTCTCGCGATCGAGCTTGTCGAAGATCTTGTCGAGGATCGTGGTCAGCACGCGTAACCCGCCCTGGTAGCCCATGAGCGCAAAGCGATGGTGATGGTGCCGGTCGAAGATTGGAAACGTCAGGCGGATCAGCGGCGTGCCGGTGTCGCGCTCCAGATACTTGCCATAGGAATTGCCGATCAGCAGGTCCACCGGCTCGGTGAAGAGAAGCGATCGCAGCGCCCAAAGGTCCTTACCCGCCCAGACCTGAGCGTCCATGCCGAAGGGCGAGGCGTCAAGCAGTTCCTGCAACTCGGCTTGCCAGGCCGAGGAGCCGTTGGTTGCCAGGCAATGTGTCGGCTCGCCGCCGGTCTCCATGACGAAGCGGGCCATGGCGTACACGAAGTCCGGGTCGCCGTAGATCGCGTATTTCTTGCCGTGCAGCCAGGATTGGCTGTCGGCCATGGCATCAACCAGTCGGCCGCGCTCCAGTCGGATTGCCTCGGGGATTTCCTTGCCGGAAAGCGCCGACACCTTCATCAGCAATTCGTCGGTCGCCTGGACGCCCAGCGGATAATGGAAGGAAGCCGTGGCCTGCCCAACTTGCCCGCAATAATCCAGCGTTTTTCGCGTGTTGTAGTGCTGGAGCGAAAGCGTTGCCTCGGCGTCAAGTGCCCCCCTCACCTCTTCGATCTTGGTGCCGCCGTCATACATGCGGTATTCCCCGTCCGATGGCGTGTCGAACTGGTCAGAGGCGTCCTGGATGAAGGTGTAGGACACACCCATCATATCGAGCAGGCGTTTGAGTTCCCGGTTGTTGCCGACGCAGAAGCCGTCGAAGCCCGGAATGAGGTTGATGGTTCCCTTGGTTTCCGTGCGCTCCTGGCCTTTCCAGAAGTGCTCTAGAATGCCCTTCAGCATGCCGTCATAGCCGTCGACATGGCTACCGACGAAGGCCGGCGTGTGGGCGAAGGGCACGTCAAAGTCGCGCGGCACCGACTTTTCGTCTTTGGCGTTCTCGATGAAGCTGTGCAGGTCGTCGCCAATGACCTCCGCCATACAAGTCGTCGAGACTGCGATCATCTTCGGGTCGTAAAGCTGGTAGGTGTTGGCGAGCCCATCGACCAGGTTCTTCAGGCCCCCGAATACTGCCGCATCCTCGGTCATCGAGGAGGAAACCGCCGAAGCAGGCTCCTTGAAATGGCGCGATAGATGAGAGCGGTAGTAGGCCACGCAGCCCTGGCTACCGTGGACGAAGGACATGGTCCGCTCGAAGCCCGCGGCCGCGAACACAGCGCCGAGCGGCTGGCAGGCCTTGGCGGGATTGATCACAAGCGCTTGTCGGGCGAGGTTCTTTTCGCGGTATGCCCAGGTCTTGGTGAATTCACCCTGATCGGCAACGATCTGATCCGGGTGCGGACATTCGAAATTCAGCTTCTTCCCGGCGAGCATCTGCCTGTATTCCGGCTCGCGGAACAGCGGAGCGTGGTCGAGAATCTTTTCGGCCGACTGCGGCATTGGTATTACCTCTTTCCATCTGGCCGCGCCATACGGCAGCTCAGGTACGTGGAGACGTTTGCGGTTTCCCGAGGCTCACAAGCCGCGAGGGTTCATCGTCTCTCTGGGGAGACTAGGCCTGGGACAGGGCATCTATTCGGCAGCCATCGCCTGCCCACGGGACGGGCTTTGTTTCCAAGGTGCCTGGTAGAGGCCCCAGACCGGATTGTTGATCGCAAGATCCACGTCGCGCGCGAAAATGGCGAAGCCGTCATAGCCGTGATAAGGTCCCGAATAGTCCCAGGAGTGCATTTGACGGAACGGGATACCCATCTTCTGCACGGGGTATTTTTCCTTGATGCCAGAGCCAACCAGGTTGGGGCGAACTCCCTCGATGAACTTCTCCAACTCGTAGCCGGTAACGTCGTCATAGATCAGCGTGCCATTCTTTGCGTAATGGCCCGTGCGTTGATAGTCATCGTTGTGAGCGAACTCGTAGCCGGTGCCAACGATGATCATGCCGAGGTCTTCGTAAGCTGTGATGACGTGGCGGGGGCGCAGGCCGCCGACGTAGAGCATGACGGTATTGCCTTCGAGGCGTGGCCGGTACTTTGAGATGACCGCGTCGACAAGCGGTCTGTACTTGGCGATGACCTTCTCGACTTTCTCCTCGATTTCGGGGCCGAAATGCTTGGCTATTTTACGCAGGGAGGTCTCGATCTGGGACGGTCCGAAGAAATTGTACTCCATCCAGGCGACGCCATACTTTTCCTCCATATGCCGGCAGATGTAGTTCATAGACCGGTAGCAGTGGATGAGATTGAGCTTGGCCTTCGGGGCGCGCTCGATCTCGGCGAGTGTCGCGTCACCGGACCAGTTGCCGACCACGCGCAATCCTATCTCCTCAAGCAGGATGCGCGAGGCCCACGCGTCGCCGCCAATATTGTAGTCGCCGATCACGTTGACGTCGTAAGCACCGGCCTCGAAATCGACGTCCTTCTTGTCGAAGACCCAGTCGCGGATGGAGTCATTGGCGATATGGTGGCCGAGTGATTGCGAGACGCCGCGGAAGCCCTCGCAGCGCACCGGCACGATAGTCTTTTCGTACTCCTTGGCCTTCTTGCGAGAAACTGCCTCGGTGTCATCGCCAATGAGACCGATCGGGCATTCGGATTGCACCGTGATGCCGTTATTCAGCGGGAACAGTAGCTCGATCTCATCGATGATCTGTTCCAGTTTCTTGTCACCGCCGAAGACAATGTCTTTCTCCTGGAAATCGGATGTGAACTGCATTGTCCCGAACGTGTCGATGCCCGTTGTTCCGACGTAGTAGTTGCGGCGCTGTGACCAGGAATATTGGCCGCAACCGACGGGGCCGTGCGAGATATGGACCATATCCTTGACCGGACCCCAGACCACGCCCTTTGAGCCGGCATAGGCGCAGCCGCGTATGGTCATCACTCCCGGAATGGACTTGATGTTCGATTTGACGTCGCATTCGGAAAGGATCTCGTTTTCCCCGCCGGCCTGGTCCCCGCTCTTTGCGACGCTGAGATGCTTTTTGCGGCGCTTCGCCGCTTTGTCCGGATATTGCGATAGCACCTCCTCAATAAGCTTCGCATGGAGAGCACCATCATTCTCGTATTCCAGGCTCATGGGACCCCTTTCAAGGTGTCTGGTGACGCCTCACCGACGAGGCGCCGTTCTTTGCAAGGCGTGCCACCTCAAGGAGGGCGCCCAATATCGGTTACTGGGCTGCCGCCTTTGCCGCTTCCTTGGCCTGAAGCTCGGCAAGCATCTGCTCGTCGGTTTTCATGATGCCGAAATCGAGCAGCATGTCCTCGAGCTCCTCCATGGTAATCGGGGTCGGGATGGTACCCTGGCCAGAATTCGCATGGATCTTCTCAGCAAGCGCGCGGTATTCTCCGGCCTGCTTGGAGTCGGGCGCATATTGGATCACTGACATCTTTCTGAGCTCGGCGTGCTGGACGATGTTGTCGCGCGGCACGAAGTGGATGAGCTTGGAGTTGAGCCTGGAAGCCAGTGCTTCGGCCAGGTCAAGCTCACGGTCGGTCTGACGCTCGTTACAGATCAGTCCGCCGAGCCGAACACCGCCCGAATGTGCATATTTCAGGATGCCCTTGGCGATATTATTGGCGGCATAGAGCGCCATCATCTCCCCGGACATGACGATATAGATTTCCTGCGCCTTGCCCTCGCGGATCGGCATCGCGAAACCGCCGCAAACCACGTCCCCGAGCACGTCGTAGGAGACATAGTCGACATCGTCGTAGGCGCCGTTCTCCTCAAGGAAATTGATTGAGGTGATGACGCCGCGGCCGGCGCAGCCTACACCCGGCTCCGGGCCGCCGGACTCCACGCACTTGATGCCTCTGTAGCCTACCTTGAGCACGTCCTGAAGCTCGAGGTCTTCCACCGAACCTTCCTGTGCCGCGAGATGCAGGACAGTATCCTGAGCCTTCGAGTTCAGGATCAGGCGGGTGGAATCCGCTTTGGGGTCGCAGCCGACGATGAGGATTCGCTGCCCGAGGTCGACGAGAGCGGCGAGCGTATTTTGGGAGGTGGTGGACTTGCCGATGCCGCCCTTGCCGTAAAAGGCGATCTGACGCAGACGTGACATTAATAGGTTTCCTTCCTTGGTTTCATCCGTCGCGGCTGCCCGGGACACAAATGCCGATGGGCAGCTCTTGCCGCCTCACAACGAGGTCTCAAGTTTCGTGCCAACTTTTTCGAAGGACAGCCAAAGCGGGATTTTTCCTTTTGGCTCTAGCTAGTTAGCTTGTGCGCTAACAAGTGCTCGCTGGCAGATAGATTATTGTTGGAACAAGCCGTGTAGCGGACCCGACAATGCCCGACACAAAACGTCAGGTTCGAGCCACCGGAAATGGTCCTTTCAGTCAGAGCCGGTTTTTGGCTGCTTAAAGGCGGCGGTCATAGCGACCGGCTCGCGTCGTCCCGTCACGGAACATCAGACATCCGGGCTCGGAACTGCTGGCGCGCATGGCTGGTTCGAGACGGACGCCGAGGTCGGCATAGAACAGCCTGATGAGACGTCTGCCGACGATGACACCCCCGTCGGGCACGGAGAACCGGCACCGAAATTGCACGCCCTACTGTCACAAGATGTCGGGCAGCGATGGCGCGCTTCTGCCTTTAGTTCGGGTCATCGCAGCCAACCCATGTTGGGCGAGGATGTTCATGACCGAATCGGCGACGGGTCTTATCGAGACTGTTCTGCACGGCCCAGAAACGCCGGATCGACTATCTCCTCCCGCATGGGGTGCGGTCATTTCGCTTGCTTTGGGCACCTTCGGGCTGGTGGCGGCAGAGTGTCTGCCAGCCAGCGTGCTGACGCTGATAGCGCGCGATCTCGGCATCTCAGTGGATGCGGCTGGATATGCGATCACAGCGACGGGCATTGCTGCGGCGATCTCAGCGCCGACGATGGCCATTATTGCAAAGCGCCTGGACCGCAGGACCGTCCTGTGGGCAATGATGCTGCTTCAGATCCTGTCCAACCTTCTGGTGGCAGTCGGGTCGTCGCTGCCGGTTTTGCTGGCAGCACGCGTTATGCTCGGCATTGCGCTCGGAGGCTTCTGGTCGATTTCGGCATCGCTGGCGATACGGCTCGTTCCAAATCATCTTCTGCCGCGCGCCATGTCAATCATCCTCGCCGGCGTTTCGGTCGCTCTCGTATGCGTGCCTGCATTCGGCGCCGTCGTCGGCGGCAGCTTGGGATGGCGAGTGGCCTTCACGCTCACCGCAGTGCTTAATGCTGTTACGCTGCTGGTGCTGCTTTTAACGATGCCGACGCTGCCTCCGGTTGAAATGGCTGGATTCCGCAGTCTGCTGGATGCGGCCAAAGATCCGACCATAAAGGTCGCACTTTTGGTCGTACTGCTGGTCGCTTCTGGGCACTTCACCAGCTTCAGCTATATTCGGGTCTTCCTCGAGACGACTCCCAAGCTCGGTACCAACGGGATCTGGATATTGTTGCTCCTTTCTGGCATAAGCGGCTTCTTCGGCAGTTTTGCCGGAGCATTCCTGGCCAAACACAGTCTCAAGGCAGTCGCGGCCCTGCCATCCTTCCTTATGGCGATAGCCGCTGTCTCGTTGCTGAAGTTTGGAGCATCGACCTTTGCCTCGGCGATTGCGGTTTCCGTATGGGGCTTTGCCTTCGGCGCGGTGCCGGTGGGGTTGCAGACTTGGATACTGCTGCGTGCGGTTCCCGAGCAGGCCGAAAGCGCCGCCGTGCTGATGACCTCAACGTTCCAGGTAGCCATCGCAGCCGGCGCGATTTTCGGCGGACTGCTGCTGAAGGATCCCGACCACGTCACGGGTGTCTTTGCCTACACCGCAATTGCCACATTGCTCGCGGCACTCACAGTGTTCGTATTCGACCCGAAACACGCAACCTAACCGCCTGGTGGGAGAGAAGCTCGCCGTCGAGGTGGACTCGCACCAGCCGCGCGACGCGGTCTGCGCACGATACTTTTTCGATCCAGGCCTTCGTCTCGCCTAGGATGGCCGCCTGGATCGCGGTACTGCCTCTTCCACGTCGGCTCTTCAACGGGCATGGACCAGCGCCGGTGCCTTGCCGGCCTGCACCGAGACTACAGCGAGCGATCAGCGCTCGGCCGGGCGGACTTGGTCAGGTTGCGCAGCCCATCTTCGCCGACATCGATGTCCTGATATTGCAAGGGTGTCAGCGCAACGACGGTCTCACCTCTCGAATGACTATGTCCGACAACTTCATGGCAACGACCTCGTCCCGCTGGTGGACGCCGACGAGCTTGGGAGATAAGGGCGCAATCTGCTCTTCAACCGTTTGAACGTCGGGCACAAATGGGCAGCAAACTTTTTCGGCGCGAGCTAGCGAGACCCGTCAAATCATCGGTTTTGAAATGCCGATTTAGTGCCTGCCAGGCATAGCGATCGAATGGATCACAGAAATCCTTTCAGTTGAGTTGGAGCGGAAGATCAATGCGCTCCTGCATCAAGCCTCGCTAGGGGCAGCCGAGGCTCTCCTCGAAATTTGCAGACGTCCCACTGACAAGATTGTTGGCTATTTGCGTGCCCGGTTGGCGCTCCGTTGCGTTCTGCCGGTTCCCGCAAACAGCGGACGCTTCTTGGCGACCTTTGGGTCGGCTTTGCGACAATTCTAGTCCAGTTTCCGACACAATGGATTTCGATAGGGACGCTCGGCGAGAGGAACACCATGCGTGTAAAGATCGTAGCCGAGTCGAAAGCGATCCTTATCGAATCCGGATCGTGGCGCTGCCGGCCTGCGTTCACGTTAGTCGCACGTAAAAACACGCCAGGGCAAACACACTGTGCAATCGCTGTGCCGGCCGATGCGGGGTATTGCCTGGGCTTGCCCTGTCTGGCCCGTCCTTTGCCAGCCGGCGCCGGACGGGTGAATACCCTCTCTACACAGGACTTTTGTTCGGTGTGATGACGTGACGGCTCTGGCGCGCACCTCCGGTTGGCGAAGACGTCGTACCGAAGCGATAGCGCTGGTGCAGGAGCAGCTTCATTGGAAATGGCATGCCGCTTGCAGCCTTGTGCTTAGAGCCCATCAAACCAGGAAGAAGGTGACTACCATGGCTGACGCCCCAAGCTCCAAACGATGGACAAAGGCGACGGTGGCCGTCTTCGCTGAAGATCGGGACGTCGTCCGGTTCGGAGATCCGTCCTCCGAAGCGGCTTTGCAACTGGGGTCCGATGCCGAGACGCCAGATGATGCTCGCGCATTTGCCGGAAATCGGTTTGCATCAGCATGTCAGTGGCCAAGAGGCTTCTCAAAATTTCGGCCGAGCCCACGTCGGCCGGAAACAGGCAAGTCCAGCCAATACGCTGAACCAGTTCAGCCACGCCGCTCTGCGGCGCGGAGAATCACTTTTGCGACGCATATGCTCATCCCGCTCCTGGTCATGTCCGGTTGCCAGCATTTTGACCCCGGGTATGAGGAGTGGGTGATCCATGCCGGCTCCGGCGCCCTAGTCGCGGCCAGACCAATCGCGGCGCTAGAAGGTGCCCTCATCCCTCATATCGATGGCTTTCGGGTGAGAAAGGTCTGGAGCCGGGCCGTTGCCACGAATCCGGAGCCGCGTCCCCCAATCGCCCACGTCGATGCGGTTCGGGTGAAGAACACCTGGAGCCGGGCCGTTCCCATACACCCGAATGGAGAAAGCATCGGGAGCGCCGTCGGCATCATGCCATGCACGAGACCCGCAGCTCGGTATTGCGCCAGCCCCTGCAAGAATCCAGTGCCACCTCCCTTCAAGGAGAAAATTGATGACCGGTAAAAAGAAGGTTCCCTTCGTCACGTTTCTTACGCGTGTCCGCGATGATTCAGTCCAGGGGCCAAATCCCTACCGCTGGGAAAAAAGAACATCCGACGACTACTTTGCCGGCAAACGGGTCATCCTGTTTTCGCTGCCCGGTGCTTTCACACCGACCTGTTCGACTTACCAACTGCCGAATTTCGAAGATCTCTATGCGGAATTCAAGAAGGAAGGAGTTGACGCGATCTACTGCCTCTCCGTCAACGATGCCTTTGTCATGAATGCATGGGGGAAGTCCTTGGGGTTGCAGAAAGTCGAGCTGATCCCCGACGGTTCAGGCGAGTTCACCCGCAAAATGGGCATGCTGGTTGCCAAGGACAATCTCGGCTTCGGTATGCGCTCCTGGCGCTACGCGGCTCTGGTCAATAATGGCGTGGTGGAGCAGTGGTTTGAGGAGGAAGGTTTCTCCGACAACTGCGGGACCGACCCTTATGGCGTCTCATCCCCGCAGAACGTCCTTCAAACATTGAAGGACGCTGCATGACCTGGTGCCGAGGATGTGCAGCTGCGTTTGGACGCCACTTGCACAAGGGCAAAGCTCTAAAGCGGCGCGTCCGGGAAGGTCATTCAAAGGTGACGCGCATGAGAGGCGTCGACCCTGTGAGAGATCGAAACCAGCCGCAGTCAAGAGCTTCTAGACAGGAATAAGTGACCATGCAACCGTCATTGAGCCTACTTCAGAAACAGTCTCTGGGATTATCGCCTCAACTCATCCAGTCGATTCGCCTGCTTCAAATGAACATTCCCGAACTGAATCAGTTCGTGGCCCAGGAGCTCGAGAGAAATCCCCTTCTGGAGTATGCGAAGATGTCCCGGGATCTGCCCAGGCAAGGGAAATCGAGCACCGCGCCTGGCGATCATCGTGCCTTCGAGGAGTTTGTCGCCTTACCAGAAACGCTGCACGACCATGTCGCTTCTCAGATTTCCTTCACCGCCTTCACGCCGCACGAGCGGCTGATTGCTAATGTGCTTGCGGGACATCTGGATGACACTGGTTTGCTTGGGGCAAGTGCTTCGGAGCTGGCTGGGAAGCTAAACATCCCGCTGGCCGATGTGGAACGAGTTTTGGGTATCTTGCAGCACCTCGATCCGCCGGGGATTTTCGCACGATCTCTCGGCGAATGTCTTGAGATACAGTTGCGCCAGCGAGACCGGTTCGACCCGGCCATGGCGGCTTTGATTGCCAACCTTGACGTGCTTGCGCGGTGCGATTATCGGACTTTGAAGGTGCGTTGCGGCGTCGACGACGAAGATCTTTTCGACATGCTGCAGGAAATCCGTGCGCTCGACCCCAAGCCCGGAAACGCATTCCACTCGGGCGCGCCGGAATGCATCGTGCCGGATGTCTGGGCCACTCCCTCGCCCGGAGGTGGATGGCAGATCGAGCCTGATCCGAACACGCAGCCCAAGTTGATGATCAAACACACTTATCTCAAGGAAGTTTCACGCCGAGTCGCCAAAAAATCGAAAGAGATGACATTTCTCAACGAATGCCTACAGAATGCGCTCTGGTTAATCAGCAGTCTCGATCAGCGCGTCAAGACGATCGTCAAAGTTTCGAACGAAATCGTGCGCCAGCAGCATGCCTTTCTGGACTATGGCGTCGCCCACCTACGACCCCTCAATCTCAAGGCGGTCGCTGACGTGATCAACATGCACGAGTCGACTGTAAGCCGGGTAACGTCGAACAAGTACATGCACACCCCACGTGGAGTGTTCGAGCTCAAGTACTTTTTCACTGTCGCGATCGCTTCTTGCGAAGGCGGTGACGCGCACTCCGCCGAAGCTGTCCGCCATAGGATCAAAGCAATGGTCGCCGAAGAATCGTTTGAGAACGTGCTTTCGGACGATGAAATCGCTGACCGGCTCAAGGAAGACGGTATCGATCTCGCTCGCCGCACCGTCGCAAAATATCGCGAGGCGATGAATGTCCCCTCCTCCGTACAGCGGCGCCGGGAAAAACGCTTGTGGCACAACGGTAATCAAGGCCTCAGGGCCTCGTGACGAAAAGCGGCGTTTAAACCGGTGTGACGCGTTCTTCACATTCGCCTTTCTCGGGGCCGAAGCAATTTTCGAAATCACTGCATTCCCGACAATTGGGCGCAGTGCACAGCGAAAACCCTTCGGCCTCGCAGAGTTTGCGGTAAAAGTACTTCTTCCATTTCATATTTTGGGTGTTGCCGGCCGCCAGCGTCGGAAAGTGTGTGGCCAGAAGGCGGTTGAGCTCGGTCCGGTCGGGAAGCCCAAGGTCCTGCCACAGATGGCCATCATGCATGGCGCGCCGGGCGAGGATCTTAGCGAAGCGGGCGCTCGCCGGATGACTCGCCCGGGCATGTGCCAGTAGCAGGCCGCGCAGAAGTTCTTCCTCTACACCCGGCTCAGCATCGCTGACGTTTGCCGAGGCGAATGCTGCCATCGCGGTACCAGGGAAACCGCGGGGCAAGACCTCGCGCAGCTCGGCAAGCGAAAGGCCTGTTGACTCCGCCACTGTCGTGCCAGCCTCGACCTCCTTGAGCGCACAGGAGAAGACGCAGGCAAGCACATGTTCGTCGAACTCCTTCTCCGGCTGGATCGTCGGCCATTGGCCGGTGCCGATATGCGCATCGTTTTGACCGGACATGGTTCCGTTCTCCTGGTCTGTGCCTTCACGCAGCACTCTGCCGAGCGCAACGCGGGTCAGTCAGTCTTTCGGGCACACGTGTGCGCAGGCTCGTGCCCAATGAGCGGTCGGGGAAATCGACCGCCTTGATCATGCAATTGAGCCTCGCCTTGAAACGCGTCCTGCAGCCTGTCGGGCAGGCGAGAATTTCACCCAGGACACGACGCCGTGAATTTGGCTGACGGCGCGAGCAGGTCCTGAAGCGACGGTTAGCCGTGAAGGCTCGCCCGTCGGCAGGCGAGATAGTGGGGAACCCCATCTGGGGCCGTCCAGGTGACGGCAGCGCCACTCATCGAAACCCACGCCAAGTTCCGTTCATGAACGTGCCATTTGAATCCGTTTATGCCGAGTGGAACGAAAAAGAAGCTGCGGCCACGAAGTTGGCCCCCTTATGATTTCAAACGCGCGCATAACCCAGCGCCTTGTTGATTGCGGGAATGATCTTGTCTCCCCAGAGTTCGATCTGGCGCAGCATTAGCTTTTGGTCGAAATCCCCCAACTGGGTCTGGATTGCGATCTGATCCGGCTTCAGAATGTCGATCTCTTGCAGCAAGCGATCAATCACGCGATTCACACTGCCGATCGGCAGGTTGTTGCGCATTGCCCCGAAGGACAGATCCTGCTGGGTGGGCGTTTCCTGCAGCAGATAGCCGTCGTGGCTCTGCTGCCGGCGCTGATGCAGCGCCTCGGACAGGCGGCGCTGGAAACGGGCGTTGTCGAGATAGCTGTTGATCTCCTCCTCGTCATCGCTGGCGTAGCAGCAACGCAACAGCGATATCCTGGCGTCCGTCACATTCCTGTCCTCGGAAGCCGCCGCCTCCTTGATTGCTCCGCGCAACGTGCTCAAGCTCGCCAGGCCGTCGTGGAATGCGGTGACAAAGAAATTGTGACCCTCTCGGTAGGCCCGTTTCATGCGGGCCGGCCCGCCGGCCATCCAGATGGGCGGTGCCGGCCTTTGGACGGTGCATACTGAAATCGCCGTCGGGGGTATTTTCTCATAGTGGCCATCGTGCTCGAAGATGTTCTGGTTGAGACCCTTCAAAAGGATATCGAGATGTTCCGAAAAGATCGCCGGCGCCTCATCGATACTGACGCCGAAGCGCTCGAACTCGAACTGTTGGTATCCAGAGCCGACGCCGAGTTCCAGGCGACCGTTCGCAAGGATATCGGCGAAGCCGATCTCGGAGAGCAGGCGCTGCGGTTTGTAGAGCGGCAGCACGCAGACGGCAGTGCCGAGGCGAATGGTGCTCGTCACTCCGGCGCAGTGGGCCACCATCATCAATGGCGAAGGGATCAGGCTGTAGTTGTTGAAGTGGTGTTCTGCGAACCAGGCTGTGCCGAAGCCGGCCTGTTCCGAAGCGATGGCCTGTTCGATCGAGTTTCGGATAACGATCTCGGGGGATTGATGATACCCACGTTGGGCGGCCAGGATGAAGGTGGCGAATTCCACTATGTTTCCTTGTTTGCTGATGGTTGGCGGATTTGGAACTGCGCTCATCCGAGACACGCGATTGCCTCGGATCGGGCGCCTGGCAGGGGCATAGTGGTACGATAAGCAGTCCGGATCCATGGTTGCCGGCACGCGCGAGAGCTTGTCCCCATGCCGAGGGACGTTGCCCCGCCGACATCTTGGATCGGGGCCGCGCCGCGGGCGCGTTCCAAGCCAGGTCTCCGCTTTCATGGACGGCGCCCGGTAGCGTAGCGATGGTCGACGTTCAAACACCCGCCTCCGCAAAGCATTCGTCGTAGAGTTCGCTGGCGTTTCCTGCGTCACCGAACGCGGTCCAGCCGCCGTCCACATAGAGGATCGAGCCGTTGATGTATGAGGCGTCGGAGGAAGCCAGGAAAAACGCTGCATCTGCAACGTCTTCCGGCCTTCCCATCCTGCCCAAAGGGATCCGTCGGCCGATCGTTGCCAAGTCGATGTGGCCGGTTTTCGCCAACTCGCTAATGGCGGGAGTGCGGATATAGCCAGGAGCGACGGTGGCTGTGCGAATGCCGGCGGGCCCCAGTTCGGCCGCCATGCATCGGGTCAGCATGTCCATCGCCGCCTTCGAGGCACCGTAGGCGTGACGCGGCGCGAAGGGCAGAAAACTGTTGATCGATCCGAGGTTGAGGATCACGCCGCCCGGGCGCATTGCTTTGATCGCTTCACGCGCGCAAACGAAGGCGCCAGTGAGATTGACATGCAGGACACGTTCGATGTCTGCAGGCATTTGTTCGATCCCAGCCACAAAAGTGTCGACGACAGAAGCACCGTTGACGAGGATATCGACGCCCCCGAAGCGCTCCCTCAGTTCCTCAAACACCGCCACCACCTCGGCCTCGACGGCCACATCTACCGATTTCGCGATGTTCTTTCCGCCGAGCAATGCAGCCAGGAGAGTTGCCGCGGTGCGGTCTTTATCGGCGATCACTACGGTATCACCATTCGCGGCAAAACGGCGAGCAACGGCGGCGCCTATACCGTTCGCACCACCCGTGACGAGCACCACTCGCGCGTCGGCGCGTTGGGCCGGACAGGAGAGTTCGCTTAGGGGAACGCCTTCCACCTCAGGGCAGGCATCCCCAGGTTGGTTGAATGACATCCAGCCGCCGTCGACCGCCAGCACGGATCCCGTGACGTAGTGCGCCTGTGCGCTTGCCAGAAAACGCACAGCCCGGGCGATCTCGTCGGGCCGAGCCATGCGCCCCATTGGCACGCGACGGCGCATCGCCGAGAGGTCCATTTTGCCTGCTCGTTCCAGCTCTGCAGTCATAGGCGTGCGCACGCAGCCCGGCGCTACCGCCGTCACGCGGATGCCGCGATAAGCCCATTCGCATGCAAGCGACTTTGTCAACGAGATCAGGCCTGCTTTCGAGGCTGCGTAGGCATGGCGTCTGGGATTGCTGGCCACGCCCGACATCGAAGCGACGTTGACGATGGCACCTCCCGGCCTCATGCGCCTCGCCGCCTCGCGCGCCATGACGAACGGCCCAATCAGGTTTACTGCCAGGCGGCGTCGGAAGGCGTCGACATCGGTGTCGACAGTGGCAGCCACATTGGGTCCCACCGCGGCGTTGTTGATGAGGACGTCGATCTGCCCGAACTGTGCTTCGACCCGGCCATAGAGCGCGAGGATATCTCCCTCTCGCGAGACATCGCACTCGAGGCCAAGGTGCTGCTCGCCGAGATCGCGGGCCAGTTCAAACACGCCGGTCCCAGGAAGGTCCACCGCAACAATAGTGTCTTGATCTGCCGCAAGAACATCGACCAGGGCACGGCCGATTCCGCCCACGGCGCCTGTTATGATTACGACCCGTCCTGCATGCTTCATGGGAACTTTCTCCAGGAGTCTCTGAAATCTCTGCCCTCGACGTGGTGCGGCGGAATGGTGCGCCCCCGTAGAGCACCCTGTGCTGGCGCCGGTCGCGTGCGTTCCCAGACAGGCGTCGTCCGCATTGGCTGCGATCCAACTCTCGGTCGGATAGTCGAATGTGTGTCCGACGCCTCAAGCACAGGGGCTTGCCTCGATGAGCGGCTCTGCCAAGTCCAGCAAATCGATGTAGACCGGCCTCGGCGCGCTCGTGGCCTCAGACCAGAGCGCTGTCGCGGTCACGCTGTCGCGGGGCAGAAAGGCTACCCTGGCGGCCGCATCTTTAGCGTGCAGGGTATCGCTAAGCTTGCTGTGGCGTAGCAGAGTTGTCATAAATTATCGTCCCACCGATGTGGTTTTCCCGTTCGGAGCTGGGGACGCATTATCGCGAGAAGCAACGCGATGCTTTCCGATCGCGTAGACCGGATCGTTCGGATACGGTGCTCCAATCGGCTGTCGCAGGCCGAACCGTTCTGTCTCAAGCACCGCAGCTGGGACCTGCTCCTCGAGCCAATCGTAGACGACGGTCCGATCGGCAATCCGCCACTCGCCTGCCCTCTTTTGAAACAGATCGCAGTAGCGCCCGCTTAGCAGCATCTGGCGCATTTCTCCGTCTTTGTCCGGTCCGCGTTGCAGCGCGGTGAAATAGCTCTCGACTGCGGCCTGAGCCGGTTTGATGAATTCGACAAGGACGTTCGTGATCTGATGGATGTTGCGCGGTCCGGTCTTGAAGACACCGAGCGCAAACCGGATGAAGCCCTCGGCCGAGCCGCGATAGGCCCCATGATTGTCATGTGCATCAGGCCAGTAGGCGCTACGCAGCGCTGCCTCATCGGCGCGGTCTATCCCGCGGCAGTACCGATAGAGGCAGTCGCGGATCGCCTCACGGTCGAGTAGTTCGGTAGTTTTTGCGGGGTCCATAGTCGAAAATTCCGTCGTTCTGAGGTGTTCCGGGAGCGCATTGTTCCGTTTGCGCGTGGCCTGGGCTACTATGCGCGCAGCAGGCGGATCGTCTATTTCCAGCGCTAGTTCGGGGCAGGATCGCACCCCATCTGCCGCAAGCAGTTGCTCCCCATCCGCAACATCAATGTCACCAGGTAGGATGTAGCCCGCCTCATCCAGCTTGAAGACTGCCGGCGCTCGCGCCGAGCATTGCGCATGACCCTGGCACCTGGCTTTGTGAACGATAATGCGCACGGCTACTTCCCACGTCTGTGCCCAGTTCCGGGCGGCCTTGGTCAAGCCCAATCCAGAATCAGATTTTCGATCCCGAACACATGGCCGCCATGGGTGATGGGTGCTGTTGCCTCCTTGATCCGAAAGGGCGGTATGCGCGCCATCCACTCCTCCAGCCCAATGACAATTTCCCGCCGGGCGAGATGAGAGCCAAGGCAACGGTGGGGACCATAGCCAAAGGCGGCGTGGCGGTTGCCCTCTCGCGTCAGATCGACCGTGTTGGGGGCCTCGAATTCCGCAGGGTCACGATTTGCAATCATCGTGGCGCAGGAAACAAAGTCTCCCTTGCGGATCGGCGCGCCTTTGAAATCGATATCTTTCCGTGCCACGCGGATCATCTGAACGCTCGGATAGGCGCGCAGCAACTCTTCGGCTGCGAGCACAATCCGGTCCGGTTCGTTCCGCAGCAATTCCTGATCTTCGAGGTTGCGCGCGAGATAGGCCAAGTCGAAGCCAATGGCTGCAGCGACGGTGTCGAGTCCCGCAACGAAGGTAAGCACGCCAATGCCACGGACCTCCTGGTCCGTCAACCCGCGACCCTCGACCTGTGCATGCACGATGAAGCTCATGAAATCGTCGACGGGCTCTTTGCGGCGCATCGCCGCTAGTTCGTCGATGAACGCCACAATAGTCCGAGCAGCCGCCGGCCGTCTCACATCGTCGCCGTGGAGCAGATCTTTCGCCCAGCCGACAAATGTATCGAGACGGTGATCCGGCAGTCCGAGAAAGCGAAGGAAGATGTTGACGGCGAAGGGAAAGGCGAAATCCTTCATCACGTCGCAGCTCGTGCCCCGCGAGGCGATGCTGTCGATGAGCGTTATCGCTCGCTCGCGGATAGTTGGTTCAAATTCCGCTACGCGCTGTGGCGAAAGCAGCGGATTGAGCAGTGAGCGAAAGACTCCATGGTACGGTGGATCGAGTTCGAGCGGGATCATCGGCCAGTCTTCGCCCAATGCAGATGCGAAGATGCTGCGATGACTGGAAAAGACTTCGGTCTCCTGCAGCACCCGGCGCTGATCTGCCGCCCGAGTGATGACCCAAGTACCCTGTCCGGCCCGCGTGTTCCAAGGCGAATAAAAGATCGGCGGCCCGGCATGCACGCAAGCGACTGCTGCGTGCGGATCGCCGTTGGGCGTCGGGGACATGCCTGGCGAGGTAAAAAGACTGAAGTCGCCCACCATTTCCGGGGGGACATGATCTGGAACCGGGTTGGCTACCATTTGGTCCTCCTGCGTTCAGGCGTTTACGCCGCTGAACTGCGTGACGCACTGCCGACATCGCCTCAGATGACATTGAGCAAATCGCGTGCCGAATAGGGGCACCGTTGGCACCCGCTCATATATCGTCGTGGCGACCCGGTATGGGGCTACGCCTGGTAGGGCTTTCGACATTCTTGTCCGTTCCAGACATCACAACGGTGCGCATAGAAGCTAACGAGGAGCCTGGTGGAAGCTGCCTAAGGATCGAACGAGGTCCCTCCCAGACCGGGTGTCGCTCGGCGGTAGCGAAGCCGCTCGCGAGCGCGCTCTCCACAAGCGCTGTAGGGAGCGAGCGGCTTTGCGGTGGTAATCGACGGTTCGCAGGCAAGGTGGATTTGCTGACAGCGATTGGTTCGCAGGAACGATCACTGACCATGATGAGCCTGCGCGCTCGTGAAGAAGGCTCCGGCCCCGATCCCTTGCTGGTTTGCCGCCGAGCGGCGGAGCTGGAGCTTGGGGCCGCCGACGCCGCCAACGGCGAAAAGAAGGCCTACGTCCGCCGAGGCTATCGCGAGGCCGCAAATTAGCTCTGAAGATTCCGCCCCGACATTCTTCTGCGTCAGGATCACCTCGCCTGGCGGTGACGATCGCCTCGTCGGACAGCTGCTGCCCGCCGGAGAAATCCTCGACCGCACTCGTCGTACCGGCAACCAGGCCTTCGACTGCTGCGTCGCCGCCCCGGGCCGAGAATCTAACCGCCCTGCTCCGATAGCACGAACAGGATGCGCTGGCGTTCTTTGATGATACGGTCTGCTTCGGGCGGCGTTCAGCTTTGCATCCATCTCGCACGCTACCCTTGCGGACTTGGCATTGGACGCCGACGGGCCTTGCCGACCTTATGGATCATTCGAGCACGCCTTTGTGGACCCATCCCTCTGGAAACTGGACGAAGGGACCGATCGATTTCACCTCGACCACTTGATGCCACCCGGCGCCGTACAGGGCCGGGATGTTGGACGTTCGATCGACGTACAGCTGACGCATTAGACCAGGGGCAGCTTCCGGTTCTGGGACATCGCAACGGAACCATCGATGGCTGGCTCGCCACGGGTGTAGCGCCCTGGGGCTGGAGACTACGGTCAAGGCGATCCGCGACGGGTCGCAAAAGACAGCTGTGCTCTCGTTGGCCTCGGCAGGCGCAGAGGTGGTCAGCAGAATCCAGAGTAGCGGCGCGGACGCCGAGCGAAAACGGAAATCAATATGCGTCGGTCCTACCTCAAGCGGCGGTTGAATTGGGAAAGCGCGGCAGGTTCTCGGTCAGTAACCGCCAGTCGTCGCGCTCGGGTTCGCCTTCCCTGCGCGTCCCGAAAAACTGGATGATCATATTGCCGTCGGCGCCATAGGCTTCGAGTGACGTGACGTGGCCGTCCCTGGTCGGCTTGCGCACGGCCCAAACCTCGCGGATGTGCTGGGTCCTGAGATGCAGGTGGAAAGTGGCGTCGAGAACGTTGATGCAAGGCCCGATCTGCCTGACCAACTTGATCGGGCCGGAATGGATCTGGATGCAGCCAGGATTGCCGACAAAGCACATGATCGGCATCTCGTCCTCGGCGACACGATGGAACATGCCGCCAATGGCAGCATTGTCAAGCAGCCAGGCGTAGTCCTGGCCGACCATGCGGACCGCCCGGCGGCGCCTGAGGTTCAGCGTCTTCAGCATGCCGAAGAACTGGTGTACGTCGGTCAGCTGGCTCCAGTGCTCCCGCAGGTCGTCGATGGTAGCGGCTTGGTCCGGAATGTTTGCCTCGTTTTCGGCTGACCTCGTCTTAACCGATACAATCGGCTCCTGGTTCGAGGATTGGAGTTCGTCTGTCAGTCTTTGATAGGCATAGAGGTTTGAGGACGGCCTCAGATGCACCTTGTGCACTGCCTCGCCTGCGGCGTCGAAAAATTGCAGGCTGCGGCGGATCTCCCCGCCTTCGCGTGTCTCGACGGCAAAGCCATGCGCCCACACCTTCGGGAAGATGCGCAGATCAATGTCATTGCCGAGCACCATGGCGTGATGGCTGCCGGTGAGCACCTTGTCGTAGATGCCTATCTTCTCATGCACGGCACTATCATTGCTGGTCAGCGCCATTACCTCGCCGACCGCCTTGAGAGCGGTTAGAACAACATTGACGCGTGGCTCGATGCGCACCGTGCCAAAACCGCAATGTGCCGCGGAGAGCTCCGCTTCCGAGATGCCCAATTGGCCAGCGAGATCGCGGTCGCGGATTTTGGGGCTGTCTTCGCGTGCCCGCCGGATTCTCTCTGGCGAAGGTTTCTCGCGCTGGTGCATGTCTTACCTCTGCTTGCCCATACTGTCGGTCAGGAGCGTTAGTCCTCGCCAAAAGGGAGCCTCAAAACTCGTGCCAATTTGCCGAAGCATCTCGGAAACTGGCTTACGTGCCAGCTCAGCGGGAACTCGGGCCCAGCCCCTGTGGCGGACGCGACAAATCCGACAATACGTGTCGATTGCCGGACGCCTTCGCAGCAATTCCGAACCGGAATCGCGGCAGTGTTAGCGATGTCGCACTGTTCCAGCGCCGCTTTTCCCATTGGCACGGACCATGCATGGTGATCCGCAAAATCGTCACGCACGAGGATAAGCGAGCCATGATTACGCTCACCGACAAGGCCGTTGCCGCGGTCAAGACCGCTCTTTCCGCCGCTACTGACCCCGCGGAAGGCTTTCGCATCATGGTTCAGCCCGGCGGCTGCTCCGGCTTCAAATACTCAATCGGCTTGGAGAGCGTCCCGCGCGAGGGCGACGCGATCCTCGAGACAGATGGGATCAAGGTGTTCTTAGACGCCGGCTCCCAACCGCATGTCGCCGGCATGACCGTCGACTTCGTCACGGGGCTCGAATCCTCCGGCTTTGTCTTCGATAACCCAAACGCGCGAGCGAAGTGCTCATGCGGCAAGTCCTTCAGCTGATCGTCGAAGCAGGAGAGAGGGCCCGGGAGGTGAGCTCGTCGATCGCGACGGCGGCGCCTGTCTAAATCAATTTGTGGGTGCTGCACCGGCTCTGGATCGTCTCGGCTATCAACGGCGGGTGCAAGCGCGATGAATCCTTGCGCTTAACGTCATTCCGCTCGATTGGAGACCACACCCATGACAGTTCTCTATCTCGACAACAACGCAACGACACGGGTCGATCCCGAGGTCGTTCAAGCGATGTTGCCCTTCCTTACGGATCAATTCGGCAACCCTTCGTCGGCGCACGGTCTTGGCACCCTTGCCGGCGCCGCGTTGAGAAACGCGCGGCGGCAGCTGCAGGCGCTGATCGGCGCGGCGTTTGATGACGAGATCACCTTCACCTCGGGTGGGACGGAAAGCGACAACGCGGCCATTCTTTCGGCGCTCGAGGTGATGCCTGACCGGACAGAGATCGTGACGTCCGCCGTTGAACATCCCGCAGTGCTGGCGCTCTGCGCACATCTTGAGCAGACGCGCCGGGTCAAGGTGCACAGGATCCCGGTGGATCACCATGGCCGGCTCGACATTGACGCTTACCGGGCAGCCCTCAGCTCAAACGTGGCAATCGTCTCGATCATGTGGGCCAACAACGAAACTGGTACGATCTTCCCCGTCGCAAAGCTCGCCGAATTGGCGAAGGAAGTCGGCGCCCTTTTCCACACCGATGCCGTGCAGGCGGTCGGCAAGCTCCCCATGGACCTGAAATCGACCGCTATCGACATGCTATCGCTCTCCAGCCATAAATTGCATGGACCGAAAGGCGTCGGCGCACTTTTCCTCAAGCGCGGTGTGCGCTTCCACTCGCTGATCAAAGGCGGTCACCAAGAGAGAGACCGGCGTGCGGGAACCGAAAACACGCCCGGCATAGTTGGGCTCGGCATGGCAGCCGAACTCGCCCTGAAATTCATGGATGATGAGACCACACGGATAAAGTGGCTACGCGACCGGCTGGAGAACGGGATTCTTCAGCGTGTACCAAACACCTTCGTCAACGGCGATCCCTTCGAGCGCTTGCCGAACACCGCAAACATCGCCTTCGAACGTATCGAAGGTGATGGAATCCTGCATCTCCTCAACCGCGTGGGTATCGCCTGTTCCTCAGGCTCCGCCTGCACCTCTGGCTGTGCACAGCCGAGCCATGTGCTGAGGGCGATGAACATCCCACATGGGGCGGTCCGTTTCTCGTTCTCGCGTGACAACGACCAAGACGACGTGGACCGGGTGCTCGAGGTCTTGCCTGCCATCGTGGAGAAGCTGCGCGAGTCCCTCAGTTCTGCGCCGGAAGGGCGGAGTGCCGAAGACCTTCAATGCGGTCCCTGTCTCAGCGCCGGAAGCTCGGGCGACCATTCATGAGAAGTCAGGTCTTTCTCAAGGAGACGACTCTGCGCGAGGGCGAGCAGGCACCCGGCGTTGCCTTCACCGTGGCGGAAAAACTTGAGATCGCTGAGTCGCTTGCAGCAGCCGGCGTCGCTGAGATCAAGATCGGCACGCCGGCAATGGGCGCCGACGAGATCGACGCAATTCGCGCCGTGGTCGCGCGGAGCCTCTCGGTGCGGCTCACGGCCTGGTGCCGGATGACCTCACCGGATCTCGAAGCAGCGATCGAGGGCGCGGTCCGGGCCGTCAATCTGTCGTTTCCTGCATCGAACATCCAACTTGCCACCAAGCTCGGCCTCGATCAGGCGGGAGCGCTCCAGCTTATCGAGCATATGGTCGGGCGCGCAGCCGCCAGCGGCTCCTCCGTCGCCGTTGGCTGCGAGGATGCTTCACGGGCCGACCGGGATCATCTCGGGCGCGTTATCATGATGGCGGCGCGCGCCGGCGCAAGGCGCGTGAGGCTGGCTGGCACAGCCGGCGTTCTCGACCCCTTTTCGACCTTCGAGCTTGTCGCCCAGCTGGCGGCGATCCGCGCCGGCGCGCGCCATGCCTCGGCCACCGTCCTTGGACTCAGCGAGCGCGCGGGCAATGCCGCGCTGGAAGAGGTGGCCGCCGCGTTAGCTGTCCTCCAGCACGCAGATGCTGGCATCGACCTGACCGCATTGCCTGCCCTGGCAGCCAAGGTCGCGCAGGCGTCACGCCGACCGACAGCCGCCACCAAGCCGATCGTCGGGGCTGTGACCTCCAAAACCCTCCGGAGATCAAGGCGCATGATCCGGCCGCGTCTGGCCGATCTCCTCATAGATGCCAGCAACAAGACCTCGGTCCCATTCAGGTCGGAGCCCGGGCAGATCGAGAGCCAATGCGGCAATAATCGAGCCCATCTCGCACTGCTCGGCGCTGCGCATGGCGCCTGTTCGCCACGCCCGGGCACCGGGGTGCCCAGCCTTGCGACCAACCGATTGCCTCGCTGGCTCAGCCCACCTCGTGCATCAAACTGCGGATTTTCGCGGCTGTAGATCAGAGTTTTTCGTATTTGACCCAACAGTTTTCCGACAAGGGAGAATGTAATGACCTGTTCCGCTGACGGCCGTCCCATCGATGTCACCGATATCGTTACGCGACTGAAAGGAGTGTCGGCCGCGGAGGAGTTCTTCTCTGTCCTTGGCGTCTCCTATGATCCGAAGGTGCTCGACGTTTCACGGCTCCATATCATGAAGCGTGTGGGACAATATCTTGCTGAGGAAGATTTCTCCGGTCTGCCCGACCAGGTGATCGCCGCGCGCGTGCGCGCCCTGCTGGAACGGGCTTACGGGGACTTCGCGGTTTCCTCGCCGCTCACGCACCGGGTCTTCAAGGTGCTCAAAGATCACGATCCGGATAAAGCTTGCACGACACGCCGCGCCTTCGTTCCTTTCGATCCCGTCCTGAAGCCGTTCGGCAGGGAATGATCGCGACATAGACGCGACGCGACAATGTCAAGAAGTCGACAAGTTCGGGATCGCAACGGCGCCATCCGTAGTGAGCAGCCCGAAGGGGAACAGGGCCGCAAAGCACTTGGCACGAATGATGCAGCCAAGAACTCGCACCGCCAGCCCGCCGGATAACAGCGTAGAGAAACGCCAATGCACATCGTCGTCAGCATTAAGCAGGTGCCGGACTCGGCACAGATACGGGTCCATCCGGTGACGAACACCATCATGCGCCAGGGTGTGCCGACCATCATCAACCCCTATGACCTATTCGCCCTCGAAGAAGCTCTCAGGCTACGCGACGCTTATGGCGGCGAGGTCACCGTGCTCACCATGGGTCCGCCCATGGCAGAGGACTCCCTGCGCAAAGCGCTTGGCTACGGCGCCGATCGCGCGGTGCTTTTGACCGACCGCTATTTTGCCGGTTCCGACACACTGGCGACATCACTTGCTCTCTCCCAGGCAATCGCGAAGATCGGCGAAACCTTCGGCACGCCGGACGTGGTCTTCACGGGCAAGCAGACGATCGACGGCGACACCGCGCAAGTCGGGCCCGGCATCGCCAAGCGTCTCGATCTCAGCCAACTCACCTATGTCGCGAGAATCGCTACCATCGATCTTGCTGCGCGCGAGATCACGGTGGAGCGTCGTTGCGAGGGCGGGACGCAGACGCTGAAGAGCAAGCTGCCTTGCCTCATCACCATGCTGGAAGGCACCAACGAGATGCGTCGGGGCTCGATCGAAGACGCATTGAGCGCTGCGCGGAGGCAGGTTGTGAAATGGAGTGCGGCCGAGGCGGGCATTGAGGACCTCACCAAGTGCGGCTTGCGTGGCTCGCCGACGGTCGTCAGACGCGTTTTCGCCCCTACGGCGCGGTCGGAAAAGGCAGCGCAAATTGACACGGCCGAGAAGACGCTGCGCGACCTCGCCGACGAACTGATTGTTGCAATTTTCACCCGCCAGCCGGCACTGGAACCGGAACTCGCCTTCGACGGCGCCTGACGGCAAGGAGCAGACCATATGTCGAGCGCGAACCCAGACACTCCCCGCCCGCCCGCCGGCCGTGCCGGGATGACGAAGGAACTGCCCGAGCGTTTCAGGGCCTATCGGCACGTTTGGGTTTTCATCGAGCTTGAACGCGGCCAGGTCCACTCCGTGTCCTTCGAATTGCTTGGTGAGGGCCGCAAGCTGGCAGACAAACTTGGCGTCCAGCTCTGTGGCGTTGTGCTCGGACCGCCGGAAGAAGCCACCCAGAACGCGGTCGCCGAAGCCTTCGCCTATGGCGCCGACCTTGTCTACTTCGTCGAGTCGCCGC
The DNA here is from genome assembly GCF_006440775.1 of Mesorhizobium sp. B2-7-2. Classification (GTDB taxonomy): domain Bacteria; phylum Pseudomonadota; class Alphaproteobacteria; order Rhizobiales; family Rhizobiaceae; genus Mesorhizobium. The sequence goes on along the minus strand of NZ_VFTZ01000004.1, from coordinate 317,401 downwards.
TGCTCGCCGACTATCGGAATGAGCCTTTCACCAAGGCGATGACCGATCTGGTTGATACTTACAAACCCGAGATTCTGCTTCTCGGAGCGACCACGCTCGGCAGGGATCTCGCCGGGTCCGTCGCGACGACCTTGCTAACAGGGCTCACGGCCGACTGCACCGAACTCGATGTGGATGCCGACGGTTCGCTTGCCGCGACCCGTCCGACTTTCGGGGGTTCGTTGCTATGCACGATATACACGCTGAACTACAGGCCGCAGATGGCGACGGTGCGACCGAGGGTCATGCCCATGCCGCAGCGGGCGGACAGAGCGATCGGGCGCGTCATCGCGCACAAGCTTTCACTGGCCGAGGATGAGATCGTCACCAAAATCCTCGGCTTCCTGCCGGATAGCCAGTCAGGCACAGCCAATCTCGCCTATGCCGATGTGGTGGTTGCGGGAGGGCTCGGCCTCGGCGGGGCGGAGAACCTGCAGCTTGTGAAGAGTCTCGCGCGAGCGATTGGCGCCGAATTTGGCTGTTCGCGGCCGCTGGTCCAAAAGGGCTGGATGCCGGCGGATCGGCAGATCGGCCAGACTGGCAAGACAATCCGGCCGAAGCTTTACATAGCGGCTGGTATTTCTGGCGCGATCCAGCACCGCGTTGGGGTTGAGGCAGCCGATCTCATCGTGGCCATCAACACCGACCCGAACGCTCCGATTTTCGATTTCGCTCACCTCGGGATCGTCACCGATGCGGTCCGCTTCCTCCCCGCGCTCACCGAGGCCTTCACCCGGCGGCTGTCACCGCACAGCCGCGACAAGCTTGCGAGCTAAGGGAGATCGAGATGATCAACGAAGAATTCGACGCGATTGTCATCGGAGCCGGCATGTCCGGGAACGCAGCTGCTTACACGATGGCAAGCGACGGCTTGAAGGTACTCCAGTTGGAGCGAGGTGAATATCCGGGCTCCAAGAATGTTCAGGGCGCCATCATGTACGCGAACATGCTGGAGAAGATCATCCCGGATTTCCGCGATGATGCACCTCTGGAGCGGCATCTGGTCGAACAGCGGCTATGGGTCATGGACGAGACCTCCCACACCGGGATTCACTATCGGTCGGAGGACTTCAACGAGGTGAGCCCCAATCGCTATACCATCATCCGTGCCCAGTTCGACAAGTGGTTTTCGCGCAGGGTGCGCCAGGCCGGCGCGACGCTTCTGTGCGAGACGACCGTGACGGAACTCGTGCGTGACAACAAGGGCAAGGTGATCGGGGTGCGGACAGATCGGGCTGGCGGAGCGATCTACGCGGACGTCGTTGTTCTTGCAGAAGGTGTCTGCGGGCTGCTTGGCACGCGAGGCGGCCTGCGCAAGATGCTGACGCCCGAAGCCGTGGCGCTGGCCGTCAAGGAAATGCATTTCTTGCCCGAAGAGGTCATTGAGCAGCGGTTCGGCGTCAAAGGGAGTGAAGGCTGCGTGATCGAGGCAGTCGGCACGATATCCCACGACATGGCCGGGCTCGGGTTCCTCTACACCAACAAGGAATCGATCTCACTGGGCATCGGCTGCCTCGTCTCGGATTTCACCGCGAAGATGGAGAGCCCTTACGCCCTCCTGGAGGCGCTAAAAAACCATCCTTCGATCCGGCCGCTGATCGCCGGCTCGGAGGTGAAGGAATACGCGGCGCATCTCATTCCTGAAGGTGGCTACAAGGCAATTCCGCAGCTCTTTGGCGACGGTTGGGTCGTTGTTGGCGATGCTGCGCAATTGAACAACGCCATTCACCGCGAGGGTTCGAACCTCGCCATGACCTCCGGTCGCATTGCGGCTGAAGCTATCATCCAAGTCAAGAGACGCAACGATCCTATGACCAAACGGAACCTCGCCCTTTACAAGACGATGCTGGACGAATCCTTCGTGGTGAAGGACCTGCGGAAATACAAAGACATGCCAGCCTTACTCCATAATAACGCCGCTAATTTCTTCACGACCTACCCGCGGCTAATGTCGAAAGCCGCGCAGAACTTCATGCGGGTCGACGGCACGCCAAAGATCGAGAAGGAAAGGGCTACTACCGCAGCCTTCATCAAGGCGCGATCGCGGTTGGGTCTGGTCAGGGACGCTATCCGCCTGGCATTGGCGTGGCGGTGAGGCACTGACCACATGACAAACCCAGTGACGAACTTGCGTGTAGAGGACAAGCTTTACCAGAACCGCTATCTGGTGGACTCCGGCCGTCCGCATATAAAGGTGCGACCGCACGAGCAACCAAGCGCGAATCTGGTCGCGCTGACCCACGTCTGTCCAGCGAAATGCTATGAGTCGAACGACAAAGGTCAGGTTGAAATCACCGCTGATGGCTGCATGGAGTGCGGCACCTGCCGCATCTTGTGCGAGGCCAGCGGCGAGATCGAATGGAACTATCCGCGCGGTGGCTTCGGTGTCCTCTTCAAGTTCGGATGATCCGCGTTTGCATAGGGCACGTGTGTACTCCTGAAGTTACCACAAGCGCCAACCGCTTCTGGCGCCATCCTCGCAAAGGGGGCGGGTGAACAGTGTGCTTCCAGAATTGAATGAATGCTACTTGGGAGGAGCATTGGACCACAACTCCTGAGTGTTTCCAGGGCTCACATACCGCCGGACCGGGTTAACGAACGCGGCAGGTCAGATACGCTTTGCGCCGACATGACATCGAGATGAAGAAATTCCAGCGTTCTCACGATGTCGAGAACAAGACCATACCCCTGCGCCAGGTGCGCGGGAACTGTCCGTGCCAAGGCCAAGCTGCTCGGGTCTCTGACGATGATCACGCTTTTGATCGCGATCATGAGGAGCCCAGGCGGGCGTCTGGACGAGAGTAAAGGGGAGGCACGCATCTCCCAGCTGGAACCATGCCGACACAGTATGCGGCGACACCTTCACCGCCGATGAGTTCACAGTCGCCGAGATCGACATCTTCGCCGGAGACCGGTCGAGAACGTTGTGCCGAGGCGCTCACGGGTGAAGGGATCGACACGCGATTTCTGTCTCTCAATGATGTCCGGCCGTAGTCGCCTTCCTCACCTTATGCGGCTGCCGCTGTCCGAGGTCCGACAAATTTATGTCGGAGCAGCCTCATGATATCCGACGCGAAAGCCAATTGCCGATCATAGTGCCGCCTTTTGAGTTGGCATTGCGCTTGCGCTTTGAACTGCGACGTTAACCCGCAACGGAGCCGTTCGATGTCCGCACCGGCAATTTCGGTTGAGAGCCTGACCGAGACGAAGCTCTCCGACCAGTTGCTGGCGAGCGCGAATTCGGGTGGCTGCGTATCTACCTCCTGCGGGTCGTCGACAAGACCGGACGATCTGGATCCGGCTGTCTGGGACAAGATCAAGGATCATCCGTGCTTTTCTGAAGAGGCGCATCACTATTTCGCGCGCATGCACGTCGCTGTCGCGCCTGCGTGCAATGTCCAATGCAACTATTGCAATCGCAAATATGACTGCTCCAACGAAAGCCGGCCTGGGGTTGTCTCGGAAAAGCTGACGCCCGACCAGGCGGTACGCAAGGTTATCGCGGTCGCCAACGAAGTGCCGCAGCTTTCCGTGCTGGGCATCGCCGGACCGGGCGATGCCTGCTACGACTGGGAGAAGACAAAGGCGACGTTCGAACGCGTCGTCAGGGAAATCCCCGACATCAAGCTTTGCATCTCTACCAATGGGCTCGCGCTGCCGGACCATGTCGCCGAGCTTGCCGACATGAATGTCGATCACGTGACGATCACCATCAACATGGTCGATCCGGAAGTCGGAGCAAAGATCTATCCCTGGATCTTTTACGACCACCGCCGCTACGTCGGCATCGAAGCCGCCAGGATCCTGCACGAGCGACAGATGCTGAGCTTGGAGATGCTGAGCGCGCGCGGCATCCTCACCAAAATCAATTCAGTGATGATCCCCGGGGTGAACGACCAGCACCTGGTTGAGGTGAACAAGCAGGTCAAGCAGCGCGGCGCGTTCCTGCACAACGTCATGCCCCTGATTTCAGACCCGGCTCACGGCACGTACTACGGACTGACCGGGCAGCGCGGCCCAAATGCAATGGAGATGACGGCTCTTCAGGATCTTCTTCAAGGCGGCGCCAAGCTGATGCGCCACTGCCGGCAGTGCCGGGCAGATGCCGTCGGCCTGCTCGGCGAGGATCGTGGCCAGGAATTCACGATCGACCAGATTCCTGGCGAGCTCACCTATGATGCCGGCAAGCGCGAAGCCTATCGGGAGCTGGTCGCGGACGAGCGCCGTGATCACCTGGCGGCCAGGAGCGAAGCGATTGGAATGGTCAAGGCAGCCGGCTCCGGCAAGTCCCTGGTCGTCGCGGTGGCGACTAGGGGCGGCGGCCGCGTCAACGAACACTTCGGCCATGCCAAGGAATTCCAGGTGTATGAAGCCTCGCCGATAGGTATCAACTTTGTCGGGCACCGCAAGGTTGAGCAGTATTGCCTCGGCGGGTGGGGCGAGAACGACACTCTCGAGTGCGTCATCGCCGCGCTGGAAGGCGTAGACATCGTGCTTTGCGCCAAGATTGGAAACTGCCCCAAGGATAAGTTGGCGGACGCCGGTATCCGAGCAACCGACGCTTATGGCCATGACTATATCGAAACGGCAATCGGCGCGATTTACGCCGCCGAGTCCGGCGTCCCGGCACTCGCGGCGAACGCCTGAGCCGTCTCATTCCACTCGAACAGGAGTCAAAATGGCTTTCAAGATCATCGCATCCCAATGCACGCAATGCGGCGCCTGCGAATTCGAATGCCCGTCCGGTGCGATCAAGTTCAAAGGCGAGAGCTACGTGGTCGAGCCGCAGAAGTGCACAGAATGCCAGGGAGAATTCGACACGCAACAATGTGCCTCGGTATGCCCGGTGCCGAAGACCTGCGTTCCCGCCTGACCCGGCATAGGGCTGCTTCCGGGAAAGCCTGCGCGCCCCATCAACAACTCTGGCCTCAAACAAACAAGGAACCGCCATGCGGCTCGCACGCGAACAGGAGGTCGAAATCCGCAGGCCTCCCCAATTCAGGCCGGGAGAGCGGGTCCGCGCCACTCGTCACATAAAGAATGACGGCACCTATCCTGGCAGGGAGATCGGCGAAAATCTCGTGCGCAAGGGTGAAGAGGGTTATGTGCGCGACATCGGCACCTTTCTACAGCAGTTCTTCATCTATGCCGTCGAATGGATCGACCGTGGCACGGTCGTTGGCATGCGAGCGCGCGAATTGATGAGCCTCGACAGGGCCGACCTTGCCGGTAGGGCCGAAGAAAACGCGAAGCAAGGGACGGCCTGATGAAAGTTATGATCCGCAGGACCGATGCCGGATTGTCCGCGTACGTCCCCAAAAAAGATCTCGAAGAGGCGATTATCAAGTTCGAGAACCAAGATTTGTGGGGTGGGGTCGTAACGCTCAGGAACGGCTGGCGCCTTCTCCTACCCGATCTTCCCCCGAATACGCGTCTGCCGATCACCGTCGAGGCAAGAAAGCTTTCGGACGACGACTGACGTTTCGCCTCAATCAGGAGGCGTGGAGAGGAAACGAGCATGAACACGATCCCGACCTCGGGCCACCTCTTCGTCGTCCGCGACAGTTTTGCCCGAAAGCTGCTTGAGCTGGCCAGACAAGCGCTCATTTCCGATCACGTGATCCCGTATCTCGGTCCGGGTCTGCTGCGGCTAAGCTCAGCGGAGCCGCCTGTACCGTGCACCCCGGAGGCCGTCGCCGCCGCACTCAACACCCGGGCCACAGCTCCCTCGAAGATCCGCACCAACATGTGGTCGGTCGCGCAATTCATCGAGCAGCGCCGGCATCGCCGCACACTTCAAGCCTGGATGGCAGATATATTCGCGGGGCCGACGGCGCCGACGCTCCTCCACAACTGGCTCGCAAAGCTCCCGCTCTCCCTCATCGTCGACAGCTGGTACGAAGGCGCCATGAGGGCGGCGCTGGCTGAGGCCGGCCGAACCGACGTCGCCGAGATACAAGGCGTCACCCGGGCGAACGAAACTCGCGACATTTGGACCAGAACCTACGACTTGTTCGGGACGGAGCTCGAGCCCGGAGCAGCGACAAGGACGGTTCTCTACGCGCCTCATGGCAGTATCAGGCCGGCCGCAAATTTCCTCATAGCCGATTCCGACTATGTCGAAGCCCTGACCGAGATCGACATCCAGACCCCTATCCCTGACGTGGTCAAGGAACGGCGCACCGACCGGGGCTTTTTATTCCTCGGCTGCCGCTTCAACGATCAGATGCTGCGCACTTACGCCAGGCAGATCATGAAGCGCTCAGAAGGCCCACGTTACGCGATAATGGACGGGAAAACGCTGACCAGAAACGAAGCGCGTTTCCTTGGGGCAAGCGGGATCACGGTGATTGACATGCCAGACAGCGATGCCGTGGCGCAACTCGCCGGGTCAACGACTTGAGCCAATGCCCTGGTCAACTTGAGGACTTCGTTGGTGTGAGTCGATGGCTTGTTTTTGAAGGCGCTAAGTTAAGTTAGGGACACACCGTGAGCAGTGATGCTGTTGGCACGACCTCTCTCAAATCGTCCGCGCATGTGAAAGCGGCCGGGTGGGGCCGGGGCTTGAGCACGCTGCTGCGCATCACGCGCATGAATCTGAGGCATCCGGGCCAAGCCGCGCTTGCGATCGGGTCGACTATCGCAGCCGTAATCCTGCAGGTGCTCATTCCCCAGCTTCTCGGCGACGCTATCGACCAGACCAAGGTAGTCCTCGGGGGCGGTGCCACGGGGGCGGCTGCAGAACAAGCGCTGTGGGTTCCGGCTCTCCTGCTGCTCGCCGCGAGTACGCTACGCGGCCTTTTCACGATGGCGCAAAACTATTTTGCCGAGGCCGTCGGACATCACGTCGCGTACGAACTGCGGCTGGCTTTTTACGACAAGGTCCAGCGCCTCAGCTTTTCCTTTCACGACCGGGTGCATTCAGGCGACCTGATCACCCTCGGCATCCTCGATCTCGATGGTGTGCGGATGTATTTTTCCACCGCCCTGGTTCGCTTGCTTCTGCTCACCATGCTGATCGGGATCGGCGGCTACAGGATGATCTCAACCGACACGCTGCTCGGTTTCATCGCGCTGAGCTTCGTGCCTTTCGTAGCCTGGCGATCGTCGATCACGCAGGTCAAGCTACGCGCCATCTGGCTCAACCTGCAGGAGCGGCTTTCCGTCCTCGGCCGTGTGATGGAGGAAAATCTGGCGGGTATCCGCGTTGTCCGGGCCTTTTCGGCACAGGCCTACGAGATGGCAAAGTTCGACCGCGCGTCGAAAAACGCGCTCGAAGTCGCTCACCAGCAGGTTGACGTGTACGTGCCAAATACGTCGGCGATGACCCTGGCCTTCTTTCTCGCCATGGGGTTGGTCCTCTGGATCGGTTGCAACAAGGTCATCGTCGGCCAGATCAGCGTTGGGACGCTCACCATGTTCCTGGCCTTCATGACGATCCTGCAAATGCCCGTCCGGCAGATTGGCCTGATGGTCAACGGCTTCGCCCGCGCTTATACTTGCGGTTCGCGCCTCTTCGGTCTGCTCGATCAGGACAATACGATCAGGGATGTTCCCACCGCCCGACCACTTGAGATCGGTGAAGGCACTCTGCGCTTCGACAATGTCTCGTTTGCATATCCCGGCACCGGAAACCGGGCCGTTCTTGAGAATGTCACTTTTTGTGCCCGTAGGGGCGAGACGATCGCGATCGTGGGTCCGCCGGGTTCGGGCAAATCGACAATCGCTCACCTGATCCCCCGCTTTTACGACGTCACTGGGGGCGCCATCATGCTTGACGGGCAGGACATCCGTGGGGTCACCCTCGCCACGCTTCGCAAGGCGGTCGCTGTCGTACAGCAGGATGCATTCCTGTTCACTACCACGATCGAGAACAACATCGCTTATGGCGACCCTTGGGCAAAGGAACAGCGGATCGAGCGCGCTAGCGAATCCGCCCAGTTGCACAACTACATCCTGGGCCTCCCCGCAGGTTACAAGACGGTCGTCGGCGAACGGGGCACTTCTCTGTCAGGGGGTCAGCGGCAGCGCCTCACCATAGCTCGCACCATGATGTTGCGTCCATCAGTCGTCATTTTCGACGACTCAACGGCCGCGATCGACGCCGCCACCGAACAGCGCATTCGCGTGGCGATACGGCGTTTCGCCAAGGATAGGGTGACGATCATCATCGCCCACCGGCTAAGTTCGCTCAAGCACGCCGACCGGATCCTGTTTGTCGACAACGGCAAGATCGTGGAACGTGGTACCCATCAAGAGCTTTTGGCCAAGCAAGGACGCTACAAGGCCCTTCATGATCTGCAGTTGCGCCCGGGAGATGACATTGTGACGAAGTATAGGGGCGCGCCCTGATGGCCCAGGAGCACGCCAGCGAAATCGAAATCGAACCCAATGACGGCGGCAGACGTCCCCCGCGCGCGGTCGTCGGTTCCCATCGCGCCGAGGAGGAGATGTTCGGCCGGGCCTTTGACCAAAAGATCGTTCGGCGCATCTGGGCCTTCGTTCGTCCCTACCAGGCCACGGCAGCCGTCTCCGTCGCCGCATTACTGATTTTCACTGGCACGCAGCTTCTCATCCCGCTGATCATCCGCTACGCGATCAACGAGGCCATAACCCCGGCAGGCGTTGATCGCTCCGCACTGCTTGAGGCCGCCGGCGCGTTTGCGCTCGCCATTCTGGTTAATTTCGGCGCCGCTTACGCACAGGAAGCCGTGATCGGGAAAATGGCCGGAAACGTCCTCTTCGACATCCGCCGCGCCATGTTTGCGCATCTGCAGATGGTATCGCTCTCCTTCATGGACAAGACCGAGATCGGACGCCTGATGTCCCGCCTCCAAGGCGACGTCAACTCTATCCAGGAATTCCTCGAAAGCTCAATCTACTCTGTAGGCGACATAACGCTTCTCTTCGGCATCATTGTCGTTATGCTGTGCGTCAACTTCAGGCTCGGCCTTCTGACGCTCTCTGTCTTGCCGGTCCTGTTGGTTATCCGCATCGTCTGGCTGCCGCGTGCTCGCGACGCCTTCACTGCTGCACAAGACACCAATTCAGTTGTTAACGGCGCGTTGGCCGAAGCCATTCACGGCGTGCGCACCGTTCAGTCCATGGACCGCCAGCAGGTAAACTTCGCATTGTATGACGACAAGGCACATGCTGACCTCACAACCCACCTGATCGCTGCCAGGTATACACAGATAATGGTGCCGATCGTGGATGGCCTCACAGGCCTCGCCATGGCTGTCGTAATTGTGGTCGGCGGCTCCATGAATGGTCCCATCGAAGTAGGAGCGTTGGTTGCCTACATATTCTATATCCAACGCTTCTTTGACCCAATTCGTTCACTTACCCTGCAATATTCGGTCATGCAGAGAGCGATGGCCTCCGGCAAGCGCCTGACCGAGGTGCTGGACGTCCAGATCGAGGTGCAGGACAAACGCGACGCGCGGGTACTTTCGGCGGAAATGGACTGCTCGGTTGAGTTCAGGAACGTTACGTTCGGCTACGATCCCAACCATCCGGTGCTGAGCAACGTATCTTTCGAGGTCAATCCCGGCGAGACCGTCGCCTTGGTCGGGCCGACCGGCTCTGGTAAATCGAGCGCAATGGCCCTCGTCCACCGCTTCTATGATGTTCAGCAAGGCCAGGTGCTGGTCGGCGGACGCGATGTGCGCGACCTCACCCAGGAATCCCTCGGCCTCCAGATCGCCATGGTACTGCAGGAACCGTTCCTGTTCACCGGGACAGTCTTCGAGAACATCCGCTATCACAAGACCGAGGCCACGCGCGACAGGGTGATCGAGGCCGCTAAGGTGGTCGGAGCCCACGACTTCATCACGAGCCTTCCCAACGGGTATGAAACCCAGCTCGGCGAACGCGGCGGCAACCTTTCTCTCGGCCAGCGTCAGCTTGTCAGTTTCGCCCGCGCTCTTGTTGCCGACGCCAAGATCCTGGTTCTTGACGAGGCCACCGCCAACATAGACAGCTACACGGAAATGTTGATCCAGAAGGCTCTGAGAAAACTCCTGGAAGGCCGCACTGGCCTCGTCATCGCTCACCGGCTCGCCACAATCCGCTATGCCGATCGGATCATCGTACTTCAGAACGGCCAGGTTATCGAGACCGGCAACCACGACAAACTGATGGCTATGGGCGGGCTCTATTCCAAACTGTACGATCTGAACTACTCATCCTTCGACGACATTCCCAAAGAGGAAGCTGATGCGACCGTAAAAGCCGCCTCTCGTACCTGATGCAAGCATCGCCGGCAGTATCCGCTTTAGGCGCGTCGGCGAACGCCGCGGATGAAGCGGGCAGAGAAAACCACTCGCACTCAAGGAAGCCAACCGCGTGACGGCCGTATGATGAGCGGGATAACCCTAATCCGTTTCCAATCAGACGAACGCTGCCTCGCCTCCAGCAAGCCCTGGACAAGAAGCCGTGCGAACGAGACCGATCCAGAAAACGGCGGCAACCATCTGCCTCCAAGCGTTGAAGAAACGCTGTAGACCTGACGCAGGGCCATAAGCCCCGACGGGTGGGCAACTGTCCAGCGGATGATGTTTGATCTGCGGTCACTTCAGGTTTTTCCTCGGTAGCATACTGTCCCGCAACAGCGTGTGGCTCTGGTCGAGGCAAACCGGCTGCCGCGCGCCGAGCGTGTGGCATCGACGGTCCACGCTTCCAAGATCCCACCTCTTCCTGCTCCACACCAAGGCTCGCAAAAATCGTATCAACTCACCCATCGACCCGACATTCGTTTCCAGCGGTTAGCCTAAGCCCTAGACAAGAAAGTGCCTGAACGAAGAGGTTTGTCGCGGACCCGACAATCCGACACTCCGTGTCGGATGGCGATCATAGACCGCTATCGTACTCGGATACCGGAAAAGTGGGGCAGCGAGTGGGACGCGATTGAGCACGAGACCGCTGGAGGCCATTCGGCCTAGAGTCGGTTCGGCAGCCATTGATCCCGCGGACCCGGCGCCCAGCCGTCTGGTGCAAGGCACCTCCCCGCTGTTTGTGGGAGCGTAATCGACGAACCCGCGACCAGTCTACGTTCGCCCCAGTCGCGTTCCAGTAGCCGCGTCGCTCAACCATCATTGCCGAAGCTGGCCGTCTTCGCCGTGTTCATCGCCAGTTTCTAGGTTCTGCCTGCTGGACACTCGACACAGCCGTCAGCCAATATCGAGGCCAGCCCGCCTTTTCCAAGTTCGGCGACGGCAGGCTACGTCTCACCGGGATGAGGCCGGCAAGTCTGCGGGCGTCAGCGTGAGAACTCATTTTCGGGCATAGTTCGAGCACTCCTTCGCAAGATCGCGTCAATCCAGCAGACGGCACGTGTTGTGCAGCATCGGCGAATGCGGTCCGACTACCGGCCTTTCGTTAAGGGCGGGGCGTTCCCGACCATGGCAGGAGCACCAATTGCGCTATCCGCTCGCCTTTTTCCTCTCGAGTGCCGCAGATGCGATCGCTCCGTCTCGCCGGCGTCTCCATCTAAATGCTGGGCGCGAGCTGACGATCTCGCGCAAGCAGGCGCTCGCTTTTCTGGCCGATCCCGACGCCTATCTCACCGGAAACCGCTGTGAGCTCGATGATACCTCAGCGCTACGAATACGAGACCTTCGGGGCACGGCACATCCCCTCGCGCAACGTGGCCACGGCGCTCTGGCCTCCGCCAGCAAGGGCCAACTCAGATAGCACCCCAGAGACGAAAACCACGTGAACCTGCACACGCGCCAGCCGGCGACGACTGCGCAATCGACAAGTGACCTGCACGCCCGGCATTTTGCTGTTGTCGGCGCTCTCCTTGGCACGAGGATTGCGTGACCGTTACCGAAATAGCAAGGAATTCGAAACCGTTAGCAGGAGTAAAGATGGATACCGCACAATTGGACCGGGAGATCCACAAGATCGCCAACCAATGCGTGACCGAGGCCAGGGCAGTCGTCAAGAATCGAGGGCTCCAGCCCCAGGAACTAACCGCGAAAACGGTCGCTGCCGGCGTCGACACTGTCGAGATCGTACGCTCGGCCGACGCGGCCATGAGCAAGGTTGACGAGGGGACGTGGCTGTGACGACGATCGCCTACAAACACGGCGTAATGGCCGCCGACAGCCGTGCCTACGGCGCCGGCCTGGGGTCAATCGGCTCCAAGCTCAAAATCCGCCGTCTTCCGGATGGACGCCTGATTGGCGCAACGACTCCCCAGGTTGGCGCCGGTGAGGCCATTCTGGACTGGTACGCCGCTGGCGCTGACGTTCACAACACGCCAGAGGGTGTAAAAGGCTCCAACGTCGGTCTGCTGGTCGTTCATCCCGACGGGCGCGCTCAAGTGGCGTCTGGCGCCTGGACACTGACCGGCATGCTCGAAAGCCCCTATTTTGTTGTCGGCAGCGGCTCCCATTACGCGGAGGCCATTCTCGAATCCGGCGGGACCTCACAGCAGGCTGTAGAGATCGCCTGCAAGTTCGATTCGCACTCCGGGCTCCCGGTCGTGTCCCTGATGCACGGAGCGCCCTGCCCTTCCCCGCGCCACCCCAGGCGGGCCAAGTGGCTGTCGTGGGTCGGCAGGAGGTTCAAGATTTCGGGCTAGTTATCGTCGCAGCTGCCGGCCGTGACAATAGGATGAAGGGAGTCTGATGGGGTACAAACCAACGCGGCACAAGCCGCGCGAGGCAGCCCTGATCCGCTTGATCATCAACGGGTTCGGCGGCCCAGCGCCGGCGCCGCTAGTAGCGATCGCGCTGCTGGCGACGTCGGCCATCCAGTTCGCCGGCGTACCGGTCTCAGTCGTGGCGCTATTGTTCTTGCGCCGCCAGCTGGAGGAATCTTTCAGTTAAGGCCCCGAGGCGTTGCTTCAATCACTCTGTAGACAGTGGTCGGGTCTTCGCCTGGATCAGGAGTTCGCGTGACTCGTCGGACATCGCAGCTGTGAGGGTCACCCTTCGTGCGTACCCTGTGTTTGGCATTGACGAGACCTTTCCCTTGCCGGCGCAAGCAACGTCGTCAGATGAATGACCAACATCAGGCGTGAATCAGCAAGAGCGGGCAAACCACACCAGCGGCTTCTGAGGACCGCGGACACCTTGCGCTTGTCGGACATGACCTGGACGAAAGCGGACACACACGGAGCATTGTCGATCCAGACATGGACGAATCCCGCCGATGCCGAGGAGGCGATTGACTACGCCCGTTTGCCGCCGGTGATGCGATGTCCGACGAGGCCAAGGCCGGCCCAGCTCTTGATGTCGAGATGAACTACTTCGCCGGGATGCTCCCGCTACCGGGCGCCTGGGACCCGGCTCCGACGCACCGAACCTGTTCAGGCCCAAACCGCCAGTCGGCCGCTGCAACGATCCATTGCTCTGCGATCACCGATCCATCGTACAAGTCCTCGTCAATAAGGTGTGCGGCCTGCCAAGGGTTCTCTTCGATCTTGGTCGGCACGCCCTTCCAGATTTTCCTTTCAAAAGACATCGTGGGCTCCTGCGAAAAGGCGGGCCCGCAATTTAAAGGCGGGCCCGCAATTTACAGGAGTCTTTAGCATGGACGTGTTCTACACCAAAAAGGATAGCGAGCGCACAGAGCTCATATCGGGTGGTAGCACCGGTCACCGGTTCCTCGTTCTATTTTGCTTTACATAACGGCCACCTGTCGTTGGGGCCAACCAGGTCGAAACAGCTTGAAATTGGCCTCCTGCCCGCCAATCTCATTGCTAGGTAGCAAAGCGTCATGGCCCCATGTTCTTGCCTGGGTCGATCGAATCGAAATGGCGACGCGGGGACCCCACATCGCTCGTCTCAAGGCGCCAAAGCACCAAGGCTTCATCTGGTTCGGTTGATTCTTCACAGACGTTTGATCTCAATGCCGTATTTCCTCAGCGTGTAGCCAATCTGGCGCGGCGTCAGTCCAAGCAGGCGTGCCGCCTTTGCCTGGACCCAGCCACATCTTTCCATGGCCGCGATGACAGCTTCAGCACCGGTCGTTCTCGTACCGTTCAAGTGAGCTATCCTGCTGAGTGGCGGCTCCCCTGTAGTCTCAGGCGGGACTGCGACGGAGGGAGACGTACCGGCAGCAGCCGGCGTTATGGCCGCACCCCCTGGCGCCGGCAACATCGGACGCGATTGCAGCGCCAGGCTGACGGATCTGACCTTATGCAGCGCCGCTGCGAAGCATTGGCCTTGGCAGCATGCAAAGTCGCCTCTCCCTATCGATGCCCCCATCGCCAGAACGGCTGTCCGATACACGCAGTTCTGGAGCTCGCGAATGTTGCCGGGAAAATCACAGTTCATCAGCACTTCAACCGCACCGGGATCGAGGGTCATCGTAACGCCGTTCTCATCATTGAAATTTTTGAGAAACTCGGCTGCGAGGAGCGGAATATCACTGCGCCTTTCGCGCAGCGCCGGCACCCGCACCGTAAACACATTGATGCGGTAATAGAGGTCCTCCCGGAACTCATTTCTGGCAACTGCCTCTTCCAGGTTCTTGTTCGTGGCAGCGATGATCCGAACATCGACTTTGACGGTCTGGTTGCCGCCGACGCGCTCGAACTCCTGCTCCTGCAGCACACGCAAGAGCTTTGCCTGGAACGATGGCGAGATCTCGCCGATCTCGTCCAGGAACAGCGTCCCTTTGTCGGCGAGCTCAAAGCGCCCCTTGCGCGAGTTGAACGCGCTTGTGAATGCGCCCTTCTCGTGACCGAACAATTCGGATTCCAGGACTGTCTCGGATAGCGCAGCGCAATTGACCTTGATGAAGGGGCGTTTGGCGCGCGGCGACAAATCATGGAGGGCCTTGGCGACCTTCTCCTTCCCGGTACCCGACTCGCCTCGCAACAGAACCGCAATCTTGAGCTTGGCTACGACCTGGATATTCTCAATCAGATCGCGAAACGGCAAACTGTCGCCAATCATCCCCTCGATGTGAATCTTGTTACGCTGCCGCGCCGGTTGGTTCTGCTTTGGCTGCAAGTCGTGCTGGGCCATGGGTTGCTGGCGACCGCCCCCTAGGGAGCGACGAAACTTGACTGTCTGACCTACCAAATTAGCGATTTGGTTGAGCAGATAGAGGTTGTGATCGAGCCAAGCTCTTGGGTCTTCGCCCAGTACGTGGTCGATGGTCAGTGTGCCCACGACATCCGCATCGACGCGAATGGGAACGCCGATGAAGGACACTGCTGCGTTGTTGGAGACCCCGAGCACGTCCGTGTCGGCGGCGGTGAAAGCCGAATGAAAGGCGATGTTCTCGGTGACCAGGGGCGTGCCCGCCCTCATAATGTGGTCGATCGCGTTCCGCGGCACACGGCGGCTCTCGCTCGAGCCGGCGCCGAAGATTTCCAGTTCGCCATGACTGTTTAAGAGAGAGATGATGCCGTGCCGCATCGGCAGAAACGATCGCAGAATATCTACGACCTTTGTCAACGTGACATCGAGCGCGGAGGGGGCGGCAAGTGCTGTAGTAAATATTTCCACTACGCCGGCAAGCTCGCTCTCACGTGACGGCAGAGTAGCGGATTCCATTTTGGCGTCGTGAAGCGATGGGCAGCATGACGGCGTCTGCTCAGCACTTTCTTCAGATTGGCGATTGTTGTCATGATTTAGCATGTCATCCTCCATTCCGGGCCGCGACAGCAACGCCGCGCCATGTGGGCCTGCGACGTCGCCGGGCGTAGAGGCCCTGGTCAAATGGCATCGGCGCCCCAGCCACCGTTGGCCGGGACCGGCATGAGTTTCTTCGCCCCGTAGGCCGCCGCAGATTGGCGCACTTGCTCGCGCGTCGGAGCCACGAGTGCTTGGGACGTCGATAGAAACAATCGTGACGCGGGGTTGGCGGCAGCACGCCGGAGTTCCGCAGGAGGCATAAGACGAAAAGTAGGTCTCGGTTTTTGGCTTCGGTCAGGGTCCGATGAAAGGCAGGCACGAAAAATGCGGGAGGCGATGCTCGATGCATAGCTGGACTATCCTTAGTGAATCGGGGCGCTCTACAGGCTCTTCCGGTGGCCACCACTGCTGCTCGGAACGAGATGGGCAGTCAACAGCTGCTCGGAACGATGTGGCCAATCAACCGAACTTCCTTGCATTTCTGAAAGGATGAGAGAGGCTATGATAGAATCCATCATTCAGATTCTAGGAGATCGATGGGAACGGCAAAGATGTTTGCCCCGGCGTCTCGAGGGTGCCTGGCGCGCTGAGCGAGCCGACGCATTTGCGCGCTTCTATCGCCGGCAATCGCTGCCGACGTCCTCCTGGTTCCGGCTCGCTGAGTGACCGCGACAATCGTTCATTCCTCGCTATTTGATGCCATTCCCACGAGAGCAGGCTGGCGCGTGCCATGGCGCGAAGTTGTCGTCGTGCGGGCTTCAGTGTTCGTGCTGCAAAGCATCTCCTCAATCACACGGTTGCGCCAGGACCCGCGGGATCAATCGGTCTGTCGACGGCCCCTTCGAGACGCTCTGCTTCGGCGGGAGCGCGGCCAGAGCACGCTCGTGTAGGTGATCCTCCACTCCGGTGGCGGTCGGTCGCAAATACGACAAGGAAGCGGGGACATCGGGGCGCCAGAGACACAACCGGCGGCCGCTCTGCCAGGCAAAGCAATTACTGCACGGCGCCCTGTCAATCCTCTTTCTTCTACCGGACCGTATTGCTTCGACGCGGCACAATGCCGAGCCTAAGTGCGGGATTTCGCCCAGGATCAGGCAGCCAGTGCGGAAACCCGCACAAACCTCGGGGACACCGGGTGACCGAGCGTCTGAACATGCACGATTGGGCGCGGGATTTCCACTTGGCACGACGCTTGCAGCCGAAACGACAGCAGCGCTCGACCGGAGCGCCGCGATGGAGAAGCGCGGGAAGGGAGGAGGCCCACCCCGATCCGGTCAGGGAGAGAAAAGCTGTTGGCTCCACCGATTCGAAGCGCCGGTCCCCCAGCCCGCAAGGCCTTCTACGCCCAACTGTACGTGCAGGTGCTTACCGCCATCGCCCTCGGTGTCGCAGTCGGCTATTTGTATCCGGGCACCGGAGAGGCTCTGAAGCCGCTGGGCGATGCTTTCATCAAGCTCGTGAAGATGATTATCGCACCTGTGATCTTTCTAACCGTAACGACCGGCATTGCGGGCATGAACGATCTCAAGAAGGTCGGCCGGGTCGCCGGCAAGGCGATGATCTATTTCCTCACCTTCTCGAGCCTCGCATTGATCGTCGGTCTCATTGTCGCCAATGTCGTTCAACCCGGCTCTGGCCTCGATATCGATCCGGCCTCGCTCGATGGCCAGGCCGTGCAGGGCTATGTGGCCAAGGTCCACGATCAGTCGGTGACCGGCTTCCTCATGAACATCATCCCGTCAACTATCGTTGGTGCCTTCGCCGAAGGCAACATCCTGCAGGTCCTGTTCTTCTCGATTCTGTTCGGCAGCGCTCTGGCGATGGCCGGAGACACCGGCAAGCCTGTGCTTTCCTTGCTTCAAGCGCTACTCGCGCCGGTGTTCAAGCTGGTCGGCATCCTGATGCAGGCCGCGCCCGTCGGCGCTTTCGGCGCCATGGCCTTCACAATCGGCAAATATGGCATCGGTTCAGTGGCCAACCTCGCCATGCTGGTCGCGACGTTCTATTTCACCGCATTCGTCTTCGTGTTCGGGATTCTTGGCGCGGTGTGCCGATACAACGGTTTCTCAATCTTTTCTCTCGTGCGATACATCAAGGAAGAGCTGCTGCTGGTCCTGGCAACGTCCTCCTCGGAGGCTGCGCTGCCCTCGCTCATGGAGAAAATGGAGAAGGCAGGCGCCAAGCGTTCCGTCGTGGGTCTCGTCATCCCGACGGGATATTCCTTCAATCTGGACGGTACCAATATCTATATGACGCTTGCCGCCCTCTTCATCGCCCAGGCAACGAACACGCATTTGTCGGTTGCCGATCAGATTCTCCTGTTGGTCGTCGCGATGCTTTCCTCGAAGGGTGCCGCAGGTATTACGGGGGCTGGCTTCGTCACGTTGGCCGCCACGCTTTCCGTAATACCAACTGTTCCCGTTGCTGGGATGGCTCTGATCCTTGGTGTGGACCGCTTCATGTCCGAATGCCGAGCGCTGACGAATGTAGTGGGTAACGCGGTGGCTGCGCTCGTCGTCGCCCGCTGGGAAGGCGAATTGGACGAAGCGCGCATGAAAGCCGCCTTCTGCGGGAGCTTGCCGAGAGACTAAACCGGCCACCCCGCCCCAGCAAGATTGCTGCAGCGCGACCAATCAAGTCGCCGCGCTGTCATCAGCACGAAACAATCGGCTCGCGGCTCTAAACAGCGCGTCGCGAGACACAAGATCAGAAGCGCCAATGCGGTGAATCAAGAAACATGGATGCCTTACGCAAACGAAACCGAGAGCGACGAATGCTCGGTTGCTCCTTGAGCGCTGTTCATTGGATAGGTTGCCGATCGTGGAGCATGTCGAAATCTTCACGTTGCCGCCCGGAACCGTCGCCGGGACCGGGCCGATGACACAGGGACAGCCGATCAGAATTGGCGCGACGGCCAAGCGCCCCACAATTGCCGATCTCGCCCGCGAAGCCGGAGTGAGCGTAGCAACGGTCGATCGCGTCCTGAACGATCGTCTTCCGGTGCGGGAGCGGACCGCGCGGCTGGTCAATGAAGCCGCCCACGCGATCGGCTATCATGCGGCGGGTCTCATCAAACAGCGCTTGCAACGGGACCTGCCGCAGTACCGGCTAGGCTTCATCCTGAGAAAGCCGGCCCAGCATTTCTACCAAGATTTCGCGCGCGAGGTCGAAGCAGCGGTTACTTCGGCCGAGACCTTCCATGGCACTCCGGTTATCGAATTCGCGCCTTCGCATTCGCCCGGGGAGCTGGCGGCTAGCCTCAGGAATCTTGGTAGGCGCTGTCACGCGATCGGCATGGTGGCGCCAGACCACCCTAAGATCACGGCGGCAGTCGAGGAGCTCAAGGCAAAAGGCATCCCGGTTTTCTCGCTGCTTTCTGACTTCGCCGCTGGCGCGCGCGAGGGCTACGTAGGTCTCAACAACCACAGGGTCGGGCGCACGGCAGCTTGGATGTTCTCCAAAGCCGCTAAACGGCCTGGCAAAGTGGCGGTGTTTGTCGGCAGCCACCGTTTCCAGAGTCATGAGCTGCGGGAAAGCGGCTTCCGCTCCTATTTCCGTGAGAACGAGCCAGCATTCGAGGTGCTCGATACGCTCTTGAACTTTGAGAAACGACAGATCACTTACGAGGCGCTACTGCATCTTATGCAGCGGGAACCTGAGCTCGTCGGGTTCTACGTGGCCGGCGGTGGCATGGAGGGTGCCATCTCCGCGCTCCGGGACGAGTGCAACGGTCAGGATCTCGTCGTGATCGTGAATGAAATCACGCCGGAGTCACGGGCGGCTCTCGCGGATGACATCGTCACGATGGCGCTCGCCACGCCACTGCGCCGACTTTGCCAGGAGCTGATGCTGCTGATGGACCGCGCCCTCAAGAACGGCACGGCGGAGACATCGGGCCAGACATTTCTGCCGTTCGATATCTATGTGCCGGAGAATATCTGAATGATGTGATTCTATCAGTGCGTGCCAATTTTCTATCATAAATGCAAGAATCGCTCGATTGACTAGCCTGCTCCAATCAGCTTTGTGCATCCGCCTGCGGTGGGGCGCGCGGAGAAGCCAGACAAGACTGGCGCCGCACTTTTTGAAGGAAAAGCCAAGCCCATGCGCCAGGTATCTCCCCGCTTTGCGCTGGAAGACATGGCGGCGCCTTCTGTCGACGTCAGTGCAATTTTCGCAATTGCGCGTGATCAGGGCCTGACCGATGTTCAAATCCGTGACCATCGTTTCAGCAATCCTGTTGCACGCGCCATTCCGGCTGCTGAGGTCCGCTCGGCCGCTACCGAAGCCGGCGTCACGATAATTTCGATGAACGCTTTGCAGCGCTTCGACGACTGGACTGCCATCCGCCGGGCGGAGGCGAGCAAGCTGGCCGACTACGCTGCGGCGTGCGGGGCCAAGACGGTCGTGCTGGTGCCAGTCAACCACGGCTCGCGCGCCAGCGCTGGCGAGCGCCATGACTGTCTCCGCCTCGCTCTAAACGCGCTCAAGCCGGTCCTCCAATCGCGCGGCCTTGTCGGCCTGATTGAGCCGCTGGGCTTTCGAACCTGCTCGCTCCGATCAAAGAAGGAAGCGGTCGAGGCGATTGCCGCGGTTGACGGCCAGACCGTGTTTCGCCTGATGCACGATACGTTCCACCACACGCTCGCCGGCGAGGCCTCCTTGTTTGGCGAGCTTACCGGACTGGCGCACATTTCAGGCGTGAACGACCCGATGTTCTGGATTTGCCCGGATCGCCTTCTTGGAGGTTCTGACAATGCCAGTCAGATCCAGGCGCTGCTTGACCATGGCTATGCGGGACCCTTCTCGTTCGAACTGGTAGAGGAAGTGTGCACGATTGACGAGCTCGCTGGCGCGCTTGCCGCCAGTATTGATTTCATCCAGCGCGTGCTGTCGACGCGAAAGCAGTTGGTCGAAGAGGTAGAAAGCGAAATGGACGTGTAAAGCCTCGCGTGTTGTCACAGCGGAACAGCCATGCGAGCTGCCTCCTGCATCATTACCTCGCGCATCCAGACGCTTGCCGGATCGGTATTATGGAGTGCTGGCCATTGGACCGCTTCGGTGAAAGCAGGAAGCGGCAGCGGAAGTTCCACAATCTGAAGGGGGAAGGTTTTTTCGAAGTGCTTAACCAGCCGGAAGGGCATGGTCGCAATACGAGCCGTGCCGGACACCATGGGTGGGATCATGCTGAAGCCCTGCACGGCCACCTCGACACGTCTTTTAAGACCATGCTCGAGTAAGAACCATTCCTCGACGGACGGCATCAGCGAACGTCCGAACCTGACCGAGACGTGCCTCATCGACAGGTATCTCTCGAATGTAAGTTGCCGTCTCAGCTGCCTGTTCGTGGGACAGCCGACGCATACGAGCCTCTCGTCGAACAAGGCCACGCTCGAATGCGCGCTCGACGTGAACAAATCTGGAAGAACTACAAAATCGACGTCGCCGCGCCCGAGGAGCTCATCGGGGCTATCGTTGACAGGCAGCAATTCGAAACTGACGGCGGGGGCTTCCCGGGCAACACGCTCCACGACTTTCTCAAAAAAAACGAGCGTGGCGAAATCGGAAATAGTGATCCTGAAGCGACGATCGGATCGAGCCGGGTCAAACGGATCGGAAGAAATAATCGTACGCTGGATGTGCAGCAGAGCGTCGCGAACTGCGGGGCCAAGTGCTGCCGCACGTGACGTCAGAATACGTTCGCGGCCGTTCATGCTGAACAGTTCATCGCCGAAAAAATCGCGCAGTCGGGCGACGGCCGCACTCATCGCCGGCTGACTGAGATTGATCCGGCGTGCCGCCGCCGAGAGATTGCGCTCGGCCAGCAATGCGTCCAGCACGACGAGAAGATTGAGATCAAGCCCCCTGAAACGCATTTCTGCGGCTATCCATAGAGTGGATACCTTCCATCGAAACAAAGGATTTTATCATTGTGCTGAAATCTCGCATGGACAAACACCTGACGCACCGATCACCGCTGCCTCTATGCCGTGATGAGCGTCTTAAGGACAACCCGAAAGGAGAAATTCTTCCATGCGCTCTGCCGTGCAGTGGAGGTTATGCTGGGAAAATAGCTTGCAAGTGGCCGACCATGTCGAGCTCTCCGATTTCTTCCGAAAGATCTATGGACGAAACGGGGTCTTCGGCGCAAAGCCATTCGAAGGTGGCCGCAGTTGGGCCGGCGCAAGACCCGAACTCCGCCTTATTGCCAGCGACCCTGAGGGCGTAGCGGCACACATCGGAATACTGCGCCGCTTCATCAAGGTTGGCGACGTCGATGTTCTTGTGGCTGAGTTGGGCCTGTATGGCGTTCGTCAGGATCTTGAGAAGCTCGGAATCAGCTTTTCTATGCGCGCCGTATATCCCGTCCTGCAGCAGATGGGGGTTCCCTTCGCTTTCGGCACGGTTCGGCACGCCATGCGTAACCATGTTGAGAGGTACTGCAGAGAGGGCATAGCCACCATTGTGCCAGGCGTCCGGGTCCGTTCGAGCCGCGCAAATGTGCATCACGACCTGCCGTCCACGCGCCTGGATGACGTACTCGTGTTGGTATCGCCAATTGGACGCTCCATGGACGAATGGCCCTCCGGCACGCTGATCGACCGCAACGGTCCGGAGCTGTGAAGCTTCGGGGCTGCATATCCGTCCCGAGTGGCTACGGCCTCCCAGCAAGATTCTTCGCCATCGCGGCCTGCGCCGCAGGCCAGCCGGACTTATCCGGCTCCATGGGCGTTAAGCTTCTTCAGTTGCAGAAGTTTGATGGCTGGTTCCCCGATGCGCGCGGCTCAAGGAGTTATGTCGCGCCACGTAAAAACAAGCTGAAATGGAAAGAGACAAATGTCTGATCAACTTATAACGGAAGTCATTGAGATAATCAGGAAGCGCATCGAATCGGAGAACGCCGAGGGAACGACTGCAGCATCCGTCGGCGAAATAACCACTGCGAACGAAGTGACTGCGCTCGGGATCGATTCACTGGGGTTGGCGGACGTGCTCTGGGATCTCGAGCAGGCGTACGGCATCAAGATCGAGATGAACTCGGCCGATGCGTGGTCTGATCTCCAAACTGTCGGGGACATGGTGGAAGCCATCCGCGGCTTGCTCAACAAGGCGGCTTGAATGGATCGCCGGGTCGTCATCACTGGACTGGGCGGGCTGTGCGGGCTGGGCACCGATGTCGGGTCCATCTGGAAAGGCATGCGCGAGGGCCGATCGGCCATCGGTCCCATTGTCAATGCACAGCTTCACGGACTGGAGGGCGCGATCGGCGCCGAGATCAAGACGCTGCCTGAGCACGACATTGAGCCTCGGCAGCTGCTCTCCATGGGACGTTTCAGCCTGCTTGCCGTGCTTGCAGCACGCGAAGCCATGCGACAGTCCGGACTCTCCTGCGATGAAGGCAATGCCCATCGCTTTGGCGCAATAGTGGGTGCCGGCTTCGGCGGCTTCGATGCGACCGAGAAAGGCTACCGCGACGTCCTTTTGGGGGGAGCGTCCCGCGTTGAACTGTTCTCGGGAGTAAAGGCGATGCCGAGCGCGGCTGCGTGCCAGGTCAGCATGAGCCTCGGCCTTCGCGGGCCGGTCTTCGCCGTCACCACCGCCTGTGCATCGGGCAATCATGCGATTGCCTCGGCCGTAGACCAGATCAAGTATGGCCGGGCCGACGTGATGCTTGCGGGAGGCAGCGACGCGGCGTTCGTGTACATGATGATGAAGGCATGGGAAGCCATGCGCGTGCTCGCTCCGGACACTTGCCGGCCCTTCTCCGCGGACCGGAAGGGAGTGGTGCTGGGCGAAGGTGCGGGCATGGCCGTACTGGAAAGCTATGAGCATGCTACCGCCCGGGGTGCAAAGATTCTTGCCGAGGTCGCGGGCATCGGTCTGTCTGCCGATGCCTCCCACATCGCCGCGCCGGCAGTTCACGGGCCGGAAGGCGCGATGCGCGCCTGCCTTGCCGATGCGAAACTGAATCCAGAGGACGTCGAGTACCTGAACGCGCACGGCACCGGCACCAAGGCCAACGATCAAATCGAAACGGCGGCGATCAAGCGAGTCTTCGGTGAGCATGCTCATTCGATGTCCGTCTCTTCCACCAAATCCACCCACGGTCACTGCCTAGGTGCAGCCAGCGCGATTGAAATGATCGCCTGTGTGATGGCGATTCAGGAGGGCGTGGTACCTCCGACCGCCAACTATCGCGAGCCAGACCCCGATTGCGATCTCGATGTCACGCCCAACGTGCCGCGCGAGCGTAAGGTGCGTGTGGCCATGAGCAACGCGTTTGCCATGGGGGGCACGAACGCAGTTCTAGCGTTCAAGCACGTATAGTGAGCGTCCATGTCGCCGCAAAGTCCTTCCGCGAGCCTTGCTAGACAGTCTGAACGCTCTCCCAGTGTCCACCAGTCAGCTCCAGGTGGTCAGATCGGTCGAGCCGCGTCTGGTCGTGCGGCCGATGCCGCCGCAACCCAATTGGTGCGTGAACTCACCAAGGCCGTTTGGCTGGATAAAATATTACGTCGCCGCGGATCGGGAGCGCCCAGGAAGCCATCCATCGAGCCGAGACTTCCGGCAGGCGAAACCGAATTCGCCGGCCTGAAGAGAAGAGGACAAGATATGTTCGAATTGAAGGGCCGCAAGGCGCTCGTCACCGGGGCATCGGGAGGCATCGGCGAGGCGATAGCCAGGATACTGCATGCGCAGGGCGCCATTGTCGGCCTGCATGGTACGCGCATCGAAAAGCTGGAGACGCTGGCCAACGAACTGGGCGACCGGGTCAAGCTGTTTCCGGCCAACCTGTCGAACCGCGACGAGGTCAAGGCGCTTGGCCAGAAGACGGAGGCCGATCTCGAAGGGGTTGACATCCTGGTCAACAATGCCGGCATCACCAAGGACGGCCTGTTCGTGCGCATGTCGGACGCCGATTGGGACTCAGTGCTCGAGGTCAACCTGACCGCCGTTTTCCGGCTGACCCGGGAACTGACCCACCCGATGATGCGCCGCCGCCACGGCCGCATCATCAACATCACTTCAGTTTCGGGTATCACCGGTAATTCGGGCCAGACCAACTACTCAGCTTCCAAGGCCGGCATGATCGGTTTCTCCAAGTCTCTGGCGCAGGAGATCGCCACCCGCAACATCACCGTCAACTGCGTCGCCCCGGGCTTCATCGAATCGGCCATGACCGACAAGCTCAACGACAAGCAGAAAGAGGCGATTATGGCGGCGATCCCGACCCGGCGGATGGGCACCAGCGCTGAAGTCGCGTCCGCGGTTGCCTACCTCGCCTCCGATGAAGCAGCCTACGTCAGCGGCCAGACCGTCCACGTCAATGGCGGCATGGCCATGATCTGAGCACGGGTAACCGGAGCCTACCTTGTCGTAGGCATCGCGCGACAGGTCTCACCGCCGGGGTTTGCAGGGCATGTGCTGCTGCATGCGGATCAAACGTCCGCGGCGCTTGTCGTAAACGGTTCATCCCGCAGCCCGGCCACGGCTGCACCCATGGCCGTGCGATGAGTTTGATACGCGTGCCGCGGAAGCGCAACAGGGGTCTCAAAGCCAGGCGCAGGCCTTTCCAGGGTCGTCATGGCGACCAAGATCCTTGCGCTCACCGATCCGCTCGGCACTTGTGTGCTTCGTCCCCCGTCAGGAGGCCGCTTCGATACGGGGTTTCGCCCGCGCATCGAGGGCGTCGCCTTCGGCGATCCGATCGCCGACACGGGGTTCAACATCAACACCATCATTGCCGATCTGAACGAGCGCGGCGCCAGGATCGCAATCCAGCACGATCCGAGGCGCGCCTTGCCGCCGCCTCTCGATCTGGAAGCGTCATCTGATCGAGAACTTCTTCTGCACCCAAGCGTATGGCAGGACAACTCCAACCAGAGCTTCGAAGCGAGCATCGACCGCAACCCTGGCATAACCCACGATGGGCCTCAGACCAAGGCCAGCCAAGATGCGAACCGGATGAGGTACCGACCAGAGACATGCACTTCGAGCTCCGCTCCTCGCTCCGGGCGTCTCACAGTCTGCAAGCGCAACACCTGCCGATCAGCTGACGATCTGTCGCCTCAGGCAACATGAGTGTGGGCGGTAACGGCCGACACAAATCCAGGAGCGCTGGGGGCCTCGCGTGGATTCGCAGGAGTAGCAAGTCGGGATGCTTCCTGCACCATTATCTCCCGCATCCAGATGCTGGCTGGATCACCGTTGTGGTTGGCCAGCCATTGGACGGCTTCGGTGAAAACGGGAAGCGGCAGTGGAAGTTCGACGACCTTAAGGGGGAACGTTCTTTCGAAGTGCTTAACCAGCCGGAAGGGCACGGACGAAATACGAGCTGTGCCGGACACCATTGGCGGCACCATGCTGAAGCCCTGCACCTCGACTTCGACACGTCTTTTTAGGCCGTGCTCGAGCAAGAACAGTTCCTCGATAGAGGGCTTGCGCCAACGTCCGAACCTGACGCAGACGTGCCTCATCGACAGGTATCTCTCAAATGTAAGCTGCCGTGGCAGCTGCTTGTTGGCGGCACAGCCCACGCATACCAGCTTCTCATCGAAAAGCGCCACGCTTGGAAACGCGCCCGACATGAACATATTCGGAAGAATTACAAAGTCGATGTCGCCGCGCCGGAGGAGCTCGTCTGGGTAGTCATCGAGTGGCAGCAATTCGAACGTGACGGCGGGGGCTTCACGAGCGACACGCTCCACGACTTTTTCAAAAAAAACGAGCGTGGCGAAATCGGAAATAATGATCCTAAAGCGTCGATCGGATCGAGCCGGGTCAAACGGATCCGAAGAAATAATCGAGGACTGGATACGCAGGAGAGCGTCGCGGACTGCGGGGGCAAGTGCAATCGCTCGTGCGGTCAGGATGCGCTCTCGACCGTTCATACTGAACAGTTCATCACCGAAAAAGTCGCGCAGCCGGGCGACAGCCGCACTCATGGCCGGCTGGCTTAGGTTTATGCGGCGTGCCGCCGCCGAGAGAGTGCGCTCGGCCAGCAATGCGTCCAGCACAACGAGAAGGTTGAGATCAAGCCCCTTGAAACGCATGCGTGCGGCTATCCATAGAGTGGATACCTTTCATCGAAACAAACGATTTTACCAGTTTTGCTGAACGTCGCATAGGGACCTCACAAGAGATGTAAGCAAGCCCTAAAGGAACTTGATGCTTGCGTGGGTGCCGGACAGCATTTCTGGCGTACGCCTTCCGGTGTCGACCGGATCGCATGTCCAGTGCGGCTAAAGTTCACCGGTGACCTGCGAAAGCCATATCGCGCCGGCTCGACGCGACAAGCTCCCCGTCATTAGGCGCTTACCTCAGGAAAACAGGAACGGACAGAGGTCTTTCCATGCGCTCTGAAGTGCAGTGGAGGTTGTGTTGGGAAAACGAGTTGCAACTGCATGAGCATGTCGAGCTGTCAGACTTCTTGCACAAAACCTATGGAGGGACTGGCACCTTCTCCGCAATGCGATTCGAAGGCGGCCGCAGTTGGTTCGGCGCGAGGCCAGAGTTCCGCGCAATTGGTAGGGACACGCACGGTGTAGCGGCACATCTCGGTCTACTGCGCCGGTTCATCAAAGTTGGCGAAATCGACGTGCTGGTGGCCGAACTCGGATTGTACGGGGTGCGTAGGGATCTTGAGGGCCTCGGCATCAGCTTGTCCCTGCGCAGTCTGTATCCGGCGCTGCAGCAGATGGGCGTTCCATTCGCTTTCGGCCAGGTTCGGCACGAAATGCGAAATCACATCCAGAGGCTCTGCAAGGTGGGGCTTGGGAAGATTGTGCCGGACGTTCGCATCCGCTCGACCCTGGCAGACATGCATCCCGACCTGCCGCCCACGCGCTTGGAGGACGATCTCCTCTTTGTCTCGCCGATTGGGCGGTCGATTGACGAGTGGCCGTCCGGCACCTTCATCGAGCGGAACGGTCCGGAGCTATGAAACATCTGGACCGCATATGTGAAATGTCCAGTCACTGCGCAGACGGCACCCAAGAGCGCAGCGTCTATCTCACGTTTGACGACGGTCCCGATCCCGTTTGGACACCGGAGGTCCTCGACGTGCTGGCGCAACACCGGACACCGGCGACATTCTTCCTGATCGGTGACGCGGCTGTAGACCGGCCGGAGCTTGTCCGGCGAATTATTGCGGATGGGCATGAAGTGGCCAATCACACGATGACTCATCGCGACCTGTCCAGATGCGAACCCGGCGAAGTTGAACGTGAAATAGTTGAGGCGAACAGCGCCATCAGGATGGCGTGCCCCCAAGCTGCGCTGCGGTACTTTCGTGCGCCCTATGGGAGCTGGACCGAAGAAGCTCTCAAAGTCTCGGCGAGCACTGGATTGGCACCCCTGCATTGGTCAGTCGATCCGCGAGACTGGTCTCGCCCCGGCGCGGACTTGATTGTCGATGCAGTTCTCGCCGGGGTCCGCCCGGGCGCGATTGTGCTCCTTCACGACGGGTGTGACTGCTCTCGAAGGAATCCACGCGACCAGACCGTTATGGCGCTGTCCCGCCTGATCCCAGCGCTGCACGACCGCGGATTCACAGTCCGACCCCTTCCTCAACATCATTGAACAAACGAGATCCTATGGACCCGCTTACCACAGCCAGTACCGTCGCCGTTTCGTGTTACGCGCTGCTCTCGACCGTTTATAAAGGCATGCAAGCGGTTTATGCGCAGCCGGGACACGTTGCCTCAAGCTCGGACGACTTGCTCGCCTTCGACCTTTGGCCGAGCGTGGATGTCATTATCCCCTGCTACAACGAGGAGCCGCGCACACTTTCGGCCTGTCTGGCTTCGGTTGCAAACCAGGAATACGCCGGAAAGCTGCACGTCTATGTGGTTGATGACGGTTCTGGAAATCGCAACGCCCTCATGCCGGTGCATCACGCCTACGTAGACGACCCCAGATTCACCTTTATTCAGCTCCCCCACAACGTCGGCAAACGTAAAGCACAGATCGCCGCGATCCGTGGTTCGTCTGGAGATTTCGTGCTCAGCGTCGACTCTGACACGACTCTCGAGCCCGACGTGATCGCGAAACTTACCGCAAGGATGCGGGATCCAGCGATCGGCGCCGCCATGGGCCAGCTGACGGCATCCAACCGGAGCGACACTTGGTTGACCCGGTTAATTGACATGGAGTACTGGCTCGCTTGCAACGAGGAACGGGCAGCGCAGGCCCGCTTTGGTGCGGTCATGTGCTGTTGCGGCCCCTGTGCAATGTACCGCCGCTCTTGTCTGATGTCGCTGCTGGATCAATACGAAACTCAGCTGTTTAGGGGCAAACCTAGCGACTTCGGCGAGGACCGCCATCTTACCATCCTGATGCTGAAAGCAGGCTTTCGGACCGAGTACGTTCCGGACGCCATCGCGGCGACAGTCGTTCCGGACAAGATGGGACCCTATCTGCGCCAACAACTACGCTGGGCACGAAGCACTTTCCGCGACACGCTGCTGGCACTGCGCCTGTTGCCGGGCCTCGATCGCTACCTCACGTTGGACGTGATTGGACAGAATCTCGGTCCATTGTTGCTCGCGGTCGCTGTACTCGCCGGGCTCGCAGAGCTCGCATTGGCAAATACGGTGCCTTGGCCAACGGCAATCATCATTGCCGGCATGACGATCATTCGATGCACCGTGATAGCTTTGCGTGCACGCCAAGTCCGGTTCTTCGGCTTTTCTCTGCACACGTTCATCAACATCTTTCTCCTACTTCCCTTGAAAGCTTATGCGTTGTGCACCTTGAGCAACAGTGATTGGCTGTCGCGCAAAAATGCCATCCAGCCCCATGGGAGCAAGAAGCCGATCATCGTCGCAAACCCGATCACCAGGGCAAATGGTACAGGCAGTCCGGGAATTGCCGGCTCGAATCGTACTGATCGTTCGCGCGATTCTGCACAGCTGGTTGAGCCTGGCGTTCTTCACAGCTCCGACTGAGCACTTGGGTAGAGAATACGTCGTGAGCTTAGGCATACATCAACGATCAGACCGAGAACCAGCCGAAAGCGACTGTAGCCTTCGACCCTTTTTTGCGCGGCTGCTACAATCGCTTTCTCTCATTCCTCAAGGACCAGCACAGGTACCAGCTGCTCTGGACCAGAACCTCGAAAGTAAGCTGCCGGCCGGCCGATTGGCCTGTTTTCAGCCTGAGATAGACGTATGTCCAATGTAGCAATCGACCTTGACCAGGTAACCAAGTCATTTGGCAGCAAACTCGTTGTGAAAGGGTTGTCCTTCACTGTGGGGACGGGAGAGTGCTTCGGCCTGCTGGGGCCGAACGGTGCAGGCAAGAGCACCATTGCCCGCATGCTCCTCGGCATGACCCGGCCTGACTCCGGTAAGATCACGGTGCTCGGGGTGCCGGTGCCGGCTCGAAGTCGCTTGGCCCGCAAGGGCATAGGTGTCGTTCCGCAGTTCGACAACCTGGACCTGGAATTCACGGTCCGCGAGAACCTGGTGGTGTTCGGGCGATACTTCGGCATGAGCACACGGAAGATTCAAGAGGTCGTTCCATCTCTCCTCGAGTTTGCCCGCCTTGAGAGCAAGGCGGACTCACGTGTCGGCCAGCTGTCAGGCGGCATGAAGCGGCGTCTAACGTTGGCACGCGCGCTGATCAACGACCCACAACTTCTTATAATGGACGAGCCAACTACCGGCCTCGACCCGCACGCCCGCCACCTGATCTGGGAGCGGCTCCGTTTTCTGCTGGCGAGCGGAAAGACAATCATTTTGACCACCCACTTCATGGAAGAGGCTGAGCGGCTATGCGATCGGCTGTGTGTACTGGAGCGGGGACGCAAGATTGCCGAGGGCAGCCCTCATGCGTTGATAGACGAACATATTGGATGCAATGTGATCGAGATCTTTGGCGGCAATCCGCAGGAGCTGACTTCGCTAATCAAGCCGTACGTTCAGCGCATTGAGGTAAGCGGCGAGACACTCTTTTGCTATGCGCCCGATCCAGAGCAGGTGCGTGGCCAGCTTCGCGGGCGCGCAGGTCTGCGGATTCTGGAGCGCCCACCAAGTCTGGAGGACGTCTTCTTGCGGCTAACCGGACGCGAGATGGAGAAGTGAATGATGCGTGAAGATCTTGCGGCGGCACTGCCCGCCAACGCGTGGAACTGGATTGCGGTGTGGCGCCGCAACTATCTGGCGTGGAAGAAGGTCGCATTTGCGTCTCTTCTCGGTACTCTCGCCGATCCTTTAATTTACCTTTTCGGGCTCGGTACTGGTCTTGGCCTAATGGTGGGTCAGGTTGAAGGCGCCTCGTATATTGCCTTCTTGGCAGCCGGGATGGTCGCGACAGGCGCGATGACCGCATCGACCTTCGAAACAATATACGCGGTTTTCAGTCGCATGCGCGACCTGGGCACCTGGGAAGCAATCCTGCATACACAACTCACGCTGGGCGACATCGTTCTCGGTGAATTGGCGTGGGCAGCCACCAAGGCCTTTCTCGCAGGCACGGCAATTACCATTGTTGCTGCTACGCTGGGCTATGCGGCGTGGACGTCCGTGCCCTATGTGCTGCCGGTGGTCGCTCTCACCGGCTTTGCCTTTGCCAGCCTCGCAATGGTCGTCATCGCGCTCGCGCCCAGCTACCACTATTTTATATTCTATCAGACGCTCGTCATCACACCCATGCTGTTCCTGTCTGGTGCGGTCTTTCCAGTCGGCCAACTGCCAGGCGCCTTTCAGCGCGTCGCGGCCTTCTCCCCGCTGGCGAACTCTATCGACCTGATCCGTCCGGTAATGCTCGGCCATTTGGCAGACAACGTCGGGCTGCATATCGGCGCACTTTGTATGTACGCCGTATTGCCGTTTTTCCTCTCTGCTGCGCTGTTTCGTCGACGTCTGATGCGTTGATGCTGCTGCGACCGGCACGAGAGGATTGAGTCCAGTTCAAGACATAGCAGCCGAGCTTGTTGTGCCCTGGTCTGCCCTAAACCCTCGCGACCGCTACTAGCTGGAAACACATAGCAATGACTCACCCCACGCCTACGCCTCAGCCTTTTGTGATCCTTGCGATGCCAAGGACTGGCACACACTATCTCGAGGAATTGCTAAACGAGCATCCGACGGTACTAAGCAACGGTGAGCTGCTCAATGAGTATGATGCCAATTGGCCCGGGAAGGATCGCCTGCTACGCACCGATCGTGAGCTCCTCGAACAAGCCTACTTGCGCTATCCCACGCCAGACTACAAGAAAGTGACGCATGTCGGCTGCAAGATCAATGAACCCCAATTTCGCGAACGCCCAGCTTTTTTTGCCGAACTGACTCGTTGGCCAGCCCTCAAAGTCATTCTCGTAACTCGAAATATATTAGAATCGCTACGGTCCTTTGCACAGGCAAGACAAAGCGGGCAATGGCTGAAATTCAGTTCGGACGCCGCTCGGCCACCGCGCGTCCGATTGTCAATCGCTGACTGTGAGGCTTACTTCAAAGCCGCGGACGATTTCCACGCGCGCATTGAGCACTCCTTCACGTCGAGCCAGCTGCTCGTAGTGGAATACGAGAGCCTCCTTCACGAGCCCGCTGCTTGCTTAGGAAAGGTTTGGGATTTCCTGGGCGCGCCGACCATCGAGCTATCTGATCCAGCCAACCTTCAGCGCCAGGAAACGCGAGCGCTAGACCAGACCGTGCAGAATTTTGATGAGTTGCAGCTCCACTTCGCGGATGGACCTTACGCCCGGTTCTTTGAAGCGGGGACTCTCTGACTGGCGCCGTTCTCGGTTCACGGTCGCAGCCTAGCTTCTGTGCCATCTGATCGTGGTCGCTTCCCTGGGTTGGCTTCTCCGGCATCAACGAGGACCGCTTGCCTCATACAGAGGTGAACCCGCGGTGGAAAAATGACGATGCCCAACATCAGGTTTCACAAGCTTGCAGCCATTGTTGTGCTCATTGGTTTCGCGGCGTGGATGGCGACAGGCGAGTTTTCGTCGGTCGGCAGCGTAGCCGCCAACAAAGCCAAGGCAGCCGAAGCCGAACAGGCCAAGGCGCCGGACGCGGCCAAGCCGAAGACGGCTGAAGCCGAGCCGAAGGCACCGCTGCGCACCGTTGCGGTGGTGACGCCGCCACGCAAGACCTATGCACGCGCCATCCGCATTTCCGGGCTGACCGAAGCCGACAAGCGGGCGGTGCTGGCGACGCGCGTCGCCGGTGTCATCGACAAGCTGCCTGTCAAGCAAGGCGATCACGTCAAGACGGGGGATCTGGTGCTGATGCTTGCGGCGGAAGAAAAGATCTCGATGGTCGACAATGCAAAGCAGTTGGTGGTGCAGCGCCAGGCCGAGTTGGACGCAGCCTTGCGGCTGATGAAGACCGGCAATCTGCCGAAGCTGCAGCTCGACACCGCGCGCTCGAACCTGACCTCGGCGCAGTCGCAACTGGAAACGGCACAGGCCGAACTTGACCGCAACGAGGTGAAGGCGCCCTTCGACGGCGTTATCGACCGGGTGCCGGTGGAACTTGGCAGTTCCATCATGCAGGGCGGCGAGGTGGCAACCATCCTCAAGCTCGATCCGGTGATTGCCCGCGGCGAAGTCAGCGAGCGCGATCTCGGCTACCTGAAACTCGGGGACAAGGCCACCATACGGCTGGTCAGCGGCCAGACCGTCGAAGGCACCGTGCGCTACATCAGCCGCGACGCCTCTTCGGCGACCCGCACCTTCCGCGTCGAGGTTGCCGTCCCCAATGCCGACGGCTCCGTGCCGGCCGGCATGACGGCGGAAATCGCACTCAGCGCGCTGCCGACCGATGCGGTGCTGCTGCCGCGCTCGGTGGTGACGCTCGGCGACAAGGGCGACCTCGGCATCCGTGCCGTCGGCAAGGACAACAAGGTTGCGTTCTTCCCCATCGACCTCGTCGACGACACGCCGACCGGCTTGGTGCTTGGCGGCATCCCTGCCGATGCGCGCATCATCGTTGCCGGCCAGGAACTGGTGAAGGAAGGCGATGAGGTCAAGCCGGTCGAAGCCGACCAGGCAACCATCCAGAAACTGCTGGGCGAAGCGACCGCCGGCACGCAGTAGCATGGGGTACGGCGGACAGACCCCGGGCGGGGACACTTGGCTGCGACGCAGCTCGTGAAATTCAAGAACAGGCGTTAGCCATGGATATCGTCAGACTCGCAATCAACAATGCCCGCCTGACCATTTCGGTCCTCGTCTTCCTTCTGCTCGCCGGCTGGGTCGCCTATCAGTCGACGCCGAAGGAAGCCGAGCCCGACGTTCCGATTCCGATGATGTATATCAGCCTGATCTATCAGGGCATTTCGCCGGAGGATTCGGAGCGCCTTCTGCTGCGGCCGATGGAAAGCAAGCTGAAGAGCCTGAAAGGCCTCAAGGAAATGCGCTCGGCCGCCTTCCAGGGCGGCGGCTATGTGCTGGTCGAGTTCCAGCCGCAGACAAATCTGGCGACGGCCTTGCAGGACACGCGCTCCAAGGTCCAGGACGGCAAGGCCGACCTGCCGCAGGCGGCCGAAGAGCCGGTCGTTACCGAAGTCAACATCTCCGAATTCCCCGTCCTCGTCGTCACCCTGTCGGGCGAATTGCCCGAACGCGTGCTAGCCGCCGCGGCGCGCGAGTTGCGCGACCGCATCGAGGAAGTGCCAGGCGTCCTGGAGGGCTCGTTGCAGGGTTCGCGCGACGATCTTGTCGAAGTCGTCATCGATCCGATGAAACTGTCGTCCTACGGGTTGCAACTCGATCAGCTGATCGGCGCTGTCGGTGCCTCCAACAGTCTGGTCGCCGCCGGCAATATCGAAGGCTCGGAAGGCAAATACGCCGTCAAGGTGCCGTCACTGATCGAGACGCCCGAGGACGTGGCGGCCTTGCCCGTGGTCGCCGGCCCCAATGCCGTGGTGCAGGCCAAGGACATCGCGACGATCCGCTCGACCTTCGCCGATGCCACGACGATCACGCGCCTCAATGGCAAGCCGGCCATCGCCATCGAAGTCAAGAAGCGCATCGGCGCCAATCTGATCGACACGCTCGCCAAGGTCAGGGAGGTGTCCGACGCCTACGTCAAGACGATGCCGCAAGGCATGAACGTCACCTACACGCAGGACAAGTCGGTCTTCGTCAACCAGTTGCTCGGCGATCTGCAGAACCACGTCATGATCGCCGTCATCCTGGTGTTCATCGTCATCCTCTACGCGCTGTCGGGTCGTGCCTCGCTGCTGATCGGATTGGCCATCCCCTCATCCTTCCTGATCGGCATCCTGTTGCTGGCGATGATGGGCTACACGATCAACATGATCGTGCTGTTCAGCCTCATCCTGGCTGTCGGCATGCTGGTCGACGATGCCATCATCGTCACCGAGTTCGCCGAGCGACGCATGAGCGAGGGCATGCCGAAGGAGCAAGCGTTCGCGCTTGCCGCCAAGCGCATGGCTGGCCCGGTCATCGCGGCGACGATGACGCGCATTGCCGCCTTCTCACCGCTGTTGTTCTGGCCGGGCATCATCGGCGACTTCATGAAATATATGCCGATCACGCTGATCGTGACGCTCTCGGCCTCGATGCTCTATGCGCTGGTCTTCGCACCGACGCTGGGCGCCATATTCGCCAAGGCGCCCGCCCATCACCCCGACGACAATCGCGACGGCTGGTACATGGCCGTGGTCAAGCAGGCGGTGCATTATCCCATCACCGTGCTTGTCCTCACCGTGGCGCTGTTGTTTGGCGTGGGCTACGCCTATTCGAAATTCGGCGCCGGCGTCGAATTCTTCCCGAATGTCGAGCCTGACTACGGCCTGCTCTATGTCCACGCCCGCGGCAATCTTTCGCTTGCCGAAATGGACGCGGCCACCAAGACGGCGGAAAACCGGCTGCTCGGCTGGCCGGGCGTGAAGTCTGTCTATACCCGTGTCGGCAAGACGCAGGGCGGCGGCCAGGATGTGTCCGAGGACGTCGTCGGCGTCATCCAGTATGAATTCATCGACTGGCGCGAGCGCAAATCGGCCAACGATATCCTGAACGATTTGCGTGGCGTCATGGCCGGCATTCCAGGCGTCGACGTCGAGGTTCGCGTTCCGGAAGCCGGCCCGCAGACGGGCAAGCCGATCCAGATCAGGCTTTCGGCCGTCGACCCCAAGGGGCTCGACGACAAAGCGCGCGCGGTTGCGGCACGCATCGGCAAGGTGCCTGGCGTCATCGACATTTCCGACGGCCTCCCGCCGCCCGGCGTCGACTGGGCGCTCGAGGTCGACCGTGCCAAGGCAGCGCAATATGGCATCAGCCCAACCGCTGTCGGCACAGTGGTGCAACTGGTGACCAACGGGCTGAAGCTTTCGGAATACCGGCCTGCCGGCGCCGACGACGCCGTCGACATCAGGCTGCGTCTGCCGGAAGACCGGCGCACGCTGTCGACGCTCGACGAGCTCAGGGTGCAGACCTCGCAAGGCTCGGTGCCGATCTCGAATTTCGTCGTGCGCAAGCCGGAGCCGACGGTCGGTATCCTCAACCGTATCGACGGCGCGCGCACGGTGGTCGTCCAGGCAAACGTTGCCGCAGGCGCCCAGGTCGCGGCCGTGCAGGCGGAGGTCACCAAGGCCGTCTCCGGGATGGATCTCGGCAGCGGCATACGTTGGAAGCTGGCCGGCTCGAACGAAGACAGCGCCGAGGCCAGCGCCTTCCTTGGCAAGGCCTTCGGGGCGGCGATCTTCCTGATCTTCCTGGTGCTGCTGATGCAGTTCAACAAATTCACCAGCGTCTGGCTGGTGCTGTCCTGCGTGGTCATGGCGACGATCGGCGTGTTCCTCGGACTGCTGATAACAGGCGAGACGTTCGGCATCGTCATGTCGGGCATCGGCGTCATCGCTCTGGCCGGCGTGGTGGTGAACAACAACATCGTGCTGATCGACACCTATGACCGGCTGCGCGAAGAGGGCTGGGACAAGATGGAGGCCGTGCTGCAGACCTGCCGCGAGCGCGCGCGCCCGGTGGTGCTGACGGCGGTATCGGCCATTCTCGGCGTGCTGCCGATCGCCTTTGGCCTTGGGCTGGAAATCTTCCACCACGAGACGACGATCAACGCGCCGTCGACGCAATGGTGGATTTCGCTGTCCTCGGCGATCGTCTTCGGCCTGTCCTTCGCGACGGTGCTGACGCTGGTGGTGACACCCTCGATGCTGATGGTGTTCACCCGCGCCAAGATCAAGCCGGGCGCACGGCGCGGCTTGTTCAGCCGGCTGTACCGGCGCGGCAAGGGTGAGATCTCGTCGGATGCGCAAAAAGCGGATGCCGGTCCGGAACCAGCGATCGCCTTCCCGAAAGCCGCCGAATAGGCACGCTGCATGATTTGAATGGCAAAGGCCGCCCGGAACAACGGGCGGCCTTTTGCTTGTTTGCCCCGCAATACGGTGGGCAGTGCCTGACGCAAATGCTCTTCGACTTGCGTTCAGGTCCTTGGGAAGCGCAGACGCGTAAACTACGACCTCTCGGATAGCGGGCGTCGGACAAGAATTCTGGCGCTCCGATCCGCGATTCAGGATTACTAAAGCCCGAGCTTCCTCTTCAGTTCCGCGTTCTCCTTGCGCAGGCGTTCCGCGAGCAGGCTCTTCAGTCGCTTGTTTTCTTCCTCAAGCGCGACGAGGTCCTTCAGATCGTCACCAACCGGCGCCGGCGGCGTAGCTTTCTTCCATTGATAGTAGGTCTGTTCCGAGATGCCGGCCTGCTTTACGGCGCTCTTGTGGGTGGCGCCGCCACTGATAGACTTTTGTATGAGGGCGAGCATCTCGGCGCGCTCCTTTTCAGAGTAGGTCTTACGTCCGGTCGTCGCTGCTGGTGCTTCCTCCGCCTTAGACGCCGCGCTGGCATTCTTCCGAGCAGCTGGCCTAGGCTCAGCCTTCGCCTTCGGCGACCGTTTGGCCTTCTTCTTTTCAGGCATCTCCACTTTGGCTGCCGGTTGGGTTGTAGTTGTTACTGGTTCAGCGTCCAGGGAATTTGCCATGAGATGCTCCGCTCGCGGTTTGTGCCTGTGTTCAGCATCAAGCGCTACGACGCTTGAGTCAACAAGTCGATGATTTGGCAGATCCATCTCCTCGAGTTCTCTTCTTGTCTCGGCCGTTGCTGCGGTAAGATCGACACCGCTCCAGATGGAACCACTTCGCTTTTGAGAACTGCGCTTCTGTCTTATCTCGACCGTGAATGCCGGGGGCTGCCGCCTCATAGGTAGTTCCTTGTTGAAAACGAATTGCGCTGGAAGTCGCGGCAGGCGACGGGTGAAGGTCCGGCCGATTCTTCTGCAGTCGAGCTATATGCATCCGACCGCCCGAGCAAGACCTGTTGGTGACGTACACCGCGGACCATAACGATTCCTGCGAGTACCTAGAAGCAAGTAGGCACTATGCCATCTCTCGATATCGACCAGGTGGCGGAGTCCGCAGCATGCAAAAACTATCTATCGTGTCTTTGATTGTGCATCGACGGCAGGGGTACGAACTGAAAGGAACTGCTCAAGAGCCGATCCAATCTGTCTGTCAGTTCTGCGGGTCACGTGCCGGGACGGTGTAACTCGACGGGAGAAGCCGCTCGCGAGCGCGCGCTCAACAGCGCGGCAGTGAGCGAGCGGCGTAGGGGGGGGTTGGCGTGAAAGGGATTGAAGCGTCGGGCTCGAGGCCTTTATCGAGCGGGGGTTACATTCGCTTCGGCAGCGTGGAACGACACACGATCGATGTCTTTGAGCTGAACCCCGGACGTTGCGAGGCAGTGCTGAAGAAACCCCAAATCGGCTGGGCGCAAGCTCGCTTGACTTAGATCGGGCTACGCTAATGTTCGCCCCTCAATCAGACATGGTCTAACACAAAAGTTTCGATAGCCCGCCCCCTCAGCACCAGATCCAAGGTTTCGCCTTGCCGACCCATCTACTTGGCAGGGCCGCCCAAGGCGGTCCATGGCCAGTCTTGAAACAATGGCGACCCGCAAAGCACCTGCATGATCAGGGCACAGGAGCGATCTCCAATGACTTCTCCGCTCAATTGCCTCCGCGCCTCAAACCGGAACTCGCCTGAGAAGCCCGCGTCGGATGAGATCGATGCTGGCGGCAAATGCGCCTGCAAAGTCATTTAACGCATGGACCTCCTCCACAAGCTCAAAGGAGAAGGGGCCCGAATAGCCGCCATCGAGTAGCGTCCGGATTTGGCTGCAATTGTCCGAGCCGCCCAGGATGCGATCCGGGCGAATCCAGAAGGTTGGATCGTTTATGCTCGAAATGTGCACGAGACCGGTCAAGTCGCAGAAGAAGGACGTCTCGCTGGCAAGCGTGTGGTGGAATGTATCGTGGACAAGCCGGAAGGCGGACTGGCCATCAACCGAGGCAATGGCGCTAGCCGCTTCTTTTTTCGACCGAAGTGAGGAGGTCTGGAACCCAAGCGGCTCGATATACCCAACGAGACCCCGCGACTGAAGTATTGGCTTTAGCGCCTTTAAGGCGACGCGGAGATTGCCTTGGCGCTCGGCATTGGCGGACCGCGAACCGTCGTTCACCGGCACCAGCATGAGCGCCTGGGCGCCGCAGGCGGCCGCATAATCGGCGAGCTTGCTGGCCTCGGCTTTGCGGGCGGGAGTCCACTCGTCGAATCGCTGCAAGGCGTTGACTGAGATAATCGTGACTCCCGCTTCGGCAGCGGCAGCCCGGATATCCGCCGACGGCTTGCCGCGCACAACAGCCTTGCTGCAAGGATTAGTCCGGACTTGCACGTCGGTCAGACCGAGATCGCGGGCGAGTGCGAGGAACGTCATGACGTCAAGCCCAGGTGTCGCCATATGGTCGAGCGCAAACCGAAGCGGCGCCAGGCGCACGGAGTGGCGTTCTTTCATCAAGGCGGCCGCCATTCGCGGCTCACTGGCCGTTTCTCGATTTTCAAGGCCGAAATGTTCGGCATAGGGAGGCGAGCCGGTCGAAGTCACCCGCTCTCTATTCATAGGAT
The DNA here is from genome assembly GCF_006440775.1 of Mesorhizobium sp. B2-7-2. Lineage (GTDB taxonomy): Bacteria > Pseudomonadota > Alphaproteobacteria > Rhizobiales > Rhizobiaceae > Mesorhizobium. The sequence goes on along the minus strand of NZ_VFTZ01000004.1, from coordinate 277,817 downwards.
TGTCTATCATTGTGAGCCGACTTTCACGCAACGGGTACCACCGCGCCTCTTGAGACATTCATCTGCTAAGCGAAATGACCGAAGATGGATCCAGCCTACCCAGCCGCTTCTGCAGAGTGAGTACCAGGCCGCAAGGATGCTGAACCGCTCCGGAGCCAAACTGATGTGGCCGGCTGCTCCGCCGTAGCGAGGTGGACGGCCAGTGCAATCATAGGGCCTCCCCGACCTCTCCCTCAGGCTCTGATTCAATCCAGGACGCGCTGCTGTGCGGCCTTTAATGGCTCTGGGCACAAGGCCAACGCGTCGGCGAGCGTATTGAACGCAATCGGGGCGACCGCCGGCGAGACTGCGGGCGACAACATAGAGTCGCCGAGCACCAGGCGTTATCGCCAGCACAAAAGCCGCGGCAAGGCGTGGGGCGAGTTGCGTCAAATTTGTCATGGTGGTCGATACCAACGAAGTTTATGTTGCTAAGGGATGAAGGAGGCGACCTCACGGTCAGATGCCCGCTCGCTCGCTGCGAGGCCCGCAGCCACTCCGGCACGGTCGGCCGCGTTCCGATTCTGGCTCATCTTGCGCTTGCCCTCGATCCTCGTGATCGACATGCGCAGACCCACAATTCCGCGGAGTTGGGCCTGCACGAAATCCGACGGCGCATCCGACACCGCCCAGGGCGAGACGCGCTCACCCTCTTGGTGGTCGGTCAGGCGATTCACGGCCTCCAGCAGCCTCCCGGTGTCCTCGAAGAACTCGACCGGGCCATAGGCGTGGACGGTGACGTAATTCCAGGTAGGCACAACCTTCCCGGTTTCCTGTTTGGTCGCATACCACGCCGGGGTCACGTAAGCTTCCGGCCCCATGAAGATGGCCAGACCGTCGCCCAGCGGGGGAACACGGCACTGTGGATTGGCCTTGGCGAGATGGCCGTAGATCACGCCGTGCTCGCCCTCGCTTTCATCAAGCAAGAGGGGCAGCGGCGAGGCGAAGAGTCCCTCGGCCGTCGCGGTGACGAAGTTCGCCAGAGGAGATGCGCGGACGCTCGCCCGCAGGAAATCCATATCATCATCGCGGAAGGCGGGAGGGGTGTACATCGGGGGAACTCCGTGTGTGCGCTGCAGGTCGGGATACCGGCAATCTGACCCTCAGGAAACAGCCAGTTAATTACAAATGAAGTCGTCCAGTTGGTGAAGTGACCTGGCGAGCCCAGATCATCGGGCCAACTATCTTAGTGGCCCAACAGTCGTAGAGGGCCGTGTGTCCAGCTTGCGTAGCCCAGCAGGACCTGTGTGACGCCGAGCTGGCGCCGTCCTCCCGGGTTGGCAAAATTAATTAGGACACAGCATGTGCCGCCGAGCCGCTGGCGGTGTCGGCGGCAAGCTCGCGACCCGCAGATATGGCTGCGTACCGATCTGCTCGGGAAGTTAGCCTTCGAAGGAGGCGGAGAGCTCCCCCGACGGGTGAGCATACGCCTCTCGATCGACATCTCTGATAGGCTTCCGTGCTGCCGGCCTGCCTATCAGGCCGCGCATGCAGGCCAGCTCAGCCGCGATGACAGGGATGGCACGTTCCTCAACCGACCCGCCTGGCGGAACTGGCGACCGAGGCTTTTGCGGTGGTGATTTCCTGTTCGTAAACCTTACACCCTGGTGCAAGCTCTCTCAGACCGCTCACGAGCATCTTAGCTGCGTCCTCGAGCGCTCCCTCCGGCATCGCTGCTAAGCTTTCCAAAATAAACCACATGCGGCCGCCCACCGTCTCCAACCGGGTGCGCGTGCCCTGCCGCCAGTTCCAGCGGCGACATGTAACTGCCAGATCGTCGCGCCAGATGACCTCCCCCTTGGAAGGCTGTTCGACGACCGCTTCGCCATTCAAAACAGTGTGGAAGCACTCCGTTCCTTCCGCAATTGTCAGCCGTGGTTTACCGACGTATGCATCGAAATTTTCGCCGCCGACGGGTATTGCGAAACGCAGGCTCACTGCATTGTAGAGGTCAACGACAGGATTTATCGATGGGATGCGGCCGTCCCTCTCCACCCGTTTTTTCAATGCGTGCGCCGAGCACGGCGTCCGGTTTGGTTTTGCTCCGAATCGGACGTATGCCTCCGCCCAATTGGCTAAGTGCGCTTCTCCCCAGGCGGGTCCTCCCGCTCGGACGAAATCGCAAGCCTCTCCCAACACGTCTCGAGCCATGACGCCTCGCGCACTGTCCTGTGCATCAACAAGAATGCTGATAGCGCGAAAGTCAGGTGCGATCTCTGCCATTTCCTCGTCGATCAGCGGAAAATCCATCAACGCTTTCTCCTTTAAGCCGGCCGCACGGCGCCTTGCTTCCACTGGATGTAGGAGTCTCGTCGAGAACTCTCTTCGCCAGGTCGCAGGGTCAGAGTACTGCCCTGGACCCTGACTGGGCGACAGGGCCAGTCATGGCAAGTCTTGCTGATCCAGTCTGCGATCGCTGCCGGCGTGACTCTGGGGTCACGAGCCAGGCCTGTGCACCGTCAGGCCGGTTATTGAGGATGTTGCCGAGTGCTCGCAAGGCTTTTTACCCGTTGAACAGCGCCAGTAAGGAGCCGAACGCCATTCTCGATCTGCCGAATGGTCAGGGCGGAATAGCCCATCACCAGTCCAATCCGGTCAGCACGGCCTTCATCTCGAATGTATAGTGATGAAATCGGATGGATGCCCACCCCGACCCGCCGCGCCTCTTCAACCAGGATGTCCTCCAGCGAGCGAGAAAGATCCTTGAACCAGACGACGACATGCAGCCCTGCATCAGCACCCTCGATGACAATACTGTCTGCGAACGCGCGTTGAAGGACGGCAAGCAGCGCCTCTCGACGCTCGCCGTTGAGACGGCGGACGCGTCGCACATGGCTTTCATAACCACCGCTCTCGATAAGTGAGGCCAGGGCCTCCTGTTCGGCAACCGGAGAATGCCTGTCGAGAAGCTGCTTGGCCGTCGCAAAGACATCTTGCAACTCGGCCGGAACCACCAGGTAGCCGATGCGCAGCATCGGCGACAGTGTCTTGGAGATCGTCCCAACATAGATCACGGAACTGCGGTCTTCCAGCTTGTGCAACGGGGGCACCGGACGAATGTCGTACCGGTACTCGCCATCGTAATCGTCCTCGATGATATAGGCGTCGTTGCGCCGAGCCCATTCGAGAAGCTGATAGCGCCGCGAAATCGACAAGACGCCGCCGAGCGGGAACTGGTGCGACGGGGTGACATAGGCCAGCCGCGCCGGAATTTCCTGCAGCAGCTCCGTCTTCATGCCCTCGCTATCGACGGCGACGGCCACTGGAGTGGCTCCTGTGCTGGCAAAGACCAGGCGCGCCATTCTATAGCAGGGATCCTCGATCACGAAGCTGTCAGCAGGATCCAGCAGCAGACGCGCGCAAAGGTCCAGGCACTGTTGTGATCCACTCACGACGAGGATCTGCTCGACCCGGCAGCTAAGCGTTCGGGCGCGCCACAAATATCCCTGCAACGCCTGGCGCAAGCGATGCGAGCCGCGTGGATCGTGATAGGCCAGCCTTCCGGTACTTTGTGACATCGCCGCGTTCATCGCGCGCTTCCACGTCAGTGCAGGGAAATCAGATGGTGCGAGGTCGCCGTAGCGGAAATCGACCTTGAGACGGTTGGGGAGGTAGTCGGACCGTGGCGGACTGGCGCGCAGTCGCTCGCCGTAACTGGAAAGGTGAATCGGGCCAGTCCGTTTCGGCACCGCGCTGGTCGCTTTACTCCCGACTAGCGAAGCTGCAACGCGAGGTCTTGCGCCTTGGATGACCTCAATGAAACCCTCGGCGACCAGCTGGTCATATGCCACCGTCACCGTGGTTCGCGACACACCGAGTTCATTTGCGAGGCCCCGGGACGACGGCAGTTGGCTGCCCGTTTCATAGATGCCGCCCAGGATCTGCTCGCGAAGAGCTTCGCAGATCTGGCGCGCGCCCAGACCTTGAGGGCGAGCTGTCGAAGCGGCAGGAGAAGGCTGGACCATTTCTTTCATCGCCAACTGAACGTTCCATCTGAGTTAGTGTGACGGCATTGTCCCCGAAATCAAGAGGGCTAAAGCCGATGGCCAGCGCCGAAGATCCGCTTGAAAACGAGGCAATATCAATGCCATTCCGGAACGAGGTCGACCTCGCATTTGCCACCCGGGTCATCCATCACGGCTACGATCCGGCCGGCTTTTCCAATTCCGTTCAGACGCCTGTGTTTCTTACATCGACCTAGATTTGAAGGCGTGGCAGCAAACGAAGCCGCCGCAGCCCTTGGCGGAAGACTTCTACGCACGCGAATACAACCCGACGACTGGGGTCCTCGAAAAGCGGCTCGCCAATCTCGAAGGAGCCGATGCTGGGCTGGTACTCGCCTCGGGGATGGCGGCCTTCGGCACGCTGATCCTTTCGCTGCTTTCGCAAGGTGACGAACTCATCGTCCACAACACCGTTTATGCCAATGCACTCGCCATGGTCGAACAGGGCCTGCCGCATTTTGACTAAGGTCGTTGCCCTCGACCTGTCAAATCCCAGTAATCTCAAGGGGGCCATCACCGAAAAGGACTCGGCTCGTTTTCTTCGAGACGCCGATCAACCCGTTGAGCCGTATCCTCGACATCGCTGCCATTGCCAAACACGCCCACTCTCGCGGCGTGAAGGTCGCGGTCGACAGCACCTTCGCCTCGCCCGCCCTCCAGCGTCCGCTGGAACTCGGAGCTGACATCGTGATCCATTCGCTGACCAAGTACATCAACGGACATGGCGATGCGCGGGGCGGTGTCATACTCGGCGATGCGAAGACATTGCACCTGTTGCGCGAAACTGGCCTGCGCTATCCGACCCGGGCAGCGCTCTCGCCCATGTCCGCGTTCCTGATCTTGCGCGGGCTGAAGACACTCACGCTGCGTATGGAGCGTCACAGTGCCTCTGGGCTCGCGGTCGCCCAGGCGCTCGACGCACCGGGCTGTGGCTTGGGTTAGCTATCCGTTTCTCCGCTCTCATCCCGACCATGAGATCGCGCGCAGACAGATGTCGAACGGCTCAGGCATGTTGGCTCTCCAAACGGGGTTCGAGGGCGCGCGCCGTATGATGGACGGTCTCACGTTGATCACCAGGGCAGTCAGCCTTGGCGATGCTGACCGTCTCATTTATCATCCGGCAAGCCTGACCCGCTCGCGCAAGTTAATCTGCAAGGACGCGCATTTGCCTGAAGCAGTCGGCGACGACCTCATGCGCCTGTGGGTAGGACTTGAAGACGCCGTCGCTGCCGTCACTATCGCTTGGCGTAAACCGCGAGCGGGACTCGTCCACCCGTTTCGTCCAGCGCCTCGGAAAAGCCCGACGGCGTTCCTCGCGTGACAGATACATGTAAGTGCCGGTGCTGCCGAGCAGGCCGATGGAATCCACCTTTGCTGCACAGGGCGCCGATTTGATCACCGATCTCAAGCAGGCGAACGTGGGCGCTTTGCGCACCGATGAAGCGGTAAAATATGCAAGTGATGCGAAGGCCCTCGGCGCAGCCGCGGGATTTTCGCCGCTTTGTCCTACAGTCCGCTCACTGAGGACGAGGTTTTCGAGCATTTTTACGACAGTGGCGCGCGAAAGTGGCCTTCCGATCGTGATCTACGACGATCCTGCAAACACGCATTTTCGCTTCACGCCAGCACTCATCCGCGTCTGGGACAGCTGCCTGAGATCCTCGCTATGAAAAACTCAGCGGACCGGGGCGATGCTATCGAAGGCCAACTTGCGTACCAGAAAGAAATATTGCCGAAAGAATTCTCAATCGGCTACAGCGGCGACTGGAACGTCACGGCGGCCCTGATCGCGGGCGCCGATGCATGGTACAGCGTCCTCGGTGGCATCTTGCCGGAGCCCTGCCTGGGGATCGTCAGAGCGGCTCGGCACGGCGACCACACAGAAGTACACGGGTTAGACGCTACGCTGGCCCGGTGTGGGAGCTTTTTAAAACGTTCTCGAGCCTTCGCATTGTCTACGCTATCGCAGAGCTCCTCGAAATCTGTTCCGCCCAGCCCCCACGGCCAATCAAGCCGGTTTCCGCTGCCGCGAAGTACCAGGTCGCCGAAGTCCCGGCCCGTTTAGGATCAGGTGCCCCAATCGTAAGCCCCGCTTTCGAGTGGTGTGCTGACCACCGACGGATTACAGCTCTCGACCCCTACCCAGCGAGCTCACCGTGTGTGCCGAGGGAGCGCAGCACCTCCCGTCCCTCGGGACCACATCCTTGCTCAGCGGCTTGCGAGGCCAGCTCTCACTGCGGCACAGTTCTGGCAAAATGTCATCGTCCGAGCATGCTACTCCTCCTGATTGTGTCAAGTTTAAATCAAATTGTCCTATGTATGTTCACCGTTGCGCGACACTGACCTCGTAGAGGGCTGACGCGGCGGCTACTGAGAGGTTAAATGAAGAGCGATTTTTCCGCGGCCCGGGTGCATTTAGATCGGGCGTACCACTATCTTGGTGGTGATGACCCGATGAGCCAGACGGGGCGTGAAGCCTTGGACGCTATAATTGAGGCGGTCGCCTTCGAAGAATTCAAACAGCCCCGCCAACAGGCGGAGGTGCTACCATTTCCGGATGTGCGTCGCTTCTGAGACGATCGCCCTAGCTATTGACCTGTGGAGCAAATCCTCCCTGCTCCCCAGGCATAACCGGATGGGTAATAGCCATGAAGGCCTGGGGCGCGCATCCACGATGCCGGGCAGGTAGCGAACCCCATGGCCGGGGACCACGCGGTCGATTGGGCCAAGGTCCTGTCCGAAGCGCTGAGGAGAGTTTCCTTTCGGGCGAGACCGTGACGTCTGTCGCCAGACGAGGGGGCGTGCGCCGGCGAGCCTCGGCGTGGCGCGCCGAAGCGGTGCCGTACGCCGTTCGGCGGCCTTGTTTGTTGAGAATGCCGGCGATGACGGCGTCGGGTATGCGGTGCAAGCCCCCGCAGCAGCACCAGCGTGTGCTCGTCCGTACGACGAGGAGCGGGCCAGCGGGCCGACGCACATATCTACTTTGAACGCTCCGGCTGGCCCCCGTCTGGAAAAATTCCCGAAAATTGGCGCGATCGAAGCTTTTGAGCGGTGTTCGCTATAACCTTCACATCAATCACCGCGCCAATCCGTCAGGCGCGAGGCTCGCGCGGGCAAGTCGATGTTGCATTAGTTAATCCTCCGGGGAATCCGCAAAAGCGCCGGCAGCAACAGCAGCAAAAGTGAGCCAGAGCCACATCTCAGTGGAAACCGCCGGTCAGCTCTCGTCGAAATTCGACTGCAATGTCTTCAACCAGCTCTCTTTCGTATCCCCGGCACGAAGATTACCCTCCAGCACAAGCTCGGGGACGGTTTCAATTGTCGCACTGAATTGCCGACCAATATTTGCGATCGCCCCATTTTTGTCTTGCTTGTCAAGAAGCTCTACAAGCTGTCTCATATCAGTTATAATACATGATAGACGCTCCGGCCGTTGCAAATCCAAAAGACGTACATATCTCGTTCGGATGTTGAACTCATGAACGAGATCCAGCATTTTTCCATTGTTTCCACCCTCTGCGATCTTCTCATAAAATACCTCGAGGAACTCCCCAAACAAAATACAGTCGTTAGAGCTGGGGATCGTAGGAAGCGTCGACCACGGCTTGGAATGCTCATCTGGGCCTTCCCTGAAAACACCCTGAAGTATTGCGTTGGCAACACCATACTCATCTGATAATTGCTTTGTATCCAGCTTTCTTGTGTAGTAGCCATTGCGAGGAGATCCGACGATGTACTTTTCGGTTTCGATCTGAATCAATGCCTCGCGTAACGGGGTAACGCTCGTTTTCAGGGTAACGCTGATTAGACGTGGGTCGAGTCGCGTATCGGGGGGCACCTTAAAATCGACGATAAGTTTCTTCAATGCTTTATAGAGTCGATTGGCCTTGGACCGATCCCATCCTGGTGTATCTTCGTGCTGCCTATACATGCCTTCTCCTGGGAGAATGGTTTCTGCTATTCAAAGAAGCTTGGGCTGCAGCCCCACTCCTGGTGTCCCTCGCCCGCCCGATCTGCCCTTACAACCCGGGGGAGCCGGTTAGATGGGGCTGATCCTCGTGCGCGCAAGTGACATTTTTGCCCCACGGGGACATTTGAACCTCGCCGCCACATCAAACGGTGAGCCAAAGCGGCCGCTTTGAAGCTGGCCTCAGCGAGCTTCGCCATGCCATCGGTATCGTTCTTGTTTCGTTAAGTTTCGCTTAAGGCGCACCAGAACCTGGTCGTCGCCGGCCAGACCGGGATCGAAAGTCATGGCTGGCCTGCGCCTTCGACCGTCAGGCGGCACGGCTCGATCATTCCGTGCTCTACCTGCGCGTTTTACGGCTCTCCGAGGGATTTGCGTTCGCCCGCATTGATGGCCGCTGCCGCCGCCTCATCTACAAGCTCACGCGCGTGCGGCTCCTCATCCTCGACGACTTCGGAACGCACTCCCTCATTGAGGAGCAGCACTTCCATCTGTTCGAAATCGTCGAGAAACGCTATCGACGCAAACCACCCTGATCACCGCCTGTTGCCAGATGGCATCATCGCCGAGCTAAATATCAGGGGCCGCCGCCATTCTCGACAGGCTCGCTCACCGCAGCGCTCCAGTGCGAAAGCAAAGCCGCTGCGTCTCCTATGAAGTCAGTGCGTGTCGCAGCCTCACTTTGCCAGAGCGCCGCCTCTATTCACTTCCCATGGTATATTAGTGAACAAATGTCCGCGTACTTAGCATCACGTCGTTCGCTGCCTGCAGTGCCTGCCCCCGTCACCTTCCGCCCTTCCATTGTGGAGAATCTGATCCAAGTGGCCAGCCGAGGTGTTCATGGGGCGCGCGATTGCGGGTAATCCTCTACGCTCCACTCGTCATTATTGCACGTCCGATAGCCAAGGCAATTCTGGGCAGCGCTGACATTTCCGCAAACACGCGCCGCACGATTTCCTCGGCGATCCGCTCCGGGGTCGACGTGGGCTCGTCTTCGGCCGGGACGAACGATGCCATGCCGGCGAGGCATTCGCGCAGCATGCGCCACGACCTTCGCCGCAGCGGGAACTGGCTTCATGTACATGCGCAAATTAGTCCTAAAGAAGATCGAGTGCGCGATCAAAATCATCGTCGACACCAGACGCGGGCACCAAGCGCTAGATTCCTTCCACCGTCATGATTGCTGACAACGGCCTTTGGCGTAGAAATTGGCCCGCCACTCGATCGGCGATCGAGGCACTTGGACTGCGGATATCAGGTGCAAGAGGCGGACTTGACGCCCTGACGGGCCGCATTTTTGCCTGGACGCGCCGGCGCGTCTGGAACGACCCGATCGCGAACGACGTGTGGCAGCGCTTCGATCGGGTCGACCTTGCGCCGGCCGATGCGGTCTGATCCTGTAAGCTCAGGCGCCCTCGACCAGCGCGCGCCGGGCATGGGTGTTGCCGGCCGTTGCGATGCGGCCCGCGCCAGACGGTCTCGCCACTCGATTGCTCGCCGGGACCAGGCCGAAGTAGGCCATGAGCCGGCGTGGATTGAAGAAGCGGGTGAAGTCGCCGACTTCCGCAACCAGCACCACGGCATTGGCTGACGCGATACCGCGTATTGCCTGCAGGCATCACCCACCGAGCGCCGGTTCATTCCGGGATCGGCTGAGTATCTGTTACTGGACCTGCTGCAGGCGCCGTTCCGCATCATGACGGCATCGACGTAGTCCTGAATCCGACCTGCTGAGCGGGATGTTCGAAGGCCAATGTCAAAAGCAATCGGCAGCAAGCCATTCGCCAGGCCGCCCCACGCTCTTGCTTATGCCCGTGACGCAGCAGAAATCGCGAAGACGTTCATGCGCTCGCGTCAATATCTGTCGCACGACGGGGCTACACAGGCGATCAGGTCGCGAATGGCTTCGTGATCGTTATGGGCACCCAGACGGGGGTCAACTCTCCGGCCCGATTGCGGCGGGCGAGCATGGTGGCATCCCGACGGTTTATCTTCACCCGATCGCCGGCCGCCTCGGAATCAGCGATGACGCCACCACGTCGCAGCGATGACTCAGGCTTGTGAGTTGGCGATAACGGCCATAACCGCACGCGCCGGTCTCCTAGCCAAACGCTAGCGGCTTGCCGGAATGCCCAGACGGTTGCAGAGCTTTTTGATGGCATCAGTGTCATTGGGAATCTCGCCGAAATATTCCAGCGATCCGCCGCGTCAGCTCGCTGCCACCGCGATCGAAATCCGCTCCTTGTGAATATCCACATATGGCCCGCCTCTTGTGCATGAGGCACTGCGCCGGCCAGCTGGCTTAACCCTCGGCCGTTGCTTATCGGATGACGGGCCACCCTCAGGCCCAGCAGTCATAAGGGGTACGTGGAGTCGCCGCGGCTCCTGACGCTATCACATCAATCCAGAAGTTGAACAATAAGTCAGACTATCTTATCAATAGGCTCTTATGCCTCTTCAACTGTAGGCGACATGCCCGATTGCATCGTTTCGCGCAAAAATAGTCGGATATATTTAGAAATATACTTATATTCTCTTGCCTTCTAACTGGCACAAACCTATCTGCTGCAAATGCCGGTTCTACTGATCCAGGCATTCCACTCGACCAACATTCAAAGGAATATGTTCATGCCCCAAACTGAACCCTCTGCGTGGCAGAAACTTCGTCAACATTTCTCCCGCACTCCGAAGTCGAAGAACTGGGGCAAGCGCATCGCAATCGGCGGCATTGCGGTCGTCACGCTTGCCAGCGTCGGCGTCTCTGGCGCGCTCAGCCAGGGTTACGGAGGCGTGCAGCGCTTCGACGTCGGCGGCGGCCACGGCGGACCCGACATGCACATGCAGACCGGCCTCCGCCATGGGACGGGCTACTGCGCGCATGACTTAGGGTCCAAGCTCGTTGATCTTGACATCACGCCCGAGCAGGAAGAAGAGTTGGCGGCGATCACCGACCAGGTCCATAACCATATTCGCCTCATCAAGCAGGGCTTAATCCAGGCGCACAATGATCTCGCCGAGCTGCTCAGCGCGTCAACCCTCGATCCCGACGCAGTGGAGGAGGTGCGCGCCGAGATTGTCGAGTGGGCCGGCGAGGCTTTGCGCGCGCTGACGACCGATCTGCTGGATGCCACCGAGGTGTTGACGGCCGAGCAGCTTGAGCAGTTGCTCGACGATTTCGGGGATCTCGAAGATCGCGGATAAGCTCTGTACGAGCACAGGTTCGAACGGAGCGGACAAACGAGCATGGCGGACCAGGTCCTCATCGTCGATGAAGACAGGCGGCTGTCCGCCATGCTCGCGGAATATCTGACGGGTTACGGGTTTCGTGTGCTAACGGCGGACACGGGGGGGGGCATTGCCGACATCGCGCGGCAGTACCCCCCAAGCCGTAATTCTCGATGTCAGACTGGTCAGTCTACAGCGGGCCGAATGTGGGCCGTGGCAAGATTCCCCCCGGTTGGCAATCTGCTGCTTTCAGTCTGAAAGATCTTGCCCGTTTGCTCGCCGACAACAAGCCTGTGGTGTTCCTTGCAGGCCGCGCAGAGCTTGGTCCGCGTGCCTTGGGAGGCAGAAGCATTCTGGCGGCTGCGACTTCGCCGGAAATGAAGGACCATCTCAACAAGATCAAAGTGCGAGAGCACTTCCGGCCGGTAGCGCCAATATGCTTGGAGGATCGTGCACCTGACATGTTTGACCCCGGCACGCCGGATCCTTACATGCTGTTCGACCACCGAACCCGTTCAGAGTGGAAAGAAATAATCCCGGCGGTCGTCCATCTCGACGGAACTGCGCGACTTCAGACGGTTTCAAGAGCTTCCGAACACCCAATTTGCAGAACTTCTCATAGAGTACGAGAAACTCACGGGCATTTCGCTGCTCTGCAACACGAGTGCAAATCTCAATGGACGTGGTTTTTTTCCGGATGCTGCTGCCGCCTGTGAGTGGGGCTGCGTAGACCACGTTTGGTGCGATGGGTTGCTTTTGACCAAGACAAGTCAATTCGAGGGCTGACCGAGCCGCAGCCAAGGTTCCTGCATCGCCGGCGTTGAGCGCGGCTGCGACAATCATCGGGTCGCACATCCATGGAGCTGTTCCTTGGCTGGCGTCGATCACCACATAAGGTCACGTGGGCACACAGGCTAGCGTGCCGTCTCCTTCCTGAGCCGCCGGGGTGACATGCGACCGATCATTTCAACGTCGTAGTTGGCGTCATCGCAAGAGTATCCGGCGGCCTGAATGGTCTAGATCACAGCCTCATCGAGGAACGGTTCGTTGCACGAAATCGCTCGTAGGAAAATGGCGACAGGTCCAGTGTCTGAAACCCGCCGCGGATGCATCAATAACGTTCAATGGAAGAACTGACCGGTCAGGTTCGTTGCCCGCCATACCTCAGGGGTGAGCATCCGACGCCTCCCGATGCGCCGAAGGCCGACGTAAGCCACTTTAGCAACGTTGGACGGATGAACGAGGTTCGATATCCCGAAGCTTGCGCTTCCTCTTGGTTTCCGCAATCCTGACAGGATGCGACTTTCGCGTATTGCTTTGCGCTGGCAACAGTTCGGTTGGGCCAAAAGCCCGCCGCTGCGGTTGACTGAAAGCCGCCATTGACTGTCGCTGCGCCGCGACCGTCCTCGAGATGCGTGAGAACACTAGGCGCGCGATAGACACGCTACACCCTTCATCGCCGCTGAGTTGGAGAGAGCAAAACTGCGCAGAGAACGGCTCCAAACCCGACAGTGACGCGCAAATCCTTTGCTGAAGAGCTAGAAAGCGCCTCGCAACTGAGGATGCGCTCATCAGCATTGCTGCAGAGATGAAAGTGGGCGGTCGGAGGTCATTCAAATCGTGTTGCGCAAGTGGGAGCTCAAGCGGCTTGTAGAAGCGAACACCCGGCTAAGGACACTGCACGATAACAGGCGTTTCGTGCTCCGCGATGCCAAACAGTTTCAATTCGACAATCCCCAATTCGAATGCGACCGGGACGCCCTTTCCGGCACCAAGTGCTCGGTAGAAACCGGTGGCGAACGCGATCGCCGCCTCGTCACTGATTGTCGTGCGCATGCCGATGACGAAGGGGACATGCCGGGCAATCGCAAGAGCCTGGTTTTCAGAAAAGCAAGCGTTGAGCAGGACACACCGGACTTTCTCGCCCGCCGCCGCGAACAGCGCGGCCAACGCGTCGGGGTCGATTTCGTGGCTCGTGCCATCGGATGCTTCCACACAGATTGCACCATCAGCAGTACCGTGGCCGGAGAAGTGCACATAGGCCGGTTCGAGCTCAAGCAGTGCCCGCACCATGTCCTTGGCACGGACTGCTCCGCGTGCTTGGAGGTCAAACCGCTCGCGGTATCCTGCCGTTGCCAGCTCTTCTCGAATGTCCCGCAATTCCCTGTCGAGCCGCAACCGAGTTCTGTCCGAGGGATTGGCCGCTAGAAAGAGTATCCGGAGCTTCGTAGCCGTCTCGACAGCTAGTGCGCTCAGATAGGTCACATAGTCCATTGTACTGTCGGCCCAGAGCGCGATACCATCGAAGAAATCGGCTTCTGCGCGTTCGTAGCGACGCTGCGCTTCCTCCGTCCCGAAATGTTCACGCGAGACAGTTGGGTTGCGCGAATCTCTGATCGCCTGCGCGAACTCACGGCACCCCTTCCACTGCTGGCTGGAATCCCCTCCGGTCACCCGTCTGGCCTTCTCCCGCACAAGGCTTTCAATCAGCTCGACCTCCGCGTCCCTGGGCCATTCTTCGGGCGTGATACCCGTGTCTTCCTTACGGTAGTGTCCAGCGGTACGCTTCGCCCTGGCCTTGAGCGAGCCAATAAGGCTTTTTAGCCCACTTCCGTTCGCGTCGATTTCCGTCTTAGCCACGCTAATCCCCAATGCAGCGCATGCCGAGCAATGTACCCGTCGTGAGGCGCGAGCTTAACCTTAAAGCGAGCTGTGTTCGCCTGAACCGATTCGAGCCGACGTCTCTTGCGATCCGCTGCCGCCACCACCTGCCGATGGGATCGCTGGGATCTTCTCGGCGGAGCTGCGCTTCCTAGCGCCAATGCCGCGGCCCGCTCGAACGCTGTTCGGTCGCCACGAACTTTCAGCAGAATACCCCGTCGCCTTGATCGACCATACGTCGCCTCGTGGGTCGACAATTGGTAGGCAAGTTCATACGGTTTAGCTTCCAGTTCAAGAGCAGTGATGGAGAATTGCATGAACCAGCCAACTCTGCCGCCTTCTGAGCGGAATTACTTGAACTTTGTCCTCAGAAACGCGAGCCAGGGAAGCGAGGAGGCCTAGGTCCGATGTTTCAGGCGCCACGGTTTGATTGCCCCCGGCCAGCCCTTGCTCTTGGCTCGACCGCACCCATTCTGATTTCGGAGTAGACAATGTCGCGCATCGATAGCCTGCGCAGCGAACTCGCTCGGCTTAAGCAATCGGAAGGGCGGCTTCGGAAGGAACTCGCCGGGCACGAGGCAACAGTTGCTTTGGCGCGGAAAGATGCCGGTTCGAAGCGTCAGTCGGCGGCGCGGTCCCGCAATGCGTCGTCGATCAATTCCTATCTCCGCTCGGCTGTGTCACTCGACCACAAGGCCACCGAAACCGGTAAGAAGGCTGCCGCGGTCGCCGAGAAAATCGGTCGCAACGCCAAGGACCAAGCGAGGAAGCAGGCAGCGATCGCTAGCGCGGAAGAAGACCTGCGCAAGGAACGCGAGCGCGCCGACAAGAAGCGCCGACGTGAGGAACTCACTCACGCGCGTCAGGTTCACGGGCTCCTGCAGTCGGCCCCGCATCTCGCGCGTATCCCCGAGCCCAAACCCGAACGGCTCCGAGTCCTCTACGTCACAGCCAATCCCGAAGCGACCGAACGCATCTACCAGCGCGACGACGGGTCAGTCGTCGAGGAGGGCCGCTGGCTCCAGACCGACCGTGAGGTGCGGGACGTTCTCAAGGCACTCAAGAGTGCGCTGCATCGCGATCTCATCGATCTCGAGCATCTTCCGGCAGCGACGTTCGCCGATCTGATCGATGGGACAAACGAACGACGTCCGCATGTTATCCATTTTTCGGGTCATGCCGCCGAGGGCGCCTTGCTATTTGACGACGGGCTTGTCCACAGTACTCAAGCACGACCGATACCGCTGCAGTGGATTGCCGATCTGCTGGCGGCAACGACAACGCCACCGATTCTCGTTGTCCTCAATGCGTGCGACAGTCTCGTCGGCGCCGAAGCGCTGCTCGAAACGGTCCCTGTTATTATCGGAATGCGTGGTGAAGTCGGGGATATTGGCGCCAGGGTATTCGCAGTGCGTTTTTATGCAGCGATCGCTGAGGGACAGCCGGCGGGGATGGCTTTGCAGCAGGCCAGACTTGGCCTCAAGGACGCCTTGCTGCTGGACGACGCCTCCTTGCTCGAGTCGTTGTCACGATCGGGGATAGACCTTGATCAGGTTGTGTTGGTGAAGGGGCAAACGCCAGCCGCCTGAGACTGATAGTTCGTGCCGGCGCGTCCGGACCAAAATGGAACTGGGGGACTGATGAGTAGCGACGACAACGCTGAACGCGACAAGGGTCTCGTCTTTGTGGATACCGCTTTCGACCGACGGCCCGCGACCCATGTGATGATCATTGGCGTCGGCGCGTTTCAGAGCAAGAAGCTGAAGCCGGTTACTTCACCGCCGATCTCGGCACGCGCTATCGCCGACTGGTTTCTCGATCAGAAGGCCGGATTCACCAACCCGGAGCGGCCGCTCGGGAGCCTTGCACTGGCCCTCTCTGAAACGCCCCCTGGGCAGGCTGGCGCCCAATATGCAAGCGTAACCGTGCCACGAGCGACGTTTGCCGAGGTGAAGGCTGCAGTGAAGGACTGGGTCAAGCGGGCCAATACGCACAAGGACAACGTGATGGTGCTGTTCCTTTCAAGCCACGGCGAGAGCTTCGGTCGGAGGACAGCCTTCTTACTTGAAGACTACGACACAGACCCGCTTGAGCAGACCGCCGGAATGACCGAGATCGAGCAGTTCATTACAGCGCTCGAGAACGCTGTGCCGACGTCGCAGCTGTTATTGTTCGATTGCTGCCGTTTGAAGACCTCGTTGGGGCTGCCTGCCGAAGAGGAGTTCGGCACCAAGCTGATCTCGCTTTCACGAGCGCGGGACGACCACGGTGGAACGCGCCACCAATGGGCGCTCTGCTCAACTAGCCTCTATGAGGAGGCCGACGGTCGGCGCGATAAGACAACTGTCTTCACCGACAGTTTGCTCCGAGCGCTCAACGGTGCCGCGGCCGACGTGTCGGGGGCACGCTGGCCGGTTCGACCCGGCATTCTCGTTGACCGGCTCACTCAGTTTCTAAGGCTCTTTGCTCGACCAGACGGGTCGTTGCAGACGCCGGCGGGCCGAGCCGCTGGAAGCTTTGCGATCACCTATCCTGGCGGCCTTGATCGGGTGAAAACCTATGTCAGTCTTTCCGATCGAGCCCGATGGCCACGCTGTCGCACCGTCATCTCAGACCATCGGGAGGTCGTGTCTACGAAAACTGCGGGCGAGGCCGCGCCCTTCTTCGCGGAGTTTGACCTCGAAGAACTGAAGACAGTGACGATTTCAATTGATCGGGACGGCAAGGCTCTTGGGTCAGAGATACTTACCCCTCGCGCTCCCGTGGCATTCGTCGAAATCGGAGCGGTACCGACCGTCGAAACCGCCTCGCCAGTCCCGCGTCGCGGCCCCGGCGCCGAATTGGTTTTTGAGTTTACTGCCGCAGCGGAGGTAGGGGCCGGCTTCGTCGTCGCATTGTCGCGGCGCGACGGCAACAACCCCGGTCCACTGAAACCAGTAGTCGGCGGCACTCGCGAAAAGCTGCGCCTTGACGTCGAGCCGGGTGCCTACAGCGCCGTCATTACGCTTCCCGACGGGACGAGCGTCAGCAGGGAACTCCAAGCCGAGCAAGGCGCGAGTGTCCATAGCCTGATTGTCAGCGGCCCTTCCCTGCATGAATGGCTGGGGTATGCGACCTTAGCCGGCGCGCTTCTTGCCAGCACCTCAATATCCCAGGGGCCAGACGCGGTCAGCGCACCTCGATTTCCACAGCAGCCTCTCAACCCTAGGGGACCGACGGTCACCAGTGTCGCCCGTTCAATGCCGGCCCCCTCGTTCTCCGAACTCGTCGGGGTAATGGCCAAGCCGCGCGACGCAGCCCGCCTAGGTGCGGCAGGCCCGCGAACACCCGCCTTGCGGGAGGCAGCGGGCGATCGGGACTTTCTTCGCTTTGATGTGCCCGAGCACAATCCTCTGGTCTTCGAGGACGCCTACACGCAGCGCAGCGGGCCGCTCTGGGCCGTCCTTGGATTCGGTACCCGCATCGAAGCGGCCTTTCTGCCGCAGTTGGGCCGGCCGAGCGACCCAAACGAATGGTCCGCTCACCTAATCGTCGCCGCCGCTCCAGCAGAAGGGCGAGCCGCGACGTCGGGCATCGTCGAGTCATACCGATGGTCCGGCCTGCTGGCGTTCCTCGCTTCGCGCGACTTCGAGCGTGGCTCCGAGGTTCTCAAGGTCATGCAAGGAGAGGTCCGCGAGGCCGTCCGCAGCAAGATGACCAACCCGCTTGCGGCCGTGGCGGGTGCTCTAATCGCAGTGGGAGCCGGAGCATCGGAGCTTGTGCCACGGCAATGGCTCGAGAACATCACCAACCGGTTTCCGCAAATCCCCGACGGGCCTATTATCCTGGCGCGTCGCCTGATGACCGAGAGGTCGCCCGACTTCGATCGTATCTCCGAATTGCTCGAACAAGGGTTCAGCCGCGGCGTGCCATTTTTCTCGCTCACCTGCGACTGGCTGGCCCGCGGTCTTGAATCGGTTCCTGGGTCGCAGGAGGAGTCTTCAGAGGAGCGAGGGCTGGTCCGGCGGGTCGCGGCTCGCGTCGATCCGCAACAGGCCTTCACAGTGGTCAAGCTTACTCCATGAGGTAGCTCAATGTTCACACTCACCATGAATCCGGCGTCTGAGGGCGATGCGCTTGTCCTCGCCTGGGGCGATGAGGACCATTCGTATCACGCCCTGGTCGATCTCGGCCGCACAAAGGACTACGGCACTGCCCGGCCTGCGCTAAAGGAGATGAGCAACTGCGAACTCTTCGTAATCAGCCACATCGATGCCGATCACATCGAAGGAGCCATGCCTTTGGTGCGCGAGGCGGCGGCGCCGTTCAATCCCAAAGAGGTGTGGTTCAATGCCTACCATCAGCTTGTCGAAGCGCGTGACCGCATTACAGCGGGTCTCGAAACCGAGCCACTCAACGCCGAGCAGGGCGAAAAGCTTTCGTCCGGCATCGATAAGTTCAATTGGAAATGGAACTCCCGCTTCGCCAGCCGCATAGCCTCACGTGGGAGCCCGGAGGCAAGTGGCGAAATTAGCTTCGCCGGGCTCGCGATTCGCCTACTCTCGCCCAACGATGCAGATCTTGCCGCGCTGATCCCGCGTTGGATGGACGAACTTGAAGCCAATGGACTCCGCCCATTCGACCCTGACCACGGAATGGGCGAACCTGGCTCAGGCCGCGAGCCCTTGTCCGGGCTGGACGTCGAGCAACTCGCCTCCAAACGCTTCAAGGAAGACACCGCCGCGCCTAATCGCAGCAGCATCGCCTTCATTGCCGAGTTCGGCGGTCGCCGCGTCCTTTTGGGCGCCGATGCCCATCCGGGCATCATGGAGCGCGCTTTGCGGGAGCTCGGAGCGAGCGAGGCCGAACCCTATCCCCTCGCTTGCTTCAAAGTCTCCCATCACGGCAGCAAGGCCAATACCTCGCCAGAGATTCTTAGGATTCTCGATTGCACGGCATTCGCCTTTTCGACGGATGGCTCGCGCCACAACCACCCCGATCCCGAAACTATCGCAAGAATCCTTGTGAATGACCCGGTGCGTCAAAAGGTTCTCTATTTCAATTATGCGCAAGAGAACACCACGATCTGGAACGACCCCGAGACAATGCGCCGCTTCAATTACCACTGCGTGTTTCCTGCCCAAGGCGAGCAGGGCTTGGTCATTTCTATCTGAGGGGAGTGGTCGCGTTCTCTTCCTCAGGGCAAAATCTGGGCACGGTCATCGGTCTTGTGATGATCATTACATGCCATGTTGCCGCATCGCGATCTGTTGGCCAAATGAGGTTGGAGCGGGCGTGAAAAAGCCATCGCAACCCCTGCCTTCCTATCGACCGCAGCCATACGAAGGCTGTTCAGGACCCAGTGATAGCAAGTTCCTCGTGCAATGCGGCGTACAACATATTCCCTCTCGCGTTCAACAAGGATACGAGTTCGGCTTCGGTTGCATGTTCGACTTGCTCTCGACTTCCATATCCGTTTTTCCACAACTCGAGGATTTCGCCGCGCGCTAAGACGATAGGTAATTCAGTCAAGGAGAAGGCTGCGCCGGGTATTCCAAGGTCAAGGCGTTTAAGCAAAGTACTCACCTCATCGGGATCATCAGCTCGACCAAGAACGATCGCAGCTATTCGGAGCACCGAGTCCAACAGGAAGCGGGTACCGTCAGCAAAACCCCTTATGTCGCCATGACGAATGGGCGAAAACGGATTGGTGGTGTAGCCAGTCTCAATATCCGTGATTGTAACGCCTTCGATCCAGTCCGAAACGATGAGCGCACGTTTGCAGCGACCGTAATATTTCACATCGCTTTCCGCACGATGCCATAGGGCACGCGCCACATGTTGGCCAAAGCGTTGCGAAACTTGTTGCTGCCGTTGCGGCTCACCGCGTCTTGTTTGAGGCGTGTAGTCTTCATCGCGTTCGGGCAGCGCTTCCAATAAAACGAGAACCGTCTCTAGTCCTATCGAATCCGGCGGCAATTGGCGTAGCAGCTCAACAGCCTGCATACTGGATTCCAAGCTGAGGGGTGACTCGCCGCAGGCGCGCCCTAGAGGCGTTAGCCTCAGCCTTCCATCGCGCTCATCAATCAACCCATCGTGCTGCATCCTCGTCATCAAATTGAGGAGCCGGGTTGACATGCTGCCGCGCCAGGCGGGATCTCTCAGCGAGGCAAGAAATCCTCCATAGGTGTTTGCCACCAGATCGACAACTGCATTGCTTGGAATATCCTTTACCTGCGCCAGAAGTCTAACGACCCACGTGCCCGGGCTTCTTTCGTCGAAGGAAGACTGGATGCGTTCGGGACGTCCCTGAACGTAGCGCCGGAAGAGATTCTCTCGCTCCATGCCGGTGTCGGCGAGAACTATGGCTTTGCCTTCTGTCTCGTAGCCCAGGCGACCTGCACGGCCCGCCATGTTCTTATACTGAGCGACAGTGTAAGGCTGCGGCTCCACTCCGCGAAATTCCGTTTCCGCCACGATGACGGTCGAAGCCGGCGTGTTTACGCCGGCAGCTACGGTGCTTGTCGCCACCAAAACCTGAATCCCACCGTTTGGGTCGCGAAAGCCTCTCTCCACGATCATGCGTTCTTCGCGATTAAGATCACCGTTGTGAAAGGCAACGCCGCCGTTGAGCGCGCGGCGAAGGCGTTCGGACATATCCGAACGATCCATTCCCGGCAGCATGTCCGCGATTGTTTGTGCTGGCGGCAAACCCAACTCGGCCGCGAGATATTCCGCGCAACCGGCGGATGGTCCTCTCGCGTTACGAAAGACGATGACCTTTTCGCCCTGACCGGCGAGATGCCGAACCAGCGGTACGAGAACGTCTTGGGAAGATGGCTTATCCCGGCGCTGCCGTATCTCGCAGCGTGCGAACAACTGCGCGACCTCCACCTCACCATTAGGACGCTGCAACTTCCACACGCCGCTCCGATCAATGACACCTTCTGTCAAGGGAACCGGACGCTCGGTCGTAAGGAGAAGTTCACAATCAAGCCAGCGCTCAAAGTTGTTTGTGTCGCCGATTACCGCACTCAGGGTCACCAACTGAGGTGCAATCCCCCGCTCGCGTGCGCTCAAAAGATTGGTGAGGATTAGCTCCACAACCATCCCACGACCCGGCTCTGTGATAAACTGTCCTTCGTCAATCACCACCAGACCGATTTGGTGAAGGATGTGCGGAGAGGAAACTGACAGAGCCAAAAACTTCTCATAAGTGAAGAAGGCTATGTCGTACTTGCCCCTTAGAACGTCGCCAACCTGATCTTGCCAATCGCCGCTGCATCGGGCGATGCGCAGATTCAAAAGGTCGCCATAGAGCGCAGAGAAATCTTCGAATTTTTCATTGACCAGCGCTTTGTAAGGGAGGAGGAAAACCGCCTTCTTTCCCTCGCCGATTGCTTTCAGTGCTGCCATCTCGCCGACAAACGTTTTGCCGGCACTTGTCGGCGCTACGACGAGAAGAGATTTTCCATCGAGCACGCCATGGCTATTCACAGTGGCGATCTGCAATGAATTCAGACCGGCGGGGAAACGATCGCTCCAAGCGTTCAGCGCATTCTGAGGAATTCCGTAGGCCGAAAGCTCCCCAATTGGACCTGAAACAGTGACCGTGCCCCTTTCGGGATAGAGCGCGCGGTAGCATTTACCGCGCATACCTTTCGGCAGGGTTAGCTCTCCTTCGACATGACCGAACATCACCGGAGTCTGTTCGTAACCGAATCGGGCTGCGTTGGCGCGGACCATTTGCACAACGCGGTCCACCATCGCAACCACGCTCACCGGCCCATCACTCTCCAGTATGCAATCCAAAATCGCCTTCGTAAAAAGACCGTGGCGTGTTTGGGGGTCTTCGAGGGCCTCCTCGTTTGGATTGCATGCAGCGAAAAGAATACGGCCCTGTCCACCAACTTCGGCGAGCGGCATCCCCGCTGCGCGCGGAATGTATCCGACATCCAGAACGCGTGCCGGCGCGCCACCGCTAAAGCAGCAATCTAGCAAAAGCAGGACAGCGCGCGCTCGCGAAGTCCGAAACTTCGCGGCAATCTCCGTCATGTCTATTGTCGTTCCCGGAACGTCGTCAGAGCGCGTATCCGTTAAAACTAATCGGTGGTCTTGCGTGCCGTGGCCGGCAAAAAACAGGATGACGACGTCATCTTCTGATGCACCGTCGAGCACATCGTCAAAGATGGCCGAAACCCTCGCATAAGTCGCGTCGTGGTCAGTGATAAGCGTTGGCTGAAACCGGTCAATAGAATCCGACAGCACCGCGCACATAGTCGAAGCATCACCCACAGCGCCGCTCAGTTCCCGCGCAAGCGGATCAAGATGTTTGTTGATTCCGATAAACGCTGCGCGGATCATGGTTAGGCTCTGTGCACCGCAATCGATCCGGTGGCGGGGCGTTCGTATTTTTTCAGCGCCACGGGCGGAAAAGTTTCTCTTTGAACGACTTGCTTGTTTCCGATTTTTTCAAACCACACGCACCACACGCCGTCCTCGTCCGTCATGCTCGTCTTGCCTACTTGCTCAACAGTCATTTGAGGACCCCCGGATTTCAGTTGAACAACATCACCCGCTGCAAATTCAGACATTTTCATCTCCTTGTTCGTGATTTGTCCCATCGTAACATTTTTTTGCGGTAGGCACTCCAGCGACTCGTTTTTGGAGCAATTATCAACAGGTGATGCACCAAGGCTTTACGGATTGAGTGTATTCGGTCGCGAGGGCGAACTTGCATAGACAGCGGTGCCGCCCATCAAACAAGCGGCAATCATATGCGTCAGCGAGTGCAGTCCACAAATAGGTCTGCAACATAGACGTTTCCGCCGTTCCGTCGAGACGCCAACCAAATCAGTCAAACGAACGGAATATGCTTCCGCAAACCGATCAGCGCTTCGATCGCCGCCAGCCCGCTGTCATGGCCTCCGCTTCTGAACAGAACCATCTTTCGCCTTTGGCTTCGGTGATTTTGGTGACGTTGTAGTACTTCTGTCCAGGCACGTGATAGATGCGCCGCCGTTTGCTGATATGTTGCCTTTGATATTGCAGCCGGAGTTGCCGTTGCCAATCGCAAAAGCGGTGCCGGCGGCGCTTGCGCATCGTCGCCATGCTGCGCCCGCCAGTCCCATGGCGGCAGAAGCGTTCCGACCCAAAGACCGGTCTTCGACGCCTTCGCTTTGGTCTGTTGTTTTGCATAGGCGCCATCGCTGTATTTTGGCCAATCGAGCGCTTGGCCGTGCTCGAGCATCCAGGCGGCGACGCTCGACCGTCGGCGCGCCTGCAGTCACCAACAAACCGGCCGTAGCGACCAAGTCCCGAACGTACACTTGACCGGCCTCGAGGCTGCTAGGAAGCCGTCCAGCGCTTCGGCGGAACGGCGCCCGCATGGATATTCGAATCCCTTGGCGTCGTCGCAGTATTGCCGGCTCTCGGGCGCGTCGATGCCATTGAAGCGGACACGCTGCCCATGGATCTCGATCGTGTCGCCATCGATGATGGAGGCGACACCGGCAATCGGCGCTGGAGCCGGCTTGGTCAGATTCAGTAGGTGACCTCGGGCAATGAGCCGCTGTGTTGCATGAAGAACTGCGCCACCAAAGCCGAAGCCGCGGCTACCGTCACGTAGATCACTCGCAAAGGCATGCCAGCCCACCGGCGCGGGCGATATTGCTTGGCTCCGGTGCGTTTCAGCCACTTGTCGGACCGATTGTCGTAGCGAGATCGTTCCACCGTCCTGGCCGCTTTCACTCGCACCCGATGCCGTCGCGATCGCGATCTAGTCCGTTAGGATCACCGTTGGTGATTTTCACCCCATGGGGTGCGACCGGATTGTTTCCCTTGCCGCCTGCGCAGTCCAAATCAGCACCGCCAGATGGCACAGCTGCGGCAGTTGCGGCCACGCCTCGATACCTGTTGACGATTGCTGCGGCGCGTACGCCGTCGCCCTCGATATGGGTGTTGTTGCTGTTGGGATTGAATGGATCGACCGTCTGCAAAAGCATGTTGGCGTGGTACGCATCGCCAGCGGCGAGCGTCACCGAAATCGTAATTGTTCAAATAGTCGGCTGCGCAGCCCGAGATAAGTACCACGGACAACACGCACGAAAATTCGTGCACATGCATGAATGAATTCCCCAACCCAAGAAGGATCATGCGCTATTTGTCTCTTGCTGTCGAATCCAGAAGAGGTTTCGGCCTTCCGTGAAGGCACCATTGTCGTCATTGCCGTGTCGTCTCAGCGATGTTGGCTCTGGGGAGGAATACATGCGTGGCGCGCTCGTCTTTGGTTCCGTTCTTTCATTGATCCTATCATCGGCTCCCGCCTTGGCCTGGTGGGACGGCGGCCCCATGCAGATCGCCGCCGTGGCCTAATCAAAGCTGAGCGCACAGGCGAAGGCCAAGGCCGGTGCCCCGATCAAACTGAACCCCGACTATCAGAGCTGGGTCGCCGGCGTGCCGGACGACAAGAAGGCGCAGTATGCTTTCGTTCATGCGGCGGTTTGGGCTGATGACATCAAAGACCCTGCCCACGGCTACACCAAGGACGACGACACGCCAACGGGGCAGAACATCGGCTATGCCGACAAGAACATGCATCGCTACTGGCACTTCAAGGACATCAGCTTTTCGACCGACGGGACGCAATTCTCCGACGCCGATCCGATCAACGCGGTCTCGCAGATGAAACTCTTCGTCGCCGCGCTGCCGGCGTCAGCCGCTACCGACGACGTGCGCCCTTTTCTTTTGCTTTCAGCGCTTTAAGGGCGGCGTCCGTCAGCAGCCCAATGGTCTCCTGAAAAAGTACCGTCAGTACAATTTCAAGGCTCGGCAGCAGGAAATCCCTTTTTCCAGTGCCTTAAAGGGCAAAAAAGTACCGTCACGAGCCTCTTTGGTTGTGACTGTACTCAGAAAAATCCTGGCTCAGCCAATACGCCATCGGCGAGCCGACTACCGCGCCACCAATGATCACGATATCATAGGCATTGCGCGAAGGGGCTGTGTAAGGAGGGATTGCCACGACTGCTCTCCGTTTTCGAGGTTGAAGACGGCGATCAGACCGTCCGGGGCCCGCGCCAGCAGGCTGACATCAGGATCCATCCGAAGAAGGCGCACGAAGGCGCGTGACGCTCCGTCGGTGGCCACGCGTGTCCAGCGTTCGACTTCCTAGCAGCAGTCTGGCCGTCTACTTATCTGGGGTGGCGGTGGATCACCCTGCCCTGGATCAGTTCGCGACCCGCCTTGCCCGTCTATCGTTCGCCGCTTAAGCAGGGACGGTACTTTCTTCCACAGATAGCCAGTGACATGACAGTGGCTCAGGAAGAGAAATTCAAGGCCGCTCAGCTCCCGTCATTCGCTTCGAGGATGGGGAGCAGGTCGTGCGTCACGCCAAATTGCACGATTTACGGGGTTGCCGCCCAAGAACCGTATCTGTCCTGTGGCGGAAGCTTTGGAACAAGGGAAGTTGGGATCAACACCGAGCGAATGCTTCAAAGCAACTCCGTTGGTGGTATGAAGCAGGCGGTGTCGGGCGCGAGGGTGTCCACCATGCGTCCAGGTGATCCTCAAATGAACCCTCTGCACCGCTCGAGGCGCCCTTCGGGAGTTCCAGGCGGCATTTCTGTTCAATAGCTGAGCCAAGTCTGCGGGCGTTGGAAGCTGTTAAACCTAGATCACCGGAGGCATGCTCCGCGCCACCCTGCTTGGTCGCGCCATGATCACGCAGAGGGACTTCCCATTCTATGCTTCGATCGGGAGGAGGATTGAACCTGAATGGATATCCGGCCGACCTTCGCGCTGGTCTAATCGCCGCGTAGAATCTTCGCCTCGAGCGCGGCCGCAACGAATGCCCGCCTTGCAGTTGGCGGATGAGCCTCACCACGCAACACGTGCAGACAGGCATCCATCGCTGCATTCCGCTTCTTGGTCTGAGAACGAAGATCCCGCATCAAAATAGTTGCCGCGTCATTCACCTCAAGCACGATGCGTTCAGAGCTGTTACGGTTGACCTGAACGACGACTGGTCTCTCAAATCTGCTTAAGCCCATCGCCACGCTCCCCTCCACCCGGCGACGACAGGCCGCACTGTTTTCCTCAACCGAAATCCGCCTGAATCACCGCAGCTAATTTTCGGTCCCAGGCGACCCCCTGCCTGGCCGTAAAGTCTCGAGAATGGTCGGTTCGCGCTGAATAAAATAGAGTGGGATAACCAAGCCGAATGCAGCGACACTATTGAGAAACAGGTATATGGTCATATAGCCCCCCGGCCATTTTCATAAACCATACAGCCATGCAAGTTCGCTAAAAGCAAGCGACCCCGGCGCGCGCACCTGCGTATACACGGCAATGTCATGTCGCCTCGTTCACAGCCGGGCGCGGCATGCTAGCCAGTGCCTACAGCACTCGTGATCTCGGACCGTGCCCATGCGTCGCGGACGCCCGATAACCACGGAAGTGCGGTGCGGCACATTGAGGCCGAGCCTGCACAACAGTCTCGCGGCAGCGCGAATGTAGATTGGCCGGGAGAATTCGCCAAAGTACCTCATGCTCCGTCATCAGCGGAACCTGAGCTCGAACAAAGGCAAGTCCGAACGGCCGCCCATCCTGCAGGATGTGGTGACGGCCAGTCACCACAACATGATCATCGACGAGTTGGGAATCGGCGCTATCCGCGCGACATTGGACCAGACGGCCCCGGGCTGACATCAGTCGATCCTCAAACGTGTCCCCGTACAGAATAAATCCGACAGCCGCCACTAGGGCATTTCGATCGGACACGCTGAGTGTTGCTGACGTCCCGCCGACGCAACTTTCCGAGCAATCGTAGATCCGAGCGATCGGCGAAGGACAACAAAAATCCTCCGCCCCCCACCGCGGCCGACCGGACGCGCTGCGGCATTGGGGAGCGGTTACATCTAGCGGCATCCCCGAGCGCGAGGTGTCGTTCTCAGTGAACAGTTACGATTTGAAAGCGCGCCGGCTCTAAATCAGGAGTTCGTGCGATTCTCACGAAGCTCAAGGGAATCGGCGCGCTAGGACGACAGGTAACGGGAAAGAGCTGGGACCTCAGAATGTCGGTTTCGTACAAAGCTGAGTTTGGTACGTTTCCCACTCTGACATACTTTTCGCGTCTTTTGTAATCACGCGGCGGGGGCTCGCCGTGCATCGATTCGCATTCCGCTGTCATTGTCGTACCAAGGGGCGTATTGTCACGAGATCGTCTGCACGTTTTTACGGGCGCGGACGGCAAGGAGATTGGAATGCTCTTGCCCCAAGTGGGATTGAGCCATGACCAATCCAGTGAATGCTTCCTACAAAAATGAATTGCTGCGACGGCTTAGCGCGGATGACCTCGCGCGTTTGGAGCCGCATTTTGAGCGACGTGCCCTTGATCTGAGAATGCCGTTGGAGACTGCCGGTTCAAGGATAGAGGCCGTTTACTTCCTTGAGGAAGGCATCGGCTCTGTTGTCGCGATGACTCCGGACGGCAAGGATGCCGAAGTTGGCCTCATTGGCTTAGAGGGAATGACTGGTCCCGCGCTGGTGATGGGTGCCGACTATGCCGCGCACGATTGTTACGTGCAATTGGCAGGCAATGCAGTGCGAATCGGAGTTCAGCCATTCAAGGCGGCTCTAGTGGACAGCCCTACGTTGCATCCCTTCCTTTTGCGCTATGTCCACTATCTCCACATTCAGGCTACGTATACGGCCCTAATGAACGCACGAGCGAGCCTTGAAGAGCGTCTGGCGCGATGGCTGTTGATGTGTGACGACCGGATGCACGACAAACGCATTACGATCACTCACGAGTTTTTGTCTGTTATGCTCGGCGTAAGGCGGCCGGGGGTCACCGTTGGGCTCCAAGTGCTCGAGGGCCGTGGCCTCATCCGTTCGCGACGAGGTGAAATCGTCATTCGAGACCGCCAAGGCCTCGTTGCCCAAGCAGCTGGTATCTATGGGCAACCAGAAGGCGAATATGTTCGGCTGATTGGGGAAATCGCCCGACGCTGACCATGGGGTCTGTGGGGTCCGCAAGCTCGGTCCTCGCTAGCAGCTAAGCAGAATCTTGCTTCGCGCGCGGTCAGATGGTGTAGAGATCCCTGGCTTGGACGAGCGGGCGACGGTTTTTGCAAATCCCAAGAATGGCTTGCATACAGGAGAGCAGCCCTCCATCATAGCCGGATTCGCAGTTCCATTTTTTGCCAGCGCACCTTGCGATTGGCAGCACGAATCGGGACGCCGCCCCCTAGGAGGGGGAGAAACCATGCCTTCCGTATCTACTGGACGGGCCAACTTATTGGACGCAGAAACGGGCGCCCGTTTCATTCACGCGCTACTCGATGAACTCTCTGGCGGGAAAGCGCCCACGCCCGACTTCGTCAAACAAAGCGCGGCGACAGTGCTTGCCAACGAAATGAATGTGGCGAGCCGGCCGGCATAGTCGTACTGAATGAGTGCACGGCGATCTATGCAGGAGGCAAGTCCGGCCAGATTTCGGAGCTGTATGTTCGACCCGAGATGCGCTCCAATGATTGCCCCTTGTCTGCTCGAGGTCGCTGTGCGGGAAAGCCGCGCTCGTGGTTGGAAGCGACTTGAGGTTGGAGCACCCGCGCAACCAAAATGGAAACGCACGTCGATTTCTACTCGGACGGGTTCGAGGAAGTCGGCCCTCGGCCCCGCAGGACTATTTAGACAATCTGTCCCCAACCTATGCCAAGCTACACAGGTGTAATGCAGGGTCACTTCGCCAGCAACGGTTATTCTCGCTTCGACGAACTTCAAAGCCGGCATGTGGCAGATCAAGTTCGGCTGCGAGCATCTTCACCCTTGGAGGAGGCGCGCTGCCTCGCGTACGGATGTCACTCGCGACCCACTCCCAGACCTGTTCCTGGCGCCCCTGATTGGTTGGAGTTTAGAGGCGCCCCTGATTGGTTGGAGTTTAGAAAAGTCAGCCACCGTCTGGTCTGACCGACGGAGCCGATCCTACCGGGGCGGCTCTGGTGTGGATCAAACGCGCCATAGTCCATTGTGAGACGGGGGGTGCCGCGGCGGATTGAGCGCACCTGATGAGCTTGGCAGCAACAAAACCACTTGCCGACTACCAGCACTCCGAGTGGGTTTGTTCCCGAATGAACTTCCTCGCGAGGCGCACCCGTGTGCAGGTGCGGTGATGCGGCGACAGCCGTAGCGGGCTGGCCGACAAAATGTAAGTAAGCGGCAGCAACCCCTGCGTCCTGGGTTTGAGCAAACCACAAGCGAGATACGGCCTTCAATCCGAATGCCTCCTGGCACAAGAAGTTCGCAAGTCTCGCTGCCTGATCAGCACTCCCCGCAGCGCGCAGGCGTTGCAACGGATCTTCAAAGAAATTCACAGGCTCTTAGCACTCCAAAGCCGCTGGGAATGGTAGGCGAACATAAATTGTCGAAACGCGCTGCCGAGAATGCCAAATGACGAAGTCAGCAGGAGTGTTCAAAGTGGTCGCCTTGCCTGAGAGCTTTGGATCAAGATTTTGCTCATGCGCCTGCCCTTTCGTCTTGACTATCTCCGGCTTACCCCTTAATCCTCCCGTTGTTAGCACTCGCTCGCGGTGAGTGCTAACAACGGTCCGGCAAAGCCGGGCTTTGCAGTTTGTCCGGCGTGGCCGGACGGTGTTTCTCACCGCTCTCACCGAGGAAGAAAAAATGGCAAAGTCGAAGTTCCGCCCGCTTCATGACCGCGTGGTCGTTCGGCGGGTCGAATCCGAATCCAAGACCGCGGGCGGGATCATCATCCCGGATACGGCAAAGGAAAAGCCGCAGGAAGGCGAGATCATCGCTGTCGGCTCCGGTGCTCGTGACGAAACCGGCAAGCTGGTCCCGCTGGACGTCAAGGCTGGCGACCGCATCCTGTTCGGCAAGTGGTCGGGCACCGAAGTCAAGCTCAATGGCGAAGACCTTCTGATCATGAAGGAATCCGACGTGATGGGCATCATCGGCTGACCGCCGTCGCCTTTCATCACATCCAATCTGAATTTAGGCCGAATTGCCCAGGAGCAAAAAAATGGCTGTGAAGCTCGTCAAATTCTCCCGTGATGCCCGCGAACGCATGCTGCGCGGCGTCAACATCCTCGCCGACGCGGTGAAGGTCACGCTCGGCCCGAAGGGCCGCAACGTCGTCATCGACAAGTCGTTCGGCGCCCCGCGCATCACCAAGGACGGCGTCACCGTCGCCAAGGAAATCGAGCTTGAAGACAAGTTCGAGAACATGGGCGCGCAGATGGTCCGCGAAGTCGCTTCGAAGACCAACGACATCGCCGGCGACGGCACCACGACCGCGACGGTTCTGGCGCAGTCGATCGTCCAGGAAGGCCACAAGGCCGTTGCCGCCGGCATGAACCCGATGGACCTGAAGCGCGGCATCGATCTGGCTGTGACCGAAGTCGTCGCGACGCTGATCAAGAACGCCAAGAAGATCAAGACCTCCGAGGAAGTTGCTCAGGTCGGCACGATCGCCGGTAATGGCGACGAGTCGGTCGGCAAGATGATCGCGGAAGCGATGCAGAAGGTCGGCAACGAAGGCGTCATCACGGTTGAAGAAGCCAAGACCGCCGAGACCGAACTCGAAGTCGTCGAAGGCATGCAGTTCGACCGCGGCTATCTCTCGCCCTACTTCGTCACCAACGCCGACAAGATGGTTGCCGAGCTCGAGGACGTCTACATCCTGCTCCACGAGAAGAAGCTCTCCAACCTGCAGGCCATGCTGCCGGTTCTCGAAGCCGTCGTGCAGACCTCCAAGCCGCTGCTCATCATCTCGGAAGACGTCGAAGGCGAGGCCCTGGCCACGCTGGTCGTCAACAAGCTGCGTGGCGGCCTGAAGATCGCTGCCGTCAAGGCGCCGGGCTTTGGTGATCGCCGCAAGGCCATGCTGGAAGACATCGCCATCCTCACCGGTGGCCAGGTCATCTCGGAAGACCTCGGCATCAAGCTCGAGAACGTCGGCCTCAACATGCTCGGCCGCGCCAAGAAGGTGTCGATCTCCAAGGAGAACACCACCATCGTCGACGGCGCCGGCAAGAAGGCCGAGATCCAGGGCCGCGTTGCCCAGATCAAGCAGCAGATCGAAGAGACCACTTCGGACTACGACAAGGAGAAGCTGCAGGAACGTCTGGCGAAGCTCGCCGGCGGCGTTGCGGTGATCCGCGTCGGCGGTGCGACGGAAGTCGAAGTCAAGGAAAAGAAGGACCGCGTCGATGACGCCCTCAACGCGACCCGCGCGGCCGTCGAAGAAGGCATCGTTGCTGGTGGTGGCGTCGCGCTGCTGCGCGCTTCGCTGAGCATCAACGCTGTCGGCGTCAACTCCGACCAGGCCGCCGGCATCAACATCGTTCGTCGCGCGCTGCAGGCTCCGGCCCGCCAGATCGCGGCCAACGCCGGTGCGGAAGCCTCGATCGTTGCCGGCAAGATCCTTGAGAACAAGGGCGCGACCTTCGGCTACAACGCCCAGACGGGCGAATATGGCGACATGATCGCCATGGGTATCGTCGATCCGGTCAAGGTTGTCCGTACGGCTCTTCAGGACGCGGCCTCGGTCGCCGGCCTGCTGGTCACCACCGAAGCCATGATCGCGGAGGCTCCCAAGAAGGAGTCGGCTGGCGGCGGCATGCCTGGCGGCATGGGCGGCGGCGGCATGGGCGGCATGGGCGGCATGGGCGGCATGGATTTCTAATCCACGCTACCTGCGCAATACGGAAAGGGCGGCAGCGATGCCGCCCTTTTTTTGCACAACTTCGCGGAACCACAGCTACATCGTCGTACTGGCCGCTTGATACCGCCTATTACCTCATGTCCATTTCCAGCACCCATCTCGTCCTTTGACGCTCTTCTTGATGCAGTCAGCAACAGCTGGTACCGGTCACAACTCTTTCGCGTACTCTTTTACTGCAAATTCAAGTGATTGGGGCATAGGGACAGGAAGCCCTGAGCGGTTCTGCAGCCAAGCTGTGCAGAATTTGTCGGTCTGCCTCTGTCTCCACGCCCTCGGCCATGACCTCGATCCCAAGCACAAGCAGCCTGTCATCTCGAGACCTTGCCAGACCGCGAACGAAGCCCTGCTGCCGCATCACTGCTGTGAAGGGCGGGCCATTGGGCGGTCAACGAATCTCCTGTGTCATCTAGGACCAGATCGACTCGGCCAGAGGCTTCTGACGACTTTATGCATGCGATTCCCACTTTTGTTAGCATTCGGCGCGAACCCGCCCCCTGCACCAAACCTGCGAAAGGACCTGATCGTTGTCGCCTAAAGCTTGTTGTCATCGACTTGAGCGTTCTCTGCTTCTCATGGAAGATGCTAAATCCGCTCGTGCGTTATTGCCGGCCAGCAAAGGCTGCGGGTCGGCGGTGAGGGTGTCGAGAGGCGGCAGTTCACCTTGACTCATTGGTGCCGCCGGCGCCTGGATGGTTTCCACGACTGTGCCGGAAGCACCGGAGACATGTGACATCTCGGCAGCGGGCGTCAGGGCGGCTTCTCTCTCCCTGCTGCACAGAAAATCGTGGAGCGCCTCCACGCAAATGCCGGCGTTCTTCTTGTCTTTTCTAAAGGTCGGGACCACCTTGATATCG
Source organism: Mesorhizobium sp. B2-7-2 (assembly GCF_006440775.1). GTDB lineage: Bacteria > Pseudomonadota > Alphaproteobacteria > Rhizobiales > Rhizobiaceae > Mesorhizobium. Next base: position 245,345 of record NZ_VFTZ01000004.1, on the reverse strand, counting down.
GCCTGTTGGTAGTCTGGCCCGCGCTTTTCTAACATGTTTTCGAGCTGCTGCTTGATGTCGGGGCCTTGCAGCAGCGGCCGGCCGGTGTCGCCCGTGGAGCGCTGCTGCAGGTGGAGGCGCCTGCCGATCTCATCCAGGTCGGTGTTGAGCCAGATTGACACCGCCTTCTCGCGGATCAGGTCTCGATTGGGCTGCTTGACAAAGCCGCCGCCGCCGGTTGCGATGACCATGGGGCCTTTCTTCAACTGCTCGGCGAGCTCTCTAGTCTCCAGCTCCCTGAAGTAGGGCTCGCCACGGCGCTCGAATATATCCTTAATATCGCCGTGCCCTTTGATGATAAGTTTATCGATGTCGACAAACTCCACCCCCAGCTCCCTGGCAAGGCGGGGGCCGATGCTCGACTTGCCGCTCGCCGGCATGCCGACGAGCACGACCGGCCTCGTACCGAGGGCCGCGACGATCTTGCCGGCATGCGGCGAGAGAATGACCGCACTCTGTTGTCTTGCGACGGTGGGCGACCTGGAGGTCCCTGCCGCCCTCGACCTGCTTTCTCCTGACGAGCCCCAGTGTAATATGTCCCAGGCACCACGGGGAATGGGGACCAGCTCGCATTCGCTCTGCGCGCGCTGCGCGAGCTCGGCCCGGTAACTGGCCGGCGTATGGAACTCGACCTCGAAGCGATAGTTCTGTGCGGTTCTGAACGCCGTGTGAACGCCGCGTAACCCCTGCGTGTCCATCCTGATGAACCAGTTGGTGGTCTCGACCTCGCTGCAGTCACGCTCCTCGAAGGCCAGTGCCGCCTTCCTGAAGGCGCGCGTAAAAGCCTCGTCCGGGATCTCAAAGACATGGCGCACTGCACTGGTGACCAGTTGGGCATCCGGCGCCGCGCTCACGCCCTGGCCGGTCAACTCGTTGGCTGTCCCGATCTGCCCACGCGACCGTTGATCAAGATGCGGCACCTGCACCTCGATGCCGTCCTGCCGCAAAAGCTCGGCAACCGCATGCACAGTTTCGGTAATCGCGCTTTCTTGCGCTTGGGCGAGGGCGGCTTCGAGCCTGGCGCGCTCCAGGGCCTGTTCGCTGTTCGGCGCTATCCTGCTGGCGGGGTCGTCGTAGGCCGGAATTGCTAAGGCGCTGGGCAGTATTCGGTTTTCGACGGCGAGTCTGATCGAGGCCTCCATGACCGACGCCGCCAGCGTGGGGTTGTCCTTCAGATCCGCCAGGCTGCCATCGACGTCGAACCGGCCCTGTTGGAGCTTTGCCGCCTGCGACTTGACATAGGGCGCCGACTTGAAGCCCGGCCTCTGCTCTATGAGCCGCTGCAATTCGGTGGTTTTTTGCATGAACACTCGCGCACCGGTTTCGGACTTGTAGGCGTCCGTGCCGACCTTGATGCCGACGCTCAACAGATTGATCGCGCTTTCATGCAGATCGACCGGGTTGTAGCCGTCGGGCCGCGGATCAATGCGCGCCTGATAGCGGTTGAGCAGGAAGTCGACGCGTTTCCTGGCATCAGCGGTTGCCGGATAGGATTCGCTGAGTTTCGGGAAGAGCGCGGCGGCCTCGGCGCTGACGGCAGGCTTCGCGCCGGTTGAGGCCACGGATCGCGCAAACTTCTGCTTGACGTCCGACTGCTCATGAGCCGGCTCGCTATTGAGCTGCAGGTTCCAGTCCTGGAGCTCGGCCACTAGCAACGCGGCCAGTTCGCAGGCCACCGGATGCCGGGCGGTCTTGCTGTCTTCCCCCGCCCTGGCGATCAGCTCATGGAGGGTCTGGCCATTCGGCCGATCTTCCTGCAACAATGCACGGATGTCGGCCTTGAGCTCTTGATGAATGCCCTCGTAGGTGCCGAAGATGGCACGCTCAGCAAACCAGCGTTGCGCCTCCAGCGGCTGCGCCAGCACGTTGCGCTGCAGGCAGCTGTAGGTCTCCAGCACCAGCCCGGTGGCCGACAGGATCTGCTTGGACCGGCTGAACTGGTAGCCGCCTTTCTCAATGGCCGGCGTGTGCGACTTCGGCGGCTTCATCGAGGCGATGCCGCGCGCCTGCAGCTGCGCGTCGAACTGGCGCACATGCTCGTAAAGGCGAGGCTGGTCGCCGATGATGATGACGGCATCGCCATCAAAATCGCCGTCGAGCATTTTTTGTTGGACGGTCGGAACCGCAACCAAAGAGCCGGGCGCGAACACCTCCGTCGCCTGCAGGATGCCGACGCACTCGAGCGCGGTGTCGGTCTTAACCCGGTCCTTTTCCTCCAGCCAGCGCGAATGGCACTTTACGTCCTCGGCAGACATCACCATCCCGCGGTCGGCGAAGTCCGCCGGCCACATTTCGTCGGGCACAACGATCAAGACGCCTTTGGCAAAGAAGGTCGGATCGTCGGCGGCAAGCCTAGCCCCCGATCTGTGCGCGACGTTGAAGCTGTATTGGAAGGCCACGCACCGATCCAGGAACGCCGCGGTGCGGTCGCCATCGCGCGCCGACCTGACCCGGTCGGCGGCGAACGGGCGCAGGTTGGGCTTGTCATAGGGGGAGCGTCCGACAAGTACGCCAGCGTCACGGGTCAAGGTCTTGCTCTTGCCCGTCGGCACATACAGGCATTCGTCACTGGACGGCACGGCGATAGCGTTCGAACCCTCGATATGCCCGCCCGTGACCGTCCGAAACAGCTCCTCGGTGGTGAGGCTTTGATGGGTTTCGAGCCACGCCAGAGCCTTCTCGCGGGTCTCCTGTGCCACCTCGACGCTGCGCGGATAATGTTGCAGCGCCGTGGGCGGTACCGCCGATTGCCTTTTATCGGCAAAGGCAGGCATCCGCTCGGGAGCGTCGTGGCGAGCCCGGGCAACGGACGGCATGCGCTCGGCCAGCGACGCCCTGATGAAGCCGCAGCCGTCATGCGGCCGCAAGGCGATCTCGCCGTCTCGCCCCTCGAACCGGAAGGGATGCACCGCGCCTGCGGGGCGGTCGGGCAGAAGGGACAGCTTGAAGCACCCTTCCAGCGCATAATCATGCGGGCCAACGTCGGGGATGCCCGGCGGCGCGGCAAATCCGCGGCGCTGGGTATAGTAATAGGCTTCCTTGAACGGCGCCCAGGCCCGCGACAGCTGCTCAAAGGCCGTACCCGGAGCCGTCTCGGCATAGGGGATCGCCAAAAGCTTGCCGCTTGGGGCCTCTGCGGCCGTGAAGGGCAGGTCAGAGGCAAGCTGGTTAAGGCTCCTTTGCGGCGGCTTCAGTTTGCTGCCGCCGAACAGGTCCATGCGGTAGGGCACGCCCTCCACGGCCACCGTGCGTGTCAACATGGCGCCAGTCGGAGTTCCCTTTAGCTGCACCGCCACCACGTTCACCGCGCCCGAGGTCAAGCGATGGAAAATGGAATAGCGCAACTCGGCTTCGCTGGCCAGCGGCTGGCCTTGCATGTCGACCACCGGCAGCCGCATTAGTCCGGCATCGCCTTGCGGCGGTCTCGGCTCTTGGTCCATGGCCTGAAGCACCCGATGAACATCGAAGCTGGCGGCTGCATGCTGGGCCTGGATCATCGATGCGTTCTGCGCCATGAAGGTGTCGAGCGCTTCGAGCGGTTCCTTCGCCTCGATAGAGGCGATCACGTTCCAGCTCTTGTAGGAAAGGTCGGCGTCGATGAGGGTGCGGGCGCTCTTCAGTATCTGCCTAGTCTTGCCATGCAGCTCTTCCTGCCTGGCCCGCAAGGCGAGCTCGTCGCCGTCGACATAGGGCCGCCGGTAGAGCGTCTCCAGCACCGCCCGGGTCTTGAGCACCTGATGGATCGAAAGCGCCGGGCGGCGGCTTGCATTGGCGCCGCTGGTACGCTCGGCCTGGCCTGCTGCGAGATAGGCATCTATCTTGTGTTCCACCACCGGCTGGATGGCGTTGAGCAGGTTCAGCGTCGACTTGCGGTGCCAGCGCAACGCCGGCTTCGGGCTGCGAGCTAGTGGCAGCAGGGAGCTGCAAAGATTGCCCATCGTCTCGAGGTTGTTGTCGAGCTTAAACCCGGGAGCGGCACGTAACACCTCGAGCCTGTCCAGCCCCGGCTGTGCCAGCATACCCAGATCATCCAACAACTGCGCCTTGCCCAACGCCTTGAATATACCCGCGACGGCATGGACATCGGCCTGCTGGAGCCGATCCTCGGCATATTGCAGGTAGTGCGCCAGCTGATGCAGCCGGTCCTTCAGCAAGGCCGGTTCGGCGACCTCGCCGGCGGTCTCTCCCGCCTCGATACCCCGCGACAGGCCATTGGCGATCCTGACTAGTGCGGGCGTGCCGAAAGCACTGAAGCGACGGCCCTTGGAACCGAGCTCGCTGGCGATGGCAACGATCGCCTTGCGTGCTTTTTCTTCTTCCGGCCACTTGCCGAAACCGTTCACCAGATTGGCCAATTCTGAATCAGAGAATCCGTCGAGATTGCCGTCGCGGGCAACCACCGCGCCGGCGATGGCAAGCGTCGCTTCGCGCGTCTCCTGCTGGTCCGACATTGCGTCGGAGACGCGGTGCGGGCCTTCTTCGCTATCAGGACGCCCTGCTTGTCCGACCAACTCTCCGGTACTGCCCATATTCCCTCTCCGATCCAGCAAGACGCATCGCCTAAGCCTGTCAACAACAGGGCGTCATTGGTTGAGTGCGGTCACGCGAACCTGCAACGGCATGCGTGAAAGCTGCGGCATTCACGCAACGGCAACTGCCTCGACAACGCCCCAGTGAAAAGCTTCCTCGCCACTCGTTCGTTCCGGCATAAAGCGGAAGCACAAAGGGCTGAGCCCTGTACAAATGCCAATAAATCACTATGAACCCACGGGGCGGATCTACGGTTTCTTCATTTGAGCGACCTCGATCAGGCAGCGTTCGAAATCCAGTTCAAAAGAGCTGTCTTCGGTTTGGCGCCGACCGAGAAATCGGCCACTTCGCCGCCTTTGAAGATCGCAAGCGTCGGAATGGAGCGCACGCCCAATTGGGCGGCGAGTTCCGGGTTTTCATCGATGTTAAGCTTGGCGATCTTGATCTTGCCTTCCATCTCGACGGAGATTTCCTCGAGGCTCGGAGCAATCATCTTGCAGGGATCGCACCATTCGGCCCAGAAATCGACGACGACGGGTGCTGCGGATTCCAGAACTTCCGACTGGAAGTTATCGATATCGACTTTCACGGTAGCCATGGCTGCTCCTTTGACCGAAGAATTGTTGAATCAAATGTGACGGTTTCCGGCTTAGCCGAACGCTGTTTCCACTTTGACTGAGCCCGAGTTAGATGATGTAAGTTTTGCCAGCGGCAAATGGACCTTCGTTCAACATCGAATGCGCCGATTGGAGCGTGTCCTGCAATGAAGATCCAAAGTTCTGAAGGGTCAACGTCGAAACGGGTTACATTCGTAATGTGGATAGATCGGACATGCTGGACCGGCTCGCAAGCATGGGATCTCCGAAGCGACGATCTACAATTGGAAGCCCGCGGCAAGGCCTGGCAGATAGTCTGCCCCTGTCGCCGGACGGCATCGCGCACGATAACCATGACGTGACAGCGCAACGGACGGTGCGACCAGATGATCTGCGAGGGGAAACGCCACGCCGGCTTGGCTTGCCAATGACTTCAATGCCAACCCACGGCATAGAGGGGTCCGGTAAGCTTGGCGCCATTGTCATTGGCGAAGCCGTCGGCGAGCACCACGATTTCGTCGAGGACCGGCCGCGATAGCCCGCTTTATCGGAGTGGAACGCAGGGCAGTGGCGTTGCGACAAAAAAGCTCGCGGCCTGCGGCCCGCGCCCGTCATCCCGTTCTGCCAAGCGAAATGTCGTCGAGATCCTCTTCGATCACCCCAGCCGCGTATAGCTGATCGAGCAGGTCGGCGATGGCAAGGACGCTCGCTGCATCCGTGACCCCCATAATCAGCTCCGAGGCTGTACAGTTCCCGCTCGCGATTAGATGACAATGGAAATCGGAACCACCCCGTCGAGCACTCGATGCTGAATGTTCCGTGAGCGGAGATGGAAGCAGTGGTCCCCCGCCTCGTGTTGCAGGTCTCCGCGGAAGCGAATTGGCCGGTTGGGAGGCGGGTTTTCGAGCATATTCGTCGACGATGCCATCGAGACCCTCCCGGAACTCGTCGGGCGTGCTGAAGACACGTTGAGACATTATTCGGTACCCGAGAGGCCAGCGTTCGTTACCGGCGTCACCAGTTGTAAACGTCCCTGCCGCATATTTGCCAGAGAGCCAGAAACACAGGCGATAGTCGTGGGACAGCCCTCCGGCACGGCGATTGCGGCATCTTTGCCGGACGCCCTCCTCCGCGCGCGTGCGCGCCCGGTGAAAGCCTTTGCGATCGGCCCGTCCTTGCCCCGCAGGATGAATTCGACCCCATCAGGTCCTCGGGCGAAAACGCCGCGTGTATCTGATTATGATCGTCCGTGCTTAGCACCGAGAAACGATTGGTCACGCGACCGTGGCGTTCAAACAGTTCGAGCATGCGGTTGGCAGTTCGCCCGTGATTTGATGGTAGTCGAACAGAAAACGGTCATACTCCGAGTGTCGATCGGGTCTGTGGCCCAGCAACAGAGTCCAGTGCGGCACGCGACATGGGCCGAATTGCTGCCGATCACATCACCATCGCAATGCGAGTTGGCGATCAGGTTGACCGTCAGGGAAAGTACGGCTCGAGTGAGGCGTTAGGCACTTCGACATCCCAGGTAAGAGCCCTCCATTGCCGAATTTGGTCTAAGTGTCCGCGTCCAGGTGACCAAAACTCACTTTAATGGCTGCGATGAGGGCGAAGCAGTCGTTCAGGAATTTTGTCCGCAGGGGACACTCTGTCCAAGTTGCAAACATCGCATGGCAAATACATGTGACTTGATTGTCGATGGATAGGTGATAAGTCGCTGCGATGCTCGACTGCATCTAGGGTGCGGCGGCGTCGGACCGAAAGGCAATGTTCGGGAACCGAACCAATCCACAGAAATATTTTGTTGGTATTTTTGTTGGTCAGCGCTGCTGCTGCTTCATAACTATGCAATTGAGAAACCAAGTGCTATTTTCTCTGCTTGGATTCCGCCTCTGGCACCATCCCCTCATTCTCCCGATATTCCCCTTCGCCGAAGCCTCTACGCTCAGTCGAAGAAACCCGCATCCTCTTCCCTGAGATATTTCCTGGCCGCCTCGGCATCGATATCGAGTCCCAGTCCCGGCGCTTCCAGCAGGTCCACCATGCTGTCCTTCACGATCTGCGGCGGCAGGCCGATGACGATGTCTTCCCACCAGGGATCGGACGCGCTCGGATATTCGAAGGCAATGTAGTTAGCGGGCAAGGTGGCGCAGACATTGATCAGCGCGCCGAGGCCGAGCAGGCCGTTGGCGGTGCCGTGCGGCGCCATCAGGATGGAATGCATGTAGGCGTGCTCCGCCACCCATTTGAGCTCGGCGATACCGCCTATATCGGCCGGATCCGGGCCGATGACGCGCACCGCCTGCGTCTCGATCAGCTCCTTGAAATTGTGCCGCAGGTAGATCTGCTCGCCGGTATGGATCGGCGTCGAGGTGGAGGTGGTCAGCTCCCGATAGGCCTGCGGATTGACCCACGGCACATAGTCGCCGGTCAGCATGTCCTCGAGCCACATCAAATTGTACTTCTCGACCGCGCGGGCGAACCTGATGGCATCGGGCAGCATCCAGCCCGGGCCGCAGTCGAGCGCCAGGCTGACCTTGTCGCCCAGCGCCTCCTTCATCGCGATCACGCAGTCGAGCATATGGTTGAAGCCGCGCTCGCTGATAACCCCCTGATCCATGGCGCCGTGATAGCCGGCCTTCTTCTGCGTCACGCCGTAGTGAAAGCCCTCGACGCTGTCCTTCATATTGGAGTGGAACGAGATGCCCTGCTTGACCATGAAGAAGTTCTGCGGCTGCTCCATCATCCATTTGACGTCGGCGGCGTAGTTCTCCGGTCGGTCGCCGGTGCGCTTGCGGCGGATCGAGCCGTTATAGACGCGCACCTTGTCGCGCACCTTGCCGCCAAGCAGCTTATAGACCGGCACGCCCGCGGCCTTGCCGGCAATGTCCCACAGCGCATGCTCGATCGCGCTTACCGCCGCCCCGTAGGGCTTGAACGAGCCGCGCTGGCGGATCTTCAGCATCACCCGCTCGACGTCGGTCGGATCCTCGCCGATCAGCGCCTCGCGGAAATGCAGAACAAAGGGCTTGAGGTAGGTCTTGGTGAACTCGACTTCGCCAAGGCCGTAAAGACCTTCGTCGGTCACGATGCGCACGATGGGGTGCTGGCCGATGACGGCGCAGCGCAGGTCGGTGATCTTCATGGCGCAGTCCTATTTCACAGACGAGAAAGCTGTCGGCGTGAGCAGTTGGCTGCTGATATTGGCAATGATCTGCCCGTCGCGCTCAGACTCGTCCCGGGCCCTGTGCCATGCCGGATCGGTGACGAAAGCCGCCCATTTCGCCTCACGCTCGGCCAGCGATTCCCAGGCGAGGAAATAGGTGAGGCGATTGCTGTTTTCGCCGATCGCCGTGGTGAAAAACCCGGCTTGGCGGATGCCATGCCTCTCCCAGATGGCCAGCGTTTGGTCGGAAAAGCGCTTGAGCAAAGCCGGCAGCCTGCCCGGCAGGCAGTCATAGATCCGCAGTTCGTAGATCATGGTTTCGTCCGTTTCCTTCTTCACCTCTCCCTTGCGAGAGGTCGACACGAATGGTCGGTCGTTGGCCCTGTGAACCGGGGGGAATGAGGGCGGGCGGCCTGGCTAACTCCAGGTCCGGTCCCAGCTATATTCATTGTCCCAATGCTCGGTGGATTGCCATATCCCCGTGACACCGGGCTGCAGATGCTGCGCGATCACCTCGTCGACGACGTCGTCGATCCCCAGGCCCGGTCTGTCCGGAACCGTGATGAAGCCGTCCTTCACCAGCGGTTTGGGCAGGCCGGTGACGATATCGTCCCACCAGTCGACATCGGCGGAATGATATTCGAGCGCCAAGAAGTTCTCGGTCGCGGCCGCGACATGTGCAGCGGCCATCGCAGCGATCGGGCTTTCGGCCATGTGGATGGCCATGGCGACGCCGTGGTCCTGCGCCATGTCGCCGATCTTCTTGGTCTCGAGGATGCCGCCGCTGGTGAGCAGGTCCGGATGGACGACGGAGAGACCGCCGCTCGCGAGCAGAGGCTCGAAACCTTCCTTCAGGTAGATGTCCTCGCCGGTGCAGATCGGCACCGAGGTCGCTTGCTGCAGCTGCCGGTATTGCTCGGTGTACTGCCAGGGGATCACGTCCTCCAGCCAGGCAGGGACGTATTTCTCGATGCGGCGCGACAGGCGTATGCCGTCCTGCAATGAGATGTGGCCGACATGGTCGATGGCCAAAGGGATCTCGTAGCCGATGACCTCGCGAACCTCGTGGATGTACCGCTCGAGAAGGTCGATGCCCTTCTCGGTGAAATGCAGACCTGTGAACGGGTGCTGCACGTTCTGCGCGTCATAGGCAAGGTTGCGAGCCTTCCGCTCCTCGAGCGTGCCGCCGCGGCCGCGCGGATTGGCGTGAAACCCTTCGAGCGCGCCGGCGGGCGATGTCACAGCGCCCGGAATATGGGCGATCTGCATCAAGCCGAGATCCATCTTGAGGAAGGTGAAGCCGCGATCCATGCGCGCCTTGAGGCGCTTGCCGGTTTCGGCACCGCTCGGCTTCTCCGCGTCGGTATCGCAATAGACGCGCACCTGATCGCGAAATTTGCCGCCCAGCATCTGGTAGATCGGCACGCCATAGGCCTTGCCGGCGAGATCCCATAGCGCGATCTCGACCGCCGACACGCCGCCGCCTTGCCGCCCGTGGCCGCCGAACTGTTTGATGCGGCGGAACAGGCGGTCGACATCGCAGGGATTCTCGCCGAGCAGCCGGCTCTTCAACATCAGCGCATAAGTGGCGCTGGCGCCATCGCGCACCTCGCCAAGCCCGACGATGCCCTGGTTGGTATAGATCTTGAGCAGCGCCGAAGTGAACGGCGCACCGACGATCTCGGCCACCCGCATATCGGTGATGCGGAGTTCGGACGGCTTGGAATTCGTGTTCACCCAATTGAGGGCCTCGTCGGCTGCACCCGTCTTTGGCATGACTTATCCTCGTTCTCGTCGCTGGTTATGCCCCTCGCCTGGCCCGCGCAGGTCGTTGCTAGCCCAACTCGATCTCGTGGGCCTGCAGGTAGTCGCGATTCATATCGACACCGAGACCCGGCTTCGACGTCAGCCTGAGGTTGCCGTTCGAAACGTCGAGCGGTCTGTCGATGAGGTGATCGTATTTGGAGAGGTCCCACTCCGAGGTTTCGAGCTTGTAGAAGTTGGGAACCGTCATCATCACCTGCGCCCCCGCGACCACGTTGATCGGTCCGGCGGCGTCATGGGGCGAGACCGGCACGTAATAGGCTTCGCACAGGGCGGAAATCTTCTTGAGCTCGGTAATGCCGCCGGTCCAGGTGACGTCCGGCATGATGTAGTCGGCGAGCTTACCCTCGAGCACCGGCACGAAATCCCACTTCGTATGGCCGCGCTCGCCCCACGAGATGGCGGCGCTGACCTTGTCGCGCACCTGTTTGAGAGCATTGAGGCTCTCGGGCGGACAGGGCTCCTCGAACCAATCGATCTGGCCCGCTTCTTCGAGGCTGCGGCAGAGGCGAATGGCGGTTGGAACATCGAAGCGCCCATGCGCATCGATCAGGATGTCGACATCGGGGCCCGCCGTTTCGCGGATCAGGGCCGTCAGTTCGGCGGCCTCGCGCTCGTCCTTGCGGGTCATGCCGCCATCGAGGTAGCCGTCACGGCTTTCGCGGGCCAGACCATCGAAACTGGGGCCTTGATGGGGAAAAGGGTCGAACTTGAGCCCGGTGTGCCCGGACTCGACAATGTCGCGAATTTCGCGGATCACGGTTTCCTTGCTGGTGAATTTGGCCTGGTTGGGATGAGTGTAAAGCGCGACTTCATCGCGTACCGGTCCGCCCAGCAGCTCGTAGATCGGCTTGCCGAGGACTTTGCCGCGGATGTCCCAAAGGGCGATGTCGATGGCGCTGACGCATTCGACGGCGGCGCCGCGGCTGCCCATATAGGTGAAGCTGCGGAAAATCTTGTGCCACAGATGCTCGATGCGCGACGGATCCTCGCCTGCCACGGCTATCCCGATCTGGCGCAGGATCGTGCAGAGAGCGCGGTTGGCGAGCTTTGTCGTCGTGGTGATCTCCCCCCAGCCGCTCACCCCCTCGTCGGTCGTCACTTCGACGAACAGATACTCGCCCCAATAGGACGCGTCGGACTTGATCAGCCATGGCCGAATGCTGGTGATTTTCATCTCAACTACCCTTTTTTGAAGTGGCCAGGATGATGTTGCCGATCGGCTATCCGGCTCGAGCCGCAATGCGCGCGCGCATGTGTTCGAGCACATGTCGGCCGGAACCCTCGACATGGCGGGAGATGAGCTCGGCTGCCTTGTCGGCTTCTCCGGCCTTTACATGCGCGATGAGTTCGCGGTGCTCGCGGATGATCGCGGCGCGTCTGGCAAGCGTGAAATTGAACCGCCGGCTGACCGCCCTCAGCACCTCGCGGTGCTTCCACCAGAGCTCGGCCGCATGGCGGTTATAATGCCGCTGGTACATCACGGTGTGGAAGGCGGTATCGAGTTCGCTGTGCCTGAACGTGTCGGCAAAATTGTTCTCCTCGATCAGGTCCTGGAGACGTTCGAGCTCGGCGATATCCTCGTCGGTGGCCATGTTCACGAACCATCGCGTCAGGGCGGGTTCGATCAGGACGCCGATCTCGTAGATATCCCGGACAAAGTCCTGATCTATGGGTCGCACGCGCGCCCCGCGATTGGGGCTGAAGATGACAAAGCCCTCTCCGCGCAACAATTGCAGGGCCTCGCGCACCGGGTTGGTCGAGGTGCCGTGACGCCGGGCGAGATCGGCGACCACAAGCCGTTCGTTGGCGGCTAGCCGTCCCTCGATGATGTCATCCCTAATCAGTTCATAAAGCGAGGCGCCCTCGCTGGAAGCCCCGATGGGGTCAATTCCCGCAGGTGGCACCGCTTTGAAATCGCTTGTCTCGGCCAAGGCCCATCTCCCCCCAAGTGAATACACCCTGCGCCCTATATCACGCTCTGTTTCGATAAAACAATGTACGATTCTTCGCGTTGACAGATAATCTGTGATCTGAAAACGTACAAAGTCGTCGAAGGGATACATTAGAACCGGCAAATATCCCGCGATCGAACGAGCAACGACCGCTTGCCTCGACGCAGAGCGGCACGGGAGAGAAACCTGGAGGATACCTATGACGAGGATTACGCTCGGCGGTGCCGTCCTGCGCGGCACTGTCTCCACTGCGTTAATGGCATCGTTGATGGCCGCGCCGGCGCTGGGCGCGCCGCCGGTCAACCTGAGCAAGTGGTCGCCGGAATATGTGCGCTCCATTGCGGGCACGCAGGATTTTGACACTGCGGGCGATTGCGCCAAGGTCACCCCGCTCGACTACAAGGGACGACTGACCTTCTGGTATCAGGGCGTGTTCGAGGGCGACCCGGACCTTTTGCGCCAATACTACAAGGATTTCTTCGCAACCTTCCGCAAGACCTATCCGAACATCCAGCTCGAGGAACAAGCCCTCACCTACAACGACCTTCTCGACAAGTTCCGCACGGCGCTGCTCGGCAACGCAGCGCCAATGGCGGTCCGCCTGCAAATCCTGGGCGGCACCGAGTTCGCCTCGAAGGGCTATCTGCAGCCGCTCAAGCCTGAGGATGTGGGGTATTCGACCGAGGACTTCTGGCCCGGCGCCATGAAGGCCGTCACCTGGGACGGCGTGACCTACGGCATTCCGACCAACAACGAGACGATGGCGTTCATCTGGAACGCCGACATCTTCAAGCGCGCGGGCCTCGATCCGAACAAGCCCCCGGCAACCTGGGACGATGTCGTCAAATATTCCAAGCAGATCCACGACAAGCTCGGCATTGCCGGCTACGGCCTGGTGGCGCGCAAGAATGCCGGCAACACGCCTTACCGCTTCATGCCGCAGTTGTGGGCCTATGGCGGCGGCGTCTTCGACGAGGCCACCGCCAACCCCACCTACAAGCAGATCGAGCTCGACAGCCCGCAGAGCAAGGCGGCGCTGCAAGCCTCCTACGACATGTATGTTCGCGACAAATCGGTTCCGGTCTCGGCGCTCACCAACCAGCAGGCCGACAACCAGCCCCTGTTTCTCGCTGGCCAGCTCGGCATGATGATCTCGCATCCGTCCGACTACAACGTCATGCTCGACCTGCAGAAGAAGGCGACGGGCACCGACAAGGACAAGGCACAGACCGTCATCGACAACATGCGCTACGGCCTGATTCCGACCGGCCCCGACGGCAAGCGCGCCGTCGTGTTCGGCGGCTCGAACATCCACATCCTGAAGCCCGAATATGTCGAGGGGGGCAAGGTGGACGAGCCGGCCGCAAAGGCCATCATCTGCATGTGGACGAGCCCGGAATGGTCGCTGAAGATGGCCTATGCCGGATCAAACCCAGGCAACCTCAACGGCTTCAAGACAAAATGGATGAAGGAACGTCTGGACAACATCAAGTTCCTCGACGTCACGACCTCGATGCTGCCATACGGCATCCCGTTCCCGGCGCTGCCGCAGTCGCCCGAAATCATGAACATCATCGTCCCGGACATGCTGCAGAATGCCCTGACCGGAGCGATGACCGTCGACCAGGCGGCGGACGACGCGGCCAAGAAGGTGAAAGACCTGATGGGAGGCGGGCTCTAATGCGGGCCTGACCGACGATCCGATCGGCTGCGCCGCGAGCGCAGCCGATACTTCCCCAAGAACAAGGGCGCGCTACAGTGACGATCGCGACCGGCAAGGCCGAGGCTCGCCGCAGATTGCAACCCGCCGGGTCCGGCTTGCTCCGCAGTGTCTGGGAGCATCGCGCCGACTACGCGTATGTGCTTCCCGCGATCGCCGTGATGCTCATCGTCATCGCCTATCCGATCTACTACACAATCGAGCTGTCCTTCTTTAACACCCCGCCCGGCCTGCAGCTCCGCGACAAGATCTTCGTCGGCGTCAACAACTACACGGCCATCCTCACAAGCGAGGTGTTCTGGAAGGTCACCTGGAATACGCTTATCTGGACAGCGGCCTCCACTTTCCTTTCCTTCGTCCTTGGCTTTTGCGCCGCGCTGGCGCTCCACCGTGACTTTGTCGGCCGCGGTATCCTGCGCGCCATCCTGATCATTCCCTGGGTCATCAGCGCGGTCGCCGCTTCCTATATCTGGAAGTGGATCTACCATTCGGATTTCGGGGTCATCGGCGCGGTTCTGGTTGGCCTCGGATTGGCCGGAGGGCCGCCGAATTTCATCGACAACGTCAGCACGGTGCTGCCCTCCCTGATCGTCGTCAATATCTGGCGCGAGTTTCCGTTTGCCATGATCATGATGATGGCCGGCCTGCAGACGGTTCCCGACCAGTTGCTGCGCGCCGCGACGGTCGACGGGGCCAATGCATGGCAGCGCTTTTGGCACGTCACCTTCCCGCATTTGAGAAACGTCTCGACGGTGACGATCCTGCTGCTCGCGGTAGCCAACTTCAACTCCTTCATCATCCCATGGATCATGACCGGAGGCGGGCCGTCCAACGCGTCGCATATCTGGATCACCCACATTTATGAGCTTGCCTTCGGCCGGCAGCGCTGGGGCGTGGCGTCGGCCTATTCGGTGCTGCTGTTCTTTATCCTGATGACACTCGGCTATTTCTATGTCCGTGCGCTGAGCGGCAACGAGCGGAAGGATGGCAGCGCATGAGCACGATTGCCGAGACGGCCCCTCGAGGCCAGACCCGTCGCCGGATGCGGATCGACGGATGGCGGTGGGGCGGGCGCATATTCCTGGTGTTCATGCTGCTTTACACCGCCTTGCCGATGATCTGGATGCTGCTGACCTCGATCAAGTCCGGCTTCGCCGCGATGCAATTTCCGCCGCAATGGTGGCCGGACCAGCCTACCCTTGCCAGCTACCAGAAGCTGCTCGATCCGCAGAACAGCGTCGGCCAGGATTTCCTGCGCTTCTTCTGGAACAGCCTGTACGTTTCCACTGCCACGACCATCCTTTCGGTGATCGTGGCAGTTCCCGCGGCCTACGCGTTTTCGCGCTTCACCTTCCCCGGCCGGAACTTCCTGTTCTTCGCGGTGCTGCTCCGAAACATGTTCCCGGCGGTGATCTTTCTCGTGCCGCTGTTCATCCTGATGCGTGCGCTCGGGCTGGTGAACACGCATGGTTCGCTCATCCTCACCTATCTGACTTTCGGCCTGCCGCTGGCGATCTGGTTGCTCAAGGGCTTTTACGACAACATCCCGGTGCAGCTCGAGCAGGCGGCGCGCATCGACGGCGCTACACGGTTCCAGGCCTTCATCCTGATCGTGATGCCGCTCTCGACGCCGGGGATCATCGCCACCGCGATCTATTCCTTCATCGGCGCCTGGAACGAGTACATCTACGCCTACACCTTTCTCTCCAAGAACGAACAGTTGACCCTGCCGGTCGGCATCCAGCGCTTCTTCTCGGAAAATACGACGGACTTCCCGGGCCTGATGGCGGCAAGCTTCATGAT
The DNA here is from genome assembly GCF_006440775.1 of Mesorhizobium sp. B2-7-2. GTDB lineage: Bacteria > Pseudomonadota > Alphaproteobacteria > Rhizobiales > Rhizobiaceae > Mesorhizobium. The sequence continues at coordinate 229,712 of NZ_VFTZ01000004.1, read as the reverse complement.
GAGCGTGCCCGTCGTCGTGCTGTTTCTTGTCCTGCAACGATACTTCGTACGCGCCCTGACGGAAGGCGCGGTCAAGCACTAGGAGTCGCTGCCGATGGCCCACGTGGTCCTCAAAGATCTCGTCAAGACCTATGGCGGCTTCAAAGCTGTCAACGACGTCTCGCTGACGGTCAACGACGGCGAGTTCGTCGCTCTCGTCGGCCCTTCGGGCTGCGGCAAGACAACCACGCTCAATCTCGTCGCGGGTCTGACCTCGGTAACATCGGGCGACATCGTCATCGGGGACCGCGTGGTCAACCACCTAGATCCCAAGGACCGGGACATCGCGATGGTGTTCCAGAACTATGCGCTCTACCCGCAGAAATCGGTCTACAAGAACCTGGCCTTCCCGCTGCAGATGCGCAGGCTGCCCAAGGACGAGATCGACAAGAAGGTCAGGGAAGCGGCGCGCGTGCTCGATATGACGCAGTTGCTCGATCGCAAGCCGCGCGAACTTTCGGGTGGTCAGCAGCAGCGCGTGGCCTTGGGCCGTGCCCTCGTTCGAGATCCCGCGGTGTTCCTGATGGACGAACCTCTCTCCAATCTCGACGCAAAACTGCGCGTTCAGATGCGGTCCGAGATAAAGCGGTTCCATCAGGACCTGAAGGCGACGATCATCTATGTGACGCACGACCAGCTCGAGGCCGTGACTATGGCGGACAGGATGGCGGTGATGAACGGCGGCTATCTGCAGCAATATGATTCGCCGGCGCAGGTTTTCGCCCATCCCGTGAACATGTTCGTCGCGAGCTTCGTGGGCAGCCCGGCGATGAGCCTTATTCCGCTCGAGGCATCGACGGCGAACGGCGGCACGGTGTTGACCAGCGCGGAGGGCTGGAGCCTTGAGCTGTCGCCGCCCAATGCGCGGAAGGTCGCGACAGCAACGACCCGGAAAGTCGTGCTCGGCGCGCGACATTCGACGATCAAGCTGCACAAGAGTGCGGTGCCGGGCAGCATTCCGGCCAAGACCTATACGGTGGAACCGACCGGAGACGTGACTTTCGTTCAGGCGTTCCTGTCCGGCGCCATCGTCAATGTCAGCGTGCCGCCGAGCATTGCCGTCGCGCCCGACGAGCGGATCTGGCTCGAGTTCGACCAGGAGCGGATGCATCTGTTCGACAGCGAAACCGAAATGGCCCTCAGGGCCGATTGACGCGGTGGATGCGTGTGGACGTGGCGCGAATGACGACGAAACTTAAGATCACCGCGATCAAGCCCTACCCAGTGTGGGTGGGAACGCGCAACCAGATGCTTGTCAAGGTCGAGACCGACCAGGGCATCTTCGGCTGGGGCGAGAGCGGACTGAGCGGCCGCGAGAAGGCCGTGGCCGGCGCCGTCGAGCATTATCGCGAGTTCCTCGTCGGCCGCGACGCCATGCAGATCGGCCGGATCTGGCAGGAGCTTTATCGCAGCCAGTATTTCGAGGGTGGGCGGGTTCTGCAGGCGGCGATTTCCGCCATCGACATCGCCCTTCATGATATCAAGGGCAAGGCGCTGGGAGTGCCGGTCTACGAACTGCTCGGCGGCAAGCAGCGGGAACGCATCCCCACCTTCGCCTCGACCGGAGACGAAGCCGCGGGCGATGCTGCCATCGAACGCGCCCATGAGTTGCGCGCGCAGGGATGGCAGGCGATCCGCTTCTTTCCCTCCGGCCAAAACAGCAAGGACATCTTCGAGCCGCGCGAGTCGATAGGCGCCACGGCGAGCATGCTGAACAAGGCGCGCGAGGCGCTGGGCGAGGACGTGGTGCTCGGCATCGACTATCATCATCGGCTGTCGGTGGCGGAGGCCGCGAGCTTCTGCAACAAACTCGGCCGCGGCGTGCTCGATTTCCTCGAGGAGCCGATACGCGACGAGACGCCGGAGGCCTACGAGTCCCTGCGCAGGATGACCGACATCCCCTTTGCCATCGGCGAGGAATTTGCCAGCAAGTGGCAGTTCCTGCCCTATATCGAGCGCGGCATTCATCAGTTCAACCGGCTCGATGTCTGCAATGTCGGCGGGCTCACCGAGGCGATGAAGGTCGCGGGCTGGAGCGAGGCGCATTATGTGGACCTGATGCCGCACAACCCGCTCGGTCCGGTGTGCACCGCCGCGACCGTGCATCTGGCCGCCGCCGTGCCCAACTTCGCCTGGCTCGAGACCAGGGCGCCCGAAAGGAAGCTGGGCTTCGACAATTCCGACTTCTTCCCAGTGCAACCACGGCTCGACGGGACCGATTATCCGGTCGGCGAATTGCCGGGGCTCGGCGTCGAGGTCAACGAGGAGGCGATCAAGGCGCAGAGTTTCCGCTTCTGGGAAGCGCCGCATCTCAGACGCCGCGACGGTTCCGTCACCAACTGGTAGTTCCAACTCATCCGGAGTTCGACAATGACGCATATTCCCGACATCACGCGTCCGCCCAAGGACCTGATCGACGCGCTGAAAGAGATCGGCGCCGCGACGGTTGCCGGCACGCTCGGCCATATGGGCTTCCGCAGTCCGCACATGGTCGGCCCGGTGGCACAGAACCATGGCAAGTCGATCGTCGGGCCGGCGCTGACGCTGCAATTCCTGCCGCAACGGCCGGACCTGTTCGACGAGGGAGAATATACCGATCCCGAGACGCAACTGCACCGGCATGTGCTCTACCATGCGCAGGAAGGCGACGTGGTCGTGGTCGACGCCCGCGGCGACATGAGCTCGGGCGTCTTCGGCGATATGATGTCCACCTATTTCAAGGGCAGAGGCGGCGCGGGCATCGTCATCGATGGATGCATGCGCGATCGGCCCAATGTCGAAAAGCTCGATCTGCCGCTATGGCTGCGCGGCTGGACGCCAAACTATCACGTGCAGACCAGCATCTATCCCAACGCGGTCAATGTTCCGATTGCCTGCGGCGGCGTCACGGTGATCCCCGGCGACATCATCGTCGCCGACGATGACGGCGCGGTCGTGGTTCCCGTCGCAATGGCCGCCAAGGTCATCGAAGAGGCCCAGAAGCATCACGATTGGGAAGAGTTTTCACGGGAGAAGCTGATGCAGGGCGCTCCCTTGCAACGCTACTATCCGCTGCACGACGATGCCCGCGCAGAGTATGAGGAGTGGCGCAGAACAAGACGCCTTTAAGTTGGCAAGCAGGCTCCCAGCCCGGCGGCGCGAGGCATCGACCATCCGGTCACGCAACGGCGGCTTCCCTCGCCATGAAGGCCTATTCGAACGAGTAGGTAAATCCTTCCGCCGACGCGCCGACGATGACTTTCGCCATCTTCTTGCCCTCGAGCGAGCGGTTGAGCACGCCGCGGCTGAGTTCCGGCAGCAGCGTGTTGGTGAGGATGGCGTCGATCATGCGGCCGCCGGACTCGATCTCCGTGCAGCGCGCCTTGACCAGGTCCATGACGCCATCGCCGATCACCAGCTCGGCGTCATTGGTGTCCTTGAGGCGCTTGGCGATCTTGCCGAACTGATGCCGGGCGATCGCCTCGATCATGGAATCCGACAACGGGTAATAGGGTATCGTGACGACGCGGCCGAGGAAGGCGGCCGGGAAGACCTTCAGCAGCGGGGCGCGCAGCGCGGTGTCGAGATCGTCGATGCCGGTGCGCACCGTGCCGTTCTTCGTGCGATCCATGATGACGTCGGATCCGACATTCGAGGTGAGCAGGATCAGCGTGTTCTTGAAGTCGATGCGGCGGCCTTCGCTGTCGTCCATCATGCCCTTGTCGAAGACCTGGAAGAATATCTCGTGCACGTCGGGATGCGCCTTCTCGACCTCGTCGAGCAGGATCACCGAATAGGGTTTCCTGCGCACCGCCTCGGTCAGGATGCCGCCCTTGCCGTAGCCGACATAGCCGGGCGGCGCGCCCTTGAGCGTCGAGACCGTATGCGCTTCCTGGAACTCCGACATGTTGATCGAGATCAGGTTCTGTTCGCCGCCATAGAGCGTCTCGGCAAGCGCCAGCGCGGTCTCGGTCTTGCCGACGCCGGAGGGGCCGCAAAGCAGGAACACGCCGACCGGTTTTTCCGGCGCGCCGAGCCCGGCGCGGCTGGTCTGCACACGCCTGGCGATCATCTCCATGGCGTGATCCTGACCGACCACGCGCTCGGACAGGGTCGCGGCGAGCCTGAGCGCCTTTTCTGTCTGGCTGGACAGCATGCGTCCGGTCGGGATGCCGGTCCAGTCCTGTACCACGGCGGCGACCGCATTGCGGTCGACCGAGGGCAGGATGAGCGGTGTCTCCCCCTGCGCCGCGGCAAGCTCGGCCATCAGTTCGCGCAGCCGCGCCAGGTTGGCAGCGGCTTCGTCCGCCGGCTCGGCGGACACTGCTTCGGCCTTCGCAGCCTTGGCGTTCGTGGCCTCGGCCTTCTTGGTCTCGGCAGCCTTGCCGTCGCCAATCTTGCTCTCGGGAGCCCTTTGCTCTGGCGCCTTCGCCGCGCCCTCCGCGCTCTCTGCCTCCGCAGCGGCCCCTTCGTCCGGCGCCGCATCGAGCGGCACGCCCTCGCCGCGCAATTTTGCGCGCAGGTCGAGTATCTCGGCCACCAAGGCCTTTTCCCGGTCCCAGCGCGCCTGGGCAGCGGCCAAAGCGGTCGCGGTTTCCGCCAGCCCGGCGTCGACACGGGCCTGCCGGTCGGCGACGTCGATGCCGATCGCGGCCTCGCGGCCGATGATGCCGCTCTCGACCTCCAGCGCCTGGCGGCGGCGCAGGATGTCCTCGACCTCGGCCGGCGTCGCATGCTGCGAAACCGCGACGCGCGCGCAGGCGGTATCGAGCAGGCTGACCGCCTTGTCCGGCAATTGCCTAGCCGGGATGTAGCGGTGCGACAGCGAGACCGCCGCCTCGATCGCCTCGTCCAGGATCTGCACCTTGTGGTGCTGCTCCAGCACGCCGGCGACGCCGCGCAGCATCAGCACGGCCACCGCTTCCGACGGCTCGTCGATCTTGACCACCTGGAAACGGCGGGTGAGCGCCGGGTCCTTCTCGATATGCTGCTTGTACTCAGCCCAGGTCGTGGCCGCGATGGTGCGAAGCTCGCCGCGCGCCAATGCCGGTTTCAAGAGATTGGCGGCATCGCCGGTCCCGGCCGCGCCGCCAGCGCCGATCAGCGTATGCGCCTCGTCGATGAACAGGATGATCGGCACCTCTGAGGCCTGGACCTCGTCGATGACCGCCTTCAGCCGCTTCTCGAATTCGCCCTTGACGCTGGCGCCGGCCTGCATCAGCCCGACATCGAGCATGCGCACGCTGACATTCTGCAGTGTCGGCGGCACGTCGCCCTGGGCGATGCGCAGCGCAAAACCCTCGACGACCGCGGTCTTGCCGACGCCGGCCTCGCCAGTCAGGATCGGGTTGTTTTGCCGACGGCGCATCAGGATATCGACGATCTGCCTGATTTCCGGGTCGCGGCCGACGACAGGGTCGATCTTGCCGTCGCGGGCGCGCTGGGTGAGGTCGGTGGCGTATTTCGCCAGCGCCGAATCTCCGCCCGGACCGCGCTTCATCGGTGTCTCGGCAGCGCGCTCGGCGGGCGGTGAGCCGGCCTCGAGCGAGCCTTCGGTGACATCGGCGAAGCGGGAGATGACCCCATCGGCGTCGATCTTGTCGAATTCGGCGCTGATCTTGGAGACCAGGCCCTCCAGCACCGGCGTCTTCAGGCAGGCAAGCAGGATATGGGCGCTGCGCACTTCCTCGACGCCGAACTCCAGCGTCGCAAGATTCCATCCTTCCTGGATGGCGTGGAAGATGTGGTCGGAAAATTCCTCCACCGAGGTGGCGCCGTAGGGCAGCTTGTCGATGGCACGGGTCATGTCGGCCGTCAGCCGGCTGGCATCGAGTCCGGCGTCGGCGACGATCATCTGTACATCCGAGCGCTCCGACAGCACCAGTTGCTGGATGAAATGGACAAGCTCGACATAAGGATTGCCGCGCAGCTTGGCCGTGTCGGCCGCGGCCTTGAAGGCGCGCACCCCGGTGGCGTTCAGCTTGGCGACCAGTTCCTTACGCTTGAAGCTCTGCGATGACCGGCGCTGTTCCATCGAACCTGCTCCCGCAACCTGCCGACCGTACCCTGCCATATAAGCGGCTGCTTGACAAAGCCGCATGCCGGATAAGGTTTTTTGAATCCATCCGGGCGGCACCGCCCGGTTACACAAGCCTTGCAAACTCGTGGCCAACAAACACGATTGCTCTCCAGGCTATGCGAGCCATTTCACATACCGGGTCCGGCAATCGCGCAATGGGTTTGGCCGAAGAAAAAACGGTGGCGTTTAGCTTCCGTTAGTTTTTGCGCAGTTGCTCAATTGTCGTCGCATGAGGCCGGTGATAACGTTACGTCACATAGGGGTCTCAGGGCCGCTGGCTGGGGGTTGGTGTGATTGATCTCGCACTCTGGCTGAATCCTCTGAACGGTGAGAATCCGTCGGGAGAGGACTTGCGCAACGACCCGGCCTTTCATGAGCTGGAGCGCCTGGCCGAGCCTCAGCTCAAAGTTGTCCATGACGGCAACAGCAAGCCCACTTCGCAATCCAGTCCGGTCGACTGGGCGGCGGTGCTCGAAAGGGCCGAAGAGTTGCGCGCCCGCGGCCGGGACCTGCGCCTGCTGGTTATCGTCACGCGGGCCTTGGCCAACGAGGAAGGGCTGGCCGGCCTCGCCCAGGGCCTGACGTTGATCGCCAAGACGTTCGACCAGCATTGGGACACGATGCATCCGGCATTACGGGCGAACGCGCCGCCGCGCGATGCTGCCTTGCGGCGCATCAACGCGCTGCTCGATCTGCAGAACGGCCAGGAAGGCTTGCTGGCGAACCTCAGGCAGATGGCCTTCTTCTCCCCGCGCGCGATCGGACCGATCAGCGGCCGGGACCTCGAACAGGCTGCGCTCGACGAACGCGTCATGCTCCAGGAAGCAGCCTCCGGCCTTGGGACCGCCGAAAAGGCGGCGCTGACGAGCGCCCACAATCAGCTGTTGAACCGCGTGCGGACCGGATGCGCGGCGCAAATCGATCAAGCAGCGGATGTGATGACGTCGCTGCTCGCCGACGCGCGGGCCGCGATCGCCGCCCTCGACGCGGTGGACGCCGCGCTCAATGCCCGCATCGACGGCCATGGCGCCACGGTCCCGGAATTGAAGAAGTTCCTGCAGCGTTTGCTGACGACGCTGGAGCGGAATTCCGGTGCCGGCGCCACGGCGAATGGCGCCGCGAAGGCCGCTCCGCAGGCGGCGGCGGAACCAGCAATGCCCGCCCGCAACGGTCATGGAGCCGAGACGATGGCAAGTGTGGCAAGCCCTGTGGACGCGGGCGCCGGTCTGCCGGACCGGATCAACTCGCGTGACGAGGTCGTCAAATGCCTCGACCTCGTGGTCGCCTTCTACGACCGCACCGAACCATCCAGCCCCATTCCGCATCTGGCGCGGCGCGTGCGCCGGATGGTGCACATGGATTTCGTGGAACTGATGGAAGATCTCGCCCCGTCGGGGCTGAAGGAGTTCCGGCTGCTTGCCGGCGTTCCCGATCCCAAGAAGCCGGCCCAGAAGGATGAAAGGTAGAAAAGCATGCCAGCAGAGAGCAAAGCGAAGGTCATCGAAAGAAACCGCGCGCCGCGCGTGCAGATCGCCTACGACGTCGAAACGTACGGCAGCCCGACGACGATCGAACTGCCGTTCGTCATGGCCGTGATGGCCGACCTTGCGGGCGCTTCGCAGACCAAGGAAGCGTCGAAGTCGGTGCTTGACCGCAACTTCGTCGAAACCGACGCCAATCGCTTCCCGAAATTCATGGAGGCGATGGGGCCGCGCGTGAAGGCGCGGGTGAAGAACACCCTGCCGCAGGCCGAGGGCCAGGAGCGGGATGAAGAACTCATGGTCGATCTCACCTTCTCCAAGATGGGGGATTTCGCGCCGGACAAGATCGCCGAGCAAGTCCCGCAACTGGCCGAGATCCTGAAGATGCGCCGTCAGCTCGAGGAGCTGCTCGGCTTCATGGACGGCCGGGTCGACGCGGAGAAGCGCATCGCGCAGCTTTTGAACAACGAGCCGCTGCTGAGCAAGATCGCCAGCCAGGCGATGGATGACGGCAAGGGCGAGGAGTAAGTCATGGCCGAACAGCAAAAGACCGCAGCCGCCACCGCCGAGGCGGAAGCCATAGATCTTGGCGAATTCAGCGGACTTCTGGAAAAGGACTTCAAGGTCAAGAAGGACGACAGCGAGAAGCTGCAGCAACTGGTGCGCAACCTGGCTTTGGCCGCACAGTCGCGCTCCGAGACCACAACCATCTCTTCCAATGCGATCAAGTCGATCAAGTCGCTGATCGCCGGCATCGACAAGATGCTGACGACGCAGGTCAACGAGATCCTGCATGCGCCGGAAGTGCGCGAGATGGAAGGCACGTGGCGCGGTCTCTGGTACCTGATCAACAACACCGAGACCGATACCAAGCTGAAGATCCGGGTGATGAACATCTCCAAGGAGCAGCTGGCCGACACGCTCGAGGATTATGAAGGCCAGATGTGGGACCAGAGCCCGATCTTCAAGAAAGTCTACACGGACGAGTATTCGATGCTGGGCGGCGAGCCGATCGGCTGCATCATCGGCGCCTACGAGTTCTCGAACCACCCGCGCGACGTCGGCCTGCTGCGCAACATCTCCGGCGTGTGCGCGTCCGCGCACACGCCGTTCATCGCCGCCGCCTCGCCGCGGCTGTTCCGCATGGACAGCTGGCAGGAACTGCCGAACCCGCAAGACCTGCAGATGATCGTGAACAACCCGGCCTATGCCTCATGGCAGTCGCTGCGCGAGAGCGAGGACGCCCGCTATATCGGGCTCACCATGCCGCGCGTGCTGGCACGCCTGCCCTACGGCTCCGAAACCGTTCCGGTGAAAGGCTTCACCTTCGAGGAAGAGGTGGGCGGCGACCACAACAAATATGTCTGGATGAATGCCGCCTTTCCGATGGGCGTCAACATCAACCGCAGCCACAAGCTCTATGGCTGGGGCACGCAGATCCGCGGCGTCGAGAACGGCGGCACGGTGCTCAACCTGCCGGTGCACGCCTTCCCGACAGACGACGGCTCGATCGCAATGAAATGCCCGACCGAGGTCGCCATCGACGACCGGCGCGAGGCGGAACTGGCCAAGCTCGGCCTGATGCCGATCCTGCACCGCAAGAATACCGACCTGGCGGCCTTCATCGGCGCTCATTCGCTGCAGGACGACGAGACGCGCGCCGGGCGCCTGGTCGACCCCGACGCCCAGTCGAACGAACGGCTGAGCGCCAACCTGCCCTACCTCTTCCCGGTGTCGCGCTTCGCGCATTACCTGAAGGCGATCGCGCGCGACAAGATCGGCTCGTTCAAGGAACGCACCGACATGCAGATCTGGTTGACCGAATGGATCAACCGGTACGTGCTGGCCAATCCAGCCTTCGCCGACGACAAGGCGCGCGCCAAGCGCCCGCTCGCTGCGGCCGAGGTCCAGGTCGACAGCGTCGAGGGCCGGCCCGGTTACTACAATGCCCGTTTCTACCTGCGTCCGCACTACCAGCTGGAAGGCATCAATGCCTCGCTCCGGCTGGTGTCGGAATTGCCGTCAGTGAAGGGCTGAAATCGCAAGCAAAGTCATCTTGTTTCGTAGCGGTGGAGAAAGACAATGCCAGAAAGAACCGATGCGCCTTCGATGAAGATCGACGGCTTCCTGAAAGTCCCGGACATCAAGGGCCCTAGCAAGCGCGACGGCCATGAAGACGAAATCGAGATTCATGGCGTCGACTACAAGATGATCGCGCCTTACGACCCCAATTCGCTGTCGCGGCGCGGCCGCGTGTCGATGGGAATGATCAAATTCTTCAAGCATTACGACAAGTCGTCGCCCTACCTGAAAAAGGCGCTGTTCGAGAACAAGGCGCTCGACGAGGTGGTGTTTTCGGCGCGCCGCACCATCGACGGCGAGACCAGCGACTATCTGGTGGTCACGCTCACCGACGCCTCGATCATGGAATACGACATGCGGCAGGCCCGCGACGAGGCGGACCTGATCGAGGAAGAAGTCAGCTTCGCCTACAAGAAGATCAAATTCGTCTACGACAAGGACGACGAGATCGAAATGGACGTCTATGTCGGCAAGTGAGGCCAAGCGGCCTGGCTCGAAAGCGCAGCTCGCGGGCAGCTCGCGGGCAAAACGCGAGGCGGTCCAGCCCTCCCTCTGGGACCGCCTCGTCAACGATCTGCCCGGGCTGACGTCGGAAATCGACGGGCTGCGCCGCCTGCTGGACGAAGAACTCGGCGCCGAGCGCGTCGAGGCTCTTCTTGCCGGCAGCGCGCGCGCCATTGATGCCGATGCCGAGTTGACATCCGAGCAGAAGCGGCGACTGCACAGGCTGGTCTTCCAGACCGAGCACCGCACCGAGATCGAAAGCCGCGGCGTAGTGGTGTCGGCGCGCGTGCTCAGGGAAGCGGTCCGGCGCGACATCGAGGCCCTGTTCAACACCGAGCGTTTCGAGTCCGTCCCGATGCTTTCCGATGCCGAGCATGAACAGCCTTTGGACGAATTGCCGCCGCTCGCCGACTTTCCGGAAGTGCGCCGCAGCGTCGTCAATTACGGCGTGCCGTCCTTTTCGGGCCGTTCGTCGCGGGATTTCGACCGCGATACTTTAGCGCGCGAGATCCGCGCGGTGCTGGCCACCTTCGAGCCGCGTCTCAGGGAAAGCGCGACGACCGTGAATGTCACGCTCGGCGACAAGACCGTCGGTCTCAAGATCGAGATCGACGCGGTGCTGATCATGACGCCGACGCCGGAACGCATGCGGCTGCGCACCACGATCAATCTCGACAACGGCCTGGCGCGAACCGAATTCCGGGAGACCTGAGATGGATCGGGTCTTCGTGGAGTATTACGAAGAGGAACTGACCCATATCCGCGCGCTGGCCGCGGAATTCGCCGACATGCATCCGGCGGTGGCCCGCAATCTTTCCCTCGACACCGTCCCCTGCCCGGACCCCTATGTCGAACGGCTGCTCGACGGCGTGGCCTTCCTGGCGGCACGCACGCGGCTCAAGGTCGACGCGGAGCGTTCGCGCTTCACGCGCGCCGTGCTCGACGTGCTCTATCCCGACCTTGTGACGCCGGCGCCGGCGACGGCGATGGCCGTGCTGAAACCTGGACAGCAGGTGCAGTCGATGATCGCCGGCCATGCCGTGGCGCGCGGCACGCGGCTGGTTTCCGGCCTGCATCCTGGGCTCTCGACGCGCTCGACCTTCACCACCGCGCAAGAGGTCACGTTGTGGCCGATCGCGATCAATTCGGTCAGCTATTTCCAAGACCGCAGCGCGCTGGCCGCCGCCGGCATCGCGCCGGTCGGCGGCGTGCGCGGCGAAGCGGCGTTCCGCATCGCGCTTACCCGGACCGGAAAGGGCAAGCTCGGTGAATTGTCGCTCGACCGCCTCGATCTCTATTTCGCCGGGCGCGCCAAGGCGCCGCTCATCTTCGACGCGATCTTCGGCGCCTGTTCGGCCGTCGGCGCGCGGGCGGAAGGCAAGACCAATCCGCTCACCGCGCTGCACGAGCCAGAAATGGTCGGGATCCACGACGATGAAGCGCTGATGCCGCGCACGCGGCCGACCTTCGAGGGATACCGGCTGCTGCGCGAATATTTCATGATCCCCGAGCGCTTCCACTATGTGCGCGTCGCCGGCCTGCAGCCGGTGGTGCGCAAATGCGACGGGGGAATGGAGATCATCTTCCTGTTCCGACGTCCGGTGCCGGAGCTCGCCGATGTGGCGGTGGCCGATTTCGAGCTGTTCGCAACGCCGATCATCAATCTGTTCGAACGCGAGTGCAACGTCATCGAGATCGATCCGCGCCGGACGCGCCAGGTGCTGCACGCCGACCGCACGCGGGCGCGCGACTTCGAGATATTCCGGGTCACCCGCGTGGAAGATGCCGACGCGGAAGGCAGCGAGGCAATCATTCCTGAATTGTTCAGCCTGGGGCAGAACCGCGGCAGCGGCTGGGTCTATTCGACCGAGCGGCGCCCGCGGCGGCCCACTGAGGATGAGCGGCGCGACGGCCTGACCCGCACCTCCTACACGGGCGACGACGTCTTTATCGCGGTCTCGCGCCCGACGGGAAGCGTGCCCAACCGGGCGCTCAAGCGACTCGACGTGATGGCGCTCTGTACCAACCGCGACCTGCCGATCCTGGACGATACGCCGTCGCTGACGCTGGAGACCGCCGACCCGGTGGAAGCAGTGCGGCTGCTCGGCGCGCTGCGGCCGCCGCAGCCGGCGATCCCGGCGGCGCTGCCGGCCGGTGCCGAAGGCGAATCCCGCGCCGACAATCTCGCCTGGCGGCTGGTGGCGCAGCTCTCGCTCAATTTCCTCAGCCTCGCCAAGGAAGGCCGCGGCGTCGATCCGCTGCATGCCTTGCTCGACCTCTATGCTGATCGCGGCGATCCTAGCCTTGCCCGCAACGTGCATTCGATCACCCGCATCGACTCGCGCCCGGTGATCGAGCGGCTCAAGATCGACGGACCGATGTGTTTCGGTCGCGGCACCGAAGTCACGCTGCATGTCGACCAGTCGGTGCTGGCGGGGCAAAGCACGCTGCTGCTTTCAGCCCTGCTTGCGCGGCTGTTTGCCCGCCACGCCGGGATAAACGGTTTCGTGCGGACGCGTACGCGGCTGCTGCAGAAGCAGGAGGATGTGCCATGGCCGATGACGCCCGGCAATCGCTACCTGATCTAGCGCAGCCGGCCCCAGCCGAAGCCGACGCGCTGTCGGAGAGCTTCGACTTCTTCGAGCTGCTGCGCCGTCTGGAGCAGCGGCGCGGACTGTTCGGTCATTCCGGAACCGCCGACCGCGAGCCGGCAAGGCTCGGCCAGCATGTGCGGCTGAGCTTCTCGGCCAGGGACGTGATCAAATTCCAGGATGCTAGCGAAAAGGTGCCGGCGCGGGTGACCGTCGCCAATCTTGGCCTGCTCGGGCCGGAAGGGCCGATGCCGCTGCATCTGACGCGCTGGGTGCTCGACCGGCTGTCGCAGCGCTGGTTCACCGGCGCCGACGCCGAGCAGACCAGCGACACGACCTTCGTCGATTTTGTCAACATCCTGCAGCATCGCATGATCGCGCTCTACTACCGCGCCTGGGCCGATGCGCATCCGGCGGTGCAGATCGAACGTTCGGTCGGCGGGCGCGTGCGCGCCATGCTCGAAGCCATGGCCGGCATCGGCCTTCCCGGCACGCAGGATCCCGAGCTCGATACGGTGCGGCTGCGCCAGGCCGGGTCGCTGGCCAACCAGGTCGACGGCGCGGAGCGGCTGACGCTTTTTCTGGCCACCGCCTTCAAGGTGCCGGTTGAGATAAAGGAATTCGTCGCCGCCTGGATCACCATTCCGGCGGCGCTGCAGAGCCGCGTCGGCAAGGCCTATGCGGCGCTCGGCGGCGGCGCAACGATCGGCCCGCGCGTCTTCAGCCGACAGAGCCGGATCGAATTGCGCGTCGGCCCGCTGAGCCTCGACGACTTCAAATCGTTCCTGCCCGGAGAACGGCGCCTTGGCCTGTTGAAGAAGGCAGTGCGCGACATGATCGGCGAAGCGCTTGACGTCGATCTGCGCATCGTGCTCGCGCGCGACGCCGTGCCTTCGCCGAAAATGGGAACCATCCAGCTCGGCCGGACCTCCTGGCTTTCGCGCCCTGCCGAAAAGGGCGACGCCGACGATCTCAGGCTGCGCACCATCGTCGGCTGGCGGCCGGACATGGCGGAGGCAGCCTGATGAGCCTGCTGCTGACCCTGGAACAAGGCCCGCGCTCGCAGGCGGTCAGGCAGGCCCGGCTGGACGAGGGCGAACTGGTGATCGGCCGCAGCGCCGATGCCGGTTGGCAGATCGACGATCCGGACATGTTCGTCTCGCGCGCGCATTGCAAGATCAGCGGCGGCCGCGACGGCTATTACGTCACCGACACGTCGAGCAGCGGATTGTTCATCGACGATTCCGACAGCCCGCTCGGCACCGGCAGGTCGACGCGCCTGCAAAGCGGCATGCGGCTGCGCATGGGCGACTATGTGCTCCATGTCGAGGTTCAACCCAGCGCCGGCCACACCTCGATCGGCCAGGCGCCGATCGCCAATGCCGCGCCGGCATGGCCGTCGCCACAATCGCGGACGCCAGCCAGCATCGGCGGCGACGGCTTCTTCTCGGCCAAGGTCGAGGAAAAGCCGCAGCGGCCGCGCCCGGCCGGATTGCCCGATCCGTTCGAGCAGCCTGTGCCGGGGGCTTACGATCGCGCTTCCAATCAGCGCAGCTCGCCCGCCTTCGACGACCCGTTCAGCCTCGATCCGGTGGCGACGCCGGCCTCGAACGACGAGCCTGCCGTCGGCAGGTCGGATCCGTTCGGCTTCGGCAACATGCCGTTGCGCAGCGATATGCCCGAACCCGCGGCGAAACCGTCCGGCTTCGACGATTTCAGCTTCGGGCCAGCCGCGATGCCCGCTTCCGGCAACAGTGCCGATCCAGCTGGCCGCGTCGAAAAGGCCGCCGAGAAGCCGCAGGCCGCCCGCCCATGGGAGACGCCGGTGCGGGCCGAACCCGCTGCGCCGCCGCGTCCCGCTTCCAAACCGTCGCGTCCGACGCAACCGGCGCCCAGCGACATGGCGTTGCGCGCCGCGTTCCTGCGCGGCATCGGCGTCGAGGAGGCCGACTTTCCCGGACGCGACGCGATCGCCGAAATGGAGAAGTTCGGGCGCGAATACAGGCTGATGCTCGACGGCCTGATGCAGCTCCTGCGCAAGCGCGCCGAGGAAAAGGGCAGCGCGCGTGTCGCCCAGACCATGGTCGGCGCCTCCGAGGTCAACCCGCTCAAATTCCTGCCGACGGTCGAGGATGTCATCGTCACCATCATCGCGGAACGCAGCCCCGGCTTTCTCTCCGGCGAGGCGGCGATCGGCGACGCGGTGAAGGACCTCGCGCAGCACCACGTGCGCGCCTGGCGCGGCGTGCAGGCGGCGCTGCGGCGCATGATCGACCGCTTCGATCCGGCCACGATCGAGGAAGAGCTCAAGTCCAATTCCGCGATCGGCAATCTGCTTGCCGGCGGGCGCAATGCCAAGCTGTGGGAGCTTTACCAGAAACGCCATCGCGACATCGCCCAGAGCGCGGAATCGAGCTTCCTGGGCGAGATCGGCGCAGATTTCAGGGATGCATATGAAGAGGAGTAGGGACATGATCGACAGACGTGAATTCATCGTCGCCATCGGCGCGACGGGGCTGCTTGCGGCTTGCCAGAGCGGCCCGCCGAAACCATCCGTCATCTCGCTCAACGTGACCGGTGGCGCCGGCATGAATCCGGGACCTGGCGGCGGCGACAGGCCGGTGACCGTGCTGGTGATGCGGCTTGCCAGCACAGGCAAGTTCAACTCGGCCGATTATTTCGCGCTGCAGGGCGATGCCGGCTCGGCGCTGGGCGCCGACCTCATCGGATCGGACGCGATCTCGGTCGCTCCGGGTAAGACGGCGGCCAAGACCATCACGGTCGAACCGAACGCGACGGCGCTCGGCTTCGTCGCGCTGATCCGCGAACCCGGCGGACGCAACTGGCGCACGACCAAGTCGGTATCGCCTGGGTCGAAATTCACCATCAACGTCAGCCTCGGCAAGGGCGGCATTTCCGCCTGACGGAAAGACAGGCACGGCAGTGCAGAGAGCAGTGGCATGAGCGACGCAAACAGGGTGCTGTGGTCCGAGGGTCTCTTTTTGAGGACCCAGCACTTCCAGCAGCAGGACCGGTTCTTCGAGGGGATGGTGCGCGGCGCCTTGCAGGCCGGCCAGCTCCATACGTTCGGGTTCCAGCAGCTGACGCTCGACCAGTCGCTGCTCGATGCCGGCCAGGTGTCGATCGTGTCCGCCCGGGGCATCTTCCCGGACGGTACGCCCTTCTCCATCCCGGAGCTGATGGACGCGCCGAAGCCGCTGCCGGTCACCGCCGACACCGGCGCCGGGCCGGTGCTGGTGGCGTTGCCACTGGAGCCGCCCGGCGGCGTCGGCTTCGACCCGGCGCATGCCGCGTCGACGGGCGCGCGCTACCACGGCAAGATCGTTGCGGTGCGCGATGCCGTGCAGGGCGGCGCCGATCCGGAGGAGATCGAGATCGCCCGGCCGCAAGCGGTGCTGCTGGCGCCCGGCAAATCGGTCGGCGGCTACACGGCGCTGCCGGTGGCCGACATCAAGGGCATGCGCGCCGATGGCGGCGTCTCGCTCGACCAGGCCTTCTTGCCGCCGACGCTGATCACCGGCGCCGTTCATTGGTATCGGCAATTGCTGCAGGAGGTCGTCACCGGCCTCGACCAGATTGCCGAGGCGCATGGCAAGATGGTGATGGGCGGCGCCGGCCGCAGCGTCGAGGACCTTTTGATGCTGCATCTCGCCAACGCCGCGCGGCCGCGCCTTGCGCATATGCTGACGCAGGATGTCTTCCATCCGGCCGAGCTCTATCTTGAGCTTGCCGGCCTCGCCGGCGAGATGGCCACCTACGGCTCGAGCTCACGGCGGCTCGGAGAGCTGCCGGCCTACGACCACATGGCGCCGGGTCCCGCCTATATGGCGCTGGCCGACGCCTTGCGTTCGCTCATCCTCAGTCTGCGCTACATCGAGCCGAAGTCGCGCGCGCTGCCGGTCATGCGGCACGCGACCAATGTGTGGAAGGTGCGCATCGACAACCCGAAACTGCTGGTCGCCAGCCGCATCGTCATCCGCGTCGGCTCCGAGCTTTCGGAAGACGCGCTGCGCAAGATCTTCGTCAACCAGGCGACGGTCGGATCCGCCGACCAGTTCGAAGGGCTGTGGAAGTCGCGCCTGCCGGGCATTCCGCTGAAGCCGCTGCATTCGCAGCCGCGCGAGATCCCGTATGACGGCGACAGGCTGTGCCTGGAGTTGGATCAGAAGAGCGAGCATTGGGCCTCGCTGCTCGACGCCCCCGGCTTCGTCATCGGCGTTTCCGGTGTCCTGCCGAGCGAGCCGCAGGTCGACTGCTATTCGGTGAACAGGTGAGGCCATGAGCCGGGATGATCCTTTCGGACTGTCGGAGGATCGCGAGCGTACACGCATCCGCCTGACCGGTGCCGCGCCCCGGCCGATGGCGCCGCTGGCGCCCGGCGCGCCGGTCAAGCGGGCGCGCGCCCATCCCAACACACTGATCAACATCTTCGCGCCGCTGCTCGAATTCGCGCCGGAGCTTGAAAGCGCGCTTGCGCCGGAAAACCCTGAAGTGATGCGCACGCGCCTGCTCGACGAGCTGGTGCGGGCGCGCGATGCCGCTGTCGCCGCTGGCTCGTCGCTGGAGCGCGCCGACCAGGCAGCCTGGGCGGTGGCGGCGCTGCTCGACGATCTCGCGCTCAACACGCCGTGGGGCGGAGCCAGCGCCTGGCCGCGCCAGCCGCTGGTGGTCATGCTGCGCGGCGACGTCGATGCCGGCACCCAGTTCTTCACCCGCCTCGACGAGCTGGAGCGGCATCCCAATCGCGACCGCGAGATGCTGGAGCTGCAATACTACTGCCTGGCGCTCGGCTTCCGCGGCAAATACCGCGTGCCCGGCCGCGCCGGCGACCGTTCGCTAAACGCCGTGCGCGTGGCGGCGGCGCGCTTTCTGCGCAATGCCGACGCCGAAGACGCGCCGCTGTCGCCGAACTGGAGAGGCGTGATCGCCTCCGACGAGCCGCAGCGCTTCATCGTTCCGATCTGGGTGATGGCGCTTGCCGCGATCGTCGTTGCCGCGGCCGCCTATATCGGCCTGTCGATGGGCCTGAGCAGCCAGGCGGTCGAGCTTTCCGCGCTGGTGCGCACGCTGCCGCCGGCCTCGCGCGGCGACATCACCCGCGCGGCGCCCAAGCAGGATGCGCCCGCGCCCGAGCCGCAGCCGGTCGATTTTGCGCTGTTGCCGGAATTCAAGGCCGAGGCGCCGGACAACCTCAAGGGGGCGCTCAGCGGCACCGAGAGCGTGTCGCTCGCCAAGCTTGTCATCCAGTCCTCCAATCCCGAGCTCTTCCAGTCCTCCCGACCGACGCTGACGGAAGGATACGAACCGCTGATCGCGGCGATCGCCAAGGTGATCCTGGACAATAAGGAGCTGATCGGAAAAATCACCGTCGTCGGCCATACCGACAATGTGCGCCTGCAAAAGTCCAACCCGCTGGCCAGCAACCAGCGTCTGTCGGAAGCGCGCGCCGAAACCATAGCCAAGCTTCTGGTGCAAGCCGGCGTGCCGCAAGAGAGCATCTCTTCCGAGGGGCGCGCCGAAACCGATCCGGCGGCCGACAACTCGACGCGCGAGGGCCGCGCGCTCAACCGGCGCGTCGAGGTTTTGGTCGAGAAGAGGCTCTGAGATGTTCATCCTGCGCTTCCTCTGGGCCGTCATCACATCGCGTTTTCTCTGGACGCTGATCGGCATCGCGCTGCTTTCGCTGCTGATCTGGGTGTTCGGCCCGATCGTGCAGGTCGGCCCTTACGCGCCATTCGAATCCGACAATGTGCGTATCGCCATCATCGCCGGGCTGATCATCCTGTGGCTGATCTGGCTGATCGTCGCGCAACGCCGCGCGATCCGCGCCAACCGCATGTTCGTGGCCGAGATCGCGGCGCCTGTTCAGGAAAAGCAGCTTACGCCCGGCGAAGAGAGCGTTGCTGCCGTCGGCGCCAAGTTCGGTGAGGTGATGGCGGAGCTGAAGCGCCGCAAGCTCGGCGGCAGAAAGTTCCTGCGCGAGATGCCTTGGTATGTGATCGTCGGTCCGCCGGCCACCGGCAAGACCACGGCATTGCGCCAGTCCGGCCTCAATTTCCCGATCGACCTCACGGACGACCTGCAGGGCGTCGGCGGCACGCGTAATTGCGACTGGTTCTTCTCCGAGAACGCGGTGTTGATCGACACAGCGGGCCGCTACGTCCAGCAGGAAAGCCAGCCGGATGTCGACGCGGCGGAGTGGCTGGGCTTCCTCGACCTCCTGAAGAAGCATCGGGGCCGCCGCGCGCTCAACGGGGTGATCGTGGCACTGTCGATCGACGCGCTGTCGGAGGGCGACGACGCGATCAAGGCGCATGGCAGGAAGATCCGCCGCCGGCTTGCGGAGCTTAACGACCGGCTGGAGATCCGCCTGCCTGTCTACCTGATGCTGACCAAGGCCGATCTGATCAAAGGGTTCGAAGCGTTCTTCGGCGGCTTGTCGACTAATGCGCGCGAGCAGGTGTGGGGAACCACTTTTCCGCTCGACGCCCGCGTCAGTGCCGGCACGATCCAGACGGAACTCGCCAGGCTTGCCGCCGAGCTGGAGCGGCGGCTGGTGCCGCGGCTGGAAGACGAGGACAAGCTCGGCCAGCGCGCCGAGATCTTCCGCTTCCCGGCGCAGCTTGCCAGCCTGTCCGAGCCGATCCAGGTGCTGGTCGAGGCGATGTTCGGCGAGAGCCGCTATGAGGAAGCCGCCTGGCTGCGCGGCCTCTATCTGACCTCGGCGACGCAGGAAGGCGCGCCGATCGACCGGCTGACGGCGGCGCTGTCCTCATCCTTCGGGCTGCCGCCGCGTCGCGCCATGCCGGCGGCGCGCGTCGAGAAGCGCAGCTTCTTCCTCAGGAATCTGCTCACCGAAGTGATCTTCAAGGAAGCCGGCCTCGGCACATTCGATCCGCTGGCGCAGCGCCGCCGCGCCTGGATCTGGCGCGGAGCCGCCGCCGCCTGTGCGCTCGCAGCCCTGCTCGCCGGCGGACTGTTCACCTGGTCCTATCTCGAAAACCGCAATGCGATCGCCGAACAGGCCGGCCAATTCGAGGCGCTGCAGGCGCCGCTCACGGACGTCGCCGCCATGCCGGCCGCGGTCGAGCAGCCGACCATGGACGGCGCGCTGGCGGCGATGGACGCGGTGGTCACGGCCCGCACGGCACCGCCGGATGCCGTCCACAATCTGCTCGGCCCGACCGCCTCGGCCGAGCTGGTGCGCGCGCAGACCGATACCTACGACCATGCGCTGCGAAACGTGCTGGAGCCCCATATGGTCGCGCTGCTCGAGGCCACGATGTGGCGGCAGATCCGCGATCCGGACTTCATGCTCGGCGCGCTGAAGACCTACCGGATGATGACCGGCCTGTCGCAGATGGACACCGATTTCGTCCAGAACTGGTGGGTGAACAGCTTGCCGCAATTCGCGCCGGCCGCGCCCTTCCCGACCGCGGACGCCGAAGAGCACCAGCTTGCCGCGATCCGCCGCATGGCCGTCGACGACAGCTACATCGCGCCGGACAAGGAACTGGTCGCCGAGGCGCTGAAGACGGTGTGCACGATCTCGCTGCCGGAGCGCGCCTACAAGCAGTTGCTTGCCGACCCCGAAGTGGCAGCCGTCAAGGAATGGGTGCCGGCCAATTTCGCCGGACCGAACGGCGCCAAGGTGTTCGCGCGCCGCTCCGACAAGACGCTGCGTGTCGGCGTACCGGGCCCCTACACCTATGCCGGCTTCCACGACGCGATCCTCGACCGGGTCGAGGATGTCGCCGGACAGGCGGCGCTTGATCGCGCGGTATTTGCCGGCGGCTGCTCGGAGAATTCGGAGACGTCGGTTTCGGCGCTGTCGGAAGACATCCTGAAGCTCTATTACGACGACTATATCGCGCAGTGGGATAGTTTCCTGCGCGACATGCGGCTGGCGCCGCTGACCGACCTCAACATCGCCAGCGAGAACCTCAAGGAGTTGTCCAGCGCCGACTCCGCGTTGAAGCGCCTGTTGACGGCGGTGGTGCAGGAGACGGACCTGACCCGCTCCGACGACGCGGCGGCCGGCGACAAGAGCGGCGGCGCTGCCAAGACCGGTTCGAAGCTGCTCAGCAAGCTCGGCAAATTGGGCAAGGTGGTTAAGACGGGCGCGAAATTGCTGCCGCGCGCGGGCTCGGCCGACCAGGTCGACATGACCGGCAGCCTCGTGGCCGAGCATTTCAAGCCGCTCAAGGGCACGATCGCGCAGGTCGACGGCCAGCCGCCGGCGCTCGACGCCGCCATCGTGGCGCTGACGGCGCTGTCCAATGTGTTGCAGACGGTGACCGCCAACCCAAATCCGCAGGATGCCATCAAGAAGCAGGGCGGGCTGGCCGAGCTGACGGGCGCCGTCGCCAGGCAGGCGCAGATCCTGCCTTCGCCGATCAACGACTGGCTGGGCGGCATTGCCGGCGACACAAGCGGCCTGTCGCAGAAGGCCGTCACCAATGAGCTCAACGCCATCTGGCGCGCCGACATCCTGCCCTTCTGCCAGGCCGCGCTCAACAACCGCTATCCGTTCAGCCCGGACAGCGCGGTCGACGTCAATGTGCGCGACTTCCAGCGCCTGTTCGGGCCGACCGGGCTGATCGACGCCTTCACCAACGATCATCTGATCAACTATGTCGACACCGCCAGCCAGCCATGGAAATGGCGCGCCGATTTCGGTCTCGATCCGGCGGCGCTGGCGGCCTTCGAGCAGGCGCGCCACATTCGCGACGATCTCTTCCCCGGCGGCACCGGACCGGTGATGAATTTTACGCTGGAGCCCAAGGACCTGTCGCCCAACGTGGCGCGGGTGACGCTCAACCTCGATGGCCAGAACCTCGTCTACTACAACAATGCAACCAGGCCGCAGCCTATGACGTGGCCCGGCAAGGACGGCACCGGCGTGATCTCGCTGGCCTTCCAGCCGGTCGACGGCTCGCCTGAGGTGATGCTCAACGAGACCGGAAGCTGGGCGTGGCTGAGAATGCTGCGCGGCGGCCGCTTCAACGCGACCAAGCTCACCGACGTCTACAGCCTGCGGCTCGGCACCAAGGGCATGTGGGCCGATTTCGAGCTCAAGGCGGCCAGCGTCGAGAACCCCTACACGCTCGAAATGTTCAAGAAGTTCACATGTCCGCCGCAGATCTGATGCTCGGCTTTTTCGGTAAGATTCCGGCGACGGGAGATTTCGTCACATGGAATCTGCCGCGGACCTTCATCGACCGCTGGGACCGGTGGATGTCGATGGAATTGCGTGCGCGGCCGGACGAGGGGGAGCTCGACCCGCGGGCGTGGCGGTTCGTGGTTCCTGCCGGGATTTTCAGCGACCAGCCCTGCGCCGGCGTGTGGCGCATGAGTGAGGATCGTGTCGGACGCAGATACCCGTTCGTGGTCGTCGCCATGGGCGCCATGGCGGAACCTTCCGATCCATGGTTCAGCGGAGCGACGGAAATCCTGGCAACGTGCATCGAGCGGGGGCAAACCAGCGCAATTGCTGCCGAGGAGTTGAGCGGGCTGCCGCCGCCAGCGCCGGGAGGGGTAAATGCCATCCTGTTTTGGCGCGACGACTGGGAAGTCCACGAACTTCATTTCGCCGACATCCATGATCTAGCCGCCAATGGCCTGCCCGCCATGCGATTTCCCCGGCATGAAGAAAGGGATGTCGTGTGAGTTGCAAGACATTCGCCGAAGGCAACGGCTTTTTCCACAAAGGCAGTGGCGGCACCGGCACGGCTCCTATTGACGTATGCCTCAGCCCGCCTCCGCCTCCGACAGGCCCTGTGCCGGTGCCATATGTCAATACGTGCTCTGCTTCCGACCTATCCAACGGCAGCAAGTCGGTGCTTTTTGACGGCGGCAATCCGACAGCGATGGAAAATGTGTCGGAAGTTTCAACCAGCAGCGGCGACGAGGGCGGCACGCAAGGTGGCGGTGTCGTCACGCACAAGACAAAGGGGACCGCGTCGTTCCTGCTTTGGTCTTTCGTCGTGAAAGTGGAAGGCAAGGGCGCCTGTTGCCACAGCCACCCGATGTTCCAGAATGGCATGTCGACGCCGAAGAACATTGTTTGCGCACGCTCCAAAGTGATCCGAGACACTTTGGCCGCGCACGGCTTCGATGAGAAATATGAGTGCACAGACTGCGAAAAGAGCAAATTCAAGCGACGAGATCCCACGGCCGATCAACAGACGAGAGCCGACGAGATCGGAAATCGCGGGGGCAACCAGGGAGGATGCTGGTCCTGCAAGCGTAAACGCAACCAAGGCACCTTCGGAAATGGCACCAAGTGGAATCGGGGTAAATGCTGGACGCCTGACCATCAGCCGCCTCAGGACTATGTCTGGCTGAAACTCGGCGGATGTAAAGGCGCTTGCGATCCGCCGCCCGCCGACGAAGCTGCCCGGCAGAAATTCAACAACTGGGCGGACGACCCGAACTGCATCAGAGCTCAATGCGCCAAATGCTCGGCTTCACAAGGCGGCTCTTGCGGCGGCGCGAACGGTGAGGCAGCCATGAATAAGCTGATGGCTGCGATAGGAGCGGTATGAGCCTCTATACGGATATCTACTCCAGGTACGAACGCGAAGTTCTGGATCTGTTGCCCCAGTTGGAGAGCTGGTGGTCCGAAATCGCCAATGTCAGGCGCGGGAGGACAGGGCGTGACGACCGCTGGCCTCTCGGGCTCTCGGGTCATCCGCGATTCATCGCGATCTACCGTCGATATATGCTGGAGATATTGCGCATCAATGACGAGCATCAGAAGCGGATGCAAGAACCGCCTCTTTCCAGGCAGGATCTATGGGACAAAGGACACACTGACGATGGAGAACGGGTGGCGAAGCCGCAATCGATTCTTATCGAAGATCTGATCCAGGCAAATCCCGCGCTTGGCGATCACTTTCGCTACTTCATGTTTATCCCGATCGGAGCGGACGATTTCGGCGAACTCTATGGCGAGGACTAACCCATGGCTCTTCCGGCGAAATACATGGTTCACAACATCGATTCGGGTTTTCAGCGGCTTATCGAGGCCCCAAAGGACATTGCGCAGCATTCCCATTTTTCCGCCAAGGGGATCGGCCTCAAGGAGGCGCATCCCGGTTATGGCGCCCTGTTCAAGCAGTACCGAGAGAGATTGCGCGATGCAGTTGAGGAAGCGGGCGAATGGTGGAGCGATGTCGTGGATGGCCTGGTCGAGAAAGAGTCAGGCGACTTCAAGAAAGGATTGGTGGTGGCGTATTCCGGGTGGCCGGCAGGCCCATCGTCCAACGATCGCGTGGTCGAAGCGGTCCGGGAATACTGGCTGGAGGTCTGTCAGATCGGTGAGACGCTGAAGAAGGCCGACAGGGTTGCGCCCGAGGTTTTCCTTCTGGGCTGGCTGCCGGAGAAATCGATCGAAAGGACCGTCCTGACCGGGATGCCTTACTGGCCGATCGGACTCGACGCCAAAGGAATGTGGTGCTGAACCATGTCTGACATCTGGGTCGAGAACAGGACGCCATTTCTGGCGGACACGCATGTCGAACCCAACGCGGACGGCCAGGAAGTCGTTGTCGTTATCATCTCCGCGACATTCCAAGGCGAAAACCCCAGCGCTGTCCTCGCTCCAGCTTCGGAGCAACTGCCGATTGCTTTCTCGGACGTCCCCTTCGGCAATCCAGCGGCTTCCTCGACGCGCTATGAAGCAGACATCGCGATCGTAAAACCGACCGCCGAGGTTATCATCAACGGCGCGGCTCACGCGCCTGACGGCAAGGCGATCAGGGAGATGCAGGTCGGTTTCCGGATAGGAACTTTGCGTAAGGTGTTGAATGTAGTCGGCGACCGCGTCCAGGAAGCTGGCGGATACAGCTCGCCCAATCCCTTTGTTAAGATGCCGATCGTGTATGAACGCGCCTATGGCGGGACCACTACCGATGGCAATGTCGAGGTACGCAATCCAGTGGGCATCGGATATCGGAATGCCAGATCGGCCGACCCTGCCGTGCGGTCCGAGGCGCCGAATGTGACCTATCCGAGCGAGCCTTTCCGCGCCGCTACGGATCGCCCCGCGCCCGCGGCGTTTGGGGCTTTAGGGCGGGGCTGGCAACCGCGGCTGAAGTACGCCGGCACGTTTGATGCAAATTGGGTGGCGACGCAGTGGCCTCTTCCACCCAAGGATTACGATCCACGCTACAATTTGTGCACGCCGTCCGACCAGCAACTTCCTGTCCTCAGGGGCGGCGAGGCCGTCACGGTGATCGGCATGACACCGTCGGGACGTTGGGATTTTAGGTTGCCGGCACTCACGATGCCTGTACGATTTATCTATGAGGACCGATCCGAAGATGAGTCGCTTCGCATCGACACAGCGATGATCGAGCCGGACAAACTGCAGGTCACCCTCAAGGCGCGCATAGCGCGCGTAACGCGCCGCAATGCTCCCGCACTGCGCGAAGTGATCGTCGGACACGTGACGCCTGGTTTCCTGATCGCTCGACGAAAAGGCAAAAGATACTTCGATTCGCGTGGGGGCAATGGGACGATCACCAGTAGGCCACCATGGCAAAGCTAACCGCCCCACTCTACATCTGCGGTGCCGGCGCCGTCACAGCGGCTGGTCTGAATTCCAGCCAAACCATCGCCGCAATTCGCGCCTCTCTGTCGGCGTATGACGAGTATGTTGTCGGCGAGCCGTTTGGCGCGGTCCAAACCGTTTCCCGTATTACCGCACACCACCAACTGAGGCGCACGTATGGCGAGTGGCTGGTCAATATGGCGGCGCGAGCCCTGGAAGAAACGCTGGGCAGCGGAGATGTGGATGCCAGATCGACCTGCATACTTCTGGCGCCGCCCGAGGGATTTCGCGAGCATCCGGCATTTGCGGATATCGCACAGCGCGACTTCCTCGACGCGGTGATCGGAGCGACCGGACACGAATTTCACCCCTCGTCGCGCGCCATCGACGGTGGCGCGGCGGCAGGATTGGGGCTGCTATCGCGAGTGTCGCAAGTCTTGGCCCAAGGTGATGTGAAGCAGGTTCTGCTCGGCGGGGTCGACAGCCTCGTGAACGACAAGGATATCGCGCGGCTCGAGGCGGCCGGACGGTTGCGCAGCAATGCCAATTCGGACGGCATGATACCTGGCGAGGCGGCAGCTTTCGTCCGGATTGCCGGTCTGGCGAACAGGCTGCCGAGAGCACCGTTGGCCCAGATTCACGGTGTTGGGATGTCGAGCGAGAGTGACTCGGTGCTGTCCGAGCGCTTCAGTCAGGGCCATGCGATGCTCGCGGCGTTGCGGGAGGCTCTCGATGGGGCACGGCCTACTGAGCCCGACATCGTTTTCGTCGTCAGGAACAGCAATGGCGAGCGCTATGACGGCTGGGAGCAGATGATCGCGCAGCCGCGCTTCTATCGCACACGTCGTGAAATGCTCCCCACTGCCTACCCCGCTATGACTGTCGGCGACGTCGGCTCGGCAAGTGGCGCGCTGGCATTGATGGTCGCAGCGGATAGCCTGGACAAAGGTTACGCGCCAGGGCCGGTGGCGATGGTCGAGGTGGCATCGGAGGGGGGATTTCGCGCCGCTGCGTTGGTCAGCCGCGTCGGATAACTACATCCAGGCCGGATGCTGCCGAGTCCTTCGCCAATCGACCAGCGGCGCTGACAAATTGGCAAATGCAGTGCGGTAGGCGTCGAGCTTAAGACGCCGCATCGACATGAAGCGTTTGGACTTTCCCTTATTCTCGTTCCACCATGCTTCAACCTTGTCGGCGATCGGCAGTGGAAAATCCTCGACCTTCTTGAACTCCTTGCCCAACGATGGGGGGTCCAGGGTAAAGACGCCTGTATCGTTGAAATCCGTCTCAATAAGATCACGCAAGGCAAGACCGGCGGTATAGGCCAGCGATGGATCACGCATCTTTTCGACTAGCCATTGCATAATCGACACTTCACCTAGAATCCCCATCGCCCCGAGCGCCGCAAGGCGCATCGACGGTTGGTCAAGTCGCTCTTGCAACCATCTTTTTGCTTCCAGTTTGGGCGTGACCAAAAGTCGGATGTCTATCGCCTCTCTACCTATGAAACCATCTGCCCGGGCTAGTTTGTCCAGGGTCGCGTAAGCATACTGCGCCTCGCCGAGAAGGCAGAGCGCGCGCGCTGCCGCCAGCCTCTCGCCCGGATCGTTCGCCTTGAGCGCGGCGGACACGTCGCCTATCAAGTCACGCCGTCGCATGATCCCGGCCAACCGGATGGCTCGCGTCCGGACGCCGATGTCGGGACTCAGAACAAAGCCTTGCAGGCGATCGCCAGCGTCGACCCTGTGGTGGGTCAGAGCGATCAGCCCCAGCGTTTGCAGCAGCGGGTCCTGCTCATCCAGCCATTGCGGTACAAAAGCGCGGAGCTTGCCGCGCGTCGTGCACGCGATTGCACCAGACATGCCGGCAATGCCGCTACCTATGGCCCGGACACCGTCAAGGGCGGTATCCAACAGCTTCCTACTGCCCCAGTGCAGGGATAGTACGCCGATGGCGAAAAGTTCTGCAGGTGCAGCATAGTCGGAGAAGCGGGCCAAGGCCAAATTCCATGCAGCTTCGCCGGATGCGATCATGCCCTCGATGTTGGCGTGAAGGCGCTGGTCGATGCGACCGATATCGACCTCGCCCAGAATTTGACCGTCGATTTCGTGCCGACGCCTCGACCACAGGAAAGAGACATCTTCGACATGCTGGGCCACGATGGCAGCAATCGTTGCAAAGCGCTGCATTGTCACAATACGGCTCAGTTCAGATGCACTGCCGCGCCGCGGACGCGATTGACCCCGCTGGCGTGGCTATTGAGTTGACTGCCGCGTATGGAGATACGCCCGTCCTTTTCCAAGATAATCGAGGCCAATCCGCAGCGCAGTTCGATGCGATCCGTTGCGTTGATCGTGACCGTTTCTCCGTCGCGTATCACCGCAGCGCCACTGCGATTGCGTGCAGAATCCACGATACGCCCGACGACAAGCGGCTTCGAAGGGTCACCACCTTCGAAAAGCAACGCAACTTCCGAGCCGAGGGCGGCGGTATCGAGACCCGTCAGGCTTCGCGCAGCGATGGCGGTCTCCCGGGGATTGCCAACGAAGACCACGAGCGGCGCGCCATCCTCGAACCCGATGAGCAGGCCTATGACGACGCCATCTATTCGACCCAACACATCCATTTCTCGATCCTCAATTATTGTGGACGGTGCTGCCCTTGATGTTCACATCGCTGTCTGCGTTGACGTTGATCTTGCCGCTGCCCTTGATGGATATATCCTTGCCTTCGATAGCGATATTGCCGTTCTTCTTCATCGTGATCGTGGCCGAGCCGCATTTGAGCGTGATCGAATCGCCGGCGTCGATCACCAAGTTCTTGCCAACTTTTATCGAACTGTCTTCGCCGACGCTGATCGAGCTGCCCTTTGCGATCCCCAGCGAGTGAGCACCCCCGACTGACGTGGAGTCATCGGCCCCTACGCTGGCGCTGCGCGCCGCGCCAACGCTGAATTTCTGAGCGCTCCCGATCGTCACGCTTTGATCCGCGCCAATGTTGACCGTCTGCCCGGCTCCAACGTTCCAGCTGTCGCTGGCCCCGATATCATGGCTTTGGCTGATGCCGACACTGACAGCGCGGGTCGCCCCGATGGTATTTATCTGTGTCGCGCCAACGGTTCTGGTTTCCGCCGCCCCCACCGTGTCCACGCGCGCGACAGCCACCGTCACCGTCTGGTTGAGCCCCACCGTCTGCGAATGGTTGGCGTCGATGTTCTCCGTCGAGTTGGCGACGACATGGATCGTCTCGTTTGCCATCACTGTCAGCGAGCGATTCTTGCCCACTGTCTCGGTGTCGTTCGAGCCGATGTTCGTCGTCTGGTCGACGCCGATCTTGACGGTCTTGTTGTTGCCGACGTCTTCATCGAGGTTGTGGCCGACGGAGTGCTTGGCGTCGTGGTCAATACGGTCGGACTGGTCGTGCTGGACCGTCTTGTTGCGGTCGTGCTTGATCAGCAGATGGTGGTCCTTCTGGGCCTGGAAATTGACCAGCTCGGAGCCGGCCTTGTCCTCGAACATCAGCTCGTTGTAGCCGCCGCCGCCTTTCGAGGAATTCGACTTCCAGCCGGACTGTGTGGCGTTGCCCGGTAGCCCATAGGGCGGCATCTGTGAGGCGTTGTAGACGCGGCCGGTGATGATCGGCAGGTCCGGATCGCCTTCGATGAAATCGACGATGACCTCCTGGCCGATGCGTGGGATCTGGATGAAGCCCCAGTTGCTGCCGGCCCATGTCTGCGAGACGCGCACGAAGCAGGATGAGTTCTGGTCCTTCTTGCCGAGCCGGTCCCAGTGGAACTGCACTTTCACCCGCGCATATTTGTCGGTGAAGATCTCCTCGCCCGAAGGACCGACGACGGTCGCCGTCTGCGGGCCGCGCATGATCGGCCGCGGCGTGATGCGCGCCGGGCGATAGGGCAGTTTGGTGGGTGCCACGCCGAGCACCACCTTGAAATTCTCGCTGTGGGCCTCGTTCTGGGTCCGGTAGCCCGGGTCGAACAGCCGGTATTCGGCGCTGACCACCAGATAGTCCTGGTTCTGGTCGTCGCGCGGAAAGCTTTCGAGCGTGAACTTGCAGCCGGAAAAAAGGCCGCGCACGGTGCCCACCGCCGTGCTGTGCTGGTGCACGGCCTGGAGTTCCTCGCGGCGGATCCCTGCGATCTTGTCGCCCCGCCCGACATCGAGATGCGCGCCGGGCTGGCGGTAGTTCTCGCCCGAGGCTTCCTTATGGGCGAAAGGCTGGGCGGATTTCGCCATCAGATCGGCGCCGGGCTTCTCGAAATCATAATCCGTATGGGCATAGGCGCCAGGGCGCACCGCGCTGCCAGGTATCCATTCGGTGATGTATTCGACATCGCGCCGTGAGGCCTGGCCCTCGAAATTGTAAAGCACCTTCTCGTAACCGGGCGCCGACTTCAGCTTGCTCATCGCGTCGCAGAGGATGAGCGTATGCTTGCCCTCGTCATGCTCGAAGAAATAGAAGATGCCCTCGTGCTCGAGCAGCCGCTGAACGAAATCGAGATCGCTCTCGTCGTACTGGACGCAATATTCGCGCTGAGGATAGGACCCCTGCAGCCGCTTCTCGAATTTGGCGATGCCGTATTTCGAGAATATCTTCTCGACGATCTCCACCGCCGTCATGTTCTGGAAGATACGACAATCGGTGGTGTTGCCGAGGAACCAGAGCCATGGCCTGACGGTCGCCTCGTAGAAGGCCAGCCGGTCCTCGATGCGGGTCAGCTTGAAATCCGACACGAGGCCGCTGAACCAGCGCTTCGGATCGGATTCGCCCTCGACCGAAACGACGCCGCCCAGCATCTTCAACGGATCGACGTCGCGGTTTTTCGAGACGAAGCCGACCCTATAGGCAAAACAGCGACTGATCTCATCGCGGCCGATGAGATGGGTGAAGGTCAGGTCGGCGCCAGCCGGCGTCTGCACAACCGTGGCGCGTTCGTTCGGCATGGTCGTGCCCCTCCTGGACGCGGCCGCCAGTATGATGGATTGAAGCCCCCGCTATGTTAACCGCATCACGTTCGGGAACTTTTCACGCCCACCGCACCGGACCGCTTTCAGCCTAGCATATGTTTGGCGGCCGCCAAATAACAGCCGTGGCTAAACTGCCCCATGCGCCGGTGTGAAACGCTCCTCTCCCGCCGCGCTCGCAAGCTGCTAGAATGCCAGAGCAATTCCAGGAAAGCTACGTTGGCGTTTCCGCCCGGATTGCGCGGAAAATAAGCATTTGTTGACCAAGTTGGGCGACGCTTCCGGATGTTCATCTCGCTCCAGATCAGCAATGTCGACAGGCTGCCGGCCGGCACCACCGCCAGCTACGCCGCCCGCGACCGCAGCTTCGAGATCGGCCGCGAGAATTGCGACTGGACGCTGTCGGACCCGGACAAGTTCATTTCGGGCCGGCACTGC
Organism: Mesorhizobium sp. B2-7-2; assembly: GCF_006440775.1. Taxonomy (GTDB): domain Bacteria; phylum Pseudomonadota; class Alphaproteobacteria; order Rhizobiales; family Rhizobiaceae; genus Mesorhizobium. The sequence goes on along the minus strand of NZ_VFTZ01000004.1, from coordinate 198,960 downwards.
GAGGTCCGCTACCAGGCGGGCTCGTTCTGGCTCTACGATGTCTCGCGCAACGGCACTTTCGTCAACGGGTCCAGCCAGCGCATGAGCGGGCCGCATCGGCTGGCGCAGGGCGACCGGCTGCTGATCGGCCGCTATGTCGTCGGCGTTTCGATCGAAGACGAACGGGCCCCGACCGGACATCCGCAGACCGGGACGACATCGACGCAGCGCGAGCTGCCGCCCTCGCCCGGCGGCCCGTCGGTTCCCGGCCATGAGCCGTTCTTCAGTCCGGCGGAACAGCACCCGACCGGGGCGGCGCCCGTCTCCAGATCCTCGGCCCCGCAGCCCGGTCCGGCGGCCCCGGCCAATCGGCCGGCGGAAGCGGACGCGATGCTGCGGGAGATCGCCAGGGCGGCGGGCATCGCGCCTGACTTGCTGCAGTCGCGCGACCCGCACGATGTCGCGGCCGAGATCGGCGCGGTGCTGAGGAGCACTGTCGAGCAGCTATCGCTGCTGCTCAAGGCGCGCGCGGCGGCAAAAGTTCTCGCCAAGAGCTCGCACCGGACAATGATCGGCGCCGAGGACAACAACCCACTGAAATTCGTGCCGGGCACCGACGACATATTGGAGATCATGTTCGCCAAGCGCAGGGCCGGTTATCTCGATGCCAGGCGCAGCGTCGAGGATGCGTTCCGCGACCTGAAGGCGCATGAGATCGCGACCTATGCCGCCATGCAGGCCGCGCTGTCCAGGCTGCTCGACGACTTGTCGCCGGAGGCGATCGCCAAGAAAATCCCGCCGGCATCCTTCTCGTCCAGGAAGAGCCAGGCTTGGGATGCGCTTGTCGCGACCTGGCGGGCGATGGAAGACAAGCACGAGAACGGCATGCTGGATGTCTTCCTCGCCTATTTCGCCGAAGCCTACGCCAAGGCCGACAAGCAGAAATAGCCGCACGGCACAGACCCCGCCAACCGTATGTGACGGGTCTCATAGAAGATGCCGCCCCTTCGAGCATCTTGCTCTGCGATTTCAATCGGCGGGCCGTTTCAATTGGGTATCCGGGCGACTAGAATGCCCAGGGACGCTTGCCCGGCGGGCAAAGCGGCGTGGCTTGGGGCGTGTGCAGCAATGTCATGTTTCGGCGAGATGAGCCTTTCCGTGCGGCCCGCCGCTGAGGTTCAGCCTGAAACGCGTTTCCCCGGGCAAAGGTGTGCCTGTTGCGCCGCGACGATAGGTCGTCGCCGATGAGCTCCAAGGACGATCCTTCCAGGCCGGCGGACAAGACCGTCATCCGCGCGCCGCGGCCAAAGCAAAAGCCGCTTGCGGCTCCCGAGAGATCCGGTCCGGAAGGCGCACGTCCTGCTCCAACGCCTGCTCGCGAAGCGACAGTGTTCGACCCCGGCGGCGGCCGACAGATGCCAACCGGCTGGTCATCCGAAACCGTGCTGTTTCAGGGCCCAACCCCGGGAGCAGAGGTCAACGCGATGCCGGAGCTGCCTCAGGATGCCCTGCTCGCCGCCGCCGAGGGCGTGCAATACGCCGCGACAAATCCGATCCTTGCCGCGGCGGCGGCGCTGCTGATGCTCTTCGGCCAATTGCGGCTGATGCCGGTCGAACGGCAAGCCGCGCCCTTGGCGGAGCGTATCGCCGACGCGATCGAGACCTTCGACCACGCGATCGCCAAAGCCGGCGTAGCCGAGGAAGACGCACGCATCGCCAAATTCGCCCTTTGCGAAACCGCCGACGACCTCGTCGGCAATCTACCTTGGCCGGGCAAGGACAGCTGGCTCCAGCACAGCCTGGCGGCGCGGTTCTTCCACACCCAACCGGCGGGCACGGGCTTCTACGAAGCGTTGAACAAGATTCTGGCGAGGCCGGAAGCACATTACGACCTGCTCGAACTGATGCATGCCTGCCTGTCGCTGGGCTTCGAAGGCCAGTATCGGGGATTGACAGGCGAACGAAACATGCTCGAACGCGTCCGGCGCGACGTCTACGACACGCTGCGCTATTTCAAGCCGCGCGCCGATGATGACATCTCGCCACGCTGGCAAGGCATGGCGGCTGCGTTGCCGAAGCCGAGGGCGCGGCTGCCGCTCTGGGCGGTCGCCGCCGCCGCGGCGACGCTGGTGACGGCGGCCTTCTTCGGACTGCGGGTGCTGATCACCGACGAAGGCGACGCGACCGCCGGCGAATTGCTGGCGCTCAACCCGTCGACGCTCGTCACCATCGAGCACGCCAGCGTGGCGGCGCCCGCTGAACCGGCGCAAGCCAGCCTGCCTCCGCCCGCGGTCCCAGATACCACCCAGATCGACCGCATCAGCGCCGCACTTGCCAAGGAGATCTCCGGCGGCGGACTGCGCGTCGGCGAGAAGGGCGAATTCATCGTCGTCGAGATCAACAACCAGCTTTTGTTTGCGTCCGGCCAGGCGGAGCTGAAGCCGCAGTTCCAGCCTGTCGCGGCCGACATCGCCACGGCGCTCGACGCTGAACCGGGCCCCATCAACATCATCGGCCACACCGACGATGTGAAGCCGAAGAAATCGAGCACGTTCAAATCGAATTTCGATCTTTCCGTTGCCCGGGCGAAGGCCGTTCAGGCGATGATGGCCAAGCGATTGAAGGACCCGTCGCGGCTGAGCGCCGACGGCAAGGGGGAGGACGAACCGATCGCCGACAATGGCACGGCGGAAGGCCGCGCCAAGAACCGCCGCGTCGACGTGATGATCCCGAAACAGGAGACCTTGCAGACGAGCGCGGCGGCGGAGAACGGCGACTGATGCGCTGGATGCTGCGGATCTTCAGCTTGGCCGCGCTTGCCGGTTTCTCGGCGGCGGTCTGGTATGCCGGGCCGCTGATCCGCTTCGCCGATACACGCCCGCTTGGACCGGTGTGGCTCAGGGCCACGATCATCGGCGTCACCATCGTGGTGCTTGCGCTGTTCTACGGCATCCGCTTCTGGCAGCGGCGCAAGGCGCAAAAGGCGCTCGAAACGGCGATCGTGCGCGGCGACGAACGCCACGACGATTCGCAGGTGCTCGAAGCGCGCATGAGCGAAGCGATCGCGACGCTGAAGCGGACGAGCGGCAAGCGCAATTTCCTGTATGACATTCCCTGGTACATCATCATCGGCCCGCCAGGCGCCGGCAAGACGACGGCGCTGGTCAATTCCGGGCTGAAGTTTCCGCTTGCCGGCTCGGGTGGCGCGCAGCCGCTGGCTGGCGTCGGCGGCACGCGATCCTGCGACTGGTGGTTCACCGACGAGGCGGTGCTGATCGACACGGCCGGCCGCTATACGACGCAGGAATCGGACCGCGAGCGCGACAAGGCAAGCTGGCTCGCCTTTCTAGGACTGCTCAAGAAGCACCGCACCAGGCAACCGATCAACGGCGTGATCCTCGCCATCAGCCTTGCCGACCTGATCGGCTTCGACGACCGGCAGCTCGACGCGCATGTCAGCGAGATCAGGAGCCGCCTGCGCGAATTGCACGAGACGCTGAAGGTCCAGTTCCCGGTCTATCTGCTGTTCACCAAGGCCGATCTCATCGCCGGTTTCATGGATTATTTCGGCGATTTCGACGAAGCGCGCAGGCGCAAGGTGTGGGGCGCGACATTCCAGACCGCCGACCGCACCAAAAACATGGCCGGCGAGGCGCCCGCAGCCTTCGACGAACTGGCGAAGCGGCTCGCCGAAGAAGTCGCCGACCGCCTGCAGGAAGAGCCCGACCCGCTGGCGCGGATCGCGCTGTTCGGCTTCCCCGCCCAGTTCGGCACGCTGAAGAACCGGATAACGCAGTTTGTCGGCAGCCTGTTCGATACCTCGCGCAGCCAGGTCAATGTCAGCCTGCGCGGGCTCTATTTCTCGTCGGGCACCCAGGAAGGCACACCCTTCGACCAGGTGCTGGGCGCGATCGGGCGCAGTTTCGGTAGTGCCGCGCAGGCGCATCTTTCCGGCGCCGGCAAGAGCTTCTTCCTGCACGATCTGCTGGCCAATGTGATCTTTCCGGAATCGGGCTGGGTGTCGTTCGATCGGGCGGCCGAACGCCGCATCAGGCTCGCCAGGTTCGGCGGCCTGGCCGCGATCGCGCTGGCGGCAGTGGCGGTGCTCGGCGTGCTTGGTCTCAGCTTCTTCGCCAACAAGGCGCTGATCGCTTCCACACGCCAAGCCATGGCGCATTATCGCGACAGCGCCGATAGCCTGCTCAAGAGCACGGCGGTGAGCGACGTCGACCTCGAAAACGTCATCGGTCCGCTCGACCAGCTGCGCAACCTGCCCGCCGGTTTCGAAAATAGCGACCAGGGAAAGCCTGTCGAGGAGACGTTCGGGCTTAGCCAGCGCGAGCGGCTGCTGTCGGCCTCGAAGACCGCTTACCGGCAAGCGCTGGAGCGGACCTTCCGCTCGCGGCTGCTGGTTCAGGCCGAGCGGACGATCCAGGCCAGGATGGCCGATCCGGTCGCGCTCTACGAGCCGCTCAAGATTTACCTGATGCTGGGCGGCAAGGCGCCGAAGGTCGACGACGAATTGATCGTCTCCTGGATGAAGCAGGATTGGGAGGAGAACCGCTACCCCGGCGAGAACAACCGCGAGGGCCGCACGCAGCTCGAAAAGCATCTGCGCGCCATGCTTGCGCTTGACGACGCCTACGATCCGACTTTCGCGCTCAACCAGCCGCTGGTCGAGGCCGCGCAGCGCTCACTCGGACGCATGAGCCTCGCCGACCGCGCCTCGGCGCAGATCAAGTCGGCGGTCTACGCGGCACGGCTGCAGGATTTCTCCATCGCCGCGAAAGCCGGTCCGGAAGCGCAGCTGCTGTTCGAGCGCACGGACGGCAGCCAGCTCGCCGATCTTCACGTCCCCGGCCTTTACACGCGTGCCGGCTTCAATCGCTTCTTCCTGCCGCAGCTGGCGCGCATCGCGCAGATGCTCGTCGACGACCAATGGGTGCTCGGCGGCGGCGGGGAACAGGGCGGCATCGACCAGGACCTGCCCAAGCTCGGTCCCGAACTCACCGATCGCTACGGCAAGGAATTCGCCGCCGCCTGGAACGGCGTGCTCGACCAGCTGAAGCTCAAGGCGATGCTGAAGGACAAGCCGCAATATCTGGCGCTCTCCGCCCTCGCCGCGCCGGACTCGCCCCTCGACCAGCTCTTCACCGCGATCGCCGATGAAACCGCACTGACGAAGGACAGCGGCGCCGACGGCGATATCGGCACGGCGCAGCAGGATCCCGCCAGCATGGCCAAGGGACTGGCCCGCATCGGCCTGCAGATCGCCGGCGGCAAGTCGCAGAGCCGCGCCGGCGCGAGCTCGGCCGTCGTGCAGAATGCCGGCGCGAGCGTCGAGGCGCAGTTCCGTTCGTTCCAGGCGCTGGTCGGCGGGGCCGCCGGGCGCCGGCCGCTCGATGCGCTGACGCAGAATTTCCGCGACATCTTCCAGAGCCTGAAGCTCGCGGCCGATGTCCCCGCGCAGATCGAACGCGTCAACGCCAATTTGCAACTGCAGATCTCGACATTGCGCGCCAATGTCTCGCGCCTGCCCAAGCCGCTGGCGCGCATGGTCAACGCGGCGGCGGACGAGCTCGAAGGCAACGTCGCCGAGGCCTCCGTCGCCAACCTCAACCAGAGCCTCGACCAGACGGTGACGCGCGTCTGCGAGGAGGCGGTCAACGGCCGCTATCCCTTCACACGCGACGGCAGCGACGAGATTTCGATGGCGGATTTCACCAAGCTGTTCGCGCCGGGCGGCCTGATGGACCGGTTCTTCGCGCAGAACCTCGCGCCGCTGATCGACATGACCGGCCAGGAATGGACCTGGAAGCAGGACGCCCGTTCAAGCAAGGACCTGGCGAAATCGACCTTGAAGGTGTTCCAGTCGGCCGCGGAAATCCGCAGCGCGTTCTTCCCTTCCGGCGGCTCGGTGCCCTCGGTCTCGATCACCATAACGCCCACCTCACTGAACAGCGAAGTCGACAGCGCTTTGCTCGATGTCGACGGGCAGACGGTCCAGAGCGCGCAGGCCGGCAACGCGCCGAGCATCGTGACATGGCCAAGCGGCGCCGCTTCCGGATCGGCGAGCCTCAGCCTCGTGCCGGAAATGCCCGGCCGCGCGTCCGCGCTCAAATTCGAAGGACCATGGGCATTGAAGCGGCTTTTCGACAAAGCAACCATCACCGGCGACGGCGCCAACACCGAAGCGCGCTTCGTGATCGGCGGACGCGATGTCGCCTACACCATCCAGGCCGGCTCGGGCGCCAATCCGTTGCTGCTGCCGGCCTTGTCCGGCTTCAGCTGTCCGAAGGCGTTCTGAGATGGTCGGTCCCAGCCTTCATTTCGGTACTCTAATACATACGCTTGTGGCAGAGTGGCCTGGGCACGCGGCCCATGGCTGGTCACAGAGGACGCCTGCTGAGCGCTTGGTGGCAAATTGAGCACTGTCGCCCTCCCCATCGACAGCTTCGGCGTGAGCCACAAGGGCTGCGTGCGCGACCACAACGAGGATAATTACCTCATCGAGCCGCTGACCGGGCTGTGGGTGGTGGCCGACGGCATGGGCGGGCATGAGGCCGGCGAAGTCGCCTCGGCCAGCATCGTCGACCATCTGGCGACGATCGGAATTGCCAGCTCGGCGCCGGATCTTCGTGCCCGCTTCGAGGACCGGCTCAGCCGCGCCAATGCCGAGATCCGCAACATATCGCGCTCGCGCGGCATCACCATCGGCTCCACTTTCGCGGCCTTGCTTGCCATGGATGGGCGCTTCGCCTGCCTTTGGGCCGGCGACAGCCGCATCTATCTCGTCCGCAACGGCTCGATCTTCCAAGTTTCCAAGGATCACACCGAGGTGCAGGAATTGCTGGACCGCGGCATGATCAGCGCGGAGGAAGCGCGCGTCTGGCCGCGCCGCAACGTGATCACGCATGCGATCGGCGTCAGCGACGAGCTCGAGATCGATTTCCAGCAGGGCGAGTTGATGGCGGGCGACGTGTTCGTTCTGGGCACCGACGGATTGACCGCGCATGTCAGCGATGCCGAGATCGGGGCCGCGGTCAGATCCGCCACGCCGCGGACGGCATGCGAGAACCTCTTGGAAACCGTGCTGGCGCGCGGCGGAACCGACAATGTGACCATCGTGCTCGTGAAGATCGGCGACGGGCAGAGCGGCGCGCACCATTCGGATCGGTCCGCAGCGGAGGGCCTGGCCAGATGAGCGACGACGACAAGACACGGCTGTCGACGAACGTCACCTATACGGGTGTCGGCACGCAGCTCAGCGGCATCTACGAGCTCGACGAGAGGATCGCCTCCGGCGGCATGGGCGAAGTCTATCGCGGCCACAACATCCAGACCGGCGACCATGTGGCGATCAAGATCGTGCTGCCCGAATTCGCCCGCGACCAGACGATCCTGTCGCTGTTCCGCAAGGAAGCATCGATCCTCAACCATCTGTCGCATGACGCGGTGGTGCGCTACCACGTCTTCACCATCGACCCGGGGATCGGCCGCCCCTATCTTGCGATGGAGTTCGTGGACGGCCAGTCGCTGTTCGACATCATGCGGCGCGGGCCGATGCCGGGCGAAGATGTGCGACGGCTTTGCCATCGCCTGGCCTCGGGGCTCGCCGCAGTGCATAAGGCTGGCGCGGTGCACCGCGACCTCTCGCCGGACAACATCATTCTGCCGGGCGGGCAGGTGGAGCGCGCCAAGATTATCGATTTCGGCATCGCCCGTTCGGCCACCGTCGGCGGAGAAACGCTGATCGGCGGAAAGTTCGCCGGCAAATACAATTACGTCTCGCCCGAACAGCTCGGCCTCTATGGCGGCGAGGTCAGCGAGCAATCCGACATCTACAGCCTCGGCCTGGTGCTGGCCGCGGCGCTGCTCGGAAAGCCGCTCGACATGAGCGGGTCGCAATACGAGGTCATCGAAAAGCGCCGGACGGTGCCGAACCTGTCGGATATCGATCCCGATTTCCGCGAGCTGATCGAAGCCATGCTGCAGCCGGATCCGTGCGACCGGCCGGCCAGCATGGCCGAGATCGCCAGGGCGACGCGCGGCGAAGATCTCGAGGCGACACTGCCGCCGCCGGTGTCGTTTGGCGCGCGCGAACGCTCCGGCCTGCCGCGCGCCGGCTGGACGGCGCTGCCGGATTCCAAACCGCAGCCGCCTTCCGGCGAGCCGCGCTTCGTCGAGCATGTGCGTCCGGCGCATCTGTCGGAGCCGCGGCCTCAGCCGGCGGCCGCTCCGCCCAGGGCGCCTGCGACTGCACCGGCGACGCCGCGAAGGGCGTCGCGGATACCCGTCATTGCCGGCGGCGTTGCGGCGCTGGCTGTGCTGGTTGGGGGCGGCCTTTATGTCAGTGGCGTGCTGGCGCCGCCGCCGGTGGCGGAAAAATCCAGACCGCTGACGCCGAAGCCGGTCGCGGAAGCAGTCAAACCAGTTGCAGAAGCCCAGCAGCCGGAAGAACCGAAACCTCAGGCGCCGACGCCGTCCGCAACTCAGTCGCAGGCGCCGAAAGCTGACAGCGCCGCCACCATCGAGCCGACGAAGCCGACCATCCAACCCGATGCGGGGGCCAAGGCGCCTGCCACCCAGCCGGAGAGCGAGGCCGACAACCAGGCGCGCGTCCCCCAGATCGAGACCAACCCCACGCAACCGTCAGCGGAGCAATCGCCGACGCCTGCACCGGTTCCCGCACCGAAGGCCGCGGAAAGCCAGAAGCCGGCGCAGCCTGCAAGCGAGCCGGCGGTCAAGACGCAGGAACCGAGCCAGTCGGCTGAAAACAAACCGGTGCAGGAGGCAAGCCCACCGGCAGCCAAGCACAGCGTCAAAGACCTGGTCGACATGCTTTCCAAGCTGCCGAAATCGAAAGCATCCCCGCCTCCCGGTTCGGAAAGCCCGGCACCGGCGCAACCTGTCAGTCCGCCGGCCAAGCTGGGGGCACAGACCCCGAAAGCCAACCCGCCGCAAACGCCGACCGCGCCAGCACAGCAACAGCAGCCGCCGGCGGCCAAGCAGCCGGACAACACCGACGTCGCCATCAATGTGCCCAAACCGGCGGTTCCGTCACCGGAACAGGACACGCAAGCGTGGACGGAGCGCCGCTCCTGGGTGCGCGATTTCAGCGGCGGCAGCTGTTTCTACGCGAACGTCACCTCGGGACCCGGCGCTTCCCCGGCGATCGAGGGATTCGGAACCGCGGTCCAGCCTTTCGAACAATTGCTCAACGACTTCCAGGCGAGGTTCCATATCGAGCCGGACATCAGCGTGCGACTGATCACGCTCTCCCAGTGCGGCGTGCCCACCTTCCTTCGCTTCCTCGACCGGAGCTCGGCTGCAAAGCCACAGCTTGTCCTCGACCGGACATCGGTCCCCGACGGATCGCCGGTCAGCGGCGCGCTGTATACGGGCGGCGGGCTTATCTCGAACATCATGCTGATCGACCACAAGGGCATCGCCTTCAATCTCGACGACCGCATGGTGCCGCAGACTGACAAGGTGACCTTCAACATCCCAATCGGTCTCGCTGCCGCCGACAAAGCAGCCGCCAAAGCGGTGCCGCAGATCATGCTGGTGATCACCGGGCCCAAGGACATCCAGGCCGCCATGTTCTCCAGGCCGACGCCGGCCTCGGAGCTTTTGCCCAGGATACTCGAGGAGATCGAGGCCGATGGATCGCAGTTCTCCGCCACGGCCACCTATTTCCGGCTTGGCGGATAGCATGAACGCCGATGGATCTTCGCACCCTGCGTACCTCGAGCCGGCCCTCGCCACGCAAGCAGCGTAGCCGGCTCCGATTCCCGTTGCCGAGCCGCATGACGCTTGCGGCGCTGCTCGGCGCGGCGCTGTTCTCGATGCTTTCGCCCGGCAAGGCGCATGCCGAATTCACCGTCTGCAACCAGACGCTGGACGTCGTCAATCTCGCGGTCGGACAGAAAGTCGACAATGCCGACCAGACCGACGGCTGGTGGACGATCGGCGCCAACCAGTGCGTCAACGTCATCCGCGAGGAGCTGGCCAACCGCTACATCTACCTCTACGCGACGGACGTCTTCGGCCACGCGATCCTCAACGGATCGACCGAGATGTGCATCGACCGGCGGCGCTTCTCGATCCGCGGCATCGAGGAGTGCTGGCAGCGCGGCCATATCGCGGCGCGCTTCGTCGAAGTCGATACGCAGGAGCAGGTGCGCTGGACCTATTTCCTGACCGGAAACAGCCCGTGACGCACGCGATCGACACGAGCTTCAAACAGAAGAAGCTGGCGCGCTTGGCCGAGCGGCGGCGCAAGCTCTGGCGCGGAGTCCTTGCAGGGGCCGCAACGCTCGCCGTCGTCGCTTTGGCCACCGGCTTCTACATGACCAGGGACTATTGGTCGTTCGGCGACGAGGACGAAGAGCTGCATCCCGTCGAGGGCATGGAAGACGTGCCCCCCGATGCCTCGGTCTATGTGCCGGCGATCATCGATCTCGCCGGCGATCCGATGTGGATCACGCTGGCGCCCGATGCCGACAGCGCGACGAAGGGCAAGACCGTCGCGCGCCCTGCCGAGCTCGACAGTTCCGGGGCTTCGCCGCAGATCGAGACGCTGTCCGATGTGATGCTGAGCGCCAGCGAGAAGTTCATGACGACGATCCCGTCGACGCAGGAGGATTTCGCCTTCTTCCAGGCGCAGCGGCAGGCCGCTCCCAAGCCTTCGGCAACGGCGCCCGACGATGCGCAACCGGCACCGCCCGCTCCGGCCGCGGCGCCAGACGATCAACAGGGCGATCCGCAAGGCGACCTCGAGAACGACCTCCAGGCGGCGCCGGACGAGAGCGACGCCGGCCCGGCGCCCAAGGCCGACGCCGACGACCCCGAGGCCGGCTGGGGCGAGACCATCGACCAGGGCGAAGCCGCGCTCCCGGCTTTCAAGAAGACCGCGATCGAGAACAACACGACCGTTGCGACCGTCACCAGCGAGTATCAGCGCTTCGAGACGACCGAGGACACGTTCGTGAAGATCCTCAACGACCGCAGCCTGGACAGCGTGACGCTCGACGCGCATTTCTCCGCCGACGATGCGAAGCTTGCGGGCGAGGCGCTGAAGACGCTGTTCAACCGCGACGGGCTGGAGCCCGGCTTTGTGGTGGCCATGCGCGGGTTCCGACCGAACCGCGAGACGACCACCATGTCGCTGATGCAAGTCTCCGTCTACGCGAGGAACGTCTATGTCGGCACGCTGACGCGCAATGCGGCCGGCGCCTTCGTGTCGGGCGTCGACCCCTGGGTCCGCGAGGACCTCTTCAACTATTCCGGCGCCTCCGACCAGGGCGGGCCCAAGCGGCAGTACCGCCTGCTCGACGCGATCTATTCGACGGCAGCACGCAACAAGGTGCCGACCAGCGTCATCGGCGAGGCGATCATGTATCTGTCAAGGGGGCAGGACCTCGACGCCTTCGCCAGCGAGGACCAGCGCCTGGTGCTGATCTATTCGCAGACGCCGCGCGGCCAAGGCGACATCTCCGGGCGGGTGCTCTATGTCGGCGTCCAGGGCACGGACAAGAGCCTTGACTGTTTCGTCTTCCAGCAGAGCGACGGCCAGTATGCCTGCGTGACGGGCGACGACCAGGTCCGCTCGCTGACCGTCACCAACGGCATGGTCACACCGGTCGCCGGAGTGATGACCTCGACCTTCGGCCCGCGCAAGCATCCGATCCTCGGTACGGTTCGAATCCACAAGGGCGTCGACTGGGCGGCGCCGGTCGGCACGCCGGTGATGGCCGCCTTCGACGGCGCGATCTCCTTCCAGGGCGATGGCGGCAGCTACGGCAATCTGGTGAAGATCACACATGCCAACGGTCGCGAGACGCGTTATGCGCATATGCAGAAATTCGCCATCGCCAGCGGGGTCGGCACCAAGGTGAAGGCCGGCGACGTCATCGGCTATATCGGTACCACAGGGCTTTCGACCGGCCCGCATCTGCATTTCGAGCTCTACCAGAACGGCGAGGCCATCGATCCGCTGGGCACGGTCACTTCGGTCGCCACCGCCGTTTCCGTCAGCTCCGGCGGCTCAGGCGATTCCGCCGTCGAGACGCTGACCGACCGGATCGTGCATGTCGAAAGCGGCGGCAGCGCCCGTGCCAAAAACCCGCTTTCGTCGGCGACCGGCGCCGGCCAGTTCATCTCCAAGACCTGGATCCGGATGATGAACACCTATCGTCCCGATCTTGCCCGCTCGCTTTCGACCGCCGACCTTTTGGCGCTCCGCTACGACGCGACGCTGTCGCGCGAGATGGTGCGCAACCTGGCGCGCGAAGGCGAAGCCTATCTGCGCGCCCGCGGCCACCAGATCACCGCCGGTCGCCTCTATCTTTGCCATTTCCTCGGCATGGAAGGGGCGCATCAGGTGCTGGCGGCGCCGGGCTCGTCGCAATTGACTGCGGTTCTGGGATCAGCCGTCATCCAGGCCAACCCGTTCCTTACCGGCAAGACCGCCAGTTATGTTGTGGACTGGGCCGAGCGGAAAATGGGGCAGAAAGCGCCGCGCGTGGTGACCGACCAAAGCCAGCCGGCGACGACCACGACCGAAATCCGGCAGACGTCTCCGGAATTCGAAAAATACAAGCAGGCGATCACTGTGCTGATAAGTTCGATCCAGAACACGCTGGAGCCCGGCTAGCTAGTGGCCCGGCACAGGGACTTTGACCGGTCGGCTCTGTTTGCGTTGGCAGGCGGCATGCGTTGGAGATTGGCCGAAACGCCCATCGCGATCGTCATTCCAGGGCGGAGCAGGAGCGAAGCTCCGTCGCGAAGACCCTGGAATCCATGCCGTTACCTTCGCCAAGGCGTGCAACGGAGCAGAATTCTGCACCGTGGCGGCGCCTCAACGTCACGGAATGGATTCTATGGTCTGCGCCGCGTCGCTTCGCTCCTTGCTCCGCCATAGAATGACGACGTTGGGGCGGCTTCAACCACTCCCCGGCGTTTGCGCTGATTTCACGGAAATGACCAAGGCGCTGATCTTCGGCACCGGCATCGCGGTAGGCGGTGCGCTCAAGAACTGACAGAGGACAAAGCCCGGCCGGTCGGCGGGCCGGCAGTCTCGCCATGAGCCGTCCGGAGACAGGGCCGGCCGCCTATTGCGTCCTGATCCGCATTTCCACCCGGCGGTTGACCGGATCGTAGGGATTGGCGACGCGCGGATGCGACTTGCCCAATCCGATCGGCGCGAGGCGGGTCGGTTGAACGCCGTTCGCCGTCAGGAAGGCCGCCACCGATTGCGCCCTTCGCTGTGACAGGTCCTGGTTGTAGCGATCCGTTCCGGTCGCGTCGGTGTGGCCTTCGACGACGAAGCTGAACGTGCTCAACCTATTGTCCTTCAGCGCCTTGGCGAACTCGTCCAGCTCCGTGCGCGCGGTCTGGTCGAGCTGGGCCGAATCCAGGGCGAAATTGATCATCATGTCGAGGCTGCCCTTTTGGGGCGCCTCGTTCTTGTCGGCCTTGCTCTTGCACTCTTCCTCGGTGCCGACGCAGATACCGCGCGACGCGCCGAGATTGCTCTGGCCGGCGAAGAACTTCACGATGTCTTCCGATTTCTGTAGCGGATCGGCATAAACGTGCGTTGAAAAAAGCACGGTCGCCAATGCCAAGGCTGAGCTGCCCCACCGCATGACCGTCACTCCTGTTTGAGCGGGTTTCGCTGGCGCACCATATCAAATCTTGAAGCGATTGTCTGTGAACAAGCGCACGTTGCCGATGGCCGCCACCTGCTAAAAGCTGGAGCATGATGCCGAAAAATATGAAGCGGTTTCGGGCGACATCATGCTCTAGTTCTTTGATTTAGAGACGGGTTCATCCGGCTCTAAGGCTTGACCGGCTCTCGGCTAAAGGCTTGAGTGGTTGTCAGCTGGCTCTCGGGGTTTGGCAGCCATGGCCAACGAACTCGGATACAGAACCGCAAGGGATCTCTTTCTTGCCTGTCCCGCGATCGCCCGGGACATGAAATCGCCGGCCGCCAATCAATCCCCGCTTGAGTTCTGCCGCGCCCTGCTCGCTGGGCGCGTGCCGGAGGAGGCCGTCACGTTCTGTGCCTATCTCCTGCCGGAACGCGCCGCGGTCTGGTGGGGGCATGAATGCCTCAGCCATCTCTCAGAACTCCTTGCCGATAGGGACCTCGAATTGCTGGCGCTCGTCAATGACTGGGTCGGCGAGCCGGGCAATCCCCGCCATCGAACGGCGCTCGGCGATGCGGTCGATCCGTCGCCGACGACGCCGGCTGCTTGGATCGCTCTGTCCGCGGCTTGGCGCGACCCGGCCTTCGATATGCTGTCGACTGGATTTCCCGCCGCCCACGCCGTCAACGCCGGGATCCTGGCGGGGCTGGCGCGCGTCTCGACCGCGGACCGCTTTGGCGTGCTTTCGGCCTTCGTCGATATGGGCATCCAGATGGTGGAGATGGAGGCGCAGCGGCAATCGGTCGACGCCTATTAGGGCCCACCGCCATACAGGGCTGCGAAGTCCCAATTCACGATCATTTGCAGCCGCCTTGCGCCCACCTGGCCAAAGCGACCTTGAAGCGGGTGCCGAGCGGATGCTGCAGGCGCAGCACGGAGACGTCGTTGGCGGCGAAATTCTTCGCCTGCTCGCAAAGGCGGGTCTCGTTCCACTCGTGGCAGCCGTTGCAGTGCTTGCCTTGCCAGACCGACTTGTCGAGGCCTTCGACCGGACTGAAAAGCGGTTGTCCCTTGATCAGTTGGGCTATGCTCTTGCCGTCGATCGCCGGGTCGCCGAACTTGACCGGGCGATCGAAAAAGATCGGCCCGTCCGTCGCCAGCTTCGGGATCCTTTCACGCAACGCATTGAGCGCAAGCTGGTCGTCGGTCTGGCCGGACGCCGCGCCGGTGTTGCGCGTCCCGGAGCCCGCTTCGGCCTGCGGCGTACCCGCCTCGCCGACGATCAGCGGCGCGTTGAGATCGATCCTGTGCAGGACGACGTCGGTGGTCAGCGAGACGTTGATCCAGGGGCGCTGCTTGCCGGCGGTGGCCTTGAAGACATCGCTGGTCACCCTGTTCATCGCTTCGGTGATGGAGACGTTGGCTTCGCCCACGTGCTGGAGCAGCGCCGTGGTGAACGGCGAGTGGTCGCCCGAACCGTCATAGGCGAGCTGGTTCGGACTTGCGGCGAAGGCGACCAGCGTGCCGGCGCCGCCATTCTCGATCGGGATTTCGGCGAGGCCGCTGCTTGCGCCCTTGATGCCGGCGGTCTTCGCCAGCACGTCGGCAAGCGGATTGTCGCGGCAAGCGTCCAGGAAAACCAGTCTTATGCTGGTCTCGCGCGACATCTGGCGCAGGACGAAATCGACCGAGACGGCCTCGAAATCGAGCGAGGTCTCGTCCTCGAGCGCGGCGTCGACCGGAAGCAGATAATTCTTGCCGGAGACCTGCAGGCCATGGCCGGCATAGAAGAAAAGCGCGATGTCGGCGCCCCGCACCTGCTTGGCAAACTGCGCCACCGTAGTCTGCGTCTGCTGCTTGGTGAGGTCGAAGCCGGAGACCACCTCGAAGTCGAGGTCCTTGAGCCGATCGGCCATGGCCTGTGCATCCCGCGCCGGATTGGCGAGCGGCGCCGCGTGCTGATATTGCGAATTGCCGAGCACGAGCGCGACGCGCCGCTCGGCATTGGCGGCGGCCATCGTCAGAATCAGGGCAAGCGCCACAAGTCCCACAGCGCGAAGCAGGCCACCGCAAAAGGCAATCGGACCGGGACCCACCGCCACCTCAGTTGGCGAGCTTGCTGGCGGAGAATTCGATCCGCCGGTTGAGCGCCTTGTTCTTGGGCGTGTCGTTGGCGGCGACCGGCTTGTCCTCGCCATAGCCGGCCGAGCTTATCTGGTTGCGCGGCACGCCGTCGGCGACGAGCGCATCGGCGACCGCCTGGGCGCGCCGCTCGGAGAGCGCCTTGTTCGCCTCGGCCGATCCGTCGGAATCGGTGTAGCCGGACACTTCGACCTTGAGGGCCGGGCATTTGCCGACGACGCCCTCGACCTCCGCCAGCAGCGGGCGGCTCTTGGCGTCGAGCCTCGCGCTCGCCTGGCGGAAATAGATGGCGCCGGTGCGCGAGAGCACGGCAAACCGGTTGAGGCACTCCTCGTCGCTGAAATTGGCCTTCGCGGCATCGGTGGCGACGGGACCGACCTCGGCGGTCGAGGCCGCAACGGTCTGCACGGCGGCCGGCTTGGCGCCGTCCGCGGTGAAGACGAAATCGAAGGACACCGACGCCGTGGGCACGATGTTGGTCACGTTTGCCGCCTGCTGCAATTTGTCGATGTTGGGCAAGAGCCCGAAATCCTCGACATGAACTGCGACGGGCGCTTCCGAAGCGACGGAAACCTGGGTGTCGCTGATCATGGTGACGACGACGCTTGCCTCGAGATCCTTGTCGACGCCATGCAGGCTGAGGCGGAACGGCAATGTCGTCTTCACGCGGCGCTTGGCCGGCAGATCGGCGAACGCCGCCGGGTCCACCTTCGCAGTCACTTCGGCCGTCGGATAGGTGAATGTCTCGAAAAACAGGAAGCGCATGCGAACGTTGCGCAGATCGACGCCCGTATCGACGGAATTGAGGTCGAAGCTGATCCTGGCGTCGCCGGCGGAACTCAGCGTGCCGGTGATGTTCCTGATCTTGTTGGTCTCGACGATCGTGTTCTTCTTGACCGACTGGTAGGTGAGCACCGAAGCGGACGGATCGAGCGTCCAGTTCGGCGCGGCGCTCGCAGCCTGCGATCCGAAGACCAGCAGCGCGGCAACGACCAAGCCAAAAGCCGCGGCCTTGGCTCGCATTTTTCGCCAGAATGCGACGACTTCGAACATGGAACGCCCCCGCCAGGACAACCCGATCTCGATACCGGCATGTGACCGGAGCATAGAGCAATTGGGCGGGCTTGGCGAGCAGTTACAGCGAAGTGAAAACGGGATCAACTATTTGCCGAGATTGGCGGTCTCCATGGACTCTCGTCACCAACTGTGGCCGCCTCCACCTGAGCTACCTCCGCCCAAAGGCGCAATGACAGGCGTCGTTTCGTTCTGAACGGGGTTGGTCAGTTTCTTGACGGTCACCTTCTTTCGTTTGATAAACGTCTGCTTGACCACCTTCGGCGCGGTCGTCGTCCGAACGACGGTGGTCCGGTGTTTCGCTGTCGGTGCCGGCTCGACCCTAGGGCTCACGGTGGTGCAGCCAGTGGTCGCCAAGACACCGGATAGCATCGTTGCGATGATTGCCTGTTTCAATGCCCTACCCACCACCTTTTCTCCTTTTTGATCAGAACAAGTCCCGACGCGGGTTGGCTTGCTCCCAGACAGCTCTGGCCGTCTTGATCAATTGGTCGTCGACCGACCCGCTCGTGGGGATTTTCGATTTGAGTTCCGAGCGCAACTGCTTGAGGGCAGCCGTCTTTGGTTTTGCGCCAAACTGCGCCAGTGTTGTTTTCGCATTCGGCAGCTCGTCACGAAGATCAAGTCCGACCGCGTATGCGAGATACCGGACAGCCACAGCCTGATCGGCCTTGTTGCCCTTCTGCATCTCAAGAGCTGCTCGGTCATACGCACCGGAATAGTCACCACGGGCGGCCGCCAATTCGAACAGCCTTTGCGCTTCGTCGAGGTTCTGCACCACGCCGACACCGTCGCGGTACATGCGACCAAGACTGGCGGGTGCATAGGGCTGGCCCAGATCTATCGCTCTCTGAAAAAGCGATTGCGCCTGCTTCGGGTCCTTCTCGACGCCGCGACCAGTAAGATAGTTGCGGCCGAGAAGGTTCATCGAATACATGTCCTGCCGCTCTACCCCCGCTTTGAGAAAGGCAACCGCGCGAGCATAGTCCTCAGGCACACCATTGCGGCCCTCTGTGAAGATCGAAGCGAGCTCGTTCATGGCGTAGGTATGCCCCATTGCCGCCCCCTTGAGCAGCAAGTCCAATCCCTTGCTCGGATCGCGCTGGACTCCGAAACCGTTGAACAGAGCGCGGCCCCAAGCGGTCATCCCGTAAGGATCTCCCTTGCTGGAGGCAGCAGAATAGAAGGTGTTTGCTTTCGTGGGATCGACAGCCGTTCCTATTCCCGACGCGACCAGATAGCCGAGCTCGAACACCGCACGGACATGTCCCTGGTCGGCAGCTTTCTGGATTGACTTCCTCGCTTCCTCGACCTTGCCGGCGGCGAGCAGCGCACGCCCGAGTTCGTAGTGGAAGCGGGCGACATTGGGATACGCCTTCACAGCCGCCTGGCAGGCCTCCACCGCCCCGGCGCCGATCTCGTTCGGCAACAGACCAGGGACGACGCCCTGCAGGTCCAAGGGTTCGCCTGCCTGCGTGTCGCAGGGATCGACGCTCGGCGACAGCTTCATCGTCGCCGGCTTGGATGAGGTGTTGTCAGCGCTGATCTCGAAGCCGACGATCAACGGTTTTGCGGCGCCTATCTGGGGTTCGTAGCGCAATTGGTCGACCTCGCCGGCCATCAGGCTCGATTGAGGCGATAGGGTCCGGTCCGGCAGGGACAGCGTCCCGGTTGCCGGATAGCTCGCAAGCTTCACGCTTACGGCCGGATCCTTGGTCGGGAAATCCAGCTTCAGCGGCACGGGGCCGACGCCGACGGGAATCTTGACGTCGCGGTTCTCGATCGCTTCGGCGGCGCCGGCGATGTGGATGCCGCGCTCAAGCACCTGTTGCTTCTGCTCGGACTCCAGCGAGGCGACAAGCTGCTTGCCTGCGGCGCCATCGCCGTTCTTGACCCGGAACACCAGTATGCCCTGCGATCCACCGCCCCACTCGTCATGTGTGGCATAGGCCAGCATGTCGACCTGGTCCTCGGCGTCGGCCCCCTTCGGCACATCCATCGCAAGTCGCGGCAGATCCTTGCCCTCTATCGGCTCGCCCGTCGCGACCGGCTTGCCGTCCAGGATCAGACGCCCCAGCGCCGGTGACCTCTCGATGCTGATGGTGACCGCGCCGCCATCGACATCGACCGGCACCGGCAGGTCGAGCGCGACCGGACCGACGCCCGACGGCACGGTCTTCTCCAGCACCGGCGGCAAAGCCGGCCGGCTGGCGCGCCGCATCAGCACCACCTCGTCGATCAGCGAGGAATTCTCCCAGGGAACCTGCGCGCCCTTGGTGGCCTCGACCACATCGCGGCGCACGGCCGCCATCACCGAGCGTATCTCCTGGTTCGGCGCCAGCGCGCGGCGCGAGAAGGCGGATGAAAACGGGCTGAGATCGCCGGACCCGTCATAGGCGACGGCGCCGGGTTCCGTAGCGAAGGCGATCAGCGTGTTCAGCGAGCTTTTCACCTGCGCCAGGCCGGTGCCGCCGGCCGCGATCAACTGGTCGCGCAGCCAGTAATCCTTGCGGGGGAACGGGTTGTTGCGGCAAGCGTCGAGAATGATCACCTGGATCTTCGATTTGGCGCGCAACTGTTGCAGGACGTCGTCGAGCTTGACCGCCTGGACCTCGATGTCGGCCGCATCCTTGAGCGACGCATCGACCGGGATCAGGAAATTCTCGCCGCCGATCTGAAAGCCGTGACCCGAATAGTAGACGACTGCCAGATCGGCGCCGTCCGCCGCCGCGAGATAATTGCGGAACTGCTTCTCGAACTGGAGCTTGGTGAGATCCTTGGCGACGAACACATCGAAGCCGGCCAGCCGGAACGTGCTCGACACGTCGTCGGCATCCTTGTCCGGATTTTTCAGCGCAGGAATTTCGCGATATTCAGAATTACCGATGACAAGCGCAACCCTTCGATCGGCGTGCGCCTGCACCGTCGCGAGGCCCACGAGGATCAAGGCTGCTATCAGCGCGCAGCATCGCAGCATGGTAAAATCCCTAACTGCTATCACCCATCGGCCACAAGAACGCAGCTTGCGGCATGGCGGTCTGTTAAAGACTTCACAATCTGCCAAGACGGCAAGGAACGCGCCTGCGATGGCAAGGCAGATCGCGCATTCAATCAACTGCTAAAATAACGCAGAGACCTCGGCGCCGCAATGACCTGGGTAAGCGCGTCGCCGTCTGTCGATGCAGGATCGCCATCGGCGAGCCACGCCTCCGCAGCGCTGCGTGTCTGTGACGCCACAGCGTTTCATGGGAACGGCGAAAACGTCCTATCTCTTTGCTTTTACGCAATTCTGGACGGAAGGCTACGGCGAACCGCCGAGCCCGAGCCGGCCTCTTTCCTGGTCAGGCGCCGATCCACATCGCGTCCGGCACCACCACCAGCTTGCCGACGAAGTCCTTGGCCATGAAGTTGGTCTGGGCGCGGTGGAAATCCGACAGTTTGTAGACGCCGCCGACCAGCGGCTTGATCTTCTTTTCCTCGATGTAGCGCACGATGCGGCGGAAATCCGCCCGCGTGCCTTGGCTCGAGCCGTGGAGTTGGAGCTGCTTCAGATACATGGTGCGGAGGTCGAGCTGCACCACCGGCCCGGCAATGGCGCCGGCCGTGGTGTAGCGGCCTTCGGGCCGCAGGATACGCAAAAGGTCGTTGAAGATGGCGCCGCCGACGAGGTCGGCGACCACATCGACGGGCTCGCCGTCCGTCGCTTCGTTGACGGCGGTGAGCAGGTCGGCCACGCCGCGCGTGATCACCTTCTCGGCGCCGATGTCGAGCACGGCCTGTTCCTTGCCCTTGCCGACGACGGCGTAGGGGATGGCGCCGCGCGCCCTTGCCAGTTGCACGACGCCGGAGCCGACACCGCCGGAGGCGCCGGTGACCAGCACACGCTCGCCGGCTTTCAAGCCCGCCCGCTCCAGCATCTGCTCGCCGGTGAGATAGGCGCAGCAGAAGGTGGCTAGCTCGACATCGCTCAGATCGGTATCGACGACATGCGCGTTCTCGGCCGGCAGCGCCTGGTATTCGGCATAACCGCCGTCACGGCCGTGGCCCATATAGTCGATGTCGGCCAGCGAATCATCGTCGCGGTTATAGATCGAGAAGTCGACCATGACGCGCTCGCCGATGCGGTTCGCAGGCACGCCGTCGCCGACGGCGACGATCATGCCAACCGTGTCGGTGCCCTGGATGCGCGGGAAGGTGAGCGTGTTGCCTTGCCGACGCCAGGTCGATACTGCAGCCGCATCTTCTTCAGTGCCATAAGCGCCCTGGCGCACCCAGACATCGGTGTTGTTCATGCCGCAGGCGCTGACCTTGACCAGCACCTCGCCGGCGGCAGGTGCCGGCACCTTCACATCGGTGCGGTAGACGAGCTTCTCAAGCCCGCCATGGCCCGTAAGCTGCACGGCCGCCATTGTGGCGGGAAGAGTTCTTGTCATGGCATTCATGTCGCTTCTCGGATGTCACTTCTCAGATGCTGGCCAATACGCTGTTCACCGCGTTGGCGGTCTTGGCGACGATGATGTCGGCTTCCTCGCGCGTCAGGCAGAGCGGCGGCGCGAAACCGAGGATGTCGCCCTGCGGCATGGCGCGGCCGATGACGCCGCTTGCCGCTAGCGCGGTGGCGATCTGCGGCCCGACCTTCAGAGCCGGATCGAAGAAGACGCGGTCGTCGCGGTCCTTGACGAACTCGATTGCGGCCAGCATGCCGTCGCCGCGCACCTCGCCGACATTCCGGTGGCCGCCGACGGCCTTGGCAAGCTCAGCGCGGAAGTAAGCACCGGTCTCGCCGGCGTTCCGGACCAGGTCCATCTCGTCGATCAGCTCGAGATTGGCGACACCGGCGGCAACGCAGATCGGGTGCGCCGAATAGGTCCAGCCATGGCCAAGCGAGCCCAGCTTGTCCGAGCCCTTGACCAGCACCTGCCAGACCTTGTCGGCGACGATGACGCCGGAAAGCGGCGCATAGGCCGAGGTCAGGCCCTTGGCGATGGTGATCAGGTCCGGCTTGATACCATAATGGTCGGAGCCGAACATGGTGCCGAGACGACCAAAGCCGGTCACCACCTCGTCGGCGACGAGCAGCACGTCGTATTTGTTGAGCACGGCCTGAATCTTTGCCCAATATCCGGCCGGCGGCGGAACGATGCCGCCGGTGCCGAGGATCGGTTCGCCGATGAAGGCTGCGACCGTGTCAGGGCCCTCGGCCAGGATCATCTCCTCAAGCTTGTCGGCGCAATATTGCGAGAACTGCTCCTCGCTCATCGAGCGGTCGGCGCGGCGGAAATAATACGGCGCTTCGGTATGCATGATCGGCGCGCGCGGCAGGTCGAAGGCATTGTGGAACAGCTCGAGCCCGGTCAGCGAGCCGGTCATGACGCCCGAGCCGTGATAGCCGCGCCAGCGCGAGATGATCTTCTTCTTCTCGGGCCGGCCGAGAACGTTGTTGTAATACCAGATCAGCTTGATGTTGGTCTCGTTGGCATCGGAGCCGGAGAGGCCGAAATAGACTCGGCTCATGCCCTTCGGCGCGCGGTCGATGATCATCTTGGCAAGCGTGATCGAGGCTTCGGTGCCGTGGCCAACATAGGCGTGGTAGTAGGCGAGGTTCTTCGCCTGCTCGGCGATGGCATCGGCGATCTTCTGGCGGCCGTAACCGACATTGACGCAATAGAGGCCGGCGAAGGCATCGATGCTCTTCTTGCCGGTGTTGTCCCAGATGGTGACGCCTTCGCCGCCGGCCATGATGCGGGCCGGCGATTCACCGCGCGCGTGCGTGCCCATATGCGTCGAGGGATGGAAGAAGTGGTCGCGATCCCAGGCGGAGAGTTCGTTGGACTGTTCGAGCATTTTTGACTCCTGACGAGAATGAGGCCTACGCAGCTTAGGCTACGTCGAGGCAGAGGTATTTCAGATCGGTGAAGGCTTCGAGGCCGTGGCGCGAGCCCTCGCGGCCGATGCCGGATTGCTTGACGCCGCCGAAGGGGATCGGCGCGCCGGTGATCTTGACCCGGTTGATCGCGACCATGCCGTACTCCAGGGCGCGGCCCATGCGCGCCTGCCGCGCGCCGTTTTCGGTGACGACATAGGCAACGAGGCCGTATTCGGTGGCGTTGGCGCGGGCGACGACTTCCGCCTCGTCGTCGAACGGCGTCACAGCCGCGATAGGGCCGAAGGTTTCTTCGCGCATGATCAGAGCGGCGTCCGGCACATCGGCGAGCAGCGTCGGCTGGTAAAACAGCGGGCCGGCCGCGTGACGCTTGCCGCCGGTCAGGCAGCGCGCGCCGTGGGTGAGCGCATCGGCGACTTGCTCCTCGACCTTCTTCACCGCGCGCTCATGCATCAGCGGCCCGATATCGGCGTCAGCGGATAGGCCGTTGCCGGTGCGGAGTTGCTCGATGCGACGGGCGAAAGCGGCGCAGAAGCGATCATAGATCGGCCGCTGCACATAGATGCGGTTGGCGGCGAGGCAATCCTGGCCGGAGGTGGCGAATTTGGCATCGAGCGCGATCTTGACGGCCTTGTCGATATCGGCGTCGTCGAAGACGATCAGCGGCGCGTGGCCGCCGAGCTCCATCACCAGCCGTTTCATCGTCGGCGCGCTCTGCGCGGCGATCAGCCGGCCGACTTCGGTCGAGCCGGTGAAGCTCATGGCGCGGACCCGCGCATCGGCGCACATCGCGCCAACGATGGTGCGCGCATTACCGGTGACGACGTTGAAGACGCCTGCCGGCAGCCCGGCACGCTCGCCGAGCTCGGCCAGCGCCAAAGCCGACAGCGGCGTTTCCGAGGACGGGTGCGCCACGATGGTGCAGCCGGCGGCGAGCGCCGCAGCGGCTTTGCGGGTGAGCATGGCCGACGGAAAATTCCAGGGCGTCACTACGCCGACGACACCGAGCGGCTCGCGGCGCACCGACATCTCGGCATTCGGCAGATGGCTGGTGACGCTTTCGGCGTTGAGGCGTTTCGCTTCCTCGGCATACCACTCGACAAAGGACGCGGCGTAGTCGATCTCGCCAAGCGATTCCTTCAGCGGCTTGCCCTGCTCGAGCGTCATCAACAGCGCCAGATCATCCTTGGCGGCGATGATCAAATCGAACCATTTTCGCAGAATTTTCGAGCGCTCCTGCGGCAGCGCCGAGCGCCAAGCGGGAAATGCGCGTGACGCGGCATTGATCGCCTTTGTCGTCTGGTCGGCATCGAGCGCGGCGACAAAGGCGACGGTAGCGCCGGTGGCCGGATCGGTAACCTCAAAACTTGCCGCCGCTTCGCTCGCCGTCCAGTGGCCGTCGACATAGGCGAGCGCGCGCAGCAGCCGGCGATCGGCGAGGCGGTCGAGCGCGTCATGGTGGTTCGTACGGGCAAAATGCGCGGACATCAGTCGGGTCTCCCGGTGCCGAGGCGATATGGAGAGACTAGTCGCACGATCGAGACAAAGAGGCTGTTTCGGCAGGTTGACAGAGAGAGATTGTCTCTATTGGCGTGCGGAAGCAGACGATCTCTCTGGCTGGCCAGCCGCCGGATGCCACCAAACGGTGAAATTGGCCGAGCCTCCACAACTTCGTCATCCACGGGCGGAGCGGAAGCGAAGCGGACGCGTAGACCCGAGGATCCATTCCGTGACCTTGATCGAAGGGCACAGCGGAGCAGAATTCTGCACCGTTGCAACGCCTCAAAGTCACGGAATGGATCCTCGGGTCTGCGCCGCGTCGCTTCGCTCCTTGCTCCGCCCGTGGATGACGAAGTAGCGGACATTTCGGCTAATCTCCACGCTGATCGTGGGACCGACTCACCCTTATTCCGGCAGCAGATCGGCCACCGGCAGCACGGTCTCGTCCTTGACCGTCTTGGTGACGATGTAGGTGAAGTAGCGGTCGATGCCGATCTCGCGCTCAAGCAAGCCGTCGACCAGCCGCTGATAGGCGTCGATGTCGCGCGCCATCACTTTCAGCACGTAGTCGACGCCGCCGCCCACCGACCAGCAGGCAACGATCTCCGGGATATCGCGCACCACCCGCTCGAAGCGGTCGAAGTCCGCCTGGCGGTGGTTGGCCAGGGTCACCTCCATCAGCACGGTCGCCACCGGCGCGATGACACGGATGGCGATCGCGGCGTGATAGCCGGAGACGATGCCGGCCTTCTCCAGCTTGCGCAGCCGCATCCAGCACGGCGTCGGCGACAGGCCGACCTTCTCGGCCAGCGCGAGCTTGGTGATGCGTCCGTCGCGCTGGATGGCGTCGAGAATCCTGAGGTCGATCGGGTCGAGTTTCGCTGCCGCCATGCGGGTCCGCCTTTTGTTGCGGACACCATGACGATGCATTATTTCGATTGTCAATTGCACTGATTTCGATCTCTAATAAGTCATGACATCATGGCAGCCAGATCCTGCTCTCATCCGCCGACCGGCCTATCTCTCGCTGGCCGACCAGTTCGCGCGCGCCATCCATGACGGGCGGCTGGCCAACGGCACGCGGCTGCCGACGCACCGCCGGCTGGCGGACGATCTGAAGCTTTCGGTGCAGACCGTCAGCCGCGCCTATGAGGAGTTGATCCGCCGGGGACTGATTTCCGGCGAGGTCGGCCGCGGCAGCTTCGTGCAGACGCAGCGCCGCGAGCCCGAGCCGCCCTATATCCCGGAACGGCTGGGCGAGGTCATCGACCTCTCGATCCTGAAGCCGGTCTGCGAGCCGATGCATCTGGAGAAACTGAAGCAGGCGCTGGGCTGGCTGGCCGAGAACCTGCCGTCGAGCTCGGCGCTATCGTTCCGGCCGAACATGGTTTTCCCGCGCCACCGCGCGGTCGCGGTCGAATGGCTGAAACTTTGCGGCCTTGAAGCCTCGCCGCAGAACATCAGCCTGACCAACGGCGCGACCGCCGGCATGACGGTGGCGCTGATGAGCGTCGCGCCGCCCGGCTCGACAGTCGCTACCGAAGCGATCGGCCACCACACGCTGATCCCGCTTGCGCGCTATCTCGGCTTCAACCTCGAAGGCCTGCCGATCGACGGCAACGGGCTGGTCCCCGAAGCGCTCGACGCGGCCTGCCGCCTCTCGGACATCCGCGCTGTGTTCGTTCAGCCGTCTGTGATCAACCCGACGGCGACGCTTATGGACGCCACAAGGCGCGAGCAGATCGCGGCGGTTGCCCGCAAGCATGACGTCGCCATCATCGAGAACGACGTACTCGGGCCGCTGGTTGAAGGCCGGCCGCCGGCGGTTGCCGCCTTTGCGCCGGAGCGGACACTCTACGTCACCTCCTTCACCAAAATCGTCGTGCCAGGCCTGCGCATCGGCTATCTCGCGGTACCGGACCGCTATGTCGCGGCCGTCGCCAACCGCCATCTCGTCTCGAACTGGATGGCGACGCCGATGGTGGCGGAAATCGCCACCCGCTGGGTGACCGACGGCACCGCGATGGAACTGGTCAACTGGCAGCGCGGCGCGCTGAGGCGCCGGCAGGAGATTGCTGCGGAAGTGCTGGCCGGCGTCGACTATCGCTGTCACCGCGACGGGCTGCATCTGTGGCTCGAGCTGCCGGGCGACCGGGCCGAGGAGAGCTTTGTCGCGCAGGCGCGCCTGCGCGGAGTGGCGATCGCGCCGGGCACCTCGTTCCGCATCGTCGACACGCCGTGGCATCCGGCCGTGCGCATCTCGCTCGGATCGACCACCGAGGGGGAACTGCGCGCCGGCCTGAGCGTTGTCGCCAAGCTGTTGCTCGGCGATCCGGAGCATCTCCTGCTCGCCATCTGATGCACAAGTGGAGCCAGATTGCCCTGAAATTGTGCGGCGCCGAAAAATATTGTCATGATATTATTTTCTCAATTGACATGATTTGGCGCGTTTCGCATCGTTAAGGGCATAGGCTTCTCCAGAACGGGGACATGGATTGCCCGCGCCCATCATCAAGGTTGATGCGATTTCGAAGAGCTTCGGCGCCTTCAAGGTGCTGGACGGCCTATCGATGCAGGTCATGCCCGGCGAGAAGCTGGCGCTGATCGGCCCGTCCGGCTCAGGCAAGACGACGATCCTGCGCATCCTGATGACGCTGGAGAAGATCGACGGCGGCCATATCCAGGTCGACGGCGAGCAGCTCTACCACATGGAGCGCAACGGCCAGTTGCTGCCGGCCGACGAGCGGCACCTGGCCAGGATGCGCCAGAAGATCGGCATGGTCTTCCAGCTGTTCAATCTCTTCCCGCACAAATGCGTCATGGACAATGTGACCCTGGCGCCGATGCTGACCAAGGGCATCGCGCGCGCCGCCGCCGAGAAGCGGGCGATGGAACTGCTCGACATGGTCGGACTAGCGGACAAGGCGAAGGCGATGCCGGCGCAGCTCTCCGGCGGCCAGAAGCAGCGCGTGGCGATCGCCAGGGCATTGGCGCTGTCGCCCAAGATCATGCTGTTCGACGAGGTCACCTCGGCGCTCGATCCGGAGCTCGTCGAGGAAGTGCTCAACGTCATGCGCAAGCTCGCCGCCGAGACCGACATGACGATGCTTCTGGTCACCCATGAGATGGGCTTCGCCCACGACTTCGCCGATCGCGTGCTGTTCTTCGACCGCGGCAGGATCGTCGAGGAAGGCAAGCCCGATGAGATTTTCCGCCATCCCAAACAGGAAAGAACGCAGAGCTTCCTGAAGAAGATCATCGCGGCCGGACATCGCGTCTGACCGCAATGCAAACGGGCGGCGCAAGCCGTCCAAGGGCGGCCAAAGGCCGTCCCGAACCAAGGCAAACCAAGAAGACAAAACAAGGAGTTGGGAACAATGAAGAAACTTGGCATTCTGGCTGGCGTCGCCGGCCTCGCGATCACCGCGATGCTGCTCGCCCCCGGCGCGCGGTCGGCGGATGACGCCAAGCTGGAGCAGCTCAAGCAGCAGGGCTTCGCCCGCGTCGCCATCGCCAACGAGCCGCCCTATACGGCGGTCGCCGCCGACGGCAAGGTGTCGGGCGCGGCTCCCGACGTGGCGCGCGAGATCTTCAAGCGTCTCGGCGTCAACGACATCGTCGCTTCCATCTCCGAATACGGCGCGATGATCCCCGGCCTGCAGGCCGGCCGCTTCGACGTCGTCACCGCCGGCCTGTTCATGAAGCCGGAGCGCTGCGCGGCGGTCGCCTATTCCGAGCCGGTGCTTTGCGATGCCGAAGCGATGCTGGTGAAGAAGGGCAATCCGAAGGGCTTCAAGAGCTACGAGGACATCGCCAAGGACAGCTCCGCCACAGTCGGCGCGCCGGGCGGCGGCACCGAGGAGAAGCTGGCGCTCAATGCCGGCGTGCCGCGCGATCGCGTCGTCGTCGTGCCGGATGGCCAGAGCGGCCTAAAGATGGTGCAGGACGGCCGTATCGACGCTTATTCGCTGCCTGTGCTCTCGATCAACGACCTGATGAAGAAGGCCAACGACCCGAACCTCGAAGTGATCGCGCCGGTGCAGGGCGCGCCGGTCTATTGCGATGGCGCGGCCTTCAAGAAAGGCGACGAGGCACTGCGCGACGCCTATGACGTCGAGCTCGCCAAAATGAAAAAGTCCGGCGAGTTCGCCAAGATCATCGAACCCTACGGCTTCTCGGCCAAGGCGGCGATGTCGACGACGCGCGAGAAGCTCTGCGCGGCGAAGTAGGACGCGGCCTTTGCCTTCTCCCCGTTAACGGGGAGAAGGCATCACGAAGTGACGGATGAGGGGCGGCGCCAGCATTTCAAGGTTGGCGCTGCCCCTCATCTGCCTGCCCATCCTACGCAGCAGCTGCGCTGCAGCTACGGAGGGTAAACCGGCATCTCCCTGTCGATGGTAGGCGCCAAGCACATCAAATGTTGGGAAACTTCTAGTTTTATGACCCAGTGGTCCGGCTATCTCGGCCTGATATTGCAGGGAGCGCTTGTCACCATCGAGCTGACGCTGATGGGGTCGGTGCTTGCGCTGATCATGGCCTTCCTGGCCGGAATGGGACGCGTGTCGCGCTTCTTCATCATCCGCGCATTGGCGACGACCTACATCGAATTCTTCCGCGGCACCTCGATTTTCGTGCAACTGTTCTGGGCCTATTTCGTGCTGCCTTTTGCCGGCCTGTCGCTGACGCCGCTGCAGGCCGGCGTGCTGGCGCTGGGCTTGAATGTCGGCGCCTACGCGGCGGAAGTCGTGCGCGGCGCCATACTGTCGGTCGGCCGCGAGCAATACGAGGCCTGCACGGCGCTCAATCTCGGCCGCTGGCAAGGCATGCGCTATGTGATCCTGCCGCAGGCGCTGCTGGTCATGCTGCCTACCTTCGGCAACAACGCGATCGAGCTGCTCAAGGCAACCTCGGTCGTGTCGCTGATCTCGCTTGCCGACCTGACCTTCCAGGCGCAGGTGGTGCGCTCGCAGACCGGCAGCACGTTGATGCCCTTCCTCTCCGTTCTCGTCATCTATTTCGCGCTGGCGCTGATCATCTCGTGGGGCATTCGCACGCTGGAGCGCCGCATGGCGCGCGGCCTAGACGGAGTGCGCGTCTGATGGATTGGGATTGGAACTTCGTCTGGGAGATCATGCCGACCCTGATCCAGGGGGTGAAGATCACGATCCTGGCGACGGTGCTCGGCTCGGTCCTGGCGGCGATCGTGGGGCTTGGGATCGCGCTGGCGCGGCGCTCGGAGAACCGCATCGTCGCGCGCAGCGTCGGCTGGTTCGCCGAGTTCATCCGCGGCACGCCGCTCCTGGTGCAGCTCTATTTCATCTTCTACGTGCTGCCCGACATCGGCATCCTGCTGCCGCCGCTGGTAGCGGGCGTCATCGGGCTCGGCCTGCATTACGGCACCTACACGGCCGAGGTTTACCGCGCCGGCATCGACAATGTGCCGCGCGGCCAGTGGGAAGCTGCCAAGGCTTGCAATCTGGGTGGGCGCCACACCTGGACGCATATCATCCTGCCGCAGGCGATTCCGCCGATGATCCCGGCCCTGGCCAACTATTTCATCGCCATGTTCAAGGAGACGCCGCTGCTGTCGGCGATCACCGTGCTGGAACTGATGAACCAGGCCAAGAGCGTCGCCAACACCTATTACCGCTACATCGAACCGATGACGTTGGTCGGCGCCTTCTTCCTTGTCATCAGCCTCTGCTCCGTTGTGCTGTTGCGCTGGCTGGAGCATCGCTACGGCAGGATCGAAAGATGAAAGTCATGAACCCATTGCCCGACATCCGCCTCGAAACGGCGCGTCCTGCGCTGGACTCGCGTCCGCTGGAAAAGCGCGTCGGCCTGATCGCGCTTGCGACCGACCACACCAGCGAAGTGGATTTCCGCCGCATGGTGGCGAGCGAGCGGATCGGCGTCTATGTCGCGCGCATTCCCTACGCCAATCCGACGACGCCGGATAATCTGCGCAAGATGCAGCCGTCGCTTTCGGCGGGCGCGGCGCTCATCCTGCCGGACGAGCCGCTCGATGCGATATGCTACTCGTGCACCTCTGCGTCGGTGGTGATCGGCGACGCCGAGATCGAGCAGGCGATCCATGCAGCCAAGCCCGGCGTGCCCGTCGTCACCCCGCCGATGGCCGGCGTGCGCGGCCTGAACGCGTTCGGGGTGAAGCGTATCAGCATCCTGACTCCTTACACCGTCGAGACCAGCCGGCCGATGGCCGCCTATTTCGCCGCGCACGGCTTCGATATCCAAAGCTTCACCTGCCTCGGTTTCGAGGACGACCGCGAGATGGCGCGCATCACGCCGGCGTCCCTGGTCGAGCTGGCGCGCAACGTCACCCATCCGCAGGCCGATGCGCTGTTCGTCTCATGCACCGCGTTGCGCGCCGCACTGGCGGTTCCCGGCATGGAGGAGGCGATCGGACGTCCGGTCGTCACCAGCAACCAGGCCAGCGCCTGGAACTGCCTGCGGCTGTGCGGCGACGAAACGCCCCGGCCCGAATTCGGCCGGCTGTGGACGAAGCCGCTGGCCCAGTGAACGAAATGTCCGTGATCGAAATGATTGTTGAGCTTCAGCATATTCGCGCGGCGCGCGAGCGCATTGCAGGCAAGGTCGAGCGGACACCTATTGTGCTGTCGCAAAGCCTCTCGGACCGCGCGGGCCGTCCTGTTCATCTCAAGCTGGAGCATCACCAGACCACCGGCGCGTTCAAGCTGCGCGGCGCTTCCAATGCGATCGCAGCATTGAGCGCGGAAGAAAAATCGCGCGGCGTCGTCGCCGCCTCGACCGGCAATCACGGCCGCGCGCTGGCGCATGCGGCGAAGCTCGAAGGCATCCGCGCGGTGATCTGCATGTCTAGGCTGGTGCCGGAAAACAAGCTCGACGCCATCCGCCGCCTCGGCGCGGATATCCGCATCGTCGGCAACAGCCAGGACGACGCCCAGCAGGAAGTCGACAGGCTGGTGGCGGAAGAAGGGCTGGTCATGCTGCCGCCCTTCGACCATCCCGACATTGTCGCCGGGCAAGGCACGCTCGGATTGGAGATCATGGAGCAGGTGCCGGATGCCGCGGCCGTGCTGGTGCCGCTCTCCGGCGGCGGGCTGGCGGCCGGTGTTGCGGCCGCCGTCAAAGGCGTGAGCCCGCGCACCAAAGTCATCGGCATCTCGATGGCGCGCGGCGCTGCGATGAAGGCCAGCCTCGACGCCGGCCGGCCGGTGCAGGTCGAGGAACTGCCGACGCTGGCGGATTCGCTCGGCGGCGGCATCGGGCTCGACAACCGGCTGACCTTTGCCATGTGCCGGGGACTGCTCGACGACGTCGTGCTGCTTTCGGAGGAGGAGATCGCGGCCGGCATCCGCCATGCGTATGAAGAGGAGCGTGAGATCGTCGAAGGCGCTGGCGCCGTCGGCATAGGCGCGCTGCTTGCCGGCAAGGTCGAAGTGAACGGCCCCACTGTTCTCATCCTCTCCGGCAAGAACATCGACATGGACCTGCACCGCCGCATCGTCTGCGGCGAGACAATCGCGGAGCGCGCAGCATGAGCCGCATAACCATTCTCACCGAAAGTGATCTGCGCAAGATCGTGACGCTAGATCTGGACGCCGTTGCCTGCGTCGAGAACGCTTTTCGCGCTTTGGCCACGCTGCCGGTGGCGATGCCCCCGATTCTGCGGCTCGACATTCCCGAGCATCGGGGCGAGGTCGACGTCAAGTCCGCCTATGTGCCGGGCATTGACGGTTTCGCCGTCAAGATAAGCTCCGGTTTCTTCGACAATCCGACGCTCGGCCTGCCGAGCGGCGGCGGCATGATGGTGTTGCTTTCGGCCAAAACCGGCGTGGTCGAGGCGCTGCTGCTCGACAATGGCTATCTGACCGATATCCGCACGGCCGCCGCCGGCGCAGTCGCGGCCAGGCATTTGTCGCGCCAAGACTCAAGCGTAGCCGCGATCTTCGGCGCCGGCCTGCAGGCTGGGCTGCAGCTCGAAGCTCTGCGTTTGGTCCGGCCGATCGCAGAGGCACGCATCTGGGCGCGCGACGCCGCCAAGGCTGAAGCCACCGCCGCGCGCCTGCGCGAGAAGCTCGGCATCATCGTGCGCGCGGAGCCGGATGCGGCGAACGCGGCAGCGGGCGCCGACATCATCGTCACCACCACGCCGTCGACCGAACCGCTGATCAAGGCCGGTTTCGTCTCCGCCAGCCAGCACATCACCGCCATGGGCTCGGACGCCGAGCACAAGAACGAGATCGCGCCGGCGATCCTGCGCATGGCCGATCTCTATGTCGCCGACAGCGCCAAGCAGACGCGGCGCCTGGGCGAGCTCCATCACGCCATCGAGGCGGCGGTCTTCGCCGCCGACGCCGAGGTCACGGAGCTCGGCCAGATCATCGCCGGCAGCAAGCCGGGACGGCGCTCGGCCAGCGACATCACCATCGCCGACCTCACCGGCACCGGCGTGCAGGACACCGCAATCGCCACTTTGGCTCGCGACCGTGCACGCGCCGCCAATGCCGGGCTCGATTTCGAAAGTTGATGCTGGCCGCCAGGCCCAACAAACGAGGACAACAAAATGCAGCCAAATTTGAAATTCTCGCGCGGCGAATATGCGGAGCGCCTCGCCAAGACACGAAAAGCCATGGAGGCTAAAGGCGTCGATCTGCTGATCGTCAGCGATCCCTCGAACATGGCCTGGCTGACAGGCTATGACGGTTGGTCATTCTATGTGCATCAGGCCGTCATCGTGCCGCCTTCCGGCGAGCCGGTCTGGTACGGCCGTGGCCAGGACGCCAACGGCGCCAAGCGCACCGCCTATCTCGCGCATGACGACATCATCGGCTACGCCGACAATTATGTGCAGTCGACCGAGCGGCATCCGATGGATTACCTCGCCAGCGTGCTGGCCGAGCGCGGCTGGGACAAGCTCAGCATCGGCGTCGAGATGGACAATTACTGGTTTTCGGCCGCAGCCTTCGCGGCGCTGCAGAAGCACCTGCCCAATGCCCGCTTTGCCGATGCCACAGCGCTGGTGAACTGGCAGCGCGCCGTGAAAAGCCCGACCGAGATCGAGTATATGCGCAACGCCGCTCGCATCGTCGAGGCCATGCACCAGCGTATCGTCGACAAGATCGAAGTCGGCATGCGCAAATGCGATTTGGTCGCCGAGATCTACGATGCCGGCACGCGCGGCGTCGCCGGCATCGGCGGCGACTATCCGGCGATCGTGCCGCTCTTGCCGTCGGGAGCGGACGCCTCGGCGCCGCATCTCACCTGGGACGACAAGCCGATGAAGGTGAACGAAGGCACGTTCTTCGAGATCGCCGGCTGCTACAATCGCTACCATTGTCCGCTGTCGCGCACCGTATTCCTCGGCAAGCCGACGCAGGCATTCCTCGATGCCGAGAAGGCCACACTTGAGGGCATGGAAGCAGGTCTGGCCGCCGCCAAGCCGGGCAATGCCTGCGAGGACATCGCCAATGCCTTCTTCGCCGTCTTGAAAAAGTACGGCATCGTCAAGGACAACCGCACCGGCTACTCGATCGGTCTTTCGTATCCGCCGGACTGGGGCGAGCGCACCATGAGCCTGCGCCCCGGCGACCGCACCGAGCTCAAGCCCGGCATGACCTTCCATTTCATGACCGGACTGTGGCTGGAGACGATGGGGTTGGAGATCACCGAGTCGATCCTGATCACCGACGCCGGCGTCGAGTGCCTGGCCAACGTGCCGCGCAAGCTGTTCGTGAAGGACTGAGCCGATGTCCGCTTTGCGTCCCTCGCCGATCGCGCCGACCGTCGACTTCGAGCGCGACGGCGTCCAGCACGGCTTCCTGCGCCTACCCTACAGCCGCGACGATTCCGCCTGGGGATCGGTGATGATCCCGGTCTGTGTCGTGCGCAACGGCAAGGGCTCCACGGCGCTGCTCACCGGCGGCAATCACGGCGACGAATATGAGGGGCCGCTGGCGCTCTTCGAACTCGCCCGCACGCTCGATCCGAAAAATGTCTCCGGCACGGTCATCATCGTGCCGGCGATGAACTATCCGGCGTTCCGGGCCGGCACGCGCACCTCGCCGATCGACAAGGGCAACATGAACCGTTCCTTCCCCGGCAGGCCGGACGGCACGGTGACCGAGAAGATCGCCGACTATTTCCAGCGCGAGCTGCTGCCGCGCGCGGACATCGTCTTCGACTTCCATTCCGGCGGAAAGACGCTGGACTTCGTGCCGTTCTGCGCGGCGCATACGTTGCCGGACAAGGCGCAGGAGAAAAAGGCCTTCGCCGCCGTCGAGGCTTTCTCGGCGCCGTTCTCGATGCGCATGACCGAGATCGACGCGGTCGGCATGTATGACACGGCCGCCGAGGAGATGGGCAAGGTCTTCGTCACCACCGAACTCGGCGGCGGCGGAACCTCGCGCGCCGAGACGGTGCGGATCGCCCGGCGCGGCATCCTCAACGTGCTCCGCCACGCCGGCATCGTCGATGGTACGGTCGAGAAGGGCAGAACTCAGTGGCTGGACATGCCGTCGGGTGATTGCTTCGCCTTCGCCGAGGATGACGGCATGATCGAGACGATGGTCGACCTCGGCGAGCCTGTGGAGAGCGGCCAGGTTGTCGCGCGCATCCATCCGGTCGGGCGCACCGGGCAGGCGCCGCAGGAGATCAGGGCAAGGATGTCGGGGCTGCTCGCCGCGCGTCACTTCCCGGGCCTGGTCAAGGCGGGCGACTGCGTCTCGGTGCTGGCCGTGGCCGTTCGCGAATAATCTTGGTGCGGCGCCCTACTGCACCACGCGCTTCTCGAGCTTGCGGGCAAGCGTGCGCCGGTGCAGGCCGAGCCGGCGCGCGGTTTCGGAGATGTTGAAGCCGGTCTCGACCAGCGTTTCGTGGATACGCTCCCATTCGAGGTTCTTGATCGAGGTGGGGCGGCTGGTGAGCGGCACCGAAACGTCGCCCTCGGCGCGGCCGAAGGCGGCTTCGATGTCATCGGTGTTGGCGGGCTTGGCCAGATAATAGCTGGCGCCGAGCTTGATCGCCTCGACCGCCGTGGCGATGCTGGCAAATCCCGTCAGCACGACGATGCGCATCGATGGATTGCGGGCGCTGAGAAGCTTGACGCATTCGAGACCCGATCCCGATCCGAGCTTGAGATCGACGACGGCGTAGGCCGGGACGGCCGTTTCCAGCGCGACCAGCAGCGCCTCGCGGTCGTGGCAGATCACGACGTCGTAGTCGCGCTTTTCAAACGAGCGTTTGAGCGTGCGCGCGAAGGTCGCGTCGTCCTCGACGACGAACAAGGATCGATCAGATTTCACGATCGTCTCCATAGGTCAGCGCCGCCAGCGGCAGCGAAAGGGTAACACGGGCGCCCTCGGCCATGTTGCGCGCCGAAACGTCGCCGCCAAGCTTGCGCACCACGTTGAACACCAGGAAGAGGCCCAGGCCGCCGCCTGGTCGCCCCTTGCTCGACATATAGGGCTGGCCGAGCGCGTCCAGGATATCCTTGTCGAAACCCGGTCCGCGATCCTCGACGGAGAGCACCAGCTTCTCATCCTGCCGCCCGGCGGTGACGCCGACCCAATCGTGCGATGCTTCCTGCGCATTGTCGAGCACATTGAAGATCACCTGCTTCAGCGCCGTGTCGGACACGATCTGCTCGTCCGGCTCGAAGCCGTTGCTGTAGTCGAGCTTGAGAGGCTGACGGCTGACGCGCCATTCCTCGACGAGATCGTCGAGGAAGCTGCGGATCGTGGTGCGGATCGTGCCCTCGCCCCGCGCCTGGCCGGAGGACATGAGAATGCCCGTGACGATGCCTTTGCAGCGTTCGATCTGCGCCTGCATCTCGGCCACGTCGTCGGAAAGCTCGCGGTTGCGCTTGACGCCGCGCATCTGGCGCCAGTCGGACAGGATGACCGATATTGTCGAGAGCGGTGTGCCCAGTTCATGCGCGGCACCCGAGGCCAGCAGGCCCATGCGCACGATGTGATCTTCCTCGGCCGAACGCTGGCGCAGGTCGGCGAGATAGGCATCGCGTTCGCGCAGGTTGCGGTTGATTCGCGTCATGAAGATCACGATCAGGCCCGCCGCGAGCACGAAGCAGATGAACATGCCGCGCAGATGCAGCGCCTGGAGGTCGCTGCCGCCGTGATGCGGAATGGCGATCGGCTGGAAAACGAAGATGAGGAAGACGAAGCAGGCAGAGGCCGTCACCACCAGGAGCCAGGTCGACCATGGCGCCAGCAGCGCGGCGCCGAGCGTGATCTGCAGCAGGTAAAGCGACACGAACGGATTCGAGACGCCGCCGCTCAGGTAGAGCTGCGTCGTCAGCGCCGCCATGTCGAAAATCAGCGCGACGAGGAGCTGCGCGTTGGAGATCCGGCGGTTGCCGCGCAGGGCGAGCAGGCTGAAGATGTTGAGGCCGACGAGGAAAAGCACCACGCCCGCCATCTCGGCGAGCGGCAGCGGGATGGCGAACCAGTGTTGCGTGGCCAGGATGGTCAGCACCTGCCCCGCCACCGCCAGCCAGCGCAGCTGGATGAGCAGGAGCAGGTTCTTCCTGTTCGTGACGTCGGCATCCGAGGCTGCGCCTCCCTGCCGCGTTGGAGGAAGCGTCAGGAACGGCTTGTCGTGATGGGGCCACGCGATATTCATCACGCTACATCCCAGTTCCGGCGGCCGGCGAGGACCTGGCTGGCAAGCGCCATCGCCAGCATCCCTGCCAGGGCAAACCAAGTCAAAGCATAGACGAGATGGCTGTTGCGGAAGGTGACGACGGTCAACCCGCCGCGCGGCCAGCCAGCAGCGCCGGATGCCTCGGCATCGATGAAATAGGGCGCGACATCCGCCAGGCCGCGCGCCTTGGCGATTGCCGCGACGTCGCGCGAATACCAACGATCGGCAACCGGATCGTTGCTGCGCAAGAAACCGCCGCCGGGCTCGCTGATGCGCAGCAGCCCGTCAACCGTCGCCGGCGCGGCGAGCGCGGCCTTCTCCCGCTCGAACTCCACCTTGCGCTCCTGCGGGATGAAGCCGCGGTTGATGAGGACCGTGAAACCGCGGTCGTCGCGCATCGGCGTCAGCACCCAATAGCCGCCGCCAAGCTCGGTCACCGCCTGCACCAGCGTGTTGGCGCCGCCCTGCCAGCGCCCGGCCAGCCGCACATGGCGATATTCGTGATCCGGCGCGCTGAACCCGCTCCAGTCCTGCGGACCGGGCGCATCGACGACGGGAGCGTGGATGCGGTGGTCGACGCGGGCGATCAGATCGAGCTTCCAGACCCGTCTTTCCAGCTGCCAGACGCCGAGCCCGAGAAACACCAGAATGCCGAGAAGCCCAAGCGCCACAGCCAAGAATCGCGACGCGGAGCCCTTCGAGCCCGCATGAGAGCCGGTCATGTCCTTTGCCTCGGCTTTGGCCCTCCCCGCGCGCCACACGCCCACGCCCGAAATGGGGCTCATGGCATCTCCCGCATCTCGTGGAGCCCGGGCATCATGTTGGCGTTGAGGTGGTACATCACCCAGAGCGAGCCGCTCAGCACGATGACGACGAGAATCACTGTGAAGATGAGCGCCAGCATCGACCATCCGCCTTCCGACGCAGGGGTCATATGCAGGAAGAAGACCATGTGCACCACGATCTGCACCACCGCGAAGGCCATGATGATGATGGCCGCGGCCTGCTTGTTGTCCATGGCGCCGGTCATGACCATCCAGAACGGGATGGCAGTGAGGATCACCGACAGGACGAAGCCGATCAGGTAGCCCCTCAGCGACCCGTGCGCGGCGCCGCCATGGGTGTGGTCGCGATCGGCATGATCATGAGCGCTCATCTGAGCATCCCCATCAGGTAGACGAAGGTGAAGACGCCGATCCAGACGACGTCGAGGAAGTGCCAGAACATCGAAAGGCACATCAGCCGGCGGCGGTTAGCCTCGATGAGGCCGTGTCTCGCGACCTGCACCATCAGTGTCACCATCCAGACGATGCCGAAGGTCACGTGCAGGCCATGCGTGCCGACCAGGGTGAAGAAGGACGACAGGAAGGCGCTGCGCTGCGGCGTCGCGCCTTCATGGATCATGTGCGCGAATTCGTAGAGCTCGATGGAGAGGAACGCCAGGCCGAACAGGATGGTCACCACGAGCCAGGCTTGCGTCGCGCCGACGCGGCCCTTGTCCATGGTCAGCATGGCAAAGCCATAGGTGATCGAGGACAAGAGCAGCATGGTGGTGTTGACCGCCACCAGGCCAAGATCGAACAGATCCTTCGGCGCCGGACCCGCCGCGTAATTGCCGCCGAGCACGCCATAGGCCGCGAACAGCATGGCGAAGATCAGGCAGTCGCTCATCAGATAGAGCCAGAAGCCGAGCATGGTGCTGCCGCCTTCGGCGTGCGCGTGCTCTTCTTCCAGGTGGAAGACCGGTTCCGAGCCGGCCGTGATCGCGCTCGATGCCATGCTCAATTCCTAGCCCTGGGCGGCGAGGAGCGTCGTTCTCGCCTCTTCCGTTTGCGCGACCTCGGCAGCCGGAATGTCGAAGTCGCGGTGGTAGTTGAAGGTGTGGCCGATCGCGGTTGCGATGAGGCAGACGAAGCTCAGTGCCGCCAGCCACCACATGTACCAGATCAGGCCGAAGCCGAGCGCGACGCTGAACACCGCCAGGACGACGCCGGTGCCGGTGTTGCGAGGCATGTGGATCGGTTTGAATCCGGACAGCGGGCGCCGGTAGCCGGCCTTCTTCATGTCGAACCAGGCGTCGTTGTCGCGAATGACCGGCGTGAAGGCGAAGTTGTAGGCCGGCGGCGGCGAGGAGGTCGACCATTCGAGGGTGCGGCCGTCCCAGGGATCGCCGGTGTGATCGGCCAGCGCTTCGCGCTTGCGGATGGAGACGAATATCTGGACCAGGAAGGCGGCGATGCCGCAGGCGATCAGCACGGCGCCGAAAGCGGCGATCACGAACCAGATCTGCAGCGAGGGATCGTCGAAGACGCGCATGCGACGCGTCACGCCCATCAGGCCGAGAATATAGAGCGGCATGAAGGCGAGCCAGAAGCCGAGCACCCAGCACCAGAACGAGACCTTGCCCCAGAACGGATCGAGCCTGAAGCCGAAGGCCTTGGGCCACCAGTAGGCGATGCCGGCGAACAGGCCGAAGAGCACGCCGCCGATGATGACGTTATGGAAATGCGCGATCAGAAACAGGCTGTTGTGCAGCACGAAGTCGGCGGGCGGCACGGCAAGCAGCACGCCGGTCATGCCGCCGACGACGAAGGTGAGCATGAAGGCCACCGTCCACATCATCGGCAATTCGAAGCGAATGCGGCCGCGATACATGGTGAACAGCCAGTTGAATATCTTCGCCCCGGTCGGGATCGAGATGATCATCGTGGTGATTCCGAAGAAGGAATTGACGCTGGCGCCGGAGCCCATGGTGAAGAAGTGGTGCAGCCAGACGAGATAGGACAGGATGGTGATGACTATCGTGGCGTAGACCATCGAGGTGTAGCCGAACAAGCGCTTGCCGGAAAAGGTCGAGGTGACCTCGGAGAAGACGCCGAACAGCGGCAGGATGAGGATGTAGACCTCGGGGTGGCCCCATATCCAGATGAGGTTCACATACATCATCGGGTTGCCGCCGAAGTCGTTGGTGAAAAAGTTGGTGCCGACATAGCGGTCGAGCGCTAGCAACGTCAGCACCGCCGTCAGCACCGGGAAGGACGCCACGATCAGCACGTTGGTGCAGAGCGAGGTCCAGGTGAAGACCGGCATGCGCATCATGGTCATGCCGGGGGCGCGCATCTTGATGATGGTGCAGATCAGGTTGATGCCCGACAATGTCGTGCCGACGCCGGCAACCTGCAGCGCCCAGATGTAGTAATCGACGCCGACGTCGGGACTATAATTGATGCCGGAGAGCGGCGGATAGGCCAGCCAGCCGGTGCGGGCGAACTCGCCGACGAACAGCGAGGCCATGACCAGGATGGCGCCGCCGACCGTCATCCAGAAGCTGAAATTGTTGAGGAAAGGGAAGGAGACGTCGCGCGCGCCGATCTGCAGCGGCACGACGAAGTTCATCAGCCCGGTGACGAAAGGCATCGCCACGAAGAAGATCATGATCACGCCATGGGCGGTGAAGATCTGGTCGTAGTGGTGAGCGTTGAGATAACCCTCGGAACCGTTGAAGGCGATGGCCTGCTGCAGGCGCATCATGATGGCGTCTGAGAAGCCGCGCAGCAACATGACGAGGCCGAGCGCCATGTACATGATGCCGATCTTCTTGTGGTCGACGCTGGTGAACCACTCGCGCCACAGATAGCCCCAAAGCTTGAAATAGGTGACCGCGCCGAGCACCGCGAGGCCGCCCAACGCCACGACGATGAAGGTGACGACGACGATCGGCTCGTGCAGCGGCAGCGACTCCAGAGTGAGGCGGCCGAAGATGAACTTGGTCAGCGTCTCAGGCATCCGTCATCCCTCACAATTCGAAGCGCAGCAGGCCGAGCGACGGCGTCTCGGCGTCGGCGCGGCGGC
The DNA here is from genome assembly GCF_006440775.1 of Mesorhizobium sp. B2-7-2. Lineage (GTDB taxonomy): Bacteria > Pseudomonadota > Alphaproteobacteria > Rhizobiales > Rhizobiaceae > Mesorhizobium. The sequence goes on along the minus strand of NZ_VFTZ01000004.1, from coordinate 158,214 downwards.
TGCCTTCCCCTGGACTGAGCAGCCCTGCCCCGCGCAGCGGGGAAAGATCGCGCACCGGCCAATATTTCGCGCCGGCATCGCGGGCCGCGCGCGAAGCGGCGGCTGCCTCCTCCGCCGTGCAGATGCTGGCGACATAGGACGGATCGTTGCCGAACACCGCGCCGCGCCGGGCAAGCTTGTCGTATTGCAGCGGCAAGGTGTTGCGCACGCCGGCCAGCCCAAGGCCGCCCTTGGCGTCAATCGACATCATCTCGTTCATGCACATCTTGCCGCGCTCGACGCACAGATTGAGGATCGCGCCATAGAGGTCGGGATCGACGGAGGCATAGTGGCGGACCGGCTCGTTCTCGCTCGGACGCTCGAGATCGAGATAGGTCTCGCGGCTAAGCGTAGCCTGCGCACCTTTGGTCTGCGTAACCCACTCGCCGAAGGCCTGATCGGAGAGCCCGTGGAACGCAAAGCGCATGCCGGAGAAGCCGGCGCCGCTGTAGTTGGCCGAGAAGCCGGAATAGGTGCCTGGACGGTTGATGACCGCGTGCAGCTTCGTCTCCATGGCGGGCATGGCGTAAATCTGCCCGGCAAGGGCCGGAATGTAGAAGGAGTTCATCACCGTCGAGGAGGTGATGCGGAAGTCGATCGGCTGGTTGACCGGCGCCGCCAGCTCGTTGACGGAAGCAATGCCGTAATCCGGATAGATGAAGAGCCATTTCCAATCCAGCGCGACGACGTCGACCCTGAGCGGCTTGTGGTTCTGGGTGACCGGCTGTCCTGGTTCGATCCGGTCGATGCGCCGGTAGGGATCGAGCAGATGGGAGCCGAGCCAAGTGAGCGCGCCGAGGCAGATGATGACGAGCAGGGGTGCCGCCCAGATCACCAGCTCCAGCTTGGTCGAATGGTCCCAGTCCGGCGTGTAGATCGCCGTGGTGCTGGATTGCCGGTAGCGCCAGGCGAACAGCACGGTCAGCGCCATGACCGGCAGGATGATGAGCAGCATCAAAAGGGTCGAGACGACGAGCAGGTCGCGCTGCTGCACTGCCACGTCGCCCGCGGGCGCCAGCACGACAAGATCGCAGCCGCTCAGCAGCACGGCGAGCGGAAAAAGAAGCAAGGCTCCGGATCGTCTCATCAAACGCTGCCCTCGATGGCCCTGCAGCAGGATCTGTGCAGGTTGCGATGCGATATGGACCAACGGCTACTGCCGCGGGCACGGCGACGACATTGGACAATTTGTCCAATGCCCAGCCGGTATGGCTTTCGCGAAAGTGTGCACGCATAATGGGATGACGACAACATCGCATCTGGATGACGACAGCGTCGCATCTGGATAACGACAACATCGCATCGGGACGACGACAATCGCGTTCCGAACTTGAGCTCGACGGAAACGATGGCTGAAACTTCGACTTCCGACACGGACAGCAGGCTGATCGGCTCGCATCACGGCCAGGTCAGCGCGGGCGATATCGCGGTCGGCGTGATCATCGGCAGGACGTCGGAATTCTTCGATTTCTTCGTCTATGCGATCGCTTCCGTGATCGTGTTCCCCAAGCTTGTGTTCCCAACGCACGACCCGCTGGTCGGAACGCTCTACTCCTTCGCCATCTTCGCGCTGGCCTTCATCGCGCGCCCGTTCGGCACGGTGCTGTTCATGGCGATCGACCGCGCCTATGGCCGCGGCGCCAAGCTGACGATCGCGCTGTTCCTGCTCGGCACCTCGACGGTCGCCATGGCGTTCCTGCCCTCCTATGAGGATGTCGGCGCGGTCGCCGCCTGGCTGCTGGCGCTCACCCGCTTCCTGCAGGGCCTGGCGCTCGGCGGGACATGGGACGGACTGCCCTCCCTCCTGGCGCTGAATGCGCCGCAGAACCGGCGCGGCATCTATGCGATGATCCCGCAGCTCGGCGCGCCGATCGGACTCATCGTGGCAAGCTCGCTATTTGCCTTCTTCGTCGCCAACCTCTCGGCCGACGACTTCTTCGCCTGGGGCTGGCGCTATCCCTTCTTCGTCGCCTTCGCCATCAACGTCGTGGCGCTGTTTGCCAGGCTGCGCATCGTGGTCACCCCCGAATTCTCGAAACTCTACGAGAGCGGCGACCTGCAGCCGACGCGCATCAGGGAGATGGTTCGGACGGAAGGACGCAACGTCGTCGTCGGCGCCTTCGCGCCGCTGGCGAGCTTCGCCCTGTTCCATATGGTGACGGTGTTCCCGCTGTCCTGGGTGTTCCTGTTCACCAATGAAGGTCCGGAACGTTTCCTGGTCATCGAAGCGGTGAGCGCGCTGTTCGGCATTGCAGCGATCGTTGCATCGGGTCCGCTGGCCGACCGTGTCGGACGCCGCGCCCTGCTCGGCGGCGGCGCCGTCGCCATCGCAGCCTTCAGCGGCTTTGCCCCACAACTTCTCAACGGCGGCACCTTTGGCGAGACGGTATTCATGGTGCTCGGCTTCATCCTGCTGGGCTTGAGCTTCGGGCAATCCTCGGGCGTCGTCGCATCGAGCTTCTCGCGCCAGCACCGCTATACCGGCTCGGCGGTGACATCGGACCTGGCCTGGATGTTCGGCGCCGGCTTCGCGCCGCTCGCGGCGCTGCTCCTGGCCGGCAATTTCGGCCTCATCGCCGCCGGCGCCTACCTGCTTTCGGGCGCCGCCTGCACGCTGGTCGCGCTTTGGATCGACAGGCAGGCACGCCGGGCCGACTGAACGAGCGGCGAGCTCGGTTGGTCGCCGCTCCATCCCTTTGTTTTTGACGCAATTCCAGACGGAAGGTTACGGCGAAGGCGCCGAACTCAACCGCTCACACTTTTCCTGGAATTGCTCTGACCTGCAATCAGACCTGGTAGAAATCCCGATACCATTCGACGAAGCGCGGGACGCCGATCTCGATCGGGATCCTGGGCTTGAAGCCGATCACCGCCTCGAGCGAGGCGACGTCGGCATAAGTCGCAGGCACATCGCCCGGCTGCAGCGGCATCAGGTTGCGGATTGCCTTGCGCCCGAGAGCGTCTTCCAGAACGTCGATCAGCCGGCTGAGCTCGACAGGCGAGCTGTCGCCGATGTTATGGATCCTGAACGGCGCGGTGCTCGTCGCGGGGTCCGGCGCAGCGCTTGTCCAATCGCGATTGGGCGTCGCTGGATGCTGCATGACGCGGGCCACTCCCTCGATGATGTCGTCGATGTAGGTGAAATCCCGTTGCATGTTGCCATGGTTGAAGACATCGATCGGCTGGCCTGCGAGGATGGCCTTGGTGAAGATGAACAAGGCCATGTCGGGCCGTCCCCACGGACCGTAGACGGTGAAGAAGCGCAGGCCCGTCGTCGGCAGCCCGAACAGATGGCTGTAGGTGTGGGCCATCAGCTCGTTTGCCTTCTTGCTGGCGGCATAGAGGCTGAGGGGATGGTCGGCGGAATCATGCACCGAGAACGGCATGCGCGTGCTGCCGCCATAGATCGAGCTTGACGATGCATAGACGAGATGGCCGACCGAGGCCTGCCGGCACCCTTCCAGGATGTTGAGGAAGCCGTTTAGATTGCTTTGCGCATAGACATGCGGATTGACCAGCGAGTAGCGGACGCCCGCCTGCGCGGCGAGGTTGACGACGATCTGCGGCGCGACCGACGCAAAGACCCCCGAGATGCCATCGCGGTCGGCGAGATCGACATGCTCGAAATGAAAGTTTGAGAACGCCTTCAGCCGCTCGAGCCGCGCCTGCTTCAAGGTGACGTCGTAATACTCGTTCATGGAATCGAGGCCGACGACCTGCCGGCCTTCGGCAAGCAGCCTCTGGCAAAGGTGAAAACCTATGAAGCCGGCTGCGCCGGTGACCAGGATCGGCCTGCTCGACGTCAATGCATACCCCTAACGCTGCAGTCAGACCTTGCAGGCCATCGAGAACTTGCGCCTTTTACGGCAGGGCTGCAATGAATTCAACGACACGCTTTCTCTCGCCGTCGTCGCCAGCGTGAGGCCAGCGGCAAGATCGGCCGCCAGATGTCTGTATTGCCGCCGCCGCCGGGATCCGACAGCGGAAAAGCGATCTCAAGCCAACGCTGATATGCGAGCGTGATCAGCGGTCGGGCACTTCCGTGCGGAACAAGATTGCGCGTACACCCCGGATCGGGAATTTGATTTTCTTGGTGATCCCTGTTCCTTGGGGCAAACTGCTGGCGGGCTGTCAGGAGGAGAAATGAGAGCACGCGCGGCGACGGTCGGAGACCTGGAAGATGTTTTCCGCGGCCTGTCCACGCGAATGTCGGACGAATATGTGGCGGCCGGCAAGGACAGCAAAAGCGCCTATGACAATCTGATGATGAACCTGAAGGAAGGCCGGGCGCATGCGCTCGTGCAGGACGACAGGACGGTGGCGATCATCGCCTGGCATGAGCACGCGGGCGCCGCCGACACGCTCTTTGCCGCGCGGGAGGACTTCTTCAACGCCACGACTGTCCGCTTCTGCAAGCGCCACATCCGCCATGTCCAGGCGCTGGCCGGCAACCTTCCCGTCCATTCGCGCAGTTGGCTGAACAGGCCCGACGTCGCGAAATGGTTCCGCGTGATCGGTTATGTCGACCGAGGGCGCGAGAACGGCGCCACCTTGTTCGAACTGCCGTCGGCAGCAAACGGCTGAGGGCAGCTGACAGACCGCCTCCGGATTTGCCGGTGCGCCGCAGTCTGGCGGCGGCGTCCTCGCCCATCACTGCGGTTGTCACAGGCTTACGAGCCGAACCAGCGCGACCGTCGACTTGAGCCGAACTTTTCCTTGTCGGCACGCAACGCCACCGACGGCTCATAGTAGTTGCCTGTCGGCGCGGGGCCAGAAAAGAAATCGACCTCGACCTTGCCGATGCGGCCGCCACCGAATTCGATGTAACAGGTGCCGAAGCCGTCATAGAGCGTGCCGTTTCCGCTGCCACGCAGCTTGGCGACGAGTGCTGAGGCAACGGCGCGCGCGGCACCTTCGGCGAAGACGCCGGCCTTGGGCGTCCCGGTGTTGGCGCCGTCACCGACCGCGTAGACATTCCGGTATTTCGTCTCGAGCGTGCGCGGGTTGACCGGGATCCAGCCGTTCTCCGACATGCCGCTTTCCAGCACGACCGGCGGCACGCGATGTTTGGGGACGCCGAGGAAAAGGTCGAACGGCATTTCGGTGCCGTCGTCGAGCACCGCCACGTTTCGGCTATTGTCGACCGAGGCGACGCGACGGCTGGGAATGAACTTGATGCCGCGCTCGGCGAAAGCCGCAAGCAGCGCCTTCGAGGTATCGGGCGACGGCGGCACCGGGCTGCCGAGCGGGAGCACCAGCGATATCTCACAGGCCTCGCGCACGCCTTGCCGTACCAGATAGTCATGCAGCATCAACACGCATTCGCTCGGGGCCGGCGGGCATTTGTAGGGCGCGCCGCAGACGCCGACCATCGCCCTGCCTTTCTTGAAGCCCGGCAACACGTCGCGCAGCCGATCCGCGCCGGCAACCGAATAGAACTCGTTGGTGCCCGACAGCCCAGGCGTAGCGTCGAAATCATATTCAGCGCCAAGCGCGACAATCAGGTAATCGGCATCGTAGACACCGTCGTCGGTGGTGACACGGCGCCTTTCTGGATCGATCGCAGTGATGGTGCGCCTCAGCAATTTCACGCCGGGCTTGGCGTAACGGTTGTAGGGCAAGCGGACCGCCCCCGCCGCCTTCAGGCCGAACATAACGTCGAGTTTCGAAAAGCCGAACACGAAGGCGTCGCTCTTGTCGATGAGCGTGACATCGATGCCGTCGCCCATTGCCTCGGACAGCAGCGTCGTCAGTTCCAGGCCGCCAAAGCCCGCTCCCAGGACGACGATGCGCGGTTTGTTTGCAGTGCTCATCTCGGTTCCCCTCGTCTTGGCGCTATGCAGAAGCGCCGGATTTGAATTTGCTCACTGTCTTTCGGTTGTGGGGCGGCGGGGATGTGTCTCTCACGTCCTCGCCGCCGATGCCCGTCGCCTCAGATCTCGATGCCTGACCTGTCAGGTCAGCACAGGCTGCGGCACGATGCGGATATAGGGTTTCGGTTCCTTCCAGCCCTGCGGATAGAGCTGCTTTGCTTCATCGTTCGACACCGAACCGGCGATGATGACGTCGTCGCCGGGCTTCCAGTTCACCGGAGTCGCCAGGCGATGCTTGGCCGTCAGTTGCAGGGAGTCGACGACGCGCAGCACCTCGTCGAAGTTGCGGCCCGTCGTCATCGGGTAGGATATGACGAGCTTGATCTTCTTGTCGGGGCCGATGACGTAGACATTGCGAACCGTCTGATTGTCGGCGGCGGTGCGGCCGTCGGCGCTGCTGCCCGCCGACGCCGGAAGCATGTCGTAGAGCTGCGAGACGGCGAGCGTCGGGTCGCCGATCATCGGGAAGTTCGGCGCCATGCCTTGCGTCTCGGCGATGTCCTTCGCCCAGCCGGCATGCTTCTCGACCGGGTCGACGGACAGGCCGATGACCTTGACGCCGCGCTTGTCGAATTCGGGCTTGAGGCGCGCCATGTAACCGAGCTCGGTGGTGCAGACCGGCGTGTAGTCCTTAGGATGCGAGAACAGGATGCCCCAGTCCTTGCCCAGCCACTCGTGGAAGGAGATCGGACCTTGCGTGGTGTCGGCGGTGAAGTCGGGGGCGATGTCTGCGATACGGAGTGACATGGTCATTTCCTTTCGGTTGGATTTTGATTGCGAAGGCATATTAGGAAATCTATGTTCCGCCAGCGTTCCCCGACCACCGCCGGCTGGTGATGGCTTTGGCGCCGGCTCTCCTTCTTCCGGATGGTGCTTTGATGCGCGTTTCGATCCATCTGCTCGGCCGCTTCGCCGTCAGTGTCGACGGCCGGGCGATACCAGGGGCCGACTGGCGACGCGAACGCGCCGCCGCGCTGGTCAAGCTGCTCGCGCTGAGGCCCGCGCATCGCATGCACCGCGAGCAGGTGATGGAGACTTTCTGGCCCGACGCCGACCTGGAAGCGGCCGGCGGCAGCCTCCGCAAAGCCGTCCATTTCGCGCGCCGCGCGCTTGGCGCCCATGAACTAATCGAGATCGGCAACGACATCATCGCGCTCGCACCCGATGCGGAGCTCGACATCGATATCGAAAACTTCGAGGCGGCCGCAAAAGCGGCGCTCCGGGGCGGCGACAAAAGCGCTTTCGAACATGCGGCCGACCTCTACGGCGGCAGGCTCTTGCCCGACGACCTTTTCGTCGAATGGCTCGACACCCCCCGCGCGCAGATACAGCAACGCTACAGCGACCTGTTGCGCGCCGGCGGCTTGTGGCAGCGGCTCATCGCGCTCGACCCGGCCGACGAGCAGGCGCAATGCGCACTGATGCAGGCGGCGCTCGATGCCGGCAACCGCGTCGAGGCGATCCGCCAGTTCAACCAGCTTCGCGACAACCTGCATGCCGAGCTCGGCGTCGGGCCGAGCGCCGCGACCATCGCGCTCTACGAGGAGGCGCTGACGCTATCAGGCACGGAGACAGTCAGCCCCTCGGAGCGCATCCGCACCTCGCTTGCCTGGGGCCTGGTGCACCTGCAGAGCGGCGAGTTCGACAAGGCGAGCGAGATCGCGCGGCAGACACGCGATCTGGCGCTCGGCGCCGATTTGCCGCGCGAGGTCGGCGAGGCGAGCGCGCTGCTGGGACTTGCCTCGATGATGCAGGCGCGATGGCCGCAGCTGTTCCGGTCCGAATTCATCGAATGGGTCCGCGCCAAGCCGACCTTCGTGCAACATGTCTTCGATGGACATCTGTGCCTGTCCGAGTTCTGTCTGTGCAGCGCCAAAGGCCATGCCGAAGTCGCCGGGCTGGCCGAGGAACTGCTCGCGGTGGCCGAGGAGGCGGAATCGAGCGCCGGACGCGGTCTCGCCTGCCTGCTCCTCGGCGAGGCGGCGTTGTTTTCGGGCGAGCTCGACAAAGCCGAGCAATTCCTTACTGAAGCCGAGCGGCTGCTCCTCGAGTCGGACGCGGTTGCCGGCCGTGTGCTGGCGATCGAGCGACTGGCCGAGATCGCCCTGGAGCGCGGCCAGAAATGGCGAGCCAGTCGCCTGATCCAGCGCGGCCTCACCGATGCCGAACGTTCCTGGCTTTCGCCGCATCTCATCATGCGCATGCAGGCGCTGGCGGTGCGGGCGGCATCGACGCCGAAAATGGTCGCCGAGGAGATCCTCGCGGGCGACAGGCTGTTGACGCCGGGCGCCTGCCAGCCATGCTCGATGGCGTTGCGCACCGCCTCGGTGATCGCGCTTGCCGAGGCGGGCGAATTGGAACAGGTCGACCGCCGCCTGAACGACGCCGAACGCATCGCCGGCATGTGGCAAGGCGGCCCTTGGGCAGCAGCGCTTTGGGAGGCGCGGGGCGTGCAGCGGCGGGCACAGGACAAGGAAGTGCGCGCGCTCGCCGCCTTCGAGGAGGCGGCCGGCCGCTACGAAGAGCTTGGTCGGCCCCGCGACCAGGCCCGATGCCTGGCGCGGATGGGAGGCCACGGCTGATCTTGCGCCGGAGGCCAATCGGCGAGATGGTAAGGCAGGCAGCCGGGGGCGCTGGCACGCCGGGATATGCATGGCTGCTGGAAATCGAGATGTCACGCGCTTGCCTGGCCCTTGTTGCCCTGGTTGCCCTGGCGGGGCCGACAGAGGCGGGCGGGCAGGCGTCTCACCTGCTCGACGGCGTCGAGCTTGCAACGACCTACTCGGGCGAATCCGACCTCGTGACCGCCTATACGACCGGAATGGCGCGCTATCGCCTGCTGCTCGCCGGAGTTATCGGCACCGCCAACCTCGCCGCCCCGCTCGAGCCTCTTCAGCTGCGGCCTGAATTCCAGCAGCGGACATGGCGTTCCTCGGATGGCAGCCTGCTGCAGGGCTTTGCCGGCAAGGGAGGCTTCCGGCTGACCACAGGCAACTGCGTAACCCGCATCTGCATAGCCAGCGAGTGCAGCGAGACCGGCTGGCCGCTCTATGCCTGCAGCGACGGGCGCAAGCACAAGATGTCGGTCAACAGCTTCGTGACGGCAACATTCGACGGCGTCACCTACCGGCGGCTGAGCGCGCCGCAGGAGTGAAATTGGACGACCCGAAATAGGTGACGGAGCCGCTTGCGCCCATCTCGCCAGGCGTGGCATCGGTTGCGGCGTTTTGAGACGTTCGAAGACAAAGATAGTGGCACGCCAACCCGACAGACGATCCATCGTCGCCAAAGTCAACCTCGCCCGAGCGCTGTCCAAGCTTGGCTTCTGCTCGCGCACGCAGGCCGAGCGTCTCGTCGTCGACGGCCGCGTGCAGGTCAACGGCAAGACGGTGCGCGATGCCTTGCTGCGCATCGATCCCGATGGCGACCGCATCACCGTCGACGGCGAGCGCGTCATTGCCGAGCGCACGGTCTATCTGATGGTCAACAAGCCGCGCGGGCTGGTCACCACCCGCGACGACCCGGAGGGCCGCGGCACCGTCTATGACTGCCTGGGAGGGCTTGACCTGCCGTTCGTGTCGCCCGTCGGCCGGCTAGACAAGGCGAGCGAAGGGCTGCTTTTGATGAGCAACGACACGCGCTGGGCAAACGGCCTGCTCGACCCCGCCTCGCATGTCGCCAAGACCTATCACGTGCAGATCGCGGCCGCGCCCGACGAGGAAATGCTGGAGCGCGTTCGTCAGGGCGCCGTCGTCGACGGCGAGTTGCTCAGGGCAAGCTCGATCGCGCTGTTGCGCAGCGGCGGGCGGACAGCCTGGCTGGAGATCGTGCTCGACGAGGGACGCAACCGGCAGATCCGCAGGCTGCTCGCCGCCTTCGACATCGAGGTGCTGAGGCTGGTCAGGGTGGCGATCGGGCGGCTGCAGCTTGGCGAGCTTGCCAAGGGCAAGGCGCGGCATTTGACGGCCGAGGAGCTGGCGATGCTTTCAGCGTAGGCGTCGACCCCCAATGGCTGCGCCCGAACTTCGTCATCCACGGGCGGAGCGGGAGCGAAGCGGACGCGTAGACCCGAGGATCCATTCCGTGACCTCGCCCGAAGGGCAAAAGCGGCGCAAGACGGAGGTCGATTTGGACCGGCGCAACGCTTGTAGGTAACGGCATGGATTCTAGGGTCTGCGCCGCGTCGCTTCGCTCCTTGCTCCGCCCTTGAATGACGAGGCTGAGGGGTTTCGCCTAATCTCCAGAGACGCCTGAGCTGCTATCGAGCTGCGGCTACTTCTGGTTCCACCGCCGGATGACCGGCTCGGTCAGATCATGCTCGTAGCCCAGGATGCTAAGGCTGGCGGTATCGAGCACAAAGTGCTCGCCGCCTGCCGGCGGCAGGCCGACCCAGCGTGATGCGAAGACACGCAGGAAATGCGAGCTGGAGAAGATGAGCACATTGCCGGCAATCGCGCGCAGCCCGGCAATGATGGCATCGGCGCGTGCGCCGACATCGGCCGCCGTCTCGCCGCCCGGACAGCCGTCGCGGAACAATTGCCAGCCGGGTCGCTTGGACAGGATCTCTTTGGTCGTCGCGCCTTCATAAGCGCCGTAGTCCCATTCCTGCAGGTCGGATTTCTTCACCGCGCGCTCGCCGAAGCCGGCGAGCCGGCAGGTGTCGAAAGCGCGCTGCGAGGGGCTTGACCAGACCGCCTGGAACGTCAGGTCCTTGAGCCGATCGAAGATGCCGCGCGCGGCCTCTTCGCCTTTGGCGGTCAAGGGGATGTCGGTGCGGCCGGTGTGCCTGCCCGATGCGCTCCACTCCGTCTCGCCATGGCGAACGACGTAGATCTCGGGAAACGCACTGCTCATCGACCGGCCCTGAATGCAACGGGAATGCACCGGCAGGAGTGCGGCGCCGCGCCACCCTATGCGGCAGCCGACAAAAAGAACAGGCCGCGGCGCTTGCCGCGGCCTGCTCGGCATCGGGAGGATGCTGGTCGGCTAGGCGGGCTGCAGGCCGCCCGAGAGCGCAAGGTCTGCCTCTTCCGGCAACTGGCCGGCCATGGCGGCGGCGAATTGCTTCTGGTCGAGCTCGCCTTCCCAGCGGGCCACGACGATGGTCGCGACCGCGTTGCCGACAAAGTTGGTGAGCGCGCGGCATTCCGACATGAAGCGGTCGACGCCGAGGATCAGCGCAATGCCGGCGACCGGCACCGAGGGCACGACCGAGAGCGTCGCGGCCAAAGTGATGAAGCCGGCGCCGGTGATGCCGGCGGCGCCCTTAGAGCTCAGCATGGCGACCAGCAGAAGCAGTATCTGGTCGCCGAAGGTGAGCGGCGTATCGGTCGCCTGGGCGATGAACAGCGCTGCCAGCGTCATGTAGATGTTGGTGCCGTCGAGGTTGAAGGAATAGCCGGTCGGGATGACCAGGCCGACCACCGAGCGGTTGCAGCCGGCGCGCTCCATCTTGGCCATCAGGCCGGGCAGCGCCGCCTCGGAGGACGAGGTGCCGAGCACCAGGAGCAATTCCTCCTTGATGTAGCGGATCAGCGCCAGGATGGAGAAGCCGTTATACCATGCCACAGCGCCGAGCACGACGAGCACGAAGAGCAGCGACGTCAGATAGAAAGTGCCGATCAGCAAGGCGAGGTTGGCGATCGCGCCGATGCCGTATTTGCCGACGGTGAAAGCCATGGCGCCGAAAGCGCCGATCGGGGCGGCCTTCATCAGTATGGCGACGAGGCGGAAGACCGGCGCGGTCAGCGCCTGCAGGAAATCGACGACCGGACGGCCACGTTCGCCAACCATCGCCAGCGCGATGCCGAACAGCACCGAGAAGAACAGCACCTGCAGGATATCGCCTTGGGCGAAGGCGCCGGTGATGGTGTCCGGAATGATGTTCATCAGGAAGCCGACGATCGTCGTGTCATGCGCCTTCTCGGTGAAGGTCGCCACCTTCGATGGGTCGAGGGTCGCGGGGTTGATGTGCATGCCGGCGCCGGGCTGGATGACGTTCGACACGACGAGGCCGACGATGAGCGCCAGCGTCGAGAAAACGAGGAAATAGATCATCGCCTTGCCGGCGACGCGGCCGACCTTGTGCAGGTCGGAAACGCCCGCGATGCCGGTCGCCACGGTGAGGAAGATCACCGGCGCGATGACCATCTTGACCAGCTTGATGAAGGCGTCGCCAAGCGGCTTCAGCGAGGCGCCCAGGTCGGGATAGAAATGGCCAAGCAGGATGCCGGCGGCGATCGCCACCAGGACCTGGACATAGAGATGGCGGTAGAAGGGAACCTTGCCGCGCGGTTCGGCGGCAGCGATTGCTGTCTGCATGATATCCTCCGTTCGGCCCCCGATCGAAACGCTCGACCTCCCAGGGGGCTGTTGACCTCCACAGCCTCGCGGCTGCTGCGGAAGCATCTGCAACGCGCGTGCCAGATGGTGCCGGGTGTCTCTCTTTGTTGATTTTGTTTGATTTTTCGATTTTGCGACAAGTGCTTTGGAGAAGGCTAGTGCGGCTATCCGCATAGATCGATTTGCGGTTTGTGCGAAATCATGCACAGATGCGGCATGCTGCAACGCCCTGCCGCTGTCCTTATTGCCACGCCCGAACTGCTTGCCGGGCGGGCGCGTCGCGCCTGGCTGCTGTTCGCGGCGGTGGCGCTGCTGATCGTGCTCGCGGCGCTTTACGGCGCCGGCCTCTACGGCCGTTCGACCGAGATCGAGGCTTTAGCCACGCAAGGGCGCACCGACGCCAACCTCAAGGTCGCGCTGTTGCGCGCTGTGTTGGAAAATCCGCGCGCGCTACCGCTGCTTTTGTCGGAGGACCAGCAGGTGCATGACGCGCTGACGCAACGCAGCCCTGCCGCGATCGACGTGCTCAACCGCAAGCTCGAAGGGCTGGTGTCCGGCACCAAGGCCTCGGTGCTCTATGTCACCGGCACGGACGGCTTGGCGATCGCTTCCAGCAATTGGCGCGAGCCGGTGAGCTTCGTCGGCAACGACTACGGCTTTCGCGCCTACTTCTCGGGCGCGATGCAGTCCGGCACGGCCGAATATTTCGCGCTCGGCAATGTCAGCAAGCGTCCGGGTCTTTACATCTCGCGCCGTGTCGACGGCGCTTCGGGGCCGCTCGGCGTCGTCGTGGTCAAGATGGAGTTCGACCAGCTCGAGGCCGACTGGCACGAGGCCAACCGCCCGGCCTATGTCAGCGACGAGCATGGCGTGGTGCTGATCACCAGTGTGCCCTCCTGGCGCTTCCTGACGACAGAGCCGCTCAGCCGGCCGATGCTCGCCGGTATCCGCACCAGCCAGCAATTCGGCGATGCGCCGCTGGTGCCGTTGCCGGTCACCAAACCACAACCGCTCAGCTCCGACGTCGCGCTGGTCCATGCCATCACGCCCGGGGGCAGCGACGCCGAGTATCTGCGGCTGTCGACCGCGGTGCCGTCGACGCCGTGGCGGCTCGACTATCTCGTTCCGGCCGAAGCGCCGATCGCGGCGGCGCAGCGCGAGATGCGGCTGCTGACACTGGGCGTCCTTGTCCCGCTCCTCGCATTAGCCGCCTATCTGTTGTGGCGCAGGCAGTCCGCGCAGATGCGGATCGCCGCCGAGCAGGCCGCGCGGGCCGAGCTCGAGCGCCGCGTCGTCGAGCGCACGCAGGATCTCAGCCTGGCACGCGACCGGCTGCAGGCCGAGATCGCCGACCATCGCAGCACCGAGGCCAAGCTGCAGGTCATGCAGCAGGAGCTGGTGCAGGCCAACCGGCTTGCCACGCTTGGCCAGGTCGCGGCCGGCGTCGCGCATGAGATCAATCAGCCGGTGGCGACGATCCGCGCCTATGCCGACAATGCGCGCGTCTTCCTGGAGCGCAAGCAGAGCGCGTCGGCCGAAGAGAACCTTGGCGCCATCGCCGCGCTGACCGAGCGCATCGGCTCGATCACCGAAGAGCTGAAAGCCTTTGCCCGCAAGGGCCGCACCGCCGCCGAGCCGGTTGAGCTGCGCAGCGTGATCGAAGGCGCCGTGGTGTTGCTCAGGAGCCGCTTCGCCGGCCGGCTGGACGCGCTGGCGATCACGCTGCCGCCGCCGGCGCTGAAGGTGATGGGCAACCGGCTGCGGTTGGAGCAGGTGCTGATCAACCTGTTCCAGAACGCGCTGGAGGCGCTCGATGGCCATGATGGCGCGCGGGTCGAAGTCTTCGCCACCGAAACCACCGAAGACGTGGCGCTGGTCGTTTCCGACAACGGGCCGGGCATCCCGCCCGCGATCCTGAAATCCCTGTTCACGCCCTTCAACACCTCCAAGGAAAAAGGCCTCGGGCTCGGCCTCGTCATCTCCAAGGACATCGTCGCCGACTATGGCGGGCGCATCGAGGTTTCGAGCAGCGGCCAGGGAACACGCTTCACCATCCATCTGTCGAAGGCCGGCGCATGACGAAGCATGAACCGGCACCAGTAATCCTGATCGATGACGACAGCGATCTTCTCAAGGCGACTAAGCAGACGCTGGAGCTAGCCGGCTTTGCGGTATCGGCCTACGCGGTGGCGAGCGAAGCGCTGGCAGCGCTCGATAAGAATTTCGCCGGCGTGGTGGTGTCGGATATCCGCATGCCGGAGATCGACGGGCTGCAGCTTTTCGACCGCGTGCTGCGGCTCGACCCCGACATCCCCGTTATCCTGGTCACCGGCCACGGCGACATCGCCATGGCGGTCAAGGCGATCAAGGACGGCGCCTACGACTTCATCACCAAGCCTTTCGCCGCCGACAGGCTGGCGCAGAGCGTTGCGCGCGCCGCGGAGAAACGCCGGCTGGTGATGGAAAACCGCGCCCTGCGCGAGGCGGCCGAGCAGGCGCAGGAGGGATTGCCGCTGATCGGCCAGACGCCGGCGATCGAGCGGCTGCGCCGGACGCTGCGGCAGATCGCCGACACCGATGTCGACGTTCTGGTGACCGGCGAGACCGGCTCCGGCAAGGAGGTGGTGGCGAGCCTGCTGCACCGCTGGAGCCGCCGCGCCAAGGGCAATTTCGTGGCGCTCAACTGCGGCGCGCTGCCGGAGACGGTCATCGAAAGCGAATTGTTCGGCCACGAGGCCGGCGCCTTCACCGGCGCGCAGAAGAAGCGCGTCGGCCGTATCGAGCATTCAAGCGGCGGCACGTTGTTTCTCGACGAGATCGAAAGCATGCCGGCCTCGACACAGGTGCAGATGCTGCGCGTCTTGGAAATGCGCGAGGTGACGCCGCTCGGTACCAATGAGGTACGGCCGGTCGACCTGAGGGTGGTCGCGGCAGCCAAGGTCGATCTCGGCGATGCCAGCCAGCGCGGCGCTTTCCGTGAGGATCTCTATTACCGGCTCAACGTGGTGACGCTGTCGATCCCGCCGCTGCGCGAGCGGCGGGACGACGTGCCGTTGTTGTTCGGATACTTCGCCGAGCGGGCGGCGGCCCGATTCAGGCGCGCCGTGCCGGCAATCTCCGCCGCGGTCCGGCGTCATCTCAGCGACCATGACTGGCCGGGCAATGTGCGCGAGCTCGCCCATTTCGCCGAACGTTTCGTGCTCGGGCTCGAGGACGTTGCCGGATCGCCTTCCCCCACGGCAACGGAGAGCGGCACCTCCGTGCCCTTGCCTGAGCGGCTCGATCGCTACGAGGCCGAGATCATCCGCGAGACACTTGGCCGCAATGACGGCGACGTCCGGCGCACCATCGAGGCGCTCGGCATCCCGCGCAAGACCTTCTACGACAAGCTGCAAAGGCACGGCATCGTGCGCAGTGATTTTTCCAGGTAGATCAGGGCCAGAGATGGAGCTGATATCGTCGGAAAACCGCTTCGCACCTTTCGGCATTATGCTGTGGGAACCGCAACGCCGCTGCGCCGTTGAAACCGACCGGGAAATCGTGGCACGCCGGCATCAGCCGAGCAGCGAATGCATTGCCGTGGCGGTTTTGCCGGGTTGCGCTCGGCAGGCGTTGATGGTTTGTTGCCGCCCAGCGGAGAACGAATGATGCGCGAATCCCTCGGTCAAGACGAATATGGCTCGACCAGCCCCTTCGACCCTGACGACCTGCCCAATCTCAATGCGATGGGGCCGGCGATGGGCGGCGGCAATGATTTCGAGAAATACGCGGTCGCCGTCATCATCGTCTTCGGCGCGCTGATCATCGGCGGCCTGATGGCCGCCTCCATGTCCTTTGGCCACCGCAACGGCTTCCTGTTCGCGCTTGGAGGGGCCACGGCGGCCTGGATTTCCGGCAATGCGTTGCTGCTCGACCGGCCGCGCATCTATGCGCTTTTCGTCGCCATCGCCGCCGTGATGCTGATCGCCTCGACCATCACGCTGGTGACCTGATCAATTAATATCCCAGCGCCTCACCGGCGGCAGCGCGGCTGTCGATGGCGCCGTTGTAGCGCGCGCCGCCGCCTTTCTCGATCTGTGCCAGGCTCTTGCCACCGACCAGGATGCCGGCGGCCTGCCCCCAGATCTGGTCGCTGAGGTCGAGATGGTAGCCCATGCCGGCAAGCAGCTTCTCCGTGTCCGGCGACAGCCCGAATGGTTCGACATAGACCGTGTCCGGCAGCCATTGATGATGGATACGCGGAGCGTCGATCGCCTGCTGGATGTCCATGCCGTGGTCGATGACGTTGACGATCACCTCCAGCGTGATGGTGATGATGCGCGAGCCGCCCGGGCTGCCGATGACCATGAACGGCTTGCCGTCCTTCGTGACGATCGTCGGGCTCATCGAGGATAAGGGCGTCTTCTTCGGCTGGATGGCGTTCGCTTCGCCCTGGACCAGGCCGTAGAGGTTGGGCACGCCCGGCTTCTGGGTGAAATCGTCCATCTCGTTGTTGAGCAGGATGCCGGTGCCGTCGGCGACGACCCCGGCGCCGAAGGAGCCGTTCAGCGTGTAGGTGACCGCAACCGCATTGCCGTCCTTGTCGATGATCGAATAATGCGTGGTTTCCTTCGACTCGCCGAAGCCTTTCGGCATCAGTTCCTTCGACACGCCGGCACGGAACGGATCGATCTTGTCGCGGATGTCTTTCGCATAGGCCTTGTCGAGCAGCCTCGAGACCGGATTGTCGACGAAATCCGGATCGCCGAGCGCCGAGTTGCGGTCGACATAGGCGTGGCGCATGGCTTCCACCATGACGTGAACCGTCTCGGCCGAGCCGGCGCCGAGATAGGAGAGCGGATAGCCCTCCAGCACATTAAGGATCTCGCAGATGATGACGCCGCCCGAGCTCGGCGGCGGCGAGGAAATGATCTCGTAGCCGCGATAGGAACAGGTCACCGGCTTCAGCTCACGCACGGCATATTGCTCGAAATCGGGCTTGGCGAGGATGCCGCCTTTCGCGCCGCTCGCCTTGACGATTTCATCGGCGATGGCGCCGTTGTAGAAAGCGTCCGGGCCTTTGTCCGAGATCGCCGAAAGGGAGGCGGCAAGGTCCGGCTGAACGAGCTTCTCGCCTATGCCGTAAGGCTTGCCGTCCTTTTTCAGGAAGATCGCGGCCGCCGCCGGGTCCTTCGCCAGCCGCTCGGCGCCGCCGGCGAATGACGCGGCGTCGCCCTGGTTAAGCACGAAGCCGTCTTTGGCGTATGCAATCGCCGGCGCCATCAATTCCTGCCGCGGCAGCGTGCCGAATTTCTCACGCGCCATCTCGAAGCCCGCGACCGAGCCAGGCACGCCGACCGCGAGATAGCCGTCGAGGCTGGCGCCTTTGATCGGCTTGCCGTCCTTGTCGAGATACATGGTTTTGGTCGCCGCGAGCGGCGCGCGCTCCCGGAAATCGAGAAAGGTCGTGCGGCCGTCCTTCATGCGCACGGTCATGAAGCCGCCGCCGCCGATATTGCCGGCATTGGGATAGACCACGGCGAGCGCATAGCCGACGGCGACCGCGGCATCGACCGCGTTGCCGCCTTTCTTCAGCACGTCGACACCGACTTCGGTTGCAAGATGCTGGGCAGTCACCACCATGCCGTGCTCGCCCTTGGCGGGAGTTGGCGAAGCGGCGAAGACGATGGTCGGCGTGAAGGCAAAGGTGAGCGAAAGGCTGACGGCGATCAGCGTCCGGCGGGTCAAGGGCATGGCGGTGCTCCAGGCGTTGGGGGACGCCTAGGAAAAACCGCCACAGCGAATTAGTCCAATAACAATTGAAGCAGCGCGCGTGGCCCCTCACCCGGATTGCCGAGTCGAATTGCAAGGGCAATTCGGGCAATCCGACCTCTCCCCAAGGGGAGAGGAGCGTGCGGCGGCGCTGATCTCTTCTCCCCTCGGGGAGAAGGTGGCCGCGAAGCGGCCGGATGAGGGGGAGTGGCGCTGCCTGTCAGACGATCCCGCCGCCGCCACCGGCGACTGCAGGCCGCTCCGCCGCGACCTTGGCACGGTAGCCGGCCTCGCGATAAGCGGCGACCGGATCGACGGCGCCGCCGGCCCTCAGCCGCGCCATGGCGAGGATCGGCTCGACATCGGTGCGGTAGGCCGCCTTTAGCGTCTGCGTCGCCATCAAAGCATCATTGGCCTCCTGAAAGCCTTCCAGCGCTTTGCGATCGACCAGCAGCGCCTGCGCATAGGCGCGCTGCACCTCGACCGCCGACAGCATCAGGCTCTCGATCGGGTCGGTGACGTTGTGGCTCTGGTCGAGCATATGCGCGGGATTGAACCCCTCGGCGCCCGAGAGTTCGGCATCGACCAGTTCGTTGAAGACCAGGAACAGCCGGTAGGGGTCGATCGAGCCGGCATCGAGATCGTCGTCGCCATATTTGGAATCGTTGAAGTGGAAGCCGCCGAGCTTGCCGAACTGGATCAGCCGCGACACGATCATCTCGATGTTGACGTTGGGCGCGTGATGGCCGAGATCGACCAGGCAGAAGGCCTTGTCGCCGAGCTCCTTGGCAATGATGTAGTTGGTGCCCCAGTCCTGCACGACCGTCGAATAGAAGGCCGGCTCATACATCTTGTGCTCGGTGAACAGCCGCCAGTCGTCCGGCAGGCGGGCATAGATTTCGCGCATGGCGTCGAGATAGCGCTCGAAGGCCTTCGCGAAATTGACCTGGCCGGGGAAGTTGGAGCCATCGCCGATCCACACCGTCAGCGCCTTCGAACCCAGCGTCTTGCCGATCTCGATGCATTCGAGATTGTGCTCGACCGCCTGGCGGCGCGTGCCGGCATCGGCATGCGACAGCGAGCCGAATTTGTAGGAGAGCTTCTGGTCCTTGGCGTCGGAGAAGGTGTTGGAGTTCATAGCATCGAAGCCGAGGCCGAAGCGCGAGGCCGCCTGCTTCAACCGGTTCGGATCGGCCTTGTCCCACGGAATGTGCAGCGAGACGGTCGGCGTTGCCTGCGTCAGCTGGGCAATGACGGCGCAGTCCTCGATCTTGTCGAAGATGTCGCACGGCTCGCCGGCGCCTGGAAAACGGGCAAAGCGCGTGCCGCCGGTGCCGACGCCCCAGGACGGGATCGCGACGCCGAATTTCTCGACCTTGTCGCGGATGGCGTCGATGGCGATGCCGCGCCGGTCGAGGCGCTCGCCGAGCGAAGCGTAGTCGCGCTCGAGGTCGGCTTGGCGCGCGGCGTTGCTTTTTTCGACGACGTCAGTCGAGATGATCGTTTCGGACACTGCACTTTCTCCCAGTATTCGTCGGCTGGCGTCGCCCCTCATCCGCCCTTCGGGCACCTTCTCCCCGTAGAACGGGGAGAAGGGAAGTGCGCGCCTAACGCGTAAAGCTCTGCGCGTTGCCGGCGTCGACGTTGACGATGTTCCCCGTGGACTTGGCCGACATGTCCGAGGCGAAGAAGTAGATCGCTTCGGCGATGTCCTCCGGGAAGACCGAGCGCTTCAGCATCGAGCGCGAGCGGTAATGCTCCTCGAGGTCGTCGGTCGACATCTTGTAGGCGGCGGCGCGCTGTTCCTTCCATTCGCCGGTCCAGATTTTTGAGCCGCGCAGCACGGCGTCCGGATTGACGACGTTGACCCTGATCTGCGCCTCCGCGCCTTCCAGCGCGAGGCAGCGGGCCAGATGGATCTCGGCCGCCTTGGCCGTGCAGTAGGCGGACGCGTTCGGCGAGGCGGCGAGGCCGTTCTTGGAGGCGACGAAGACGACATTGCCGCCGATCTTCTGGGCGCGGAACAACCGGAAGGCCTCGCGCGAAACGAGGAAATAGCCGGTGGACAGGATGTCCATGTTCTTGTTCCACAAGGCCAGCGTCGTTTCCTCGATCGGCGCCGAGGAGGCCAGACCTGCGTTGGACACCAGGATGTCGATGCCGCCGAATTCGACCGCAGTCTCGGCAAAGCCGGAAAGCACCTGATCTTCCGACGTCACATCGATCCGCACCAGACGGACGAAGTCCTTGCCGTAGGCTTTCGAAAGCTCGTCATTGGCGCTGGCCAACGCGGCCTCGTCGATGTCGGCCAGCATCACGCAGGCGCCTTCGCGCAGCAGCCGGGTGGCGGTGGCGCGCCCGATGCCGCCGGCGCCGCCGGTGACCAGCGCGATCTGACCGGCGAGTGCTTTCGGCTTCGGCAGTCGCTGCAGCTTGGCCTCCTCGAGCTGCCAATATTCGATGTCGAAGGCTTCCTGGGCGGGCAGGCCGACATAGGACGAGACGGTCGAGGCGCCGCGCATGACATTGATGGCGTTGACATAGAACTCGCCGGAAATGCGCGCGGTCGCCTTGTCGCCGGCGAAGGTGAACATGCCGACGCCCGGCATCAGATAGACCACGGCATTGGGATCGCGGATGGCGGGCGAGTCGGCATGCTTGCAGCTGTCATAGTAAGCCTGGTAGCCGACGCGGTATTCGGCGATGTCGTCGGCCAGCCGCGCGATGACGGCATCGACATCCGGCTTTGCCGGATCGAACTCGATCACCAGCGGCCGGATCTTGGTGCGCAGGAAGTGATCGGGGCATGAGGTGCCGAGCGCCGCCAGCGGCCGCAAGTCCTTCGAATTGACGAATTCGAGCACGGCGGGCTGGTCGTCGAAATGGCCGAGTTTGTGGCTCTTTTCGGAGATGAGGCCGCGGATCCGCGGCATCAGCTTGGCCGCGATGGCGCGGCGCGCGGAAGCGTCGAGCGATTGGACCGCCTCGCCGCCGAAGATCGCCTTGCCCTGCGATTTGCGCTCGAACCAGTCGATCGCTTGGTTAATCACCGAGATCGTCGTCTCGTAGCACTCCTTGGGCGTGTCGCCCCAGGTGAACAGGCCATGGCTTTCCAGCACGACACCCTTGGCATCCGGATTTTCCAGGCAGAATTTCTCCAGCCACAGGCCAAGTTCGAAGCCCGGTCGCTTCCACGGCAGCCAGCCGATGGCGTCGCCGAATATCTCCTTGGTGATCGCCTTGGAATCCTTGGCGGCGGCGACCGCGATGATGGCGTCGGGATGCATGTGGTCGACGCAAGCCTTCGGCACGAAGGCATGCAGCGGCGTGTCGATCGAGGCCGCGCGCGGATTGAGGTCGAAGGTGCAGTGGGGCAGATAGGCCACCATCTCGTCCTCATGCGCGGGCCCGCGATACAGGCCTTTCAGTGCGCGTAGCTTTTGCATGTAGAGGGTGGCGAAACCGTCAAGCTTGATCGAGGCGCTGTCGCCGCCCGAGCCCTTGACCCACAGCACCTCGACCTCCTCACCGGTGAGCGGGTCCTTCTGCCAGACCTTGGACGAGGTGTTGCCGCCGCCATAGTTGGTGACGCGCTTGTCGGATCCCAGCGTGTTCGAGCGGTAGACCAGGAGCTCAGGACCGCTCATCCCTTCGGCCTTTGCATCGTCCCAAAGATTGGCGAGGCGCGAGCCGGAGCGCTTGTCGAGCATAGGTATCCTCCCTTGGAGCGCGATGCCGCGCCCCTCGTTTCTCGACCGGGAATGTCTACGCAAGCGTCGCGCTTGTCAATCACAAACGATCAATATCGATCATATTGCGCTGCACAATGAAAATATATGATCGGAAATGATTGACACTGCGCGTTTTCTAAGGCCTGATGCTTGGGCAGGGAGGAACCATGCACGAGAAAGAGCGCCACAGGATCATTCTGTCCGCCGTCCAGGAAAAGCCTGTGGTGACGGTACAGGAAATGGTCGAGCTGACGGACTCTTCCGAAGCGACGATCCGGCGCGACATCGCGGCGCTGCATGTCCAGAAGCGCCTGCGCCGGGTGCGCGGCGGCGCCGAGGCGATCTCGCCGCCGCAGTTCATCGGCCTTGCCGGCCGGCCCTTCTCCGTCAACGAAACACTGAACGCCGCGCAGAAGCGGGCGATCGCCCGCGAAGCGGTGAACCTTTGCACGGACGGCGAGCCGATCATCATCAATGGCGGCACCACCACCTTCCAGATGGTGCATTTCCTGACCGGACGCCGCATGCCGATCTTCACCAACTCCTTCCCGATCGCCGAGCATCTGCTCAAGCACTCGAAGAACACGGTGATGCTGTCGGGCGGCACTATCTACCGCGAGCAGAACATCATCCTGTCGCCCTTCGACAATGACGTGACGCGCAACTTCTATGCGCGGCGCATGTTCATGGGCGCGCAGGGGCTGGGGCCACTCGGGCTGATGGAAGGCGATCCGCTGCTGATCCAGGCGGAGCAGAAGCTGATCGACCAGGCCGACGAACTGGTGGTGCTGGTCGATTCCTCGAAATTCCGCATGCGCTCGAGCCTGATCCTGTGCGGGCTGTCGCGCATCGCAACCGTGATCACCGACGACGGCATCGAGGACCGCGAGGCCAAGATGCTGGAAACAGCGGGCGTGGCGCTAATCGTCGCCCGCAGACAGTCAAGCGACAAGGAGGAATCTTCACTGCAGGCCTGAGGGAAACTCACGCTCGCAGCGGCGATGGAATGCAACGCTCAAGGGAGGATATTCGATGAGCTTTTTGAAGAAACTGCTGGTTACGGCGGCCTTTTCCGCCGCCATGTTCGTGAATGCCGCCTACGCCGAGAACGTCAAGATCGCGCTGGTGGTGAAGTCGCTCGGCAACGGCTTCTTCGACGCCGCCAACAAGGGCGCCGAGGAAGCGGCCAAGGAACTGGGCGATGTCGATGTCATCTATATCGGCCCGACCAAGGCTACCGCCGAAGCCCAGATCGAGGTGATCAATTCGCTGATCGCGCAGAAGGTCAATGCGATCGCCGTTTCAGCCAATGACGCCGACGCGCTGGTGCCGGTGCTGAAGAAGGCGATGGATCGCGGCATCACCGTGATCTCGTGGGACTCCGGCGTCGCCAAGGAAGGCCGCCAGCTCCACCTCAACCCTTCCGACACCGGCCTGATCGGCGAGACCATCATCAAGCTCGCCGCCGACTACCTGCCGGAAGGCGGCGACGTTGCGATCCTGTCGGCCTCCTCGACGGCGACCAACCAGAACGCCTGGATCGAAGCGGCCAAGAAGGTGCTGCCGGAGAAGTTCCCTAAGATCAAGCTGGTCGCCACCGTCTATGGCGATGACGACTCAGCCAAGAGCACGGATGAAGCCAAGGGCCTCTTGAAGTCCTACCCGAACCTCAAGGCGATCATCGCGCCGACCACGGTGGGTGTCGTCGCCGCCGCACAGGTCGTCACCGACGAGAACCTGATCGGCAAGGTCAACGTCACAGGCCTCGCGCTGCCGTCGGAGTTCAAGAAGTTCATCGACAACGGCGCTTCGCAGGCTGTCGCTCTCTGGAACCCGATCGACCTCGGCTATTCGGCGATCTACCTCGCCCATGACCTGGCGGTGAAGAAGGAAGAAGCCAAGCCCGGCGCAACGCTATCGATCGGCCGCGTCGGCAAGGTGACGCTCGACGACACCAACTCGGCCGCGATGGCTCCGCCTTTCCAGTTCGACAAGAGCAACATCGAGAAGTTCTCCAAGATCTATTGATCCTGGAACCAACGGCGCTGCCCCCTCATCCGGCCGCTTCGCGGCCACCTTCTCCCCGGTGGGGAGAAGAGCCTGGAGCCAAGCTCGGAAATCTCCTCTCCCCTCGGGGAGAGGTCGACCGAGCGAAGCGGAGGTCGGGTGAGGGGGAGTCGACACGGAAAATAAATAACTGGGCTCGATACGATTATGGACACGACGGCCCATGACGGCACGGTAAAGGAGCGGCCCCCAGCCTCGGCGCCCCGCCTGACGCTCTCAGGCATCTCGAAGAGTTTCCCGGGCGTGCGCGCGCTGCACAATGTCAGCCTGTCGCTCTATCCGGGACAGGTGACGGCGCTGATCGGCGAGAACGGCGCCGGCAAGTCGACGCTGGTCAAGATCATGACCGGCATCTACCAGCCCGATTCAGGCGAGATCGGCATCGACGGCCTGGCCACGACGCTGCCCAGCGCGCATGCCGCCTTCGGCCACGGCATCACCGCCATCCACCAGGAGACAGTGCTGTTCGACGATCTTTCGGTCGCCGAAAACATTTTTCTCGGCCATGCGCCGCGCACCCGCTTCGGCACCATCGATTGGCGCACCATGCGCAAGAACGCCCGCGAGGTGCTGGAGACGATGCGCGCCGGCCACATCGATGCCGACACGCGGCTGAAGGACCTCGGCATCGCCAACAAGCATCTGGTGGCGGTTGCCCGCGCCATGTCGATCGACGCGCGCATCGTCATCATGGACGAGCCGACAGCGGCACTTTCGATGAAGGAGATCGAGGAGCTTTTCCTGCTGATCGAATTCCTGAAGAGCGAAGGCAAGGCGGTGCTCTTCATCAGCCACAAGTTCGACGAGATCTACCGCATCGCCGACCGCTACACGGTCTTTCGCGACGGCGAGATGGTGGGCGAAGGCCTGCTGAAAGACACCGGCCAGAACGAGATCGTGCGCATGATGGTCGGCCGCAACGTCGACCACATCTTCCCGCAGCGCGAGCCGAAGATCGGCGCGCCGGTGCTGTCCATCTCCGGCCTGTCGCACCCGACCGAGTTCGACGACATCGGCTTCGAATTGCGCAAGGGCGAGATTCTCGGCTTCTACGGGCTGGTCGGCGCCGGGCGCAGCGAGGTGATGCAGGCGATCGCCGGCATCACCCGCACCAGCCGAGGCACCATCTCACTCGACGGCAAGACGATCGCGCCGAAATCGGCGGCGGACTCGATCGAGGCCGGCATCGTCTATGTGCCGGAAGAGCGCGGCAAGCAGGGCGTGGTGATCGGCCTGCCGATCTTCCAGAATGTTTCTCTCCCTTCGCTTGCGCGCACCTCGAAATCCGGCGTGCTGAGGCTGGCGGAAGAGTTCTCGCTCGCCCGCTCCTACACCGAGCGGCTTGACCTGCGCGCCTCATCGCTCAGCCAGGACGTCGGCACACTTTCCGGCGGCAACCAGCAGAAAGTGGTCATCGCCAAATGGCTGGCCACAGCGCCCAAGGTGATCATTCTCGACGAGCCGACCAAGGGCATCGATATCGGCTCCAAGGCCGCCGTGCACGGCTTCATGGCCGAATTGGTCGCGCAAGGCCTTTCGGTGATCATGGTCTCCTCGGAACTGCCCGAAATCCTCGGCATGTCCGACCGCGTCGTGGTCATGCGCGAGGGCCGCATCGCGGCGACCTACGACAACAAAGGGCTGGACGCCGAGACGCTGGTTCGGACGGCAGCGGGGATCGCATGAAGAGCTTTCTCAAATATCGCGAGATCTGGCTGCTTGCCGGCATCGTCGTGCTGATCGGCCTGATCTCGACGCGCTTCCCCGGCTTCGCCGACCCCGCCAATCTGCGCCAGGTGTTCAATGACACGTCGATCCTGATGATCCTGGCGCTGGGCCAGATGGTGGTGATCCTGACGCGCTCGATCGACCTGTCGATGGCGTCCAACCTCTGCTTCACCGGCATGGTGGTGGCGATGCTCAATGCCGCGCATCCGGCGATCCCGATCCCGGTGCTGATCGTGATCGCTCTTGCCATCGGACTGGCGCTTGGCGCGATCAACGGCTTCCTGGTGTGGCGGCTGAACATTCCGTCGATCGTGGTGACGCTGGGCACGCTGACGATCTATCGAGGCGCCACCTTCGTCGTCTCGGGCGGCGCCTGGGTCAATGCCGACCAGATGAGCCCGGACTTCATCAATTTCCAGCGCGCCGCTTTCCTCGGCCTGCCAGTTCTGTCCTGGATAGCGATCATCGTGATCGCGCTGTTCTTCATGGTCATGACGCGCACGCAGATCGGCCGCTCGGTCCACGCCATCGGCGTCAATCCGACCGCCTCGGTCTATGCCGGCATCGATGTCGGCCGCACCAAATTCATCGTCTTTTGCATTTCCGGCATGATCGGCGGGCTCGCAGGCTATCTGTGGATCTCGCGCTACGTCATCGCCTCGGTCGAGGTCGCCAACGGCTATGAGCTCAACATCATCGCCGCCTGCGTGATCGGCGGCATCTCGATCGCCGGCGGCATCGGCTCGGTCGGCGGCGCGGTGCTGGGCGCGCTGTTCCTCGGCATCATCTCCAACGCGCTGCCGGTCATCAACATCTCGCCCTTCTGGCAGATGGCGATATCGGGCAGCGCCATCATCCTGGCTGTCGTGCTCAACGCGCGCGGAGAGCGCCGGCAAGGCCGCATCATCCTGAGAAAGGCGGAAGCGGCATGACCGACACCCCTGCCCCGCGCCGTATCCCCGACCGGTTGGACAAGCCGCTGTCGTCGGCGATCTTCTCCTGGGAGGCGCTGCTCGTCATCATCGCGATCCTTATCTTCGCGGTGAACAGCTTCGCCTCGCCCTATTTTCTCGATCCATGGTCGCTGTCGGACCTGACCTTCAACTTCACCGAAAAGGGCCTGATCGCTTTAGCCATGGCGCTGCTGATCATCTCGGGCGAGATCGACCTGTCGGTCGCAGCGATCGTGGCTTTAGCCTCGACGATGATGGGCATGGCGGTGCAGGCCGGCGCGGGAACACCGGTGCTGGTGGCAATCGGCGTCGTCGTGGGACTGGGCTGCGGCGCCTTCAACGGACTGCTGGTCACCCGGCTTGGCCTGCCTTCCATCGTCGTCACCATCGGCACGATGAGCCTGTTTCGCGGCATCGCCTTCATCATCCTCGGCGACCAGGCCTACAAGGGCTATCCGGAGAGCTTCGCCTTCTTCGGCCAGGGCTATGTCTGGTGGGTCTTCTCGTTCGAGCTGGCGCTGTTCCTCGTCGCGGCTTTGATCTACTGGTTCGTGCTGCACCGCACGAGCTTCGGCCGCCGTGTCTTCGCCATCGGCAACAACCCTGTCGCCTGCCAGTTCTCCGGCGTGCGCGTTGCCCGGATCAAGTTCATCCTGTTCTGCCTGACCGGGCTGATGTCGGGCATCGCCTCGGTGCTGATCACCTCGCGGCTCGGCTCGACGCGGCCGTCGATCGCGCAGGGCTATGAGCTTGAAGCCATCACCATGGTCGTGCTTGGAGGTGTGTCGATCCTCGGCGGCGCCGGCAGCATACTTGGCGTCGTGCTCGCCGCCTTCATCATGGGGCTGGTGACGTTCGGCCTCGGACTGCTCAACGTGCCCGGCATCGTCATGTCGATCTTCATCGGCCTGCTGCTGATCATCGTCATTGCGCTGCCGATCGTCTGGCGGCGGCTGCGCGAGGGGCGCTTCGCCTGATGGAGAAATACGCCTTCAAGATGAAACTCAATCCCGGCATGAAGGCCGAGTACAAGCGCCGGCATGACGAGATCTGGCCCGAGCTGGTCGCGCTGCTGAGAGAGGCCGGCGTCTCCGACTATTCGATCCATCTCGACGAGGGGACCAACATCCTGTTCGGCGTGCTGTGGCGCCGCGACGACCACGGCATGGCCGATCTTCCGAAGCACCCGGTGATGCAGCGCTGGTGGGCGCATATGGCCGACGTCATGGAGACCAAACCCGACAACGAGCCGGTGGCGGCGCCGCTGGAAACCGTGTTCCATATGGCATGATCGTCGCCGTCATCGATATCGGCAAGACCAACGCCAAGGTGGCGCTGGTCGATCTCGCGACGCTGAGCGAGATCGCGTTGCGCCGCTTCGCCAACGCGCCAGTGCGGCAGGCGCCCTACCCGCATCACGATGTCGAGGCGCTGTGGACGTTCATCCTGAACAGCCTCGCCGATCTCAACTGCGAACGGCGGATCGATGCGATCTCGATCACCACGCATGGCGCGACCGGCGCGCTGGTCGACCGCTCAGGCGAACTGGTGCTGCCTGTGCTCGATTACGAATTCGACGGTCCCGACCAGCTTGCGGCCGACTATGACGCCGTGCGCCCGCCTTTCGGCGAAACCGGCACGCCGCGGTTGCCCATCGGCCTCAATCTCGGCGCGCAGTTCTTCTGGCAGCAGAAACGCTTCCCGGCCGACTTCGCTATGGCCGCCGCGATGCTGATGTATCCGCAATATTGGGCGCTGCGGCTGACCGGCATCGCCGCCAATGAGGTGAGCTCGCTCGGCTGCCACACCGATCTCTGGAATCCCTGGACGTCCGATTACTCGTCGCTGGTCGACAGGATGGACTGGCGCCGGCTGATGGCGCCGGTGCGACCGGCAAAGGATCGGCTTGGCCCGATCCTTCCGGAGTTGGCGCGGCGGACAGGGCTCGACCCGCAGACGCCCGTGTTCTGCGGACTGCACGATTCCAACGCCTCGCTGCTGCCGCACCTTTTGTCCGACACACCGCCCTTCTCCGTCGTCTCGACCGGCACATGGGTGGTGTCCATGGCGGTCGGCGGCAGGAAGGTGGAGCTCGATCCCGCGCGCGACACGCTGGTCAATATCAACGCGCTCGGCGATCCGGTGCCGTCGGCGCGCTTCATGGGCGGACGCGAGTTCTCGCTGCTGACCGAGGGCCAAAACCAAGAGTGGAGCGAAGACGATGTTGCCGCCGTTCTGGCGCGGCGGGTGTTGCTGCTGCCTTCCACCCAACAGGGCTCCGGGCCATTCCCGCATCGCGGCGCACAGTGGGTGAATGCTGGCGACCTAACCTCCGGCCAGCGCTTCGCCGCCATCTCGTTTTATCTGGCGCTGACGACCGCGACCTGCCTGGAATTGATCGGCGGCGAGGGACCGACGACTGTCGAGGGACCCTTCGCGCAGAACCCGCTTTTCATCCGCATGCTGGCGGCAGCGACAGGCAGGCCGGTCGCTGCCTCGGAGACTTCGACCGGCACCAGCATCGGCGCCGCGCTGTTGGCGTCGGATGGCGCCACCGTCATGGGCAAGGGTGAGCGCACAGAACCACCGACCGATCAGTCTTGGGGCGAATATGCTCGGGCTTGGCGCCGCTCTGCTTGACGGATCAGAGCCGCCCCTCGGCGTTTCAAAATGGACGCCGGCATCGCGGCCAGCTCTCTTCTCTCCGTTCAACGGGGAGAAGGTGCCGGCAGGCCGATGAGGGGCAGCGCCGACCTCGGCAATTAGACCTCTCAGCGCGCTGTACCGTACAGCAATCCTTTGGGATCGATCTGCGGCTTTCTGCCGGCGACGACGTCGGCCAGGAACTGTCCCGAGCCGCAGGCCATGGTCCAGCCGACATGGCCGTGGCCGGTGTCGAGATAGAGATTGCGATATTTCGCCCGGCCGATGACCGGCACCGAATTCGGCATCATCGGCCGCAGGCCGGCCCAGAGCACGGCCTTCTTCTCGTCGAAGGCGCCGGGAAAAAGATCCTTGCCGGTTTCAAGGATGGTCCTGAAATCACCCGGCTTGAAGCTACGGTCGAAGCCGGTGAATTCGGCCGTCGAGGACATGCGCAGGCGATTGCCGAGCCTCGAATAGCCGATCAGCCGGTCCTCGTCGGCGCCGCCCATGGTCGGCCCCTTGCTCTCGTCCTCCAAGGGGATCGTCGCTGTATAGCCCTTCACCGGATAGACCGGCAGGTCGATACCGTAGCGGCGGCCGAGCAGGCCGCTTTCCGGCCCCATGGAGATGACGATGGCATCGCCGTTGACCGGTCCTGCCGAGGTCATCACCGCGCGCACCCGATCTCCCTCGATGTCGAGGCCCTCGACCGTCGTGCCGAACAGGAATTTGACGCCGAGCTTTTCGGCGGCATAGGCGGCGAGCCGGTCGGTGAACTGTTTGGAATCGCCGGTCTGGTCGATTGGCGAATAGATGCCGCCGGCAATCTTGTCCTTCACGCCGGCAAGGCCAGGTTCCAGCTCAACCAGACGCTCGCGGCCGACGATCTCGATCGGCAGGCCGTGCTCGCCGAGATAGCGGTAATTGTCGGTGCCGGTGTCGAGGCTCTTTTGCGAGCGGAAGAAGTAGAGAATGCCCTTCTTGCGCTCGTCGTAATGGATGCCGGTTTCCTCCGACAGTTGATTGATGCAGTCGCGGGAATGGAGCGCGAGCCTCAGCTTGATGTCGGTGTTGGCGCGCAGCCGCGTCACCGTGCATTCGCGCAGGAAGCGCAGGCTCCAGGCATAGAAATAGGGATCGAGGCGCAATCTCACCTTGATGCCGAGATCGTGGTTCCAGAGCGCGCGCAGGAAGGTCTTCAGCGCTGCGGGCGAAGCCCAGGCGGTGGCGTCGCCCGGCGAGACCAGGCCGGCATTCGACTGGCTGGTGCCGCGTGCCGCCGCTTCGTGGCGCTCGATCACCGTCACCTCATGACCGTCTTTTGCCAGATAATAGGCGGCCGCCGTGCCAACCACGCCGGCGCCGAGAACCAAGACCTTCATGCCATCCCTCATTGCGGCGGCGCGCGCCTGTGCGCGCCGCTGAATGGGTCTCAATACCGTGTACGGACGCGCCGGGCGAGCCCTTGGCCCAACAGTCAGCTTCTGATGGAGTTCTTGGTCGTCAGGATCCGTTCCCAGGCCAGCGCGTCGTTGACGATCAGGTCGAGATCGTCGCGCTGCGGCGTCCAGCCGAGTTCCTTGCGGGCAAGCTCGGAATTGGCGACCACGGCTGCGGCGTCGCCCGGCCGGCGGTCGCCCATGCGCACGTCGAAGTCATGGCCGAAGGCGCGGCGCACGCTGTCGATCACCTCGAGCACCGAATAGCCGTGGCTGTAGCCGCAATTGGCGACGAGACTGCCGCCGCCATCGCGCAGCCGCTGCAGCGCCAGCCGGTGCGCGGCGGCGAGATCGCTGACATGGATGTAGTCGCGCATGCAGGTGCCGTCCGGCGTCGCATAATCGGTGCCGAAGATCTGCATGAAGGGCCGCTTGCCGAGCGCGGTCTCGCAGGCGACCTTGATCAGATGCGTGGCGCCGGGCGTCGACTGTCCCGTGCGGCCCTTCGGATCGGCGCCGGCGACATTGAAATAGCGCAGCGCCGTATAGCGGATGTCGTGTGCCAACGCTGCATCGCGCAGCATCCATTCGCTCATCAGCTTGGAAAGGCCGTAAGGCGATTCCGGCGCAAGGCGGGCATCCTCGCGCACCGGCTCCAGCCCGGCGCCGCCATAGACGGCGGCGGTGGAGGAGAAAATGAAATGCGGCACGCCCTCGCGCACGGCCGTTTCGATCAGCGTGCGGGTCTTGCAGGTGTTGTTTTCGTAATAGCCAAGTGGGTCGGCGACCGATTCCGGCACCACGATCGAGCCGGCGAAGTGGATGATGGCGTCGACCTTGTTGTCGCGAATGATCCGGCCGACCAGATCACGATCGGCGACATCGCCGACGGTAAGCTTTGCTTCCGGGGCGACCGCCCATTCGAAGCCGGTGGAGAGCCGGTCGAGCACCACGACACTCTCGCCGGCGTCCAACAACTCCCAGACCATGTGGCTGCCGATATAACCGGCACCGCCTGTCACCAAAACCGTCATCATCTACCTCGCTGATCAAGATTTATCGGAAACTGTCTCAACAGCCACCGCGCTGGAAAACCCGCCGCAAGCCCACTAGCCTCCCTATGTTAAGTCCGTAACAGTTCGTCGCGCCCGAGGCATCGTACTGAAACCAAGCTGCTTCAAACAGCCAGGAATAGGCCACGATCCGGCATCGTTAGGAACAGGGCACGGGCGTGGCATTTTGACCGGTTGGGCGCTGTGGACGCGGCATGGGGCAGTGATTATGATCCGGCCCAAAATTGGGAAGTCGACATGAACTATCAGCGGTTCTTCGAGGATGCGATCGACCAGCTCCACGCCGAGCGTCGCTACCGCGTTTTCGCCGACCTGGAACGCATTGTGGGCAAGTTTCCGCGCGCCATCTGGCGTTCCAACGGCCGCGCCCAGGAAATCACCGTATGGTGCTCCAACGACTATCTCGGCATGGGCCAGAACGAGCACGTGATTGCCGCCTTCCAGAACGCGGCCGGCAAGATGGGCTCGGGCGCCGGCGGCACCCGCAACATTTCCGGCACCTCCAACCCGCTGGTCGAGCTCGAGCAGGAACTCGCCGACCTGCATGACAAGGAGGCGGCGCTGGTCTTCACCTCCGGCTTCGTCTCCAACGAGGCCTCGATCTCGACCATCGCCAGGCTTCTGCCCAACTGCCTGATCATCTCGGACGAGCTCAACCATGCCTCGATGATCGAGGGCGTGCGCCGCTCGGGCGCGGAAAAGAAGATTTTTCGCCACAACGACGTGGCGCATCTGGAGAGCCTGCTGCAGGCCGCGGGGCGCGAACGCGCCAAGCTGATCGTCTTCGAAAGCGTCTATTCAATGGACGGCGACATCGCGCCGATCAGAGAGATCGTGGAGCTCGCCGAGCGCTACAATGCCATGACCTATATCGACGAGGTCCATGCTGTCGGCATGTACGGGCCGCGCGGCGGCGGCATCACCGAGCGCGAAGGCCTGGCCGACCGCATCGACATCATCGAGGGCACGCTGGCCAAGGCGTTCGGCACGCTTGGCGGCTACATCGCCGGCACCAGCGCCGTCATCGACGCGGTGCGCTCCTATGCGCCGGGCTTCATCTTCACCACCGCGCTGCCGCCGGCGATCGCCGCGGCCGCCACCACTTCGATCCGGCATCTCAAGCGTTCGCAGGCAGAACGCGACGCGCAGCAGCGCCAGGCGGCGCGCACCAAGCAGGTGCTTGCCGCGGCCGGGCTGCCGGTGATGGAAACGGCCACCCATATCGTGCCGGTGCTGGTCGGCGATCCCGAGCTTTGCAAGATGGCGAGCGACCGGCTGCTTGGCGTGCACGGCATCTACATCCAGCCGATCAACTATCCGACGGTGCCGCGCGGCACCGAGCGGCTGCGCATCACGCCGACGCCGTTCCATTCGGACGCGCTGATCGCCCACTTGCAGGATGCGCTGGTCGAGACCTGGGATGCGCTGGGCATTCCCTATGCCAGCTCCGGCAGGCCCGCCGTCGCCAAAAGCGACCGGATCATTCCGCTGCTGGTGCCGAAGTCAGGCGGCTGAAGCCGCCTTTCTCACAGGGCTTTCATCCACCTCTCCAGGCGATGCGCCGCTTCCTCGAGCTGATCGAGGCGGCGGTGGAAGCATAGTCTGAGAAAAGCCTCGCCGCCGGGGCCGAAGGCGGTGCCAGGCGCCAGGCCGACATTGGCATTGTCGACGATGTCGAAGGCGGCGGCTCGGGAATCGGTGATCCCGTCGACCCTGAAGAACAGATAGAACGCGCCCTGCGGCACGGTGAAACGCGCCTTGCCGGTCGCGCCGAGTATGCCACAAACGAGGTCGCGAGCGGCGCGTGCACGCTCCACTTGTCCGGCGATGAAGCCGTCGCCCTCGTCGAGGGCAGCGACCGCGCCGCGCTGCATGAACTGGGCGACGCCCGAGGTCGAGTACTGAATCAGGTTTTCGAACACCTGCTGCAGGGCGGGATGGGTCTTGATCCAGCCGACACGCCAGCCGGTCATCGCCCAGTTCTTGGAGAAACTGTTGACGAACAGGATACGGTCGTCGGGCGTGGCGACGTCGAGGAAGGACGGCGCGCGGCCATGGCCGTAGTGGAACAGCGAATAGATCTCGTCGGCAATGATCCACAGGCCCTTTTGGCGGGCGAGATCGAGGATCGTCTGGAGGGTCTGCCTGTCGGCGGTCCAGCCGGTCGGGTTGGACGGCGTGTTGATGAACAGAAGCTTCGTGCGCGGCGTGATCGCGGAGGCGATCTTGTCGACATCGCAGGACCAGCCATTGCCGGACTGGTCGAGGGTGACCGGCACCGGCACGGCGCCCGCCACGCCGGCGGCCGCGGCGAAATTCGGCCAGGCCGGCGAGAGATAGATCACTTCATCGCCGCTGCCGGCGATAGCATCGATGGCCAGTTGGATGGCGTGCATGCCGGATCCGGTGACGATGAACTCCTCCTCGGCGAAGGTCTTGCCAAAATGCCTGGCGTAGTAGCGGGCGAGCGCCTGCCTGAGCTCGGGAATGCCTTTCTGCCAGGTGTAGAACGTCTCGCCATCGGCCAGCCCCTTGGCGGCGGCATCGCTGATGAAGGAAGGCGTGGGCAGATCGCCCTCGCCGGCCCAGAGCGGGATCAGGCCTTCGCGCAGGCGGCCATGATTGACGACAGCGACGATGCCGCTTTCGGGCGCCGCACGGGCTTCGGCGCGCAAGGTCTCGATCAGGGTCATGCAAGAATCCGTCCGGTTTTTCGCGACTGCTAGCCTCTTTTACGACAGCCGCAAACAGAAAACCCCGGCCGCAAGCGGCCGGGGTCTTGGTCCAGGGCGCTGTTTGAGGAGTTACCTTTTCGCCAGCAGGTCGCGGATTTCGGTCAGCAACTGTACGTCGGCGGGCGGCGGTGCCGCGGCAGCAGCCGGCTTCTCGCGCTCCAGCCGTCTGCGCAGATTGTTCACCGCCTTGACCATCAGGAAGATGATGAAGGCAAGAATCAGGAAGTTCAACACGACCGTGATGAAGCTGCCATAGGCGAAGACGGCGCCTTCTTTCTTGGCATCGGCCAGCGTGGCCGAATGGACGTTCGATGACAACCCGAAGAAGTAGTTGTTGAAGTCCAGCCCGCCGAAAATCGCGCCGATGATCGGCATGATGATGTCGTTGACGAGCGAGTCGACGATCTTGCCGAAGGCGGCGCCGATGATGACGCCGACGGCCAAGTCCATCACATTGCCCTTGGAAATGAATTCCTGGAATTCTTTCAGCATTCGGCCCTCCTTGCCATGACCGGCCGTGCTGCCGCCCCGGCTCTCCGGCACCGATCCGAAGCCACAATAACAAAAACCCCCGGTTGAAAAACCGGAAAAAGGGTGAAGACACCGGTTTGTGCTTACCTGCCTCGCCAGCCGCATATGCGCCAAAAGCCGCGATGGACTTGGGCTCCAAGCTGTGGTTGCGTCTTAACGACCGGATGAGGAAACCGGCCAGGGAGGAAGTGCGGACCGTGCAAGGCTGGTTCGTCGTCATCATCGCGATCGCCTATGTGACGCTGCTTTTCGCCATCGCCAGCGTCGGCGACCGGCGCTCGGTGGCAGCCGGGCTCGGTCGGGCGCGACCCTTCATCTACGCGCTCAGCCTCGCCATCTACTGCACTTCCTGGACTTTCTTCGGCTCGGTCGGCCTGTCCTCCGAGCGCGGCCTCGAATTCCTCGGCATCTATACCGGTCCGGTGCTGGTCTTTGTGTTCGGCTTCCCGCTGCTCAACCGCATGATCCGGCTGGCCAAAAGCGAGAAGATCACCTCGATAGCGGACTTCCTCGGCGCCCGCTACGGCAAGAGCTTCACCGTCGCGGCGATCGCGACGTTGATCGCAACCATCGGCGCGGTGCCCTATATCGCGCTGCAGCTCAAGGCGATCTCGGGTTCCGTCAGCCTGATGGTCGAGCACTATACGGGCTCGCCGCCCTCTTTCGATCCGTTCGTCAGCGATATCTCGCTGGTGGTGGCGATGTTGCTGGCGCTGTTCGCGGTGCTGTTCGGCACACGCCATGCCGACGCCACGGAACATCAGGACGGGTTGGTTCTGGCTGTCGCGGTCGAGACCGTGGTCAAGCTCGCCGCCTTTCTTGCCATCGGCCTGATGGTGATGTTCCTAATCTTCGGCGGGCCCGGCGACATGTTCGCCAGGCTTGCCGGAAACAGCCAGGTGCGCCAGGCGATGAGCTACAGCACCTCGCTGGCCACCTGGCTGGTGCTGACCGGCTTGAGCGGATTTGCCGTGCTGATGCTGCCGCGGCAGTTTTACGTCACCATCGTCGAGAACCGCAGCGAGGCGGAGCTGCGCACCGCGACCTGGGTGTTCCCGCTCTATCTCGTGGCCATCAACCTCTTCGTGCTGCCGATCGCCTTTGCCGGCCTGTCGCTGGTCGGCGACAAGACCAGCAGCGACCTCTATGTCTTGTCGCTGCCGCTGTTCAGCGGCCATGATGTGCTGGCCATGGCCGCCTTCGTCGGCGGCCTGTCGGCGGCGACCGCGATGGTGATCGTCGAGAGCGTCGCGCTGTCGATCATGATCTCCAACGATCTCGTCATCCCGCTGTTCGTGCGCCGCGTGCTCAAGACGAGTTCTTCGGAGAACGAGGACTGGTCGACGCTGATCCTCAATGTGCGCCGCGCCTCGATCTTCATCATGCTGTTCATCGCCTTCCTCTATTATCGCGAGAGCACCAATAGCGCGCGGCTGTCATCGATCGGCCTGATGTCGTTTGCCGCGATTGCCCAATTCGCGCCGGCGCTGGTCGGCGGGCTGATCTGGCGCCGCGCCAACGGGCGGGGCGCAGCCCTCGGCATGGTCGCCGGCATCGCCGTCTGGGGTTACACGCTGCTCCTCCCTTCACTCGGCCCCGAATCCGATATCGTCGTCCACGGCCTGTTCGGTTTCGAGGCGCTGCGGCCGCAGGCACTGTTCGGCACCGTCGGCGAGCCGCTGAACCATGGCGTGCTGTGGAGCCTCTCGGTCAATGCGCTGTTTTTCGTTCTCGGCTCCCTCTCCCGAGCGTCCGTGCCGCTGGAGCGCATCCAGGCGGCGATCTTCGTGCCGCGCGAGGCCGGCCCGATGCCTAGCCTGCGCCGCTTCCGCACCGCCGTCACCGTCAACGACCTGAAGGATACGATTTCGCGCTATCTCGGCGTCGAGCGCACGGAGCGCTCGTTCCAATCCTTCGAGAGGGACGCGAAAGTCTCCCTGCACGGCACCGAACAGGCCAGCATGGATGTCATCCGTTTCTCTGAGCAATTGCTAGCGAGCGCCGTCGGCTCTTCCTCGGCGCGGCTGATCCTGTCGCTGCTTTTCCGCCGCAACGATCGCGATTCCAAGGATGCCTTCAAGCTGCTCGATGACGCCACCGAGGCGCTGCAGCACAATCGCGACCTTTTGCAGATCGCGCTCGACCAGATGGAGCAAGGTATCACCGTCTTCGATCGCGACTTCCGGCTGATCTGCTGGAACCGGCAATACCGATTGCTGTTCGACCTGCCGGACGAGATGGGCCAGGTCGGCGTCTCGCTCGACCGGATCCTTCGCCATCTCGCCGAGCGCGGCGACATCCCGGCCGACCAGCGCGTGACGATGCTCAACCGGCTGACCAGTTTCGCCGGTCCATGGCAGATGGAGCTGAAGACCAGCGGCCGCATCCTGGAGCTGCGCTCCAACCCGATGCCCGACGGCGGCATCGTCGCCACCTATGCCGACATTTCCGGCCGCGTCGAGCAGGACCTGGCGCTGAAGCGGGCCAATGAATCGCTGGAGCAACGGGTCAAGACCCGCACCATCGAACTCACCCGCGTCAACGAGGAGCTGGCGCAGGCGCAGATGCTTGCCGAGGAAGCCAACCTCGGCAAGACGCGCTTCCTCGCCGCCGCCGGCCATGACATCCTGCAGCCGCTCAACGCCGCCCGCCTCTATTGCTCGTCGTTGATCGAGAAGGCGGGCAAGGGACCGGCCGGGAAGGCCGCCGTCAACATCGAATCCTCGCTGGAATCGGTCGAGACCATCCTCGGCGCGGTGCTCGATATCTCGCGGCTCGATGCCGGCGCGATGAAGCCGGACAACACCGCTTTCAACCTGGGCGGACTGCTCGGTCAGATCGGCAACGATTTTCGCCCGCTTGCCGCTGA
The DNA here is from genome assembly GCF_006440775.1 of Mesorhizobium sp. B2-7-2. Taxonomy (GTDB): domain Bacteria; phylum Pseudomonadota; class Alphaproteobacteria; order Rhizobiales; family Rhizobiaceae; genus Mesorhizobium. The sequence continues at coordinate 120,437 of NZ_VFTZ01000004.1, read as the reverse complement.
AAAGAAGCTCGAACTCACGATTATCCCATCCTCGCTCGGCGTCATGACCGACCGGAACCTGTTGCGCCGGTTGATCCAGAATCTCGTTTCCAACGCCATCAAATACACGCGCCAGGGCCGCATTCTGGTTGGGGTGCGGCGACGCGGCGAGCTGGCGGAGATCCAGGTGATCGACACCGGCATCGGCATTGCCGGCGACAAGCTCAGCACCGTCTTCCACGAGTTCACGCGCCTGGACGAGGGCGCGCGCGAGGCCGAGGGGCTCGGCCTTGGCCTTTCGATCGTCGACCGCATCGCCAGGGTGCTGCGGCTCGAGATCCGCATCTACTCCAACCCCGGCAAGGGCACGCGCTTTTCCGTGATCTTGCCGGTCGCGGCGGTCGCCGCGCCGCCGCGCGAGGCTGGCAAGGCGCCAGCCCGCTCCGCCTCGACGCTTGCCGGGCTCAATGTGCTGTGCATCGACAATGACGCGCGCATCCTCGACGGCATGCGGCTGCTGCTCGAAGGCTGGGGATGCCGCGTCGAGACGGCTTCGGGATCAGGCGATCTCCTGAAGCCCGGCGCGCCGAAGCCGGACCTCGTGCTGGCAGACTATCATCTCGACGGCGGCACCGGGCTCGATGCGGTCGCCACGCTGCGCGCCGCCTACGGGCAGGACCTGCCCTGCGTGCTGGTCACCGCCGACCGTTCCAGCGAGGTGCGCGCGGCTGCCGGCCGGCTCGACATTCCGGTCGTCAACAAGCCGCTGAAGCCGGCCGTGCTGCGCTCGATGATGGCGCGCGTCAGGCCACTGGCGCCGGCCGCCGAATAGAGACAAAGCACTGCTATCAGCCGCGATGCCCGAGGCTTCGGAGATAGGCGCAGAACATGTCGGCGAGCGCATCGGAATAGGCTTCGATCTCATCGGCCGTTCGCTCCCTTTCCGAGAAATCCGCTCCCGCGGCGCTCAGCGTCTTGATGATCAACTTGCCGGCCAGGGCGCGGCCGGTATCCGGCGCGTCAGGAAGCGTCTCGCGCATGAAGGTCTCGACGGTCCGGCTCGCCGCCGCCCTCGCCTCCTCAGCCTCCGGCGCATCCCGATAGAGCGGCGCGGCGTCGTTCAGCGCGCCCCGCACCGCCGCCTCCTCGCATTCGGAGCGGATGAAGGCATGAACCAGCGTCCTTATCCGTTCGATGGGCGATAATTCGGCGTTTTCGAGAATGCCACACAAAAGCTCTGTCGTCTGGCGCCACTCGTCGCTCTGCAGCCTGAACAGCAGCGCCGCCTTGTTCGGGAAATATTGGTAGAGCGAGCCGACGCTGACGCCCGCCCTTTCGGCGACGCGCGTGGTGGTGAAACGCTGGGCGCCTTCAACAGCCAAAACCTGAGTAGCCGCCTGCAGAATCGCCGCGACCAGTTCCGTGGCGCGCGCCTGTTTTGGCTGTTTTCGGGTGGAAATTGAAGGGCTTGGGCGTTGGATCATGGTCGCGCGCCGAAATGCGAATTGGAAACCTGAAGGATTATTCGTATTTTTGAAGCGACACAAGAACCCCGCCGGAGACAGCCATGACCACCTTGACCGCAACCCCTTTGGCACCGCTCCTCGCCCGCCTGTTCAAGGAAGCCGACGCGGCGACCAGCCCGGCGATCGCACGGTACTCGCGCGAGGAACGGACGCGCCTGCTTCACAGCAAGACCGAGTATCGCCAGTTCTACGGCAGCATGAAGGACCTTTGGCTCGCGGTCTCGCCGGAGACGGGCACGCTGCTCTACATGCTGGCGCGCAGCACCGGCGCGCGCATCATCGTCGAATTCGGCACCTCGTTCGGTATCTCGACGCTCTACCTTGCCGCGGCGCTGCGCGACAATGGCGGCGGCCGGCTGATCACGACGGAATTCGAGCCGTCGAAGGTAACCCGGGCCAAGGCCAATCTGACGGAAGGCGGCCTCATCGATCTGGTCGAGATCCGCGAGGGCGACGCGCTGGAAACGCTCGCCACCGACCTGCCCGACCGGATAGACCTCCTGCTGCTCGACGGCGCCAAGGCGCTCTATCCGGAGATATTGAGCCTGGTCGAGAGCCGGCTCAGGCCGGGCGCGCTGGTCATCGCCGACAATGCCGACTTCTCGCCCGACTATCTGGAGCGGGTGCGCGGGCCGGCCGGCGGCTATATGTCGACGCCGTTCGGCGACGACGTGGAGCTGTCGATGCGGCTCAGCTAAGGCCTGCTCGAAACTACCTCATGCTGCTTCTGAGGCAGCCGTAGGCGTTTACGTCAACCAACGCGCAATCCCGGCCTTCTGGCTCCGGCCTTCGGCCTTTGACGCGTAGGTGACTCATGACCCTCCTCCCATCGTTCTGGCGCGGGCTGCCGCGCCCGGCCTTGCTCGGCCTTTTCCTGTTCTTCTGTGCCGGTTTCGCCGACGGCGCGCTGGTGCCTTTCTTTCCGCTTTGGGCGAGCCGCGAGGCGAATATCCCGATCGGCGCGATCGGCCTTTTGTTTGCCTGCTATGCCGGCGGCGAATTGATCGCCGCGCCGCTGATCGGCGGCATCGCCGACCGGATCGGCCGGCGGCCGGTGCTGGTCCTGTCGTCGCTCGGCGTCGGCTGCGGCTTCGTCGCGCTGTTCTTCGCCCATGGCGTCGCCGCCACCGCGGCCGTGCTGCTTTTGACAGGCATATGCGAGTCGGTGCTTCACCCGACCATCCTCACGGCAATCGCCGATGTGACGGGGCCTTCGGCGCATCCGCGCTGGTTCGGCATGGCCCGAGTCAGCTCAAGCGCTGGACAGATCCTCGGCCCGGCCTGCGGCGCGCTGCTGGCGCTCGTTTCGCTCGGCAGCGTGTTCCTGGCTGGCGGCGGTATGCTGCTTTTCGGCGGCATCGTCATGCTTGCCGCATTCGCCGAGACGCGCGGCCATGCCGCAGCCGACCATGGGGAAACGGAGGAAGAGGAAGGCCTGTCGGCGCTGCTGCCGGCCTTCCGCGACGGCCGCCTGGCAAAGCTGCTTGCCTGGGTCATGCTGTTCGAGATTTCCGGCAACTGGATCGAAGCGGTCATCCCGCTCTATGCGCAGGATGCCGGCACGCTCACCCCGTCCGGTGTCGGCGCGCTGTTTGCCTATGCGGCCGCTCTGACGGTCGGTTTGCAGATGCTGGTCAGCCGCTTTGCCGAGACGCGATCGGCACTTTGGCTGGCAGCCGGCGCCGGCATCTCGACCATCGCCGCCTTTGCCCTGCTGGCGACCTCGCCGGCGATACTTTCGCTGGTCGTCGCAGTCAGCTTCTGCTCGGTGGGACAGATGCTGGTCGGGCCGCTCGTGCCGACCGCCGTCAACGCGCTCGCACCATCGTCGCGACGCGCTTCCTATATGGCCGCCTCGTCTGTGGCGGTCGACCTCAAGGACTCGCTCGGACCGTCGGTCGGCACGGCGCTCTATGCGCTCGCGCCGCGCCTGCCCTGGATCGCCGGCATTCCACTGGTGGCGATCGCCTCGCTGGGCCTCGGCGCCGCGATCGGGCGGGCGCGAAACTCCGCGGACACCGCCGACGACGATGCGATGCCCGGCTCGGCCGTCGAAAACTATCGCTGAGCCTTCAGCGCTGCGGCCAAGACCGCATCGGCCGCCAGCTTCAGATGGAGCTGTCGGCCATTTGCGAATTGCGGAACCGAGGCCTCGCGCCATTGGCCGCTGGACGGTGCTCGCGAAATGCCATGGCAAGGGTGCGCAGCGCCTCGCGCGATTGCGGATCGGAGAGCGTGGAAAGCAGCAGGATTTGGGTCGCCGGCAGCGGCGGCAAGCCGAATTTGCGGCTGACCTCGATCGTGCCCGGCGGGGCGAGCCGACAGGAGAAAACCGCCGTGGCAAGGCCGGCCGAAACGGCTTCCGCAACCGCAAAGGACCCGCAGCCCAGGAAAACCTGCGTCCACGGGATGCCGACCGCGTCGAGCGCACCGGTGACGATGTCGCGGATGCTGCAGGACGGCGAGGAGGCGGCAAGCCGCAGCGGCTCGCCGGCGCGGTAGACGAAATCCGGTGTCGCGTACCAGCCGAATTGCTCCGGCGCCAGCACCTCGCCGTCGCGGCGGTCATCCTCGCGACGCACGATCGCAGCGTCGAGCTCGCCGCGATCGAAGGCGGCGAGCAGGTCGCGCGTATCGTCGAGCCGCACCTCGATGGTCAAAGCCGGATCATGGGCATTGAGCCGCGCCAGCAGGGTCGGCACTTCGGCGCCGCCGACATGGGTGGCGATCCCCAGCCGGAAATGACGGCGGACGGCGGTGAGGCTGGCGACGGCGCGGTCATGCGCGGCAAGCAGCTCGCGCGCGGGCTCCAGGAACACAGTGCCGCGCGTCGACAGCCGCACCAGCCTCGGCGTTCGCTCAATCAATTTTTCGCCGATCCGATCCTCCAGCCGCTTCAGCTTGACGCTGATCGCGCCTTGCGTGCTGCCGAGAGCCTCGGCGGCGCGCGTGAAGCTGCGCAAGTCGGCGACGGCGACGAAGGCTTTCACCGCATCTACGTCCAGCGTCATGTCAGCTATCCCATTTTGTTGTCACTGAAATATCCAACCATGTAATTTTAAAATGATCAAGCCTGCGCTAACTTGGGTTGACCGCGCAGCGGCGAACGGCCATCCGGTTGCGCCCTGCCCAAGAAACTCAAGAGGTCTGACCATGGCACCTGTCCTCACCCGCCGGGGCATCGTCGTTCTGTTTGCCGCATGTCTTGCCTGCCTGATGTTCGGGCTGGAAATATCGAGCGTCCCAACCGTTCTGCCGACGCTGGAACAGGTGCTCGACGCGGACTTCAAGCAACTGCAATGGGTGATGAACGCCTATACCATCGCCGTCACCACGGTGCTGATGGCGGTCGGCACCTTGGCCGATCGCTATGGACGCAAGCGCGTCTTCCTGGTCTCGATCGCCGCCTTCGGTCTCACCTCGCTGATCTGCGGTCTGGCCGGCAATGTCTCGACTTTGATCGTCGCGCGCTTCCTGCAGGGGTTGAGCGGCGGCGCGATGCTGATCTGCCAGCTCGCTGTGCTGTCGCATGAATTCCAGGAAGGCCGAGAGCGCGCCGTGGCCTGGGGCTGGTGGGGCGTCATCTTCGGCATCGGCCTCGGCTTCGGCCCGATCGTCGGTGGCGGCATCGTCGCCGTGTCGAGCTGGCAGTGGGTGTTCCTCATCCACGTGGCGGTCGCGATCGTCGCATTCGCGCTTGCGCTCACCGGCGTCCATGAATCGAAGGACCCGCAAGCAGGCAGGTTGGATCTCGCCGGCATCCTGACCTTGTCGCCTGCCGTCTTCTGCCTCGTCTTCTATATCACGCAAGGACCGGAGCTTGGCTTCGCCAGCCTGGCCGCCCTGGCGATCCTTGGCCTGTCGATCGCAAGCTTCGTGGCGTTCTTTATCGCCGAAAGGATCAGCAAGCGGCCGATGTTCGACTTTTCGGTCTTTCGTATCCGCCCGTTTTCCGGCGCGATCGTCGGCTCGGCGGCAATGAACATCAGCTACTGGCCGTTCATGATCTATCTGCCGATCTGGTTCCATGCCGGATTGGGCCTCGACAGCGTCGCCACCGGCCTTGCCTTGCTCGCCTACACGCTGCCGACGCTGGTGATGCCGCCTTTGGCAGAGCGGCTGTCGCTGCGCTACCGGCCCGGCGTCATCATTCCGGCAGGGCTCGCGATCATCGGCATTGGCTTCCTCCTGATGAGGTGGGGCAGCGCCGCGGCTCACGCCAACTGGCTGACCATGCTGCCCGGCTGCCTGATCGCGGGCATTGGCCTCGGCATCACCAACACGCCGGTGACCAACACCACCACCGGCTCGGTTTCGCGTGATCGCGTCGGGATGGCATCCGGCATAGACATGAGCGCGCGCATGATCTCGCTTGCCGTGAACATCGCCGTGATGGGTTTTATCCTGGCGAGCGGCGCGCTCGCGCATCTCATGGCAGCGCTGCCCGATCTCGATAACGCAAGGCTCTATTTATTCGCCGAGGCGATCGCGGCCGGCAATCCAGTGCCGGGATTGCCGGACAAGGTCGCGCATGACGCGCTGGCGCACGGCTTTGGCTGGGTGATGCTCTATGGCGGTATCGGCGTCTGGGTCATGGCGGCAATCGGCTTTGCCATCTTCAAGGCACGACCGGCGCGGCAGGAGGCGGTTCAGCGCCCGGACTGAACCGGATGCTGGTCAGCCGACCGGCTGCAGCGGGTCGCCGCCGATCTTCGACAGCTGGATGACCGCCTGGGTGCGGCTGTCGACGCCGAGCTTCTGCAGGATGGCCGAGACATGCGCCTTGATGGTGGCCTCGGAGACGCCGAGCTCATAGGCGATCTGCTTGTTGAGCAGGCCCTCCGCCAGCATGCCGAGCACCCGCGTCTGCTGCGGCGTCAGCGCCTGCAGGCGCTTGATCAGGTCGGAGATTTCAGGGTCGCGCTCGACGCCCAGCTCAATGCCGGCCGGCGCGGCAATGTCGCCGGCAAGCACCGCCTGCACGGCGCCGCGGATCTCGTCCATGCTGGCTGATTTGGAAATGAAGCCGGAAGCGCCGAGATCGAGCGCGCGGCGGATGGTGACGGGATCGTCATGCGCCGATACCACCACCAGCGGCACCGCCGGATGGATGCCGCGCAGCGAGATCAGGCCGGAGAGGCCGCTGGCGCCCGGCATCGACAGGTCGAGCAGCACCATATCGATATCTTCGTTGGCAAGCACCAGCGCTTTGGCGCTTTCGAAATCGCCGGCCTCGTGGATGGCGGCAACATCGCCGATGCCGGCAAGCGCCTCCTTCAGCGCGCCGCGAAAAAGCGGATGGTCGTCGGCAATGACGAAAGTGTGGCCCGACGGCAAATATTCCTCCCCCGATCCCATCATCATTGTGTGCTTCTTGCGGGGACCGGAATGATTATGCGGCGACGCGGCGCGTTTTCAAGCGACAAAGGCCGCGCGTGGGGTTTTCCCCAGGGCGGCTCTGCAATCAGGTCTTCTGCTGGTTCAGCTTGCCGTCGCCGTCTTCCTTGTCCAGGTCCTTGACGATGTCCTTGAAGGTCCGGAAGAAGCGCTCCATGTAGCCCATTGTCTTGTTGAAATCCTCTTCGCTGGGCAGTTGCGATTCCAGCCGGGCGGACAACGAATTCTCGAGCTTGGCGACACGCGCGTCGAGCGCCTTGACCGAATTGTCCAGCCGGTCGATCTCGTCCTGGTAGGCGGCCCGCTCGTCGGCGGCCATCTTGCAGACGAGCTGGCCCGAGCGCTCCTCGCAGACAGACATGGCGCCGGTCCTTGTGTCCATGCGGACATAGCCGTTGGCCGATTTCTCCAAACGGTAGTGGTCGGTTTCCTCGGAATAGGCGGATGCGGCAACCAGCGAGCAAAGCGCCGCGGGGATCACGATGTGCTGCAGACGCATGTTGTTCCTCCATGAGCCAGTGAAGGCGGGCTATCACAGGTTTGCGCCGGAAATGGGGAAGAGTCGAGCTTCGAGCCTTCCCCGCACCTTCGGTTCGGACTATAGCGCGACAATGTCTCAGATTATCTACAAGATCGCGCCCGAGGCGCTGTGGCGCGAAGCCGAGAAGAACGGGCGCTTCACCGGTGCGCCGATCGACATCGCCGACGGCTTCATCCATCTCTCCACCGCCGGCCAGGTTCGCGAGACGGCGGCCAAGCATTTCGCCGGGCAGACGGACCTGCTGCTGATCGCGATCGACGCGGCAAGGCTGGGTGATGCGCTGAAATACGAGGTCTCGCGCGGTGGCGCCCTGTTCCCGCATCTCTATGCCGAGCTCGACCTCGATGCGGTTCTCTGGGTAAAGCCGTTGCCGCTCGGCGCGGGCGGCCACAAGTTCCCGGCGCTGGAGGGCGAATGAGCGTGCTCGACCGGATCGGCCAGAAGCTGCTTTTCTCCTTCGATCCGGAAACCGCGCATGGCCTGTCGATCGCGGCGCTGCGCTGCGGGCTGCCGGTCGGCGCGACGGCGCCGCGGCGCCCGACGCATGACGCACGGCTGAAGGTTAGCCTTTGCGGCCTCGACTTCCCCAACCCGCTCGGCATGGCCGCCGGCTACGACAAGAACGCCGAAGTGCCGGACGCGCTGCTTGGGCTTGGCTTCGGCTTTGCCGAGGTCGGCACCATCACGCCGCTGCCGCAAGCCGGCAATCCGAAGCCGCGCATCTTCCGGCTGACCGCGGACGAGGCGGTGATCAACCGGCTGGGCTTCAACAATGAAGGCCACGCGGCCGCCGAAAAGCGTCTTGCCGCGCGCAAGGGCCGGCCGGGCATCGTCGGCGTCAACATCGGCGCCAACAAGGACAGCACCGATCGCATCGCCGACTATGAGCGCGGCGTCGCCCGCTTCGCGCCCCATGCGAGTTATCTGACGGTCAACATCTCCTCGCCCAACACGCCGGGCCTGCGCAACATGCAAGCGCGCGAGCAGCTCGGCGAGCTGTTGTCACGTGTGATGGAAGCGCGTGCCGCCGCCCCCGCGCAGCCGCCGATTTTCCTCAAGATCGCGCCGGACCTCGTCGAGGCGGAACTGGAAGACATCGCCGCCGAAGTCGTCGAGAAGAAGATCGACGGCGTCATCGTCTCCAACACGACGCTGGCGCGGCCAGGATTGCGAAGCGGCGGCGTGGCGAATGAAACCGGCGGTCTTTCAGGGAAACCGCTGTTCGAGCGTTCGACCGCGGTTCTGGCCCGGATGCGCAAATTGCTCGGGCCCAACATGGCCCTTATCGGCGTGGGCGGCGTCGACTCCACCGAAACGGCGCTGGAGAAGATCCGCGCCGGCGCGGATCTCGTCCAGCTCTACACCGGCATGATCTATGCCGGGCCGGCACTGCCGGGGCGCATCATTGCCGGCATGGCGCGGTTCGTGGAACGCGAGCGGCTTGGCTCGATCAGCGACCTGCGCGACTCGGCTTGCGAGCGCTGGGGTTCAAAACCGATCAGCTGAACGCCGTTCGCATTCTCAGCCGCAGGACCGTCAGCAAGCTCAGCCCCCTCACCAGCAGGAAAACATGCAGCGATGCCCACAGGCCGCTGTTGCCGAAGGCCGGCGCCAGAGTGATGAGCGCAGCGCTGAAGGCGAGGAACGACAACAGCATCATGTTGCGCATGTCGCGCGACCAGGTGGCGCCGATGAAGACGCCGTCCATCTGGAAGGCCAGCACGCCGCTCAGCGCCGTGAAGGCCGCCCAGGGAAGATAGGTGTCGGCGACCGCGCGAACATCCATCGAGGTCGTCACCAGCGCCACCAGACTGGCGCCGGCGGTCAGCAGGATGAGCGTGGCGATACCGGCGAGGCCAAAGCCCCAGATCAGCGTCAGCCGTACCGCCTGCCGGAATGGGGCAGGCGCATGCGCGCCGATGGCGCGGCCGGCGAGCTGCTCGGCGGCGGTGGCGAAACCGTCGAGGAAATAGCCGGCGATGAGGAAGAAGTTCATCAGCACGGCGTTGGCGGCGAGCGTCACCGTGCCGAACTGTGCGCCCTGCCTGGTGAACAGCGCGAAGGCGGCAAGCAGCGAGAAGGAGCGGATCATGATGTCGCGGTTGAGCGACAGCATGCGCCGGTAGGCCGGCAGGTCGAGGATGCGGCGGCGCGACGGCCGTTCCAGCTTGCGAAAGCGGGCGAGCACGATGGCAAGGCCGAGCAGCATGGCCAGGAACTCGCCGGTGACCGTCGCCCAGGCGACGCCGGCAACGCCCCAGCCGAGCTCGAGGCCGAGCAGGAAGCAGAGCGCGATGTTGATGCCGTTGAGCACCGCCTGCAGCATCAGCCCGAGACCGCCTTCGCCTCGCCCCAGCACGTAGCCCAGTATGGCGTAGTTGATCAGCGAGAAGGGCGCTGCCAGCAGCCTGATGCGGATATACACCGACATCGCTTCGCTGACACGCGGCTCGGCGCCCATGAACCATTGGCCGGCGACGGCAAAGAGCGGCGCAAGGGCGGCAAGGATGACGCCCGCGACGACCGCGATCAGCACGGCGCGCCACAGCACCGCCTGCTCCTCCAGCGCATCGCCGCGCCCGAAGGCCTGGGCGACGAGGCCGGTGGTGCCCGAACGCAGGAAGTTGAAGGTGGTGAAGACGACGTCGAACACCAGCGAGCCCGCCGCGAGGCCGCCGAGCAGGGCAGCATCGCCGAACTGGCCGACCACCGCGGTATCGACGATGCCGAGCAGCGGCGTCGTCAGATAGGCAAGCGTCATCGGCACCGCGATCGCCAGCACTGAGCGGTTGGTGACGACGAAAGACCTGGCGTTGGCTTGAGTCGCGTCCAAGGGAATTGCTGCCTGTCCGATTGCGGCTTGATCGAGGACCCGATGTGCCCCAGTTTGCCGGCATCACGCAACCATATCCGCCGGACTGCCAACCGAATTGCAAACCTGGCGCAGCCCCCAATTCATGCCGCTGCAGATCGTCCATCACCCCGACTATGACGCAGGCTTCGCCGTCAACCATCGCTTTCCGATGAGCAAATATCCGCTGCTGATGGAGGCCTTGCGCTTACGCGGTCTAGCCGTGCCCGGCGCGCTTTCGCTGCCGGAACCGCCACCGGCTGCACTGCTGAAGCTGGCGCACGCCGCCGACTATGTCGACCAGGCGATCGCCTGCCAGGTGCCGGCGAAAATAGAGCGCGAGATCGGCTTTCCGATCGGCCCGCGCGTGTCATTGCGGGCGCAGCTCGCCACCGCGGGTACGGTGCTGGCCGCCAGGCTGGCGCTGAAATACGGCATTGCCTGCAACGCCGCCGGCGGCAGCCATCATGCCAGGCGCGCGCACGGCGCCGGCTTCTGCACCTTCAACGATGTCGCCGTCGCCTCGCTGGCGCTGCTGGCGGAAGGCGTCGTCGAAAACGTCCTGGTCGTCGATCTCGACGTGCATCAGGGCGACGGCACGGCCGACATTCTCAAGGATGAGCCTCGCGCCTTCACCTTTTCCATGCATGGCGAGCGCAACTACCCGGCGCGCAAGATCGCGTCCGACCTCGACGTGGCCTTGCCGGACGGCACCGGCGACGGCGCCTATCTCGAACGACTCGCCGCCATCCTGCCGGTCCTATCCGGGCAGAGGCATTGGGACATCGTCTTCTACAATGCGGGCGTGGATGTCCATGCGCAGGACAGGCTCGGCCGGCTGGCGCTCACCGACGACGGTCTCGGCGCCCGCGAGGACATGGTTATCGGCCATTTCCGCAGACAGGGCGCGCCGCTGTGCGGCGTCATCGGCGGCGGCTACTCGACCGACGTGCCGGCGCTGGCCGCGCGCCACGCCATCCTGTTCGAGGTGGCGTCGCGATATGCGTGAGGCCGCGCTGGGCTACTTCCTGTAGCTGGCGATCCTGAGCAGCACGAACACCGGCACGACGATCGCGGCGCCGAGCAGGATATAGCCCAGGAAGCGGTCGATGGCGTGGAAGCCGAGATTCCACAAATCGACGAAGAACTGGCGGATGCCGTAGAAGACGTCCATCGGCGACCAGCCGAAGGCATGCATGACGAGGCCGACGAGGAAGGAGACCACGAGCAGCTTCAGGAACACCCTGAGCGGCGTGTCGCCAAGAAAGCGCGTCAGTGCGGACAAGGCCATTCTCCGGTTCGAGTCGCCCGATTCGGCGGCGTGGCCCAGAAATACGCATTCGCTTGTCCGCCATCAAGCGGCCCGGCTGCCGACCTGCACCGCCTCGAAACCCTAATTTTGCGTAAACAGAAACGCTGCAAATTGCTGAAAACAAATAGAAAAATCTTCATTTTGCCGGTCCGCGCAATGTGCCTGCAATTTTCGCCTGACAGATAGGGCCGGTCTTTCGAGCAATGTGTCGCAACGGAAGTTCGGACCGCAAGGCGCCTGCCTTGCGGCACGGCTTTATTTTGCCCGCGAGAGACAAGCGAACCGGAGCGGCCATCCCAGGAGCCGGCTTCACAGGTCAATCCGCGCATGGTGTTGCCCTGCGCATATGCGTTTGGAGTGGAACGTGTCTTATCGAACCAAAATCGCCCTTACCGCGGCTTTTGCCGCCTGTCTCAGCGCGACGGCAATGGCCGCCGACCTCTCGCCCGCCTACAACGATCCGCCCGCCTTTCAATGGAGCGGCGCCTATGTCGGTGTCCATGGCGGAACGGCCTTCACCAAGATGCCAAATCCGTTCGCCGGCCGGAATGGCTGGAGCGGCGGCGTGCAGGCCGGCTATAACATCCAGTCGGGCCCGGCCGTGTTCGGCGCCGAGCTCGAAGGTTCCTATCTCGGCGGCGCCGAACACAATGTCCAAGGCGGCAAGATCAAGGAGAAATGGCGCGCCGCCGCGAAGGCCAAGGCCGGTCTCGCCTTCGACCAGACGCTGGTTTTCGGCACCGCCGGTGTCGCCATGACCACATTCGACAAGGCAGGCGGCGTGCGCGACACCGACAGCCGCAAGCTCGGCTATCTGGTGGGTGCAGGCGTCGAGCAAGCCTTTGCCGGCGGCCTCTCCGCCAAGGTCGAATATGACTATATCCGCACGCCCGATGTGGAAACGAGATCAGCGATCGGTAAAGCGAAGACAAGTATAGGCAGCCAGGAACTGAAGGCCGGCATCAACTACCGCTTCTAGCGCCTGGAATGCCGGAGAGCAGTTTTCCGTGGCGGCCCGGCCCCGCCGATCTCCACCGCGGGAAACTGCCTTTCTCCGCCTTGATGCGCGTCCGCGTAATGTCGATGCAATTTTCACGGCCTAGCTGGCAAAGGCCTATCCCAGGGAATCGGACCATGTTCATATCAACCAGGGGCCGCAAGCTGGCCCTGAAAAGCTTGTTTGCGGCGGCGCTTGTCTGCCTGTCCGCCTGCGCTTCCGACGTCATGAAGAACTATGTCGGACAGCCTCTCGAATCCGTCGTCCTCGACTACGGCCCGCCGACCGCGGTCATCGAACTCGGCCAGGGCGAGCGCGCCTATCAGTGGCGCAAGATCTCCACCAATGCGGTCTCCGGCTCATCGAGCGGCGAGGTGCGCCGCACCAAGCACGGCAGCGAATATGAGGTGACCGAAACGCCCGGCTATGTCGAGCGCCAGGAGTGTTTCTACACATTCTACGCCCGTTCGTCCGGCGGTCGCTGGTTCATCACCAATTTCCGCAAGCCGAAGTTGGAATGCGAATGAGACCATCACAAGCGGCGGACTGGCTCTTGCCGCGTAGCGGCCGAAGCTTTACCGGGCCGACCAGGACGGCTGCACGCTGCTCCAGCGGCGGAGATTGAAGAATGCGTATCCTGCTGATCGAGGACGAGCCGGAAATGGCGTCGGTGCTGAAGACCGCGCTGGAGCGGCAGGATTTCGTCGTCGACCGGACCGCGACGCTGGCGGATGCCGAGATCATGGCGAAGATCGGGACGCACGACGCGATCGTGCTCGACCGCCGCCTGCCCGATGGCGAGGGCCTCGACTTCATCCCGCGCCTGCGCGCCATGAATGTCGACACGCCGGTGATCGCGCTGACCGCCATGGCCGGCATCGACGACCGCGTCGCCGGGCTGAATGCCGGCGCCGACGACTATATGGTGAAGCCCTTCGCCACCGAGGAACTGGTGGCGCGGCTGCGTGCGCTGCACCGGCGGCAATTCACCTTGCGCGCCGAGCGTATCGAGGTCGGCCGCCTCGCTTACGACTTCCGCGATCGCGAGGCGCTGGTGGACGACAAGGCGCTCGAATTGCCCCGGCGCGAACGCCTGGTGCTGGAAACGCTGATCAGGCGACCGGGCCGGGCGATCATGCGCCGGGCTTTGGAGGAGGCGGTCTACGCGCTGGATGACGAGATCGGTTCAAATGCCCTCGACGCGCATATCTCCAGGCTGCGCCGCAAGCTGGAAGACGTCACCGCTGGCGTGGAGATCCGCGCCATCCGCAATATCGGCTATCTGCTCAGGGCCTTGCCGTGAGGCAGCGGCGGCCACGTTCGCTGCAATGGGTGCTGGTGCGGCGGCTGATCCTGCTGCAGGCAGCTATGCTGGCCATCTTCATCGCGCTCTGCGCCGCGGCGCTCTGGATCGCCAACCCGACGCCGCTGGTCGACAATGAGGCCGCCGTCGCGGCGCTGAAGGGTGCCGTCGACCGCGACGCGAACGGCCGGCTGGTGGTGCGCGAGACGGCAGAACTCGAGCAATTCCGCGAGAGCTTTCCGCATGTCTGGTATGTTATCCGCGACAAGACCGGGCAGAGCATCCGCTCCGGCGCCGTGCCGGATATCTATGCCGGCACACCCGGCCTTCTGCTGGACTCGGTCGAGCGTGCCACCCTCAACCTCAATCGCGATGATCTGCGGCCCGAAGCCTATGTCGAGAACATTACGACCAAGGCGGGGCCGGTGCAGATCATCACCGCGACGCGCTCGTCGCGGGAACAGACCGACGGGCTGGAAGTGAACATCTCGGCGAACGTGGACGTCGCGCGCAATCCCGACGGCAGCCGCAACTGGCAGCGCGCTTTGCCGGCGCTGTCGCTGATCGTCCTGATCCTGGTCCTGCCGATCATCCTGGTCATGGGGCTGACCACGCTGGTGACGACGCCCGCCGTGGTGCGCAGATCCTTCGCCGGCCTGGTCGACACGGCAGATCAGGCCGCCCGCATCGACATCAACACACGCGGCATGCAGTTGTCTGTGCAGCGCGTGCCGCAGGAGATCGCGCCGCTGGTCCAGGCCTTCAACCAGACGCTGGCGCGCCTGGCCCATGGCTACGACCAGCACAACCGCTTCCTGACCGATGCCGCGCATGAATTGCGCACGCCGATCGCCATCCTGCGTACGCGAGCCGAGCTCCTGACCAAGGAACCGCAGAGCGAACGCCTGCTGCAGGATATCGAGAGACTGTCGCACCTGGCCCAGCAATTGCTCGACCATCAGATGCTGGAGCGCCCGGGCGACGAGCGTCGGATTGTCAACCTGACCGAGCTCGGCCGCCGGGTCGCCGCCGACCTTGCGCCGCTGGCGATAGAGGCCGGCTACGACCTTGCCTTCGAGCCGCCGGCCGGCGAGATCCATGTCGAGGTGAACGGCTCGCAGATCGAGCGCGCCCTGGCGAATCTGGTGCGCAACGCCATCGACCATGGCGGCGGCTCCGGCATCATCACTGTCGCGATCGACGAAAGCGGCGGCATCGAGGTGCGCGACGAAGGTCCGGGCATTCCCGCGGCAGAGCGGGAGAATGTGTTCCAGCCCTTCTACCGCCTGCAGCCGCAGTCGCGCGGTGCCGGCCTCGGGCTCAACCTCGCCCGCCAGATCGCCGAGCTGCATGGCGGCACGGTCAGGATCCTGGACGGTTCAGGGCGGGGTGCGCGGGTGCGTGTCGAACTGCCGGCATCAAGGTGTTGATCGCCCGTCGCGCAGAGGCATCAGGACTGCTTTGCCGATTGCTTGCAGCCCGGGCCTCATGTTAACGAGGTCGCCGACGCGGGTATGATGTAATGGTAGCTTGTCAGCTTCCCAAGCTGAACGCGCGGGTTCGATTCCCGCTACCCGCTCCAGCTTGCGGCGATAATTCTGAGCCGCTTGGGAGCAGCTTGCGGTTGTTGCGCGGAAGTATAAAAAGCGAAGCATGCCGCGCGCCCTGTCGAAATATAATGTCCGCGAATGGTTCAGATGTCGACCGTTGGTCGACCGCAAGAATCATGCCCGCTACCAAATTCGAGAGCGCATGGCGCTGGCCAGGCACGCGGGCCCAGTGCCGCTTCCTCGCATCCATGGCCGAAACGTCCTGATTACGATCAGCTTCAACGACCACCAGGTGATCGAGTGGCAGACCAAGTTGATCGCGCGAAATGTGCCCGAGGCACTCCAGGTTGTTGCCGACAACTCAACCAACCCGGCCGCAAGGGACGCCATTCGCGACATCTGTGCAGCGGCCGGTGTTGCTTTTGTGGCAGCGCCGGCCAACCCCTGGACAAGTCGAGAGCAGGACGGGGGCAAATCGCACGGCTATGCCCTGAATTGGGCCTGGAGGAACATCGTTCTCGCGAACCGGCCTTCCATGGTCGGTTTTCTGGATCACGACATTTTCCCCACGGCAATGACAAACCCTTTCCGCATGCTGGATCGAGCCGCCGTCGCGGGATTGGTTCGAAAAACGCCAGATGAGCGCTGGTACCTGTGGCCAGGCTTTGCTTTTTTCAACTTAGGTCGATTGCCGACAGATCGGCTCAACTTCGGCAGGGATTGGCTCGACGGGTTCGATACCGGGGGGCTGAATTGGCACTGTCTGTACCGGGCACTCAGCAATGAAGATCTGTGTGCCGCCGACTATGAACGGATCGCGGTCGCTGCCAGCGTAGCGATGGACGAGGCGCTTTTCGAGCGAATTGACAGCTGGCTTCATGAAAGCCGCTTCACGACCGACATTGACATGGCGCCAGCGCGCCGTCAGCAGTTGCTTGAGCTCAAGCGACGCAGCATCCTGGATACCTTGATGGCACTCCCCGCATAATTCGGCTGCTCCAGGTGGTCAGGGGAACTGTACTGGTCGATCAGGTCACGTTATCGACCAATCAACGCGGGTCAGATTTCAATGCACGAGACGTCATTCGTAAAAGCCGAGATATTTTTGCAAACCTATGGAGACGAGTTCGCTCAAACTGGCGTGCGCGTGCTGGAAATCGGCTCAAAATCCTACGATGCCCAAAATACTTATCGGCCGCTATTCCCCCATCCCAGGTTTGCTTACACTGGCCTCGATATCGAGCCGGGCAACAACGTGGACATCGTTCCGGCGAACACCTTCGTCTGGTCCGAAATCGCAGATTGCTCTTTCGATCTTTGCCTGTCGGCATCTACCTTTGAGCACAACCCGTTCTTTTGGGTCACATTCGCAGAAATCGCGCGCGTGACGAAGCCAGGCGGTCTGGCGCTCATCATCGCGCCGGGGGCAGGCCACGTGCACCGATACCCGTATGACTGCTGGCGGTTCTATCCGGATTCGTGGGGCGCTCTTTGCTCCATGACCGGCATGGAACTAGTGGAAAGCTACTTTGAGACCGACAAGATTGCAGCCGCAAACCCTGAAAACTTTTGGCGTGACAGCGCCGTAGTGGCTCGCAAGCCAAAGCTTTCGGGGGTAGATCTGCACGCGTTTCATTCCCGCCTCCAGAAGATCGCGTCACTTTTCGTTGAGGAGAGGCCACCGTCGCAGATTGCTCCCGAGCGGCATGGCAAATGGGTGGAGGCCTATGAGCACTTCATGCAGCGGAAATACCCCATGACGCTCAGCCGAATGATCAACAAGGCTATCAGACGACCGAGCAAGATTTACTAACGCGTCTGTTTGTACCTCCTGCTGATCGGGCAAAGCCGAGACCCGTCGCAAAGCGGAGCCGGCAGCATCTGAGGCCTTGGGCTAACTCCCAGCGTGGGGTCTTGCGCTGCGGCGCAAGACCCATCCGGAGGAGCGTTGGATTGGCGACGCTAGAGCCGGAAGCCGATCCAGACGCGGCGGCGCCAGCAGCGGACATGGCGCCGGCCATGGCGCCAGTAGCGCCGGCAGACCCTTCTCCAAACGTGGCGCCGGCGGCGGCGGTAGTACCGATCACGGTAATACCGACGGCGGTAGTACTGGGCTGGCTGCAGCAGATCGGCCTGGTCATCCTCCTCGTAGATGGCCGGATCCGGCTTGTCCAATTCATCCAGAATTCCGTTGCCTTTGGGGATGCCGGCAACGGCCTTGCTGGGTCCGACCAGGCTTGCAAGCGCTGCCGCCCCCGCAATGCCAAGCATTCCGGTGAGAAACAACCGACGTTCCATAAAAACCTCCCGAGCTGTTGGGCACGGCAGCCCTTCCTCACCCGTAACGGGCTTCAGGGAGCGGCCGATCGGTTTGAACGTGCAAGTAGCATTCTCGTTCCATTAGCCCACCTCGCGCAAAATGAAGTCGTGCAGCATCTTGGCGGCGGGCGAGAGCGCGCGGTTCCTGACCGTGATCAGGCTGTAAGGCCGGACCTCGATGTCGAACTCGGTCTGCACGACATCGATGGCGCCGGCCAGCCCATCGCCGCCCTGGATGAACTTGGCGACCTGGATCGAGACCGGCGCGATGGCGTCGGACTGCGCTACCATCACCAAGGTGAGCAGCAGCGAAGAGGTGTTGAGGATGCGGTCGGGCAGCGGAATGTCGCGGTTCAAGAAGTTGCTTTCCATCGCCTGGCGCAGCGGCGAGCCGCCGGACTGGAACACCCAGTCATAGGCCGCGGTGTCTTCCAGCCGCACCGTCCTGCCGCTCGCCAGCGGGTGGCCGCGGCGCACGATGAGGCAGGCCTTCTCGACCCCGATGACACGCGATTCGAAGAGCCGCGGATTGAGATCGTCCGGGATGCGGGCGATGATGAAGTCGTGGCGCGAGGCGATCAGCTCGCGGGCGAGCACGTTCGAGGTCTCGACCTGCATGGTGATCTCGATGCGCGGATAGATGCGGCGGATCTCGCGGATCGCCGGCACGGCCAGCTCGATCGCGGGCGCCGTCACGGCGCCGAGGAATACGGAGCCGCCCTTGCCGGACTTGAGCTCGGAAATCTCACGATCGACCTCCCGCATCTCCAGCAGGATGGAGCGGGCGCGCCGGGCGAGCGCCTGGCCGTAAGGGGTCAGCGTCACGCCGCGCGGCAGCCGCTCGCACAACTTCACGTCGAGCACCGCTTCCATCTCGGCGATCATGCGCGAGGCGGCCGGCTGGGAGATGTTCATGACCTGGGCGGCGGCGCTCACCCGCCCGTGATCGTCCAAGGCGGCAATCATGCGCATGTGGCGGAGACTGAGGCCGCTGCGCAGCAACGTCTCGCCATCTCCCGGCAATTTCTCGTAACCACCTGAAATCGCATCGGGATCGCGCAACGCCGCCATGGTTTTCGGTCTCCTGTGCGGGTTTCTATTCGATCGCTTAAGCCATACCAGTCTCGATATAGCAACAAGCAAAGATCGCATTTGACAGTTATGTCAAAGCGACCCACCCTCCGCGCGTTCCGATGCGCAGGGGTCGGCGACGAGCGAAATCGTATCGATTGAAACTGCGCCGCGGGGCCGATTGGGAGGATACCGGAGATCGATAAAGCCGACAGTGGCGCGCCAGCGCACCTGTTCGACTGCGCGGCCCGCGAAGCCCCGAGGTGTCGCGTCCATCAACCAGGGAGAGTAATCGTGAAGATCATCAAGACGCTGGCCGCCATCGCGGCCCTTGGCATTGCCGCCACGACCTATTCGGCGCACGCCGCCGACAAGGGTCTCGTCGGCGTGCTGATGCCGACTAAGACCTCGCAGCGCTGGATCAACGACGGCGACGCCGTCAAGTCCCAGCTCGAAGCGCTCGGCTACACCGTCGACCTGCAATATGCGCAGGACGACATCCCGAACCAGCTCAGCCAGCTGGAAAACGAAATCACCAAAGGCCCGAAGGCGCTGATCATCGCTTCGATCGACGGCACCACCATGGCCGACGCGCTGCAGAAGGCCAATGATGCCGGCGTCGTCACCATCGCATATGACCGCCTGATCAAGAAGACCCCGAATGTCGACTACTACACCACCTTCGACAATTTCGGCGTCGGCGTGATCCAGGCGAACTCGCTGGTCAAGGGCCTCAAGGAGCGCTTCCCGAACACCAAGCCGTGGAACGTGGAGCTGTTCGGCGGCTCGCCGGACGACAACAACGCCTTCTTCTTCTACAACGGCGCTATGTCCGTCCTGCAGCCGCTGATCGACGACGGCTCGATCAAGATCAAGTCCGGCCAGATGGGCATGGACAAGGTCGGCACCTTGCGCTGGCTCGCCGCCACCGCCCAGGCGCGCATGGACAACCTGCTCTCGGCCAACTACTCGGACGGCAGCC
Organism: Mesorhizobium sp. B2-7-2; assembly: GCF_006440775.1. Classification (GTDB taxonomy): domain Bacteria; phylum Pseudomonadota; class Alphaproteobacteria; order Rhizobiales; family Rhizobiaceae; genus Mesorhizobium. The sequence goes on along the minus strand of NZ_VFTZ01000004.1, from coordinate 100,609 downwards.
GCGTCGACGGCGTTCTGTCTCCCTATGACGGCCTGTCGCGCGGCATCACCGCCTCGCTGCGCGCCGTCGGCTACGGCACGGAAGCCCAGCCTTGGCCGATCGTGACCGGCCAGGACGCCGAGACCGCCTCGGTCAAGCTGATCATCTCGGGCGAGCAGTACTCGACCGTGTTCAAGGACACCCGCGAGCTGGCCAAGGCCACCGTGCAGCTGGTCGACAAGGTGCTCTCCGGCGGCAAGCCGGACGGCCTCGACACCAAGACCTACAACAACGACGTCAAGGTCGTTCCCTCGATCCTGTTGACGCCGCATGAGGTCGACAAGTCGAACTACAAGGAACTGGTTGTCGACTCCGGCTACATCAAGGCTGAAGACCTGAAGTAATCCGGTCTCAAAGGAAGGGGTCCTGCGTCACGCAGGGCCCCTTTTTGTTCGCAAGCGACCCCGGTATTGTTTTTGCCGGCTACCGCAGCGCCATATGCCGCCACGGCATGAGCGAAACTGCGGCATGTTGATTTCGCGCAAGACGCTTTCCGCGAGTGGAAGGCCTGCGCCAGGGAGCAGATCCTGATGGCCTCGACGATTTTGGAGATGCGCGACATCACCAAGACGTTCCCCGGCGTGAAGGCGTTGTCGAACGTCAATCTCAGCGTCGAGGAAGGTGAGATCCACGCCGTCGTCGGCGAGAACGGCGCCGGCAAGTCGACACTGATGAAGGTGCTGTCGGGCGTCTATCCGTCCGGCACCTATGAGGGCCAGATCATCTTCCGCGGCCAGGAATGCAATTTCAAAGGCATTCACGACAGCGAGCATATCGGTATCGTCATCATCCACCAGGAGCTTGCCCTGGTGCCGATGCTGTCGATCGCGGAAAACATCTTCTTGGGCAACGAGCACGCCACCTACGGCGTCATCGACTGGGACGCCAACGAGACGCGTACCGGCGCCCTGCTGAAGAAGGTCGGGCTCAAGGAAGACCCCAAGACGCTCATCACCAATATCGGCGTCGGCAAGCAGCAGCTGGTCGAGATCGCCAAGGCGCTGAGCAAGGAAGTAAAGCTCCTGATCCTCGACGAGCCGACGGCCTCGCTCAGCGAGAAGGACAGCCAGGCGCTGCTCGACCTTCTGCTCGAGTTCAAGCGCCAGGGCATGACCTCGATCCTGATCTCGCACAAGCTCAACGAGGTGAACCGCGTCGCCGACAAGGTGACGGTGATCCGCGACGGACGCACCATCGAGACCTTGCCGAGGAAGGACATCTCGGAAGACCGCATCATCACCTCGATGGTCGGCCGCTCGCTCGACGACCGCTACCCGCCGCGCGAGCCGAAGATCGGCGACGTCATCTTCGAGGTGAAGGACTGGTCGGTCTACCACCCGATCCATGCCGACCGGCAGGTGATCAAGAACATCAACCTCAATGTGCGCAGGGGCGAAGTTGTCGGCATCGCCGGTCTGATGGGCGCCGGCCGGACCGAATTCGCGATGAGCCTTTTCGGGCGCTCCTACGGCCGGCACATCACCGGAGAGGTGTCGCTGCGTGGCAAGCCTATCGACCTCTCATCAGTGAGCAAGGCGGTGGCAAGCGGCATCGCCTATGTCACCGAGGACCGCAAGACCTACGGCCTCAATCTGATCGACCACATCAAGCACAACGTGACCTTGGCCAACCTGTCCGGCGTTTCCAGCCGCGGCGTCATCGACGACATGCGCGAGATGAGCGTCGCCAACGACTACCGCAAGAAGACCAACATCCGCGCCTCCAGCGTCTACCAGCTGACCGGCAACCTCTCGGGCGGCAACCAGCAGAAGGTCGTGCTGTCGAAATGGCTGTTCGCCGATCCGGAGGTTTTGATCCTCGACGAGCCGACCCGCGGCATTGACGTCGGCGCGAAGTACGAAATCTATACGATCATCGCGCGCCTTGCCGCCGAGGGCAAAGCGATCATCGTCATCTCGTCGGAAATGCCCGAGCTGCTCGGTATCTCCGACCGTATCTATGTGATGAACGAAGGGCGTATAGTCGGCGAAATGGCTGCAAGCGACGCAAGCCAGGAAAAAATCATGCGCGCCATCGTTCGCGGAGAAGGAAAAACATCATGAGCACAGAAAGCGCTCCCGCGCCGCAAAGCGGCCTCGCCGAGGACGTCAAGCAGCAGGGCCCGCGCGTCGCCGTCTCGGCGCTGACGACGAACCTGCGCGAATACGGCCTGATCATCGCGCTGATCGTCATCATGCTGTTCTTCCAGTACACGACGTCGGGAACGCTGTTCAAACCGGTGAATCTCAGCAACCTGGTGCAGCAGAACTCGTTCATCATCGTGATGGCGCTCGGCATGCTCCTGGTGATCGTCTCCGGCTATATCGACCTCAGCGTCGGCTCGGTCGCCGGCTTCATCGGCGCGCTGGCGGCGATGATGATGGTGATCTGGCCGCTCGGGATATTCTCGAATCCGCTGGTGGTCTCGATCGTCTGCCTGTTCGTCGGCGCCCTGATCGGCGCGGCGCAAGGCTACTGGATCGCCTATCACAAGATACCGAGCTTCATCGTGACATTGGCGGGCATGCTGATCTTCCGCGGCATCTGCCAGGCGCTGCTCGGGGGCGGCTCCTCGGTCGGCCCGTTGCCCGACAGCTTCAAGGCGCTGAGCTCCGGCTTCATCCCGGATGTGATCGGCCCGCTGACGCTGGTCCCGCCGACGGTCAATGCCGCCGGCAAGACGATCGTCGGCAGCGGACTGACGCTGCATATGACGACGGTCGTGCTCGGCCTCGTCGCGGTGCTCGCCTACGCCTATTTCGGCTTCAGGACGCGGCGCAAGCGCGAGCGGCATGGCTATGAGGCGGAGCCCTTCCCGCTGTTCGTCGTCAAGACGCTGGTTGGCGGCGCGCTGGCGCTGTTCCTGGTCTTCCAGTTCGCCAGCTACAGGGGCCTGCCGGTCGTGCTGCTGGTGATGGGCGTGCTGATCTCACTGTTCGTCTTCGTCACCAAGCGCATGACCATCGGCCGCCGCATCTACGCCATGGGCGGCAACGCCAAGGCCGCACAGCTTTCGGGCATCAACACCGAAAGGCTGACCCTGATGGTCTTCATCAATATGGGCGTGCTGTCGGCACTGGGCGGCCTGATCATCGCGGCGCGCCTCGGCCAGGCCGTGCCGGCGGCGGGTCTCGGCAGCGAGCTCGACGTCATTGCGGCCGTCTTCATCGGCGGCGCCTCGGCAATGGGCGGCGTCGGACAGGTGATCGGCGCCGTCGTCGGCGGCTTCATCATGGGCGTGATGAACAACGGCATGTCGATCATGGGCGTCAATGTCGACTGGCAGCAGGTGGTGAAAGGCCTGGTGCTGCTCGGCGCCGTCATCTTCGACGTCTACAACAAGAACAAGGCCTGAAGACCTGAAGCGGACTTAAGAAGGCATACGGGTTTCAGATCGCGAAGCTGCCGGCAACCCGTCGGCACCAAGAAGTCCAGGCAAGGACCGGGCTCGCGAGCGCAATCCGGACGAAGAATTTCAACCGTGGCGCGGATTTCTCCGCGCCGCGCCGGTCAAGGTTTGCCCGCGGGCAGCCAGGCAGATGAGAGAGGGTTCAAACATGCTGATCTCCCAGATTCTCGACGACGCCGAGACGATCCGCGTCGTCGCCCGCAATGGCGGCGGCAAGACCAGGGTCATCAACGGCGCGCGCAGCGTCTATTCGCTGGCGATGGAGGCCGCGCGGACGGGCACGGGCCTCGAAGCATTGATCGAGCGCAAGGGCTATGGCGAGACGGTCGATCTCGACGCCGCCTACAAGAGGGGCAGGCTGGTCTCGCCGATCAACCATCCGGATCCCGCGCATCTGCATCTCACCGGCACGGGGCTGACGCATCTCGGTTCCGCGGCGACGCGCGATTCCATGCACAAGAAGCTCAGTGACGGCGAAGAACAGCTCACCGATTCTATGAAGATGTTCCGCATGGGGCTCGAAGGCGGCAAGCCCGCCAAGGGACAGGTCGGCGTGCAGCCGGAATGGTTCTACAAGGGCAACGGCACGATGGCGGTGGCCCCCGGCGCTCCCCTGATGTCGCCTGCCTTCGCGCAGGACGGCGGCGAGGAGCCGGAGATCGCGGGCATCTATGTCATCGGCGATGACGGCGCGCCGTTCCGCGTCGGCTTCACGCTGTCGAACGAGTTTTCCGATCACGTGACCGAGCGGGTGAACTATCTGTTCCTCGCCCATTCCAAGCTGCGCAACGCCTCGTTTGGCCCCGAAATCCTGATCGGCGACCTGCCGGCCGACATCCGCGGCGCATCGCGCATCTGGCGCGACGGCAAGCTGCTCTGGGAAAAGCCGTTCCTGTCGGGCGAAGCGAACATGTCGCACACCATCGCCAATCTCGAGCACCACCATTTCAAATATTCGGCCTTCCGCCAGCCGGGCGATGTGCATGTGCATATGTTCGGCACCGCGACATTGTCCTTCGCCGATGGTATCAGGACCGAGGCTGGCGATACTTTCGAAATCGAGGCGCAGGATTTCGGCCTGCCGCTGCGCAATCCGCTGGAGATCGAAAAGCCGGTCAAGGTGGCGGTGAAGGCGCTGTGAGGTAGGGTGATCTCCCCACGAGGGGGAGATCAGCAGCTTCAGCGCGCTGCGCGAAAATGCTTGGAGAGCTTCAGGCCCTGCGCCTGATAGTTCGAGCCGAGTTCGGTGCCGTAAAGCGCCTGCGGGCGCTTCAGCATATGCTCGTAGACGAGACGGCCGACGATCTGGCCGTGGTCGAGGATAAAAGGCACCTCGTGGCTGCGCACTTCGAGCACGGCGCGGCTGCCGCTGCCGCCGGCGGCGGAGTGGCCGAAGCCCGGATCGAAGAAGCCGGCATAATGGACGCGGAACTCGCCGACCAGCGGATCGAAGGGTGTCATCTCGGCGGCATAGAGCGGCGGCACATGCACAGCTTCTCGGCTGACCAGGATATAGAATTCGTCCGGATCGAGCACCAGTTCGCCGGCGCCGCTCTTGTAGATCGGCTCCCAGAAATCGACGACATCCTGCGCGGCACGCTTGTCGACGTCGACCAGGCCGGTGTGGTGCTTGCCGCGGTAGCCGACGAGGCCGTCCTTGTCGCCGTCAAGATCGATGGAGAGCGCGATGCCGCCGCCTGAAATATTGGGCGGCTCGGTGGCGACCAGCATCTCGGCGCGGTGAAGGTCGCGCAGCTCGCTTTCCGAGAGCACCGCGTTGCCGGTGCGGAAGCGGATCTGCGACAGCCGCGAGCCGGCGCGCACGACGATCGGGAAGGTGCGCGGGCTGACTTCGAGATAGAGCGGCCCGCGATAGCCGGCGGCGATCTTGTCGAACTCGTGGCCACGATCGGTCATGACGCGTGTGAAGATGTCGAGGCGGCCGGTCGAGCTCTTCGGATTGGCCGAGGCGGATACGTTCGCCGGCAGCGCCAGGCTCTCGAGCAGCGGCACGATATAGACGCAGCCGGTTTCCAGCACCGCGCCCTCGGCAAGGCTGATCTCGTGCAGCTTCAGCCGCTCGAGCTTGTCGACGACCCGATGATCCGGACCCGGCAGGAACGAGGCACGCACGCGAAACGCTTTGTCGCCGAGCCTGAGATCGAGGCTGGCCGGCTGGATCTGGTCGGCGTCCAGCGCGCGCGGCGACTTCAGCGCCTTCGCCTCGAACAGCGCTGCGATGTCCTGATCCGGAAGAATGCCTGTTTGCCGCAAAGGCTGGCTCCGTTCACAAGGCCGGGCTAGGATCTAAGCAGGCTCTTGCCGCCCGGCTGGTACAAACCTCTTAATGAAGCCGGCAATTGACGCAAGCGCGGCGCGGGTCTAAAGGGTCGTTATCCCGTGGTGATTTGGCCGGTCGGCTTGCAGCCACGTTAAACAAGTCGCTAAAGGACCGTCGAGCCGCAAGGCTATATGGACCGGTTGCGACTTCGCGGCCGGTTTTTTTGTGTCTGAAAGCAGGGCTATGAGCACCAAGAAGCGCAACTGGAAACCTCAGACGGCACTCGTGCATGGCGGAACGTTGCGTTCCGGCTTCGGCGAGACATCGGAGGCGATGTATCTCACCCAAGGCTATGTCTACGAGACGGCGCAAGCGGCGGAAGCCCGCTTCAAGGGCGAAGAGCCGGGCTTCATCTATTCGCGCTACGCCAACCCGACCGTCGACATGTTCGAAAAGCGCATGTGCGCGCTGGAAGGCGCCGAGGATGCCCGCGCCACCGCTTCCGGCATGGCCGCGGTAACCGCCGCGCTGCTCTGCAGCGCCAAGGCCGGAGATCATATCGTCGCGGCGCGCGCCCTGTTCGGTTCCTGTCGCTGGGTGGTCGAGACGCTGGCGCCGCGCTACGGCATCGAGGCGACGCTGGTCGACGGCACCGACATCGCCAATTGGGAAAAGGCGATAAGGCCGAACACCAAGCTGTTCTTCCTGGAAAGCCCGACCAACCCGACGCTGGAGGTGGTCGATATCGCCGCGGTCGCCAAGCTCGCCAATTCGATCGGCGCCAGGCTGATCGTCGACAATGTCTTCGCCACGCCGCTGCAGCAGAAGCCCTTGCTGCTCGGCGCCCATATCGTCGTCTATTCGGCGACCAAGCACATAGACGGCCAGGGCCGCTGCCTCGGCGGCGTCATCCTGTCGGACAAGAAGTGGATCGACGAGAACCTGCACGACTATTTCCGCCACACCGGTCCCAGCCTGTCGCCCTTCAACGCCTGGACGCTGCTCAAAGGCCTGGAGACGCTGCCGCTGCGCGTGCGCCAGCAGACCGAGAGCGCCGGCAAGATCGCCGACTTCCTTGCCGGCCGACCGGAGATCGCCCGTGTCATCTATCCGGGTCGCGCCGATCATCCGCAAGCGGATATCGTCAAGAAGCAGATGTCGGGAGGCTCGACGCTGATCTGCCTCGACGTCAAGGGCGGCAAGCAGGCGGCCTTTGCCTTCCAGAACGCGCTCGACATCGTGCTGATCTCGAACAATCTCGGTGACGCCAAGAGCCTGATCACCCATCCGGCGACGACGACACACAAGAACCTGAGCGACGAGGCCCGCGCCGAACTCGGCATCGGGCCAGGCACGCTGAGGCTCTCCGTTGGCCTGGAGGACACCGACGATCTGCTGGAAGACGTCGAACAGGCGCTGAAGGCAGCAAAAATAGAAGGCTGAGAACGCCGCGGCCGGAGCCTTCCAGAGCCGCAATTCCGGACGGAAAACCGTTTCACACTTTTCCTGGAATTGCTCTAGGCGAGCTCCTCCAGCTCGGTCATCGCCTTGGTGCGGATGGTCATGGCGTTGCCGCGCCATTCGACGGCGCCGCCGAACCAGGCGCGCGCCCAGATGGCCGGCAGCAGGGCATCGCGCACGATCATCGCGGTGACGCTGCGCGGCGACAGGTACCAGCCCTTCGCAAAGGCCAGCAGCCATTCCGGCAGGTAGGCGATCGCCAGCACGCCCAAGGCCGTCGTAGGCAGACTGACGCCGGCGCTTGCCGCGGCGGTCAGCGCCAGCAGCAGCGGCATCGCGGCACCCGTCAGGATCTCCGGCGCGAAGAACAGCGGGAACGTGACGCGGCGCAGCCGCGCCCAGCGCGCCTGGCGCGACCAGATCTCGGCGAAGCTGCGCAGTCCAAGCGGCTGCTCGAATGGCGAGGCGACGAGGTTGACCTTGAGCCCCAAGCCGTTGACCAGCTTGGTGGCCGCGGCGTCCTCGGCGATCTCGGCGGCCAAGGCCTGGATGCCGCCATTGGCGTCGAGCATCGGCTTGTTCCACAGCATGCTCTTGCCCTGGGCGAAGCCAAGGCCAAGCGCCTCCCCGGCATACTGCCAGCGCGCCTGCAGCGTGTTGAGGAAGGCGCATTCGACCTCGGCCCAAAACCCGTCCGGCCGCGAGCCGATAGGCGTCGAGCAGACGAGGCCGGTATCCGGCCGCCATGCCGCCATCAGGTGCTGGACATAGTCTCTCGGCATCAGCACGTTGGAATCGGCGAGGATCACCCAATCGTGCCGCGCCGCCTGCCAACCCTTGACGCAGTTGTTGAGCTTGGGATTGGCGCTGACGCGATCGTCGCCGATCAGCAGCCGCGCAGGAATTTTGGGGTGGCGCGCGATCGCAGCGTCGATCAGCTTGACCACCGGGTCTTCGGCATGCGCGACGCAGAAGATCAGCTCGTAGCGCGGCCAATCGAGCGAGAAGGCGCGCTGCAAGGTCTCCGGCGTGAACGGCTCGACGCCACGCGACGGCACGATGAAGGAGACCGGTGGCCGCGCGCTGGGGGGCGGCGCGATGACATGCCGCCGCTTCAGCCGCGACGAGGCGAGCAGGATGCTGGCGAGATTGAAGGAAAGAAGCGCTGACGAAGCCAGGCCGGCTGCGATAGTCAGTTCCATCGAGATCTGGTCACTCCCGATAGAGAGTTTCACCGTTTCACGCAAACGGCGACCCACTCCATCTCCTTGTTTTCACGCGATTCCGGACGGAAGGCTACGGCGAAGGCGCCGAGCCTAACCGCTCGCGCTTTTCCTGGAATTGCTTTAGGCCGCACGCGACCGTTTCAACTGTTACAGAGCGTCCGAGTCGCCCGGCGCGGTTTGTGCACACCAACATTGTCATGTGTCACCTAAATGACATTGTTTTTCGGCACCTGCACTTTCAAGGCTGGCAGGATGGTCGGCGCTGCGTTTATCAAGAGCGGAGCGTGACATATGTTCCGCGGCGGCAACCGGAGTGGCCCATGTATCGCGCAGTGACGCGCAACATCGAAGTGCTGGTCAGGCCCTTCTATCTGGAGGACCGCTCCGATCCGTCCGAGAACCGCTATGTCTGGGGCTATCAGGTGACGATCGACAACCGCTCCGATGAGTTCGTGCAGCTTGTGTCGCGCTACTGGCACATCACCGACGGCCAGGGCCGGGTCGAGGAGGTGCGCGGCGCCGGCGTCGTCGGCGACCAGCCGGAACTCAATCCCGGCGACAGCTACCAGTACACCTCGGGCTGCCCGCTCTCGACGCCATCAGGCATCATGGTCGGCCACTACACGATGCGCAACGGCCGCGGCGAGACGTTTGATATCGCCATTCCGGCTTTCTCGCTCGATATGCCGGGGACAAGGCGCACGGTGAATTAGGCGTCGGCGACAGCCTCTTTCTCCCCGTTTTACGGGGAGAAATGCCCGGCAGGGCAATGAGGGGCAGCGCCGGGCTTCTAAGATTTTCGTTGAGGCTGACGACAGCGGCTCTCACGGCGGACGCTATCACGGCCAACGTTGGCGCCGCCCCTCATCCGCCCTTTGGGCACCTTCTCCCCGTGGAACGGGGAGAAGGAAGAGCGCTTACTTCGCGAATTCATCCGGGTCGAAGTCGTATTGGGTCGAGCAGAACTCGCAGGCGACATGGATGCCGCCCTCTTCGGTCGATTCCTTGATCTCCTCAGCCGAAAAGCCTTCGAGAATGCCGCGGATCTTGTCGCGCGAGCAGGAGCACTGGTCGGCGACAGGGACGCCGCGGAAAACGCGCACGCCGTGTTCGTGGAACAGCCGGTAGAGCAATCGCTCGGCGCCCACCGTCGGGTCGATCAACTCGGTCGGCTCGATCGTGCCGAGCAGCGCCAGCAACTCCTGCCAGGAATTGTCGGCCGGCTGGTCCGCGACGTCACGCGGATCGCCGTCGCCGCCGGAAATATCGGGAACGCGCATGCGCTCCGGCGATTGCGGCAGGAATTGCGCCAGGATGCCGCCGGCGCGCCACTGCTCGCGCGCGCCGGCCGGGCCGCGCGTGACCAGCTTGGCGACCGACATCTTGATATCGGTCGGGATCTGCTCCGACTGCCGGAAATAGGTGCGCGCGGCGTCCTCGAGCGAGGTGCCGTCGAGCTGGACGATGCCTTGGTAGCGCTGCGTATGCGGGCCCTGGTCGATCGTCAAGGCCAAGACGCCGTCGCCGAGCAGCGTCTGCTGCGAGGTCTCGCCGGCGGCGGTCAGCGCCTGCAGCCGGTCGGCATCGAAGCGCGCATAGGCGCGCAGCGCATGCGGCGTGGTGAAATCGGCCACCAGCATGTCGACCGGACCGTCGGTGCGGGTCTGCAGGATGAACTTGCCTTCGAACTTCAACGAGGTGCCGAGCAGCACGGTGAGCACGCAGGCTTCCGCCAGCAGGCGGGCGACGGGCTCAGGGTAATCGTGGCGGCTCAGAATAGCGTCGAGCATCGGCCCGAGCTGCACGGTGCGGCCGCGCACATCGAGCGGCGCGACCTCATAAGGCACGACATGATCGTCGCCGGCGAAGCCGAATTCACCGAGTTGGGGTTTATGCTCAGCCAAGGTCTGGGTTTCCAACATGACAATACTCCGGGGCGCAGCCATGCCGCCCGGTGAGCCGCATGCGTCGAAGCGCGTTCAATTTACGTGATGGCCCGCAAATAGGCATCACATGTCCCCAGATCAAGTTGAGCCCGATCGGGCCGGAAGCGGTCAGGTCCAGCCCTTCTCACGCGCCCAGACACCAGGCCAGCACAGCCTTCTGGGCGTGCAGCCGGTTCTCGGCCTCGTCGAAGACCACCGAATGCGGCCCGTCGATCACCTCATCGGTGACCTCCTCGCCGCGATGCGCCGGCAGGCAGTGCATGAACAATGCATCGGGCTTGGCCTTTGCCATCAGCGCCGCATTGACCTGATAGGGCAGGAAGACGTTGTGGCCGCGGGCGCGATGCTCCTGGCCCATGGAGACCCAGCTGTCGGTGACGACGCAGTCGGCCTTGTCGACGGCTTCCTCGGCGGACCTGGAAAACCGAACCTTGCCGCCATTGGCCTTCGACCAGTCGACATATTTCTCGAAAGGCTCGCTGCCTTCCGGCACCGCGACATTGAGGTTGAAGCTAAAGCGCGCCGAGGCCTCCAGGAGCGAATGCAGCACATTGTTGCCGTCGCCGGTCCAGGCGAAAGTCTTGCCGGACACCGGACCGCGATGCTCCTCAAAGGTCATGATGTCGGCCATGAGCTGGCAGGGATGCGTGTCGTCGGTCAGCCCGTTGATGACCGGAACGGTGGCGTTCTCGGTGAGCTCCAGCAGCCGGTCGTGCGAGGTGGTGCGGATCATGATGGCGTCGACATAGCGCGACAGCACTTTCGCCGTGTCGGCGATCGTCTCCGAACGGCCGAGCTGCATCTCGGTGCCGGTCAGCATGATGGTCTCGCCGCCGAGCTGGCGCATGCCGACATCGAAGGACACGCGCGTGCGCGTCGACGGCTTATCGAAGATCATGGCCAGCACCTTGCCATCGAGCGGTTTTGAACGCTCACCCGCCTTGAGCCTGGTCTTTCGCGCCACCGCGTCGTCAAGCATGATGCGCAGGTCGCCCGCGGAAACGGCGGACAGATCGGTGAAGTGGCGAACACTCATCGGCAGGTTCCAGAAATTATTTGGCGGCTTCGGCGGCAATCGCGTCGGTCAGGCGCTTGGCGCCGCCGCGAATGCGCTCCAGCGCCTCGCCGATCTCCTCGTCGGTGACGGTGAGCGGCGGCAGGAGGCGGATGACGTTATCGCCCGCCGGCACGGCAAGCAGGTGCTGGTCGCGCAGCGCCATGTTCACCTTGGCGTTGGGCATGGCGCATTTCAGGCCGAGCATAAGGCCGGTTCCCCTGATGCCCTCGATGACGTCGGGGAATTCATCGGCCACCGCCGCAAGGCCCTGCTTCAGAAGCAGCGCCTTGCGCTGCACGTCCTCAAGGAAGCCGTCGGCCAGCACCACGTCGAGCACGGCGTTGCCGACGGCCATCGCGAGCGGATTGCCGCCGAAGGTGGTGCCGTGCACGCCGGCCGTCATGCCGGTCGCCGCCTCGTCGGTGGCAAGGCAGGCGCCCATCGGGAAGCCGCCGCCGATGCCCTTGGCGATCGCCATCAGATCGGGCGTGACGCCTGACCATTCATGCGCGAACAGCTTGCCGGTGCGACCGATGCCGCACTGGACCTCGTCGAAGATCAAAAGCAGGCCGTGCTTGTCGCAGAGTTGCCGCAACCGCTTCAGCGATTGCGTCGGCACCGGGCGTATGCCGCCCTCGCCTTGAACCGGCTCGATCAGGATCGCCGCGGTCTCCGGCGTGATCGCCTTTTCAGCGGCGTCGATGTCGTCGAAAGCCACCTGGTCGAATCCCTCGACCTTCGGGCCGAAGCCTTCGAGATATTTGTACTGGCCGCCGGCGGCGATCGTCGCCAGCGTGCGGCCGTGAAAGGCACCCTCGAAGGTGATGATGCGGAAACGCTCGGGACGGCCCTTGACGAATTGATAGCGCCTGGCCGTCTTGATGGCGCATTCCAGCGCCTCGGCACCGGAATTGGTGAAGAACACCTTGTCTGCAAAGGTCGCCTCAGTCAGCCGCTCGCCCAGCCGGCGCTGTTCCGGGATCTCATAGAGGTTGGAGACGTGCCACAGCTTGGCAGCCTGCTCGGTGAGCGCCGCGACCAGATGCGGATGGCCGTGGCCCAGCGAATTCACCGCAATGCCGCCCGCGAAGTCGAGATATCGCTCGCCCTTGTCGGTGACCAGCCAGGTCCCCTCCCCGCGGTCGAAAGCCAGGGGTGCGCGAGCAAAGGTCTCGTAAAGCGCCGAACCGCTCATTATATGCGTCTCCGGAACCGGAAATCAAAAAAGCCGCCAATGCGGCGGCCTTTGCGGCTTATCATGGTTTTCGGCCATGAAGTCAACGAAAACGTCACGCAGAAGCGCGTGGCAAGCCCCTGACGCCACGCCGGCTCATAAGTAGGCCGGCAAGTTGGGGAAAACCGAAAAAACCGAATCATGTTGCCCTGGGGACTCTTGTCACCGAGTCAGCGCATAAGGTATTTGTAGTCGAGAAATAACTAGATTTCGTGCGGCGGACCTAATCACCCGGTATATGTGGTGTTGTTTGCCCGGCGAGAGCCGGGGGCGGGAAAGGATTCTGACTGCCGCACGCCTCAGCAGGAGCGCGGTCTCATGAACTGGACTGACGAGCGAGTCGAACTTCTCAGGAAATTGTGGTCGGAGGGTCTGAGCGCCAGCCAGATCGCCGCACAGCTCGGCGGGGTGAGCCGCAACGCCGTCATCGGCAAGGTGCATCGCCTGAAGCTGTCGGGCCGCGGCCGCGCAACGGCCGCTCCGGCGCGCCAGAAGAAGGCGACGCAAGGCGCCTCGATGCAGAAATCGGTGACCCGCGCCGCAAGTGCCACGCGTCACGTGACCACCACCATCGGCGCCACCGCGCTGCAGGTGCAGTTCGACGCCGAGCCCGTCGCCCGCCACTATATCCGACCGGTCGAGAACGTGGTCGTGCCGATCTCGCGGCATCTGCAGCTCGTCGAGCTGACCGAACGCACCTGCAAATGGCCGAACGGCGATCCGCTGTCGGAAGACTTCAACTTCTGCGGCAACGACGCCGCCGAAACGGGACCCTATTGCAAGTATCATTCCCGGGTGGCGTTCCAGCCGGCCGGGGAGCGGCGCAGGGCGCGCTGAGCGAATAGCGAATAGCGAATAGCGAATAGCGAATAGCGAATAGCGAATAGAACTGGATTGAGTTTCGCGAAAAGGGCAACTTATTTCCCCTACTCGCTACTCCCTATTCGCTACTCGCTCCCTACTCCCCTACTCCCTCCCTTCACAGCCATCCATTCTTCTTGAACCGCCAGTACAGGAACGCGCAGATGAGCGCGATCGCCACCAAGACGGCCGGATATCCGTATTCCATCTTCAGTTCCGGCATGTCGGAGAAGTTCATGCCGTAGATGCCGGCGAAGGCCGTGGGCACCGCCAGGATGGCGGCCCATGAGGCGAGCTTCTTGGATATTGCGGTTTCCTGGCTCTGCCCGACCAGCAGACTGGCTTCGAAGGCGAAGGCCAGAACCTCGCGCAGGGAGTCGATCTTTTCCTGCACGGTGCGGATGTGGTCGGTCACGTCGCGAAACAGCGGATGCATGGCGGCATGTATCTGTGGCAGGTCGGCGCTGGTCAGCCGACGGCAGACCTCGACCAGCGGCAGCGCCGCATTGCGCAGCCGCAGCAGATCGCGGCGCAGCATGTAAAGCCGCTCGATATCGGAACCGGTCATCGGCTTCAGAAGCACCTTGTCCTCAATCGCCTCGACCTCGTCCTCGATCTGCTCCAGCACCGGCATGTAGTTGTCGACGATGAAATCGAGAATGGCGTAGAGGACGAAATCCTCGCCTTTGGCGAGCGAATGCGGGCAGCTCTCCCAGTGCTGGCGCACGGCGGCGTAAGAGGTCGACGGGCCGTGCCGGACGCTGACGATGTAGCCGGCGCCGACGAACAGATGCGTCTCGCCGAAAGTGACACGGCCATCGATCAATTGCGCGGTGCGGGCAACGATGAAGAGGGCGTCGCCATATTGCTCGATCTTGGGGCGCGCATGCGGATGCTCGGCATCCTCGATCGCCAAATCATGCAGGTGGAATTGCGCCTGCACCCGGAGCAACAGGTTGCGATCGGGCTCGAGCAGGCCGATCCAGACGACATGGCCGGGTTTTGCCGCCCATTCGCCGGCCTGTTCGATGGCGATGTCGGCGATGCGCTTGCCGCCCGAATAGACGCTGGATGCAATGATGCCCGACGTTGGGGCCGGGGTCAGGTTTCGAACTTGTTCCATCGCAAACCTCCCGAGACGCGACTGACAAAATCGCTGTCCCTGGAGGAGCTTATCCTAAATCAGGAAGCCATTCGAGAGGCGGCGGTTCACTTAGCCGGCACCGTGCCGGAAAGCACGACCTTGTCGGTCCTGTCGCCCTTCGGCCGGTCGGTCGGCATCTGGTCGCCTGTGACGATGTAATAGATCGTCTCGGCGATATTGGTCGCGTGGTCGCCGATGCGCTCGATGTTCTTGGCGCAGAACAGAAGATGCGTGCAGGGTGTGATGTTGCGCGGATCTTCCATCATGTAGGTCAAGAGCTCGCGGAACAGCGAGGTGTACATGGCGTCGATCTGGTCGTCCCGGTCGCGCACGAGGCCAATCCTCTCGACCGAGCGCGAGGCGTAGACGTCGAGCACTTCCTTGAGCTGCGTCAGCGCCAGATTGGCAAGCGCCTCGATACCGCGGAAAAGGCTATTCGGCTGGCGGCCGTCCACCGAGGCCACGCGCTTGGCGACGTTCTTGCCCAAGTCGCCAACACGCTCAATATCGGCCGAGATACGGATCGCGCCGACGATCTCGCGAAGATCCGTCGCCATCGGCTGGCGCCTGGCGATTATGATGATGGCCTTGTCGTCGACCTCGCGCTGTCCTTCGTCAAGGACGAGATCGTCCTGGATGACCTTCTGCGCGAGGCCATGGTCGACATTTACCAGGGCCGCGACCGCCTGTTCGACCATGCGCTCGGCATGGCCGCCCATCGCGGCGATGCGCTTCGACAGGAACTTCAGCTCTTCATCATAGGCACTGGCGATATGAACGGACTGCATGGATATGCCTTCCCGGTTTGTGCCGGCTGGTGCGTTCCCTCAATCCGTCGCTGATACGTGAACCGCATGACAGAAAGAAGAAAATCCCGGTTGGTAACCGATATACGATCAGCGAGCCGGCAAATGAACCGTGAACGCCGCGCCCTTGCCGACTTCCGACTTGATCGACAATCTTGCGTTGTGACGGGTCAATATATGCTTGACGATCGAAAGGCCAAGCCCGGTGCCTTTCTGGGCGCGGCTGTTTTCGACATCGACGCGGTAGAAGCGCTCGGTGATGCGCGGGATGTGTTCTTCGGCAATGCCCGGACCATAATCCCTTATCGTGACGTCGAAGCCCGGCTGCTGGCCATCCTCGCCGCCGGCGATCGATACGGTGACACGCCCGCCTGACTGGCCGTATTTGCAGGCGTTCTCCAGGAGATTCTCGAAAACTTGGAATAGTTCGTCGCGATCGCCGGGAACGACAAGCGGCGCGTTGGCGAACTCCCGCTCGATGACGACGCCGTTCTCACCGGCCAGCGGCCCGAGAGAATCGATGACGCTGTCGATCGTCTGGCGAAGATCGACCTCGGTGCCGGGACCCAGATAGGGCTTCATCTCCAACCGCGACAGCGAGAGCAGATCGTCGATCAGGCGGGCCATGCGGCCGGTCTGGTTCTGCATGATCTGCAGGAACTGGTCGCGCGCCGCCGGATCGTTGCGGGCCGGCCCGCGCAGCGTCTCGATGAAGCCGGCGATCGATGCGAGCGGCGTGCGCAACTCATGGCTGGCATTGGCAATGAAATCGGCCCGCATGCGGTCGATGCGGCGCGTCTCGCTTTGATCCTTAAACACCAGCACGTAAAGGCCGGTGGCATGGCCGACCGTGGACGCGCTGACCCGATATGTGCGTTCCACCGGCAGCTTTTCGGTGTAGTCGACCGCATCGGAAGCGACTTCTCCGGCAAGGATGCCGTCGAGCAGCGCCTGCATCTCCGGGGCGCGGAACTTGAGCGACAGCGACATACCGGGCGCCAGTCCGCCGAAGGCGGCGAAGGCGGCGGCATTGGCGTGAACGATGGTGGCGGAATGGTCGAAGATGATCAGCGGGTCGGCGACCGCGGCGGCCAGATATTCGCCGGAGAGCCTCTGCAGCCCGCTGGCCTCGATCGCTGCCCCCGCATCGGCCGGCTCACGTTCGGCATCTGCGGGCAGCATCGCCGCGGCCGCCAGCACGGCCAGGGCCAGCACGAGCACATAGGCGGATGCGCCGGCGAAAAAATAAACGGCAAGGATCGCGAGAACGCCCGCGCCAAGCAGCCAGCGGTTGCGCGCCAGCCGCCCCGTCAAGGCTCGCCCCTTGTTGTCTTGTCCCGCGCCCGTCTCTGCCATAGGCCCGCGCCACCCCGCATCCCGTTCGACCGGTCAGCCGGCTCGCTGGACCGGCCTGACGCATGGGACCCTGGAAATCAGGATCGATTTTCGCGAAGGTTCATGCGCAAGATCAAAATGCTGCAGCGTCTTTGCGTCCGAGTGCGCGCTGCGCTGCACAGGCTCCATAGCATGAGTCCGCAAACTGGAAAGGTTCGTCCGGATGAAAAATGCCAAGGAAACGGCTGAAGCGGTGCCCGCCACGGCACCGATCAAGATCAAGATCGGCGGCAAGGAGCGAGCGTTCGACATCGACAATCCGGTGCTGCCTGACTGGATCGAGGACAACAAGCTTACCGCCGGCGGTTATCCTTACGACAAGAAGATGAAAAGCGAGGACTACGAAAAGGAGCTCGAAGGGCTGCAGATCGAACTGGTCAAGGCGCAGGCCTGGCTGCAGGCCACCGGCAAGCGGGTGATGGCGCTTTTCGAGGGCAGAGACGCGGCCGGCAAGGGGGGCACGATCTTCGTGCTGCGGCAATATATGAACCCGCGCACGGCCCGCAACGTCGCGCTGCCCAAGCCGACGCCGACCGAGGCGGGGCAATGGTATTACCAGCGCTATGCCGACCATTTCCCGACTTCGGGCGAGTTCGTCACCTTCGACCGCTCCTGGTACAACCGCGCCGGCGTCGAGCCGGTCATGGGGTTCTGCACGCCGGAGCAGCACGAGAAATTCCTGGACGAGACGCCGCATTTCGAGCGGATGATCTGCAACGAAGGCATCCATTTCTTCAAATTCTGGCTGAATATCGGCCGCGAAACGCAGCTCGAACGGTTCCATGACCGCCGCTGGTCGCCGCTGAAGAACTGGAAGTTCTCGCCGATCGACATTGCCGGCGTCAGCAAATGGGACGACTACACCAGGGCGCGCGACCAGATGATCGAGCGCACGCATAAGGAGTTCTCGCCCTGGATCGTCGTGCGGGCCAATGACAAGCGACGCGCCCGGCTCGCGGTGATCCAGCGTATCCTGCTTTCCCTGCCCTATGACGGAAGGGACCTCGACGCCGTCGGCAAACCCGACAAGAAGATCATCGGCGAGGGGCCGGAATTCGTGAAAGACTAGTTGTTGTTCTTCGTCTGGAACCGCTGGCCTGCCCTACCCGCGTGGTAACGCGGTTCCGGACGAGTTACAGCGCCGCGCGCCTTTCGGCTTGCGCGGCGCTGGGGTTTCATGCCGGGCGCTCAGGCGGCCAGGCGAGCAATCCGCTGCAGCCGCTTCAGCGTGGTGTCATCCTGAAGCGCCTGCTGGAACAGCGTGATCTCGTGGTCGATGCGGTCGCACAACACATCCGTATCTCCCTTGAGCAGGCTGCGCGTCTGCAGCAATGCCGCAACAGGCTTCTTGGCCAGCTGTTTGGCCCTTGCCAGCGTTACTTCCTCGGCGCTGCCTTGCGTCACGATCTCGCCGACCAGGCCCAGTGCCTTGGCGTCCTCGACGCCCAACGTATCGCCCAGGCAGAAGAAGCGGAACGCACCGGCATAGCCGAGCTTCTGGGGCGCCAAAATGCTGGTCGCCGCGTCCGGCACCAGGCCGAAATCGACGAACGGCACCCTGAAGGTGCTGCCCCTGGAAGCGATCACCATGTCGCAATGGAACAGGATGGTGCAGCCGACGCCGACAGCATCGCCGTCGACGCAGGCAAGGACCGGCTTGGGGAAGGTCGCCAACATGCGGAACATGTCGGTGACGGCGGCGATCAACTCTCGGTGCTTGGTGGCGTCGAGGAACTCCGAGAAGTCGCCGCCAAGGCAGAAGCAGCCGGCAAGGCCGCGCAGCATGACGACGCGGACCTCGTCGTTGACCGCCGCATCGCGCAAGGTCCTGGCAAGGCTCGCATAGGCGTGTCTGTCGAGCACTGGCCGGCCGTCATGCGAGGACACGGTGACGACCAGCGTATGGCCGCGCAGTTCCGGTTCGGGATGGAAACTCATGACCGCCTCCATCACGAAGCCTGCTTGAGGCCGAGCAGACCGGGATAACCCCGGTTCAGCACCGGCAGGTGGTGGTTGCGGCGGGCCCGCACGACATCGAGCGTATGCTCGGTGAAGGTGAGCAGCGTCGCCACGACCTGCTGGTTGCCATAGGTGCGCTGGTAACCGAGCGGCGTCGCCAGGAAGTGCAGTTGCAGGGCGCGCAGCACCCACATCGGCTCGAACTCGATGATGACCTGGTTGACGTTGCGCTTCAGGCCCCATTCTACGAAGCCGGCGATCAGCTCGGTGCCGACGGTCGAGACGCCGCGTTTGCCATCGCGAAAACCCGGAGCCACCGCGTAGCGGGTCAGTTCCCAGACATTCGGCCCCGAGGGGGACGGTCCTTCGCAGAGATCCGACAGAACGTCCGTCAGAAGATGCGGCCGTGTGGTCGGCAGCATGCGCTGGTAACCAGCCAGTTCGCCGTTGCGGATGACGAGGTGGTGTTCGGCCTCGTCATGATCGAACTGGTCGATCTCGAGCTGGTCCGGACGGGCGAGATCGGTCCAACCCATCTCCTCGACGAAGATCTTGTAGCGCAAGCGATGGACCGCCTCCCAAAGGTCGGGGCGTTCCATGAGTTCCTGAGTGGTAAGGGCAAAAAGCATTAGCCGTCTCCTGGGCTTAAGAGGAAGATACGGCCGTGATGTCCCTTAAAATATTACGCGAATGCGCAGGCAAGAATTTCCAGGTCGGCACGGCCGACCTAGCTAATATAGCCGCGCCTAATCGCCTCCGCGACTGCCTGCACCCGGTTGGCTGCGCCGAGTTTGCTCTTGGCGTTAAGAAGGTGTTTCTCGGAAGTGTGTTCCGAGATGCCGAGGATTTGCGAGATCTCCCATTCGGACTTGCCGACGGCGGCCCATTGCAGGCACTCCCGCTCACGCGCCGTCAATTCTATGTGATCGATGACGTTGTCGGCCTTGGTGTGCAGTTGCATGGCGCGGCCTATCGCATAGGTCGACGCGAGCGATACCATTCCGAATTCCGCATCCGACAATTCAACGGATTCGCCGCCCAGCGAGACCATGACGATCTGGCCGTCGAGCGTGACCAGCGGAAACGCCAGGCCGTCGCGCAGCTTGAACTCGCGGGCGTCGCCCATGACTTCGTCGCTGTTCTTGTCGATCAGGGCGGTCTTGGAAGCGTCCCGCCATTGGAACGGCGCCTGAAGCTGCTTCATGTGGCTGACGACCGGGTCGTGGTCGACATAGTTACGCGCCACATAGCGCTCAAGCCAATCGCCGGGCCAATCGCAAAGCATCACGTGCTGTTTCTGGCGGCCGCGCGGCGTGCCCGGCTGCGGCACGGTTCCCGCCATCAAGGCGGTTAGGCCGAAGCTCGAGGTGATGCCGAGCAGCCTCTCGCAGACCGCGGCCGCGGTGCCAGCATGCTGCAACTGGTCTATGTATTCCAGAGTTCTGTCGAACAGGCCCATCGCAACATCTACCCCATGTTGCTTCTGCTTTTTCATTACCGACGGTAGATGCCCGAACCCCCCTTCGCCATCAACCCCCGCGTCGCAATCTCCTCAGCAAAACCGGCAGCTTCCCCCTTCCGGCACGCAAGGTCACTTGCAAACGTGCTAAAGCATACGCTTAATTTGGCTGCTTGAAATCAAAAACCGTTGTGCCTGCCCCCCTTTTCATACGAAAAGCCAAGAGAGCTGTCTGGGCGGAGCCTTATCGATGTTGCGGTGGATATTTCTGGCCCTGATGTCCGCACTGACCGGCGCGCTGCCCCTTGCCGGACCGACTCAGGCGGCCGAGCCGCAGGTGCCGGTATTGTGGGACGCCAAGGAGCGGCTGCCGAAACCCGATCTCTCCGCGCTGCCGCGGCTCAGATTCCTCACCACCACTGATTTTCCGCCCTTCAACTTCCTCGACGGCGCCGGCCGCCTGTCGGGTTTCCACATCGATCTGGCGCGGGCGATCTGCGTGGAACTGGGCGTCGCCGAAAAATGCCAGGTCCAGGCTTTGCCGTGGAACGAACTGGACGATGCTCTGCAGAAAGGCGAAGGCGAGGCGATCATCGCCGGCATCGCCGCGACGCCGGACAGCCGCGAGAAATACGCCTTCTCGCGCTCCTACATGCAATTCCCGGCGCGCTTCATCATGCCCAAGGCGAAGGCCTTCGCCGAGCCGATCCTCGACAAGCTGCGCAGCAAGCGGGTCGGCGTCGTCGCCGGCTCGGCGCATGAGAAAATGCTGCGCGGCTATTTCAACACCGTGCAGGTGGTGACCTTCGACACACCGGAAGACCTCTATGCCGACCTCAAGGCCGGCAAGGTCGACGCCGCTTTCGGCGATGGCATGCGCTTTGCTTTCTGGCTGGGCGGCTCGGACGCAGCCGGCTGCTGCCGCTTCGCCGGCGGTCCGTATCTGGCGCCGGAATATCTGGGCTCGGGCATGGCGATCGCCACCCGCAAGAACGACACTGCGCTTGCCGCCGCCTTCGACTACGCGCTGCAGGAAATCTCGATCAAAGGCACCTTCGCCGAGTTCTACCTGCGCTATTTCCCGGTGAGTTTTTTCTAGCCGGTTATCCAGCAATTCCGAACAGAAGGCTGCGGCGAAGTCGCCGAGCCTAACCGCTCAGACTTTTCCTGGATTGCTTCACGTCAGCGTGCGCAAGCGCGCCTTCGCCGCGCGGGCGATCGCGGCGACGGTCAGCGTGTCGAGGTCGAGCTTGAGGCGGATGAGCTGCAGGACGCGCACTTCCTCCATGCGCATTTCGAGATCGACGGCGGCAACCTCGAAAGCAGCCGCATAAGCGGTGTCGCGCAGCCGCTCCGGCAGCGCCTCGGCGACGCGCGCCAGCACGCCTTCCAGCCCGTCCTTCTCATGCAGCGCCTTCTGACACGCCTGTGCCACTGCAACCAGCCTGTCCTGGTTGAAGTCGACGAACACCGGCCAGGAGCGGACGACGTCGCCGATCCGTGCCAGCTCGACATCCGTCATATCGCGATCGGAGGCCGATGTGATGACCATCAGGTGGATCAGGGCTTCGTGCGGCGTCAATGAAGGCATTCAAAACTCCTAAAGGCGCGCATGTCATCTCTCCAAAACCGTGACACACTTTTGGGTGACATGCACTGCATGAATGGGCCTCGAACGTAAGAGCGCTATCGTGGCGTCGCAAGGAAAACCGCCGCAAATCGTTGACGCTCCAGCCTGTCACGCCTAGAGACCGGTCGACAAATCCTTATCCACCGCGAAGACGGCCATGACTGGAACTTTGACATGACGGGATCAAACATCATCGATCTCACTCCCGAGATGCTTGCCGCAGCGGCCGAGAGCAAGGCCTGGCCGTTCGAGGAAGCGAAGAAAGTCATCGCCCGCTACAAGGGCAAGGACTTTCCCGAGACCGTCCTGTTCGAGACCGGCTATGGCCCGTCCGGCTTGCCGCATATCGGCACCTTCGGCGAGGTGGCGCGCACGACCATGGTGCGGCATGCCTTCCGCGTGCTGACGCAAGACAAGATCAAGACCAAGCTTCTGTGCTTCTCCGACGACATGGACGGTATGCGCAAGATCCCGGAGAGCATGCCGGACCGCGCCGCGCTTGAGCCCTATCTGCATATGCCGCTTACCTCGGTGCCCAATCCGTTCGGCGGCGACTATGCGAGCTTCGCCGACCACAACAATGCGATGCTGTGCCGGTTCCTCGACACGTTCGGCTTCGACTACGAATTCGCCAGCGCAACGCAGTACTACAAGGCCGGCCGTTTCGACGAGGTGCTGCGGCGCGCCGCCGAACGCTATGACGAGATCATGGGCGTGATGCTGCCGACGCTCGGGCCGGAGCGCCAGGCGACCTACAGCCCGTTCCTGCCAATCTCGCCGAAGAGCGGCCGCGTGCTCTACGTGCCGATGATAAATGTCGACGCCAAGGCCGGCACCGTCACCTTCGACGACGAAGGCACCGAGACGACCCTGCCTGTCACCAGCGGCCATGTGAAGCTGCAGTGGAAGCCGGATTTCGGCATGCGCTGGGCGGCGCTCGGCGTCGATTTCGAGATGTTCGGCAAGGACCACCAGACCAATGCGGTGATCTATGACCGCATCTGCAACATCCTCGGCGGGCGCGCGCCGGAGCATTTCGTCTACGAGCTGTTCCTCGACGAGGAAGGCCAGAAGATCTCGAAGTCGAAGGGCAACGGCCTGACCATCGACGAATGGCTGACCTACGCACCGACGGAGAGCCTCGGCCTCTACATGTACCAGCGGCCGCGGCAGGCGAAGAAGCTCTATTTCGACGTCATCCCGAAGGCTGTCGACGAGTACTACGCTTTTCTTGGCGCCTATCCGCGCCAGGACTGGAAGGAGCGGCTCGGCAATCCGGTCTGGCACATGCATGACGGCAACCCGCCGGCCATCGACCTGCCGGTGCCCTTCGCGCTGCTGCTCAACCTGGTCAGCGCCTCCAACGCGCATGACAAGGCGGTGCTGTGGGGCTTCATCTCGCGGCATGCACCGGGCGTGACGCCGAAGACGCATCCGGAGCTCGACCGGCTGACCGGCTACGCGATCCGCTATTTCGACGACTTCGTGAAGCCTACCAAGGTCTACCGCGCCGCCGACGAGGTGGAGCGCGAGGCGCTGGCCAAGCTTTCCGACGCGCTCGGTGCGCTGCCGCAGGGCGCCGACGGCGAGGCGATCCAGAATGCCGCGCTCAATGTCGCGCGCAAGATCGAGCGCTACCAGGATCATTCCAAGCAGAGCCCGGAAGGCGGACCCGGCGTGTCGGTCGCTTTCTTCCAGATGATCTACCAGGTGCTGATCGGCCAGGAGCGCGGACCGCGCTTCGGTTCCTTCGCGGCGCTTTACGGTATCGCCGAGACGCGCGCGCTCATTGAGCGGGCGCTAGCTGGTCAACTGGCGGCGTAACGGCGCCGCCATCGGCCGGCAGGATCGAATCCGGCGCCACCGGCGCCGGCCCTGACGCGGCCGGCAGCGCCGGCAGACCGTCAAGCTTTGGCACCGGGCCGAAAATACCCTTCTTTGCGGCGCGGGCCTTGTTCCCGGCCTCGACATAGGGACCGCCTTGCGCCGCGCGCGCCCAGCCATTCTCGACCAGCCACTGGCCTATGTCCTGATTGCCGATATGGCATTCGGCGGTAATGATGTCGCGACCGCCGTCCGGCGGCACCGTGCAGGCGACCGCGCGGCCACGCAGGAAGGCGCGGAAGGCTGTTCTGGCGCGCGTGCCGCAGGCCCAGCTCTTGCCCGCGTCGCTACAGGTTTCGTCGGCCTTGACGACGTCCACGCCGGACACGGCGACCGCGTAGCCCTTCGACTCGATGAGCCCGGCGGCGGTGGCGACCGGCTGGAACAATTTTGTGCCGTTCCAATCGCCTGGCATCTTCGTTTTGGGCGGCTTGGGTGGCCCGGCCAGCGCCAGATCGCTGAGCGGCGCACGCGGTTCCACCCGTTCGAGTTCGCTATCCGAGAGAGCGGGCGGCGCCACGACGTCGGGATCGATAGCCCTCGAATGAGCGGCGGGCTTCGGTGGCTGCGGAGCGGCCGGCGCGGGAATGGCCGCAGTGGCGGGCTCGTCCGGCTGCGACTCAGAGCTCGGATCTGCAAGCGCATCCGGATCGATCCGGTCCACCGTGATCGTGCTCTCACTGCCTTTGATTGCGCGCCCGCCGGTTACGACGAGCGCCGCCATCACGGGAATTGCCAGAACCGCCAGGGCTGTCTGAAGAAGCCGCATAAGCCTGGCCTACTGGCTCGCCCAGACGATGCGCGCCACCCATTCGATGTCGCGCGTCGGGATGTCGCGGTCCGGGTGAGCGGGGTTGAGCGAAACCAGCACGATCGATTTCACCGTTTGCCGATCGAGCACCTTGGCCATCACCTCGCCGGCGGTGGTCTTGACGACGACACGGTCGCCCTTGCGCGTCGGCGCGCCCGGTTCGACGATCAGCACATCGCCATTGCGGTAGAGCGGCAACATGGAATCGCCCTGCACCTGCAGCGCATAGGACGTCTCGGTCGCCCGCGCCGGCAGCTCGACCAGATCCCAGCCCTGTCCCGCCGGATAGCCGGCATCGTCGAAGAAGCCTCCCGCGCCGGCCTGGGCAAAACCAAGCAACGGGACGGCGCTGCGCTGTTGGGCTATGGAGACGCCGCCGCGCCCTTCGACCAGTCCGGTGAATTCCTCGAGCGACGCGCCGGTGGCCTCGATGATCTTGGCCAGCGATTCCGTCGAGGGCCAGCGCGGCCTGCCGTCGGACGACAGGCGCTTCGACTTGTTGAAGGCCGTCGAATCGAGACCCGCGCGCCGGGCTAGACCGGAAGCCGAGAGCGAATAGCGCTCGGCGAGAGCGTCGATGGCGGCCCATACGCGGTCGTGTGAGAGCACGCGCGCTCTCCTTCAAACAGGAAAAAATGCCTCAAGCCTGTCTAGCGCGCGACCACACCATTGTCCACCGGTAGCGGTGGACCGGGATGGAAAGTGATACGCTGTCGCGCAAACGGGCAAGGTGGATATCGGGCGTCCGATTGACCCCGGCGGCCGGATCAATTTATGGTCGACCTGCGGTGCAAGCCGCCTCCGGGTCCGCGGGAAGGGTTGAACCCACTTGCTTCAATGAGCTGACAGCCAAACCTTTGTGCAGCCGGATTTGCGGACCTTCGGCGAAGAACGCACGGAGGTTTTCATGAACCAACTCCCCAACCGTCCCAATCTCGACCTGTTGAAGAAACAGGCCAAGGACCTGCTCGCGGCCTACCGTCGCGGTGAGCCGGACGCGCTCGCCCGCTTTCGCGAAAGCTTGCCTTTGGCGCTGGGCAAGGATGATCCGGCAATCGCCGCGCTCGGCCTTCGCCTGCATGACGCCCAGTCGTGCCTGGCGCGCGAATATGGCTTCCCATCCTGGCGCGACCTCGGCAGCTTCGTCGCCGCGCAGCGTGCCTATGGCGCCGACAGCGCCTCCTCGTTCCGTAATTGGGCTGGACTGGTCTATGCCGGGGACATCAGCGGCAGCACCGACCGCGCGAGCCCGGCGGCCGCAGCACACATGGTCGAGGAACATCCCGGCCTCACACGGGGCGACGCATATCTGGCCTGCGCGGTTGGCGACGAAGCAGTCCTGCGGGAGGCGATGAAGCGGGACGCCGGCTGGGTCAACCGCCCTGGCGGCCCGCTGAACCTGCCGCCGCTGGTGGCCGTGACCCATTCGAGCCTGGTGCGGATGCCACGCTTTCGCGACGCGCTTCACGCCGCCGCGAGATTGTTCATCGCGGCCGGCGCCGATCCTAATCAGGCGACCGGCAGCCGTTGGCCGCCGGCCTCGCTGGAGAAGCCTTCGGATAAATATAAGCTCTCGGCGCTGTACGGCGCGGCCGGCCAGAACCACGATCCGGAGATGACGAAGCTGTTGCTCGACGCGGGCGCCAATCCGAATGACGGGGAGTCGCTCTACCACTCGCTCGAGAACCCCGCCTGCACGCGGCTTCTGCTTGAGGCCGGCGCCCGCGTCACGGGTTCGAACGCGCTTTACCGCGTTCTGGACCTCGATAGCCTGGAGGCGTTGAACCTGCTGCTTGCCGCGCCGGATGCCAACCCCAACGAGCCGGCCGGCAGCCAGCCGACCTCCGATTGGGGCAGGCCGCTTCTGTGGGCGATCCGGCGCCGCCGTTCGCCGGCGCATATCGAAGCGCTGCTCGCGGCCGGCGCCGACCCGTCGGCGCGGACACCCGAAGGCCTAAGCGCCTATCAGCTTGCGCTGCGCTTCGGCTTGCCGGATGTCGCCGCGCTGCTGCGGCAATCAGGTGACGAAGGTCCACTTCTGGACGACGAGCAATTCATCGCCGCCTGCGCGACCGGTGACGAGACGGCGGCGCGGACAATCAAGGCCCGGCGGCCCGACCTGCCGGATTTGCTGTCCGACCAGCAATTGCGGCTCTTGCCCGAACTCGCCGCACAGGGCTGCCGCGACGCGGTGAAGGCGATGGTCAGGCTCGGCTGGCCGATCGCCCGGCGCGGCGGCGACTGGGACGCCTCGGCGCTGAACCATGCCGTCTTTCGCGGCGATGCCGACCTTACCCGCTTCCTGCTCGAACACGGCGCGGAATGGAAAGAACGGCATGGCTTCGGCGGCGATGTGCGTGGGACGCTCGGCTGGGCGTCGGTCAACGAGCCTGAACCCGGCGGCGACTGGGTTGGTTGCGCAGAGGCGCTTGTGGCGCACGGAATGCCGGCCGGGCGGCCGGATCCGCAAGGCAGGCGGACCGTCGTCGCGTTCGACGAAGAGTTGATGGTCTTTTCGGACGAGGTGGCCGATTTTCTGCTCGGCAGGGCGGTCTGAGCCGAAGCGCGATCAGGCCGCCTTACCCTGTTCGCGCAAATTCCGGTGCGACACCATGAAGGCCCGCTCGGCTTCGGTCGACGGGCGTGGACTGGCGACGTGGCCGAGCGCCGCGACGACCGCGTCGATGTCGAGGAAGCGGCGGCCGCCGCGGTCATAGACGCCGCCGGCGGTCAGGATCATCGCCGCGGTCTCGCCGCCATCCAGGACGAAACGATGCCTGCCGATGACGGACGTGCCTTCCCAGGTCTCGATTGACGAGACCACCTCGAAGCGGCGCCACAGCCTGATCTCGCGCACATAGGCGACCTGCAGTCCGCCGATCATCGGCGCCCAGCCATTCCTGCGCGCCAGCGCGATCAACCCGATGCGTAGGAAATGTCGATGCGCCTACAGCGCCGCGCGTCCTATTGGACGCGCAAAGAACGCTGTAGCACTTCGGAGTGGCGCATGATCCTTTCCGAAAATCGATTCCGATTTTCGGGGTCATGCGCAAGATCGGCCAGCATCATGTAGCGGGCGTTGTTCAGATGCAGATTGAAGTCGATGTCGGTCGGCAGGCAGCGAAAAGCCAGCCGGCTTTCCTCGCCGACCCGATAAGGGCCACGGCTCGACGCCGTGGCCATGGTGCGGGCCATTCGCCCCCAGACAAACATGCTGGTTCGTCAGGCCGCCTCTCTGACCTCACCCTTCTGATAGGGGTCGAAGCGCTGGTAGAAGGTCTCGCCCTTCTCGGCCATGTCGAGCAGGAGTTTTGGCGCCTTGAACTCGGCGCCATATTTCTTCTGCAGCCCCTTGGCGATCTTGACGAAACGCTTGGCGCCGATGCCGTCGATGTAGGACAGCGCGCCACCGGTGAAGGGCGCGAAGCCGAAGGCGAGGATCGAGCCGACGTCCGCCTCGCGTGGATCGGTGACGATGCCCTCTTCCATCACCCGGGCCGCTTCCAGCGCGATGGTGACCAAGAGGCGCTGCTTCAGCTCCTCATAGTCGACCTTTTCGGGCTTCAGCTGCGGATAGAGATCCTTCAGGCCAGGCCACAGCTTCTTCTTCGCGGGCTTTGCCGGATAGTCGTAGAAACCCTTGCCGTTCTTACGGCCGAAGCGGCCATGCGCATCGACCATGGTGTTGATCAGCGCCATCTGCCCGGGATCGACGGCCTTCTCGCCCAGATCCCTGATGGTCTGCTTCATGATCTTCTGGGCAAGGTCGACGGCCGTCTCGTCAGTCAAAGCGAGCGGGCCGACCGGCATGCCGGCAGCCTTGGCGGCGTTCTCGATCATCGGCGCCGGGATGCCTTCGATCAGCATCTTATAGGCTTCCGACATGTAGCGCAGCACGCAGCGGTTCACGTAGAAGCCGCGCGTGTCGTTGACGACGATCGGCGTCTTCTTGATGGCGCGCACGAAGTCGAAGGCGACGGCCAAGGCCTTGTCGCCCGTCTTCTTGCCGAGGATGATCTCGACCAGCATCATCTTGTCGACCGGCGAGAAGAAGTGGATGCCGATGAAGTTCTTCGGCCGCGCCGAATTCTTCGCCAGCGCAGTTATCGGTATGGTGGAGGTGTTGGAAGCGAAGACGGCCGATGACTTCAGCGCGGCTTCGGCCTTCTCCGTGGCTTCCTTCTTGACGCTCGAATCCTCGAAGACCGCTTCCACGACGAGATCGCAGCCGGCAAGGTCGGCATAGTCCGCCGTCGGCGTGATCAGCGACAGGAGCTTGTCCTTGTCTTCGGGTTTGGCGCGGCCCTTCTTGACCTGATCGGCCATCAGGCTGTCGGAATGCGCCTTGCCCTTCTCGGCCGACGGCAGATCGCGGTCGAGCAGCACAACCGGAATGCCGGCTCGTGCGGTGACATAGGCGATGCCGGCGCCCATGAAGCCGGCGCCGAGGATGCCGATCTTCTTGAACTTGGTCTCCGGCACGCCGGCCGGGCGGCGCGCGCCCTTGTTCAGTTCCTGCAGCGACAGGAACAGCGAGCGGATCATCGCCGCCGCTTCCTTCGACTGCATGATCTCGGTGAAATAGCGCTGCTCGATCCTGAGCGCCGTGTCGAACGGCACCAGCAGGCCTTCATAGACGCATTTCAGGATCGCGGCCGCGGCAGGATAATTGCCGTAGGTTTCGCGACGCAGGATGGCGATCGCCGGTGGCCAGAGATTGGCGCCGGCCGCCGAATAGATCGGACCGCCCGGCAGCTTGAAACCCTTCTCGTCCCAGGGCGCGACAGGCTTCAGGCCGTTCCGGATCATCGCTTTGGCGGTCTCGACCAGTTTCGAAGGCTCGGCCATCTCGTGGATCAGGCCCATCGCCTTCGCCTTTTGCGGCGTCAGGTTCTGCCCGGTGGTCAGCATCTGCAGCGCCTGCTGCTGGTCGGTCAGCCGCGGCACGCGCTGGGTGCCGCCGGCACCCGGGAAGATGCCGATCTTCACCTCGGGCAGGGCCATCTTCACCTTGTCGGAATCGGCGGCGACGCGGCCGTGGCAGGCGAGCGACATCTCGAAAGCGCCGCCCATGCAGGTGCCGTTGATCGCCGACACAAACGGCTTGCCGCAAGTCTCGATCTTGCGGAACAGGCCGGTCATGTAGCCGGCATTGTCGAACAGCGCCTTGGTCGCCTTCTCGAGGTCATTCTCCTTGTCGACGGCAAAGGTCGCCAGCATCTTCTGCAGCATGGCGATGTCGGCGCCGCCGGAGAAGCTGTCCTTGCCCGAGGTGATGACCGCGCCCTTGAGGGCGGCATCGCCGGCCACATGATCGACGATGGCGTTCAGCTCGCGCATCACTTCCTCGGTGAAGACGTTCATCGAGCGGTCCGGCATGTCCCAGGTGATCAGCGCAATGCCGTCGGCGTCCACGTCGAGGGTGAAGTTGGTGTAGCTCATAGTCTCTCTCCCTCAGACGCGTTCGATGATGGTTGCGGTGCCCATGCCGGCGCCGATGCAGAGCGTGACCAGCGCGGTGTTCAGGTCGCGGCGCTCCAGTTCGTCCAGCACCGTGCCCAGGATCATGGCGCCGGTGGCGCCGAGCGGATGGCCCATGGCGATCGCCCCGCCATTGACGTTGATCTGGTCGTGCGGAATGTCGAAGGCCTGCATGTAGCGCAGCACGACCGAGGCGAAGGCCTCGTTGAGCTCGAACAGGTCGATGTCCGACTGCTTCATCTTGGCGCGCTTCAGGAGCTTCTCGGTGACATCGACCGGACCGGTCAGCATCAGCACCGGTTCCGAGCCGATATTGGCGAAGGCGCGGATGCGCGCGCGTGGCTTCAGTCCCATCGCCTTGCCGGCCTTCTTGGAACCGAGCAGCACGGCGGCGGCGCCGTCGACGATGCCCGAGGAATTGCCGGCATGGTGGACGTGGTTGACCTCCTCTACCTCGGGATGCTTCTGCACGGCGACCGCGTCGAAGCCGCCCATCTCGCCGGGCATGACGAAGGACGGATTGAGCGAGGCCAGCGACTGCATGTCGGTCGTGGGCCGCATGTGCTCGTCATGGTCGAGGATGGTGAGACCGTTCTGGTCCTTGATCGGGATCACCGAATTCTTGAAACAGCCCTCGCCCCAGGCCTTGGCGGCGCGCTTCTGGCTCTCGACGGCGTAGGCATCGACGTCGTCGCGGGAAAAACCGTATTTGGTGGCGATCAGGTCGGCCGAGATGCCCTGCGGCACGAACCAGCCGGGCAGGCCGACGGAGGGGTCCATGAACCAGGCGCCGCCCGACATGCCCATGCCGACGCGCGACATGGATTCGACGCCGCCGGCAATGACGATCTCATCCGCCCCTTGCGCGATCTTGGCGGCGCCGAAATTGATGGCGTCGAGACCAGAGGCGCAGAAGCGCGATATCTGCATGCCGGGCGCCGAGGTCGCGTAGCCGGCCTCGAAGGCGGCGGCGCGCGGAATGACGGAGCCCGCCTCGCCGACCGGATCGACACAGCCGAAGATGATGTCGTCGACATTGCCGGTGTCGAGTCCGTTGCGGTCGCGCAGCGCCTCGAGCGTCCTGGCGGCAAGCCTGACCGCCGGCACCTCGTGCAGCGAGCCATCCTTCTTGCCCTTGCCGCGCGGCGTGCGCACGGCGTCATAGACGTAAGCCTCAGTCATTTTCGTGCTCCTTGGCTTTGCCGGCCGCCGCGCTCAGAGAGAGCGCCCGATCAGCAATTTCATGATTTCGTTGGTGCCGCCGTAGATGCGCTGGACGCGGGCGTCGCGGTACATGCGGGCGATCGGATATTCATTCATGTAGCCATAGCCGCCGTGCAGTTGAAGGCATTCGTCGACGACTTTGCCCTGCAGATCGCTGAGCCAGTATTTGGCCATCGAGGCGGTCACCGGGTCGAGACCGCCATCGATATGGCGGGCGACGCAGTCATTGTAGAAGACGCGGCCGATCGTGGCCTCGGTCTTCAATTCGGCCAGCTTGAACTGGGTGTTCTGGAAATCGATGACCGCCTTGCCGAAGGCCCTGCGTTCCTTGACGTAGTCGATGGTCAGCGCCAGCGCCCGCTCGATCATGGCGATCGCCCCGGTGCCGATCTGCAGCCGCTCTTGCGGCAATTGCTGCATCAGCTGGACGAAGCCCTTGCCTTCCTCGTGGCCCAGCAGGTTTGAGGTCGGCACGCGCACGTCGTTGAAGAACAGCTCGGACGTGTCGTTCGACTTCAGCCCGATCTTGTCGAGGTTGCGGCCGCGCTCGAAGCCCTCGACCTCCTCGGTCTCGACGACGATCAACGAGGTGCCCTTGGCGCCCTTGTCCGGATCTGTCTTGGTGACGACGATGATCAGATTGGCGAGCTGGCCATTGGTGATGAAGGTTTTCGAGCCGCTGATCTTGTAATGGTTGCCGTCCCTCTCGGCGCGGGACTTGACGCCCTGCAGGTCGGAGCCGGCGCCGGGCTCCGTCATCGCGATGGCGCCGATCAGCTCGCCGGTCGCGAGCTTGGGCAACCATTTCTGTTTCTGCTCTTCGGAACCGTAATGCAGGATGTAGGGTGCTACGATCGAATTGTGCAGGCCGATGCCGAAGCCGTCGACGCCGACATGGCCGATCGCCTCGATGATGGCGCTCTCATGCGCGAAGGTGCCGCCCGAGCCGCCGTATTGCTCCGGCATGGAAGCGCAGAGCAAGCCGGCCGCTCCCGCCTTCAGCCAGCTCTCGCGGTCGAACATCTCGTTCTTCTCGAACTCGTCGTAACGCGGCGCGATCTCTTCGGCCATGAAGCGGCATGCCATGTCGTAGAGCATGCCGACCTCGTCCGCCGCCCAGGCGGGCTTGGGAAGACCAAGAATTTCGGCTGGATTTGTCGCCACGATTTCCTCCGCGTTCCGGCACTTGTGGGCCGGCGGTGCCGGTCCGCCAAACCTAGAACGCTTCCGCCGGCAGCGCCATCAGCGTGTCCGCGCCACTCGATATGCGGGCGAGACGCGCCGCCGTTTCCGGCATGACGCGCTCCATGAAGAAGCGCGCGGTCGTGAGCTTGGCGTCATAGAACGCGCCAGCGCCGTTGGCGCCGTCCGCGAGCTTCGCCTCAGCGGACTTCGCCATCTGCGCCCACATGTAGCCCAGCGCCACCAGGCCGAAGAGATGCATGTAGTCGCTCGAGGCCGCACCGGCATTGTCGGGCTTGGCCATGGCGTTCTGCACCAGCCACATGGTGGCCGCCTGCAGGTCGTTGAGGCCCTTCTTCAGCGCCTTGGTGAAGGGCGCCATCTTCTCGTCGGCGCGGTTTTCCTCGCAAAACTCGCCGACTTCCTTGAAGAAGGCCTGCACGGCGCGACCGCCATTCTGCGCCAGCTTGCGACCGACGAGGTCGAGCGCCTGGATGCCGTTGGCGCCTTCATAGATCATGGCGATGCGGGCGTCGCGCACGAATTGGCTCATGCCGTGTTCTTCGATGTAGCCGTGGCCGCCGAACACCTGCTGCGCCATGACCGCGTGGTCGAAACCCTTGTCGGTGAGCACGCCCTTGACCACCGGGGTCATCAGGCCGGTGTAGTCGTCGGCCGCCTGGCGGTCCTTGTCGTCGCCGGAGCGATGCGCGACGTCGGACTTGATCGCCGTCCACAGCGCCAGCGCGCGGCCAGCCTCGTTGAAGGCCTTCATGGTCATCAGCGAGCGGCGGATGTCGGGATGGACGATGATCGGGTCAGCCTTCTTGTCCGGCGCCTTGACGCCCGACAGCGAGCGGCCCTGCAGGCGGTCCTTGGCGTAGGAGACGGCGTTCTGGTAGGCGATCTCGGAGACCGAAAGCCCCTGCAGGCCGACGCCGAGGCGGGCCTCGTTCATCATCGTGAACATGGCCTTCAAGCCGCCGTTCAATTCGCCGAGCAGCGTGCCCTCCGCCTCGTCATAATTCATGACGCAGGTCGAGTTGCCGTGGATGCCCATCTTCTCCTCGATCGAGCCGCAGGAGACGGTGTTCCTCTCACCGGGATTGCCCGAGGCATCGAGCTTGAACTTCGGCACGATGAACAGCGAGATGCCCTTGACGCCATCCGGCGCGCCCTCGGCGCGGGCAAGCACTAGGTGGACGATGTTGTTCGCCATGTCGTGCTCGCCGGCTGAGATGAAGATCTTCTGGCCGGAGATTCTGTAGCTGCCGTCGCCATTGGGAGCGGCCTTGGTGCGCAGCAGGCCAAGGTCGGTGCCGCAATGCGGCTCGGTCAGGTTCATGGTGCCGGTCCAGGTGCCTTCGATCAGCCTGGGCAGCCATGTCGCCTTCTGCTCGTCGGTGCCGTGGGTGACGATGGCCGCGATCGCGCCTTGCGTCAGGCCGGGATACATCATCAGCGCCATGTTGGCGGAAACCATATATTCGGAAACAGCCTGGTGCACCGTGTAGGGCAGGCCTTGGCCGCCGAACTCGACGGGTGCCGCAAGCCCCATCCAGCCGCCTTCTCGATACTGGTCGTAGGCCTCCTTGAAGCCCTTCGGCGTCGTTACCGAGCCGTCGTCATGGCGCACGCAGCCTTCCATGTCGCCGACGCGGTTCAGCGGATGCATGACGTTTTCGGCCAGCTTGGCGCCCTCGGCAAGGATCGCCTCGAGCACGTCCGGCGTCGCATCCGAGAAGCCCGGAAGATTGGAATAGCGCTGATAGCCCAGCACATCGTTGAGCACGAACAGCGTGTCCTGGATCGGCGCCCTGTAGATCGTCATGCCTTCCTCCGCCCATGGTCCTGGCCGACCGGCAAGTCCCATCCGCATCCTGGATGGGAGGCCGGGCCAATATCGATGTCCCGATAACAAATATTGACGTTTGCGTAAACGTCAACTTGGTCGCGGCCGCAAAAAATTTTGGTGAGCGCAGGGAGAAATTTTCGTCAAACTCTCCTTGCCCGCATTTCCATGGCAGGGCAGTTTCCCATAATGAACCCAGCCGCATTCATCATCACCATCCAGACTCATTATCTGGACCAGTTCCGGTCATTCGTGAAGGAACAGCAGCAAAGTTGCTCCCGCGGAACGGCGGAGGTCAAGTTCCAGCTCGCCGATCAGGACGAGCTGTTTCGGCAGCTCTGCTGCATCGACTTCATCAAGAACGACGGACAGATCGAACCCGTCGAGCTTCAGCCCGACATTGTGAGGTTCGAGCCGTTTTCAGGCCGGATTGGGAGTGCGGAGCTGTTGGTGGAGCAGCTCCAGTGGAACGATGTCGTGATCCGTCACACGCTCGCGTCTCCCCCGCACGATGAGCTGGATACATGGTTCCAGCATTGGTTCGATCCGGACGATGATCGTCACCGGGACGATGCGGAGCTTGGAAACATCATCCATTCGCTCTGGGTTCGGCCGAGGGAACTGACCGTGGATTTTGGGACAGCCTCGCCGGACGCATTCTGGAGCCTGCTTGCAATTCTTGAACGCGCCGGCACGACCGGCTTGCGCATCAAAGCGTCAACGGTGCAGCAGCTGTCCTGAGCAAGCCCAAGAAAAAAGCCGCGTGGCAACAGCCACGCGGCTTTTTTGGGAGATTGAATGCTCGCGCGATCAGCCGGCGGCGCTGGCCTGCGGCGCGGTGCGCTCAGTCAGCATGTGGCGCACCTGTGTCATCGAGGCGCTGAGCTCGTTGATCGCGTCGTCGATCAGCGCGCGCTGCTTCTGCAGGCGGGCGAGTTGCTTCTCCGACTTGTCGAGGGCCAGCCGCAACTGCCTGGTGTTGGTACCGGTCGGATCGTAGAGATCCATCATCTGCTTGACGTCGCGCAGCGAGAACCCGACCTTGCGGCCGAGCAGGATCAGCTTCAGGCGAGCCTTGTCGCGGCGCGTATAGAGACGGGTCGAGCCGTCGCGATGCGGATTGAGCAGGCCCTTGTCTTCATAAAAACGCAGCGTGCGCAGCGTCACACCGTATTTCTTGGCCATCTCGCCGATGCGGACGAATTCCTCGCCGGCTTCGACCGGGATGTCATTGGTATTGGCCGCGGCTTCGCCGGGCGAAACAAGTTTCATGGTCACTGGCTTTCCCCTGGTGGCGTCGCGGTCGCGGACCAAGCGTCGCCTGAGTGGAAGCGGGGGCGTGCTTCCAATCGTGGTTGCAACAAGTCAATCGCAAGAGGCACGGCTTCGCACCTTTTACGTTTACGTCAATTCTATATCGTCAGCCGCAGGGTGACGCAAGGGCGTTGTCGAAACGGAGCTTTATGCCGCACCCGCCAGGCGGCTCACGATTATGCGCGGCTTCTTAAGCTTGGTTAACGCCTTGTTTACCACGTTGGGCGAAATGTGCGCATGTCGGTCACCCGTGTTTATCCTGTAGAGAATTTTTCACGGTTTTCGAAGCGTGGGTGAAAACCCGGGAAGCCCGTCTTCCTCCGCAGCAAAACCGCTCGGCTCGCTTCGTTCCCGGCAGGCTAATGGGAGACCGGCCTCCGGCCGGCCATTCTGAACACGGGCGCATCGATGAACAGCAAGCGGTCCTATCTCGATACACTCAACGCCGGCAGGCAACGCCGGCCGCACGCCTCGCTCGAAGAACTGAACCGCTCGCTCGAAACGCTGGAGCAGCGGCTGGACCGCACGCGCGCCGACATGCCCGATCGCCCCGACCTGCGGCGGCCGCCGGTCGAGCCACGTTATCCAAGCACGCAGCCTTACGGCCAGCCGCGCTGGTACGAAGACACCTATGCCGCGCAAAGACCCCTGGACCGGCCGCCGCAAAACCCGGCGGCGCAGAATCCTGGCTCACAGAATCAGCGGCTGCAACCGCGTGCGCCACAAAATCCGGCGCCCGCCGCGCCCGCCTTCGACCAGGGCTATCAGGCGATCGCGCGTGACATCGACCGGGTGCGCGGCCAGGAAGACAGCGTCGCCATGGTCGGCAAGATCGCCGTCGAATTGCGCGGGCTGCGCGAGGAATTGCGCCACCAGATGACCGCCGGCCTGCAGCGCGAATTCGAGGCGTTTCGCCAGGACATCGACCGCGCTATGCAGCGCGGCGCCAACGGCCTGCCGGATAAGAGCAGCGCCGAGCTCGGCCTCGAATTCGAGCGGCTTTCGGGCGCCATCCAGACACTGGCCGAAAAGAGCGACGACCGCAGCGTCAACCTGCTGCGGCTGGAACTGGAACAGGTGAAGGGCGCGCTGGACACGCTGGCACGCGAGGAAAGCGTGCAGAAGGTCGACCGTCGCTGGGACGATTTCGACCGCCGCTGGAGCGCCTTCGAAGACCGCGTCGACGCCGATCAGCGCAAGCGAGCGGAAGGCCCGAGTCTTTCGGTGCTGACCGACCGGCTCGAACAGATCAGCAGCGCCGTCAACAACCTGCCGGAATCGCTTTCGCTGCGCTCGCTGGAGGAAAAGGTGCGCACGCTTGCCGGAGCGGTCGACCGTTTCGCCGGCCAGCAGACCATGCGCGGCGGCGAGACGCTGGCCATGATCGACGAGCGGCTGGACGAGATTTCCCGCGCCATCGTCGCCTCGACGGTAGCCGCGCAGGCCAATGCCTTCGACCCCGAGACCTTCGGCCGGATCGAGAAGCGCATCGCCTCCCTGGCAGTGCAGATCGAAGAGGTCGCTCAGTCGCGGCCCGGCGCGGAAGTCATCGATCACCTCAATCTTCTCAGCAGCCGTGTGGACCAGTTGGCCGGCAGGGCGGACGTGCCCGAGCAGGCCATGGAGCGGCTCGGCAAGCAGATCGCCTTGATCACCGACAAGATGGACCGCGCGCAGGCCATGCCCGACGCCGATCATATCTTCCAAGGCCTGGAACAGCGCTTCGAGGCGCTGTCGATGCTAATCGAGCGCCGCCAGGGCGATGCGATGGAACAGGGCAATATCCTGTTTCGCGATCTCGAGCGTCGGCTGGACGAGGTCGCCGACAGGCTCGATCAGCGCATGCGCCAGGACGAGAGCGCCGGCATCATGGAGGTGATCGACGCCCGCTTCACCGCTTTGGCCAAGCGCATCGAGACACGCACGCCGGATCCCGCCAACGACATGGCGATCCGCGGGCTGGAGAGCCGGCTCGAGGATATTTCCAGCCGGCTGGAATCGTCCGCGCAGCAGGTCGCGGGCATCGATCCGGCGCTGATCCGCAGCCTGGAGGCGCAGGTCGCCGGCCTGTCGGCGCATCTTTCCAAGCCCGGCACGCCGCTGCCCGAATTCGAGGACATCAGCCCGCGCCTCAACGAGATCGAGAAGTCGCTGGCGGGCACGCGCGATTCCATCCTGACCGTGGCGCGCGAGGCGGCCGAGAGCGCCGTCAGATCGCTTGCCGACTCGACGTCCAGCACGGCTCAGAGCAACGCGACCGCCGTTGCCGGCCTCGCCCAGGACCTGAAGACGCTCGAAGCGCTCACCCGCCGCTCCGACGAGCGCAACTCGCGCACATTCGAGGCGATCCACGATACGCTGCTCAAGATCGTCGACAGGCTCGGCTCGCTCGAATCGGACGAGACCAGCGAAGCGGTCAGCGAACTGGTCGATCCGCAGCCGGCCGGCAAGCGCGGCGGCCGCGGCGGCAAGATCGCGGTGCAGGACGCGCCTTCGATGGACATCGACCAGCCGCTGCCGCTCACGGGAGACATGGCCGGTCTCGAAGGCCGCGCGGCGGCGATCATGCGCGATGAGTCAGACGCGCCGCGCACGCCGGCCGAGGCCGCGGCCGCAGCGGCCATGGCGGCGCTCGGACCGGATGCGATTGGCGACAAGAGCGAGACGGCGGGCCGCAAGAGATCGATGTTCGGTGGCCTGGCGCGCGCCTTCAAAGGCAAGAAGGATGCGGATACAATGCCGCTGGCGGGTTCGGCGCAAGTTGCCGACGTGCCAAGCGTCGACATCGACGAGCCGCTCGACCCCAAGGCCGCCAACCGGCCGTTGGAGCCCGGTTCCGGCGCGCCGGACCTCAACGCCATCATGAAACGCGTGCGCGACGAGCGCGGCGGCCAGCCGGTCAAGCGCAACGAGGGCGATGCCGCGAAGTCCGATTTCATCGCCGCGGCCCGCCGCGCGGCCCAGGCCGCCGCCGCGGAAGCCGACACGCTGAAGCGGCAATCGACCATGACCGGCCCGGTGAAGGCGCTGAGGATAGGCGACCTGCTCAAGGCGCGGCGCAAGCCGATCCTGATGGCGGCGGCCGCGATCATGATGGCGCTTGCCGGCCTGCAGCTGGGCAAGGCCTTTTTGTCAGATCCCGTCGAAACCGCCAACAACCAGCCTGCGCCGATCGTCTCCACGCAGGCGGTCGACACGGCTTCGCTCAATGCCATCGCCAGCCCGCAAGCCGACACGCAAAAAGCCGGCGCGGAAACCGCACAGGACGAAAGCGGCCCGGCCCGGCCCGTCAGGCAGGCCGAGCCCGTCAAGGACGCGGCACCGGCCGCTTCCATCCCTTCAAGTCCCGAAAATGCCGCAGCCATGCCCGCCGGACCGGCGCCCGCGCCAGTGGCGCTTGCTGCGCCTGCCGAGCCGGTGCCGGCTCCCATGGCTTCGACAACGCCGCCCGAACCCGCCGCCGCAGCCGCAACCACCGAGACGGACACGGATGGCGACATGCAGCCGATGGCCAAGAATCCCATGACGGCCAGTCCGGCAGCCGAGGGCGCCGCCGCCAGCACTCCGACGGCAATCTCCGCCGACACGACAGGCGCCGTGCCGACGGCCGGGAACCAGGCCGCCGCTGCCAAATTCGATATTCCTTCCGAAATCGGTCCAGTGGCGCTGCGCGACGCGGCCGCCGGCGGCGACGCCAAGGCGCTGTTCGAGATCGGCTCGCGCTATGCGGAATCGCGCGGCGTGAAGGAAGACATGAAGGCGGCCGCCAAATGGTATGAGCAGTCGGCCGAGCTCGGCTTCGCGCCGGCCGAATACCGCATCGGCAATTTTTACGAAAAAGGCATCGGCGTCGCGCGCGACATCAAGAAGGCCAAGACCTATTACCAGCTCGCCGCCGAACAGGGCAACGCCAGCGCCATGCACAATCTGGCGGTGCTGTTCGCCATGGCGGCGGACGGCGTGACCGACAATGAATCGGCGACGCACTGGTTCCAGGAAGCCGCCGACCTCGGCGTCAAGGACAGCCAGTTCAACCTCGGTATCCTGGCCGCCAAGGGCGTCGGCATGAAGCAGAACCTGGAAGAATCCTACAAGTGGTTCGCGCTCGTCGCCAAGACCGGCGACAAGGACGCCGCCGCCAAGCGCGACGAGATCGCCAATGCGCTCAGGCCCGAACAGCTCGAGCGGGCGCGCGCCGCCACGGAATTGTGGAAGGCCAAGCCGCTCAACGCGGCCGCCAACTCGGCCGACGTTCCGGAGTCCTGGCAGGACAGCGCGCCGCAGACGACCGCCGGGATCGATATGAAGAAGGCGGTGAAGAACATTCAGCTGATCCTCAACAAGAACGGCTACGATGCCGGCGGTGCCGACGGCGTGATGGGCGGCAAGACCAAAAACGCCATCATGGCCTTCCAGACCGACAACAAGATGAAGCCGACGGGCGAGATTGACGCGCCGCTCGTCAAGGCGCTCTTGGCGCACAAATAAGGGCGGACGCGTCGCATATGCGACGCCCTGCCACACATTTGCCTGTTAACTGATTGAGATGGTTTTTGTTTCGGCGCGGCGGCGGGGGTTGATCCCGCCGCCGCGCAGGCGCAAGAAAAAATTGGCTTTTCGGTGCTTTACTGTCCGGGGACGGCACTATACGCCGACAGACAAACTGATCGAGACAGACGGGTGGGCATCTATCTCCCGATCGCGGAAATTTCCGTCAACGTCTTCGTGCTGCTCGCGATGGGCGCCGCGGTGGGTTTCCTGTCGGGCATGTTCGGGGTCGGCGGCGGCTTCCTGATCACGCCGCTTCTGATCTTCTACAACATCCCGCCGGCAATCGCCGTCGCCACCGGCGCGAACCAGGTCATCGCCTCCTCTTTCTCCGGCGCGCTTTCGCATTTCAAGCGCGGCACGCTCGACTTCAAGCTGGGCGGCGTGCTTTTGGCCGGCGGCATCGTCGGCTCGACGGCCGGTATCTTCGTCTTTGCGCTGTTGCGCCGGCTCGGCCAGCTGGACCTGTTCATCTCGCTGCTCTACGTCGTGCTGCTCGGCACGGTCGGCGGGCTGATGCTGGTCGAAAGCGTCAACGCGCTGCGCGCCAGCCGCAGCGGCGCCGCACCCGTGCTCAAGAAATCCGGGCAGCACAACTGGATCCACCGGCTGCCGTTCAAGATGCGCTTCCGCGCCTCGAAGCTGTTCGTCAGCGTCATCCCGGTGCTCGGGCTCGGCGCCGGGATCGGCTTCCTGTCGTCGATCATGGGCGTCGGCGGCGGCTTCATCATGGTGCCGGCGCTGATCTACCTGCTCAAGGTGCCGACCAATGTCGTCATCGGCACCTCGTTGTTCCAGATCATCTTCACCTCGGCCTATACGACGCTGGTGCATGCCACGACCAACCAGACGGTCGACGTGATCCTGGCCTTCCTGCTGATGGCCGGAGGCGTCGCCGGCGCGCAATACGGCGCCAAGGCCGGCCAGCGGTTGCGCGGCGAGCAGCTGCGCGCGCTTTTGGCGATGCTGGTGCTGGCCGTCGCCATACGCCTTGCCGTCGATCTCTTCGTGACGCCGCCCAATCTCTATTCGCTTACCGCCGCGGGCCTTAACTGATGGCGGCACGACGAGCATTTGCAGCCGTCTCGTTGTCGATGCTCTTTGCCCTTTCCCCGGCGACGGCGCAGACGCCGCCCGCCGAAAGCATCCAGATCGGCCTGTCGACCGACGCCATTTCCATCACGGCGGGCTTCTCCGGCGCCGACCTCACAATCTTCGGATCGCTGGAAAATCCCGACCCCCTGGTCGCACGCCAAGGACGCTACGACGTGATCGTCGTGCTCGAAGGGCCGCCGAGGCCGGTCGTGGTCCGGCGCAAGGACCGCGTGCTCGGCGTCTGGATCAATCTGGACTCCGAGACATTCGAGAACGTGCCGGTCTCTTATTCCGTCGCGACGACGCGGCCGCTGCAGGACATCGCCGAGCCCGCCAAATACAAGCAGCTCTCGCTTGGCGCGCAGAACCTCTATATGAAACCCGCCGACGAGACCGACAGCCCGGCAACCATCGAGGAATTCACGGCGGCACTTCGCGACCGCAAGGCGGCGACCGGCCTCTACAGCGAGAATGTCGGCGGCGTGCAGTTCCTGTCGCAGAACCTGTTTCGCGCCACCGTGCGGCTGGCACCCAATGTTCCGGTCGGCACGCACAAGGCACGCGCCTTCCTGTTCAAGAGCGGCATGTTCGTCAAGGAAAGCTCGGCCCAGCTCGAAATCCGCAAATCCGGCTTCGAGCAATCGGTCTTCCGCGTCGCGCATGACTATTCCTTCCTCTATGGCGTGTTCGCCATATCGCTCGCCATGCTGACCGGCTGGCTGGGCCGGCTCATCTTCCGCAAGGATTGATGCCCGCGAGAACAATGGGAAGACCCCATTTTCCCGTGAAACAGGGTTTCCCTTTTGCTGGTTTTGCGATACATCGCCGCCTCCCAGCCCTAGGGACAGCACACACATCTCGATTTTCGGCAGAGCGGTTTGGCTTTCCAGACAACGGCGCGTCTCGCGTCGTTGACAACCCCTGCCCCAAGGCAACGACAGGAGGCTGCGATGCGATCGGCATTCGGCGGCATCGATTTCGGCACGTCCAATTCCACCGTTGGCGTGATCCGCGACGGCCGGGCGCGACTGGTGGCGCTGGAAGGCGAGCAACCCACCCTGCCGAGCGCCGTGTTCTTCAACTTCGAGGACGGCTACACCTATTTCGGTCGCCGTGCGATCAGCGACTATACCGACAGCATCGAAGGGCGTCTGATGCGCTCGCTGAAGAGCGTTCTCGGCAGCTCGCTCGCCAACGAAAAGACGCGCATCAAGGCGCGCCAGATCGGCTTCATCGACATCGTCGGCCTGTTCATCGATCATCTCAAGAAACGGCTGGAACAAGATGCCGGCGGTCCGGTCGACAACGTCGTGCTGGGCCGGCCCGTGCAGTTCGTCGACGACGACGCGGCCGCCGATGCGAAGGCACAGGGCGAATTGGAAAAGGCAGCGCGCGCGCAAGGCTTCAAGCACATCGCCTTTCAGTTCGAGCCGATCGCGGCGGCGCTCGATTACGAGCAGAAGGTTTCCCGCGAGGAGCTGGCGCTGATCGTCGACATGGGCGGCGGCACCTCCGATTTCTCGATCGTACGAGTCTCGCCGGAGCGCGCCCGCTCGACCGACCGCAAGGCCGACATATTAGCCAACCGGGGTATCCATATCGGCGGCACCGATTTCGACCGGCTGCTCAGCATCACCCATGTCATGCCCGAGCTCGGCTATCTGACGCGGACCAAGGACCACAAGCGCAACCTGCCCGCGGCCTACTTTATCGACCTTGCGACCTGGCAACGCATCAACCTCGTCTACACGGCCAAGGCCATGAACGACCTGCGACAGATCCGCTACGAAGCCGAGCGAGCCGACCTCGTCGACCGCTTCATCCATGTCGTCGAGCATCGCTACGGCCATGCAATGGCGGGCCTTGTCGAAACGGCGAAGATCGCGCTGACCGACCACTCTTCGGCGGAGGTGAGCGTGTCGCTGCCCGGCGCGCGCTTCGCGGCCGAGATCACGCGCGCCGGCCTCGAGGAGACGATCGGCGGCGACATCGAACGAGTGGCGGCGACGGTCCAACAGACGATCGCCGACGCTGGTGTTGCCGCCTCGGCCATCACCGCCGTGTTCCTCACCGGCGGTTCGACCGCCATCCCGCTGGCGAAACGGCAGATCCTGGCGCTGGTGCCGCAGGCCGCCGTCATCGAAGGCGACATGTTCGGCTCGGTGGGCCTTGGGCTGGCGCTCGACGCGCAGCGGAAATATGCGTGAGCGTTTTGCCGCACGGTAGCTGTGGGGGTTGTCCATCGGGTGGCGACGGCATGCAGGGAGGTTGGCCGAAACGCCCGTGACGTCGTCATCCACGGGCGGAGCAAGGAGCGAAGCGACGCGGCGCAGACCCGAGGATCCTGTGATATCCGAGCGCTGCTACGGTGCAGAATTCTGCTCCGCTGCATTCCACGTCGAAGGTCACGGAATGGATCCTCGGGTCTACGCTCCGCTTCGCGTCGCTCCGCCCGTGGATGACGACGTTCGGAGGCCTCGGACAATCGCGAACGTTCGCGATGATCAGCATCCCAAGAATATAGTCCGGGTGCCGCTTGGGCTCAGCCGGCCTTTCCACCAAGATGCGCCTTCAGCGCCATCTGCGCGAGGCTCGCCTGGCGGTCGCGGTGGGTGATCATGGCGAAGTCGCGCTTCGGCAATTCGACCGGCACGGCCCTGAGGCTGCCCTCTGCCAGGGAGCGCGCGACCACCAGTTCCGAAATGATCGTCGCCCCCGCGCCAGCCTCGACGGCCTGGCGCACCGCCTCGTTGCTGGGCAGGACAAGGAATATCTGCAGCTCCGCCGGCGGGACCCCCTGGCTGAGCGCGAAATCCTCCAGCGCCTCGCGGGTGCCAGACCCGCCTTCCCGGATGATCCAGCGCAATGCCCTGATGTCGAGGTTTCCCGCCCGCGTCGTCGGAATTTCAGGATGCCCGCGCGCCACCACCAGCATCGGGCGATCCTCGTCGACCGTGGCGCGGCGCAGGATGTCGGACTCGGTGCGGCCCTCGACCAGGCCGAAATCGGCGCGGCCGTCCAGCACATTGGTCTCGACCTGCCGGGTGTTGCCGATCGTCACGCTAAGCTTCACGGCAGGATAGGCCTCATGGAAGGCAGCCAGGCGGCGCGGCAGCCAATAGCTGGCGATGGTCTGGCTGGCCGCGATCGACAGGCTGCCGGCGACGGTCTGCGAGACATCCTCCAGCACGCCGCGGGCGGCCGCGGCGCGATCCAGGACCGCCTTCGCCTCCGGCAGGAAGCGATGGCCGGTCTGGGCCAGCTCGATGTTGCGGCCGACCCGGTTGAACAGGCGCACACCGTGCTGGCTTTCGAGCGCGCGGATGGCGGCCGACGCCGCCGACTGCGAGATGCCGAGCCGCTCGGCGGCCTTGGTCATATGGCCGTGCTCGGCGACGGCGACGAAGATGCGCAACTGATCGAGGGTCATGGGCTAACTAAGAAGCAAAATCGATTGGAATTACAAGAGCTGCTTGTTAGACGCATCAATGGCTTTGTTCTAAGTTTTTATCGGAAGTTGGAAAAAATTAGCTGCATTTCCGCCAAGGGTTGAAATGATCGAGCGCTTCAAATCCTTGTTCGCGCATTGGAACCGTCGTCTGAAGCGGCAGCTCGCCGGCGAGCGCTATCACCCCGAACTCCATTATATGCGCG
Organism: Mesorhizobium sp. B2-7-2; assembly: GCF_006440775.1. Lineage (GTDB taxonomy): Bacteria > Pseudomonadota > Alphaproteobacteria > Rhizobiales > Rhizobiaceae > Mesorhizobium. The sequence goes on along the minus strand of NZ_VFTZ01000004.1, from coordinate 55,657 downwards.
GCCCGGGTCCCAAGACGAAGGCCAAGACGGCGAGCGGCAAGAGCGTTCGCGGAGCATGAATCCCGGCGCGCCGCGCGGCACCAATTCCGCCCCTTCGCAGCGGCCGCTGGCCGACAGCCGAGCGCCTGACGAGGGCGACGGCGTCGAGACATCGCCAAGCGTCTCCGACCGCATCGCCAAGACCACCTGCTACATGTGCGCCTGCCGCTGCGGCATCGACGTCCACATCAAGGACGGCAAGGTCCGCTACATCAACGGCAACAAGGACCATCCGGTCAACCGGGGCGTGATCTGCGGCAAGGGCAGCGCCGGCATCATGCAGCATTACAGTCCGGCGCGGCTGAAGAAGCCGCTGCTGCGCACAGGTCCGCGCGGCTCCGGCGAGTTCCGCGAGATCGAGTGGGACGAAGCGCTGACCATCGCCACCGAACGACTGTCGGCGATCCGCCGCACCGATCCGAGGAAGCTTGCCTTCTTCACCGGGCGCGACCAGTCGCAATCGCTGACCGGCTGGTGGGCGTCGAAGTTCGGCACGCCCAATTTCGCCGCGCATGGCGGTTTCTGCTCCGTCAACATGGCGGCCGGCGGGCTCTACACGATCGGCGGCTCGTTCTGGGAGTTCGGCGAGCCAGACTGGGACAACACGAAATACTTCATGCTGTTCGGCGTCGCCGAGGACCACGATTCCAACCCGATCAAGATCGGTCTCGGCAAGCTCAAGGCGCGCGGCGCCAAGGTGGTTTCGATCAACCCCTGCCGCACCGGCTACAACGCGATCGCCGACGACTGGATCGGCATCCGGCCGGGCACGGACGGTCTGTTCGTGCTGGCGCTTGTCCATGAATTGCTCAAGGCCGGCCGCGTCGATCTCGACTATCTGCTACGCTACACCAACGCGCCGGTGCTGGTCGTGCAGGAATCGGGGACCGCCGACGACGGGCTGTTCGTGCGAGACGGCGACGGCAATCCGCTGGCTTGGGACCGTGTGGCCAAGCAACCGATCGACGCAACCGACCCCGAAGCAAAGCCGGCGTTGACCGGCAGCTATGAGATCGGCGGACAGCGCTGCGTGCCTGTCTTCCAGCTCATCGCCGAACGCTATCTTGACGAGACCTATTCGCCGGACGCGGTAGCTGAGCGCTGCGGTGTCGACGCCGACACGATCAGGCGCATCGCGGCGGAGCTGGCGCATGTCGCCTTTGAGCAGGCGATCGAGCTGCCGGTCGCCTGGACCGACTGGGCGGGCCGCCGGCACGAGACGATCAGGGGCCGTCCTGTCTCGATGCATGCCATGCGCGGTATTTCGGCCCATTCCAACGGCTTTCACACCTGCCGCGCCATCCATCTGCTGCAGGTTCTGCTGGGCACTGTCGATGTTCCAGGCGGTTTCCGTTTCAAGCCGCCCTACCCGCGCCCGGCGCCGCCGGAGCCGAAGCCATGCGGAAAAAACGTTCGGCCGATGACGCCGCTGGACGGCATGCCGCTCGGCTTCGTCTGCAGCCCGGACGATCTTCTCGTCGACGATGACGGGCGGCCTACCCGCATCGACAAAGCCTATTCCTGGGAAGCGCCCCTGGCCGCGCACGGGCTTATGCACTCGGTCATCCGCAACGCCTGGGCCGGCGATCCTTATCCGATCGACACGCTGATGATGTACATGTCGAACATGGCGTGGAACTCGTCGATGAATACGGTCGAGGCCATTCGTATGCTGACCGACAAGGACGAGGCGGGCGCCTACAAGATCCCGTTCATCATCTATTCCGACGCCTATTATTCCGAAACGGTGGCTTTCGCCGACCTGGTGCTGCCCGACACCACCTATCTCGAGCGGCACGACTGCATCAGCCTGCTCGACCGGCCGATCAGCCATGCCGACGGTCCGGGCGACGCCATCCGCCATCCCGTGGTGCAGCCGGACCGCGACGTGCGGCCGTTCCAGTCCGTGCTGATAGAGCTCGGCGCGCGGCTTGGCCTGCCGGGCTTCGTCGACGAAGACGGCTCAGCCAAATACCGCGACTATGCCGACTACATCGTCAACCACGAGCGCACGCCCGGCATCGGCCCTTTAGCCGGCTGGCGCGGCGAGAATGGCGGCTCGATCGGCAGGGGCGCCGCCAACCCCAACCAGCTGCAGCGCTACATCGACAATGGCGGCTTCTGGCACCACGCTTTTTCCGACGACCAGCGCTATTACAAAATGGGCAACCGCGCCTATCTCGATTTCGCGGTCGAGATGGGTTTCATTTCCAAGGCCGAGCCTATCGTCTTCCAGCTCTACTCGGAGCCGATGCAGCGGTTCAGGCTTGCCGGGCGCGGCCATGGCAAGGTGCAGCCGCCGGACGCCGAGCGCGGCCGCATCGAGGCCTATATGGACCCGCTGCCCTTCTGGTACGCGCCCTTCGAGGAGGACACCGTCGACCTGCAAAAATATCCGCTGCATGCGCTGACGCAGCGGCCGATGCACATGTACCATTCCTGGGGCTCGCAGAATGCGTGGCTGCGGCAGATCACCAGCCAGAACCGGCTGTTTGTGCATACGCAGACCGCCACCGGTCTTGGCCTTTCCGACGACGACTGGGTGTGGATCGAAAGCGTCAACGGAAGGGTGAAGGGCCAGATCAAGCTGATCGACGGCGTGAACCCGGACACGGTGTGGACCTGGAACGCGATCGGCAAGCGGCGCGGCAGCTGGGGCCTGAAGGACGATGCGGCGGAGAGCAATCGCGGCTTCCTGCTCAACCATATCGTCGGCGACCAGACTGCGACGAACGCCAACGGCAAGCGCTATTCGAATTCGGATCCGGTCACCGGCCAGGCGGCGTGGTTCGACGTTCGCGTGCGGATCATCAAATGCGCGCCTGAGGAAGCCGGCTTCACAGAGCCGCAATTCGAGCGTTTCGCCCAGCCGCCGCATTTCGAGCCTTCGCCTGACGTGCTTCGCTTCGGCGCCGCGTTTCGCATGAAGAGGGAAGCCGCCGAATGACCTGTCTTCCCGCTCGAACCGAGAAAAAACTCGGCCTCGTCATCGACCTCGACACTTGCGTCGGCTGCCAAGCCTGCGTGACCGCCTGCAAGGAGTGGAACACCGGCGGCCACATGGCGCCGCTGACCGATATCGATCCCTATGGCGGACATGTCGACGGCGTCTGGTTCAACCGGGTGCATAGTTACGAGCATACGACGGAGCTGGGCGGCCGCACGGTGAATTTCCCGCGCTCCTGCCTGCATTGCGAGCAGCCGGCCTGCGTCACCGTCTGCCCGACCGGCGCCTCCTACAAACGCGCCTCGGACGGCATCGTGCTGGTCGACGAGGACAAGTGCATCGGCTGCAAATTGTGCAGCTGGGCCTGTCCTTATGGCGCGCGCGAGCTCGACACCGATGTCGGCGTGATGAAGAAATGCACGCTGTGCGTCGACCGCATCTACAACGACAATCTGGCCGAGGAAGACCGCGTGCCGGCCTGCGTGGCGGCCTGCCCGACCAGCGCCCGGCATTTCGGCGATCTCGGCGATCCGGCCTCGGCGATCTCGCAGCTTGTCGAGGAGCGTGGCGGCGTCGCGCTGATGCCGGAGCTCGGCTACCAGCCGACCAACAGATATCTGCCGCCGCGCGCCCGCAGCCAACGCGCGGCGAAGGTGGACGCGCCGGCGCTGGAGCCGATCCGGGCCGAGGGCGGCTTCCTCGGCTGGATCGACCGCATGCTTTCGAACTGACCATGCATCCCGCTTTCTCGGTCGTCTTCTTCACCACTGCCACAGGCGCCGGCTACGGCCTGCTGGCACTGCTCGGCCTGCTTGGCGGATTTGGCGTGATCCCGGCCGATTTCTGGCTTGGCCTTGTCGGCATGGGGCTGGCGCTCGGCCTGATCGCGGCCGGCCTGTTGTCCTCCGCCGGCCATCTCGGCCGTCCCGAGCGCGCCTGGCGGGCCTTCTCGCAATGGCGCAGTTCGTGGCTGTCGCGCGAAGGCGTGGCCTCGGTCGCGACCTTCATCCCGGCCGGCCTGTTCGGCATCGGCTGGGTGTTTCTCGGCAAGAGCAGCGGCGGGGTGGCGGCCGCCGGCCTGCTGACGGCGGCAGGCGCGGTCATGACAATCTGCACGACCGGCATGATCTATGCTTCGTTGAAGCCGATCGCGCAGTGGCACAGCCGCTATACTTTGCCGGCCTATCTCATCTTCGCGGCGATGACCGGAAGCGTTCTCGCCAACGCCTTGCTCCAGGGGTTCAAGCTGGGTTCAACGGCGATGCCGATCTGGGCTCTGCTTGCCACGCTCGCCGGCTGGGGCTGGAAGCTTGCGACCTGGCGCTACAATGACCGGCTGGAGATCCCGACCACCGCCAACACTGCGACCGGGCTCGCAGGTGGCACAGTGCGGTCGATCGAGTGGCCGCACACGGAAGAAAACTATCTGCTGAAGGAAATGGGATTCCGCATCGCGCGCAAGCATAGCGCCAAGCTGCGGCGGATCACGCAGGCGCTGGCCTTTGCCGTGCCCTCCATCCTGCTGGCTGCCGTGTTCTTCCTGCCATGGCCGTTGGGCGCGGTCGCATCCGTGCTTGCAGCCGTCGCCCAGCTTACCGGCATGCTGGTCGAGCGCTGGCTGTTCTTCGCCGAGGCGAAGCATACGGTCACCCTCTATTATGGCAGGGAGTAAGCTTCAGCCCGGCCTGAGCATCGAGCCGGAAATGGCGAAGATGCGCTCGGCACCGAGCATGTAAGCCATCAGCGTTTCCAGGCGGAACAGGCCGGCATAGGCGCGGTCGAGAACGTTGAGCGAGCCGGTATAGGCGCCGAAGGCCGGCATGATCATGCGGCCGCCGTCGCCGGCAAAGCAGCGCCGCCGGACCGAGCGGCCGCGCTGGACGATGCGCGCGCAAGGGTGGAGATGGCCGGCGATCTCGCCTTCGACCCGCAGCTTCGACGGCTCGTGGCGGAAGAGCAGCGAGCCGATGGCGAGTTCCCGCACGGTCTCGCCCGGCAGGTCGGCTGGCGCATCCGGGTCGTGGTTGCCGGCGACCCAGAACCAGTCGCGGCCGGCCATCATCGCCTCCAGCCTTTCGCGGAAACTCAGATGCATGCGCTCGGCACCGCCGCCGTCGTGGAAGGAATCACCCAGGCTGACGACGATCCGCGGCTGGTAGTCGGCGATCACCGCCTGAAGCCGCAGCAACGTTGCGCCGGTATCGTAGGGCGGGATCAGCGCGCCGCGCCTGGCGAAGGATGAGCCTTTTTCGAGATGCAGGTCGGAGACCGCGAGCAGCCGCAGATCGGGGAAATAGAGCACGCCGCGCCGGTCGCAGACCGCGCGCTCGCAGGCGATGCCGACAGGGTCGGCCTCGGCGATCAGCGTTGCGCGCGACAGCGAAAAATTCATCCCCTCCTAGACCTTCTTTCAATCCATCATTTCGGGCCCCATGGCCTCTTCGACGAGGGTGGCGGCATCCATCAGCAGCGTTTCGTCCGCCTCGCCATTCACCGGCATTTTGCCGATTTCGAGCATGATCGGCACGGCGAGCGGCGATATCTGTTCGAGATTCTTATGCATGATTCGACCGCGGATGCGCGAGAGCATCTCGGCAAGCCTGCTGACATCGAGCAACCCGGTCGCGGCATCCGTGCGGGTAGCCTGCAGCAGAATATGGTCGGGTTCATGGCTGCGCAGCACGTCATAGATCAGGTCTGTCGAGACGGTCACCTGGCGGCCGCTTTTCTCTTTGCCGGGATGGCGTTTTTCGATCAGTCCGGAAATAAGCGCGCAGTTGCGGAAGGTGCGCTTTAGCAGCCAGCTGTCGGCAAACCAGGCTTCGAGGTCATCGCCCAGCATGTCCTGATCGAACAGCGTGGCCAGCGACGGTTTTCTGTTCTTGAACATCCAGCCCATGTCGGCCAGCGACCAGATGGCCAGCGCATAATCGGTGGCGACGAAGCCGACCGGCTTGGCTCCCGCCCGATCCAGCCGGCGGGTGAGCAGCATGCCGAGTGTCTGATGCGCAAGCCTACCCTCAAACGGATAGGCCACGAGGTAGTAGCGGTTGCCGCGTGGAAAAGTCTCGATCAGCAGATCATCGCGTTTCGGCAAAACGGACTTGTCCGCCTGAAATCTTAACCAGTCGGCGACCTGCTCAGGCAGTTTCTTCCAGCGTTGCGGGTCATCGAGCATGGCCCGCACCTGCTCGGCGAGATAGGTCGAAAGCGGGAATTTGCCGCCGCCATAATAGGGCACCTTCGCGTCGCTGCCGGGCGCGTTCGAGACGAAGCACTCGTTTTCGCGAATGCCTTCGAAGCGCAGGATCTTGCCACCGAACATGAAGGTGTCGCCGTGGGTCAAAGTCTCCAGGAATGCTTCCTCGATCTTTCCCAGCACCCTGCCGCCGCGCGAGGCCGCCCCTCTGCTGCCGGTCTGGACGTAACGCACATTGAGCGCCGGCACTTCGATGATGGTGCCGACATTGAGCCTGTATTGCTGGGCGACACCCGGATTTGAAACCCGCCACAAGCCTTCCTTGGTCTGCCGGACGCGGGCATAGCGCTCGTAATTTTTCAGCGCGTACCCGCCGGTGGCGACGAAGTCGATGACCCGGTCGAATGTCGGCCTGTCCAGGCTGGCATAAGGCGCAGCCGTCCTTACTTCATCGAACAGCGTGTCGGCATGGAACGGCGCCCCGCAGGCGCAGCCCAGCACATGCTGGGCCAGCACGTCGAACCCGCCATTGACCAGCGGCGGCGTGTCCTGGGCGCCGAGATAATTGGCATCCAGCGCCGCCCGGCATTCCAGCACCTCGAAGCGGTTCGCCGGGATCAGGATCGCTTTCGATGGCTCGTCCATGCGGTGGTTGGCGCGACCGATGCGCTGCGCCAGGCGGCTCGCTCCTTTCGGCGCACCAACATGCACAACCAGATCCACATCGCCCCAGTCGATGCCGAGGTCCAGCGTCGAGGTGGCGACGATGGCGCGCAACGCATTTTCGCCCATGGCCTTCTCGACGCGGCGGCGCTGGGCGACATCCAGCGAGCCGTGATGGAGCGCGATCGGCAAAGTGTCTTCATTGACGCGCCATAGCTCCTGGAACAGCAGCTCGGCCTGGCTGCGGGTGTTGACGAACAGCAGCGTGGTCTTGTGCCGCTTGATCTCGCGGTAGATCTCAGGCGTGGCGTAGCGGGCGGAGTGACCGGCCCAGGGCACCCGCTCTTCCGAGTCGAGGATCGATATCTCGGGCTTCGCGCCGCCCGTGACGACGATGAGCTCGGACATGGCGCCTGGAGAAGCCTGGCTCACCAGCCAGCGGCGCAACTCGTCGGGCTCGGCCACGGTCGCCGACAGGCCTATGGTCTGCAACCCGGGAACAAAAGCGCGCAAGCGCGCCAGGCCGAGCGCCAGAAGATGGCCGCGCTTCGAGGTGACCAGCGAATGGAGCTCGTCGAGCACGACATAACGCAGATCCTCGAAGAAGCGCTTGGCGTCGTTCGAAGCGATCAGCAAAGCGAGCTGTTCTGGCGTGGTTAGCAATATGTCGGGCGGCGCCAGTTTCTGCCGCTGGCGCTTGTGCGAAGGCGTGTCGCCGGTGCGCGTCTCGATGGTGACAGGTAAGCCGATCTCCTCGACCGGCTTGCCGAGATTGCGCTCGATGTCGACGGCCAACGCCTTGAGCGGCGAGATATAGAGTGTGTGGATGCCGCGGCGGGCTTCGCCCGGCTTTCGCTTCGGACGGTTGGCCAGCTCGGTCAGCGACGGCAGGAAGCCGGCCAGCGTCTTGCCGGCGCCGGTCGGCGCGATCAGCAGCACCGACTGGCCGCTTTGAGCCTTCGCCAGCAGCTCGAGCTGATGGACGCGCGGCGACCAGCCCTTCTCGCCGAACCATCTGACGAATGGCTCAGGCAGCAGGATGGCGGCATTCTGCTCGGCAAGGCGCGGCTGCTCGGTCACGCGCAAGACGTAGCGCGGCGGCAAGCAATCGCCAAGGAAAATCGGAACAAAAGGGGATCAGCGCGATTCTTCCTTCCCCCCTTGTGGGGGAAGGTGGATCGGCGTGCTAGCGCCGAGACGGATGAGGGGTGCTGGAAGAAATGAGACCTGACTAGATAGAGGTGCGAAAGACGCTTAGCTCTTCAACGTAGCGATCCGTCCAGCACCCCTCATCCGTCTCGGCGCTGCGCGCCGATCCACCTTCTCCCACAAGGGTGGAGAAGGGAGGCTGGCGCTACGGCCTCCGAAACCCCGTCGGACCGCCATAGAGATAACCGATGCGGTCGACCGCCTCTTTAAGGCCTTCGCGCGAGACCAGCATGGTGTGGCCATTGGCGTGGATCATGTCTCTTTCGTCGGTCATGATCGCGACATGGCCTTTCCAGAAGACGAGATCGCCGCGCCGGAGACCTGAATAGTCCGGACCCGGCTCCAACGGCGTGCCGATCGACGCCGCCTGCATGTCGGCGTCGCGCAGGACATCCTTGCCCGTCATGCGCATTGCCAACTGCACGAGGCCGGAACAATCGATGCCGAAGCCCGAGACCCCGCCCCAGAGATAAGGCGTGCCGAGGAAGCTCTCGGCGACCGTGACGTAGTCCTCCGCCAGTTCCGCGATCGGCCGCAGATGGCCGACGATGACCGCCTGGCCGGAGGGCAGCAGCGCATAATTCGTGCCGCGCGTTTCGGCCGAGCCGGTTACCGTCACTGTCGATCCCATCGACAGCTGTCCGCTGACCGGAAAGCGGAGATCCGGTGCGGGATAGAGGAAGGTGCGCGGCACGGAAACGATATGCGTGGGCGCATGTTCGCGCGCGCCAAGCAGATTGTCGGCCACATAGCCGACATAACCGTCGCGCTCGGCCTGCACCCAGGCCCAACCCTCGGCATCCTCAAAGACCAGCACGTCGTCGCCGAACAGCGCCTGCGTGTTAACGCCGGCGTCGGGACGCGGCGCCTTGCGCAGGTCGGCGACCGACGCCGTGATCCGCGCCGGGCGGCCGTTGACGAAGCGGTCGGCGGCGACCTCGCCCTTCAGCCTCGCATCGGCAAGGTCGGAGCGGAAGGCATGAAGGCGGGCATCTCTGGCGGTCAAATCGATAATCCAGTCAAATCAGCAGTGAACTCAGATGGGGGCAATGAGGTCAGATGGGCAGTTCGTGCGCCCTGGCGACGATACCATCGCCGAAGCGCTCGACAAAGAGCGCGCCTTCCACCGTGCGCCGGATCAGCACGTTGCGCTTGTCGAGCTCGTCGCGGTGGCGCGAGACCAGCTTCAGCGCGCCCATCGTGTCCAGCGCCCGGGTGATGACAGGCTTGGTGACGTTGAGCTTGGCGGCCAGCCCGCGCACCGTATGGGGCGGCGGATCGAGATAGATGGTGAACAGGATAGCCGTCTGGCGCATGGTGAGATCGGGCTCGCCGTCGCGCACCTGGGCCAGCATCACCTGCTGCCACAGTCGCAAGGCCTGGCTCGGGCGCATCGAGATCGACATCGTCCAAGCATGCCGGCAAATTGTTTCGGTTCCGTTTCAGTGACGATCTGCCGCTTGGTCTTCCGGCTCAGGCAAATCGCTGCGTAATTATCCGCTCCAGCGCACGAATGCCTTGGGCTTCGCCGCCGGTCAGGCCGTAGGGTCGGTCGGCCGGGTTCCAGGCGAAGATGTCGAAATGTGCCCAGCTGTCGGTCTTCTCGACGAAGCGCTTGAGGAAAAGCGCGGCGGTGATCGATCCGGCAAAGCCGTCCGTCGTCACATTGTTGATGTCGGCGATCTTCGAGGAAAGCTTTGCATCGTAAGGTCGCCACAAAGGCATGCGCCACAGTGGATCCTCGACCGCCACCGACGCCGCGGCCAGGTCGGCGGCAAGCGTCTCGTCGTTGGTGTAGAAAGGCGGCAGATCGGGCCCCAGCGCGACGCGGGCGGCTCCGGTCAGCGTCGCCATGTCGACCAGCAAAGCGGGCTGCTCCTCGTCGGCCAGCGCCAGCGCGTCGGCCAGGATCAGCCTGCCTTCGGCGTCCGTGTTGCCGATCTCGACCGTGATGCCCTTGCGGCTCCTGAGCACGTCGCCGGGCCGGAAGGCATTGCCGGCGATCGAATTCTCGACGGCGGGGATCAGCACGCGCAGCCGGACATTCAGTCTCGCCGCCATGATCATAGCGGCGAGACCCAGCACGTTGGCGGCGCCGCCCATGTCCTTCTTCATCAGAAGCATGCCCGACGACGGCTTGATGTCGAGGCCGCCGGTATCGAAGCAGACGCCCTTGCCGACCAGCGTCACCTTCGGCGCGTCGCCCGGTCCCCAGCTCATGTCGATCAGCCGCGGCGCGCCAGTGGAGGCCCGGCCGACGGCGTGGATCATCGGGAAATTCCGCATCAGGAGATCGTCACCATGGATCACCGAGATATCGGCGCCGTGGGCGGTCGCCAGTTTTCGGGCGGCTTCTTCCAATTCGACCGGACCGAGGTCGCTGGTCGGCGTGTTGACGAGGTCGCGTGTCAGGAACACGCTGTCGGCGACACGGCTGACATGCGCCGCGTCGGTGCCCTCCGGAAGCGCGAAGCGCAAAGTCTTGCCGGGCTTCTTGCCGTAACGAGTAAAGACATAGCCGCCGAGGACAAGCGCGAGCGCCGCGAGATCGGGTTGCGCCGGGCGCGATGCGAAATGCCAGTCGCCCTCCGGCAACGCCCTTGCGAGCGCGCCGAGGGCAAGAACGCTTTCGCCATCGCCTGTCCCGAACAGCGCGCCGGCAAGCCCGCCACCCTCGCCCGGCAGGACCAGCGTGCGCCCTGCCTCGCCGGAAAAACCGTTGGCTCTTGCCCAGGCGACGGCGGAGGGCGGCAGCGCCGCGGCTTCAAGGGCGTCCTTCGCCACCAGATAGACAGGCAAGGCGGCTTCCGGCTTCTGCTCAATGAGTTCGACAGGCATGCGATGATCTCCGGCCGAACAGTTCGAGTCGGCGCTTCTTAACGGTCCGTTAGGGTTAACAGAATATTTCTGCCGGAGGGAAGACGGCCAGCCAATGGCCGCACAGGAATGGAGACCGGGCGCCGATGCCGACCGAAGCGTTGAACCTTACAGCCAAGCGTCTGATCACCACGGCTTTCATGGCGGCGCTGGCGGCCAGCGTGGCGGGTTGCGGCAGCACCAGCAAGTTCACCACGGGCTCCATCTCCCGCCCCGACAGCAGGCCGCTGGAAACGATGTCGTCCGGCGAATTGCGTACCGCCACGTCCAGGCTCGGCCAGTCCTATGCCCGCAATCCGGGCGACAAGCGCGTCGCGATGAATTTCGCGGCGGCGCTGCAGATGGACGGCGATGCCGACCAGTCTTTGGCGGTGATGCGCAAGCTGGCGATCGCCTATCCCAAGGATCGCGAGGTGCTTGCAGCCTATGGCAAGGCGCTTGCCGCCAACGGCCAGTTCGAACCGGCCCTCGATGCCGTGCGGCGCGCGCAGACGCCCGAATATCCGGACTGGAAGCTGGTGTCGGCGGAAGCCGCCATTCTCGACCAGATGGGACAGAAAGACGAAGCGCGGCAAGACTATCGCAAGGCGCTGGAACTGAAGCCGAACGAGCCTTCGGTGCTGTCCAATCTCGGCATGTCCTATGTGCTCGAAGGCGACCTGCGCACGGCAGAAACCTATATGCGCTCCGCCGCGCAGCAGCCCGGCGCCGACAGCAGAGTGCGGCAGAACCTCGCTCTGGTCGTCGGCCTGCAGGGCCGCTTCGACGAAGCCGAGAAGATCGCCTCGCAGGAACTGTCGCCCGAACAGGCGCAGGCCAACGTCGCCTATCTGCGCCAGATGCTTGCCCAGCAGAACGCCTGGAGCCAATTGAAGGATCAGGACAAGGCCAAGGCGAAGATCGCCACGAACTGACCGCGGACGGCATTGCCAAATCGACCACCGTTCAAAAAAAGCCGCGCGGATCCCGCGCGGCTTTTTGATTTGAAGCGAACGGCCCTAACTCTTTGTTTTTACGCAATTCCGGACGGAAAACCGCTCGACCCTTTTCCTGGAATTGCTTTACTGGCTCGAGGAGCTGTGCTGGTCGCCGAAGATGCCGCGCTGGCTGACCTGGATGCCGGCCGGTCCCAGAATGATGGCGAACAGAACCGGCAGGAAGAACAGGATCATCGGCACGGTAAGCTTCGGCGGAAGTGCCGCGGCCTTCTTCTCGGCGGCGTTCATGCGCATGTCGCGGCTTTCCGAGGCGAGCACGCGTAGCGCGTGCGCCACCGGCGTGCCGTAGCGCTCAGCCTGGACCAGGGCCTGGGATACCGACTTCACCGATTCCAGGCCAGTGCGGCTTGCCAGGTTCTCATAGGCGTTCTTGCGGTCCTGCAGATAGGACAGCTCCGCATTGGTGAGCACGAATTCCTCGGCAAGCGCCACCGACTGCGTGCCGATCTCGTCGGCTACCCTGCGCAGGGCCGCTTCCACCGACATGCCGGATTCCACGCAGATCAGCATCAGGTCGAGCGCGTCCGGCCACGCCAGCTGGATCGACTGCTTGCGCTTGGTCGCGCGGTTGTTGACGTAGAGGATCGGCGCATAGAAGCCGCCATAGGCGACAACGACACAGACGAACAGCTTGATGAAGGCCGGCTGCTGCGGCAGGCCGCCGAGCACGAACAGATAGATGGCCGCCAAGGCAAAACCGACGAATGGCAGGACCAGGCGGAAAAAGAGGAAGCGTGTCAGCGGGTTCTGGCCGCGGAAGCCCGCGACCTTGAGCTTCTGGATCGTGCTCTCGTCGGCAAGCGCGCGCCTGAGATCCAGGCGGTCGACGATGTTGCGCATGCCGATGGACTGTTCCTCGCGCAGGCCCTTGCGGCGGCGGTCGGCCTCGTTGGCCAGCCGCGCACGCTGCTCGGCGCGCATTTTGTCGCGTTCGAGCGCCACGCTTTTCATGCGCGACTTGAGCGACGTGCCGCCGAACGCCGGCAGGAGCGTGAAGACGGTCGCGAACACGGCGATGCCGACCAGCATCGCGATCAGGAAAGAAGGGTCGGTGAGTGTTTTGACGACCTGCTCTGTCACCGGATCCGCGCCCCTACACTTCGAAGTTCATCATCTTGCGCATCACCAGGATGCCGATCGACATCCACACACCCGAGCAGCCGAGGATCAGGTTGCCGACGTTGGTGGTGAACAGCGGCATGATGTAGTTCGGGCTCGACAGATAGACGAGGAAGGCGACGACGAACGGCAAGGCGCCGATGATGACGGCCGATGCCTTGGCTTCCATCGACAGCGCCTGGACCTTGGCCTTCATCTTCTTGCGGTCGCGCAGGACGCGCGAAAGGTTGCCCAGCGCCTCGGACAGGTTGCCGCCGGCCTGCGACTGAATCTGGATGACGATGCCGAAGAAGCCGGCTTCGCTGCACGGCATCGTCTCGGGCATGCGCATGGCGGCGTCGGGCACCGACATGCCCATCTGCTGGGAATCGACGATGCGGCGGAATTCGGACCGGACCGGTTCGGGCGATTCGTTGGCGATCAGGCGGATCGCATCATTGAGCGGCAGGCCGGACTTGACCGCGCGCACGATGATGTCGAGCGCGTTCGGAAATTCTTCCAGGAAGGCCTTGGTGCGACGTGTGCGGCGAAACGACACGAACCAGCGCGGCAGGCCGAGGCCGCCCACCAGCAGGGCACCGGGCAGCGCCCATAGGGGCGCGCCGAGGAAAAAGAGAACGGCCGTCAGGATGATCCCGCAAACAGCGGAATAGATATAGAAACGCTCGATCGGAACCTGCATGCCGGCTTGGCGGATCTGAACCTTCAGCGGCGGTTTCTTGACGTTGCGATCATTGGTCTTCTGCTTCTCGTCGAGCTGCTTCAGCGTGTCCTGAACGTTTTTTCGCCGCTTGACCGCTTCCGCGGCGCGGTCGCGCGTCGCTTTCACCACCGACCGGTCCGTTTCGGCTGTCTTGATGGTCTGAAGCCGCTTGCCGGCCTGCTTCTCGTTGTCGATGCGCGTGAACAGGAAAGCATAGGCCACCGCGCCGGCGCTGAAGCCGGCAAGCACGATGAAAGCCAGTACGGTGGTGTCAATTCCGAACATCGACCGGGGTCCCTAGGACATTTCGCCGTTCCAAGGAAACGGCGAACCGCCCTGTCTCTTTGTCTTGACGCAATTGCGGACGGAAAGTTACGGCGAAGTCGCCGAACCCGACCGCATCACACTTTTCCTGGAATTGCTTCCAACCTCCAGATGCATCAGTCAGCGCGTTTCTCCATCGCCTCGAGCGCATTGGCGAGGCGCTGCTCCTCGCCATAATAGCGGGCGCGGTCCCAGAATTGCGGACGGCCGATGCCTGTCGACACATGCTCGCCGACCAGCCGGCCGCCGGCGTCTTCACCCTTGATGTTGTAGAGCACAAGATCCTGGGTGATGATGACATCGCCTTCCATGCCGACCACCTCGGTGATGTGGGTGATGCGGCGTGAGCCATCGCGCAGGCGAGCCGCCTGGATGATCACGTCGATCGAGCCGACGACGATCTCGCGCACCGTCCGCTGCGGCAGAGAATAGCCGCCCATGGCGATCATCGATTCGATACGATTGAGGCATTCGCGCGGGCTGTTCGAGTGGATCGTGCCCATCGAGCCGTCGTGACCGGTATTCATCGCCTGAAGAAGGTCGAACACCTCCGGTCCGCGCACTTCGCCGACGATGATCCGCTCCGGCCGCATGCGCAGGCAGTTCTTGACCAGGTCGCGCATGGTCACCTCGCCTTCGCCCTCCAGATTGGGCGGCCGGGTTTCGAGACGGACCACATGCGGCTGCTGCAGCTGTAGTTCCGCCGAATCCTCGCAGGTGATGACGCGCTCCTCGCGGTCGATATAGTTGGTCAGACAGTTGAGCAGCGTCGTCTTGCCAGAGCCCGTGCCGCCCGAGATGACGACGTTGCAGCGGACGCGGCCTATGATCTTGAGGATTTCCGCGCCTTGCGGCGAGATGGCGCCGAACTTGACCAGCTGGTCCAGCGTCAGCTTGTCCTTCTTGAACTTGCGGATGGTGAGCGCGGTGCCGTCGATCGACAGCGGCGGCGCGATGACGTTGACGCGCGAGCCGTCGGGCAGGCGCGCGTCGCAGATCGGGCTCGATTCGTCGACGCGGCGGCCGACCTGGCTGACGATGCGCTGGCAGATGTTGAGCAGCTGCTGGTTATCGCGGAAACGGACGCCGGTCTGTTCGACCTTGCCATTGACTTCGATGTAGACGTTCTTGGAGCCGTTGACCATGATGTCGGCTATGTCGTCGCGGGCAAGCAACGGCTCCAGCGGTCCATAACCCAGAACGTCGTTGCAGATGTCCTCGAGCAGTTCTTCCTGCTCGGAGATCGACATCGCGAAATTCTTGATCGCGATGATGTCGTTGACGATGTCGCGGATTTCCTCGCGCGCGCTTTCGGGATCGAGCTTGGCGAGCTGCGACAGGTCGATCGTGTCGATGAGCGCCGAAAACACCTGGCTCTTGGTGTCGTAATAGGTCTCGGAGCGCTCGCGCTGAACCCTTCTTGGCGGCTCCGGCGCCATGGGCGGCGCCTCGACGGGCCGGCGCGCCGGCGGCGTGGCCGGCGTGCCGGACGGCGGCGCGGCCGGTCGTTCGGCCGTCATCGTCCCGGTTGGAGCGGCGGCGGGAGCGGATGCCGGCGGACGGAATTCGGGCGTTGCCCGGCTGCCGTCGTCTTTGCCTCTTTTACCAAACATGATCGACTACCCGATGCCGCTCAATCAGCGTCACTTCTTGTTGCGCGAGAGCTTGCCGAGGATCGAGCCCAGGCCTGCTTTCTTCCTTGTCTTGATTTCGCTGCGTCCGGTCAGCACATGCGCTATTTCATTGATGGTGGTCACGACGGGGCTCTTGGCGTCCATCTCGGAGAGCATGCGGCCGTTGTTGGCGGCATTGCCGAACAGCAGCGGTTCGAAGTTGATCACCGCCATCGGCGTGATGCCGAGCGGTTCGGCGAAATCGGACGCCGCGATCTCGGGCCGTTTCGGCACTCCCGCCTGGTTGATGATCAGCTTCGGTGGCGGATCGTTCGGACGCAGCCGCTTCAGCATGTCCACCATGTTCTTGGTGTTGCGAAGATTTGCGAGCTCGGGCGTGGCCGTGATGACGATCTCGTCCGCCTTGATCAGCGTGCTCTTGGTCCACCCGCTCCAGACGTGAGGGACATCGAGGACAAGCAGAGGCGCGCTGCGCTGCGCTGTCTCTATGATCTGCGCGAAGGCCTCGGAGTCGAAATCGTAGACGCGCTCGAGCGTGGAGGGAGCTGCGAGCAACGACAGATGCTCGGCGCATTGCGCAAGCAGACGGTCAAGATAGACCTCGTCCACCCGCTCCGGTGAAAACACCGCCTCGGCGATGCCTTGCGCCGGATCCTGATCGAAATTGATGTTGGCGGTGCCGAAGGCGAGATCGAGATCGGCGATGACGACCTCGGACTTGAACAGGGAAGACATCGCCCAGGCGACATTGTGAGCGATGGTCGAGGAGCCGACGCCGCCCTTGGCGCCGATGAACGCGATCGAGCGGCCGATCGGCTCCGAATCCGGATCGACGAAGATCGACGACACGACGCTGACGATGTCTGTCATCGAGACCGGCGCGATGACATATTCGGAAATGCCCGAACGGATCAGCTCGCGGTAGAGCCCGACGTCGTTGTAGTGGCCGATAACCACCACCTTGGAGGACGGATCACAATATTCCGAGAGCTGCCCGAGCTGTTCGAGCAGCTGCTGCGGTTCGCTGCGCGATTCCAGCAGGATCAGGTTCGGTGTCGGCGCGGACTGGTAGAACTCGATCGCGGTCGGGATGCCGCCCATATGGACCTTGAGATGGGCCTTGGCCATCCGGCGATCCTCGCCGGCGCGCTCGACGGGGTTGGCGACCCCCTCGGTCTCGCAGAAGGCCTGGATCGAAATACGCGGCACGGGGCGCAGCGCCTGCATGGCGGCGATGTCCTGCTGCGAAAGGTCGCCGGTTTCGGCGGGCGTGTCGTAGGCAAGATTGCTCATCGTCATGCTCTTTCCGTGACTGCTTTCTTCGTCGTCCGGCGCAGCTTAGTAGGTTACTTCCGAATTGCCGAGGAACTCGTCCGAGATGCCCCTCTCGCGGTACTTGTCGATCACCGCGCCGCGATTTTCGGCGTCTATGTCGGACTGTTTGCGCGGCCCGATCAGATCATTGGGATTGGCCAGCTGTGCTGCGAGGTTGTTCTGATAGGAGCAGCCGAAGTCGGCGTAGTGCTTGTTCTGCGACGTCTCCAGCATGTCCTCGGGCCAACGCCCGCATTTGTCGGTCTGGGCCCTCACCGCGACGAAGGCGACGCGCACCGGCGCTGACGCCTCCGGCACCGCCGACTGATAGGATGTCATGACGATGCGGTTGCGCTTGACGCCTGCCGCCATGGCGAGCCTGGCAAAATCGCGACCGGCGGCCCTGGCGGCAAGCTCATTGGCGGATCCGGCCGGCATCGCGATCGTCAGCGCCGGCGCGGCGCTCTTGTCGTAGCCGTCGAGAAAACCGAGCAGCGTATCGCGCTGCGCACCGGTCATGCCGCGATCACCGGCGCCGACCGGCAGGTCGATCTTCTGGTTCTTCTCGGCAATGACGATCGGATGGGTCGTGCGGTAGTCGTCCGGTATCGACCCGACGGTTACGCTGTCGCGGTTGGCGCAACCTGCGAGCGACGCGGCAAGCATGACCGCCAATGCCGGGACCACCTGCCGACGGATCCTTGCGATACCGGATGCTGTCCGGACCGTCATGACCTTCGATGCTGACTTGGACATATCCGCATTCCCACTCATTTGTAGATGAAGCCCACGACGCCGTGGTAGCGGCCGGCTGGCCTGTCGGTCTGCATGGTGCCGTAGACGCGGTTGACGCGGCCGAGGAACATGCCGGCGCCGTCGCTCGCAGGATTGAAATTGTCATCAGGCTTCGCCAGATCGTTGCGTGCCACAGGCTTGACTAGGTAAGGCGTGATGATGATGACGAGCTCGCTTTCGTTGCGCACGAAGTCACGGCTACGAAACAGAGCGCCGAGGACCGGTATCTTTGTCAGGCCAGGCAGGCCGTTGAGGGCCTGGCGCACATCGTCACGAACAAGTCCGGCGATCATCATCGATCCCCCGGAAGGCAGCTCCACGGTCGTATCCGCCAAGCGCTTGCGCAGCGATATGATATTGGTATCGCCAAATGCAACGGAGCCTTCCGTCGTCGGCTCTGACACCGCGGTTCTCACTTTCAGGCTGATACGGCCAGCCGACAGGACCACCGGCTGGAATTCCAGTCCGATGCCATAGTCGACCTTCGATGACGTCCAGGTTCTGTCGGCATTCTGATTGTCTGTCGATTTGTTGCTGGTGACGGCGGTCACTATGTTGTATTCGCCGCCGACCTTGAACGTCGCCTTCTCCCCGGAGACCGCCGTTAACGTTGGCTCCGCCAGTGTCTTCATGGCACCAGACTGCTCCATGGCGTTGATGGTGCCTTGCAGGGATGAAGTGGCGAAGTTCAAGCCTGAGGCGGACAGTGGCTTGCCCAGACCCGGGAAAGTATCGCTGATCGCACCATAGCTGATGCCATTGCTGCCACCGCGGCCAACCAAGTTAACGCCGAGCTGCTTCATCACCGAGCGGCTGACTTCGGCGACGGTCACCTTGAGCGTCACCTGGTCATCGCCGATGATCTGCAAGAGGTTGACGATCTTGGAGGTCCGGCGCTCCTGGTCGGGGTTGTTGATGTCGACGCCGCCATTGACCGAGCCGCCGGCGGCGGTCTGCGAATATTGACCCGTCGTCGCTTCGCCGCCGGACACGAAGATGGTTGCAAGGTCGACGGCCCGCTTGGCATCGAGGGGCGTGTCGACCATGCCCGTCAGGACGACGTTATCATTGAGAAGCTCGACGTTGATCTGCGAGGATGGGATGAAGCGCTTGAGATAGTCTTCCAGCCCTGCGACGTCGCGCTCGACGGCCAGATCCAGGCTGACGATCTGCTCGCCATTGGGGCCGAAGACGAAAATGTTGGTCTCGCCGACCGCCTTGCCGAACAGGTAGATGCGCCGCGCGGTGCGCGTCACGGCATCGGCAACCGCCGGATTGGCGACGAGGATATCATAGGCGTCGCTGGGCAAGTCGATGACCACGGATTTGTTGAGGCCGAGCTTGACGCGCTGCGTGGCAACGGAAGCCGACACGCCGGCTCCCGCGGCCTTGGCTTCGACCAGCCCCGGGGCGCCGGTGCCGAGCACGAAAAAACCGATCGCCGCGGCGGCCAGGAAGGGCAGCAGTTTACCGTTCAGCCTCATTTCCTTGCTCCCACCTCGGAAACCTCGCCGGACTTGATCAGCCGCACGGTTCCGCGTCGGCCGTTGCCGTTGACCAGATAGTCGGCTTCGTCCGTCGTCTTTTCATGGATGTCGGTGATCGGGCGCAGCGCCAGCGTCAGGCGGTCGGCCATCTGCTGCGCCACTGTGATGATCTCCGCCTGCTGCGGCGTCAGCTCCAGCGTCGCGGTCTGGCCGACCCTGGTCTTCTTGCCTTCCTCGTCTTCCTGGATGGTCTGGTCGATGGCCAGCACGCGGATGTTCTTGAGGATCGTCTCCGTGTTGAAGCCGCTGCCGCCATTGCCGGTGTCGGCGCGGCGCGTCATGATGACGTCGACGAAGTCGTTGGGCAGGATGAAGCCGCCCGCGGACGTATCGGCCGATATCGCGGTCGCGACGGCGCGCATGCCGGAAGGCAGGATCGACGACATGAAGCTCTGCCCCTCGCCGACCAGCTTGGAGCGCCGCAACGGCTCGCCGGTATACATGGCAACGCGGGCGACCGAGCCCTTGAGCTTTTCGATCGCGTCAGGCTCGGCGGCGCGCGTGATGAAATTGGCGTTGACGCCATCGGCCGGCCATTCTTCCCAGCTGATGTTGGTGCCGAGCTGGCTGCCCATCGACACGTCACCGGAAAGCACCAGCACATCCTGCAATGCGATCGCCGGCTGCTTGGGCGCATCGACGATGACCTGAGGCGGCGGCGCGACGACCATGTTCTTCGCCACGTAGCCCGCGCCACCCGCCGCGACCGCAGCCACGCCCAGAATAATCAATCGGGATGCTGGCATTCGTCCGAAACCCTTCGCCTCATGGCAAACCACCTCGCCAGGCCGGACTTTGCAGCTGCAATCGTCAAAACAAGGTTAATGTAATGCTTACGATCGTGATTAATTTAAGGTTTACTCAAATTGGATTGAACGGCCCGCCGTTAACAGAAAAAGCGGCCCGGGGCCGCCTTCCGATCTGATAAAAGGCGGCCGCCTGGGATCGCCGACATCGAGATCGCGGGGCCTATGTCGTGAGCCTCTCCAGCGCCCAGACCATCAGCGGCGAATCCGGGAAAGTGATCAGTCCACCCGCGCCAAGCGCGATGCCATATGGGATGCCAACGCTCTCATCCGCGAAATGGCGCAGAAATCGGCTGTGGCCGGTGTACGTGGCGAGCGGCGATTTCCGGTAGGCAAGGATTGCGAGGGTAAGCAGGCCGCCGATGAAAGCCGACGTCACCAGATAGCCGATCAGGTTGATGTTGAGGCCCATCCACAGAGCGGTCGCGGCCAGAAGCTTGGCGTCGCCGCCGCCCATGCCGCCGAGCGCAAAAAGGCCGAAGGTCGTGGCAAGCACAAGGGCGCCGGCGGCGAAGTGCCAGCCATAGGTTGCCCAGTCCATGCCGGCGAGCGGCGCAACAAGCGCGAATGTCGCCACCAACAGCACAGGAACGCGGTTGGCGATCGTCATCGACAGGGTGTCCGAGATCGCAGCGAACAGCATGCAGAAAGGAAAGACGACGAAGATCACGGCTTCAAGCATGGATGCGGCGTGCCTGTGGCATGTTTTCAGCGGCATCCTAGGCGCGCTGGATTAACGATCGATGAGGCCGGACGATCAAAATCGGCCGACTGCATGAAAAAGGGCCACCAGCTGGCGGCCCTTTTCCTTTCTGCCGAAAAAGCGCGATACGCAGCCTTATTACGGAGCCGTGGCGCCGTTCAGGGTAGCAGCGATGTTGGCGAACTTGGCGTTCAGCGCGCCGCCGAGCTGGGTAGCGCCAACCATGATGGCAAGCGCGATGAGAGCGGCGATCAGACCGTATTCGATGGCGGTCGCGCCGGATTCGTCCTTCACGAAACGTGCGATAAGATTAGACATTCGAGAGCTCCTACTCCACGTGTTACAGCACTTCCGTCAACTTCTCTTCCGGGTTGATCGGATGCTGCAAATCTAGGGAGAAGCCGTTTCGATCGGCTTAATAAACAGCCTTACCGATTCCTTTCCGGTGGCGAATGCCCTGTGTGGTTAACCGTGGCCTAAACATCGCCAGAGGTCCGGGTTTCCGAGAAACCGGCGCTTGTGCAATATTCCTAAAACAGTAAGGCCATCGACGCATGGCGCACCATGCAGGCGATCCTTAATCATGCCGGGCCGGGTTTAACCGTTACTTCACCAATCTCGTTCATGTTCCGTTGAAGAATCTGCCTGCCGGGAGCGCTTCAATGACCTTGTCGAGATCGCTGTTTCCAGTCGCCGCGCTGCTGGCAACTGCTGCCTTGGTCATGCCGGCCAGGGCCGGCGCCGGCATAGAAGTCACCATGAACCAGGCCAAGATCGTCAAATTGTCACGCGGGGCCGATACGGTCGTCATCGGCAATCCGGCAATCGCCGACGCCTCCGTGCAGGACGCCTCGACCATCGTTCTCACCGGTAAGGGCTTCGGCGTCACCAATCTGGTCGTGCTCGATTCGGAAGGCAGCCCGATCATCGACGAACAGGTGACCGTCGTGCGACAAGCCGCCTCCTCGGTGCGCATCTACCGACGCGCCGACGTCCAGACCATGTCCTGCACGCCCTATTGCGAGAGCGCCTTCAAGAGCGAGGCCGAGAAAACTTCCGAAGCCGAAATGAGCGCCGGGCACTGAGCCCTGCGAGGGCGAACCTATGGGCATTAAAGACAGCTTAAAGCGTGCCCGACGAATTTAACGATCATCAAAACCGGAACTCAATGGGTTATCGCTAACCTTGCCGCCGGTACCGCAAAGGGGATCGGCAGGAACGCAATATGAGCAAGGATGCCACATCCGGCAACGGCATGGACAACAGGGCGCGGGTCAGAGTCCGCCCCGGCTTCTTCAGCGACAGGCGCGGCAGCACGGCGATGGAATTCGCGATGCTGGCCATCCCGTTCGCGCTTCTCGTCTTCGCCATCCTCGAGAGCTGCATTTCGTTCGCAGGCCAGGAGGTGATGGCCAACGTCACCGACGATGTCGCCCGCCAGCTGCGGACCGGGCAGTTGCAGCAGTCGAACGTCACAGAAGCCTCGATCAAGCAGCTGATCTGCAGCAGACTTGAGATCATGGTGGCCAAGGACTGCCCGGGATTGCTGGTCGATTTGCGCGAATATCCGAGTTTCGCCGACGCCGCCACGGCGGGCTTCAAGATCGTGGATGGAGATATCGTGCTTACACAGGGGACGAACTCGACGACCCCAACCGTCTCGCCCGGATTGGCAGAGACCATCAACATGCTGCGCGTGTTCTACAAATGGCCGGTGATGACCGATTTCCTGGCCCAGTCGATGGCAAATCTGAAGGACAAGAAAACGCTGCATTTCGCATCGGTGACCTGGCAGAACGAACCGTTCGACGACAATTGAGACTGCTCGACGGCTAAGCCGCGGCGTGGAGGACGATATGCATAGTGCGGGGGCACTCCGGGGGATTTCGGCGAAGGTGGCGCGGTGTTGCCGCGATCGCCGCGGCGTCGCGGCGATCGAGTTCGCGTTCATCGTGCCGGTGCTCCTGATCATGTACTTCATAACGATGGAGGCCTCGCAGGCCATCGAGACCGGCAAGAAGGTCAGCCGCATCGGCAGCATGGTCGCGGACCTCGTCACGCAGCAGCAGGCCGTCGTGAAGGCTAACCTCGATGCAATGATGAAGATCGGCATATCGACGCTTCGGCCCTACAATCGCTCGGATCCGACGATCATCATCACCGGCATACAGATATCCGACGAGGCGTCGCCGACAGTGAGGGTGGCGTGGTCGCGCAAGCTGGTGGGCAACACCTACAGCGTCGATGCCAATCCCGGCGACACCACGACCGTCCCCTCGACGCTGATAATCCGCAACACTTTCCTGGTCCGCGTGGAAAGCGACCTCGGCTATGTGCCCGTCATCGCCTGGAGCGAGAACAACAACCAGCAGAAGGCGCTTGGATTGTTGTCGACCTTTAGCCACATAAAGATGAGCGAGACCTATTATCTCCGGCCTCGCCGGAGCCCAAAGATCCCCTGCAGCGATTGCTGACGGTCAGTCCCGGCCGTCGGATGCGTGCCGCACAATGGCCGTGGCCATAGCGTAATCCTTGGACGCCGCCGGCACAAAGCCACCGGAATGCGCCGCCTCCAGCAGGTCGTATATGTCGGGCGTCTGGGACCTGAGATTGGTCAGGAAGACCGTCAGCCGGCGCTTTGCCTCGGGATCGAGATCATTGCGGACGGCGTGCGGGCCGAAGCGCAAGAGGCCCGAGGTCCACAACACCCGAAGCGACGCCTCGGGGACGCCGGCAGCCTCCAGCCGCGCGACGGTGCCCTCGGAACGGCTGGACCGGCCGCCGGTATCGGCCGGTTCCCAGCCGAACATGGCGTCCGCTTCGCCGCCGCTCAGCATCGTCTCGGCCGCGGCGGCTGAAGCGGCGCGCGCCAGAAAGGGCGAATCCCGCGTGATGTTGACGCCTTCGGCCGGCAGCGCCGCCAGCGGCAGCAGCGCGCCGCCGACATTTTCGGCCGGCGCTATCGCGATCCGGTGCGAAGCCATGGCGGCAAGGTCCGGAAGCCGGCCGTCGCGCGTCACAAGGACGGAACGGATGCCGACGGCGCCGTCCGCATCGACCGGCGCCACCAGAGCCTCGACACAGCCGCAGCGTTCCGAGGCCGTGGCATAGGCGAGAGCGGAATAGATCGCATATTGCACGCGCCCGCTCGCCTGCGCCTCGATCAGCGCCGCGTAGTCGCGCGCAACGACGAACTCGACCTTCATGCCGAGCGCATTGGCATAGGCGTCGGTCAGGCGCGCGAGGCCCGGGACGGTGTTGCCCCCGCCCGGTTCGGCGACGATGCCGATGCGGAACGTGCCGATGTCGTCACGCCAGTCGGCGCGTGCCGGCGAGGAGGCGGCGCCTAAGGCCGCGAGAGCGGCCGCGCACATCTTCACGGCCTGCTTTGCCGCGGTTTTGCCGCGCCTTGCCATACCTGCCACGCTCCCGCCCCGCATCCGCGCCTCGCCGCAACTATGGCGCCAAGCCGTTGCGGTTTGGTTTCCGATTTGCCAACGCCGCCGGGGAACCTTATGTCTGGCGATCAAGGCTGACAACAAAGATACCCATGGCGCGCGCGTTCCTGTTCGTTCTCGATTCTTTCGGCATCGGCGGCGCGGCCGACGCCGAACGCTATGGCGATGCGGGCGCCGACACGTTCGGACATATTTTTCAGGCCTGCGCCGATGGTCGTGCCGATCGGCAAGGTTTGCGCAAAGGGCCGCTCGCGGTGCCCAACATGATGTCGCTCGGCCTTGGCCGGGCGGCGCAAACCGCGACGGGACTGAAAACCGGTATCGACGCGCCCCCGGTCGCCTCGGCCTTTCATGGAGCCGCCCAGGAAGTGTCGAGCGGCAAGGACACGCCCTCCGGCCACTGGGAGATCGCCGGCCTGCCGGTGCGTTTCAATTGGGGCTATTTCCCCGATACGGTGCCCGCCTTTCCGGCCGACCTGACCGACGCCATCATCCGCGAGGGCAAGCTGCCGGGGATCCTCGGCAACTGCCATGCACCCGGAACCCAGATCATCGAGCGGCTCGGCGAGGAGCATATCCGCACCGGCAAGCCGATCTGCTACACGTCGATCGATTCCGTGCTGCAGATCGCCGCGCATGAGACGCATTTCGGCCTGGAGCGGCTTTATGAGCTTTGCCTCACGGTGCGTCGGCTGGTTGAGCCGCTCAAGATCGGGCGGGTGATCGCTCGGCCATTCGTGGGCGAGACGCCGGCCACATTTCAGCGCACCCACAATCGCCGCGACTATGCGGTGCCGCCGCCGGAGCCGACCCTGCTCGACCGGCTGACCGGGCGCGGCAGCAAGGTCATCGCCGTCGGCAAGATCGGCGACATCTTCGCTCATTGCGGCATTTCGGAAGTGCGCAAGGCCGGCGGCAACATGGCAATGTTCGACAAAGCGCTCGGCGCGATGGACGATGCCGGCGACGGCGACCTGGTTTTTGCCAATTTTGTCGATTTCGATACCGAGTTCGGTCACCGGCGCGACGTCGCCGGCTATGCCGGAGCGCTTGAAGCGTTCGACCGCCGGCTGCCGGAGGCGCTGTCGCGGATAAGGCCTGGCGACCTGCTCATCCTCACAGCCGATCATGGCAACGATCCGACCTGGCGCGGCACCGACCATACGCGCGAACGCATTCCGGTGATCGGTATCGGGCCGGGACTGACGGGCGGCGACATCGGGCTCAGGCCGACCTTCGCCGATATCGGCGAGACCGTCGCGGACCACCTCGGCCTGGCTGCCGGTCGCCACGGAACATCGTTCCTTGCGACGATAGGCGGCGATGCCTGAGCTGCCCGAAGTCGAGACCGTCCGGCGCGGTCTGCAGCCGGTCCTGGAAGGGGCGCGGCTCGTCAAGGTCAAGGCGCGCAGGCCCGACCTTCGCTTTCCTTTCCCCGAACGCTTTTCGGAACGGCTTGCCGGCAAGACCGTGACGGCGCTTGGTCGGCGCGCCAAATACCTGACGATGCATATCGAAAACGGGCCGGTTCTCATCTGCCATCTCGGCATGTCGGGGTCGTTCCGGATCGAAGCCGCGGATAGCAGCGACGTCCCCGGCGCCTTCCACCACGAGCGCCCGAAAAGCGCGGCGCACGACCATGTCGTGTTCGACGTCGTCTCTCCGAGGGACGAGCGCTCCCGCGTCATCTTCAACGACCCGCGCCGCTTCGGCTTCATGCTGTTTGCCGAAGGAGCGCCGGACACGCATCCGATGCTGGCGGGGCTCGGCATCGAGCCAACTGGCAACGCGCTCGACGGTCCCCTGCTCGCCTCGCTGTTGAAGGGTCGCAGATCGCCGCTCAAGGCAGCGCTGCTCGACCAGCGGCTGATCGCCGGACTCGGCAACATATACGTGGCTGAGGCCTTGTGGCGCGCCGGCCTCTCGCCGCTGCGCGAAGCCGGCACCATCGCCGGGTCGGCCAAGAAGGCGAAAGAGCAAAGCGCGCGCCTTGCCGAAGCGATCCGCTCGGTCATCGCCGATGCGATCGCCGCCGGCGGCTCCTCGCTGCGCGACTATGTCCAGGCCGACGGATCGCTCGGCTATTTCCAGCATTCCTTCGCGGTCTACGATCGCGAGGGGGAGCCATGCCCGAAGCCGGGCTGCCGCGGCCACGTCGAACGCATCGTGCAAAGCGGCCGCTCGACCTTCTATTGCCGGACCTGTCAGCGGTAAGCTAGGAACGTATCGATCGTCCCACTGCCGCGGAAGGAAGCGAACCATGGCCTATGAAACCATTATCGTGGAAACACGCGGCAAGGTCGGGCTGATCACGCTGAACCGGCCTAAGGCGCTCAATGCGCTGAATTCGCAGGTCCTTGTGGAGGTCGTGGCGGCGGCGCGTGCGTTCAATGCCGATCCCGAGATCGGCGCGATGGTGCTTACAGGCTCGGAGAAGGCGTTTGCCGCCGGCGCCGACATCAAGGAAATGCAGGCGATGTCCTTCGCCGACGCCTACACGCAGGACTTCTTCGTCGGCTGGGAGGAATTCACGCGCACGCGCAAGCCCATCATCGCGGCGGTCGCGGGCTATGCGCTCGGCGGCGGCTGCGAATTGGCCATGATGTGCGATTTCATCATCGCCGGCGACAACGCCAAGTTCGGCCAGCCCGAAATCACGCTCGGCGTCATGCCGGGCATGGGCGGCTCGCAGCGGCTGACCCGTTTCGTCGGCAAGTCGAAGGCGATGGACATGTGCCTGACCGGGCGGATGATGGACGCTGCCGAAGCCGAGCGCAGCGGACTTGTCTCGCGGGTGGTGCCGGTCGCCGAGCTCGCCGAGGAGGCGCTGAAGGCGGCGGCCAAGATCGCCGAGTTCTCGCTGCCGTCGGTCATGATGACCAAGGAGGCCGTCAACCGCGCCTACGAGACGACGCTCGCTGAAGGGCTGCGCTTCGAGCGCCGCCTGTTCCATTCGCTGTTCGCGCTCGACGACCAGAAGGAAGGCATGGCCGCGTTCGTGGAGAAGCGGAAGCCGAATTTCACCAACCGCTAGGGCATGATGCCGAATGACTGAAGGCGGGCCATGACGTGATGCGTTTTCAGCTCCAAAAAGACCGCCAAGTGGCGTTGACGCGCCGGAAAAGCTGAACTATAAGCCGCACCAACCGAGGCGGCCTGTGGCTGCCCGTTTGTTTTTTGCGCCCTGCGGCACCCCGCTGGCGCCCACCAGATCGGAAGAGAGGCATCATGGCCAACACGTCTTCGGCCAAAAAGGCAACGCGCAAGATCGCCCGCCGCGCGGCGATCAACAAGAACCGCCGCTCGCGTGTCCGCACCTATGTGCGCCAGGTCGAAGAGGCGCTGGCCGCCGGCGACAAGGCCGCGGCGGTGGCAGCCTTCAAGGCGGCGGAGCCGGAACTGATGCGCGCCGCCACCAAGGGCGTCGTTCACAAGAACACGGCTTCCCGCAAGGTTTCGCGGCTGGCCCAGCGGGTCAAGACGCTGTCGGCCTGACCGACTTAATCCTTACTCCATCGATGTTGAACCCGGTCGCATAGACCGGGTTTTTTTCGTTTGCCGGCAAGTACTTAAAAAAATTGCTCGTGAGCAACGCTTGCGACGTGATTCCAACGCCAGTAATGTTTTGCCGGCATATTCAACGCCGCTGACAACGGAACGCCTTCCCCGCGGCAACTGCCTAAATTTGCCTGGCAAAAAATCATCAGTTTTTTCAGAGACTTACAGCCGGTCGTCCACAGCTTGTTCAGCTCAAGGTCGAGCGGCGGGGGAGAAGTAGCTGTCAAGACAATTATTTCAGAATATTTCGTTTCGGGCGGCCTTTTTCATATTCGCCGGAAAAGGGTTTGAATCACAATGGCTTTGTCAAAACCTGCCGGCGCAGCTCCCGATTTCAAGCCCCGTCCGGTAACCAGATTCGTTAAAAAACCGTTAGATGTGGCCTTGCCCTATCCACAGCGATTTCGGTAATGTCCATCCATCGAAGGGACGGGCTCTTGCCCCTGACCCAGCCTGAATCGGCCAGCACAAAATGGCGGAATTCATGACGTGGAGCAATTCCGCGTACGGCTTGGTTTGTCTCTTCGGTGGGTAGGGGACTGGCGTAATTGTACATGGCAGTCGATATCTCGCCGGCGTTTTCGCCGGAGGGTGAGGTATTGACTTGTTTTTGTCGGAGGCCGGCGTGCGGAGCCGGCAGCTGGTCCCTTGCGCGAGTTGCGACGATCGTTGCCGGCGGCGGCAATGGCATCGCGGCTGAATGAGGGTCGCCGGACCAAGGATGCAGGAGGCGCATCCCCGGCGGAAAAGGGTACGAGAAGACAAAGGGACTTTGATCATGCAGAGCGGCATTGACAGGGAGATAGCAGGCGAGCTCCCATTTCCAGCAACTTTTGTCGGAGGGGGCGACGTGGCGGTATCCAGCGACGCGGAACAGAAGTTCGAACGGGTCAAGGCCCAGCTGAAGGCGCGTCTTGGAGCCGAGGTCTATTCGAGCTGGTTCGGTCGCATGAAGGTCGCCGAGGCTTCCCGCGGCGTTGTTCGCATCTCCGTGCCTACAGCCTTCCTGCGGTCCTGGATCAACGGCCATTATCTCGAGCTTATCGCGGAGCTGTGGCGGCATGAGGATGCGGACGTCCTCAAGATCGAGATCGTCGTGCGCACCGCGACGCGCCAGGGGCGCAACCCTGTCGAGCCCGAGGTCGCGCCGGCGCGCAAGATGACCAAGCAGACGCATACCGCGCTTGCCAACGGCACCGCGAGCGCCGGGCGTGTGGAGCAACGGGCGCCGGCGCCTCGCCAGGGCGTGTCAGCGGAACCGGAGTTCCGCCACAATGTGCTGGGGTCGCCGCTTGACCCGCGTTACACTTTCTCCTCCTTCATCGAGGGGCCGTCGAACAGGGTGGCCTTCGCCGCGGCCAGGGCGGTGGCGGAATCGCAGTCGAGCGCGGTACGTTTCAACCCGCTTTTCCTGCATGCGACCGTCGGGCTCGGCAAGACGCACCTCCTGCAAGCGATCGCCGCGGAATCGCTGCGGCAAAACCCGAAGTCGCGCGTCGTCTACCTGACGGCGGAATATTTCATGTGGCGCTTCGCCACCGCGATCCGCGACAACAACGCGCTGACGCTGAAGGAGCAGCTGCGCGATATCGATCTCTTGATCATCGACGACATGCAGTTCTTGCAGGGCAAGTCGATCCAGCACGAATTCTGCCACCTCATCAACATGCTGCTCGACAGCGCCAAGCAGGTGGTGGTCGCGGCCGACCGGCCGCCCTCGGAATTGGAATCACTGGAGCCGCGCGTGCGTTCGCGCCTCAATGGCGGCGTGGCGCTGGAAATGTCGGCGCCGGATTTCGCCATGCGGCTCGGCATGCTGAAACTGCGCCGCGCCAGCACCAAGACCGACGACACCTCGCTCGACATATCGGACGAGATCCTGGAGCATGTCGCGCGCACGGTGACCGGCAGCGGGCGCGAGCTCGAAGGCGCCTTCAACCAGCTTCTGTTCCGCCAGTCCTTCGAGCCGCAGATCACTATCGACCGCATCGACGAGATCCTCGGCCACATCTACCGCTCCGGCGAGCCGAAGCGGGTGCGCATCGAGGACATCCAGCGCATCGTGGCGCGCCACTACAACGTGTCGAAGACCGAGCTTCTGTCCAATCGGCGCACGCGCACGATCGTCAAGCCGCGGCAAGTGGCGATGTATCTGTCGAAAGTGATGACACCGCGCTCATTGCCGGAGATCGGGCGGCGGTTCGGCGGCCGCGACCACACGACCGTGCTGCATGCCGTGCGCAAGATCGAGGACCTTTCAGGCGGGGACAATACGCTGGCGCAGGAACTCGAACTGCTCAGAAGACTGATCAACGACCAGGCCTGAAGGGGCGCAGAAATAGCCGGCGGCACGCTTCGCCGGCTTTATCCCCAGAAAGCCCGCGCCGCCGGCCGGAACCGGTGCCGCGGGCTTGCGTTTGCAGGCTTTTTACTGTCAGCTTACACAGATTCTGAAAGCCTTTCAGAGCTTTCACGGGATGCCGCCTGCCGGTGACCTGTTCATTCTTGAAGCGAGCCTGTTTCGTCATGCGTGTTATCCTGGAACGGTCAAATCTCTTGAAGTCCCTCAACCACGTCCACCGCGTGGTCGAGCGTCGCAACACCATACCGATCCTGTCCAATGTGCTGCTCAGCGCCGAAGGCGCCAGCCTCGAGATGAAGGCGACCGACCTCGATCTTGAAGTGACGGAGGCGACGCCCGCCAAGGTCGAGCGCGGCGGCGCGACGACGGTGCCGGCGCATCTGCTCTACGACATCGTGCGCAAGCTTTCCGACGGCGCGGAGGTGATGCTGAAGACGGATGAGGATGGCAATGCGATGACCGTCACCTCCGGCCGTTCGAGCTTCCGCCTGCAGTGCCTGCCGCAATCCGACTTCCCGGAGCTTTCTGCCGGTTCGTTCTCGCATATCTTCCGGCTGGAATCGGCGGCGCTCAAAGGGCTGATCGACAAGACGCAATTCGCCATCTCCACCGAAGAGACGCGCTATTATCTCAACGGCATCTTCCTGCACACGCATGAGGTGGGCGGCAAATTGAAGCTGCGCTCGGTGGCGACCGACGGGCATCGCCTGGCGCGGGCCGAGATCGACGCGCCGGCAGGCTCCGAAGGCATGCCCGGCATCATCATTCCGCGCAAGACGGTGAGCGAGTTGCAGAAGCTGGTCGACGATCCCGACGTGGCGGTGACCACGGAGCTGTCGGACACCAAGATCCGCTTCACCATCGGCAGCGTCGTTTTGACCTCGAAGCTGATCGACGGCACCTTCCCCGACTATCAGCGCGTCATTCCGACCGGCAACGACAAGAAGCTGATCATCGACCGGCAGAGCTTCGCCGCGGCAGTAGACCGCGTTTCGACCATTTCCTCCGAACGCGGCCGGGCGGTGAAGCTTTCGATCAATGATGGCCAAGTGACGCTCGCGGTCAACAATCCGGATTCGGGCAGCGCCACCGAGGAACTGGCGGCCGACTACTCGTCGGACCCGATCGAGATCGGCTTCAACGCCAAATATCTGCTCGACGTCGCGGCCCAGCTCACCGGCACGGAGGCGAAATTCATGCTGGCCGATGCCGGCTCGCCGACGCTGATCCACGACATGGCCGACGAGACCGCGCTCTACGTGCTGATGCCGATGCGGGTCTAGGCTCAGTCTCTTGACGCAATTCCGGACGGAAAACCGCTGTGCACTTTTCCTGGAATTGCTCTGACGGACCTGATGTGTCGCCGTGAACTCGGATGCGAAACAGCTTCGGCAGCAAAGCTATGTAAGTAAGCTGATGCTTACGAATTTCCGCAACTACGCGACACTGTCGCTCGAGCTCGCGCCCGGCGCGGTGGTGCTGTCAGGCGACAATGGCGCCGGCAAGACCAATCTCCTGGAAGCGATCTCGTTCCTGACGCCGGGCCGCGGCCTGCGCCGCGCGCCCTATGGCGATGTGGCGCGCGAAGGCGGCGATGGCGGCTTCGCCTTGCATGCGCGCATCGAGGGGCCGGAAGGCCAGATCGAGATCGGCACCGGAATTTCCGGCGGCGACGCCGCCGGCGAAGGCGGCAGGAAGGTGCGGATAAACGGCGCGCCGGCGCGGTCGGCCGAGGATATGCTGGAATGGCTGCGGGTCGTGTGGCTGACGCCGGCGATGGACGGGCTGTTTCCAGGGCCGGCGGCCGACCGCCGCCGCTTCCTCGACCGGCTTGTGCTGGCGATCGATCCCGGCCATGGCCAGCGCGCGCTCGATTATGAGAAAGCCATGCGTGGCCGTAACCGCCTGCTTACCGAAGGCTCCCGCGACGGCGCATGGTTCGACGCGATCGAGACGCAGATGGCCGAGACCGGGGTGGCGATCGCCGCGGCGCGGGCCGAGCTGGTAAGGCTGCTTGCCGCCATGATCGACAGATTGCCAGGCAGCGGACCGTTTCCGCAGGCTGACATCAGCCTTGCCGGGGACCTGGAGAGCGAGGTCGCCGTTGCGCCGGCCGTCGATGTCGAGGAGCGCTTCCGCCGCGCGCTTGCCAATGGCCGCGAGCGCGACCGCGCCGCCGGCCGCACGCTGGACGGTCCGCATCGTTCCGATCTCGTGGTGCGGCACCGGCCGAAGTCGATGCCGGCCGAGCTTTGTTCGACCGGCGAGCAGAAGGCGCTGCTGGTCGGCATCGTGCTGTCGCATGCCAGGCTGACCGGCGAGATGTCGGGACTGACGCCGATCCTTCTGCTGGACGAGATCGCCGCGCATCTCGACGCAGGCCGGCGCGCGGCGCTGTTCTCCATCCTGGAGGAACTGAACTGCCAGGCCTTCATGACCGGCACCGATGCCGCCTTGTTTTCCAGCCTTGCCGGCCGGGCGCAGTTCCTGACCGTCGATCACGCCAACGTTGAGCCGACCGGCTGACCTTTTGAACCGAGTTCTGCACTTGCGTATACGCGACAAGGCCGCGCCTTGCGCTTACTGACAAGGCCTCGCCACGGCGATATGGTCCAGCCATGACCGATGCCGCGCTGACCGACGAAGAGCTCGAACGCTATGCCCGCCACATCGTGCTGCCGGAGATCGGCGGGCCGGGCCAGCAGAAGCTGAAACGGGCGCGGGTGCTGGTGATCGGCGCCGGCGGGCTCGGCGCGCCGGTGCTCGAATATCTTGCCGCCGCCGGCGTCGGCACGCTCGGCATCGTCGATGACGACACCGTCTCCTTGTCCAACCTGCAACGGCAGGTGATCCATGGCAGCGACAGGGTTGGCGTGGCCAAGACCGACAGCGCACGGGAAGCGATCATGCGCATCAACCCCAACGTCACGGTGGAATCGCATCGCCTGAGGTTGACGGAGGAGAATGCCCCTGCCCTCGTCGCCCGCTACGATATCGTCGTCGACGGCTCCGACAATTTCGAAACGCGCTACGCGGTCGCCGATGCCTGCGCGGACGAGAAGAAACCCCTCGTCACGGCGGCCGTCGGGCGCTTCGACGGCTCGGTGACGGTGCTGAAGCCGTTCGAGGCTGGCGCCGACGGCAAGCGCAATCCGAGCTATCGCGACCTTTTTCCGGAAGCCCCGCCCGAAGGGCTGGTGCCGTCCTGTGCCGTCGCCGGCATCGTCGGCGCGCTGACGGGCGTCATCGGCACGCTGGAGGCGATGGAGGCGATCAAGCTGATCACCGGCATAGGCGAGCCGCTAATCGGCCGGCTGCTGCTCTATGACGGGCTCACGGCCCGCTTCGACACGATCCGCTACAAGGCCGTCTGAGCGCATGGACCAGGGCATCGGCATCTCCATAACCGGCCTTCCAGCGGATTTCGATCGGTGGGACGACCTGCTCGCGCTGATCCGGCGCGCCTTCGCCTATATGGCCGGGGTGATCGACCCGCCGTCATCGGCGCATCTTTTAACCGCGGAGGCGCTTGCCGCGAAGGCGAGCCGGGAGACCGCGTTTCTGGTCGTCGAGAACGGCCGCATCGTCGGCTGTGTCTTCGCTCTGGAACGGTCGCGGGATTTCTATGTCGGCAAGCTCGCGGTCGAGCCACGGCTGCAGGGCCAAGGCATCGGAACCCGGCTGATGCGGGCGGTGGAGGATCTTGCCCGCGAGCGCGGCATGGACGCGATCGAGCTTCAGACCCGTATCGAACTGACCTCAAACCATGCAGCCTTCGCCCAGCTCGGCTTCCGCGAGACCGAGCGCACGTCGCATGCGGGCTATGACAGGCCTACCTCCATCACCATGCGCAAGGTGCTGTCTTGAGCCTGGTCCTCAGCCCGGAAGAACAGGCGATCGCCGCCGGCCGGGACGGCGCGGGCATGGCGATGCGCATCGTCGCCGAAAGCGCCCGGCTGCTCGGCGCGCCGCGACTGATCCCGATCGCCTCCACGCATGTCGACGGCGCGCTTTACCACGGCGATTCCGGCACGTTGTTTGCCGAGCGGCTGGTCGAAGGCGGTGCGAAGGTCGCGGTGCGCTCGACGCTCAATGTCGGGGCGCTCGACCTGATGGGCTGCTCGCGCATCCGCCTCGAGGAGCCGCAGCGCGGCATGGCGCGGCGGATGATGGAGGCCTATCGCAAGCTGGGCTGCGAGCAGAGCTGGACCTGCGCCCCATACCAGGCCGGACACAGGCCCGCGCTCGGCAGCGACGTTGCCTGGGGCGAGTCCAACGCGGTCGTCTTCTGCAATTCGGTGCTGGGCGCGCGTACCAACCGCTATGGCGATTTCCTGGACATTGCCTGCGCCATCACTGCCAGAGCGCCTGACTACGGCCTGCATCGGACGGAGAACCGCCGCGCGCGGCTCATTTTCGATGTCTCGGGCCTGTCGCCATCCTTCCTCGCCTCGGAGATCGCATGGCCGGTGCTGGGCAGCCTCTATGGCCGCGAGGTGGGCAACGCCATCGCCGTCGTCAGAGGCGTGACGGCTCATCCCGGCGAAGACGCGCTGAAAGCCTTCGGCGCGGCGGCCGCATCGTCCGGCGCGGTCGGCCTGTTCCACGTTGCCGGCGTGACGCCCGAGGCTCCCGACGTCGAAGCCATTCTGGCCGGGCCGGAGCCGGAAGCGGTGATCCGCGTGACGCCCGACATGGTGGCGACGGCGCGCGCGGGCCTGTCGACAACGGCCGCGACCAAGACCATCGATGCGGTGGCGATCGGCAGCCCGCATCTGTCGCACGCCGAGTTCGACAGCCTGGAGCGGCTGATCGCCGGACGGCGGCTCGCGGTGCCGATCTACGCCTGCACCGGCCGCCACGCGCTTGCCCTGCTGGAGCAGGACGGCCGGCGGAAGCGGCTCGAAGCCAGCGGCGTCGTCATCGTCGCCGACACCTGCGTGGTGGTGACGCCGATCATGCCGGACCTTGCGGGCGGCGTTTTGATGACCAATTCGGGCAAGTTCGCGCATTACGCGCCGGGCAACACCGGCTATGCGGTGCTCTACGCCTCGCTTGCCGACTGCGTCGAAAGCGCGGTCCTCGGCAAGCCGGTCTTCACGGATATCGCGGCATGAGCGCGAGGGCCGAAATCCTGGTGCCGGGCAAGGCGGGCGAAGGCGACGCGCTGGTGCTGACGGCGCCGATCAGCTTCTGGGGCGGCGTCGACCCCAGCACCGGGCGTATCGCCGACGTTCGCCACCCGCAGCATGGCGAAGTCATCGCCGGCCGGGTTCTGTTCCTGCCGGGCACGATCGGCTCGTCATCCGCTTCGGCGGTGCTGATGGAGCTCGTCCACAACGGCCGCGCGCCGGCCGCCCTAGTGCTGCACGAGCCGGACGCCATCCTGCTGCTCGGCCTGATCGTAGCGCGGGAAATGGGTTGGGAAACGCCGATGGCGGTGAGGCTCGAACGCGGCGCGTTCGACAGCTACCGCGGAGCCGCCGTCACGGTCGCTTCGGACGGCGCAGTGACCGCCGCCGTCTAACCTTTTTCAGGTCCTGAGCGGCAGGACACGATCAGGCGGACGGTGGCCGTCGAAGAAGGCGCGGATGTTGATGATCACCTTCTCGCCCATGTCGATGCGGCCCTCGAGCGTGGCCGATCCCATATGCGGCAACAGCACCACCTTGCCCTTGGCGGCGAGCTTCAACAGCTTACTGTTCAGCGCCGGCTCATGCTCGTAGACGTCGAGGCCGGCGCCGGCGATCTTGCCGTCGTGGATGAGCTTGATCAGCGATTCCTCGTCGATGATATCGCCGCGCGCGGTGTTGACGAGGTAGGCCGAAGGCTGCATCAGCGCGAGCCGACGGCCGGACAAAAGGTGGAACGTCGCCGGCGTCGACGGGCAGTTGACCGAGATGATGTCCATGCGGGCCAGCATCTGGTCGAGGCTTTCCCAGTAGGTCGCCTCCAGTTCCTCCTCGACCGCCGGCAGCACGCGGTGCCGGTTGTGATAGTGGATCGAGAGGCCGAAGGCCTTGGCCCGCCTGGCGACCGCCGTGCCGATGCGGCCCATGCCGACGATGCCGAGACGTTTGCCCCAGATGCGCCGGCCGAGCATCCAGGTCGGCGACCAGCCGGCCCATTTCTTGTCACCCGTCAGCACATTGGCGCCTTCGGCCAGCCTGCGCGGCACGGCGAGCATCAGCGCCATGGTCATGTCGGCGGTGTCTTCGGTGAGCACATTCGGCGTGTTGGTGACGGTGATGCCTTTCTTGGCGGCCGCCGCGACGTCGATCTTGTCGACGCCGTTGCCGAAATTCGCGATCAGCTTGAGGTTCTCGCCGGCCTGGGCGATCAGCGCGGCATCGATATGGTCGGTGATGGTAGGGACCAGCACATCGGCTTCCTTGACCGCCGCGACCAGCTCCGGCTGCGTCATCGGCCGGTCCTCGACATTCAGCCTTGCATCGAACAGCTCGCGCATACGCGTTTCGACCGGATCGGGCAGCTTGCGCGTGATGACGACGAGGGGCCGTTTTTTGCCTGCCATTTTATCCCCGAAGCTTCTTCGATCAGGATGACGTTTCGTCGAATCGTCATCCTGATCCTACTCTTTGTTGCAGCAAGATCTCTTCCGAAAACCGGTACCCACTTTTCGGGATCATGCTCTCGAAACCGATCTCGTTGAGACCTCTTTAACCAAGACCGGCGAAACTTGCAGCCAGTCGCGGCATCAGCCCACTCCTGTAACAAGCGGTGCCGCCGAAGACAAAGAAAAAGGGGCGCTCATCCGCACGGACCGGCGCCGAAAGGAACGAAAGTGTCTGGTTTCGCGTCGCTTCGCCTGGCCTTCAGCGCAGCCATTCTTGGCGCCCTGCTTTGCGCGCCGCAGGCATTCGCGCAAAGCGCGGCCGCGCCGGCGCAAACCATAACGCTTGGCCCGAGCGGGCTGCCGCTGCCGCGTTTCGTCAGCCTCAAGCCGGCCCGGGTCAACTCGCGCGTCGGCCCCGGCGCCAATTATTCCGTCAACTGGATGTATCTGAAGGCCGGCCTGCCGATGGAAGTCATCCAGGAATTCGACACATGGCGCCGCGTGCGCGATGCCGACGGCTCGGAAGGCTGGATCAACCAGTCGCTGCTCTCCGGCCGACGCACCGCGATCGTCGCGCCGTGGCAGCGCGGCAAGGGCGGGCGAATCAACCTGCTCGACGAGCCCGATAAGGATGCCGGTGTCGTCGCCATTATCGAGCCGGGCGTGATCGGCTCGATCAAGAAATGCGACGGCCAATGGTGCGAGATGACCTTCGACGGCCATACCGGTTGGATGGCCCAGTCGCAGGTGTGGGGCGCTTATCCCGGCGAGAAGGTCAAGAACTGAGTTCGCTGGCCTTGCTGTTGCGGTCGCGGCCGATGCGGCCGAGACGCGTATCCTGGAAACCGGTGGGCAGCTTGAGGCCGTAGCCGAGGGCACGGTCGATGGCGATGTGCGCGATCCAGATCAGCGCCACGGCAGTGGTGATCGGGCCGGCGAGCAACGCGCCCGCAAGCAATGAAATCGACGGGCCGCATCACCACGGGATCAGTTGCCGCGCTTCGGGCGAAGCCTCACGACGATGTCGACATTGGCGATCTCCATGCCTTCCGGAGGCGCCGGCAGGTTGGAGACGGTCACCGGTCCGCTCTCGATATCGAAAATCCGGTTCTCGCCCTCGACGTAGAAGTGATGGTGGTCGGAGGTGTTGGTGTCGAAATAGGTTTTCGAGCCTTCGACCGCCAGGATGCGGAGCAGTCCTGCCTGGGTGAACTGGTGGAGCGCGTTATAGACCGTCGCCAGCGAAACCGGCACGCCGGCGGCGATCGCCTCTTCGTGCAGTTCCTCGGCCGAAAGGTGACGGTCGCCCTTGGCGAAAAGCAGGTCGGCCAGCGCAATGCGCTGGCGCGTCGGCCTCAGGCCGGCTTCGCGAACCCGCTTGTCCACAGCGACATTTTCCTTCCTGTAGCCCGAATCCATCTCTTCGCGTCGAAGCTTTGCTGCCCAGCCCACCAACAGGTCCAGAATGGCAAAAAGACGTCAAAAGCCAAAACCAGACATCAGCCGACATATATTCTGTAGTCCGAATGCGATCAATAGCGCGCATTGACCCGGGCAGGCGCACGGGTTAAGCGCAAACGCCGGTTTCCGGCCGCAAACAGAGTGTGTTAGGAAACCAACGAGAAGGGCGCCCTGCCGCCCGCGAAGGAACACGGGGACAGAAATTTGATGGCGGGTCAAAAGTCCAGCTACGATTACGAGGAACTGCTTGCCTGCGCCCGCGGCGACCTGTTCGGGCCAGGCAATGCCCAGCTGCCCTACCCACCGATGCTGATGTTCGACCGCATAACCGAGATCAGCGAGACCGGCGGTGCTTTCGACAAAGGCTTCATCCGCGCCGAGTTCGACATCAAGCCGGACCTGTGGTTCTTCGCCTGCCACTTTATCGGCAACCCGATCATGCCGGGCTGCCTCGGCCTCGACGCCATGTGGCAGTTGACCGGCTTCTATCTCGGCTGGCTGGGCGAACCGGGTAAAGGCATGGCGCTTTCGACCGGCGAGGTGAAATTCAAGGGCATGGTGACGCCGTCGGTGAAGAAGGTCGAATACGGCATCGATTTCAAGCGCGTGATGCGCGGCCGCCTGGTGCTCGGCATCGCCGATGGCTGGCTCAAGGCGGATGGCGAACCCATATATGCGGCTACGGATCTGAAGGTCGGCCTGTCCAAGCAGCCGGCCGCCTGACCGTTTTCCGCCACGGCGCCCGCGTAGCTAACGGATGCCACGTCAGTTTGTTTGCGTATGATCAAGGGCGAAGCCGGTTAAATCTTTCGCCCGAATACGCGGGAAGGAGTTGCGAATGAGACGGGTCGTAGTGACAGGGCTCGGCATTGTGTCGTCGATCGGCAACAATGCCAATGAGGTGCAGAGCTCGCTTTACGATGCCAAATCAGGCATCAGCTTTTCCAATTCCTTCGCCGAACACGGCTTCCGCTGCCAGGTCTGGGGCGCGCCGACGCTCGATCCCACCCCGATGATCGACCGCCGCGCCATGCGCTTCTTGAGCCAAGGCGCTGCCTGGAATCACGTCGCCATGGACCAGGCGATCGCCGATGCCGGCTTAAGCGAAGGCGACATCACCAATGAGCGGACCGGCATCGTGATGGGTTCCGGCGGGCCTTCGACCCGCACCATCGTCGAAGCGGCCGAAACCACGATCAAGAACAACAGCCCCAAGCGCATCGGCCCGTTCGCCGTGCCGAAAGCCATGTCGTCGACGGCGTCGGCCACCTTGGCCACATGGTTCAAGATCCACGGCGTCAACTATTCGATCTCGTCGGCCTGCTCGACCTCCGCGCATTGCATAGGCAATGCCTATGAGCTCATCCAGTGGGGCAAGCAGGACGTGATGTTTGCCGGCGGCCACGAGGACCTCGACTGGACCATGTCGGACCTGTTCGACGCCATGGGCGCCATGTCGTCGAAGTTCAACGACAACGCATCGGCCGCTTCGCGCGCTTATGACGTCAACCGCGACGGTTTCGTCATCGCCGGCGGCGCCGGCGTGCTGGTGCTGGAGGAACTGGAGCACGCCAAGGCGCGCGGCGCCAAGATATACGCCGAGGTCGTCGGCTACGGCGCGACTTCCGACGGCTACGACATGGTCGCACCTTCGGGCGAAGGCGCTATCCGCTGCATGCGCCAGGCGCTTGCCACGGTGTCTTCGCCGGTCGACTACATCAACACCCACGGCACCTCGACGCCGGTCGGCGATTCCAAAGAAATGGGCGCCATCCGCGAGGTGTTCGGCGACAAGATGCCTTACATCACCTCGACCAAGTCGCTCACCGGCCATTCGCTGGGCGCGGCCGGCGTGCAGGAATCGATCTATTCGATCCTAATGATGCAGGGCGGCTTCATCGGCGAGAGCGCCCATATCGAGGAGCTCGATCCGGAATTCGAGGGCATGCCGATCGTGCGCAAGCGTATCGACGACGCCAGGATCGACACCGTCCTGTCCAACTCCTTCGGTTTCGGCGGCACCAACGCAACGCTGATTTTCCAGCGCTATTCCGCATAAGACCAGCGTTTTTCATAAGGATTGCCAGGCATGGAAGGGTTGATGAAGGGCAAGCGCGGGCTTGTCATGGGTGTTGCCAACGACCATTCGATTGCCTGGGGCATCGCCAAGAAGCTGTCGGAACATGGGGCCGAGCTCGCTTTCACCTATCAGGGCGACGCCTTCGGGCGGCGGGTCAAGCCGCTTGCCGAGAAAGTGGGAGCCTCGCTGATCGTGCCTTGCGATGTCGAGGACAGCGCCTCGGTCAGCGCGACCTTCGAGACCCTTGGCGAGGCCTGGGGCGGGCTGGATTTCGTGGTGCACGCCATCGGCTTTTCCGACAAGAACGAGCTGAAGGGCCTTTACGCCGACACCAGCCGCGACAACTTCGTGCGCACCATGGTGATCTCCTGCTATTCCTTCACCGAGATCGCCCGCAACGCCGCCGCGTTGATGGGCAATGGCGGCTCGATGATCACGCTCACCTATGCCGGCTCGGTCAGGGTGATGCCGAACTACAACGTCATGGGCGTCGCCAAGGCCGGGCTGGAAGCCAGCGTGCGCTACCTGGCCAACGACTACGGCCCGCGCGGCATCAGGGTGAACGGCATCTCGGCCGGGCCGGTGCGGACGCTGGCCGGCTCCGGCGTGTCCGATGCCCGCCACATGTTCTCCTACCAGCAGCGAAATTCGCCTTTGCGGCGCACCGTGACCATCGACGAAGTCGGCGGCTCGGCGCTTTACCTGCTTTCCGATCTATCGTCGGGCGTCACCGGTGAAATCCACTATGTCGATTCCGGCTATCACATCGTTTCGATGCCGGCACTGGAGGAATTGAAGCAGACCGACGGCACGCGGGAATAGTTCGCGGCGCCGACAGTTGCGTTCCAGTAAAATTGGATGCATCGGCGGAAACTCATTTTAAGGAGATATCCGCTATAAGGCCCCGCAATCTGGGGACAATGCATGCCTGCAGTCAGCAATCCCAAACGGACTCCGCTGTTCCGGCTGATCACCATCGCCAGTTCGGGGATGGGCAGTTTCATCCTTGGACTGTGGGGGCTGAGGTTCGGCTTCGGCGACGGCATGGCCGGCATGCCGGCCGAAACGATGGCCGGCGTCATTGCCGCGCTCTGCGCCCTTGCCGCCGGCGGAGCAGCACTCTCGTTCTTTGCCGGCGTCGATGAATCCGCGGCCTATGTCTTCAAGGAAACCCATTTCGACAAGCTGACCGGCCTTTTGTCGCGCCAGGCCATGGTCGGCAAGATAGCCGAAGCCGCTTCCGGAACGATCCGAACCGGCGAGCCGGTGTTCCTGATCGACATCGATATCGACCGCTTCAAGCAGATCAACGACGCCATCGGCTACAGCCAGGGCGACGAACTGATCCGCGCCTTCACAAGCAGGCTGACGGAGAATATGCCGAAGGATGCGGTGATCGGCCGTATCGGCGCCGGCGAATTCGCGGTGCTTTTGCCGGATCGCCAGATCAGGGGCTCGATCGAGCGGCTGATCGAGAAGCTCATCAACGAGATGATGGAGCCCTATCAGCTGCAGACGCATCTGCAGTCGGTCAGCCTGTCGGTCGGCATCGTGGCGATGCCAAAGGACGGCGTCGACCCGGTCCTGATCCTGCGCCGCTCGAACCTTGCGCTGCAGAACGCGCGCGCCAGCGGCATCGGCAACTGGTCTGTCTTCCATGCCGACATGGGCCGCGTTGCGGACTATCGGCAATGGATCGAGTCGGAGCTGAAAACCGCCTTCGACCGAGGCGACTTCAGCCTCCACTATCAGCCGCAGCTCGACCTGCCGAGCGGCCGCATCGTCGGTTATGAGGCGCTGATCCGCTGGAAGCACCCGGAGCGCGGCATGATCCCGCCGATGGAATTCATTCCGATCGCCGAGGAAACCGGCATGATCAATCCGATCGGCGAGTGGGTGCTGCGCAAGGCTTGCAGCGACGCCCGGTACCTGCCGGAGGAATGCTTCGTCGCCGTCAACATCTCGCCTGTCCAGTTCATGACCAGGGATTTCGTCGGCATCGTGCGGGAGGTGATGGAATCGACCGGCATCAAGCCCTCGCGGCTGGAGCTCGAGGTCACCGAGACGGCGATGATGCAGGACCGCGACCGCGCCGCAGCCATCCTGGAACAGCTTGCCGAGATGGGTATCTCCGTGGCCGTCGACGATTTCGGCACGGGCTATTCCAATTTGAGCTACCTGATCGATTTCTCCTTCGGCAAGCTGAAGATCGACCGTTCCTTCGTCAGCCGCATCGACACCGATTCCAGCTCCGGCGCAATCGTGTCGACCATTGTCGGCCTGTCACGGGCGCTGGGCGTGGGCATTATCGCCGAAGGCGTAGAGACCGAGAACCAGGCCACCCTGCTCCGAGCGGCCGGCTGCCAGGTTGTGCAGGGCTATCTGTTCGGCCGGCCGGCTCCGCTCAAGGTCGAGCTTGGCGAAGCGCGGTCCGCCTTCGGCACGCACGAGCCGGCCCGCATCGTCAGCCTGCAATAGAACAAGCATTTTTCCCACCGCAATTGTGGATGCAAGGCTACGGCGAAGGCGCCGAATCCACCCGCTGTACGCTTTTGCTTGATTGCTTCAGCGGCGCGCCGAAAACACCTTGAACATGCCGTCGCGGGCGATCTCGGCATGGCTGGCGAAGATCGCCGAGAGCGCCTGTTCGTAAGGAAGCTGGCGGTTGGCGACCATGAACAGGCGGCCGCCCGGTTTCAACGCCTTCGACGCGGCGCGGATCATGCCGGCACCGATCTCCGGCTCGGACGCGCGACCGCGGTGGAAGGGTGGATTCATGACGATCGCGTCGTAGCGCCGTTCGACCGCCTCGGTGAGCAAATCGGTCCAGAAGAAACGCGGCTCGATGGCGCCGCCGTGGACATTCAACCTGGCTGCTTCCAGGGCGTCAAAGTCCGCTTCGTAGAGATCGAGTGCGGTGAGGCCTTGCGGGCGCAGCAGGATTTC
Organism: Mesorhizobium sp. B2-7-2; assembly: GCF_006440775.1. Lineage (GTDB taxonomy): Bacteria > Pseudomonadota > Alphaproteobacteria > Rhizobiales > Rhizobiaceae > Mesorhizobium. Next base: position 12,338 of record NZ_VFTZ01000004.1, on the reverse strand, counting down.
CGCCGCCAGATAACCCCAGCCGGCGCAGAAATCAGCGACGTTGCCTTTGAGATCGTCAGGCAGGTTCGCGGCCAGCAGTTTCGAACCGGCGTCGATGCGATCGAAGGAGAACATGCCAGGCCTGGTTTTGAAACGGCCTTCGACGATCACATCGGGGTTGCCGGCGCGCAGCGTCGCGGCCGTCTCCGCGCCGGCTCGCTTGAACCAGAAGGCAACGCCGTGATGCTTCGGCAGATGGCCTTCGAGCGGCACCAGGGCGTTGATCCGCTTGCGCAGGCTGTCGATGCCGTCCTCCTTGCCACCGGCAACGACGACCAGCCCACTCGGCAGGACGCGCTCTATCGCCTCGGCGACGCGCTGCTCGTTCTGGCCGCGATGACGGCCAGCAAGCACCAACGCCAGGTCGAAGCCGGTATCCTCGGCGCGCGGCGTGACCGCGTAGCCGGACGCCTGCAGCGTTCGAAAATCTGGCCGAAAGCCTTGCACGAGATGCAGCGCCGCCTCGAAGCCGGCGGGCAAGCGGAAGCCGGGCTCGGCGCCGAGAAACAGGACACGGGCATGCTTTCGCGGCAGAGGCAGCGCCTCGGCCTCGAACGGGTAGAACAGCGTCTTCAGCGGCTCCGCGGCCATTCACCTGCTCCGTAGGACCTTTGCCCGACGCAATTCCGGACGGAAACGGGTGCCGCTTTCCTGGAACTGCCCTGAAACAAAACGGGCGCGACCTCGCGGCGCGCCCGTTGTAGATTATTCGGTCAAACCGATCAGGCGGCGTCTTCCTCGCCGTCCGACTTCTTCTTGTCCTGGACGATTTCCTTGCCGGTCGCCTGGTCGACGACCTTCATCGACAGGCGGACCTTGCCGCGCTCGTCGAAGCCCATCAACTTGACCCAAACCTTGTCGCCTTCCTTGACGACGTCCGAGGTCTTGGCGACGCGCTCATTGGCGAGCTGCGAGATGTGGACGAGACCGTCGCGCGGGCCGAAGAAGTTGACGAACGCGCCGAAGTCGGCCGTCTTGACGACGGTGCCTTCGTAGATCTCGCCGACTTCCGGCTCGGCGACGATGGTGTGGATCCACTTCTTCGCCGCCTCGATCTCCTTGGCGTTCGCCGAAGCGATCTTGACCGTGCCGTCGTCCTCGATGTTGATCTTGGCGCCGGTCTTCTCGACGATCTCGCGGATCACCTTGCCGCCGGAACCGATGACGTCGCGGATCTTGTCGGTCGGGATATGCATGACCTCGATGCGCGGGGCGAATTCGCCGAGCTCGGCGCGGGCGCCGGACAGCGCATGCGCCATCTCGCCGAGGATATGCAGGCGGCCGTCCTTGGCCTGGGCCAGGGCAATGCCCATGATCTCCTCGGTGATGCCATCGATCTTGATGTCCATCTGCAACGAGGTGACGCCGTTGGCGGTGCCGGCGACCTTGAAGTCCATATCGCCGAGGTGGTCCTCGTCACCGAGGATGTCGGAGAGCACCGCGAAGCGCTCGCCTTCCTTGATCAGGCCCATGGCGATGCCGGCGACCGGCTTTGCCAGCGGCACGCCGGCATCCATCAGCGCCAGCGAGGTGCCGCAGACGGTCGCCATCGAGGACGAGCCGTTGGACTCGGTGATCTCCGAAACGACGCGCAGCGTGTAGGGGAACTGGTCCGCGCTCGGCAGCATCGGGCGGATGGCGCGCCAGGCGAGCTTGCCGTGGCCGATTTCGCGGCGGCCCGGCGAACCCATGCGGCCGGTCTCGCCGACGGAGTAGGGCGGGAAATTGTAGTGAAGGAGGAACTTCTCCTTGTACATGCCTGTCAGCGAATCGACATACTGCTCGTCCTCGCCGGTGCCGAGTGTGGCAACGACCAGCGCCTGGGTCTCGCCGCGCGTGAACAGCGCCGAACCATGGGTGCGCGCCAGGACGCCGACTTCGGAGACGATCTTGCGGACCGTCTTCAGGTCGCGGCCGTCAATGCGCGAGCCGGTGTCGAGGATGTTCCAGCGCACGACCTTGGCCTGGAGCTCCTTGAACACCGAGCCGATCTGCTCGGACGTGTATTTGGCCTCTTCGCCTTCGGCCGGCGCAAACGCGGCCTTGACCTTCGACTTGACTGCATCGACGGCGGCATAGCGCTTCTGCTTGTCGGTGATCTTGTAGGCCTCGCGAAGCTCGTCGCCGACGATCTTCAGCATCTCGGCTTCAAGCGCGGAGTAATCCGGCGCGGAGAAGTCGCGCGGCTCCTTGGCGGCGACCTCGGCCAGCTTGATGATCGCGTCGATCACAGGCTGGAAGCTCTTGTGGCCGAACACGACGGCACCGAGCATCAGTTCCTCGGAGAGTTCCTTGGCCTCGGATTCGACCATCAGCACGGCGTCGCCGGTGCCGGCAACGACGAGGTCGAGCTTGGATTCCTGCATTTCGTCGATATGCGGATTGAGCACATATTCGCCGTTGATGTAGCCGACGCGGGCGCCGCCGATCGGGCCCATGAAGGGCACGCCGGAAAGCGTGAGCGCAGCGGAGGTGGCCACGATCGACAGGATATCGGGATCGTTCTCGAGATCATGCTGGACGACGGTGACGACGATCTGGGTGTCGTTCTTGTAGCCGTCGGCGAAAAGCGGGCGGATCGGGCGGTCGATCAGGCGGGAAACCAGCGTTTCCTTTTCGCTCGGGCGGCCCTCACGCTTGAAGTAGCCGCCCGGGATCTTGCCGGCGGCGTAGGTCTTTTCCTGGTAGTTGACGGTAAGCGGGAAGAAATCGAGGCCGGGCTTCGGTTCCTTCATCGAAACGACGGTGGCGAGAACGACGGTCTCGCCATAGGTGGCGAGCACCGCGCCGTCAGCCTGGCGTGCGATCTTGCCGGTTTCCAGGATGAGCGGACGGCCGCCCCATTCGATTTCCACTTTGTGTTGATTAAACATGTCTTGTCCTTCATATGCGGAAAGGGCCGCGCCGTCCTAACGGTCACGGGTTCTCCCTTTCCTGGCTTCCTTCGGGCAGCCACGGGCAAGACAACGGGAAGCTCGTAGGTCCGGCTCATAAGCCCAAGCGAGCATCCTGCAATCCTGCCCCATGACCGTCCATGGGGCGGTTCCGAATGGCCCTCTGCGCGTCCGGAACCGTGTTTGGCCGACCGATCGGCCGGCTTTTGCGCATGACGCCGGAAACCGCTGTTTCCGGAACGCGCCCTGCGCGAATGCGAAATTTCTAGAGCGCGTCGCGCTCCGCCATTATCGCACCGGATCGACCGATGCGCCAATGCGCGACCGGCGGGCCCTCCGAGGAAGACCCGCCGGTCAATTCGTCAGCGACGCAGACCGAGCTTGTCGATCAGCGTCTGATAGCGCCCGTCATCCTTGCGCTTGAGGTAGTCAAGCAGGCTGCGGCGCTGGGAGACCAGAGCAAGCAGGCCACGGCGGGAATGGTTATCCTTCTTGTGGTCCTTGAAGTGCTCGGTCAGGTTCTTGATGCGCTCGGAAAGAATGGCAACCTGGACTTCCGGAGATCCGGTGTCGCCCTTGGCGGTTGCGAATTCGGTCATCAATTCCTTCTTGCGTTCGGCAGTGATCGACATCGTGCTTTTCCTTATCTGTTGGAGGAAACGGGACGCCCACAGCCGGGATGTCGTCCAGCAGGGGCCAGTGCAAGCGACGCGTCAGGGCGCGAAGCTGCGGCGCATATAGTCCAATTCCGGAATAAACACCAGCCCAAATGTCAAGCCGGCTTGTCGCAGGTCTTGCCACGAAAACAAAGGGTTCAGCGGCTATAGCCACTTCTTCCATTTGAAGAAGAAGATCAGTCCGGCGGCGACAAGCGCCATGAACAGAATTGCCACCGGATAACCGTAATAGGCTTTCAGCTCCGGCATGTTCCAGGGCGAGCTTTGCGGATCGAAATTCATCCCCCAGACGCCGACCAGGAAGGTCAGCGGCATGAAGATCACCGAGACGATCGTCAAATAGGAAATGACGTCGTTGGTGCGGGCTTGGGTCAGCGAGACATGCATCTCGATCAGGCCGGTGAGCATGTCGCGCTGGTTCTCGACCAGCTCGATCAGACGCAGCGAATGGTCGAGCGTGTCGTTGAAGAAGATCTTGGTTTCCGCCTTCACGAAGGCCACGTCGTTGCGGATCAGCGTCGCCAGCGTGTCGCGCATCGGCCACAGCACGCCTTTGAGCACGTTGGCGTCGCGCCGCAATTCATGCAGCTTCCGCATCTGGTGCTTGTGCGGCTTATTCAGCATCTCGTCCTCGATGCCGTCGACCAATTCGCTCGCCGCCTCGATCGGTGGGAAATAGCTGTCGACGATGGCATCGATCAACGCATAGCCAAGATAATCGGCGCCGCGCGAGCGCAGGCGGTTGGGCATCGCGCCCGCAATGCGCTTGCGCACCGGATCGAACGGATCGCCTTCGCGCTCCTGGAACGTGACGACGAAATTGCCGCCGAAGAACAGCGCGATCTGCTCGTAGCGATGCGAGGTGACATCGTCGATCATGCGCATGACGACAAAGGCATGATCCTCGAAGAAATCCACCTTGGGCCGCTGTCCAGTGTTGACGACGTCCTCCAGCGCCAGCGGGTGCAGGCTGAAGATGCGGCCGATCTCCTCGATCAGCGGGATATTGGCAAGTCCGGTGCAATCCAGCCAGACGACAGGCCATTTCTCGCAATGCGCGTTGAGATCGTCGATCGAGGCATTGTCGATGGTTTTGTATTTCTCGGGCGAGATCAGCGTCAGCCGCAGTTCGCTGCGCCGCGCCGCCGGATCGGCGATAAGCGTGCCTGGCGACGCCCCGACCGGTGGCCGGCGGGTTGTCAGCGATGCCCGCTTCTTGCCTGCATCAGCCTTGGCCATGAGATATCCTCGGAACTCAGCATTCGGCCTAGATTAGAGCAATTCCAGCAAAAGTGCGCAGCGGTTTCCCGTCCGGAATTGCGTAATAACAAACACTTAAAGCGCGTCGCGCTGAGACGGATTGAGTCGACGCGCTTTAAGTCTTGTGTTGACGCATGTCGTTCTCCCAAACCGCTGCGCACTTTTGGGCGACATGCGCTAGGCCGGATTCACCCGACAAAGACCCGCTTGGGCTTGAACATGCCCTGCTCGATGGCGCCGATAGCGACGAGCTTGCCGCGCGCGGTGGCACAGGCCTCCTCGGCCTCGACCGGCGCGTCGCGGCCGCGAATGATGACGGGATTGCCGAGGCGGATCTTCGTCGCCGCGTCGTCGCTGACCGCGACCTGCGGCAGGCAGTCGAGCGCCGCCGCCGTTTCGACAAGCAGCGCATCGATGGCGCTGAAATCGACCGGAGCGTCCATTTCATCGGATTTGTCGTCATTCTTTTCGCCAAAGCGAGCCGCTTCCAGCTCGGCGACAGTGACGAAATCCTCCGGCGTGAACGGCTCGACCTCGATGCGGCGCAATTCGGCGATGTGGCCGAAGCAGCCGAGATCGCGGCCCATGTCGCGGGCCAGCGAGCGCACATAGGTGCCCTTGCCGCATTCGACCTCGAAGACGGTTTTGTCGGTGCCATGCTCGACAATATCCAAACGGCCGATTTCAATTTCCCGCGCGGGTATCTCGACTGTCTCGCCTTCACGGGCAAGGTCATAGGCGCGCTCGCCGGCGATCTTGATGGCCGAGAATTGCGGCGGCGTCTGCATGATGACGCCGGTATATTTCGGCAGCAGCGCCCTCACCTGCGCCTCGTCCGGCCGACGGTCGGAATAGTTGGTCACCGGGCCTTCGAGATCGTCGGTCGAGCGCTCTTCGCCCCAGGCGACGGTGAAGCGGTAGACCTTGGCGCCGTCCTGCACATAAGGAACGGTCTTGGTCGCCTCGCCGAGCGCGATCGGCAGCATGCCGGAAGCGAGCGGGTCGAGCGTGCCGGCATGGCCGGCCTTCTCGGCCTGGAACAGCCATTTGATCTTGGAAACCGCCTCGGTCGAGCCCATGCCGACCGGCTTGTCCAGCACCACCCAACCGGAGACCGGCCGCCCCTTCTTCTTGCCGCGACGCGCCACCTATTCCTCGTCCTTGTCGTTGTTCTTGTCGTCACCGAGATCGCGCGCGACTTCGGGCGATTTCAGCAGTTCATTGATCTTCGCGAAATTGTCGAAGGAAGTGTCGAGCCTGAAGCGAAACTCCGGCATGTACTTCATCTGCCTAAGCGCGCCGGAGACGCGGCCGCGGATGAATTTCGCGTGCCTGTTGAGCGCCTCGATCACGGCGCCTTCATCGCCTGCGCCAAGCGGCGAGACGAAGGCGGTGGCGATCTTGAGGTCGGGTGACATGCGCACCTCGGACACCGAGACGACGCTGTTCTCGATCACCGGATCGATGATCTCGCCGCGCTGCAAGGTCTCGGAAAGGGCATGGCGCACCTGCTCGCCGACGCGCAGCATGCGCTGGGAGGGGCCTGACGGTGTCGAACGGGGCATTTTCTCTGGTCCTGAAATCGTGAAGCGCGGGATGGGACCGCGCCACATGTCTCAACATGCATGAAGGATCTGGGCGGCAGCCTTTCGGCCGCCGCCCGTTATTATTCGGCAAGTATACCCGAATTAGAGCGTTCTGGTTACCATCTCGACGCGGAAGCACTCGATGACGTCGCCGACACGCATGTCCTCGTAGTTCTGGAAGGCCATGCCGCATTCCTGACCGCCCGGCACTTCCGCAACCTCGTCCTTGAAGCGCTTCAGCGTCTTCAGCGTGCCTTCGTGGATCACGACGTTGTCGCGGATCAGGCGAACACCCGCGCCACGCTCGACCTTGCCTTCGGTGACACGGCAGCCGGCGATCTTGCCGACCTTGGAGATGTCGAAGATCTCGAGGATCTCGGCATTGCCGATGAAGGTCTCGCGCCGCTCCGGCGAAAGCATGCCGGAAAGCGCTGCCTTCACGTCATCGACGAGGTTGTAGATGATCGAGTAGTAGCGGATCTCGATGCCGGCCGCGGCCGCGGCCGCACGCGCCTGCGCATTGGCACGGACGTTGAAGCCGATGATCGCCGCTCCGGACGTCTCGGCGAGCGAGACATCGCTTTCGGTGATGCCGCCGGCGCCGGCATGGACGATGCGTGCGCGCACCTCGTCATTGCCGAGCTTTTCAAGGGCGGCATTGATCGCCTCGATCGAACCCTGCACGTCGCCCTTGATGACCAGCGGGAATTCCTTCAATCCGCTCGTCTGCAGCTGCGACATCATCTGCTCGAGCGAGCCGCGCTGGCCGGCATGCTTGGCCACCGCCTTGTCGCGCGCCAGGCGCTGGCGGTATTCGGTGATCTCACGGGCGCGCGCCTCGTTGTTGACGACGGCGAAGCGGTCGCCCGCCTGCGGCGTGCCCTGGAGGCCAAGCACCTCGACCGGCATTGCCGGCGGCGCTTCCGGCACATGCTCGCCCCGATCGTTGACGAGCGCGCGCACACGGCCCCACTCGTTGCCGGCGACGATGATGTCGCCCGGCATCAGCGTGCCGGTCTGCACCAGCACGGTGGCGACGGGACCGCGTCCCTTGTCCAGCTGCGCCTCGATGACCGCGCCTTCGGCGGTGCGGTCGGGATTGGCCTTGAGGTCGAGGACCTCGGACTGCAGCAGGATCGCTTCCAAGAGCTTGTCGAGATTGATGCCCTTGGTCGCCGAAACCTCGACGTCCAACACCTCACCGCCCATCGATTCCACGAACACTTCGTGGCGCAGCAGTTCGGTCCGTACCTTCTGCGGGTCGGCGTCGCGCTTGTCGATCTTGTTGATGGCCACGATGATCGGCACGCCGGCCGCCTTGGCGTGATTGATCGATTCGATCGTCTGCGGCATCACGCTGTCGTCGGCCGCCACCACCAGCACCGCGATGTCGGTAACCTGCGCGCCACGGGCGCGCATGGCCGTGAAGGCCGCGTGGCCGGGCGTGTCGATGAAGGTGATCTTCTGACCGTTCTTCTCGATCTGGTAGGCACCGATATGCTGGGTAATGCCGCCGGCCTCGCCGGAGACGACATTGGCGTTGCGGATGGCGTCGAGCAGCGAGGTCTTGCCGTGGTCGACATGGCCCATGATGGTCACGACCGGCGGACGCGACACAAGGTCTTCCGGGCGGTCGGCGATGTTGAAGAGGCCTTCTTCGATGTCGGACTCGGCGACGCGGCGGACGGTGTGACCGAATTCGGAGGCGACCAGCTCAGCCGTGTCGGCGTCGATGACGTCGCCCGGCTTCAGGATCTGGCCCTGCTTCATGAAGAACTTGACCACGTCCACGGCGCGCTCGGACATGCGCTGCGCCAGTTCCTGGATGGTGATGGTTTCGGGCAGGATCACTTCGCGCATGACTTTCTCGCGCGGCTCATTGTGAAGCGCGCGTTTGAATTTTTCCTGGCGGCGACGCATCGACGACAGCGAGCGGGCGCGCGCATCGTCATCCGACAGCGCCGAGTTCAGCGTCAGCTTGCCGCGGCGGCGATCTTCCTCGCCCTTTGTCGGCTTGGCCGGCCTTGCCACTTCCGGCGTCGCAAGACGGCGCGGCGGCGCACTCGCGGCACCGGCACCGGTGCGCCTCGGCTTGGCCTCCTCCTCGTCATCAGCCGTGGCGACCTCCGCCGCCAGCGGCGCGCGGCGGCGAGCCTCTTCCTCGGCGCGCCGGCGGGCCTCGGCCTCAGTCTGCAGGCGTGCCTCCTCCTCGGCCTGACGGCGCGCGGATTCGTCGCGCTCGCGCTTGCGGCGTTCCTCTTCCTCGGCGCGGCGCTTGGCATCTTCCTGAGCGCGCTGGCGATCCTCGGCCTCGCGGGCCTTGGAGCCTTCCAGCGCCTTGCGGCGCGCTTCCATCTCGCCGCGCGAGAGCTCGTTCAGGACCATGCCGGAACGCTCCGGCGGTGGAGGCGGCGCCTTCGGCGCTTCCTGCACGACAGGGGCGGCGGCAACAGGGGCAGCGGCGGGCTTCGGCGTGAAGACGGACGCAGCCACCGGCTCCGGCTTGTCGCCGGGCAGCGAGAACTTGCGCTTCTTGGTCTCGACCACGACCGACTTGGTGCGGCCATGCGAGAAATTCTGGCGCACAGTGCCCTGCTCGAGGCCGGGGCGCTTCAGCGTCAAGGTCTTCTTCGGCGTCACGCTCAACGTCTTGTCGTCGCCCGATTTCGTATCGCTCATTCCATATCCTCTGCGGCATCATCTTCGTCAGCAACGGCCGCAAGCATTGCCAGATCGTTCGGGGTACCGCCCCGATATCGGTCGAGCGCCACTACGCGCTTCTCAACCGCCTGTCCCGCGTCCTGCGCGAGAACGGCAGCATGTATCACATTTGTACCCCCCAATGCCAAGCTCAACTCGGCTTCGGGGAAAAGTTTGTAGGCAAGGATGGCCGGTCCGCCGAGATGGACGGTTGCCCGCCGCGCCTGACTGATCTTGCGGACACCGTCGTCCGAAGCCTCGGTCGCATGCAGCACCAGAAGCGCCTGCCCGTCGCGCACCGCACCTTCGACCTTGGCGGCGCCAAGGACGACGGCGCCAGCCTTGCGAGCAAGGCCAAGCATGCCCAGAGCGGATCTGGAGAGCAGCCCGTCGACCATGCCGCCGAGATCGGCCGGAACGGTCACCTGCGCCTTGAAGGCACGGGCAAACAGGTTCTTGGCCGCTGCCTTCTCGATATGTAGGCGATCGGCAGTAACCCAGCAACCGCGGCCGGGCAGATTTCTCTTGATGTCCGGAACGACGGCCGAATCCGGGCCGACGACGAAGCGGATCAGTTCATCCGCTTCGGCCTGCCTGCGCGTAACGATGCAAGTGCGATCGTTCATCTCGTCCACGGGCTTTGCGATTGGCGGTCACCTCACGCACCGACGGTTTCGTCGGCCGCTGCCTCTTCGGCAGCGAGTTCTTCCTCGGTGATCCAGCCGGCCTGCTTGCGGGCGGCGAGCACCATCTGCTCCGCCTCGGCGCGCGAGACGCCGTGGCTGGCGAGCACGCCCGGATAGACCTTGGTCTCGCCGTCCTTGCGCTCTTTCCAGCCGATCAGATCGTCGGCGGCATAGCCGGCGAAGTCCTCGACCGTCTTCACGCCGTCCTCGCCGAGCGTCACCATCATGGCGGTGGTAATGCCGGGGATGTCGCGCAGCTCGTCCTTGACGCCCAGCGCCTTGCGCTTTTCGTCGTGCTCGGCCTCGATCTTCTCCAGATATTCGCGGGCGCGGGTCTGGATTTCCGAAGCGGTGTCCTCGTCGAAGCCATCGATCGAGGAGATTTCGCCAGAGTCGACATAGGCGACTTCCTCGACGCTGGTGAAGCCTTCGGAGGCAAGCACCTGGCCGACCATCTCGTCGACGTCGAGCGCTTCCATGAAGAGCGCCGAACGCTCGACGAATTCCTTCTGGCGACGCTCGCTTTCTTCCTGCTCGGTCAGGATGTCGATATCCCAGCCGGTGAGCTGCGAGGCAAGGCGCACGTTCTGGCCGCGGCGGCCGATGGCCAGCGACAATTGGTCATCCGGCACCACCACCTCGATGCGCTCGGCGTCCTCGTCCAGCACCACCTTGGCGACCTCGGCCGGCTGCAGCGCGTTGACGATGAAGGACGCGGCCGATGGCGACCACGGAATGATGTCGATCTTCTCGCCCTGCAATTCGCCGACCACCGCCTGGACGCGGCTGCCGCGCATGCCGACGCAGGCGCCGACCGGATCGATCGAGGAATCGCGCGAGATGACGGCGATCTTGGCGCGCGAGCCCGGATCGCGGGCGACCGACTTGATCTCGATGATGCCGTCGTAGATTTCCGGCACTTCCATGGTGAACAGCTTGGCCATGAACTGCGGATGGGTGCGCGACAGGAAGATCTGCGGGCCGCGCTGCTCGCGGCGCACGTCATAGACATAGGCCCGCACGCGGTCGCCATATTTGTAGTTCTCGCGCGGGATCAGCTCGTCGCGACGGATGATCGCCTCGCCTCGGCCGAGATCGACGATGACATTGCCGTACTCGACGCGCTTGACGGTGCCGTTGACGATCTCGCCGATGCGATCCTTGTACTCGTCATACTGGCGATCGCGCTCGGCCTCGCGCACCTTCTGCACGATGACCTGCTTGGCCGACTGGGCGGCGATGCGGCCGAAATCCATGGGCGGCAGCTGCTCGGCGATGAAGTCGCCGATCTGGGCGTCGGGGTTGCGCTCGCGCGCCGTTGAAAGCGCGATCTGCGTCGCATAGTCCTCGACCTTCTCGACCACTTCCATCAGCCGCTGCAGCTTCATCTCACCGGTGTTCGGATTGATGTCGGCGCGGATGTTGGTTTCTTGGCCGTAACGAGAACGCGCTGCCTTCTGGATCGCATCGGCCATGGCGGCGATAACGATCTGCTTGTCGATCGACTTTTCACGCGCGACCGCGTCGGCGATCTGCAGCAGTTCAAGCCTGTTGGCGCTTACAACCATTGTCTTTCTCCCGATTTCGCGCCGGGCATATGGCCCGGCTACTCAATCAACTTTCCTGTTCGGTTTCATTTTCCTCGCCGTCGGCGGCGTCTTCCGCTTCGCCACGGCGCTTCCTGGCTTCCTTGCGCGCCCGGTTGTCCTTCGACAGTGCATCGCGGATGAGATCGTCGGTCAGCACCAGCCGGGCCTCGGCGATCGCGTCATAAGGCACGCGCACCGTCGGCTCTTCGCCATAGGCCGCCTTGTCGCGCTCGATCAGGATGCCATCGGCATCCGCCTCGGCGATCTTGCCCTTGAAGCGTTTGCGGTCGCCGACAAGAACCGAAGTCTCCAGCTTGACCAGATGGCCGGTCCAGGCGGTGAAATCGGACTTGCGCACCAGCGGCCGGTCGATGCCTGGCGAGGAAACTTCCAAATGATACGCTTTTTCGATCGGATCATCGACATCGAGCGCCGGCGACACGGCGCGGCTGACCTCTTCGCAATCCTCGACGGTCATGGTGCCGTCCTCGCGTTCGGCCATGATCTGCAGCGTCAGCCCGTTCTGGCCAGTCAACTGCACCCGCACGAGCCGGAAGCCGATGGCCTTGAGCACCGGCTGCACGATCAGCGCAATGCGCGCATCGATGCCGCTTTCGCGGATGATACGGTCGTCGGCCTCGCTTGCCGCTGCAGTCATCAGATCCCTGTCGCTTTTTGCTTCCGGCCGGGCAGGTAACAAAAAAGAGCGGGACCGGGTGGACCCACTCTTCGTCATACCGACCAAGAATTTGAGGTTGATATAGACGATTGCCGCCGGCGTTTCAAGCCTTCAGGCACAGGCTAGCGGTGGTGTCTACAACTGGCGTGGCCATCGCTGGGCCGCATGCATCACGGTGAGTATCTCGATCTCCTCGCCGATAACACGGTAGGGAATTATGTATGGGAC
>NZ_VFTZ01000039.1 GCF_006440775.1 Mesorhizobium sp. B2-7-2 | reverse complement strand
ATACGGCGAAGGACGCCAACGGCAACACGGTGACCGGCACGGTCAAGATCGACGTCGTCGACGACGTGCCGACAGCGGTCTCGCCGGACTATGCAGTGCTGGCGAACGGAGCGGGGCATTCGGCGACACTCTTCCTCGATGCAGACCAAATGGTATCGAACAACTACGGAGCGGACGGCGCAGGCACGGTGCGGTTCGCGGTGTCCGACGGCGCGGACAGCGGCCTGACGTCGGGCGGTCAGGCCATTACTTACCATCTGGTCGACGGGCAGACCCTGGAGGGAGTGGTAGGCAACACGATTGTGTTCACGGTCACCCTCGACCCATCGCAGTCCACCTATTCCGTGAACATGAGCGGGACGGTCGACAGCCTGTCGCAGGTCACCTTCACCAATGGGTCATATGCATTCTACGGCGGAAACAGCCCTTGGGCCGGCTTTGTACCTACAGGGCAGCAAAGTAATCCGGTCAACGATGACTCGAGGGATGTGCTTTTCACTCCCCTTGGTACCGGTTCGACGATCAACGGGAACGCGAATTCGTTTGGCGTCGGCGGCGGCTTCGCCGGACAGAATGTCGGCTCAGGCGAAGGCATCAGGGTCGACTTCGTCCAGGATCTGACCGGAGCCACGAGCAATGCTGGCGGCCAGGTGTTTGACAACCATTATGTGGCCAACGGTTCCAACTTCACCTTTGGCGACGGAACGGCCAATTCGGTCCTCAATATTGTAGCCCGCGACGACTACAACGGTCTCGGCTCGAACTATTCGGGCACCGACGGCAGTAATGTCGTCGGCGATGGCCACTACGATTCGGTCACATCAATCGCCATTACGTATGACGGGCAAACGCAGATCGTTAATTTTGCGGATATTGGTACTGCGGCAACGCCGATTTTGGTCGGCACTCCGGGCGGCGGACTTGCGGACAGGACTTACACTGTTCAATTCGTCAGTGTGGCGGATGCCCTCGGAACTCACTACGAGGCCCACGTAACAGGCGTGCTCGACAAACAAACTTCCATCGCGACGTTCACCGCCGACGGCTACACCAGCCTGGAACTCACGAATATTTCTCCGCTCAATCCTCAGAACCATCAACCCGTCACCGGAACCGACTTCGCCATTACCGGGTTCGGCGCGGCCGTTCAATCCAGCGATCCTGTCAGCTTCAGCCTTCCGGTCCAGCTCGTGGACGGAGACAATGATGCCGCGGCAAGTTCGATCGGCATCACGCTGACCGGAACGGGGACCGCAGACCACTCGACGGACGTCACGGGCCACGCCTACACGTCGACATCCCTCCTGCCCAACATCATCGGGTCCAACTACGATGACATTCTAAATGGCGACGGCTCCGCGAATGCATTGTACGGCGGAGCCGGCAACGACACGATCAACGGCAATAACGGCAACGATACGCTCATCGGCGGCGCCGGCAACGACAACCTGGACGGTGGCGCCGGCAACGACATCCTCATCGGCGGGTCGGGGCTAAACCACCTGACCGGCGGCGCAGGCAACGATACGTTTGTGATCGATGCGTCCAAGCTCACACTCCATGTGGCCGATGTCATCGCAGACTATACGCCGGGGCAGGACGTCATCGACCTGTCCGATCTGCTCCAATCCCTCGGCGCCAACGCGCCTACGTCGGATGGGCAGACGGGCGCTGCGGTCAATGTTACCTTCTCGAACAACGCGGCTCACGTGATGGTCGATGACAACGGTACCGCTGCCGGCGGCAATATGGTCGAAGTGGCATCGCTGACGGGCGTAGGCGTCAATTCCGCGATTACCATCCTCTACGATCACGCCCACACTCACACGGAAACCGTGACTTGACGGTACGGTCGTCTGGATGACGCAAACTTGGCTCAGGGGCGTGGCGCGCCACCACGCTTCCATGCTAAGCATAAGCAACGCGTGAATTCGCAATTCGGAGAGGGGCTTACATGAGACATTCCGTAAGATTGCTGGCATCAGTCGCGGCGCTGCTCGTGGCCGGGTCGACGGGGTTCGCCGCCGATATCATCGGCGAGCCGGCGGTGAATTATTGCCGCACCGTGGGCACGTCGGACCTGGTGCTGACCGACAACATGGTCGAGCTCAAGGACCATGTGGTGAAGCTGATGGACGAATCGGTCGCCGTCGCCAACAGCCCGGAATGGATCAACTCGTCGCGCCCCGCCTTCGTCTGGGCTTCGGAAGCCAAGGTCGCCTGCGGCATGGCCTATGGCTATCTGAAGACGGACTACAAGGACGAAGACACGCTCAACAAATGCGAGTGCTTCCACGACCGCATGGTCGAGTACATGCACTGAGCTGACGGCCCATCGAGCACCAGCTGGCTGCGATGGTGGCCGACGGAGAACCGGCGAAGGCGATCGCGCTGGACCGGTCCGCCGCTTCACCGAAACGGCGAAACGGCCCATTTCTTTGTCTTGACGCGATTGCGAGCGGAAAACCGCTGCGCAGCCTTCCTGGAATTGCCCTGGCGATCGCCTTGCTCGGCCTGGGGCAAACACCTGTCCACGCCAACTGGCTGGAACGACCGCAGCCGCAGCGGGCGCAGCCCGTGCGCTGCGACGCGGCGCCCGAGCGGACGCGCGCGACATTCAAGGCATTCGCCACCTGCCAGGCGTCGCTCTACGGCCTCGAGCCGGTGCTGGCGCATGCGGTGATGGAGATCGAAAGCGGCTTCGATCCCGGCGTGCACGGCGCCGACGGCGAGGTCGGGCTGATGCAGGTCATGCCGGCAACGGCGCGGATGCTCGGCTTTCGCGGCTCGCTCGACGAGCTTGGCGAGCCGGCCACCAACATCGCGCTCGGCGTCAGATATCTGGCGCAGGCAAACAGGCTCGCCGCGGGCGATCTTTGCACCACCGTGATGAAATACCGGGCCGGGCACGGGGAAACCCGCTTCTCGGTCCGCTCGGTCGACTACTGCCGGCGCGCACGTGCGATCCTGGCACGGGAAGGGCTCGATGCGGCCGGGCCGCTGCCGGTGGCGACGATCGGCTTCTCCGACGTCTGGACGATCGGGTTCTCCGACATCTCGACGATCGGGTTCTCCGACGCTTCCCAAGACGGCGCCGTTACCGGCCAGGAAAAGCGCGTCTGCGTGCGACGATCGTTCGTGCCGGGACCGCGCTACATGAAATGCGCCGACTATCGCAGCCCGGCGCAGTCGAGGACGATACAGGCGCTGAGAGCGCGGCTCTTCGACGGCTAAAGCCATGACGCAAGAATCACGGGACGGCCGGGCAGGCAAACGTTAAGAGAAGTGAAGGCAGACCAGGGCGAACAGCTGGCGGCAGATGGGATGGAAGCATCAAATGAAATGTGAGCGGCACGATCCGCGTCTGTTGGCTCTCGCTCTCGGGCTCGTCGCGACGCTGTGCGCATGCCAGTCAAAGAGCGGCGCGTCGGACGTGCTCGATCCGTCGGCGGTCGCGGCACCCGCCGGCCAGGCGGGCGCGCCCGCGGCGCCCGCCCAGCAGGCAAGCGGCCAGACTTTGAGTAGCGCGGCCTTGGCCAGCGCGACCTCGGCCGGCCCGGCCTCGGCCGCCGCCGCCAAGGCCCAGCTGACGCTCGGCACGGGGCCGACCAAGGTGGCCATGCTGCTGCCGCTTTCGGCGCCCGGAAGCACGGGCGAGACCGGCCGGAAAATGTATGACGGCGCGCGCCTCGCAATGGCCGACCTCGGCGACAAGCTTCTGACGCTGACGATCGAGGACACGCGCGGCGACAGCGGCTACGCGAAGGACCTCGCGGTGAAGGCGATCACCTCGGGCACGGCGAAGGCGGTCATCGGGCCGTCCGAGCTTGCGGCCGCGCAGCACCTTGCCAAGCTCTCCGGCTCCAAGCGGCCGCCGGTGCTGGCGCTGGCCGACAATTTCGCCGGTGGCCCCGGCGTCTATTCGGTGCGGCTCGGCGAAGCCGATAGCGCCGCGGCGGGCGCGGCGGCGGTCGCCGCCAAGGGCGCCAGGAAATTCGTGCTGCTGGTGCCTTCGGGCGCGGATTCGAGCCCGATTGAATCCCGGGTAGCCAACGCGCTCAGCATCTATGGCGCCACGCTTGCGGTGACGCTGCCCTATTCGGCGAGCGACGGCGGCGCCAAGGTGGTGTCCGACATGGGCTCGCTGGTCGAGGCGCCCGACGCCGTGGTCGTCGCCTGCGGCGACGGCAGCCCTGTCGCCGTGCTCGCGGCGCTGAAGGCCAAAGGCATTCCGGGCAAGGCGGTGACGCTGATCGGCACCGACCGCTGGCTCGAGCGCCCGATGGATCCGCTCTACGAAGGCGCCTATATCGCGACGCTCGACCAGAGCGAGACCGGCCCGATCGCCGACCGCTTCAAGGCGACCTACAACTACCAGCCGGACGTCAACGTGGCCTATGCCTACGACGTGGTGGCGCTGAGCGCGGGCATCGCGAGCTCCGCCGGCCCTAACGGCTTCAGCAAGCAGGTGCTGGAAAACGCCAGCGGCTTCCGCGGCTCGACCGGCCTGTTCCGCTTCCGCGCTGACGGCTCGAGCCAAAGGTCGATGCCGTTTTTCAAGGTGGAGAAGGGTAAGCTGAAGCTGGTGGAGAAGTCGACGTCGGGGTTTTGAGGGGGGCTGCGGGTCAGCTATCTCGGGAAGGTGCCGCCTGGGGGGCAGAAAATAATCGCGGCAACAGCATTGGCACCCGCCGGGCATATTCATCATATTCGGGAAAGGTCTGCCGCAGGATCGCTTCTTCGTTCATGGCACGACGGTACTGCAACGAGAACTGCAGTATGCCCAATGCGACCATCAGCACTGAAAAATGCGAAACGATCATCCCGACAACAAATACTGCCTCACAGATGTAGAGCGGATGGCGGACAACGGAATATGGACCGGTGGTAACCAGGCGGCGAGCCGTAGCCATGAGAGAAAAAGACCGGCCGAGCCAATTAAGACAGAAAATCGAACTCGACGTGCCAACGAAAATTAAGCAAAGTGCGGTCACTTGCACAGCCCCACTTTCCACCGGACGTGTCAGAACCATTGCCACCAGTATCAGGAAGGTTCCGGCCACCGAAGTGATCCTCGGTTCGATTCCCCGCGCAGTTGCCTGCGCCGGAAGCCGGCTGATCGTCATGACCAGTTGCAGCAACAGAAACACTGTCGATGTTAGTTGAGTTACGACTGCCAGCGTGATGGCCGAAGTGTCGTGCTGGAAATAAAGGAACAACGGAATCGCGCTAGACGTCGCCAAGAACGTCATGACGACAGTGATGGCGATACGCCCAAAGAAATCCTCATTTAACATTTCTGTCGCCCCTCCCCAAGACGCCATTCAAGCAGCACTTCATCGCCGAGACAAGGAAATGGTTTCCAGAAAGTTAACGGCCCTCCACATGCACGTCTAATTAACCTGTCCAGCCTATCCTCGGCGAATGCAGAACACGCTTCCGCTACTTCGCTTCCTGGCTCCGATGACGGCGACCATTTCGGTCTTCACGCTGATCGCGCTTAATCCGCACAGCGCGACGTTTGCATTTTGGTTGACGTTGCCTGTGAACGCTGCCGGATGGCCCGCGCTTCGTACAGCAAAGCCGCCAAGCGTGATTTAGTTAAGCTGTTCCAAGACCCCGGAACTTGTTGCCACCACCACCGCATGATACATCTGCAAGGCTATCGCGCAGATCGCGGCTGCCGAGATCGGCACGCCGAACGGCACGACGCCCTTGCGATCCATATGCTGGACATAGTGGCGGAACACCCCTGCCGGCAGCAGGAAGGGATTCTTGACCAGTGCCGCCGTGGCGACGGCGAAGACCAGCAGGAACACGGAAAACACCGCGAGATTGCCGCCGCCGATCAGAAACGGCGTGACGCTCATCAGCTTGACATCGCCGGCGCCGATCTTGCGCAAGAGCCAGAACGGAAACAGCGCAAGGAATAGCGCGACGCCGCCAAACGCGCTGATGCCCATTTCCAGCCACGAGTGAGTTTGCAGCGCCTGGAATTGCAGCGCGCCGAGCCCGAGGCAGAGCAGCAGCAGCACGGCTCGGTTGGCTATCTTCTGCGTCGTGAAATCGGTCCAGGCGATTCGCGCCAGCAACAGGACCGCTGCCCCTTTGAACACAAGCGCAGCGGCCAGCAAAAGGCTCATGACCGCTCAATGTTCCGCACGCTAGAGGACAGCAGCTTCAGATTGTTGGCCACGGTCGGATCGTTGGGCGCCAGTTCATAGGCCTTGAGGAAGTTGCTGCGCGCGTCCTGCAGCTTGCCGCGCAGCAGATAGGAATAGCCGAGGTTGTTGTAATATTCCGGCGTCGCGCCGAGCAGCCGGTAAGCTCGGCCGTAGGCCATGTCGGCCAAGTCGAAACGCCGGATGCGGTCGCAGGACGCGGCGAGGCCGAGCCAGGCGACGCCGTCATTGGGCGCCAGCTTTGTGGCCTTGTAGAACAGGGCGCCGGCATTGCCGTAATTCTCGGAACGGAACTGGGTCTTGGCCTCGGTGACCGCCTGGTCCGACGCATAGTAGTCGACGTCACTGATCGTTTTCAGTCCGTCGAAGGTATCTCCAAAGGCGGTATAGTCGCCCTTGGCGGGCTCATTGGTGCGCACGACGCCCGTGCTATCGGTCGACTGGCAACCGGCGAGCAGGATAAGCAGCAGACTGGCTGCGGCGGCGAGGCGTATTGGGCCTGTCATTTTGTCCCCTAGGATCCCCGACTCTGTTTAGAACCTAATCATACGACAACTTAGAAGAAAATGCCTCTCATGCGAATGATGACCGGCAACATGATCACCAACATCACCACTGGAAAGATGCAGAGCCCCAGCGGGATCATCATTTTGACCGGCAAGGAATTAGCGCGCTCTTCCGCATGAAAAATCCGCTGATCGCGCATCTCGGCGCTGTAAACCCGCAATGCTTCGGTGAGACTGGTGCCAAGTTCTTCCGACTGCCGAAACAGCACGGCCAGCGCTCTTGCCTCGTCGAGGCCGATGCGATCGGCGAGCTCACGCAACGCCTCGCGCAATGGTTTACCGGCGCGCAGTTGTAGATTCATGATCGTAAGCTGGATGCCCAACCATTTGTGCGTGCCGGCCATTTCCTGACTCACGCGCTCGACTGCCGCTTCCAGGCTCATGCCGGCATCGGCGCAAGTGATCATCATGTCCATGAAATCGGGAAAGGAGCGACGGTAGACACGCTTCTGTGCGTTCTCGAAGCGGTCGAGCATGATGCTGGGAATGACGATGCAGGCCAGGCCAAACAAGGCTGACCCAGCAAAGGGCAAGAACTCAGGCAGCCGCGATGGCAGCACGCGAGAGAGAAGCGCATACATGGCCAGGAAGCCTATGCAGACGGCGCCCAGCCGGCAAAGCGTATAGATCAGAGGCGCGCTGGATTGATAAAAGCCGGCACGAAAGAGCTTTGCCTCCAGCGCATTCGGCTCCTTGCGTTCCTTTTCGATCGACTTGAAATAGGCATCGACCGGCTTTTGCGCCGCGATCTTGGCAAGCCGGTCCTGTCCCAATATCGAGCGACGGTCGACAACACTGTCGCCTAACAGGCTATCGGTGACCAGCCTCCGCGTCTGCAATGCCGGCAAGAACACCAATGCGGCGAACAGGAATAGGGCCACAGCCGCCGCGAAGACGGCGAGGGAGACCAGAAACGTCAGGTCATTGGTGTTGGAAAGCAGGTTTATAGCTCACTCCTAGAAATCGAAAGTGACCATTCGGTACATGATGAAGTCACCAAGAAGCGCCCAGATCCCGAAGATCAGGAACACGGGCAATATCATCGGATCGCCCCAGACTTTTCCGTAGTATGACGGCGCTATCAGTTGCAGGACCAGGAACATCACAACCGGAAATAATGAGATGATCCATGCCGAAACGCGACCTTCGGCCGACAGCGCCCTGATCTTCATTCGTAGCTTTTGCCGCTCGCGAAGCACCGATGAGAGATTGGCAAGAATCTCAGTGAGGTTGCCGCCTGTCTTGGCCTGGATCGACAGCGATACCGACAGCAGGTGCAGTCCCTCGAAGCCTACACGTTCCGACAGCTTCCTTATCGCCTGCTCGATGCTCAGCCCAAAGGTGATCTCGTCGGCGACGATGCCAAATTCCGTTCCCAGGGGATCCGGCATTTCACGGGCGACCAAGCCTATTGCAACAGTGGCGGGATGGCCGGCACGCAATGAACGGACAATCATGTCGAGAGCGTCGGGCAATTGCTTGGCGAATTTCTGTATTCTCTTCCCGCGGGCTCGCCGCAGAACGAGCAGCGGCAGCGCGAAGGCAACAAGCAGAAAGATGATGAAGTCAGCCGGAGCAGCCAATCGGATAAGGAACGAAAGCAGCAAGGCCAATACCAGGCCTGCAAGAAGAAAGCTCGACGCGAAAGTCAGCGGGCTTCCGGTAATGCCGGACTGGGTATAAAGCCGGTTCAGCCAGACAAAGCCGGAGATGAAGTCCCCTGAATCGGTCAGGCCGCGTTCGCGCAGCAAATTTTGCAAGGTCTTTTCGGCAGGAGCCTCGTCGGCCAAGCGGCGCAGCCTGTGGTTGATCGCCATGGTACGTGACCGCCGACCGGCGAGCGATAGATAGAAGGCTTCGCCGGCAAGAATGACGGAGGCCGCCGCGACCGCGTAGATGAAGTAAAGCAGCGCCTGTCCCGTCAGCATCACATAGGTACCTGCGGATTGAAGGCGTCCTTGGCGAAGTGCAGGCCGAGCGTGGCGGCCTCAGGGGCAAAGCGCGGACGCACGCCGGTGGCGCGGAAATCGCCTATGATTGCTCCATCGGCGGCAACATCGCGCCTGACATAGTGGTAGATTTCCTGCAACTGGACGATGTTGCCTTCCATGCCGGTGATTTCCGCGATGGAGACGACCCGCCGGCCGCCGTCCGCAAGCCGCTGCGTCTGCACGATGATGTCGATGGCCGATGCAATCTGCGCACGGATGGATTCATGCGTCATCGGCATGCCGGCCATGCCGACCATCTGCTCCAGGCGCGAAATGGCGTCGCGCGGGGTGTTGGCGTGGATGGTGGTCATCGAGCCTTCATGGCCGGTGTTCATGGCCTGCAGCATGTCGAAGGCTTCCTCGCCACGCACCTCGCCGACGATGATGCGGTCGGGCCGCATACGCAGCGCATTCTTCACCAGCTCACGCTGGCGGATCTCGCCCTTGCCCTCGACATTGGGCGGACGCGTTTCCAACCGGCCGACATGGGGCTGCTGCAGTTGCAGCTCCGCAGCATCCTCGATGGTGACCAGGCGCTCCTTCGATGGGATGTGGCTCGACAGCGCGTTGAGCAGCGTGGTCTTGCCGCTGCCGGTGCCGCCCGAAACCAGGATCGACTTGCGCGCCTGCACGGCGATGCGCAGCAGATCGATCATCGGCTGGCGGATCGAATTGAACGCCATCAGGCGTTCCAGCGAATAGGGATTCTTGGAGAATTTGCGTATCGATACAAGCGGGCCATCGACCGAAACCGGCCGCACGGCGATGTTGACGCGCGAGCCATCCTCCAGGCGCGCATCCGCCATCGGCGACGATTCATCGACCCGGCGACCAATGGCCGAGACGATCTTGTTGATGATGCGCAGCAGATGCGCCTCGTCGCGAAAACGGATCGCGGTCTGCTCGATCATGCCGCGACGCTCTATGAAGACCCGCTCATGCGTGTTGATCATGATGTCGGTAATGGAATCGTCCTTGAGCAGCGGCTCGATCGGACCAAGGCCAAGCATCTCATCCGCCGTGTCGCTAGTGAGTTGATCGAGCTCGCGAGCATTCAAGGGCACATTCCGGCCGCGCACGAACTCGCGCACGATCGGCCGGATCTCGTTAAGGATCTCGTCCTTGGATGCATTTTCAAGCGCAGTCAGGTTGAAGCGATCGATCAGGTGCCGGTGCAGCTCGACCTTCAGCGTGAGGAAATCGCCGCCTTGCGGTTCCCCATCCGCCGTGGACATCGCAACTGTTCCGTTTGCAGCCGCAACCACGGGCGCCGTCTGCGGCGCACTTTGCTCATTCGGTCCTTTGATGAAGCGACCCAGCATTCCGCTCAAGCCCCCGCGATTTCCCCTGGATCGAAACTAAGCGTTAACCACGAGGGGAGCAAGCGGCATACAGGCAATAAGGGATGTATACTTGCAACATAGTTAAAAAATAGACTTCAAGAAATCGTTTTATTTTTCCTGCTCCGCATTTCACCGACCAAGGTCCTACGACCTTTGTCACCCGCAGGCCGACCAATGTCTGCTAAGTTCTTAGATATATTGAATTATATATGATTTCTAATGTGACAAGGGTGCGGCGTGGGCGCGGCGAAATTGTGAATGAATGGTTAAGACCGCTTGAAAAGCCAAGCGAATCAAGCTGTTGTCGAAAATGAAAGAGCGTCCTTGCCAGTATTGAAAGGTTAAGCTTCCGTTAATCCGTTTGACTCGGCTTTTTCGAGGGACCTAGGATTGAACGTGACGGGGGATGCTTGGGTATGGGGTTCATCCTTAGCTCTGTCTCGTCGGGTTCAAACCTCCAAAGGGAGAAATTGGCATGAAGAAGCTCATGACGATGGCCCGGCAGTTCCGCGACGACGAAAACGGCGCTGCCATGGTCGAATATTCTATTCTGCTAGGTCTCATCGCCGCTGCCACGATCGCTGTTGTGGTCGTGATCGCCGGATGGGTTGGCGATCAGTTCGCTGGTCTCTGCGTCCATCTCAATAACCATGGCACCAACGCTGCCGGCACTGGCACCGGCACTTGCGCTGTTCCGACGTAATCAAGAATTCCCTGGGCCGGATCGCTCGATCCCGGCCCAGGGTTCGCGCCATGAGAGACTAGCATCGCCCATGGGGGGCGATTTTGGGGTGGGAAAATGCGCGCCAATACACTCATCATGATCGTGCTCGCCGGCGTGTTCGGCGTGCTGGCGGTCGTTCTCGCCAACATCTGGCTGGCAAACCAGCGCAGCGCAATGGCGCAATCGAACGGCGTGCAGGCAAGCACGGTCGTAGTCGCTGCGGTGCCGCTGAAATTCGGCGACGCGCTGAGCGCCGACAAATTGCGCGAAATTGCATGGCCGGCCGGAGCGATGCCGGCAGGCGCGTTCAAGACGGTCAAGGAAGCTATGGCCGGCAACGGTGCGCGCCAGGCGCTGCAGTCCATCAGCGCAAACGAACCTGTTCTCGCTGCCAAGATCACCGGCCCGGGCCAGCGCGCAACCCTATCGGCGGTGCTTGACGAGGGCATGAAAGCCGTTTCCATCAGGGTCAACGACGTGCTCGGCGTGGCCGGCTTCGTCTTTCCCGGCGACCGTGTCGACGTACTGCTGACCCGATCGGTTCGCGACAGTGACGGTGCCGACAAGAGTTTCGTCGACGTGTTGCTGCAGAGCGTCAAGGTGCTTGCCGTCGACCAGGTTGCGGATGCGACCAAGGACAATCCGACTGTCGTCAAGGCGGTGACTGTGGAAGTGAGCACGAAAGATGCACAGAAGCTCACATTGGCCGCAGGTGCTGGCCAGTTGTCCCTGGCTTTGCGTCAGGCTGCCGGCAGCAAGGGCGAGATGAACGAAAGGATCACGCTGGCGGATCTGACCGGCGACACGCCGGACGATGTCGCCAAACGGCAGGCCGAGCTCGACAAGAAGGCGGCTGAGGAAGCCGCGGCTGCCGAAGAGCGCAAGCGGGCCGACGATAAGATCGATGGATTGGCCAGGGCGGTGGAGCGCGTTGGCAGCCAGGTCGACCAGTTGAGCAAGGCCAAGCCCGTGCCTGTCGTGACCTCGGCGCCACAGGTCGCGCAGGAGGTGAAGGAAGTGATCAAATACGTGCAGCCGGAACCGCCGAAGCTGGCGACGATCGGGGTGTTCCGTGGTATCAAGCTGGAGTCGTATGAAGTGCCGCGACAAGACTGACGAGGGTCGGCGCGGCGGAGGCTGCCCTTGGGGCAGCAAGCGGGGAGACGGGGAATGAAGGGGTTTTGGGTGAGGATAGCGGCGGCCGCGCTATCCGTGTTGGGCGTATCGGCGATCTCCGTCCATCCGGCTGCGGCGGCGGACCGCTTCATCGACGTGTCGAGCCCGTCGCTTCATCGCGTGTTCGTGCCCGTTTCCCAATCCGCCACGATCCAGGTGAACGCCACCCTGGGCGACATCGTGGTCGGCGACGAGAAGATCGCCGATGCGCAACCGATGACCGACAAGACGCTCTACATCATCGGCAAGACTGTCGGCACCACCACAGTCAACCTGTTCTCCGAGGACAAGCGCTCGCTGGGCGCCATCCAGATCGAGGTCGGCCAGGATGTCAGCGACATGGCGGTAGCCATTCGCCAGGTGGCGCCGAAGGCGCGGATCGAGATCGGTTCGATCAACGGCAAGGTTCGCCTGAGCGGCCATGTCAAGGACGCCGCGACGTTGGCATCCATCGTGGAAGTCACGCAGCAATACGGTCCCGACTCCATCATCAATGCCGTCACCATTGACGACAGCGAGCAGGTCAATCTGTCGGTGCGCATCCTCGAGGCGAAGCGCAACGCCGGCCGCGATCTCGGTGTCTCGTTCAGGAGTACGAATAGCAGGGGCACTACCAGGGTCGGGACCGGCATCGGCACCATAGATAAAGATGGGGCCGAACTAGGCGCGGGCGATCTGGTCACGGGCCTTCTCTCCAATACCAACCCTTTCGCGGCGCTGATTACCCGTATCATCGACAGCAACATCAAAGTCGACCTGATCATTGAGGCATTGGAGGCCAAGGGCGTCGTGCGCACGTTGGCCGAACCGAACCTGACTACTGTCTCTGGCGAGACGGCCAGCTTCAATGCCGGCGGCGAGGTGCCGGTGCGCAGCGTCAATGCGCAAGGTGAAGTGGAGATCGTGTTCAAGCAGTTCGGCGTCAATCTGAACTTCACGCCGGTGGTGCTGGACGACGGCAAGATCCACATCAAGCTGGCGCCGGAAGTGAGCGACCTGACCGGCTTCACCGCTGCAGGCGATCCGATCTTCACCAACCGCAAGCTGTCGACGGTGGTCGACCTGCGTGACGGCCAGAGCTTCGCGGTCGGCGGCCTGCTTTCCAGCAAGAACACGATACAGCAAGATCAGGTGCCCTGGCTCGGCCAGGTGCCGATCGTCGGCGCGCTGTTCCACAATTCGAGCACGCAGAAGGAAGAGACGGAACTGGTCGTCATCGTGACGCCGCATCTGGTGCGGCCTGTGAGGCCCGGCGAGCAACTGGCGACGCCTTTCGACAAGACCAAGCCCGCCAACGATCCGGAGCTCATGCTGCTCGGCCAGCTCGAAGTCAACAAGGACATGATCCGCATGTACGAGCATGGCGAAGGCGTCACCGGCCCCTACGGCCACATGCTGGATGTGAAATCGAAGGACAAGCTGGTCTATGTCAAGAAGTAAGCTCCTGCTCATGCTTCTCGGCACCAGCCTGCTTGCGGGCTGCGCGGCCGATTATCTGCACAATTACGACACGATGACGCTGGCTTCCGGCGACTCGCAGAAAGCCAATCAGCTGCTGCAGACGGTCGATCCGTATAACCCGGCTTCCAACAATACCAAGATCGAAGGCGACGGCGCGCGGTCCGTCGCTGTCGTGCAGAAATACAAATATCCGGCGTCGGCGCCCGCGACTGGGACGACGGTCAGTGCCGGACCGGCAGGTACGCAGTGAATTAAGCAGAAGGATGCGGTTCGTCAGGCGAGCGAGGACGCCTGGCACGAATGGAACAGAGAGTAAGATCATGTTGAGGACCATTCGTGAATTCTGGGACGATCAGCGCGGCATAGCGATGATCCTTGTCGCCATCATGCTGCCGGTGCTTGTCGGCTTCGCCGTTTTGGCGATCGACATGAGCCGCGCCAACGGATTGCACAGCGATCTGCAAAAAGGCGTCGACGCGCTCGCGCTTGCAGGGGCAGCGGAACTGGACGGCAATTCGGATGCCTGGACGCGAGCAGAGAGGGCCCTCGCGAATTTGGTTTCCAACGACACCATATTCGCCGATGCAGGTGTCGTGACGTTGCCAAGTACGGGCAGCACCACGGTCAATCCAACCTATTCCGCGTGCCGTTCAAGGGGCCAGATTTCCTGGTGCTTCCTTGAAAGCATCCCTGCAAACGACTCCGACCCGATCACTTCGGCCAACTATGCGGCATCGGCAGGTGCAAGCAAGTTCATCCAGGTGACGGCTCAACCGGAGAGCTTCACAGCTATGTTCCCGGTTTCTTACGTTTCAGGCAGTTCGGTCGACAGCTTCAATGTCGGCGCGGAAGCTGTGGCCGGCTTCACCAACGCGTTGTGTCAGTTCACGCCGATGTTCATCTGCAATCCTTACACCTCTCTCGGCGCGCTGCAGACGGCTGTTTCGGGAACGAGTAAGCCGATGATCCTGCTCAAAGAGCAGACCGGCGGAAACAATGCCCAATATCTTCCCGGCAATTACGGATTCCTGTCTTCCCCGGAGGGAGACAAGTCCACGGCGACTCTTACCGAAATGTTCGCCGTGACCAATCCGCCAGCTTGCTACAGCCAAAACGGAGTTACAACGCGTCCAGGCAACATTCCGCCCGTCGATGCCGGCATCAACACCCGCTTCGACCTTTACGACAACAGCGGGCCCTACAAGACCGATCCCACCGTCAACCCGCCAGCGCCTAATGTCCGCAAAGGCATGGCTGTATCGAATGCCGGTAAGAAGAGTTGCTCCTATGCCGCGCCGGACAGCAATCAGGCCAGCAAATACATGGCGCTCCCACATGACACCGGCTGCTGCACACAGGCCGGAGTGCCTGGCAACGGCCTTTGGAACTTCTCCGGTTATTGGAGTGTCAATCACGGCAATGCGAGCACTTCCGAGGTGCTGACTGCGTGCGGCGCAAACCCCAGCCGGTACTGCGTCTACAGATACGAGATCAACAATCCGACGCTGAAAAGCGGGCAGGAGAAGACTGCCCCAGAGTGCAACACGACGACCCAGGGCGCCGACCGGCGGCTCCTTTACGTTGCGATTGTCGACTGCGTTAACAACAACGTCAAAGGCGGCAACCAGACATTGCCGGTGCAAGCTTTCGCCAGCATGTTCGTCACGGAACCGGCGGGAGGGCCACCAGACGCCAATATATATGCTGAATTCGAGGACATCAGCACTTCGGTCGGTCAGGGCACGTTGAAGAAACTCCAGCGCAACGAAGCGCAACTGTATCGGTGAAGCCATGCTGGTCGCGCTCAAACAAATCATTCAGCGTTTCAATAGCGACGACGAGGGCGCCGCGCTGGTCGAGATGGCTATCGTGACGCCCTTCGTGCTGCTGCTGTCGGCGGGCGTCTTTGAGTTCGGGAACATCCTGAACACACGCATGCTCCTCGACGCCGGCGTCAAGGATGCTGCCCGCTACATGGCGCGCTGCAGCAGCGATTGGGATACTTGCAAACCATTGGCACAAAAGCTTGCGGCCAATGGGGCCATCGACGGCACCGTCGCTCGAGTGAATGGATGGCTTCCAGAACAAGTAGAAATCACCAAGACATCTACTCAGGCGATCGATACCGCTACCGGTACCGAACTTTACCTTAGCAGCACCGCCAACGTCATTGTCGCGCAGGTCAGCACGTCGTATCCATACCCTGATCTCGGATTGTGGTCGTATCTTGGTTTTAGCGGTCAGCTCGCCCTCACGGTTTCCCATCAGGAGCGCGTCTTCGGATGGTGAGGCTGCGACCTAAATTTTGGGCAAGCGAGTCCGGCTCGACGATGGTCGAGATGGCCATCGCCATGCCGTTGCTGTTGACACTCCTGCTCGGCTTCGTCGACTTCGGCTATGCCTTCTACCAATGGAATGCGGCCAACAAGGCGGTGCAAGCCGGCGCAAGGCTCGCGCAGATTTCCAGCCCGGTCGCCACCGGACTTTCACTAGAGGCAAAAATGCCCAGCGACTCGCTTGACGTGGGCAAGGCGGTTCCAGCCAACACGTACAACTATATCTGCACCGCCAGCGCGGCGGGAACGGCCTCATGCGCCTGCGGAACCGGAGCTACGTGCCAGGATCTCACCGCGAGTCAGGCCGCCTTCGACTTTATTTTCAGTGGCAACGCTAGCCAACCTGGAATGCAGACATTCCTGCCGTTGCTGGTTAAGTCCGAGGTGCAGATTCAGTATCAGGCTTCCGGCTTGGGGTACTGGACCCGCCCCAACGGTCCCGTCCCGACCATCACGGTCAGCATCGTCAATCATCAATTCCAGTTCTTTTTCCTGAGCGGATTGCTCGGATTTTCCAACATCACCATGCCCTCGATGTTGAGCACGGTCACGGGCGAAGACATGAAGAGTACGTTCCCATGAACGCCATCGACACCAGAGTCCTCCCCACAAAACGCAAGCAGGTGGCGCTGTTTTCCGGCGATGCGAATTTCAAGCGCGACGTGACGACTCGGCTCGACGCGCTGGCGATCTACGACGTCAAGGTCTCGGACGCGGCGGAGTTCCTCAAAGGACCGCCTGTCGACAGCCGGCCCGGCATCATCATCCTCGATCTCGCCAATGGCGAGCTGCTCGGCAATCCGGCAATCGTCGAGGCGCGCGCGGCCTGGGCGTCGGTGCCGCTGATCGCGATCTCCGACGAGCTCACCTCCGAGCAGACGCGCGTCCTGGTGCGCATGAACGCATCCGACTGGCTGCACAAGCCGCTCGACGCCAAGGAGCTGCTCAACGCCGTCACCTTCCACGACACCGGCAGCCAGGGCACCAAGAGCCGCATCGTCACCTTCATTGCCGCCAGCGGCGGCGCCGGCGCGACCACGCTGGCGATCTCGGCGGCCGAGTATCTCGCCTCGAAATCGGCCGAGCGGGCGGCCTCGACCTGCCTCGTCGATCTCGATTTCCAGAGCGCCAATTGCGGCGCCTATCTCAACCAGTTCAACCAGTTCGACCTCTCCGGCATCATCGGCCAGCCGGACCGGCTCGACGTCGAGCTGATGGACGTCATCAAACTGTCGCGGCCCTCCGGCCTGACGCTCTATTCCTTCGAACGGCCGCAACTGCCGTTCGAGCCGCGCGGTTCCGACTTCGTCTTCCGGCTGCTCGATCTCGTCGCCTACCGCTTCGACGACATCGTCATCGACCTGCCCAACATCGAGACGCCGTGGCACGATTCGGTGCTGCGCACGAGCGACGAGATATTCATCGTCTTCGAGCTCAACGTCGCTTCGCTGAGGCAAGGCAAGCGGCTCTACAAGAAGATCCGCGAATTGCGCGGCAACAAGGTCAGCATCACGCTGGTCGCCAACAAGCACAAGCGCAAATGGTTCGGCAACCACTTCTCGCGCAGCGAGCTGGAGAAGATCTTCAAGGCGCCGCACATCAAGTCGCTGGCGCTGGACAACGCGCTCCTTGCCGACGCGCTGAATCGCGCCATCCTGCCTTCGGAGGTCGACGGACGCGCGCGCTTCAACAAGGATTTGAAACGCATGTTCAAAGAGCGGCTGGACAATGCCCAGCGCTAGCCGATTCACTGCCGCGCATCTGGCCAGCGCCTTTATGGCAGGCATGATGCTGGTGTCGGCCTGCGGTTTGGCGCAAGCCGGCTCAGGACTGCCGCCGCTGCCCGCCATGGGGCCTAGCCTGCGCAAGGCGGTCGCCTTCGAGACCGGCGAGCAGCCCGGCACGATCGTTATCCGCAAAAACGAGAAGGCGCTCTATCTGGTGACTGGCCAAGGCCAGGCGCTGCGCTACCAGATCAGCGTCGGCCGCGACGGCTTCGGCTGGACCGGAACGGTCAAAATCGCCTCCAAGACCGAATGGCCGGAATGGCGCCCGCCCAGGGAAATGCGCGCGCGCCGGCCGGAACTGCCGGCGATGGTGCCGGCCGGTCCCTACAATCCGCTCGGCGCCAGGGCGCTTTATCTGTCGCGCGACGGGCGCGACACGCTCTATCGCATCCATGGCACCAACGATCCCAAGGGCGTCGGATTCGACGGCACGTCCGGATGCTTCCGGCTGACGAACACCGATGTGATCGATCTCTTCAAACGCGTCGCGGTGGGCGCAAAGGTGGTGGTTGAATGACGATGATCAGCGAGCCGGACGTTCCGGCAATCGAACTCGGTCACAGGGAAGCCGCTCCGGGAAAGCCCAGCCGGGCCAGGCTGATCGGAGTCGTGGCGGTGGGTGCGTTGCTCGTCACCGCCGTCAACGTGACGGCCGCGATCTATCTCTATCGCGGCGTGAACGACCTCAAGACGATGGAGGCGCGGCTGGAGCAGCTCGGCCAGTTCGAGCAGCGGATCGGCGCGCGCATCGACACCGTCAATAACGGTTTCCAGAGCCGGTTCGAGACGCTGGACCATCAATTGCAGGCGAATTTCGGCCGGATCAACGGCAATATCGCCAAGCTTGAGCAAGGCCAGCCGGTCGCAGCCGGCGATCCGGCGCCCGGCGCGGCCGAGCCGGCCCTGCTCGACAACACCACGGTGGCGGATGCGTCCGCGGCCGACGGAGGCGCTGGCGCCGGAGACGGGCAGCCCGCGTTCAAGCGCAAGGTCGCGCCCCCGGGGCCTAACCCATCCTACCAGCGCATCCAGCAGCCCGACGGCAAGGTCTATTACAAGAAGATCAACTGAGCAGGCGGATTTTCGCCGCCCGGCCCGGCAGATTACAGATCGCGCTGCAGCGCAAGCACGCGGACAGCGCGGGCTTCGGCACGCAGCCTTGCCTCGCGCAGAAACGCGACATGGCAATAGGCGCATGCCGCGAGACCAAGGCACAGCACGAGGCAATTCTCGGCGCTGAAATCAAGCATAAGCGAGAAGCGCAAGCCGTTCGGTATGGTGAAGGCGGCAATGGTGCTCGCCGTTTCCGCATTGCTGCTCAGCGCCATCATCTTGCCGGCAAAGATCAGCGCGGCGTGATTGGCGAGGAAGAAGCCGGCGGACCATTTTGAGCGGCTGGCCATCCAGCAAGCGCCCGCCGCGAAGACGATAATGGCCGCATCGAGCGCCATCGATCCGCCGAGATAGGCGTGCACCTGCTGCCAGAACATGGTCGAGAACGGCCGCAGCTCGAGCCAGGCATGCCACGCAGCGGGGCTCGCCGGATAGAAGCCGAGAAGCAGCGCCGCCGCTCGCTCCGCCGCCAGCAGAATGAGCACCAGGGCCGGAAAGGCAAAAAGCAGTATCGGCTTGCGCATCATGTCATCCCCTCGACATCCGATGGCGATTCTAGGCCGCATTGGTTGCGCGAGACTTAACGCAACGCCTTGCTTTTCAAGGAATGTCGCTCACATCTAATGTATGGTCCGGTTCAGCGGTCGGGGGTGGCGCCATGTCGACAGGAGCTAA
This sequence comes from Mesorhizobium sp. B2-7-2, assembly GCF_006440775.1. GTDB lineage: Bacteria > Pseudomonadota > Alphaproteobacteria > Rhizobiales > Rhizobiaceae > Mesorhizobium. The sequence continues at coordinate 13,542 of NZ_VFTZ01000039.1, read as the reverse complement.
CGGGTCGGGCTCGAGCTGCACCGCCGGCTTTCGGCACGATCCCGCGGAGGCCGGCGCGTGAACCAGGTGAGCTCGTCCGGCCGCCCGCTGCTGGCGTCCGCGCTAGCGCGTTTCACCATTTCACTGAAACGACGAAACGCCCTATCTCTTTGTCTTTTATGCATTTCCGGACGGAAAACCGCTCACACTTTTCCTGGAATTGCTCTAGGCGGTCTCGGTCTGCTCGCAGGCATGGTGCTGATCGTCGAGGGTGGCCGCCTGCTGCCGCCCACTTCGATCACACCGGCTCAGGACGCCGGCGACCTGAAGCCGGCCTTCCATGGCCCGATCCATGACGCGCGGCCAGGCCGGCCGGCGCGCAAGATCGCCGAGGACCTCATTGCGCCGCCGCCGCTCGACCCATCCGGGATCGAGCGCATCGAACCGCGTCCTCCGCTTGGCGAACTCGGACTTGCACCGCGGCCGCAGACGCCGATGCCGCAGGATTGGCGCGAGACGCTGCTTTTCCGTCCCGTCGCGACCTCCTCGGCGGTCGTCGAAGCCATGGGACGCACCGTCGCCATCAGCGGGACGGTCGACATAGGCCCCGACAGGACCTGCATGTTCGACGACACCGCCTGGCCCTGCGGCCGGCGGGCGCGGGCCGCCTTCAACGCCTGGCTGCGCGGGCGGGCGCTGAAATGCCTCCTGCCGCCGGACGTCGACCGTTTCGCCATCGCCGCGCCCTGCGCGCTCGGCACGCAGGATGTCGGTGCCTGGCTGGTTTCCAACGGCTGGGCGATGGCCGCTCGCAGCAGCATTTACGGCAAGGCGGAGGTGGTGGCGAGGACCGCCCGGATGGGCATTTTCGGCCCCCCGCAATAGCGCTGCCGCGCGAAAGCCGGTGGCCGGTTCCCTCGCGCACTTGCGTGAAAGCAGAATGGTCAGAGCGGTTCAGCACTTCTAAAACCTGGACTGGGCCGACGACCGGCAGGTCGTCAGCCGTGGACCGCGGCCGCCGGTGTGCCGGACCTTGGCGTGGAGAACATGGCGACTTGCATCAAATTGTACGCTTCCCTGACACCGAAATCGTAACGGACCTCCTGTAAGCCGATGCATCGAACAGGAGATTGGCCCTTGACCACGAGAACACCGACCGCGCCGGTTCACACGTGGCAGCACCTTATCTGGCTGGCCGTGCCTGGCACCGCCGCCTGCGTCGCGCTTTCGCTCGGCTTGAATTACCTGCTGCTTTTCAGCGACAGCCTCACGCCATTCGGCCGCGGGGCCATTACGGCAATCATCGTGCCGATCGTCATCGGTCTGCCGTTGTTTGCCCTGCTCGGCTGGCAACAGGTGGAGATCCGCCGCTATCGGCAGGAACTCACGAGGTCCGGCACCTACGATCAGCTGACCGGCTGCCTGAACGGCAAGGTGTTCACCTCGATGGTCGACAGGAGGGCGGCGAAACCAGCCGGCCCGCGCTCCGGCGCTTTTCTGGTCATCCATCCGGAACATCTGGCATCGATCAACCTGCGCTTCGGTCTCGAATGGGGCGACGAGGCCTTGCGGCTGATCGCATCGGCCATCCGATCCGCGGTGCGCAAGGACGATCTGATCGGCCGGATCGGAACCTCGATGTTCGGCGTCTTCCTGCCGGGCGCGAGCGAAGAGGACGCCAAGGACGTCGGCGAGCGCATTCGCGGCACGGTCGGCGAGATCTATTTCGCGCCGAAAGGCGACAAGGACGTGCTCGCGATCAAAGTCGGCGGCGTCATTTTCGAGCGCGAGCTGGATTTCGAGGACATGTTCCGCTTCGCGGAGGAAGGCATGGTCGAGACCCCGGACGAAGCCGGCCTGCGGTTGTCGCATGTCACCAACTGAGCCGGCGTGATCGCCCGACACGCCCACCAGGATGTTTCGGAAAGCTGGTGCTGCGAGAGAGGATTGAACTTCAGCTAATTCAATAAAAACAGCTGCTAATATTTTCTTCGGCAGCTTAGAACTCTGGCACCGCTTATCCAAACAGCCGAACTTGCCGCCGTTTCCCGAGTCCTTGATGCTCGGGTTGTAGAACCTGTCCCTTGGACTCCGAGTGATTGGCGGTGCCTACTGGCAGCACACCTTGCGAACGTAGGTGTTACCGAAGGTAGGGTAGGCGTCATCGGGTATTGCACCCCGCGCCTTCATCTCACTGACCAAAGTGCTGGCCATCGGCTCGTCGTAGGTGTTGTCCAGGGTGATCGCGAACCACCCGTTGGTGGCAAGATAGGCGGAAAGGGGTATGGAGGAGGTTCGGACATAGGCCTCTGCCTCGGCGTAGTTGTCGAAGCTCTTGACCTGGATGTGGCGTCGTCCAAACGGGCCGCTATCGTATTGATCTACGTGAATCCAGGTGTCGTGCATGTAGCCGATCTGATTGCCTGCCTGGACTCGGTACCAGCGGCCGCTGCTACCCACGATCGCCACCTGGCTCCCATTCCTCAGCACTGCCACATTAGTTGACTTTCCCTCCGGTAATGCCTTGAGTGGCGCAGAGCCCTTCGGATGCCCTATCCGACCAGAATGAGCCTCAGGAATCGCCAGCGATGGATTGGCTGGAGGTGGCGGTGCGGAGATCGCGGTTGGCGATGCGGGCTGAGGGGACGGCGGCGCATTTGCAACTGTTGCTTGGCCCGCGCCAGCGGTGAAAGTGACGACCTTGTACTTCGCCATCTCGCTCATGGAGAGATACCGGATGTCGTTGCTGTCGTATTGGAGCGAGAGCTGCAGCAGTGCCGGGTCCACACCCATTTCGATCATGTAGGTAATGACGTCGGCAGTGATTTGCTGGACGGCGGAGACTGCTTCCTGAGTGCTGAAGGGAACGTCGCCCTGAAACGATGACTTGTGGACGCCAATTGAGCCAGCCTCGGCAAAGCGTATCACGCCCCCCAGGAAGGCCAACGAGCAAGCGGACTCGCACTCAGAGGCTCTAAACTGCGCCGTCCCCAAGCCCAACCTTCGAATGAGCCGGCCCAGGTCCATAGCCTTCTGAATGTTGCCGCCTGGGGAATGAAATGTAACTGCCGTCGCGGCGCTGGAGCGCACCAGGGTCTCAAAGACCGACAGGTCATCTTGGTAGGCAAAATCCCCCGACACCAAAATGTAGTGGAGCCCGCCGTCAGTCTGCCGGGACTTGAACTGCAACCCGGCGCGAGCGGACGAAGCACCGGAAAATGCCGTCGCAAGACACAGCACAATCAGAATTGAGAAAACGCGAAACATGGCCCCGAGCACCACCCCGGACCGAAGTCTAGCGTTGGCGCGCCGAAGTTGTCGAATCCTTGTTGCGAAAATAATGAATTTCGGCGCGGACTTTGACGCTAGCCATGTTTTGAAATCGGCGCGAAAGACGGACGCAGACCTTTGGCTCTCAAGAGCTTCAGCAAATTCAACGGGATGGGCTGGTGCTGCGAGAGAGGATTGAACTCTCGACCTCTCCCTTACCAAGGGAGTGCTCTACCACTGAGCTACCGCAGCCTGCGATGGCGGCGCTTCTGCCATATCGAACCGGTAAGCGCAAGGCCAAGAAAAACCCAAAGCGTCGCATGTGATTCCCACCGGCAATTATGCGGGTTGCGGCGGCATGCGCGGCTGATCCACAGGATGAAACCCGGCCCTCGGCCCGCTTTCATGACATGGACGCGCGAAAATGCTAGCCATTGCGGAATCGCGGCCGGCTGACCGCCGGCCAGGAATGGACGATGGACGACAAGGCAAATCCACCGAAAAAAGGCGGCGGCGAGCGCAAGGACCGGCTGGCCGAGGCGCTGCGCGCCAATCTGCAGAAGCGCAAGATGCAGGCGCGTTCGCGACGGGTTGGCGACGCCGCCGACCAGAGCGCCCACGACGCTGACAAGCAGCGCGCCCGCGACGCTGACGAACAACGCGCCCGCGACGCTAACAAGCAGCGCGCCCGCGACGCTGACGAACAGCGCGCCGGCGATCCCGACGATCGGCCGGAAGGGTTGCCGGCTGCTGGAAAAATGCACAAGGACTGACCAAATCAGCCATACTGGCCGGCCACAGTCGGTCCGGTTTTGAGAAAAATCCTATTTCTTGAACCAAGCCGGCCAATAGTCTAAGCCGGGCACACTCAACCGATTGAAGCGGCCTGTTCCGGGCCGAGGGGACGTTTTCTCATGGATCGCATCAGAATTGTCGGCGGCAATCAGCTTGCCGGCACCATTCCGATCTCGGGCGCCAAGAACGCGGCCTTGCCGCTGATGATCGCCTCGCTGCTCACCGACGACACGCTGACGCTGGAAAACGTGCCGCATCTGGCCGATGTCGAGCAGCTGATCCGCATCCTCGGCAATCACGGCGTCGATTATTCCGTCAACGGCCGGCGCGAAAAGCAGCAGGAAGGCTATTCGCGCACCATCAATTTTTCGGCCCGCAACATCGTCGACACCACCGCGCCCTACGAGTTGGTGTCAAAGATGCGCGCTTCCTTCTGGGTGATCGGGCCGTTGCTTGCCCGCATGGGCGAGGCCAAGGTGTCGCTGCCCGGCGGCTGCGCCATCGGCACGCGCCCGGTCGACCTGTTCCTCGAGGGCCTGCAGGTTCTCGGCGCCGAGCTCGACGTCGACAATGGCTATGTCATGGCCAAGACCAAGAACGGCCGCCTGATCGGCAATCGCTACGTGTTCCCGAAGGTCTCGGTCGGCGCCACCCATGTGCTGATGATGGCGGCCTCGCTCGCCAAGGGCGAGACGGTGCTGGAGAACGCCGCCCGCGAGCCGGAAATCGTCAATCTCGCCGAATGCCTGATCGCCATGGGCGCCAAGATCCATGGCGCCGGCACCTCGACCATCACCATCCACGGCGTCGAGGCGCTGTCGGGGGCTCGCGTGCGCGTCATCCCCGACCGCATCGAGACCGGCACCTATGCCATGGCCGTCGCCATGACCGGCGGCGACGTGATGCTCGCCGGCGCTCGTCCAGACCTGTTGCAGACCGCGCTCGACGTGCTAGTCGAGACCGGGGCCGAGATCACGCCGACCAATGAAGGCATCCGCGTCAAGCGCAACGGCTCAGGCATTGCGTCGGTCGACGTGACCACCGCCCCCTTCCCCGCCTTCCCGACCGACCTGCAGGCGCAGTTCATGGGCCTGATGACGATGGCCAAGGGCAAGTCGCGCATCACCGAAACGATCTTCGAGAACCGCTTCATGCATGTGCAGGAGCTCGCCCGCCTCGGCGCCCACATCACCCTTTCCGGCCAGACGGCGATCGTCGACGGCGTCGCCAGGCTGAAGGGCGCGCCCGTGATGGCGACCGACCTGCGCGCCTCGGTGTCGCTGGTCATCGCCGGCCTTGCCGCCGAAGGCGAAACCACGGTCAACCGCGTCTATCATCTCGACCGCGGCTTCGAGCGGCTGGAAGAGAAGCTCTCCGGCTGCGGCGCGGTGATCGAGCGCATTTCGGGCTGACGCTTGGCAGCATTCTTTCCCAGCGGTTGCGCCGAGCGGAAAGACCGCATAACAGAACGTTGAATTGTCAACGTTCAGGGTGCGCATTCCGCATGGCAGCTCTCAAGCTCATCGCGCTCGACGACCAGGATTTGAGCATCGTCTCGGCGCATGTCCAGGACGCCGTGATGAAGGTCTCCGACCTCGAATATCTGCCGGCGGCCAAGCGTTTCGTGCTGACCATGAACCGCTTCGTCTGGGAAGCGAAATCCGGCTTGTTCCGCCAGCATAATGAACGGCGCCAGAGCGTCTTGCATTTCGATCGCGTGCTTGGCGCCAAGACCAACGGCATTGCGCGCGACAAGCCGGCCGAGGTGCTGTCGCTGCTGGCGGTCAGCTTCATCGCCATCAGCAAGCCGGCCGGCATCGTCGAGCTGATCTTTTCGGGCGGCGGCACCATTATGCTCGACGTCGAATGCATCGAGGCCAGGCTTGCCGATATCGGCGGCTCCTGGGAAGCCACCTCGCGCCCCCTGCACAGAGGCTGAAGCGCGATGGCGATAACGCTCCGACAGCAGGACGCCGATTTCGAACAGCGTTTTTCGGCGTTCCTCACCACCAAGCGCGAGGTGTCGGCCGATGTCGAGGCCGTGGTGCGCGACATCATCGCCCGCGTGCGCGCCGAAGGCGACAAGGCGCTTGTCGATTACACGCTGAAGTTCGACAAAGCCGATCTCAACACGCTCGGCATCGCGGTGTCGAAGGACGACATCGCCAAGGCCTATGAAGCGGCCGATCCGGCGACCGTCGAGGCGCTCAAATTCGCGCGCGACCGCATCCGCTCGCATCACGAGCGGCAGAAGCCAAAGGACGATCGCTATACGGATGCCGCCGGCGTCGAGCTCGGCTCGCGCTGGACGGCGATCGAAGCCGTCGGCCTTTACGTGCCGGGCGGCACGGCGAGCTATCCAAGCTCGGTGCTGATGAACGCCGTGCCGGCCAGGGTCGCCGGCGTCGAGCGCATCGCCATCGTCGTGCCGGCCTCTGGCGGCGTCATCAATCCGCTGGTGCTGGTGGCAGCCGACCTTGCCGGCGTTTCGGAGATCTACCGCGTCGGCGGCGCGCAGGCCGTTGCAGCGCTTGCCTATGGCACCGAGACGATCAGGCCGGTCGCCAAGATCGTCGGTCCGGGCAACGCCTATGTCGCAGCGGCCAAGCGGCAGGTGTTCGGCACGGTCGGCATCGACATGATCGCCGGGCCGTCGGAAGTGCTGGTGGTGGCCGATGCCGACAACGATCCGGACTGGATCGCGGCCGACCTTTTGGCGCAAGCCGAGCATGACGTTTCGGCGCAGTCGATCCTGATCACCGACGATCCGGAATTCGGCAAGGCGGTCGAGCAGGCGGTCGAGCGCCAGCTCAAGGTGCTGCCGCGCGGCGAGACGGCCGGGGCCAGCTGGCGCGATTTCGGCGCAGTGATCCTGGTGCCGACGCTCGACGCCTCGCTGCCGCTTGTCGACAGGATCGCGGCCGAGCATGTCGAGCTCGCCTTCGACGACGCGGAGGCATTCCTTTCCAGGATACGCAACGCGGGCGCCGTGTTTATCGGCCGCCATACGCCGGAAGTCATCGGCGACTATGTCGGCGGCCCCAACCACGTCTTGCCGACGGCGCGGTCGGCGCGTTTCTCGTCGGGTCTGTCCGTGCTCGATTTCGTCAAGCGCAGCTCGATCCTGAAGCTCGGCCCGGAGCAGCTCAAGGCGCTGGCGCCCGCCGCGATCGCGCTCGCCAAGGCCGAAGGGCTCGATGCCCATGCCCGCTCCGTCGCGATCAGGTTGAACATGTAACGATGTCCGGCCGCGACCAGACCCGCGACAGGCTGATCGACGTCGAGCTCGACGAATCGATCGGACGTTCGACGCCCGACGTCGAGCACGAGCGGGCCGTGGCGATCTTCGACCTCATCGAGGAGAACCGTTTTCGGCCGGTCAATGATGACGGCGCGGGTCCTTACAAGCTTAAGCTTTCACTTGCCGAGTCCCGCCTGGTCTTCGGCGTCAGCCGCGAGAACGGCGCCGAGGTGGTCACCCACATCCTGTCGCTGACGCCGCTGAGGCGCATCGTCAAGGACTACTACCTGATCTGCGAAAGCTACTACGAAGCCATCCGCTCCTCGACGCCGAGCCATATCGAGGCGATCGACATGGGCCGGCGCGGCCTGCACAATGAGGGCTCGCAGACGCTGATGGACCGGCTCGCCGGCAAGATCGAGATCGACTTCGACACGGCGCGCCGGCTGTTCACGCTGGTCTGCGTGCTGCACTGGCGGGGTTAGATCAGGATGATGTTTCGTTGAAATACCGTCCTGATCTAACTCTTTGTTGGAGCATGATCTTCTCCGAAAACCGGGTCCCACTTTTTGCGTGCGCTGACCTCCGGTTCGGGATCATGCTCTAGTGTTGGCCGCGCTGCCGCATTCGATCCTGTTTTTGTGCGGCATGAACGCCGTGCGCTCGCCGATCGCGGAACAAATGGCGCGCCGCATGCTTCCCGCCACCACCTTCGTCGCTTCGGCCGGTGTGCGCGCCGGCGAGCGCGACCCGTTCGTCGATGCAGTGCTCGCCGAAGAAGGCCTGTCGCTTGGGGAGCGCCAACCCAGGACGCTGGCGGATATGGAGGACGATTATTTCGACCTGATCGTAACGCTGGCGCCGGAGGCGCATCATGCGGCGCTCGAGCTCACCCGCTCGCTCGCCGTCGAGGTCGAATACTGGCCGATGCCCGACCCGACCGACACCGGCGGCACGCGGGAGCACATCATGGCCGCCTATCGCGATGTGCGCGAGCGGCTGAAAGCGCGCATAAGCCGACGTTTTCTGCTTCCTGAGGCAAAAAACGCGGCCGATTAAGCATGTTCACAAGCGGGCGATTATCATATAGGTTCCGCCGCAAATTCCGGCCGGAGTCGGATGATTTCCGTTCGGTTCGGCCGGAAATCATCCGACTCCGGATCAAAGAACTAGAGCACGATGTCGCCCGAAAACCGCTTGACACTTTTCGGCATCATACTCTAGGCGCCGGAACCGCCATCCAAGCAAAGGTATCGAATGCCGAAGGAAGAAGTCCTCGAGTTTCCAGGTGTGGTCACCGAACTGCTGCCCAATGCGATGTTCCGGGTGAAGCTCGAAAACGAACACGAAATCATCGCCCACACGGCCGGCCGCATGCGCAAGAACCGCATTCGCGTGCTGACCGGCGACAAGGTCCTGGTCGAGATGACGCCCTATGACCTGACCAAGGGCCGCATCACCTACCGTTTCAAGTAACAGTCCGGCGCGAACCCAGAGCCGGATGATTTCAGGTCTGTTCGACCTGAAATCATCCGGCTCCAAACCAGGGAGTGGAGCATGATGTCGTCCGAAAACCGCTTCACACTTTTCGGCATCATGCTCCCATGAGCATTCTGCAGAAGCTGGTGCTTGCGTCTGGTTCGCCGCGCCGCATCGAACTCTTGCAGCAGGCCGGCATCGAGCCGGACCGGGTGCTGCCCGCCGATGTCGACGAGACGCCGCTGCGCGCCGAGCATCCGCGCTCGCTGGCCAAGCGCCTTTCCAAGGACAAGGCCGAGAAGGCGCTGGCCTCGCTGAAGAGCGAGGAGGACTATGCGCCTGCTTTCATCCTCGCCGCCGACACGGTGGTGGCGGTCGGACGGCGCATCCTGCCCAAGGCCGAGACGATCGACGACGCCGTCAATTGCCTCGGCCTGCTTTCCGGCCGCTCGCACCGGGTCTATTCCGGCATCTGCCTGATCACGCCCGGCGGCAAGCTGCGCCAGCGGCTGGTGGAGACAAGGGTGCGCTTCAAGCGGCTGCCGCGCGAGGAGATCGACGCCTATGTCGCGTCGGGCGAGTGGCGGGGCAAGGCCGGCGGCTATGCGGTGCAGGGCCTGGCCGGCTCGTTCGTCGTCAAGCTGGTCGGCTCCTACACCAATGTGGTCGGCCTGCCGCTCTACGAGAGCGTGGCGCTGCTTTCCGGCGAAGGCTTCAAGGCGCACCAGCACTGGCACGCCGCGCGCTCATGAGCATAGTCTGCACATGAGCTCGGGCGACAAGGTAACGCCGCTGAGGCCGAAACGGCCCTGCCCCGAATGCGGCAAGCCGTCGGCGCGCGAGCATTATCCGTTCTGCTCGGCGCGCTGCAAGGACATCGACCTCAACCGCTGGCTGAAGGGCGCCTATATCATCCCCGGCCGCGACGGCGAAGAGGAAGAAGACGACAGCCCGAAGCCGGGCCCGACGCCCAAGGACGAGCCGTGAGCGCAGCCGGCGACCGGTCGTTTTCCAGCGATTTTTCTTTCCTGACGAAATCAACACCTAGGCGCTGGACAGGCAAGATTCCCGTGCTATAACCCACGCGCTTTCAAGGGGCGCCGCCTGGCGCCTTCGTGAAACCCGGCGGGCGCATCCCGTTAGCCGGCACAGGCCCAGATAGCTCAGTTGGTAGAGCAGCGGACTGAAAATCCGCGTGTCGGTGGTTCGAATCCGCCTCTGGGCACCATCCCCTCTTCTCCCGACAGTCTCTTTCGCCGAAGCATCTACGCTTTTGTCTCGGCAAATGTCTGAAATCCTTGGTAATTTTTGTGACGCAAGGCGCGGTTGGCCGTGTTTTGTGGAATTTCGGCGTAGTTGGTCCAACGAGGCGGAGGGCTGGTATTTTCGGTGGTATTGGAGATCCTGATGGTATCGATGCAGCCAAATGGAGCTCCCGGAAATGGCGCTTTCCGACGTAAAATGCCGAAATGCCCGACCCGCTTCAAAGCTCGTGAAATTGTCTGACGGTGGCGGGCTCCAGCTTTGGGTTCAGCCTACCGGATCTCGCCTATGGCGCCTCGCCTATCGTTTTGGCGGCAAGCAGAAGCTTCTGGCGTTGGGCAGCTATCCGCTCATCTCCCTGGCTGAGGCACGCGAGGCGCGCGATACCGCCAAACGTCTCCTCCTACGTGGCATCGACCCCGCCCAGGAGCGTAAGTCACAAAAGGCTTCGGCAGAGGACACCTTTCGCTCAATCGCGGAGGACTATGTCGACAAGCTGAAGAAGGAGGGTCGTGCCGACCGGACCATCACCAAGGTCAAATGGTTGCTCGACTTTGCCCATCCAACGTTGGGGGACAAAAGCGTTCGGGAGATTGATCCGGCCACAATTCTTGCCGCTCTCCGCAGCGTGGAGGTTCGCGGTCGATACGAGTCGGCCAGGCGACTGCGCTCCACTATCGGCAGCGTGTTTCGATATGCAATCGCAACCGCACGCGCCGATACAGATCCGACGATCGCCCTGCGGGGAGCACTCGTCGGTCCAACGGTCACGCCGCGCGCCGCCGTTACCGATCCTAAGGCCTTGGGAGGCTTGCTGAGGGCGATCAATGCATTTGACGGGCAGCCGACAACCCGAGCCGCCCTAAGGCTGATGGCCCTGCTGTTTCCCCGCCCCGGCGAGCTGCGCGCGGCCGGATGGGACGAGTTCGATTTCGAAAGCTCGGTGTGGAGCATCCCTGAAGGGCGCATGAAAATGAGACGGCCGCACCGCGTACCTCTCTCCAGGCAGGCCGTCGGGGTCCTGACCTCACTTAGAGAAACCTCTGGTGGGGGCACGCTGTTGTTTCCTAGTATTCGATCGGGCTCGCGTCCGATTTCCGACAACACGCTTAACGCTGCCCTTCGCCGTATTGGGTACGGCAAGGAAGAAGCCACCGCGCACGGTTTTCGAGCAACGGCATCAACTTTGCTAAACGAATGCGGAAGATGGCATCCGGACGCCATAGAGCGGCAGCTGGCCCATGTTGAGAACAACGACGTACGTCGCGCCTACGCCCGGGCAGAGTACTGGGAAGAGCGCGTAAAGATGATGCAATGGTGGGCCGATTATCTGGATGAACTCGAGAGCAAAAACGCGCGGGTGAAAACGGCGGTTGAAGATCGCTAAAACTGGGCCACCTTTGGTCTGGCGAATCTAATGACCAAGACATGGAGATTTGCAGCGCTGTACCATTGTACCGAATTAAACTCTGCGAGAGTGATCCCTCCCGCTTCGGGGCACATTAACACTGCCCGATTTTCTAGTGAAGCCAAGCATTCTGACTCGATTCGGCCCACACATGGCTGGAAGTGAAAGAGAGCTTTGCGCCCGATTTCGGTCGTTGAGACGCCCTTTACACTGTCCGAAAGGCCGCCGTTCGTTTATTTACCTAGCCTGCTGGCGGGACCGACCGGCGCTTGACTAAGCCCTGCTCGACCGCCTTAACGTGGTGGGCAGCATATCGTCGATTTCCTTGTCGGAGAACATAAGCTCCTCGTTGTCCTTCAAGGAATTCTGTGCCTTCTTGTAGGCCTTCCCGTCCGTGAAGGGTGCCGCCCGATAGATTTCGTGAAGGTTGGTCTGCAACTCGTCGCGCTGAGTCCGAAGGTCGTCAATTGGCACTGCCGTATTGAGCGCGTCGGTTATCAGGCTGAGGTAAGATTCTCGCACATTCCAGATGTCGGACGCGGTTTCCCTGTGTCGCTGCGCGAGAGCACCGGGGTCTAGGTCCTTCTGGTAGGCGTTGTAGATCAGGCTGAGAATGGCAAGCACGACGGTCGCGTATTCCGCATATTGCAGAAGCCCCGTCTCCGCCCTGAAAACGGTCGTCACCGCGCCGCCGGCGATGAGCGCGGACAGGATGATGTTGAACCACTTTGCATACCATTGATGGTCGGCAAGCCGCTCGGCCATCTTCTCGTGGATCTTGTGGGTGTAGGCGCAACGGCCGTAACACTCGCGCACTTGGCTCTCGAGTTGGTACCGCGGATCAAATTGGGAAGGTTGTGCCAAAGACGATCCTCCATTTCGCGCGGCGCTGTGCGGCTTTGTCGTCGGTCTGCATGTTGCAGGCCTCGACGGCGATATTGTAGTCACTGAGCGCCTTCAACCAGAACACCCCCGTCTTGTAGACGTAGGAACCGCTTCCCGGCATCCGCCAGTAAGTTTTCTCTCGGTCGAGGTCGTAGAGATACTTCAGGAAGTCCCGCGCCATGTAGTCATGATAGCCGTAGGATTTATCCCGATACTCCCACGTTTCGATGAACTGATAGGCAAGCGCGTCAATCAGCGCTCCAGTCATCGGAACGCTATTATGGTCTTTCCACACCCTCATCATGCGGCCGAGCGCTTTCAGGTTGCCGTTAACGGCCGTATTGCGTGTCTGGACGGCATTTATCTCTGCCCGGGGGTTGCACTGTCGCCAGGTACCTCCCCCGTTTGAATCGGCAAACGTCCAGGAACCGTCCGTGTTGTCGAAATAGGGGAGGATTTCGAATGTGATTCCGTCCGTGAAGGAGATGACGACAACCTGACCGTTGCCGCCGACGTTGCTGGAGCCGTAGGTTTTGAGGAGGGAGTTTTTCACGGCCTGAAGAAGTGCGGACTGACCGTTGCCCTGATACGCGCTGTATTTGACGTATTCCGCATAGGGGAGCTGGAAGCCGATATCCAGGTCGCTGATTCCGCGTGCGGCGGTGTCGCGACCGTAAGAGCCAACATAGAGACTGTGGGCGGAGCTGGAATCAGTGTTCCAGAAGTCTGTGTTAAGGCGCGTGGTGATACGCCGGTACCGCTGTCCTATCGAGCTGATCAGGTCGGTGCCGATATTGTAGTTATTCCGGAAGTTGTAGAACTCGTCAGATACGCCCATTCCCATCCCCACCAGCGGTAACTTCGTCGGGAGATGGCAATTTTATGCTTTCAGCGCAATAGCTTCGGTGTGCGTTCAACGGGAATATTACGCGGCGGACATGAACTATGCTCGCGGGCTGTGGCGAGGGCTGATGTCAGTTTCTTCCTCATTTGGATATCAACTCGCGCCCATGGGATTGCGCTCCTGCCGGAATGCCCCCCGTTCACACGTTGCTGCCAGTTTACGCCGAACGAACTAGTCAGGCCGCTTCCGCTTAACGAGGCTCTTCTTATTTTAGCCAAACATGATCTCCTCGCTGCGGAATGGCAACTAAGATGTGGCTTTTGTGCTTCGATACCCACACGCCGGGAATACCAGGACCGAGGCAGCGTCCATGAAGAG
>NZ_VFTZ01000038.1 GCF_006440775.1 Mesorhizobium sp. B2-7-2 | reverse complement strand
GTCTTCGCGACGGAGCTTCGCTCCTGCTCCGCCCTGGAATGACGATCGCGATGGCGTTTTCGGCCAATCTCCAACGCATGCCACCTGACAACGAAAACAGAGCCGACCGGTCAAATCCGTGTGCCGCGGAACTGGTCCCGCCCCCGCAGCGTAAAGCTCAGCCGCCGTCGAGCGACTTCAACAGATTGTCGATCGTGAAAGGGTTGGCCTTCGGTTTCGCCGGCGCCGGCGCCGAACCGTCGTTGACGCCCGGCAGCGACCCGTCGACCTTGCGCGTTTGCTCGGCCGCCTTGCGCGCTGCGTCCAGCTTCGCCTGCTCCGCCTTCTTGCGATCGGCTTCGGCCTGTGCCTTGGCCGCCTCGTCCGCGGCCCGCTGCTCGGCCTCGGCCTTCGCCTGTGCATCGGCCTTGGCCTTGGCGTCCGCTTCGGCCTGCGCCTTGGCGTCGGCCTCCGCCTTGGCCCTGGCCTCTTCATCCGCCTTGGCTTTTGCCTCGGCTTCTGCCTGTGCCTGCGCTTCCGCTTCAGCTCTTGCCTTGGCTTCCGCCTCGGCCTTCTGCCGCGCCTCTTCCTCTTGCCGGCGCAACTCCTCGGCCGTCTTGTCGCGCTCCGTCTGCAGCGAGGCGTAATAGCGCACCTCGCGCCGCAGCCGCTGCTTTTCGAGCAGCGCCGCCTGCATCGCCTCGACCCGCTGCTGTTCCTTCTCCAGCGCGCGCTGCGTCAGGAACTGCGCCAGCGGACCGCTGTCGAACTGGGGCGCGGCCCCGAGCGGACCGGCCAGGCTGAAATTGACGGCCGGCTCGGAACCGACGAGTGCCTCGTCGCCGGGACGATAGGTCAGCGTCCCCTTTGCCGTGACGGTGCTCGTGTTGAGATCGGCAGTCACGTCGGCGGACAAGGTCGCGCCGGGATTGTCGAGGCTAATCGGCGGCACGCGCAGTGTCCCATTGGCGATGGTGAAGGCCACATCGGTGTTGCCAGCGGCGAAGCTGCCTTCGCCTGCGATCTGCGGCGCGAACTCTGCGGTCTTGGCCGTGTCGATATCGCGTCCGATCGCATCGGCCTTGGCGATGATGGCGCCAAAGCCGTCCGGATTGATACCGTCCACCTTCAATCCCTTCAACGCCGCGGTGCCGGAACCGGACAGGGCGGCGATCATGGCGTCGATCGATTTGCCGCTGGTCGACAACGCCGCCGAAAGATCGCCGCTGCCGCCGATGCCGGCGCCTGGCAGGACTGCGGAAAGATCGCTGCCGGCCAACCTCATCTGGCCGGAGAACAGGCCGGTGCCCTCCGTGTTCTTCAGGTCGAACAGGCCGGTCAGTTCGCCGCCATGGAGCTTCGCCTTGAGGTCGGAGACATGGATGCCTTCGCGGTCGAGCTTCAGCGAGAATGAAGCGTCATGCGCCGTCGCGAAGGGCCCGATGGCGAGCGCCGAGGTGTTGAGATCGAGGTCGGCGTTGAACGGCAGGGTCGACTCCTGGCTGAACGGCGTCGTCGGCCAGCCGCCCTTGGCGGCATCGAAGGACTGGTCGCCGAACAGGGAGACCGCCAGCGGATCGAGGTCGAGCTCGTCGAGCGCCAGCGCCCCGGCAAGATGCGGCAGACCATCCTTGGCGTCGATGTTGACGTCGCCGGACATCGCCGCCTTGTCGATCGAGCCGGTGAGACCGCTCAGCACCAGAAGCCCATTGCCGAAATCGGCATCGGCCGCCAGCGATGTCGACGTCCCCGTTCCCATGCCGGGCAGGCCTACCCCCGTCGTCATCAGCCACGGCTCGATATCGGCGGCGTCGAGATTGACCTTGCCCTTGGCGGTGGGGCCTTGCGCCGTCGAGGCGACTGTTCCGTCGAAGCTTGCCCTGAAATCATCGGCCGTCAGGTTGAAGCTTGTCGCGAGACCGCCGGCGACCGAGCCCTTCGCCGAGACGTCGGTGTTGGCGTGGCCGAGCATGCCTAGCGGCAACGCCGGCAGGCCGTAAAGCGCAAGCAGCGTGGTGGCATTGTCGTTGTGGGCGTTGAAGGTGATCGCCACCGGCGCCTCGGAGAGCTTGCCCACGGTTCCCCTGCCGGAAAGCGAAGCCGAAAAGGCCGAGCCGCCGGCCTTGCCCTGGGCCGAGAGCGCCAGGCCCGTGGTGCCGTCGCCATTGTCGGCGGCGCTGGTCAAGAGATCGATGCGCACGTCCTGGAACAGTTCCGGATAGGCCGCCGCACGGCTGGCCAGGCCTTTGAGCACGCCATTGTCGGGATAATGCTGGGCCGCGACGTCGATCAGCGGCTTGAGGTCCACCGCCACCACGGAAGCATTGAGCTTGCCGGTCGGGCTCTGCGGGAAATCCTTGACCCGGCCCGTGGCGCTGATCGAGGCGCCGGCCAGGCCGCCGATCGAAAGCCGGTCGATCTCGAGCAGGCCCTCGCGCAGCCGCAGCGCCGTGTCGACGGTGTCGGCGCTGAGTCCGGCAGCGCTGACCGGACCCGCCTTGATCTGGAAATCGAGATCGCGATCCGAAAAACGGTTGGCGCCCTTGTCGCTGATGAAGATCGAGGCGAACGCCGCGAGCCCGTCCAGATCCATCTCGCCGCCCGTCAGCCGCATCAGCACCGATGGCCTGGCGCCGTCCGGCTGGCTGGAATCGATGCCGCCCGAAAATTTCGCCTTGCCGAGGATGAGTTCGAGATCGCTGAACGACTGCCGGTTCTCGCTGAGATCGACCTTGGCCTTGAAGCCTGCCGCCGGCAGCCGGCGGATGGCCTCGTCGACATCCTTCGACAGCCAGGCGGCAAAGCCGGAAGGCTGCCCGACGGCCAGCAGCAACGAGCCGGTGAAGCCGAAATGGTCTTCGAGGCTCAACATGCCGTCGGCCTCGAGCGTTGTACGGCCCGGCAGCGTCGCGGCAAGCGACTTGACCGACCAGCCCCCTTCGGCCGGCTCGGCCGACAGCCGCACGTCGCGCACCGTCGTGTCGCCCGCCACCACCGCCGGCAGCCTGACCTCGACCTTGCCCGGTATGGTCGGCTTCGGCATGTGCTGCAGCGTCCGCTCGAACGCCGCAATGCGCTGGTCGAGAGTGAAGCCGGCACCGGCGGCCCCGCCGACGGCCTCGTCGAACTGCACCTGCGCCCCGCTGGCCTCGACCAAGAAATGCGGCTTCAGGCCGAGATCGACCGATGCCTTGCCGTCGGCGGTATAGGGATTGTCGAGCGGCCCGGTCTCGAAGCGGAACTCGTCGAAATTGAGCTTCTGGTGGTCGATCGCGAACTTGCCGTTCAGCCGGAAGCCCGGGTCGGGCTTGCCGGTGCTGACCTTGACCGGTTCGCCCCCGTTGCCGCGCAGCTCGGCCGAATTCCTGTCGTCACCCGAAATCTTGAACTGGCCGGAATAGACCGCGGCGCCCTTGACGATGCCGGCATTGCCGTCGGCTTCGACGATCAGCGGATAGGCATCGGGGTCCGCTTTCAGCCGGAGCCGCATCTGGCCGTCCGGCTCCACCTTGCCGGTGGAAGCCGAGACGTCGGCTCGCAGGCCGTCGAAGCGCAGCGTTCCGTCCATGTGCCATGGGCCGGTGAGCGCCTTGGCCGAAATCGTCGTGTTGATCTCCGAGATCAGGTGGCTGCGCCCGCCGGCGGCATGGCGCAGTTCGATCTGCCCTTCGGTCACCGACAGCTTCTCGATCGCGATCTGGCCCGGATCGAAGGGAGCCGAGGGCCGGAGCGTCCAGTCGACGGTGCCGTCGCCGGCGATATTGATGACGGCTTTCGGGTGTACCAGCCGCATGTCGAAGATCAGCACCTCGCCGCGCAGGAACGGCGCGAGCTCCGCGTCCATGGAGAAGGTCTCGACCGTCATCGCCGGCTGGCCTTCCGGCCCGCCCGCGACCTCGACATTCGAGAAGGTCACCGACGGAAACGGCAACAGCCGCGCCGTCGCGTCACCCCTCACCGCCACCTTGCGACCGAGGACGGCGCTCGCCTCGCGCTCGAAATCGCCCCGGTAACCCGTCCAGTCGATGAAATACGGCACCACCAGCGCCGCGCACAGCACCAGCACGAACAGGCCACCGAAGATCACGAACAGGCGGGCGAGCATCTGTTTCCCGGGTTGAAACTCAGCCGCACTCTACCCGCATCCGCGTGTCGATAAAGAGGCAATTCAACGCGCGGCAACGGCCAACGTCTCCAGTTGCGCGACGGCTCGCGGTCGCGATATCTCTTTTGCAGATTCCCGCCCTTCCGGTCACGTTCGTGACCGCCCTAAATCCGAACCCAACTCGGAGCGTTCCCGATGTCAGGCAAGAACTGGGACAGAGTGCCCATCGACGCGCAGAGCGTGGACGCTCCGCTGTCGCTGGCCGCGATTTTCCTTGTTGTGACAGTCGGCAGCGACGAGGCCGCGCTTTCGAATGTCGCTTCGGTGCTGGGCGAGCTCGACGATCTCGTCAAGAATGTCGGCTTCCGCGACTTGTCGGGACGCCTGTCCTGCATCGCCGGCATCGGCGCCGCGCTCTGGAACCGTCTGTCGCCCGGCCGCCGGCCGCGCGAGCTGAAACCCTTCGCGCCGATCGAGGGCTCGGCGCATTCGGCGCCCTCGACGCCGGGCGATCTGCTCTTCCACATCCGCGCCGAGCGGCCCGACATGTGCTTCGAGTTCGAGCGCATCCTGCTGGACCGCCTGGCCGGCAGCGTGACCGTCGCCGACGAGGTGTCCGGCTTCCGCTATTTCGATGCGCGCGACCTCCTGGGCTTTGTCGACGGCACAGCAAATCCGACCGGCCTCGACCTGCCCGCCTCTGCTTTGATCGGCGACGAGGACGGCGACTTTGCCGGCGGCAGCTATGTCGTCGTGCAGAAGTACCTGCACAACATGGCAGCCTGGAAAGAGACGCCAACGCATGTCCAGGAAGAGATCATCGGCCGCACCAAGATCGACAACATCGAGATCGATGACGACGACAAGCCGCGTAAATCGCACAAGTCGCTGGCCACCATCGAGGACGACGCCGGCAACGAATACGACATCCTGCGCGACAACATGCCGTTCGGCCGCCCGGGGCAGAACGAGTTCGGCACCTATTTCATCGGCTACACCCGCTATCTGTGGGTGATCGAGAAGATGCTGCAGCGCATGTATGTCGGCGAGCCGCCCGGCGCCTACGACCGGCTGCTCGATTTCTCCACCCTGCATACCGGCACGACCTTCTTCGCGCCGACACGGCCGATGCTGCAGAAGCTGGCCGACGGCATGGGCGAATAGCCGCCGGCCTGCGGATCAGCCCGCCGCCGGCAGGATCTTGCCGGGATTCATGATGTTCAGCGGATCGAGCGCCTGCTTGATGGTGCGCATGACATCGACGCCATGGCCGAGTTCGTGGCGCAGGAAGCCGACCTTGCCCTGGCCGATGCCGTGCTCGCCGGTGCAGGTGCCTTCCATGGCGATCGCGCGCATGTTGAGCCTGGAGACGAATTTCTCGGCAAGCGCGATCTCGTCCGGATTGTCGACATCCATCAGCACCAGCACGTGGAAATTGCCGTCGCCGGCGTGGCCGACGATCGGCGCGACAAGCCCCATCTCGGCAATGTCGGCCTCGGTCTCCGTGACGCATTCGGCAAGCCGCGAGATCGGCACGCAGACGTCGGTCGAAAGCCCCTTGGCGCCGGGGCGCAGCGTCAGCGACGACCAATAGGCGTCGTGCCGCGCCTTCCAGAGCTTTGTCCGCTCCTCAGCGACGCTGGTCCACAGGAACGGCCCGCCACCCTGCTCCTCGGCGATCATGCCGAACGTTTCGGCCTGTTCGGCGACGCCCGCGTCGCTGCCATGGAACTCGACGAACAGGCACGGGCTCTCCGGATAGTCGAGCTTGGAATAGTTTTTCATCGCCCGCATCTGCAGCGCGTTGACCAGCTCGATACGCGCCACCGGAATGCCCATCTGGATGGTCGCGATCACCGTGTTGCAGGCCGCCTCGAGGCTCGGAAACGGGCAGACGCCGCCGGAGATCGCCTGCGGAATGCCCTGCAGCCTCAGCGTCAGCGAGGTGATGACGCCGAGCGTGCCTTCCGACCCGACCAGAAGCCGCGTCAGGTCGTAGCCGGCCGAGCTTTTCTTCGCCCGCTTGCCGGTCGTCACCGTCTCGCCGTCGGCCATGACGGCGGTCAGCGACAGCACGTTTTCGCGCATGGTGCCGTAGCGCACCGCGTTGGTGCCGGAGGCCCTGGTCGCCGCCATGCCGCCGAGCGAGGCGTTGGCGCCCGGATCGATCGGAAAGAACAGGCCGGTGTCGCGCAGATGCCGGTTGAGGTCCTCGCGCGTCACGCCGGGCTCGACTGTGCAGTCGAGGTCCTGCGGGTTGACGGCCAGGATCCGGTTCATGCGCGACGTATCGATGGAAATGCCGCCGCCCGGCGCATTGGTGTGGCCCTCCAGCGAAGAACCGACGCCGAAGGCGATGACCGGCACGCGGTGGACGGCGCAGGCGCGCACGATCTCCTGCACGTCCGCAGCCGTCTCGACGAAAGCCACGCCGTCCGGCGCCTGGGTCGGGATATAGGTGGTGGTGTGCGCGTGCTGGCCGCGTATCGCCTCGCCGGTCTGGAAGCGCTCGCCGAAGCGCTGCTTGAGGATGCCGAGCACCGCGGCGATGCCTTCCTCGTTGCGTTCGACGGGGTTGAGGTCGCTCAAAGCCATGAATTCCTCCGCGAATGGACCAGTGGCCACGCTTTTAGTGCAGCTATGAATGATGCCTAAAGCAATCCTAGGAAAAGTGCCAAGCGATTAGGCTTGTGGCGACTACGTCGTAATCTTCCATCCGCCCCGTCCAGCGACCATCGAGGAAAACCAAAATGACGATCCCCGCACCGATCATTTCCGGCCCAATGGCGATCGAGAAGGAATGGATCGATTATAACGGCCATCTCAACATGGCCTACTACAACGTCCTGTTCGACCGCTGCTCGGACCAGGCGTTCGAGCTGATGGGCATGGGGCCGAACTACGCCAAGGAGCGACGCCTTACCATCTACACGGCCGAAGTTCATGTCTGCTACGTGCAGGAGTTGCACCTCGACCACAAGGTCAATGTCTCGTTCCAGCTGATCGACCATGACGAGAAGCGCCTGCGTGCCTACCAGGAAATCCGCCACGTCGACGGCTGGCTTGCCGCCACGTCCGAATCGCTGTCGTTGCATGTCGACATGGAAGGACCGAAGGTCGCTCCCTTCCCTGCCGACGTGATGGCCCAGGTCGAGGCGATGCGCGCCGCCCATGCAGCGTTACCGATGCCGGAGCGCGCCGGCCGCTCGATCGGCATCAAGCGCAAGAGCGCTTGAAAAGCCGGACGCTCGCGTTAACCTTACCAAGGTTTTAACGTGAACAAGTCGGTTGAGTCCGTTGAACGACTCACTGGCGCGTTCGAAAACCGCCGTACCGGGTTTGCGCGGGGGCGGCTGGCGGAATGCGGTGCGAGGATAGTGCATGAAAACCGACATCAACGTCGAAGTGGAGCGCTTGGCGGCCGATCCACGCATCACCGACTATGATTTCTGGCGATCGCTGAAGAACGTCAACAATGAGATCTTCCACATCGCCAACAACAACGAACCCATCCCGTTCGACATGATCCGCTGGCGCGTGATTCTAAAGCAGGCGCGCATGAAGCGCGGCCACGCTTGATTCATCGTCGCTGCCTCATCCTCCCTGACCAGTCATAGCTGCCGAGTCATAACCGCCGAATCATGGCCGCTTGAACCCGCACAGCGGCGAGCGCGGCTCGACCGGTGACGACTGGATGATCGCGGTGTTGGTCATCGCATAGGGAATGATCCGGTCGATCACCCGCTCGAGCTCGCTCACTGAGCCGACATGGGCGAGCGCGACGAAGCAGTCCTCGCCGGTCACGCGGTCGCATTGCGCGATTTCTGGCAGCTCGCGGATGATGTCCGCCACCACGGAAAGCTGTCCCGGCACCGGCCTGATTCTGAGCCATGCGGACAGCTTCATGCCGAGAGCGGCCGGATTGATCTTGACCGTATACGCCTCGATCACGCCGTTATCCTGCAGCTTGCGGATGCGCTCCGCCACGCTCGGCGCCGACAGCCCGACCGCACGCGCCAGTTCCGCAGTGCTGATGCGCGCGTCCTTTTCCAGGAGCCGCAGGAGCTTCAGGTCGATCGCGTCCAGATCGACATTTTCACTTCGAAGGTTTTTCAAGCCAAACCTCTCCCATCAGAAAGCAAAGCGTCAATCGAGCCATTCATCACACATGTAATCCGCGAGTTTCGCCTGCGATAATGCTCGCATGAAAACGCAAACGCAAATTCCTGCTGCAAACCTGGCGGCCGCCGATGCGCACGCCGCCCTCGCCGGCCCCACCATGCTTGCTGGAATGGCCAACGCGTTGCCGCCGCATGTCTGGTTCTGCGTCAGCGCCGTGTTCCATTATCTGGGGCCGGCCTTCGCCGTGCTGCTTTTCGCTCAGATCGGCGTGCTCGGCATGGCCTGGGCGCGCATCGCCACCGCCGCCCTCGTCTTTGCTCCACTGACCAGGCCCTGGCGCGTTTTCGCCCGCGCCGATCGCGCTCAACGACTTCTGTTGCTGGCCTTCGGCATCTGCCTGGCGGTGATGAACTGCTCGTTCTATCTGGCGCTCGACCGGTTGCCGATCTCGCTGGTGGCGGCGATCGAATTCGTCGGCACGATCGCGGTCGCGCTGGTTGGCCTGCGCAGCCGGCGCAACTTTGCCGCGCTCGCCATTGCCGTTGTCGGCACCTTGCTTCTCATCGACGTGAAATGGTCCAGCGATCCGGTCGGCTTGTTCTGGGCCTTTTTGAACGGCGCCCTGTTCGTCGGCTACATCGTGATCGGTCACCGCGTCGCCCAGGCAGGCATCGGCATCGCCGGCCTCGGCGCCGCCATGGCGGTCGCTTTCCTTATCGTGTTGCCCATCGGCTTTCGCGAGGCGATGCCCGCCTTCGCGTCGCCGCAACTGCTCGGCGCCGCGATCGGCGTCGGCATCTGCTCCTCGGTGATCCCCTACATCTGCGACCAGCTCGCCATGGCGAGGCTGCCGCGCGCGAGCTTCGCATTGATGCTCTCGCTCCTGCCGCTCACCGCGACACTGATCGGCGTCATCGTGCTGCGCCAGGTACCGAGCGTTACCGACTGCATCGGCATTTCGCTGGTGATCACAGGGGTGGCCTTCCACAAGCCGGCGGCAAACGCCTAGTGGCACTGCGCAGGGATTTTGACCAGTCGGATCTGTTTGCGTTGGCAGGTGGCACGCCTCGGAGATTGGCCGAAACGCCCATCGCGATCGTCATTCCAGGGCGGAGCAGGAGCGAAGCTCCTTGGAATCCATTCCGTTACTTTCGCCAAGGCGTGCAACGGAGCAGAATTCTGCACCGTGGCGGCGCTTCCAAGTCACGGAATGGATTCTATGGTCTGCGCCGCGTCGCTGCGCTCCTTGCTCCGCCATAGAATGACGAGGTTGGGGCGGCTTCAACCAATTCCCGGCGCCGTTTCCGTGAAACAGTGAAACGCCCTGGTTCTCCGACACAGGGATTTTGAAAGGTCGCCGTTTGTCACTCTTCCTGGAATTGCTCTGGACCGCTCGGCTAGGCCAGCTTCTCCTTCAGGAAAGCGATGGTCCGGCCCCAAGCGAGGTCGGCGGCCTTTTTGTCATACCGCGCGGCCGAGGTGTCGTTGTTGAAGGCGTGGTTGGCGCCCTCATAGACATACACCTTGTATTCGACATGGGCGGCGTCGAGCGCCTTCTTATAGGCGTCGATGCCGGCATTGGTGCGTTCGTCCAACCCGGCATAGTGCAGCAGCAGCGGCGCCTTGATCTTTTGAGCGTCCTCGGCCTTGGGCTGCATGCCGTAATAGGCGACGGCGGCGCTGAGATCGGGCGCATGGACGGCGAGTTGGTTCACCGCGCCTCCGCCCCAGCAGAAGCCGACCGCCCCGACCTTGCCGTTGCCATCCTTGAGGCCCTTGAGATAGGCGATCGTCGCAACGCCGTCGGCGGCGACTCTGGCCACGTCGAGCTTGGTGAACATGTCGCGGGCCTTGTCCTCGTCGGAGGGCGTTCCGCCAAGCGGCGACAGGAAGTCCGGCGCCAATGCGATGAATCCCTCCAGCGCCACACGCCGGGCGACATCGCGAATATGCGGGTTCAGCCCCCGGTTCTCGTGGACGACGATGACGCAGCCGAGCTTGCCTGACTGGTTCGCGGGCTTGACCAGATAGCCCTTCATCTCGCCGCTTGAGCCGGGATAGGTGATGTCCTCGCCCTTAACGCGGCTGTCGTCCTCGGCGACGATCGCCGCCTGGGCGGAATTGGCCGCCAGCATCGGCGCGATCGCGGCCGCCGCGGCACCAGAGCCCGCCAGCTTCGTCAACTGCTCCATGAAGCGGCGGCGGTCGAGCGTCAGATGCGTGTATTCGTCATAGGCGTCGATCATGGCCTGAGTGATCAGGGGCTGCGTGATGGCGGGCTTGGCAACGGGTTCGGTCATGGCTGTCCTCGACGACGATTGGCAGTTCGATCCGCAAGATAGGGTCGAGAATCGCACGATCCAGTCGTGCCCCGGTGACGACCCCTGTAGAGGTCTGGTGCCGACCCGTCGCTCCGCCGACAAGCCCGGCTGATTCATCACATTTTGGTCATTTCCGAAAGGCTTGATGGTGCTGTCACATTAGGACGTGAAGTTGCCGGATCGGCCTCACCGATACGAATGACGAAAAAGGGGAATGCCATGAACATCCAGGATATCATCAACACCGTTTCCTCGAAGGCCGGCCTCGACGAGCCGACCACCGAGAAGGTTGTCGGCACCATTTTTTCCGTGCTCGAGCATGAGGCTGAAGGCACCAGCGTTTCGTCCTTCTTCGACCAGATCCCCGGCGCCGGTGCGTTGGCCCAGAAATATGACGTGATGGCCGCCGGCGCGACGGCCAATTCGGGCGGCGGACTTCTGTCGTCGCTGCAGGGCGCGCTTGGCGGCGTGCTGGGCGAAAAGGCCGGCGCGCTGATCAACGGCATCGCCACGCTCAAGGCGTCCGGCCTCGACATGGCGCAAATCCGTCAGGCCGGCGAGACCTTGATCAAGCAGGCCGAGGTTGCCGCCGGCCCCGAGCTGACCAATCAGGTGCTGGACCAGGTGCCCAGCTTGCGCGGTCATCTCGGGCTTTGAGGCCTGACACCGCCCTGTCCTATTTTGGCAGCGTGTAGGCCATCACGTAATCGCCCGGCTTCGTGCCGACCGAGCCGTGCCCGCCGGCGACGATGACGACGAACTGGCGGCCGTCGGCCACCGTATAGGTCATCGGCGTCGACTGGCCGCCCGCCGGCAGCCTCGCCCGCCAGAGCTGCCTGCCGGTGGTGAGGTCGTAGGCCCGAAGATAATCGTCGACCGCGGCGCCCAGAAAAGCGACGCCGCCAGCCGTGATCATCGGCCCGCCTATGCCGGGAACACCGACCTTGAGCGGCAAAGGCAGCGGCGTCATGTCGTAGACAGTGCCGTTGCGGTGCTTGTAGGCGATGTTTCCCGTCTTGAGATCGACGCCGGCGACATAGCCCCAGGGCGGCGCCTGGCAGGGAATGCCGAGCGGCGACAGGAACGGTCCCATCACCACCGCGTAAGGCGCGCCCTCGTTGCGGTTCAGCCCCTGCTCGCTGCCCTTGGTGTCGCCCGGCGGCGGCACGTCCGCGCGGGGGATGAGCTTCGAGGTGAAGGCGAGATAGGTCGGCATGCCGAACATCACCTGCCGCACCGGATCGACCGCGACGCCGCCCCAGTTGAAGACGCCGAAATTACCGGGGTAGATCAGCGAGCCCTGAAGCGAGGGCGGCGTGTAGCGGCCCTCATAGCGCAGCTTCTTCAATTCGATCCGGCACGCCAGCTGGTCGAACATGGTGATGCCCCACATGTCGGCGCCGGTCAGCGGCTTGGGATTGAAGGACAGGTCCGAGGCCGGCTGCGTCGGCGAGGCATGATCGCCCTCGATCGCGCCGCCGGGCGCCGGCACGTCCTTCACCGGAATGATCGGCTCGCCGGTGCGCCGGTCGAGCACGTAGAGATCGCCCTGCTTGGTCGGTCCGACCAGCGCCGGCACCACGCCGCTCGCCGTGGTGATGTCGACCAGCGACGGCTGCGCCGGCACGTCCATGTCCCACAGATCGTGATGCACGGTCTGCCGTACCCAGCGCAATTGCCCGGTGTTGAGGTCGAGCGCGGTGATCGAGGAGGAGAACTTCTCGACATTGGCGCCGCGGCCCATGCCGAGCTGGTCCGGCGTCTGGTTGCCGAGCGGCACGTAGATCAGCCCGAGCTTCTCGTCGGCGCTCGCGGTCGACCACATGTTGGGCGAGTTGTGGGTGTAGGTCTGCCCGGCGGGCAGCGGCGTCGCCACATCCGGATTGCCGGAATCCCAGTTCCACAGCAGCGCGCCGGTGTTGACGTCGAAGGCGCGGATGACGCCCGACGGCTCCTCGGTCGAGTAATTGTCGTTGACCGCGCCGCCGACGATGATCTTTCCGGCGACGATCAGTGGCGCCGATGTCGAATAGTAATAGCCCGACTTCGGATAGGGCATGTTGGCCATCAGGTTGAGCGTGCCGCCGTCGGCGAAGGACGGACACACCTGCCCGTTCGCGGCGTCGAGCGCGATCAGCCGGGCGTCGGAGGTCGGCAGGTAGATGCGTGCGGCGCAAGGCTGGCCGGCGGCGATCTTGGCGTCGGCATAATAGGACACGCCGCGGCAGGTCTGGTGCTGGCGGTTGGGGTCGAGCTTGATCTTCGGGTCGTAGCGCCACTTCTCCTTGCCGCTCGCGGCATCGATGGCGATGGCGAAATTATGCGGCGTGCAGATGAAGAGCGCGTCGCCGATCTTCAGCGGCGTCACCTGATAGGTCGTCTCGCCGATATCGTCGGGGCCTTTCACGTCGCCGGTGCGATAGGTCCAGGCCGGCTGCAGCTTGGCGACATTGTCAGGCGTGATCTGGTCGAGCGGCGAATAGCGCTGGCCGAAGGGCGTGCGGCCGTAGAACTGCCACTCGCCCGCCGGCATGTCGCCGCCGAGATTGGCGGCCGTCGCCGCCTTTTCGGTGCCCAGCGTGCCGCCGATATCCATGGGATCGGCGGTCATCGAATAACCGGCGACCGCGAGCGAGGCGAGCACGGCCAGGATCAGCGGCGCGCGTCCGTCCGGCCCGAGCAAGCCCCGCCTTGCCCACGGCGTCAGCAGCCACAGGGCGATGAGCACGATGACGCCGCCGCGCGGGCCGAGCTGCCACCAGTCGAAGCCGATTTCCCAGACCGCCCAGGATAGCGTGGCCAGTACGAACAGCGCGTAGAGCCAGAGCGAGGTCGACCGGCGCCTGAACAGCAGCCAGGCGGTGATCAGGAAGACCAGGCCGGCGACCAGGTAGTACCAACTGCCGCCCAGCGCGATGAGCCAGATGCCGCCGCCGCCGAGAATGAGACCGATGAGGAAGAGGACGAGGGAGGTGATGGTGACAGCCAAGACGGTGCTCCTTCGACTGTTGCGCCTTCGCGGCCGCTTTCAGGCGACGGCGAGCCGTCCCTGCCCTGCCGGCAGCTTTCCCTCACCCGCTCCGGCTGTCAAGTTGCGGCCAGACACGCGAAACTAGAACAAAACGTAGACAGTTCTGGTCTTTCGCTGCCGAATCACTACATTCGGGAGCGATGTCGGGCTTTTCCGAGGACATGCCTTTTTTCGATGAACCGAATGCGCGGCCCGCTGCGGCCCCGTCCGGCATAGCCGCGCGCGCCATGGCCGCCCGCAGCGGCCACAACGGCGTGCCCGATTATCTCAAGGGCCTGAACCCGGAGCAGCGGCTCGCCGTCGAGACGACCGAAGGCCCGGTTCTGGTGCTGGCCGGCGCGGGCACCGGCAAGACGCGGGTGCTCACCACCCGCATCGCCCACATCCTTGCCACCGGCAGGGCCTTCCCCTCGCAGATCCTGGCCGTCACCTTCACCAACAAGGCCGCGCGCGAAATGAAGCAGCGCATCGGCATCCTGATCGGCGAAGGCAATGTCGAGGGCATGCCGTGGCTCGGCACCTTCCACTCGATCGGCGTGAAGCTGCTTCGCAGACATGCCGAGCTTGCCGGGCTGAAATCGGATTTCACCATCCTCGACACCGACGACGTGGTGCGGCTGATCAAGCAGTTGATCCAGGCCGAGGGGCTGGACGACAAGCGCTGGCCGGCCAAGACCTTCGCCCAGATGCTCGACAACTGGAAGAACAAGGGCCTTGGTCCAGACGAAATCGCGGAAGGCGATGCGCGCAGCTTCGGCAACGGCAAGGGCCGCCAACTCTACAAGGCCTACCAGGAACGGCTGCAGACGCTGAACTCCTGCGACTTCGGCGACCTGCTCTACCATCCGATCCGCATCTTCCGCGCCTACCCGGACGTGCTGAAGGACTACCACCGCAAGTTCAAATACATCCTCGTCGACGAATACCAGGATACCAACACCGCGCAGTACATGTGGCTGCGGCTCCTGGCGCAGCGGCCGGAAGGCAAGCCGATCTCCCCCCTTGAGGGGGAGATGTCCGGCAGGACAGAGGGGGGCGCCTCGCGCCGACAGGCCGGTGGGGCACCACCCCCCTCTGTCGGCTCCGCCGACATCTCCCCCTCAAGGGGGGAGATTGGGCGCTCTTCCTCCGAAGACCGAAGCAAGTCCCCCGTGAACATCTGCTGCGTCGGCGATGACGACCAGTCGATCTATGGCTGGCGCGGCGCCGAGGTCGACAACATCCTGCGCTTCGACAAGGATTTCCCGGGCGCCACCATCATCCGGCTGGAACGCAACTATCGCTCCACCGCGCATATATTGGGCGCGGCCTCGCACCTCATCGCCCACAATGAGGGCCGCTTCGGCAAGACGCTGTTCACCGACCGCGACGACCCCGAGGACGACAAGGTGCATGTCCACGCCGCCTGGGACTCGGAGGAAGAGGCGCGGGCCATCGGCGACACCATCGAGGCTTACCAGCGGCAGAAGCACAATCTCAACGACATGGCGATCCTGGTGCGCGCCTCCTTCCAGATGCGCGCCTTCGAAGACCGTTTCATCACACTGGGCTTGAACTATCGCGTCATCGGCGGCCCACGCTTCTATGAGCGCCTGGAAATCCGCGATGCGTTGGCTTTCTTCCGCGTCGTCGCCAACGGCGGCGACGACCTCGCCTTCGAGCGCATCGTCAACGTGCCGAAGCGCGGGTTGGGCGAAGCCACCATCCGCCAGATCCACGATACGGCCCGCGCCATGCGCATCCCGATGCTGGAGGCTGCCGCAACCCTCGCCGAAAGCGACGAGCTGAAGCCGAAGCCGCGCGCGGCGCTGCGCGAGGTCGCAGCCAATTTCGAGCGCTGGCAGAAGGCTCTGGAAACCACCCCGCACACCGAACTCGCCGAGACCATCCTGGAGGAGAGCGGCTACACCGACATGTGGAAGAACGACCGTTCGGCGGAGGCGCCCGGGCGGCTGGAAAACCTCAAGGAGCTGATCCGCTCCATGGAGGAGTATGAATCGCTGCGTTCCTTCCTCGAGCATGTCGCGCTGGTGATGGAGGCCGAGCAAGGCGAATCGCAAGATGCGGTCTCGATCATGACGCTGCATTCGGCCAAGGGTCTTGAATTCGAGACCGTCTTCCTGCCTGGTTGGGAGGAAGGCCTGTTCCCGCATCAGCGTGCGCTGGATGAAGGCGGACGCTCCGGCCTCGAGGAAGAGCGCCGGCTCGCCTATGTCGGCCTGACGCGCGCCAAGAAGAACCTGCATATCTGGTTCGTCTCCAACCGCCAGATTCACGGCCTTTGGCAATCGACGATTCCGTCGCGCTTCGTCGATGAATTGCCCGAAACCCATATCGATATTGCCGACAGCGGCAACAGCTACGGCGGCTACGGCAATCCCTATGGCGGTGGCTCGTTCGCTTCCGGGCGCGGTGGCGGCCGGCAAAACCCCTACGGCGCCTCGCGCTTCGACAATATCGGCGCCAAGGACCAGGGCAGCTTCTCCAACACTTATGCAACGCCCGGCTGGCAACGCGCGCAGGCGAACCGCACCGAGGCGACCGACCGCAACTGGGGCACCCGCTCCGGCCACCAGGTCGAGCGTATCGGCTATGGCGAAACCGATTCAGGCTACGGCGCCGGCCGCACCAGCGTGAAAGGCCGCACCATCGAGGGCGAGCTGGTCGCCAAATCCGTCGCCGACACGCCATCCGCCTTCAATGTCGGCGACCGCGTCTTCCACCAGAAATTCGGCAACGGCAACATCGCGGCCATCGACGGCAACAAGCTCACCATCGACTTCGACAAGGCCGGCCAGAAGCGGGTGCTGGACGGGTTTGTAGCGCCGGTGTGACCGGCCTCCTCACCTGTACCTTGCCTGGTTCCATTTATGGCCGAGCAGCGACAGGATGATGATCAGCCCGTTGAAGAACTGGACATAGAAGCCGCTCAGGCCCGCCGCCACGACGCCGGTCTGGATGAATGACACGGTGACCGCGCCGATCGCGCCGCCGACCACCGTGCCGATGCCGCCCCAGGTCGGCGTGCCGCCGACGAATACCGAGGCCAGCACCGGCAACAGATAGCCGTCGCCTGCCGTCGGCCACCAGGTGAAATTGATCATCACCGAGAAGGTGCCGGCGATCGCCGCGCCGATGCCGACGAAGACGAACACCTTCACCCGAACCCATTTGACGTCGATGCCCATTTGCCTGGCGCTGTCGGGATTGTCGCCGACCACTTTCACCTGCGCGCCGAAGCGATGCCGGTTGTAGAGCAGCGCCGAGAACACGACGAAGGCGATCGCCCAGAATATCTGCACCGGGATGCCCCAGACCTGGCTGGAGAAGATCTTGTAGGCCGAGCTGTCGGCAAGGCCGGTCAGCGCCGTCGACCTGCCTTCGTTGATGATCTGGATCAGGCCGCGCAGCAGGAAGTTCATGCCGAGCGTGGCGATCAGCGACGACAGGCCGCCATAGACGACCAGCGAGCCGACCAGGAAGCCGAGCAGCGTGCCGGTAACGAGCGCCGCCGCGATGCCGATAAACGGATCGTAGCCGGCCTGCACAACCAGCGCGAAGACCCAGGAGGCAAAGCCCATTGTCGCGGGAAATGAAAGGTCGATCTCGCCGCAGGTGACGACGAAAACCAGGGGCACGACCACGAACAGCGCCACGGGAAGCGTCGTCAGCACCGAGCTGTAGAGATACCAGGTGGTGAACACGGTCGGGTTGGCGATCATGAACACCGCCATCATGACGATGAACACCGCGAGCGTGCCGAGCGAGGCGCGGTTGTCGATGACGAAGCCGCGCAGCCAGTGATTGGACGGATGGCTCCATTCCTTGGCCGGTCCCTTGGCTGCCTTGCCGCTTGCCGTTCCCAGAGGCGTTTGCAGATCGGGTTCCATCGCCTTGCTCATTGCGCTCCCTGCTCCGCGTCCTCGTGCAGTCCCGGCAATCCGCCGGGGTGTGCCACGTCTTCCATGAAGTTGATGAGGTCTTCTGCCGACTTGACCTCGTTGCGGTCGGCCGCAAGCGCCACCTTGCCGCGGTCGAGCACGACGAAGCGGTCGGCAATGTCGAAGACATGGTGGATGTTGTGCCCGATGAACAGGATCGAGCGGCCGCTCGCCCGCACCTGGCGCACGAAATGGAAGACCTTGGCGGTCTCGGTCAGCGACAACGCCGTGGTCGGCTCGTCCAGGATGATCAGCTCCGCCTGCTTGTAGATGGCGCGGGCGATCGCCACGCCCTGGCGCTCGCCGCCGGAAAGCTGGCCGACGATCGAGTGCGGCGTGAACACTTTCGAGGTGAAGCCGATCTCGCGCATCAGCCGGCTCGCCTCCTCGATCTCCTTGTCGACCTTCAGCCAGCCCATGAAGCTGGTCAGTTCGCGGCCCATGAAGATGTTGCGCACGATCGTCTGCTGCACGGCCAGCGCGCGGTCCTGGAACACCGTCTCGATGCCGGCGTCGCGCGAGCGCGCCGCGCTCCACCCGGTGACCGGCTTGTCGCGCACCAGGATCTCGCCGCTGGTCGGCTTGACCACGCCGGACAGGATCTTGATCAGCGTCGACTTGCCGGCGCCGTTGTCGCCGATAAGGCCGACCACCTCGCCGCGGTCGACGCTGAGGTTGACCCCGCCCAGCGCATAGACCTGGCCGTAGGATTTCTTGATGTCGCGCAGTTCGATGATGCGTTCGCCCATGCGATCCTCGCTGGAATTGTCTGTCTGCCGGTCATCTCGCCGGCCGGGCAATAATCCCGGCCGGCGGCTTGGGAGGTCAACGCAATGCCTGCTTGGCGAGCTCGGAGACAATCTCGTAGTTCTGCGGCGTCACGAAACCGGCGCCGGTGTCGACATTCATCGGCGCCAGCCCCAGCACCACCTGCTGGCAGAGGCTGAGAATGGGCAGATAGCCCTGCAGGAACGGCTGCTGGTCGGCCGTCAGCTGCACCCAGCCGCCCTTGAAGCCCTCGACGATCTGCGGACTGGTGTCGAAGCCGAAGTTGAAGATGTCGCCGGGCTTGCGGCCTGCCGCCTGCATATAGGTCGCGACGTTGCCGAGCATCTGGCCGCCGGGATAGCCGACCGCTTTGACGTCGGGGTGGTTGAGCAGCGCCGCGGTGATCACCGGAATGGCGAGGTTGGGATCCGACGCCCATTCGCCGCTCGGCGGCGAGGACAGCTGGATCACCTCGACGCCCTGCTCCTTCAGCGCCGCCACGGTGCCGCGCTCGCGCGCGCCGCGGCTTTCATTCTCGAACGGACCGATCATGATCGCCTTGTCGCCGGACTTGAGCTTGCCGAGCTTGAACGCCTCGGCGCCGAGCGCGCGGCCCTGCTGCTCCTGCTGCGCGCCGACATAGCCGCCGCCGAACGCCGCCACCACCTTCGGCACCGGAACGTTCTGGTACATCATCTTGATGCCGTCCTTATGCGCCTGTTCGGCCAAAGGCATGATCGCGGCATCGCCCGGATGGCCCATCATGGCGATGCCCTGCGGCTTGACCGCGACCGCTTCGCGCAATTGCTGCACCATCTTCTCGACGTCCCACTGGGAGAAGATGTAGTCGACCTTCGGCCCGAGGTCGGCCGCCGCCTGCTTGGCGCCATTATAGACGATGGTGCCGAAGGCGTCGCCCTCGGCGCCGCCGACGAAGAAGCGGATGTGTACGTCCTTGCACCATTGCGCGTCGAGCGCGTGCGCCGGCAAGGTGGAGATCGAGGCGCAGAGCGCCGTGGCAGCCGCCACGACGGTCGAGCGCAGAACAGTCCTTCTGGTCGTCATGCACGTTCCTCCCTTTTAGCCCCTCCCGATAGAGGGTTTCGAGTTGATCTGCGTCCTCGGTCGGCCGGCTCCTCCCGCCGGCCAATCCTCACATCGAATCTGGCTTCAAGCCGGATTGGGCAGGTAGCCGTTCCCTCCCCGGCATTGCTTCAGATAGTCGAGCGCGCGCGCCTGTCCGGTGATCTCGAGGTCGCCGCGATAGACCGGGTCGTGCCAGCCCTCTATGTCGATGGCGCCCTTGTAGCCGGCCAGCCGCAACTCGCTGATCACCCGCGTCCAGTCGCTGTCGCCGAAACCCGGCGTGCGCATCTGCACGAAAGGCAGGCGGCCGAACACGCCATGCTCGCGGATGACGTCCCAGCGCACCGTCGCGTCCTTGCCGTGGACGTGGAAGATGCGCGGCGCCCATTTGCGGATCTGCGGCATCGGATCGATCAAATAGACAAGCTGATGGCACGGCTCCCATTCCAGCCCGAGATTATCGTCCGGCAGTTCGTTGAACATCAGCTCCCAGGCATCCGGGTTATGCGCGATGTTCCAATCGCCGCTCGCCCAGTTGCCGTCCATCGCGCAATTCTCGAAAGCGATGCGCACGCCCTTGTCGGCGGCACGCTTGGCTAGCGGGCCCCACACCTCGCGGAAGCGCGGCAGGCTGTCGGTCAGCTTCTTGCCGCGGATGCGGCCGGTGAAGCCGCTGACCGTCGAAGCGCCGAACAGATGCGCATTGTCGATCACCGTCTCCCAGGCTGCCAGCACACCGCGATCGACCTCTCCATTCTCGAGCGGGTTGCCGAACACCCCGATCGAGGACACGGTCACATCGGCGTCGCCGATCGCCTCGCGGATCTCGCCCGCCAGGCGCTTCAGGTCCTTGCCGCCCAGTGTCTGCCAGAAGAAAGGCTGGATGCTCTCGAACCCGAGCGGCAGGATCTGCCTGACATAGGCCGCCGGATCGTCGAGATTGGCCCGCACCATGGTGCCGATCCTGATATCGAGAAGCGGGTTTGCCATCACTGTGCTTCCTTGGCGATTGTCACGCGCCGCCCGCTCTCCGCGCTCTCGATGGCGCCGAAGACCATGGCCAGGCTTTTGATGTTGTCGGCGCCGCGCGTCTCCGGCTCGACGCCGGTCTCGATCGCGTGCATGAAATCCCGGATGATGCCGACATGGCCGTCGACACGGTCGGCGGGATCGAGCGGCGGCACTGCGATGGGCTGGGTCTTGTCGATGATCCCGTCGCGGCCCGACGCAATCACCTCCGCCTTCAGCCCGTCATGGCCGTCCCACAAAAGGCTGCCGCGCTCGGCGACGATGCGCCAGCTTCCCTCCCAGCTCGTGCGGAAACCATCGGCGCACCAGGAGCCGGCATAGGTGAAGATCTTGCCGCCGCCGAGGTCGAAGACGGCGCTGGCCGACGACCCCTGCCTGTACCAGGAATTCACGGGTTCCCATTCCTGGCAATAGACACTGGCCGGCTCACCGGCGACCATGTAACGCGCGGCATCGAACGTGTGGATCGCCATGTCGAGCAGGAGCACATGGGCCATCTCCTCGCGAAAACCGCCGAAATGCGGCGCGACGAAGAAGTCGGCGTGGATGCTGGTCGGCTTGCCGATGACGCCGGAGTCCAGGAAGCGCCTGATGCGCCTGACATTGGCGACATAGCGGCGGTTCTGGACGACGGCGTGGATGCGCCCCGCGCGGCGCGCTGCCTCGACGATGGCGCGCGCATTGTCGGGACTGTCGGCCAGCGGCTTCTCGGTGAGCAGATGGCAATTGTGCGCGAAGGCCGAAAGCGCGACCTCGCGGCGCGCGGCGGGAACCACGACGTCGAACACGGCATCGGGCTTGGTCTGGTCGAGGACGGCGTCGAGGTTGGTGCCGATGACGGCGTTGGTGAGCGCGTATTCGCGCGCCCTCGCCTGGGCCCGCTCGGCATCGAGGTCGACGACGCCGACAACGGCGAGCTCGTCGATCTGCTTCACGGCATCGAGCCAGTGCTTGCTCATCGCTCCGCACCCGGCCAGGACGACCTTCATCATCCAGCGCTCCTCCTCCGCCGGTCCCTCCAGACCGGATGTCACGGCGTCCACGGCGTCACCGTAAACGTTTTTCCGTAAACGTTTACGACAACACACCCGATGGCGTAGAATGTCAACCGGCTGCTTGCAAAAATCGTCCCGAAGCCTTGGCCCGAGCGGCAGCCGGTGCTAGCCAAGGCAGGGGGAGAATCCGTCCTTGGCGTCCAGCATCCACGATCTCGCGCGTCACCTGAACATCTCGATCGGCACCGTGTCGCGGGCGCTGAACGGCCGTGCCGACGTCAATGCCGACACACGCCAACGTGTGCTCGAAGCAGCCAGGAAGCTGAACTATTCGCCCAATCAGTCAGGCCGCAGCCTGCGCCAGGGCGCCACCCGTTCCATCGCCTTCATGCTGCAGCCGCATCCCGGCGACCAGCAATATGGCGAGCCGTTCTTCATCCCGTTCCTGACCGGCCTGCAGGCGCGGCTCGCCGAGCATGACCTGGATTTGATGGTCGTCATGGGTGAGCCGGGCCAATATCAGCAGGAGCGGTTGCGCCGCGTGGTCGAGACGCGCCGGGCCGACGCGGTCGTGTTGGCCAATACGCGAAGGGAAGACGATCGGATCGACTATCTCAGCAAGGCCGGCTTTCCCTTCGCCACGCTTGGCCGAAGTCAGTCCGGCGGCGACACGTATCCTTCACTCGATATCGATTTCGAGAGGGCGGGTGATGAAGCCGTCGACCGGCTGGTCGCGCGCGGCCACCGCCGCATTGCCGCCATCCGCCCTTCGCTTGATCTCAACTTCGGCTACCTGTTCCTCGACGGCTACCGCAAGGCGCTGAAGCGGCACGGTATCGAGGTCGACCCCAACCTGATCGCCGATGGCTTCATCAACGAGACCGGCGGCTACCAGGTGACGCCGCAAGTAATGCGCTCCAAAAACCCGCCGACGGCGATCATCTTCAACAATGACGCGATGGCGCTCGGCGGCTGCAAGGCGCTGGCCGAGATGGGTATCAAGCCGGGCCATGACATGGCCGTGATCGTCATCGTCGACACGCCGCTCTGCCGCTACTTCTCGCCGACGCTGACCGCCTTCCGTCCGTCGCTGGAGCCCATGGGCCGGCGGCTGGCCGAGATGCTGCTCGCTTCGCTTCCCGCCTTCGCCGGCCCCGAAGGCACGCGCATCATCCACGAGGTTTGGCCGCTGGAACTGATTGCAAGAGAGAGCGATTGAGCGGAGGCGCTTTCCCTTCTCCCCTTGTGGGACAAGGTGTCGCCGAAGGCGACGGATGAGGGGTGCTCCAGAAGACACCAGCGTTTCACTCCGCTGGAACACCCCTCATCCGTCTCGGCGCTACGCGCCGATCCACCTTCTCTCACAAGGGGAGAAGGAAACTGTCACGCAACCATCACGTTCACGTCCTAGACCGCTCGACGGGAACCGGCTCGCCGCATCGCCGATGCGCGTTCCTTCCAGGCCGCTCTGCTCGTCAAGAAGGGGATATCGATGAAACATCTCAACCGAACCGTCGCGCTCGGCGCGGCACTTGTCCTGTTTACCGCCATGACGCCGGCGCTCGCCGACGGCGTCGCTTACGTCAACAAGGGACTCATCGGCATCGGCCGCATCCCGGCCAACCAGAAGGACAAGTTCGGCGAGACCTTCGGTTCAGGTTCGGGCATGGCGATCGACACCAAATCCTGGACGCGTGAAGGGGCCACCTACAAGGGTTCGCTCTGGCTGCTGCCGGACCGCGGCTACAATGTCGTCGGCACCACTGACTATCGCCCGCGCCTCAACACCATCTCGATCGAGCTGGCCCCGACCGCTCCTGGCGCGGCACCCGCCGCCGGACAGGAACAGTCGGGCGTCAAGGCGACGCTCGCCGACACGATGCTTCTGACCGACGACAAGGGCGCCGACGCCACCGGCCTCGATCCGTCGAACGGCGTGCGCGCCGCCGCTGGCGACATGCCGATCCTGCCTGAGGCCAATGGCAAGCTGGCGCTGGACGACGAAGCGATCGTGCGGCTGCCGGACGGCACGATGTTCATCTCAGACGAATATGGTCCCAATATCTACCGCTTCTCGGCCGAAGGCCGTCTGATGTCGGCGACGCAACCGCCCGCGGCGCTGGTGCCGATGCGCCACGGCAAGCCGAACTTCGCGTCCGACAACCCGGGCCCGGGCGCTGCCGAGCCCGATCCGAAGGATCCCGAAACCGGTCGCCAGAACAACCAGGGCCTAGAAGGCATGTCGATGACGCCGGACGGCAGGTTCCTGATCGCCGTGCTGCAGTCGGCGCCCCGCCAGGACGGCGGCGATTCCGGCTCGACCCGCCAGAACACCCGCGCGCTGGTTTACGACGCTTCCGATCTCGCCCATCTCAAGCTGGCGCATGAATATGTCGTGCCGCTGCCGGTGTTCACGGACGCCAAGGGCAAGACCAAGGTGGCCGCTCAGAGCGAGATCGTCGCGCTCTCCGACAAGAGCTTCCTGATGCTGGCGCGCGACTCAGGCAACGGTCAGGGCGTCAAGGGCGATGAATCGCTCTACCGCAAGATCGAGATCGTCGACCTCTCCGCCGCCACC
The DNA here is from genome assembly GCF_006440775.1 of Mesorhizobium sp. B2-7-2. GTDB lineage: Bacteria > Pseudomonadota > Alphaproteobacteria > Rhizobiales > Rhizobiaceae > Mesorhizobium. The sequence goes on along the minus strand of NZ_VFTZ01000038.1, from coordinate 11,010 downwards.
GATATCGCCAACGGCCCGTTCGACGCCGCCGACAAACCGGTCGCGCCGAAAGGCATGCTCGATGCGTCGGTGACGCCGGCGAAGCTGACGCCGTTTATCGACATCAACGACAAGGGCGAGCTCGGCCGTTTCGGCCTGCACAATGGCGCGCCGAACGACAAGAACAACCTCTCGGAGAAGTGGGAGGCGATGTCGCTGGCGCCGGTGCTCGATCCGAAGCTGCCCGACGACTATTTCCTGTTCGTCGCCAACGACAATGACTTCCTCACCCAGGACGGCTTCCAGGTCGGCGCTGCGTACAAAGCCGAGGACGGCGCCGATGTCGACACCACCTTCCTGGTCTATCAGGTCACACTCCCCGGCCTTTCTGGAAACACCACTCAGTAATGGGATAGGATCGGCTGCCGCGGCAGCCGACGCCTTTTCTGAAGGGATGCATGAACATCAGGCCTGCGATAGCATCGCGGGCCTGATTCAGTTTCGGCCTCACCACCATGGGTGACAACATGGATGACAAACAGACCACCCGGCGGCGGACCGGCGACCTGACCAGCGGCCCCATTCCGCGCACGCTGCTGTTGTTCGCACTGCCGGTGCTGGGCTCCAACGTGTTGCAGTCGCTCAACGGCTCGATCAACGCGGTCTGGGTCGGCCGCTTCCTCGGCGAGGCGGCGCTGACGGCGACCTCCAACGCCAATCTGGTGCTGTTCCTCATTCTCGGCACCGTCTTCGGCATCGGCATGGCGGCGACCATTCTGGTGGCGCAATCGGTCGGCGCCCGCGACCTGCCCGAGGCGAAGCGCATCGTCGGTACCAGCGCCACCTTCTTCTTTCTCGTCTCGGTCGTGTTCGCCGTCTGCGGCTGGATCTGGGTCGACGTCATCCTGACCGGACTCGGCACGCCGGCCGATGCCTTGCCTTTGGCGCGCGCCTATTTACGCATCATCTTCATCGCCGTGCCGATGATGAACCTTTTGTCCTTCGTCATGACCGTGCTGCGCGGCGCCGGCGATTCGCGCACGCCGTTCGTCTTCATGGCGCTGGCGGTCGTGCTCGACGTCGTGCTCAATCCACTGCTGATCCGCGGCATCGGCCCCTTCCCCGAACTCGGCATTGCCGGTTCGGCAATGTCGACGCTTGTTGGCCAGACGGTGAGCGTGATCGCCATCCTGATCGTGCTTTATGTGCGCAAACATCCGCTGCGGCTGGCGGGCAGCGATCTCGCGCTGCTGCGGCCCGACCCGACATTGCTGCGCATCGTCGTCTCCAAGGGCATTCCGATGGGCCTGCAGATGATCGTCATCTCGGCGGCGGCGTTGACCGTGATGGGCATCGTCAATTCCTACGGCTCCCAGGTCGCAGCCGCCTACGGCATCGCAGCGCAGCTCTGGACCTATATCCAGATGCCGGCTCTGGCGATCGGCGCCGCGGTCTCCTCGATGGCGGCGCAGAATGTCGGCGCCGGGCGCTGGGACCGCATCGGGAGGGTCGCGGCATCGGGCGTCGGCTTCAACCTGGTGCTGACCGGCGCGCTGGTGGCGCTGCTTTTCGTCTTCGACCGCGCGGTGCTCAGCCTCTTCCTCAGCACCGACAGCGCCGCGATCGACATCGCCGCCCACATCAACAAGGTGGCGTCCTGGTCGTTCATCCTGTTCGGCGTCACGATCGTGCTGTTCGCCACGGTGCGCGCCACCGGCGCTGTCATGCCGCCGCTGATCATCCTGATCATCTCGGTGTTGATCATTCGCACCGGCTTTGCCTATTCCATGCGCAGCGTCATCGGCCAGGAGGCGCTGTGGTGGAGCTTTCCGGCGGGTTCGATCGCCTCGCTGGCGCTCGCCGCCGCCTATTACCGCTTCGGCCGCTGGCGCACGATGCACATGATCGAGGACCGGCCGGCGGCCGGCGAGCCGCCCGACACCGGCCTCGGCGTGCCGCGCCAGCGCGCGCAGCTCCTGTCGGAGACGCCGAACGGCTAAAATCCGCGACGACAGGAAAACGTGAAAATCCGCTACCGCGCGTATTTGGCGCCGAAGCCAAGCGCCACCAGCGAGAAGACGACGATCATGCCGGCAAAGGCCAGGCTTGCGATGGTTGCGTTCGCCAGGCTCGACAGGATGCCGATACCGATCACCGGCAGCGCGTTGCCGCAGAAGCAACAGATGAAGAAGGCCGAGACCACCTCGGCGCGGCGGTCGGCGGGCGCGATCTGATTCACCACTTGCAGGCCACCGCGATAGCCGAGCGCCGCCGCCACGCCGCAGACCGCCGTCGCAACGATCATCAGGACCATCGAGGCATAGACCTGCGCCGCCACGATCAGCGCCACGGTCGGGATCATCAGCACCAGCGCGGCAAGCATGGTGGAACGGCTGGAGAGCCATGTGGTCCCGACGATGGTGATGGCCGCCACAATCGACAGCTCGAAGAAAAGCCCGCCGGCTTCGGCATGATTGGTCACATGCAGCTGCTGCGCCAGGATGCTCGGCGCCAGCGCCGCGTAGAAGCCGACCAGCGCCATGGCGCCGAAACCGGTCACCGCCGGCGCCACGAACTGCGCGCGGATATCGTGGGGAACCGAAAGCCGCGGCCGCAGCGAGACCTCGGAAAACCGTCCGGGCCTGGAGACGGTTTCCCGCGTGCGCCAGATCAGCAGGGTCACCAGCGCAAGCAGGACAAGATAGACGGCGAATGTCAGCCTGAGCGGCCAGGGCGCATATTGGGCGAGCAGCCCCGACATGAGCGCGCCGGCCCCGAGACCGACAAAGTTGGTGCTGGTGGCAATGACGGCGGCGCGCGACTTGTCCTTGCCTTCGATCAGCTCGGCCAGCCAGGCGGTGCCCGCCCCCGCGCCGACACCGATGCCGAGCCCGCTGAGAATGCGGGCGATGTCGAGCCAGGCGAGGTTTTCGGCGAAGAGGAAAAATAACGCACTGACCACGGCAACGCCCATCGCCGCTAGCGCGGCGGGGCGGCGGCCGACGACATCCGACAGGCGGCCGAAAAACAGCAACGCCGCCAGATTGCCGACCACATAGACAGCATAGACCAGCGTCAGCGTGACCTGCGAGAAGCCGAAGGCCTGCTTGTAGATCACGTAAAGCGGCGTCAGCGCGGTGCTGCCGGCAAAAAGCGCGGCGATCATGGCGGCGACGACGGCCATCGCGGCGCCGCCGCCAAGCTCATTGTCGCGCGTCATGGTTTGAGCGTAGCTGGTCATGGCAGCCTCCGGGGGTTGCAAGCCCAACGCCTATATAATGGCGCTGTTCCGGCCACCGAACGTCCTCCTGACAATCCTGACAGGATGGTCTTGTGCGAAATCCTCGCGTAGCTTTTGTCGGCCGACGAGGAGGAACCATGGGCAAGGGACGGGTCGAGGCATTCACCGATGGCGTCGTCGCCATCATCATCACCATCATGGTGCTGGAGCTGAAAGTGCCGCATGGCGAAGATTTCTCAGCGCTTCTGCCGCTGTGGCCGGTCTTCTTCTGCTATGTGCTGTCCTTCATCAATGTCGGCATCTACTGGAACAACCTGCACAACATGTTCCACACCGTGCAGCGCGTCGATGGACGCGTGCTGTGGGCCAACCTGAACCTTTTGTTCTGGCTGTCGCTGATGCCGGCAACCACCGCGTTCATGGGAGAGAACCACTTCGCGCCCGTACCGGTCGCCGTCTATGGCATCGACCTCGCGCTTTGCGCCGTCGCCTACACCATCCTGGTCCTCAAGCTGCGCCATCTGCACGGCGCCGACACGACCTTCGCCAAGGCCGTCGGCCGTGACAACAAAGGCAAGATCTCGCTGGCGCTCTACATCGCCGCCGTCCTGCTCAGCTTCCTCAACCAGTGGATCAGCGTGGCGATCTATGTGGTTGTGGCTGCCATCTGGTTCGTGCCGGACAAGCGCTTCGAACGGTTGGTCGAGAAATAACGCTTACTTCCGCATGGTTTTCAGCTTTTCCGCCGCGGAGGCAGCAAGGTCGGCATAGCGCTCCTCCAGCCGCTCGGCCGCCTTGATGACCGGAAAGTCATGGCCGAACTTCTCCAGCGCCAGCCTTAGCTTCTCGGCGAAGTCCGCCTGCTTCTCCAGCGCCGCAAACAGCGTCTTCACCTGCGTCTCGCTGATGTCGGGATTGGCGAGCATCTTCGGCACCTCGCGGCTCATCTGGTCGCCGTTGACGGTTTGCTCCTTCAGGATTCCGATCCAGTCGGTCAAATGCCGAACTCCTTTTTGGGACAACATGCGCGGCCAGCGCTGCGATGGTCAACCCGTTGCGGCTTTCGCCGTCAACCCGTTGGCGGCGGCTGTTGCCGTCAACCCGTTGCGGCTGTTGCCGTAATCGCCGGACCAACCGGCCTTGCCTCGGCGGCGCCCGGCGTTAAGTTCGGCCCGACCCGAACAAGGATGGAACTCATGACCAGCGACGCCCAGATCCAGACCGCTCTGCCCGCCTTCGCCTCCGGCAATGTAGCCGTCATCACCGGCGGCGCCAGCGGCATCGGCCTTGCCGCCGCAAAACGGTTCGTGGCAATGGGCATGAAGGTGGTGCTTGCCGACATCGGCGGCATGCGCCTCGACCAGGCGAAGCAGGCGGTCGCCGCGATCGCCGGCGAGGATGCCGTCCTCCCAATCCCGGCAGATGTCTCCAGGGCGGAAGAGGTCGACCGGCTCGCGGACCTCGCTTACGGCGCCTTCGGTGCGGTGTCGGTGCTGATGAACAATGCCGGCGTCGGCAACAATCCGGGCAAACCGTGGGAGAACCGCGACGCCTGGAAGCGGCTGCTGGACATCAATTTCTGGGGCGTCGTGCATGGCGTCGAAGCCTTCGCGCCGCGCATGCTCGCCGCCGGAAACCCGGGCCTGATCATCAACACCGGGTCCAAGCAGGGCATCACCACGCCGCCCGGCAACCTCGCCTACAACGTCTCCAAGGCCGGCGTGAAGACTTTTACCGAAGGGCTGGCGCATGCGCTGCGCAACGAGCCGGGAGCCAAGGTGTCGGCCCATCTGCTGATCCCGGGCTTCACCTATACCGGCCTGACCGAAGGCGCGACGGAAAAGCCCGCCGGCGCCTGGACCGGCGAGCAGGTGATCGACTTCATGCTGGCATCGCTGATGGACGACGATTTCTACATCCTGTGCCCCGACAACGAGGTGGCACGGTCGACGGATGAAAAACGCATGGCCTGGGCGATCGGCGACATCATCGAGAACCGCCCTGCCTTGTCGCGCTGGCATCCCGACCACAAGGACGCCTTCGCGGCCTTCATGTACCGCTGACAGTCCGGTCACGCGGCGGCTTTCTTCTTGGAGCCGCTCTTGCCCGCGACGGCTTTCTTTGCAGCCGTCTGGGCGATCTTGCGATTGCCCTTGGTGCCGTTCTTTTCGGCCACGGCCTTGTTGGCCGCCGCTTCGGCGATTTTGCGGTCGTGCCGCTTTGCCGCCGCCTCGCATTTGGCGCGTATTTCCTCGACCTCGGTCTCCGTCAGGTGCTCGATGCCGATGAAACGGTTGTGGGCGCGGCTGACGCGGATCAGCTCGTCGAGCTTAGCCTGGATCGCGGCGCCGTCGCGGTTCTGCGTGTTCTGGATCAGGAACACCATCAGGAAGGTGACAATGGTGGTGCCGGTGTTGATGACCAGCTGCCAAGTATCCGAAAACCCGAAGATCGGCCCACTCAACGCCCATATAACCACGATCAGCACACAGACTGCAAAGGTGGGCGGCAGGCCCGCCAGATGGGCCACCTGGTTGGCTATCCTCGTAAAAACCTTCTCGATCATGCAACTCTCTCAAGATCGTGGATGATCAGGCATTTGCGAAGAAACAAGCTGCCGTCTGCTCCGGTTCCCAGGAACTGAACTTTCGTTTTCGCTCAACCACAATTGCATACACGCAGAAAGCGCAGGCGCGCGAAGAAACACCTTATCCGATTGTGCGTCATAGTGCGGTTGCAGGCCGAAAGCCTGTTCCTTCCGCTTCACGGCGGTTTACCTCCAGCCCCTTCCGCTGCGCCACCCCCGCATGGCGGAAGGGGCATTTGATTCCCGGAAGGGGACCGGTCAGACAGCGCCGGTCATGTGCTCGACGGCGTTCTGCCCGCGTCAGTGAGCGTTTCTTCCCAACGATCGAGAAAGGCTTCGATCGGCATGGCCTGCATGTCGGGGATTGCGCTCGCCAGTTTCTCGGGCGCCCAGTCCCACCAGGCGAGGGCTTCGATGCGCGCCGCGACAGTGGCCGAGAACCGCCGGCGCAGCGGCTTTGCCGGAACGCCTGCGACGATCGTGTAGGGCGCGACGTCGTGTGTCACCACCGCATTGGCGCCGATGATCGCGCCGTTGCCGATCGCGACACCCGGCATGATCACCGCGCCGTGGCCGATCCAGACATCATGGCCGATGCTGACCGATTTCGCTTGCCGTCGCGCGCGAAAAGCCGTGTCGACGCCCAGCCAGCGAAAATACTCGTTCGGCCGGTAGCTGACCTTGTGCTGCGTCAGCCGCTCGATCGGATGCTCGAGCGCGTTGATGCGGCTGTTCGCTGCGATCGAGCAGAACTTGCCGATCGTCGTGTAGATCGCCTCGCAATGGCGTTCGAAATAGGAAAAGTCGCCGACGCTCACCTCGCGCAGGATCACCCGCTCGCCGATCGAGGCATAGCGGCCGAGCTTGCATCCCTTCAGCTCCGCGGTCGGGTGGATGCGCGGCTCGGGGTCCTTGAGGACGAGGTTTTCAGGGCGGTCCATGAAGCGGCTTTACGCCGGCGGGGACGGCCCCGCAAGCGCGACCTGTCCCGGCAAGGCCTGTCGGAAGCTATTGCGGCTTGCCCTTGGACCACACCACGTTCTGGCCGTAAAGCGGCACGGTCGTGACCGACATCTTCGCCGAGCCGTTCTGCACCTGGCGCGAATGCGACAGATAGATCAGCGTCTCGTTCTTCTTGTCGTAGATGCGGTTGACCACCTGCTTTTTCCAGATCAGGCTGAGGCCCTGCTTGAACACCTCCTCGCCGCTCTCGCCCATGTCGATGTCGCCGATGGTGATCGGCCCGGTCTGGCGGCAGGAGATCGACGAATCGGAAGGATCCTCGAACCAGTTGCCCTTATGCAGCCGGTCGATGATGCTGCGGTCGAAATAGGCGACATGGCAGGTGACGCCGTCGACCTTCGGGTCCTTGATCGCGTCGACCATGATGTCGTTGCCGACCCAGTCGACACCCACTTTACCCACTTCGTCAGCCATGGCCGCGCCGGCGCTCAGGGCAAGACAGGCGGCGAACAAGCCGATCAGTTTTCGCAAGGAAGCCTCCTCGGTTCACGTTTGCCGATGTCAGGTGGGACAGGATCGTGGCGTTTGCAAGCCGATCGGCCTGCCCGGCGGCTTGCGGCAACGCGACATCTTTGCGCGCCCGGCGCCGACCCGCTAAGACTGTCGCCTAACTGGCTTCCAGCCAAAGCAACGGACATTCACTGATGATGCGCTCAATCCTGGTCGGCATTCTTGTCCTGATGGCGGCGGGCGTCGGCTGGCTGACATTCGACTGGTACCGGGGCCACTATGGCGGCGAGCCCTTCGGCGCGCCCTTCACGCTGGTCGACCAGAAAGGCGCGCCGATCACCGAAGCCGCCTTCAGGGGACACCCCAGCGTCGTCTTCTTCGGCTTCACCCATTGCCCTGAAGTCTGCCCGACGACACTGTTTGAGCTCGCCGGCTGGCTGAAGACGATGGGCGACAGCGGCAAGGACCTCAATGCCTATTTCGTCACCGTCGATCCCGAACGCGACACGCCGGAGACGATGAACACCTATGTCAGCAACTTCTCCGACCGGATCACCGGCATCACCGGCGATCCGGACAAGGTGCACGCTATGGCCAAGGCCTTCGGTATCTATTGGAAGAAGGTCGACACCGGCGACGGCGACTACACGATGGACCACACGGCCTCGGTGCTGCTGCTCAACGCCAAGGGCGATTTCGCCGGCACCATCGCCTATGGCGAGAGCGCCGACACCGCGATAGCCAAGCTGAAGCGGCTGGCTGCGGGTGGGCAGACCTGATGGGCCAGACTAGGCTCCACTTCACCGCCAACAAGCTCGAGGCCGACCGCATCTTTGCCGCACTGGACGCTGCCTTCGAGGAGGACGGCCTGCCGATCGCCGTGCTGGAGCTCGACGAGGAAAAAGATATCCACGAAGTGTCGCTCTATGCCGATGGCGACGTCGATCCCGTCGAGGTCCGGGTCAAGGATATCCTCGCCGGTCTCGGCCTGCCGAAGGCGATCGAGCGCGATGTCCTTCCCGACGTGGACTGGGTGTCGCGCTCGCTGGAAGGCTTGAAGCCGGTCCGCGCCGGACGCTTCTTCGTCCACGGCTCGCACGACCGGGCCAAGCGTCGCAGTGGCGACCTCGCCATCGAGATCGAGGCGGGCCTTGCCTTCGGTACCGGCCATCACGGCACCACCGCCGGCTGCCTCGAAGTGCTGGAGCAGGTGGTGCTGCGCGAACGGCCGCGCAATGCGCTCGACCTCGGCACCGGCAGCGCCGTGCTCGCCATCGCGCTGGCCAAGCTCGCGCATATCCCGGTGCTGGCGACCGACATCGATCCGGTCGCCGTCCGCGTTGCCGCCGCCAATGCCCGCCTCAACCGCGTCAAGGCGCTGGTCGAGACGGTGACGGCGCCCGGCTTCCATCATCCGATCTTCGCCAGGCGCGCGCCTTTCGACCTCATCGTCGCCAACATCCTGGCGCGGCCGCTGATGCGGCTCGCGCCCGAAATGGCCAAGCACATCAGCCTCGGCGGCTCGCTGGTGCTCTCCGGCATACTCGACCGGCAGCGCGACGCGGTGATCTCGGCCTATGTCGGCCAAGCCTTCCGCCACGTGCGCACCTTGCATCGCGAGGGCTGGGTGACCATCCATCTCAAGCGCTGAGGCCGGGTTGCATCCAGCCGATCTGGCCCTGCCGAAATCGATTCCGATTTCCGGGGTCATGCGCTACGCTCGCAACAAGTATCGAAGAGAGGCCAATAATGTTCCAGACCTTTGATTCCGCTGGTGATCCTGCCGTCGGTAAGCCGCGTGTGGCGCTGCTGCGGCAATGGCTGGCTGAGAATGGTTTGGATGGCTTCCTTGTTCCCCGCGCGGACGAGCACCAGGGCGAATATGTCGCCGACCGCTCGGCGCGGCTGAAGTGGCTGACCGGTTTTTCGGGTTCGGCCGGCGTCGCCATCGTGCTGCGCGACCGCGCCTTCATCTTCGTCGACGGCCGCTACACGCTGCAGGTGCGGGGCGAGGTCGATCTTTCGATCTTCACCGTCGAAAGCCTCATCGACAATCCGCCGGCCAGCTGGATCAAGGACAATCTCGGCAAGGGCGCAAGGCTCGGCTTGGACCCCTGGCTGCACACGATCGGCGAGATCAAGGCGCTGAAGGCATCGGCCGAGCAATCCGGCGCGACTCTGGTGCCGCTCGACAGGAATCCCATCGACATCATCTGGACGGATCAGCCGGAACCGCCGCGTGCGCCTGTCGAGATCCATCCGCAAAATCTCGCCGGCGAGCTAGCCAAGGACAAGCTCAAACGGCTGGCGGGCGCGATCGAAAAGGAAGGCGCCACCCATGCGGTGCTGACCGATCCTTCCTCGATTGCCTGGGCCTTCAACATCCGGGGCGGCGACGTGCCGCATACGCCGCTGGCGCTCGGCTTCGCCATCCTCGCCGCCGACGGCAAGCATCAGCTGTTCATGGACCAGCGCAAATTCCCGCGCCAAGTCGCGGCCTATCTCACCCAACTTGCCGATCCGCATGATCCGGGCGAGTTCGAAGCCGCGATCATCGCGCTCGCCAAGGGTGGCGCGAAAGTCGCGCTCGATCCGGTGCTGGCGGCGGAGAAGCTCCGCATGCTGGTCGAGGACAATGGCGGCACGGTCGTGCTGGCTGCCGACCCGGCGCGTATTCCCCGCGCGACCAAGAACCAGGCTGAGATCGCCGGCAGCCGCGCCGCGCATCGCCGCGACGGCGCCGCGGTCGCCAGGCTGCTGTGCTGGCTCGACCGCCAGAAGCCCGGCACGCTCGACGAAATCGCGGTCGTCGCCAAGCTTGAGGAGGTACGCCGCCAGACCGGCGAGGAGACGCAGATGCCGCTGCGCGACGTCTCCTTCGACACGATTTCCGGTGCCGGCCCGAACGGCGCGATCATGCACTACCGCGTCTCGCGCGCCACCAGCCGCAGGCTTGAGAGCGGCGAGCTGTTCCTGCTCGATTCCGGCGGTCAGTATCAGGACGGAACCACCGACATCACCCGCACCGTGCCGATCGGCCAGCCGAGCGAGGAGATGCGCGAGCGCTTCACCCTCGTGCTGAAGGGCATGATCGGCATCTCGACGCTGCGTTTCCCCGCCGGCACGCGCGGTTCGGAGATCGATGCCGTTGCCCGCGTGGCGCTGTGGAAGCATGGCTGCGACTTCGCCCACGGAACCGGCCACGGCGTCGGCTCCTATCTCGCCGTGCATGAAGGGCCGCAGCGCATCGCCCGCACCGGCACAGAAAAGCTGCTGGCCGGCATGATGCTGTCGAACGAACCGGGCTACTACAAGGAAGGCGCCTACGGCATCCGCATCGAGAACCTGATCCTGGTCACGCCGGCGGAACAGATCGAAGGCGGCGACATCGCCATGCACGGCTTCGAGACGCTGACGCTGGCGCCGATCGACAAGCGGCTCATCCGCACCGACCTGCTGCACCGGGACGAGTTGCAGTGGCTCGACCGCTATCACGCCCGGGTGCTGGCCGAAATCGGCCCGATGGTCGACGGCGAGACGCTGGCCTGGCTGGAGATAGCCACCGCGCCGCTGCCCCACGACGCCAAGATCTGAGACTGGCTTCTTTCTCCCCGTTCACGCTACGCTATGCACACATCTTGTGCGACTGGCGCGACTGATCAGGCCGAGGCTTGATTGCCACGTGGTTCCCCCAATCCGTCGCTGCTTCGCAGCGCCACCTTTCCCCCCT
>NZ_VFTZ01000037.1 GCF_006440775.1 Mesorhizobium sp. B2-7-2 | reverse complement strand
CCCCTACTCCCCTACTCCCCTACTCCCGAGCATCATGCCCTACCAATCCCCCATCTCCCCCGGTCGTTCCTGGTATGAGGACACGGTCGGATCCCGGCCTGAATATCCGGCTCTCGACGGCGACCGTATTTGCGACGTCGTCATCATCGGCGGCGGCTTCACTGGCTTGTCGGCAGCCGCGCATCTTGCCAAGGCGGGCGCAAATGTCGTCCTCATCGATGCCTATCGCTTCGGCGACGGCGCGTCGGGGCGCAATGGCGGCCAGCTCGGCACCGGCCAGCGCGCCTGGGCGGAAGAATTGGAGGCCGAATACGGCCTTTCCCGCGCCAAGGCGCTGTTCGACCTGGCCGAAGAAGCCAAGGCGCATCTGCTGGACTTCGCCGCCGCCAACGCGATCGACATCGACTATATGCCGGGTCAGCTTTCGGTGGCGCACAAGCGGCGTTATGTCGACGACTACAGGCGCCACGCCGAGATCATGGCAAGCCGCTTCGGCTACCCGCATATAAGCTTCATGAACGCGGCGGAAACCGCGGAAAGGCTGGGCTCGACACGCTATTTCGGCGGCACGCGCGACACCGGCACGGGCCACATCCACCCGCTGAAACTGGTGATCGGCACGGCGAAAGTGGCAGCCGCCGCCGGCGCGCATCTGTTCGAGCAGACGCCGTCCACCGGCATCGTTTCCAATGGCGGCAAGGTGACGGTCACGACGCCCAGGGGCACGATCACAGCCGACAAATGCCTGGTCGGGGTCAATGCCTATGGCGGCAACCTGGAGCCGGTGAGCGCGGCGCACATCATGCCGATCGGCTCCTTCATCGGCGCGACCGTGCCGCTCGGCGACACTTCCAAGGTGCTGCCGGGCGGCGAGTCGGTCGACGATTCCCGCTTCGTGGTGCGCTATTTCCGCAAGTCGAAGGACGGCCGGCTGTTGTTCGGCGGCCGCGAGATCTATGCCGTCAACGATCCGAAGGACATCCATATTCACATCCGAAGGCAGATCGCCGAACTCTACCCCGACCTTAAGGATGTCGAGATCACGCATGGCTGGGGCGGCTATGTCGGCATCACAATGCCGCGAAAGCCGTTCGTGCGCGAAGTGATGCCGAAAGTGATTTCGATGGGCGGTTATTCCGGCCACGGCGTCATGCTGTCGAACTTCTTCGGCAAGCTCTATGCCGAGACCGTTGCCGGCAATCGCGACCGCTTGAAACTGATCGAGGATCTGAAAATCCCCGCCTTCCCAGGCGGCGAGCGTTTGCGCGCGCCGCTCTTGTTCCTGGCTCTGAACTGGTTCGCGCTGCGCGACAGGATTTGAAGCGGCCGCCCGGCCGAAGTCACCGATTCGGCACTGGCGGCCTCCACGCGGCAGGTTGTGGAAGCGTTAACAGCGCGCGCAATTTCGCAATTTGGCTCACTCATGCCATAATCAGCGGTGAAAGATGCAATCATGGGCGAAAATCCGGGGATTTCGCGGGCTTTGTCCGCAGTGATTTAGGGACCGATGCTGATCGAAGCCGATCCTTACGGCAATGATCGAAAGAACGTCGGCCCGCTTGTTGGAGGTGGTTTGAGTGAACGAGCCCTTCAGTTTCGGCGCGCCGGAACGGCAGCGCTTTACAATGCAGTTCGGCTATAACGTACGGCCATCCTTCTGGCAGAAGGTACAGTCGAACGCGCATCTGGTCATTGCAGCGGTCGGCACCGCCGCGCTGATCGGCGTGGCCGCGGTGGCGCTATGGCTATGCTTTCCGGGCAGCGACCGGCAAGTGGCCGCGGCGAGTGCCGAGCAGACCGTTCCGGCGATTCCGGTGAAGACCACGAAAGTCGCTCCGGCGGCAGCGGCGGTCACCGTGGTGACGGCGCCGCAGGCCGCACGCAAGGGGGATGCAGTAACGCCCACGACGGCGGCCCGCGAAGCCAACATTCCGGCCCTGGCATCAAACAACCCCCGCTGGACGGCTTCCGACGCCAAGACGCCACCTGCCCCGGCCGAGAACCAGCCAGCTCCATCCAAGCAGGCCGCCGCCGCGGCCCCCGTGCAATCGACCGATACCGCCTTTGCCGAGGCCGATGCCGAGAACGACGCCGCGAACGCGCTGTCGCAGGTTGCCGGTTCCGCCAGCGAGACAGCAGCGGCAGCGAAGAAGCCGGGCGACACGATGGACGGCGCCCAAACCGCCGCCATTCCCGAAGCCAAGCCGCAGGTTCCAGATACGCAGCCGGCAGCGACGGACAGCTCGGCGCAGCCTGAGCCGAAAGCTCAAAAAGCCAGCGCGGCCGCAAACGGGCGCGTTTTGAGGGCCGTGACCATGCGCTCAGGCCCGAAGAAAGGTGCCGCCGCAATCGCCACGGTGCCGGCCAAGGCATCGGTGCAGGTGATGAATTGTAAGAAATGGTGCGAGATCGTCTATAACGGCAAGCACGGCTGGGTCTACAAAAGCTACGTCAAGACCGGCGCGTGAGGCCAAGCAGCCATCCGAAACGGCGTCTTCTGCGTTCGAGCCGGCGATTTGCCAGGAAGGACTTGTGTTCCTCGAACGGCACCTCGTAGAGGCCGCAAGTGGAACACCCTTCCTTCTTGCCGCACGCTGGTATCCAGCATCTGACATCGTGCGTCCAGGCAAGCGCGACCCTCTCCAGATGAAGATTGCCGGAGCTCTTCAGCAGGATCAGTTCTCCGGGGACAGCCGTCTGCTTGATGTGATCGGAGACTTCCTTCGGGGTGCGAAGCTCAATCAAACGGCCACTGTCCCGATCGGCCTGGCTGGCGCGTGAGCGGTGGGCATTGTCACCGGTATAGATGACCTCGTCGGCGACGTCGCGCGCGATACCGTAAGCAGCGCCACACTTTCTCGACGAACCGGTGTAGTCGGAAATCTGTCCAACGACGATCCGTTTGCGAACGGCCTTGGCTTTGGCCATCATCTCGAACGCAATGTTCAGCGAATGCCAGGGCGCTTTGGCGGCATCGACTATGAACTGTGGACCCCGATCGGTCACCAGCACCGTGCAGCGGTTGGCCAGGGGTTCGAAGGATGCTGTCCTTGCGGCGATCTTTTCCGGCGGGACACCAAGTTCCAACGCCGTGACGACGGCGGCGGCCGCCGGCAGCCAGAAGTGCTCGCCAGGAAATCGTGTCTGCATGTCTATGTCGCCGCCGTGCCAGCGAAGTGAAAATCTGAGCAGGTCCGGATAGGCGGCATGGATGTCTGTCACACGATAGTCCGCGGCATCCGACTGACCGAAAGTCGCCACGCGGCACCTTGCGCCCGAAGCCATGTCAAGCACATGCGGGTCGTCGGCGTTCAAGATCGCGAGTCCGCCCGGCGACAAGGCCTCAACCAGCGCTCTCTTTTCCCGGGCGACAGCATCCAGGGTCCGGAATTGAGTGACGTGCTCCAGCCTGACCATCGTTACGACCGCTACATCCGGCTTCAGCATCTCCGCCATCGGCCGGATTGAGCCGGGCTCAAACGCGCCGGCTTCGAAGACGACGTAGTCGACCTTGCCCGCACGTTTCATCCGCTTGTAGAGCGTGCGGACAAGTGCCTTGAGCGTATTGGCTAGAACTTGAGTATAGACCGTGCCGTGACCAGCCAGGATATGACCAAGCAAGCTCGTTGCCGTCGATTTGCCGGAGCTGCCGGTTATGCCGATGAAGGTCGCCTTGCTTGGCGCACGCGCACGCTCTGCCCGATAGCGACGCAATCGCCAGCCGAGGTCGTTGCCAATTTCGCGCAGCCTGAGCTTAACCACCCGCCAGTTTCCCTTAACCCGACCCGTTATCCTTTCGGGGGACCATCAAGTCAAACTGGAGCTCGGCCGGACGGCGCCAATCCATTCGTTCACCGCAACCAGGAGCGGAAACCGCGATGTGCTTCCTGGAGCGACTCAGATGCACCGGCCGCCGTCGACCTCCAGCGCCACGCCGGTGATGAAGGCGGCTTCATCCGAGGCGAGCCACAGTGCTGCGTTGGCGATGTCGAGCGGTGTCGAGAGCCGTCCGAGCGGTATCGAGGCGCGGAATCTTTCGCGGATCTCAGGCGTGTCGGCGCCCATGAACTTCTCCAGCATGCCGGTCTCGCCGGCGACCGGGCAGAGGCAATTGACGCGGATGTTCTTCGGCGCCAACTCGACGGCCATCGACTTGGTGGCGGTGATCGCCCAGCCCTTGGAGGCGTTGTACCAGGTCAGGCCCGGCCGCGGCCGAAGCCCCGCCGTGGAGGCAGTGGTCAGGATGACGCCGCCGCCCTGGCGGTCCATGATCGGCACGACGGCAAGCGCCGCGTGGTAGATCGCCTTCATATTGACGGCGGTTATCAGGTCGAAGGTTTCCTCATCGACGCCGAGCATATCGCCGTTGCGATGGGTGAAGCCCGCATTGTTGACCATGATGTCGATGCGACCGAAGGCGCTCTTGGCGGCATAGATCATCTCGTCGAATTCGGAGCGCAGGGAAACGTCGGTCTGGGTCCAGATGGCGCGCGCGCCGATCTCTTCGGCCACCCGTTGGGCGCCCCTGGCGTTGAGGTCGGCGACGACCACGCGCGCGCCCTCTTCGGCAAAGCGCTTGGCCATGCCTTCGCCGAAGCCCGACGCTGCGCCGGTGATGACGGCGACTTTGTTTTCCAGACGCATGGTTTTCCCGCTCTTTGGATTCCGCAGCTTGACGTGACTTTTCCATCTGCCGTCCGGCCCGTCGCGCGCCAGGCTACATCTCCCTTAGCTTTCGTCACATTCGCGTTCTATGCTGCAGCCGCGAACGCTTCCGGAAGCCATGGCTTGCCCGACAGGCCTGCCGGCAGCGTGAGTGTCGGGAAACGTGCGGACCGATGCAAGTGCAAGCCATTGGTCCTCGCATGTGACACCATGGCACTGGAAAATTTAAATCGATTAGAATATACCAACCACGCTGCCGGCGCCCGGCATCAAATCGGACTGACCATGACCAGCCAGATCATCCCTGTCGACCCATTCGACTTCATCATCTTCGGCGGCACCGGCGACCTGTCGGAACGCAAGCTCCTGCCATCGCTCTACTATCGCCAGTGCGGCCACCAGTTCTCCGAGCCGACGCGCATCATCGGCACCTCGCGCGCAAAAATGACCGATGCCGAATTCCAAGCCTTCGCCAAGAAGGCGATATCAGATCATGTAAAGCCTGCCGATATCGATCCGAAGGAGTTGGAGATATTCCTGGCAAGGCTCTCCTACGTGTCGGCGGACGCAACGACTGGCGCCGGCTTCGATAAGTTGAAGAAGGCAATCGGCGACAGCGACCGCATCCGCGCCTTCTACCTTGCGGTAGCGCCGGCGCTGTTCGGCGACATTTCGCACCAGCTCAAAGAGCACAAGCTGATCACGCCGAACTCGCGCATCGTGCTGGAGAAGCCGATCGGCCGCGACCTCACCTCGGCGCGGGCGCTCAACGACGCTGTCGGTGACGATTTCCACGAAGGCCAGATCTTCCGCATCGACCACTATCTGGGCAAGGAAACGGTGCAGAACCTGATGGCGCTGCGCTTTGCCAATGCGCTCTACGAGCCGTTGTGGAACTCCGCCCAGATCGACCATGTTCAGATCACGGTCGCCGAGACCGTTGGCCTCGAGGATCGCGTCACCTACTACGACAAGGCAGGCGCGTTGCGCGATATGGTGCAGAACCACATCCTGCAGCTGCTCTGTCTGGTGGCCATGGAAACGCCGTCCTCGATGGACGCCGACGCGGTGCGCGACGAGAAACTGAAGGTGCTGAGGGCACTGAAGCGCATCAACGGCAACGAGGCGCCGAAGCACACCGTGCGCGGCCAGTATCGCGCCGGTGCCTCGGCCGGCGGGCCGGTCAAGGGCTATGTCGAGGAGCTCGGCAAGGACAGCGCCACCGAGACCTTCGTCGCCATAAGGGCCGAGATCGGCAACTGGCGCTGGGCCGGCGTTCCGTTCTATCTCAGAACCGGCAAAAGACTGGCGAGCCGGGTTTCCGAGATCGTCATCGAGTTCAAGCCAATCCCCTTCTCGATCTTCGATGAAGGTGCCGGGCCGATCTTCGCCAATCAGCTGGTGATCCGACTACAGCCCGACGAAGGCGTCAAGCAGTTCATCATGATCAAGGATCCGGGGCCGGGCGGCATGCGGCTGCGGCAGATCTCGCTCGACATGAGCTTCGCGCAGTCCTTCCAAGGCCGTGCGCCGGACGCTTATGAGCGGCTGATCATGGATGTGGTGCGCGGCAACCAGACGCTGTTCATGCGCCGCGACGAAGTCGAGGCGGCATGGAAATGGATCGACCCGATCCAGAACGCCTGGGAAAGCGCCCGGCAGGAAGCTCAGGGCTATACCGCCGGAACCTGGGGGCCATCGGCCTCGATCGCGCTCATCGAACGTGACGGACGGACATGGCACGAGAGCAATTGAGCCAAGCCCGCTACGGCTGGAACGGCTTTGCCGACCGCCAGGACCTGGCGACGGCGCTGGCCGGCGAGATTGCCGACCGGCTGGGCAGCGCCATCGCGGAACGCGGCACGGCGCTGCTCGCGGTGTCCGGCGGCACCACGCCGGCGAAATTGTTCGCCGTGCTGTCGGCCACGCCGATCGCCTGGGACAAGGTCACCGTGACGCTGGTCGACGAGCGCTTCGTGCCGCCCTCCTCGCCGCGCTCGAATGCCGGGCTGGTGGCGGCGAACCTGCTCCAGAACAAGGCCGCGACGGCGCGCTTCGTGCCGCTCTACCATGAGGCGGCGAGCATCGAGGATGCAGCAGCGATGGACAGCGAAGCGCTGCGGGCGCTGCCTTGGCCGCTCGACGTGGTGGTCCTCGGCATGGGCGGCGACGGCCATACCGCGTCGTTCTTCCCGGATGCCGGCAATCTCGAGGAATTGCTCGACCTAGCCTCGCAGCGGATCGTGCTGCCGGTGCATGCGGCAAGCGGCGGCGAGCCGCGGCTCACTCTGTCGATGGCACGCATTGTGGCCGCCGGCTTCGTCGCGCTCCATATCGAAGGCGAGGACAAGCGCGCCGCATTCAACGGCGCGATGGGTCCTGGCGCGAAGAAGCCGATCCGCAGAGTGATCGAGGCGGCGCCTAGACCGATAGAGGTGTTCTGGGCACCCTGATTTCAGATGAGGACAGCCCGGCGGCAGAGGGAGGACGTTGCCGGGCTCGGAAAGGACGGACCATGACAGCCAGACGCGATATCGAAACCATCACGGAACGCATCCGCCAACGTTCGAAAGCTGGCCGCGAAGCCTATCTCGGCCGCATCTCGGAGGCTTCCAGCCGTACCGCAAACCGCGCGGTGCTGGGCTGCGGCAACCTCGCGCACGGCTTTGCCGTGTGCAGCCCGTCCGAAAAGATCGCGCTCGGCGGCGACCGCGTGCCGAACCTCGGCATCATCACCTCCTACAATGACATGCTGTCGGCGCATCAGCCCTTCGAGACGTTCCCGGCACTGATCAAGGAAGCCGCGCACGAGGCAGGCGGCATCGCCCAGGTTGCCGGCGGCGTGCCGGCGATGTGCGACGGCGTCACCCAAGGCCAGCCCGGCATGGAGCTGTCGCTGTTCTCACGCGACGTGATCGCGATGGCGGCGGCGATCGGCCTGTCGCACAACATGTTCGACGCGGCCGTCTTCCTCGGCGTCTGCGACAAGATCGTGCCCGGGCTGGTGATTGCAGCGCTCACCTTCGGGCATCTGCCGGCCGTCTTCGTTCCGGCCGGGCCGATGACGACCGGTCTCGCGAATGACGAGAAGGCCAAGATCCGCCAGCTTTATGCCGAAGGCAAAGTCGGCCGCGCCGAACTGCTGGAAGCGGAGTCCAAATCCTATCACGGGCCGGGCACCTGCACCTTCTACGGCACCGCCAATTCGAACCAGATGCTGATGGAGATCATGGGCCTGCACACGCCCGGCGCCTCCTTCGTCAATCCGGGCACGCCGCTGCGCGACGCGCTGACCAGGGAAGCGGCAAAGCGCGCGCTGGCGATCACCGCGCTCGGCAATGCCTATACGCCGGTCGGGCGCATGATCGACGAGCGCTCGGTCGTCAACGGGGTCGTCGGCCTGCACGCCACCGGCGGCTCGACCAACCACACGATCCATCTGATCGCGATGGCCGCCGCCGCAGGCATCGCGCTGACCTGGCAGGACATTTCCGACCTGTCGGAGGCCGTGCCGCTGTTGGCGCGTGTCTATCCGAACGGGCTTGCCGACGTGAACCATTTCCATGCCGCCGGCGGGCTCGGCTTCCTGATCCGCGAGTTGCTCGACGAAGGCCTGTTGCACGAGGATGTGCAGACGGTGTGGGGCGAAGGCCTGCGGCCCTACGCGGTCGAGGCGAGGCTTGGCGATGACGGCAGCGTGCTGCGCGAAGTGGCGCCGCTCAACAGCGGCGACGAGAAGGTGTTGGCGCCGTTCAAGAAGGCGTTCCAACCGACCGGCGGACTAAAGGTGCTTGCGGGCAATCTCGGCCATGCCGTGATCAAGACCTCTGCGGTCAAGCCCGAACGGCGCGTCATCGAGGCGCCGGCCAAGGTGTTCGACAGCCAGCAGGGCCTCAACGACGCCTTCAAGGCCGGCCAGCTTAGCGGCGACTTCGTCGCTGTGATCCGCTTCCAGGGGCCGAAGGCCAATGGCATGCCGGAACTGCACAAGCTGACCACGGTGCTCGGCATACTGCAGGATCGCGGCCAGCGTGTCGCGTTGGTGACCGACGGGCGCATGTCGGGCGCCTCCGGCAAGGTGCCGGCAGCGATCCATGTGACGCCGGAAGCGGTCGAGGACGGGCCGATCGCCAGGATCCATGACGGCGACGTCATTCGGCTAGACGCCGATGCCGGCACGCTGGAGGTGCTGGTGCCGGGAACGGAGTTCGCGCTGCGCCGCACGGCGGAAGCCGACCTCATCGGCAATGAGTTCGGCTTCGGGCGCGAGCTGTTCGCGGGCTTCCGGCTACTGGTCGGGCGGGCCGATCATGGCGCCGCCGCGTTTGGAAATGCCTGATCTCTCGGTCCGTGTGAAAAGCAACTTGCGCTGACTATACAAAATTCTGTATAGTTGCCGGCGTGAAGATGCTTAAATTCCAGGGCAGCGCCCTCAGTGATCTGCGCGCCTTTCCAAACTCGGCGCGGCGTGAAGCAGGCTACCAGCTCGACAAGGTGCAGAACGAGCAACTTCCGACCGACTGGAAGCCTATGACAACGGTCGGCAAGGGCGTATTGGAAATCAGAATTAGGGATGAGACCGGCGCGTTTCGCGTCATCTATACCGCCAAATTTGCCGACGCGATCTACGTACTGCATTGCTTCCAGAAGAAGACGCAGAAGACCAGCAAAACAGATTTGGATTTGGCCGCGAAGCGCTACGGCGATCTCATCAAGGAGCTAGGCCAATGAGCAACGAAACTTTTGCAAGTGTGTGGGATGCCATCGAAGACACTCCCGCCGAAGCAGAGAACATGAAGCTCCGCTCCACGCTCATGATGGCGCTGGAGCGGCATATTCGAGCAAAGGGCTGGACGCAGGCCGAGGCCGCGCGCCGGCTTGGCGTAACCCAACCGCGCGTGTCCGATCTCCTGCGCGGGAAGATCAACTTGTTCGCCCTCGACACCCTCGTCAATATGGCAGTCGCGGCAGGGCTTCACGTCGAAGTGCGGGTCTCGGACGCTGCCTGACCGGCACAGCCAAGTGGCATTCCGCGACAGCAATATTCGCGGAATGCTCACGCAATAGGGACTGGAATGTCGGATCCCGTTGCGGTCACTACTGCACAATGATCTCGGTGCGCTCACCGGCCTTGATCGTCACCGGCATTTCCTTCTCCTGGCCTTCAGCCGACATGTGGCGCACGACCACATAGTCGCCGGCGGGGATCGCCTGTTGCCAGCTATCACCGTAAGTCAGACCCAGCGACTTGCGTTTGCCTTCGATGTCCTTCTTCGACGAGAGCACCTCGATCGAGTAGGCGCCGGGTGCCGACATCGCCAGCACGCCGGCATCGAGCGCGACCTTGATGTCCTGATTGTCGCCGGCCTTGATGCTGAAGGGCTGCTCGACGACGGCGAGATCGAGCGTCGTGAGCGCGACATAGTCGTCTGGCGGCAGCCAGAACTTGCTGTCAGGTCCGTAGGAATGCTCCACGCTTTCACGCGAGCCGTCGATCTTCTTCTTCGCCTTGACGACCTCGAAGCCGATGCCGGAATTGTCGGCCTTGTCGCCGCCGGCGGTGTAGTAGGCGTTGAGCACGGCATGACCGACGCCGACGACGATGTCCTTCTCGACGGCCTGCCCGGCGGCAAGCTGGACCGTCTCCGTCGCCGTGCCGGCGCCGATCTGCACCGTCACCTTCTGCTCGCCGGCGGGGACGGTCGCCCTGGCGTCGCCATAGTGCGTGGTGCTGCCGCCAGGATAGGCGAAGTCGATACGCGCTTCGCCGCTGATCTCCGAGCCCTGGCTAGCATGCGGATGGATGACCAAAGTGCCGGCGTTCAGCGTGAACAGCGGGCTGTAGGTCTTGCCAGCCTCTATCTTGATCTTCTGCTCGCTCCTTGCCTCGTCGTCGCGGCCGACGACAAGGTAGTCGCCTGGCTCGAGATTGGTCTTGAGCACGCCATATTCGGTCATGACTTGGTCGCCGCGCGTGCCGTCGGACTTCGCCTTGTAGATCTCCCAGGCATTGCCGTCGGTAATCGGATCACCGCCCTCGGCCATGACCACGCTCGGCGTGAAATTGAATTCAGGCTTGGCCGGCTCGGGCGCGGGAGCCGGCGCCGGTTCGGGAGCCGGCGCCGGAATCGGAGCCGCGACGGTCTCGACCAGCGCCTCCTGAAGCGCCTTCTCGTCGGAGGCCTGGATGTATTTGCCGCCGGTGTTTTCGGCGAGGCAGGCGATCTGCTTGCCTTCGTCGGCGGTCAGGCCGAAACCGACGACGTCGGCGGTGAAGTCGACGCCGCTTTGCTTCAGCTCCTTGCCGAGCGCGCAAGGATCGCCGCCGCAGGTCTCGAGCCCGTCGGTGATGAGGACGACGGTGGCCTTGTCCTCGGTGTATTTGAGCGCTTCCGCCGCCTGCTTGACGGCGGCCGTGAGCGGCGTCTTGCCGAGGAATTTCATGCTGTCGGCTGCTGACGAGATGGCGCTGGCTGAACCGGCCTGCGGCGGCACGATCAGCTCGATGTCGTCGCAACTGCCTTTGGTACGATGGCCATAAGCCATGAAGCCGATCTCGTCGTCGGCGGGAACCGACTGAAGCACCGTGCGCAGCGATTCACGCGCGATCTCCAGCTTCGGCTTGCCGTCGATCTGGGCCCACATCGAGCCTGATGCATCGAGGATGATGATGACCTTGTTGGCGGCAAAGCCGAAACTGGTCATCGACAAAAACAGGAGCGCCGCAGCGACGCTCCGTATCAGTCCCGCCATGGAAATCTCCTGAGAGCAACCCTCGTCCGCGTTGCGAAAGCTATTTGAGGCGGCATTCGGAGACAAGTCCGAAGGCCGGCGAGTCACTCAATAAGTGGTGCGCCGCTCTTCCGATGGCGGACGGCCGAACTGCAGCCGGTAGCTCTGCGCGAAATAGGAGTGCGAGGTGAAGCCGGTGGCGATCGCCACGTCGAGGATCGGCATGTTGGTCTGGCGCAGCAATTCGCGCGCGCGTTCGAGCCGCAGCCGCATATAGTAGCGGCCGGGGGTGACGCTCAAATGGCGCAGGAACAGGCGCTCGACCTGGCGCACCGACAGCCCCGCCGACTTGGCGAGCTGCACCGCCGACAGCGGTTCGTCGAGGTGATCGGCCATCAATTCGACGATGCGCCGCAGCTTCTCCGACTTGCCGGTGAGGTCCCGTTCGGGGCCGACGCGCTGGCGGTCGCCGGCCGAGCGTATGCGCTCGTGCTGGAACTGATTGGCGACGCCGTTGGCGAGGTTGGAGCCGAAATCGCCGCGCACGATCTCCAGCATCAGGTCGATCGAGGTGGTGCCGCCGGCGCAGGTGTAGCGCTTGCGGTCGATCTCGAAGACATTGCCGGTGCAGTTGATGTCGGGGAAACGCTCCATGAAGCCGGCGCGGTTCTCCCAATGGATGGTGCAGCGATAGCCGTCGAGCTGCCCGGCTTCGGCCAAGAGATAGGACCCGACCGACAACGCGCCGAGCGCATTGCCGCGCCGGCCCCAGCTGCGCAGCGCCGCAAGAACTTTGCTCTTGCCGGGAAATTCGATGGAGAGGCCGACCGAAACGAACAGGATGTCGACTGGCGGCATGTCGGCGACCGAATAGTCGATCTTCAACGGCAGGCCGTTCGAGGCCATGACCGCGTCGCCGTCGGCCGAGATCGTCGTCCAGCCATAGAAATCGCGGCCGAGCAGTCGGTTCGCCGAACGGAAGCAGTCGATGGCGGCCGCCAGCGAGAACATCGAGAATTTGTCGACCAAGAGGAAGCCGAACTGGCGGCCGCCCTGAACGGGATCGCTCGTGATCGGCCGCTCGAGAACGGGATGCGACTGGTTCGAGTGGGGCATCCCGCTCTGTCCCTTTATTTCAGCCGCATTTGTGCGGCGCCAAGTGGTTCCACTTGGCTGCAAAATGCTGGGGAGCGGTCAAGTTCGGCAATGCCGAGGCTTTCTCAATCAGAAGGACGGCCGCTTCAACCCGGCCGCGAGGTAGGCGGAAGCTACAGTGTTCGCCATCAGCATGGCAATGGTCATCGGCCCGACGCCGCCCGGCACCGGCGTGATGGCGCCCGCGAGCTTGGCTGCTTCGGCATAGGCGACGTCGCCGACCAGGCGGCTCTTGCCTTCGCCCTTTTCGGGCGCGGGGATGCGGTTGATGCCGACGTCGACGACGGTCGCGCCGGGCTTGACCCAATCGCCTTTGACCATTTCCGGACGGCCGACGGCGGCGATCAGGATGTCGGCGGTGCGAGCCAGCGCCGGCAGGTCCCTGGTGCGGCTGTGGGCAATGGTGACCGTGCAGTTGGCGGCGAGCAGCAGGTTGGCCATCGGCTTGCCGACGATGTTGGAGCGGCCGACGACGACGGCGTTGAGGCCGGAAAGGTCCTTGCCGCGCACGCGCTCGATCAACAGCATGGAGCCTGCCGGCGTGCAGGGCACGAAGGCGGTGTCGAGCTCGCCGGTGCCGAGCTTGCCGACATTGATGAAATGAAAGCCGTCGACATCCTTTTCCGGCGCGATCGTCTGGATCACCTTGCCGGCGTCGATATGGCCGGGAAGCGGCAGTTGCACGAGGATGCCGTGGATCGACTTATCGGCGTTGAGATCGCCGATGATCTTCAGCAATTGTTCTTCGGTGGTGTCGGCCGGCAGCGTGTGCTGGAGCGAATGGAAGCCGCATTCCTTGGCGGTGCGCGATTTCGAGGCGACATAGACCTGGCTTGCCGGGTCTTCACCGACGATCACCACCGCAAGGCCGGGCTTGGTGGCTCCTTTGGCCGACAGCTCCGCGGTCAGAGCCTTGACCTTCGAAACCACGTCCTCGGCGACACGCTTTCCATCAATCACTTCGGCCATCACTAACCCTCAGCTTCGCTTCGAGGCCGCATCGATGCACGGCCCCATTTCCCCGATCGGCATTGTCGATCCGCCAAAGCGAGACGCTTGCGGCCGGAATGCAGCGCGGCATTTTCACGAAAATTCGACAAGGCAATCCCGTCAAAGCGTCGTCGGATGCCGTAAACCCGAAACCGGCCGCTTTTATCGAACCGCGAGCCGTCCAGAAATACGGATATTTAGAAATAGCGGCGGCGCGTGCGGCTCTCGGTCAGCTCACGCACCGCCTCGCGGAATTCGCGCAGGCTGGCGCGGATCTCATCGATCTCGCCTTGCTGGCCGGCGGGGGGCTGGTCGGCGGGAGGCCGGTCTGCGGACGGCTGGTCGGCCTCGCCGGCGGCCGGCGACCGCGGATGATAGGATGCCGCCGATGCCGAATAATGATCGTCGTAAGGATCGGTCCGGCCGTGGTCCGGCCGGTACGAATAGGAATAGCCCTGCTCGTATGGCGGCCGGAAATTCTCCCGCGCCGATGGTTGAGGCCGGCGTTCTTCCAGGGTGGGCGCCCGCCAGGCGCTTTCAGGCGGGACAGAGTCCATATCGACCGTTTCAGCCGGCTCGCGCCGCACGAAATAGCGAACCGCCGAGGCCAGCGAGCCGAAAAGCCCGGGACGGGCGGCATCGTTGGCCGGTTCCGGCGGCGGCGTGACGGATTGGACCGGAGCCGGTGCAGCCGCCTGCACAGGTGGTGGAACCGGCGGTGAAGCAGGCGACGGTGTGAAGGACGCTGCCGGCGACGGCGTGAAGGATGAAGCCGGAGGCGGCGTGAAAGACGGAGCCGGTGCTGGTGTGAAAGCCGGAGGTGGCGGCGGAGCAGCGGGCGAGGCCGGCGGCGTGGCGAATGGTGGCGGCGCCGGTGGCGCGGCCCGATTGGAATTGCTCTCAAGCGCAGAAGGACGGTCTTCAGTCCCGCGATGCGAGCGTGCACTGGCCGTCTCGCGCAGGCTGGCAAGGATGCCGCGCAGCGCGCCGAGGCCGATGCCGGCAAACAGGCCGGCGAACAGCCCTGCCAAGGCCATCACCACACGCGACGGCCCCTTGGCCTCCAGCGGCGGTTGAGCCGGCGAAAGCACGTTGATATTGGCCGAATTGACGTTCTTTTGCTCGCCGGTTTCCTTAGCGCGCAGCAAATACTGCTCATAGACCGAGCGCTTGGCGGCGGCT
Organism: Mesorhizobium sp. B2-7-2; assembly: GCF_006440775.1. Taxonomy (GTDB): domain Bacteria; phylum Pseudomonadota; class Alphaproteobacteria; order Rhizobiales; family Rhizobiaceae; genus Mesorhizobium. The sequence continues at coordinate 20,981 of NZ_VFTZ01000037.1, read as the reverse complement.
TCGCGTTCCAGCTCGCGCAGCGAAACAAGATTGTTGTTCACGTCGCCACTCTGCACCTTGGCCTGGGCCAGGCGCGAGGACAAGTCCTGCTCGAGCTGAACGGAGCGCTTCAGGTCGACCTGCAGCGAGGACGCGATGCGCTGCAGCTCGGCGGTAATGCGTTCGCGCGCGCCGGCAAGCTGGGCGTTTAGCGCCTGCAGCTCAGGATGACGCGGCCCGAACTTGATCGCGGCGCGGTCGGCTTCCTGCTTCAGCGCCGCATATTGCGAGCGCAGCTCGCTCATCATGTTGGAGTTGATCTCTTCCGGCAACGTGCCGCTGAGGACCGAGTTGACGTTCAGCGAGCGTGCCGAGGCGGCGCGGGCGTTCAGCTCGAGCGTGCGGCCCCGGGCCACGGAAAGCTGCTCGTTGAGCTTCAACATCTGGTCGTCGCTGATCAGGTGGCCCTGCGCGTCGACAAGGTCGTGCGTCGCCCTGAAATCCTCAACGTTGCGTTCGGCCGTCTCGACGCCCTTGCGCAGCTCATCGAGCTTCGACGTCAGCGCGGTCGTCGCACGTCCGGCCATTTCTGACTGGTAGTTGCCTATCTCCCGCTGGAAGACGTCTCTCGTCGTGTTAGCTATCTCTGCCGATTTCTCGCCATTGCGCGTGGTGGCGCTGATGGAGATGACAAAAGTCTTGCCGGTGCGCTCGACCGACAGGCTGTCGGCCAGATTGCCGACGGCCAGCGCCTGGCGGCGAATCTCGTCGCTGCCGGCCTGCTGGTCATCTCGCGAAATCATCGAGCGCAGGAACGACGTGACGCCGAGGCCACCAGACCCCTGACCGTTGAACTCCGGGTCGTTGACAAGGTTGAGTTCCTTGACGACCTCGTCAAGAACCTTGCCTGATGTGACCATCTTGATGCGGGTTTCGACAACGGCCAATGCTGCGTCGGGCTCACCCACCGATTGGGTGAGATCGCGGTCGGCAAGTTTCAGGTCGCCCGGCTCGATGGTTAGCTCGGTCGTAGCTTCGTATTTCTTCGGCGTCGATAGCGCGAGGGCTATGCCAAGCGCGGCGCCCAGAATGGTGGTGGACAGGATCAGCGCTTTGGAGCGAGCGATGCCGCCAATCACCTGCACCGGGTCGATCAGCGGTTTCCATTCCTGGGATTCGTCGGCAGCGGGTGGTCGGCCTATATGGCGAGGTTCGGGAGCAGCATGCGGTTGGTGGCCTTCCGCAGTGCCCCCGTAGCCCTGCCCTAGCGAAGCGGCATGGTTTCTTCCCGCCCAATCGTCCCCGGTTTCGACCGGATCCGCCTGATCGTGGCCAAATCCGGCGGTTTCGCCGGGACGCGGATTCAACCTTTCTTCGCGCTCGGAACGCGCGGCGCGATGGCGCGCGGCGGCGTCCTCGCGCCAGGAAGAATTGGCCCGGTCGCCGATCGAAACCGTCTTGTCGTCGCCACGCATCGCTTGGCCGAGCGCCAGCAGAGAACGCTCGCGCCTCCAGTCATCACGGTTATCCCTGTCGACCATTGTCCTGGAACTTGCTCTCTGGCGGCTTGGGCGCGCGGATCGGCCAATCGTTAAGCCACGCTAAACAGGCATAGGAAACAAACGGTTAATTTTGCGCCTCGGCGGGCACAGTTTTCGCCCTTGTTCACCGCATTTCAGGCCGCCGGGAGGGCCGCCAGAACGCAGCGTTAAACTTTGCAGCCTATCTATCGCACCGGATATGACCCAGGCCAGCGACATGCCGCAAGGGCGGAGCTTCGCGCGGATCGGCCACTTCGTGGCCACCCGCCGGAAATTGGTATTCGATTATGTCTCGGCGATCAGCGGCGCCGGCGGCCGGCTGGTGTTTTCGCTCGCCTATTTCATCGCTTTGGCCAACACGCTTTCGATCGCCGAATTCGGCATGTTCGCAACCGCCTCGGCCGCCGGCATCATGCTGTCGCGCATCCTGGCCTTCGGCTTTATTTCGGCGCTATACCGCACCGCCACCATCCGCCCCAACCTGATCGGCACATTCACCGCCGGTTTCCTGCTTCTCAGCGTCTTGTCGCTGCCGTTGCTCGCCGCAGCGTCCTACGTCGTCTATCTGATCTTCTTCGCCGGCACCGTGCCGTTATCGGCCTTCGCCGCTGTCGTCTTCGCCGAAGCGCTTCTGTGGCGGCCGGTCGAAGTGGCGCTGATCGTCAACAACGGGCTCGGCAAGTTCGGACGGGCGGCCGTGCTCGCCATCTTGGCGACGGCGCTCAGGGCAGTCGGCGCGATCCTGTTCATGCTTGGCGCGCAGCACAGCATCGGCGTCTGGTCGCTGTTCTACATCGGCGCCAATGCCGCCTCGCTCATCGTCGCCTTCGCCTTCTTCTATCCGCGCCAGCGGCTGCGGCTGCGCGCCGAGCTCTATTTCAGGCGGCTCGCCGATTCCATCTATGTCGCCGGATCCGAAGTGCTGTTCTACCTTCAGATGGAGTTCGACAAGCTTCTGGTGCTGTCGATCGGCGGACCGCATCTGGCCGGCATCTACGCCATCATCATGCGGCTGGTCGATCTCACCGCGATCCCGATCCGCACCTTCTCGATGATGCTGGTGCAGCGCATGATGCGGGCGCCGGAGCTGCTGTCGCGGCTGGCGGTCAAGAGCGGCATCGAGGGCGGCGTGTTCCTGGTCTCGACGCTCGCGCTCATGTCGCTCGGCATCGTGCTGCACTTCTTCCCAAACGCGCTCGGCAGGAATGTCGCCGAGGCAGCGCCGCTGGTGGCGCTGGCGGTCTGCGTGCCCGGCCTGCGCAATCTCGTCGAATATCAGGCCGAGCTTCTCTTCGCGCGCGGCCAGACGGCGGTGCGGGCGATCAATCTCGGTCTGCTCGCCGGCTTGAAGGCGGTTCTGCTCACTTACGTGCTGACCACCATCCCCGACACGGCCAATCTGGTCCTGTCGCTCAACATCGTCTTCCTGCTGCTTTATCTCGCCTCGATGCTGCTGACTTATTCGGCCATGCGCCGGCCGGCCAAGGCGATCTAGCGTACCTGCTGGCAGCCAAGGTCGGCGGTTCTTTAACTGGGCAGACCCATGGTTTGGGGTCGGGGCGAAGCCTTCGGGGTCGTCATTCCAGGGCGGAGCAGGAGCGAAGCTCCGTCGCGGAGACCCTGGAATCCATTCCGTGACCTTGGCCGTGGAGTGCAGCGGAGCAGAATTCTGCAGTGCTGCAACGCGTGGAAGTAACGGAAGGGATCCTCGGGTCTACGCGCGTCGCTTCGCTCCTTGCTCCGCCCGTGGATGACGATGGGGGGCGCCCCTGCCAGTTCCAAAGCTTCTGATCTGCTGGAGCAGGCGATCCTGATCTGTCAAAACTGTCCTATCAGGCGGCGGATGCGGCCGGTATCGGTGCCGATGAAGGATTGCATGCCGATCGCCACCTGTTCCGGCGCCATGGCGTCGACGAAGCGGCGGAATTCCTCGTCCGACAGCGGCTCGCCGTTCCAGTGGACGCGGCAGAACTCTTCCGAACCGTGGAAATGGCCTGCGCCTTGAAGCACGTCGTCGACATAGCGGCCGTAGATCATGCATTCGGAGAACCGGCGCGCCGAGCCAACGACGCCGACCCAGTCGCGGCCATGCACCTTCTCGATGCGCTCGCACATGGCGTTGACCGTCTCGCGGCGCCAGGCGATCAGCGTCGAGATGTAGTCATGGTTCGATCGATAGGCGGGATCGATGCCGAGCGCGGCGCCGGCATTGCGCGACCAGATGCGATGCTCGTCATGTCCATCGCTAGCCAGCACGCCGTCACGCCGGAACAGCCGCACCTTGCCGTCGCGCCAAAAGGCGTTCGCGTCGAACGGCTTCAGGAAGGCGACGTCGGAATCGCAGAAGACGAGCACGTCTTCCTTTGCCTGCCCGGCAATGGCGATACGGCGCAGCTGCTGCACATGCCAGCCGCGCAGCGGCTGCGTTTTCAGGCTCAGCCAGACGCGGCGGCGAAAGCCGCTCAGAGGATCGTCGAAGACATGCAGCCAGCGCGGCAATAGGCCCCGCTCGTCGACAACGCTGCGGCGGCTGCCTTCCAGCTGGCGAAACAGCGCGACGTCGCGATGTTCGGTAAGGATGTAATGATGCGCCATGCCGGTGACGTGGCGATCGATGGTTTCGCATAAAAGCCGGCAGCGCTCGAAATCGGGGGCGTAGCTTGCAGTGACGATCGCAGCCAAGGGCATGCGCGGCAGCGGTTCGACCGCAGTGGAGGCGTCCGGCACGAAGCGGCTGTTCACCGGCGCGCCTCCAGCGGCAGCGGCCCGCGTGACAGTTTCTGCTTGACGACGCGCCACAGGAAGAGCGGATTGCCGACGATATAGCGGCGCCACAGGCGGCCGGGTTCGATCCACAGGCGGAACAGCCATTCGAGCCGCAGCCGGCGCAGCCATAGCGGCGCGCGCGGCACCGAACCGCTCATGAAATCGAGCAACGCGCCAACCGCGACCGGCAGCGTGCAATGGCGGCTGTCGATGTGGCGCTCGATCCACAATTCCTGGCGCGGCACACCCATGGCGACGAGCAGCACATCCGGCCGCAGCCTGGCGATGCGCTCGAGGATCGCCGGCTCCTCGGCGGCCGAGAAGAAACCATCATGGATGACAACGAATTCGTGCTGCATGGCGAGCGTCGAGAGCTTGGCGGACGCGGCTTCGGCATTGGCGCGCGTCGTGCCGAGCAGCGCCACAGTCAGCGGGCGCGACGAGGCCTGCAGGAAGGCCGGAATGAAATCGGTGCCGTTGAGATTGCTTGGGAAAGGCGCGCCGTAAAGCAGCGTTGCCGCCATGTCGACGCCGACGCCGTCGGGCAGGATGAGGAAGTCTTTCAGCGCCTCGGCAAAGACCGGATCGGTGCAGGCAAGATTGGCATTGTGGGCGTTGAGGAAGCTCACCTTGGTGAAACGACGCTCGTCGATCAGCCTGGTGAGCAAGGCGATGGCCTCGTCCCAGCGTATGGCAAGCACCGGAATACCCAAAATGGTCTTGAGCGTATCGAAGCCGAAAGCGGCGCGCGCGGTGTGCATGTTCATGCGGCGGCCTCCTGCATGACGGCGCCGAGCTTCTCCAGGCCAAGCCCGATCGCGGCGTCGAGCGCCTTCAACTGGCGGCGATGAAAGGCGCTGCCATCGACGTCCACGACATTGGCCGCGGCCGCCTGTAGCGCCGCCGCGAAAGCAATCGGATCGTCAGTCACCACGCAATTGTCGGGACGATAGCCGATGCCGCGCAGCGAGCGACTGGTGGCGACGGACGGCAGGCCAAGCTCGAAGGTCTCGATGGTCTTCAACTGCACGCCGCTGCCGGCGGTGCTGATCAGGGGAATGACGGCGGCGCCGCGCACGAAGGCCGGCGCATCCGGAACCCTGCCGACGAAGGAAACGGCGGGATGCGGCGAGCTGATGCCGGAATGCACATTGCCCGCAATCCTGATGCGGAAATCCGGCTTCAGATGCGGCACGACCTTCGTCAGGAACCAGTCGAGGCCGATGCGGTTCGGCTGCCAGGTCCAGGTGCCGATCAGCGCGGCGTCGCAATCGATATGCCGCTTCGCCCTGCTTGTCGGCGCCTGCGCACGGGTCACCAGCGGCAGCACCGCGGAATGCCGGTCGGAGGCGACGCCAAGTGCCGCGCGGTCTTCCTCGGCCAGCGTGAAGACAAAGCGCGCAGCGCCGCAGAGCCGCCCTTCCATGACCTCGAGGAGCCTGGCCTCGCGACGGAACATCCAGCGCTGAAGCGCAGTGCCGGCCCCGGCCGCATTTTCCTCGGCCGAGCGGTGCTCGACATTGTGCGCGACGAAGACGAATGGACGGTCGGCGAGAACCTTCTCAAAGGCGCCGGCGAACTGCACCGAGTTCAGGACATAGCCGTCGAAGGGACCGGCGCGTTCGATTGCGTCGCGGACTTGCGCATCGGCAACGACACGCAGCTTGACGGAGGAAAAGGTAAGGCCGGAGAGAACCGCCTTGCCCAGCCAGGCAAGCTTTTGCAGCGGCGACGCGCTTTCGGTGCGCACCTCGACGGCGTCGAGCACGATGGTGTTTTGCGGATCGGACGGGGCCTTGCCCGGCCAGATGAAGCCGATCACCGTCACGCGCACGCCGGCGCGCCGCAGCGCGTCGATGATCGCGGCGTTGGCAATCTCGTAGCCCGAGGCAAGAGCGCCATCAGGCACGATCGATGTGGCGAACAGCAGATGCATCTCACCTATCCTTGGCTGCAGCCGGTAGCAAAACGCGGTGAAGCGTTGATTAAATGGCACTGTCAAAGGCCGAAGACCCGGCTTTTCCGAAGGACGGGCGAGAAGGTGATTAACGAAACGTTATCACCGCGATGCTATCGAGGGCTCAAACCCTCGCTGCTGGAAACGGATGTTCCCTTTGCCGTCCGACGCTTCTGTATCGATCGCGGGACGGTCGCCGGGGCTTGCCGCCGAGACCGTTGAGGCGGTCGTGACGCTGCCGACCTTCAAGCGGCCGAAGCAGGTGCTGGAAACGCTGGCTTCGCTCAAGGCGCAGCGGACCGGCAGGCGCTTTGCCGTCATCGTCATGGAAAATGAGGCCGAGGCGCGCGAGGGAGCCAAGGCGGTGCTGCCGCTGTTCGAAAGCGGCGAGATGCCCGGCATGGTGATCATCGCGCATGAGCGCGGCAATTGCAGCGCCTACAATGCCGGCTGGCAGACGGCGATCCTGCAGTTTCCCAATTTTCGCCACCTGCTGGTCATCGATGACGACGAGATCGCCGAGCCAAACTGGCTGGAGCGCATGTGCGGCGCCGCGGAAACACTTGAAGCCGACGTTGTCGGCGGCCCGCAGGTACCCATCTTTGCCGATGTCTCGCATGCCCGATGGGCCGAGCATCCGGTGTTCGCGCCACCCTATCGGGAGACGGGCCGCGTGCCGGCGCTCTATTCGTCCGGCAACCTGCTGCTCGGTCGCAACGTGCTTAAGGCCATGGGACCGCCCTTCCTCGATCTCAGGTTCAATTTCATGGGCGGCGGCGATTCCGACTTTCTCAGCCGGTGCGCGCAAAAAGGCTTCGTGCTCGGCTGGTGCGCGGAAGCAAAAGTCAACGAAACTGTCCCTGCCCGGCGCGTCGAGGCCGACTGGATCCGCGCCCGCAGCCTGCGCAATGGCGTGATCTCGACGCTGGTCGAAAAGAAGAAGCGCGCCGGCACGCCGCTTGCCGGCCTCAAGGTTTTCCTCAAAAGCCTGGCGCTGCTCGCCGCCTCGCCGCTGCGCGGCGCCATCCGGCTGGCGCGCACCCGCTCGCTGACGAGCGGCCTCTACCCGGTCTATGTCGCGCTCGGCCGGGTGCTCGCCGAATTCGGATATGCCAATGAGCAGTACCGGCAGCCTGAGAAGAATTGAGCGCGCGCCGCTCAGCGCAGCCTTCACCAGGGAAGGTTTGGCGACGGCTATCGCCGCGCTCCTGTTCACCGTCATCATCGTCTCGTTCCGGCCCTTCCAGCCGGCGGGCGCGGAACTGACCGGCGACGGCGGCGACATCGTCAACCAGCTCGGCTTCGGCTCGCTCGGCGCGGTCTCCATCTTCTCGCTGCTGGCCTTCGCCGACCCGCGCGTGGTGCGCTCGCTGGTGAGCCCTTCCTGGGCGCTGATGCTGGGCTTCTTCTTCCTGTCGGTGGTGCTTGCCACCGATCCGCCCGCGGCGATGCGCGCCGCCTCCTTCACCATGATCGGCATCATCACAATGGCGACGATCCTGGTGCTGCCGCGCGACGCCGATTCCTTCGCCAGGGTGGTGATCTTCACTGCCGTGGTGGTGATCGGCCTTTCCTATATCGGCCTGATCGTCTTCCCGCATGAAGCGCTGCACACCGCCGACTCGCAGGAGCCGGAGCATGCCGGTCTGTGGCGCGGCGTCTTCACGCACAAGAACATCGCCGGGCCGGTGATGGCCTGTTTCAGCTTCGCCGGGCTCTACCTGTTCCGGCGCGGCCAGCGCTGGTGGGGCGCCGGCATCTTCTGCGCGGCGATGATCTTCATGCTGCACACCGGCTCCAAGACGACCGCCGGGCTGGTCCCGTTCTCGATCATGATCGTCGTGCTGCCCAGTCTCATCGGCATGCGGCTCGGCACGCCGATCCTGTTTGCGCTGGCCGTCATCGCGACCGCCGTCGGCACGCTCGGCATCGTCTTCATCGCGCCGGTGAAGCATCTGGCGGCAATCTATTTCCCCGATCTCACCTATACCGGACGCACGACGCTGTGGGAGTTCGCCGGCGAGATGCTGGCGAAGAAGCCCTGGACCGGCTACGGCTATGAAAGCTTCTGGGGGACGCCACTGCTGCTCAACCAGGACCAGCCCTTCGACCGGCCCTGGGATATCCGCACCATCGTTCACGGTCACGACGGCTATCTCGACATCGCCGTGCTGATGGGCATCCCGGCGCTCTGCGTCGCCGTCTACACCTTCCTGATCGCCCCTTTGCGCGACTATATGCGCATCCCGGCGCGCAAGGAAAACATCTTCCTCGGCGATTTCTTCATGATGGTGGTGCTGTTCACGGCGCTGAACGGTTTCCTGGAGAGCTTCTTCTTCCACCGCGGCGATCCGGTCTGGCTGTTCTTCGTGCTCGGCGTGCTCGGCTTGAGACAAGTCTCGCTGCGGTCGATCCCGGTTCGCCTCTCCCGCTGATCCTGGACTGTCGATCTTCCGCCACTGGACTTTTCCAGCGCTCCGCAATTGTCTAAGGAAGTCTTCTTTTCGGAGGCTTTCATGACGATCAGGCTGGTTCTCGCCGGTTGCGGCAACATGGGTTACGCCATGCTCTCGGGCTGGTTGAAATCCGCCAAGCTCGAGCCGGCGGCGGTGTTCGTGGTCGAGCCCAATGCCGAACTGCGCCAGCGCGCCGAGCATCTCGGCTGCCGTGCCGCCGCCGACGCCGCCGGCATTCCGGCCGATGCCGTGCCCGATCTCGTCGTCATTGCGGTAAAGCCGCAGGTGATCCGCGAGGTGACGGCGCAGTACAAGCGCTTCGGCGATGGCAGGACCAGCTTTCTCTCCATCGCCGCCGGCACGCCGGTCGCCACTTTCGAAGAGATTCTGGGCGAGCTCGCGCCGGTCATCCGCTGTATGCCGAACACGCCGGCGGCGATCGGCAAGGGCATGATGGTGGTATTCTCCAACCTGCTGGTCTCCGACGACGTCCGCCGCTTCGTTGCCGAACTGCTCTCGGCGAGCGGCGTCGTGACGACGATCGACGACGAAGGGCTCATGGACGCCGTGACGGCCGTCTCCGGGTCAGGCCCGGCCTATATCTTCCACTTCATCGAGGCGCTGACGATCGCGGCCGAGAAGGCCGGCCTTCCCACCGAAACCGCCAAGCTGCTTGCCATGCAGACCGTCTTCGGCGCCGCCTCGCTCGCCGCCGAAAGCGACGAGGAGCCGGGTGTGCTGCGCCAGCAGGTGACCAGCCCCAACGGCACGACCGCCGCGGCGCTTGCCGTGCTGATGGGCGGCGACCGCCTGACGAAGCTCGTCACCGAAGCCGTGGAAGCAGCACGGCTCAGGTCGATAGAGCTGGGGAAATAGGGACCGTCCGCATCACGCAAGGTCGGTGTGGGAAAAATCATTGCCTTTATAGAGCAAAGGCATGCCTCGACTTTTTGCCGAGGCATACGACAGGCAATCGGCGAGGTTGAGCTGGGCCGGATGGCCGCGACCCTTGCCATCGTCGGAAAAAGCCTGGATCGCGAGCTTTGCATCGCTACTTTCGATCGGCACGACTTCCACCTCAGCCTCCTGCAGAAAAGCTTCTATCGCCGCTTCGGCAACAACCGGCTGGACGGCGAGCATCGATGAAAGCCGCATCGCCGCTTCGAGTATGACCAGCGGAGATGTTACGCGCCCGGACGCCAACTCTATCCGGCCGCTCCATTCGGCTGCGTCCTCCTCGCCCGCCAGGATGGCGACGACGACCGAGGTATCGATGAACATTCAGGGATGTCCCCACATCTCATCGACCTCATCCTTGCTCAACGTCTTTCCGCCTCCGCCGGCCTTGGATTTGAAATTTCGGGAAATGGTGGCAAGCCGTTCGGCCAACGGCGCCTGTTTGCGGTGCCGCTGCAGTTCAGATTCGAGCGCCTCGATTACCGCCTCGGTCATCGAAATGTTCCGTTTTTCGGCAAGCTGGCGGGCGAGTTCTCTTGCCCGCGGATCCCTAATCTGAAGATTCATCGCTGCATCCAATCCGTCATGACAATATAGCGCGACTGTCATGACAATGCCGGCAGCCGCTTTCTTGCTACCCGGTCGCCAGGCGGAGCTGCGCAAATTGGAGCGGCTCAGCCCAAACCGATCTTGGCTCCGTAGAGCATATCATCCTGCAGCCGGCGCAGGGCGTAAAGTCTCGTCGTCCGGTCTGGCACGGCATTGTCATCAGTCAACAACTCGCCCTTCTTCACCGGCTTCAGCACCTTGCCGCCTTCGAGCAAGCCGACCGGCACGGCGCGGACGGCGCGGGCATCGCCAACGGTCATGGTCCAGGAGCGGTAGCAGGTCTCGCCGATGGCATCGAAGGTCTCCCCGGCGGCAAGGTCGCGCTTGGCGACCGCGCAGACTTCCGCCACCGGCCTCGGCAGAGGCACCATGTCGGGCTTGCCGTAGAGCATGATGCGGGCGGCGGTGAGCGGCACCTCCAGCGAAGTCAGGTGATAGGGCCGGAACAGGCCGTAATAAGGGCCTTGGCCGACATGGAGATCGTCCATGCGTTCGACGACGCGCGGATGCATCGCCTCGACGATGACGAAGACGCCGGGCGCCACGCCCTTGCCGATCGTGTAGTCGACGACGCCTTTTCTCGACAGGAGGCCGCCATGCTCTTTCGGGATCAGCACCTTGGCCAGCTGATCGCGATCGGCCCTGGGGCCGTGCATGCCTGGAACATCCGGAACCAGGCCGGTGGCGTTGGCAATGGCGCACATCTCGACCATGGTCTTCGAACCGTCGACGAACTCGACCAGCATGCGCGGGTTCATGCTGCGGCGCGCCGCCTCTTCAAGGTAATCGTCGGGAACCGCGTCGTGGTTGAGCGGATTGTTCTTGCCCTTGCCGGCCGCGACGACGCCTAGCCCAAGCGCCGAGGCGAATTCGATCAGTTCCATGCAGCTCGACGGCTCGTCGCCCGCGCCGACCGAATAGACGACACCCAGCCGGTCTGCCTGCTGTTTCAGGTAGCAGCCGATGGTCACGTCGGCCTCGACATTCATCATCACCAGATGCTTGCCATGCTCCATCGCCATCAGGTCGAAATCGGCGGCGACGCCAGGTTTTCCGGTAGCGTCGATGACGACGTCGATCAGCGGGTTGGTGACCAGCACCTCATTCGAGGTGATGGCGATCCTGCCGCTCTCGATCGCCCGGGTGACCCCGGAGCCGGTCTCGGCCTCGGCGGCCATCGCCTCGTCGCCATAGGCGATGCGGATCGCCTCACGGGCAGTGTGCGGGCGGCGCGTAGAGATGGCCGCGATCGAGATGCCCGGCATCAGCATGCCCTGCGTCACCAGATCGGTTCCCATCTCGCCGGAGCCAATGACGCCGATGCGGACCGGCCTGCCCTCGGCGGCGCGTCGGGCGAGATCGCGGGCAAGCCCGGTCAGGGCGATATTGGTCATGCAACAAAATCCACGGCTTTTTGCTCCGGCCGGCAATACAGGGAACGATCCGCGTTTGCCAATCAAACCAGGCTGAAATGGCGTTTTCTTGCGCATGCTTTGCAAGGCCTGAGCAGATTTCGCGGGAGCTTGTGCATGGCCGCCGCACGATTCGCCGTTTCTTTCAGACCATAACCATCGCAGCGCGCTTTGAACTGGGAGAGTCCCGACGAGCGCGCCCCGTTTCTGTGCCATTTTTGCTACAGGCTTTAACCCTAATGCCGGAAATCGCAATTTTAGCGGGTGTCTAATCCATTATATGCTCACGGCCCCGAAAAATTTGATAGATACTGGCTGAAAGGTCCGGTGGCAGGCTTGGGCAAATAAGCGCCAATAAAAAAATAATGGCGCGGGGATAGTCACGGGGTAGAAATGACCAGGACGGGTAAAATTACCGTCGGCTGGCGCGTTGCGCTTGCTGTCACGGTGTCGATGTTGGCTTGTGGTAGTGCCAGCGCACTCACACTCAAAGAAGCTGTCGCCGTCGCCGTGGAGTCCAATCCGGAGATTGGACAGGCGATCGAAAACCGCGAAGCGATCGAATTCGAGCTGCGACAGGCCAAAGGCCTTTATCTTCCTAGCGTCGACCTGGAAGCATCGACCGGCGTTCGCCGCCTGGACAACGACACGCGGCGCGCGCTCGACGAGGATCACAAAGCTCTCTATCCGAACGAGGCCGACCTCACCGTCTCGCAGACGCTTTATGACAGCGGCGCAAGGCGCGCGGAACTGAACCGCCAGGCCTCGCGGGTCGATGGAGCTTCCTTCAGGGTTCTGGAACGCTCCGAGTTCATCGGACTTGCAGTCGTCCAGGACTATCTGGAATACATGTTGCAGGCTTCGATCGTGGTCGAAGCCAAGAAGAACCTCGGCTTCCATCAGTCCATCCTCAGCGACATCAGGCAAGGCATCGCGGGCGGCGCGCTCAACGACGCCGACCGGCAACAGGCCGAGGAACGCCTTTATGCCGCCAAGGCGCGGATGCAGGAAGCGACCGAAGAACTCGAGGCGGCCAAGATCCGCTTCTTCAAGAATGTCGGCAAGCCGTTGACCAACGCGTCGCGGCCTGCCGATGTCGCAGCCGCCCTGCCGCGGTCGCTGGACGATGCGATCGGGCTCGCCAGGCAGAACAATCCGCGCGTCCATATGGCCAACAGCGACATCGACGCCGCCGCTTCGCTGGTCGACGCGGCGCGCGCGAAATATGGCCCGACGATCACCGCCGAGGGCGTTGCCCGGGGGGGGTATGACATCGACGGCGACAATGGCGACGCAAGCGATCTGCAGGCCCGGGTGGTGCTGCGCTGGAACCTCTATCGCGGCGGCATCGACAAGGCCAACGAACAGGAACAGATCCGCCGCACCAGCGAGCAGCGCCTTGCGCTGCACCAGGTGCTGCGCGAGATCGAGGAAGCCGTCCGGACCTCGTGGGACCGCCGCTTCCGCCAGGCGGAGCTGGCAAAGACGCTGCGGCAGCAGGCAGCCACCAATGAAAAGCTGGTCGCCTCCTATCGCGAGCAGTTCAAGGTCGGGCAGCGCTCGCTGCTCGACGTGCTCGATGCCCAGAACACGCGCTTCAACACCGCGACGCTGGCCGACACGTCGTCCTACGCATCGCTGTTCGCGGAATACCGGCTGCTGGCCGCAACCGGGGAATTGCTGAAGACGCTCAACATCCAACCGGCCAAGCAGGCCGCGGCCTACGCCCGTGAGGAATTCGGTGTGCCGGCTACGGCCGATACCGAGACCTATGCGCGGACGCCGTCGGAGCAGAAGAACGATCTGCCGTTCGACATCCTCGCGCCGGTCAGGAAAAAGTAGCCGATGTAGCGTCGATCTTCGGTCCTTCGGGGCGGATCGTGAACCAGCAACCTAATATCCTATCGCCCAAGGAGGCTTTCAAAGCCTGCTTCTGCGCTGTGGCGGCCTATCTCGGCAGGCCGAGCGCGGAAACGGTGCTGTTCGCCGGCGTGCCGATTTCGGAGACGCGCATCGAGCCGGACGAGATCCGCCATCTGGCCGAGCGCATCGGCCTGGAGGTCCAGAATTTCAGCCATCGCGATTTCCTGCGCGGCCGCTTCGATCTTCCGGCCATCGTCTTTCGCGTCAGCCAATTGCCGATCGCCCTCCTGGCGGAGATCGAGGGCGGGCAATATCTGACGGCGCCGCAGGAAAACGGCCGCACCACGATCGACAGATCGGAACTCGCCGAAAGCTATATCAGCGGCGGCACGTCCTTCTCGATCACCTATGCCAACCAGGCCGAGGAGATGACGGTCGGCACCGCCGCGCGGATCGAAAGGCGCCACTGGCTGACCGGCACCATGGGGGCGTTCTGGCGCACCTATTCGAAAGTGGTGCTGTCGGCGATGTTCATCAACCTGCTGGCGATCGCCTCGCCGATCTTCACCATGAACGTCTACGATCGCATCCTGCCCAACAAGGCAATCTCGACGCTGTGGGTGCTGGCGCTCGGCATCGGCGCGGCGATCCTGTTCGACCTGCTGCTGAAGACGGCCAGGGCATCACTGATCGACTATGCCGGTCGCAAGGCGGACCTGCGGATTTCCTACCTGCTGTTCGAGAAAGTGCTGAATTCCTCGCTTTCGGCGCGGCCCGGGTCGACGGGTGAATATGCAAACCGCGTCACGCAATACGAGTTCGTGCGCGAGTTCTTCACCTCGAACACGATCAGCGTCTTCATCGACACGATCTTCGTCTTCGTCTTCCTGGCGGTGATCTACGCCATCGGCGGCTGGCTGGTGGTGATACCGGCGCTGGCCTTCGTCATCTCCGTCATTGTCGGGCTGATCACGCAGCGGCGGATCGGCAAGCGGGTCGCGGCCTCGATGAACGAGGCGTCGCAGCGCCAGGCCCTGCTGGTGGAATCCATCTCGACGCTGGAAACGATCAAGTCGCTGCGCGCCGAGGCCTACCTGCTGCGCAAATGGGGCGAGCACTCGAAGAACGCGGCCAACACGTCGGAAAAGATCAAGGAGCTCTCGGCGGCGGCGGGCAACATCACCGGCGCCATCCAGCAATTCGTGACGGTCGCCCTGGTGGTGGCCGGCGCCTATGCGTTCTCGGAAGGCCAGGTGTCGACCGGCGCCATCATCGGCACCGTGATGCTCGCCGGCCGCGCCGTGGCGCCGCTCGGCCAGATTGCCATCACGCTTGCCCGGTTCCGACAGGCGATGCTGTCGCTCAAGATCATCAACACGATCATGTCGCAACCGGAGGACCGCCCCGACACGGTCGGCTTCGTCAACCGGCCGATCCGCAGCGGCGCGCTGGTCTTCAGGAATGTCGGCTTCGCCTATCCCGGCACGGAAAACGAGGTTCTGAGCGGGCTCAACATCGCGGTCAAGCCCGGCGAGCGGGTCGGCATCATCGGCCGCATCGGCTCCGGCAAGACCACGATGGGGCGGCTGATCGGCCGGCTGTTCCTGCCGACGTCGGGGGAGCTGCTGCTCGACGGCATCGACATCCGCCAATACCACCCCTCGGAGGTCCGCGCCGCGGTCGGCATCGTCGCGCAGGCCGGGGACCTGTTTTCGGGAACCATCAAGGAGAACCTCCTGATGGCGGCGCCGGGAGCGACGGACGAGGAGATCATCGATGCGGCGAAGGCCGCCGGCGTCGACGACTTCGTCTCGCGGCATCCGCGCGGCTACGACATGAATGTCGGCGAGCGCGGCACCAATCTCTCGGGCGGGCAAAGGCAGGCCGTGGCGATCGCGCGGCTGCTTTTGACCAAACCGAAGATCGTCTTCCTGGACGAGCCGTCGGGTTCGATGGATCTCGCTTCCGAGCGGCAGTTGATCAAGCAGCTCAAGGTGGCGTTCGACCGCAGCACGACGCTGATCGTGTCGACCCATCGCTACAGCATGCTGGAGCTTGCCGACCGCCTCATCGTCATCGACCAGGGCCGCGTCGTCGCCGACGGGCCGAAGGAACAAGTCATTCAGGCGCTGCAGAAGGCAAATGCCTGACCGGAACGTATGGACATGCTAGCAAGGGAAGACCGGCCACCATTTTTCGCCTCGGCGTCCGTCTACATCGTCGGGGCGCTGTTCGTGTGCTTCACGGCCTGGGCGTCGTTCGCCGAGGTCGACGAGATCGCGCGCGGCGACGGCAAGGTGATACCTGCTTCGAAGACGCAGATCATCCAGGCCAGCGAACCGGGCGTGGTGCAGGAGATCGCCGTCCAGATCGGGCAGACGGTCAAGAAGAACGACCTCATCATCCGCCTCGACAATTCAGGCAACACGTCGAGCCTTGGCGAAGAGAAGGCCAAGGCGCGAGCGCTGCAGGCGCGCATCGCCAGGCTGCAGTTCGAGCAGAGCGGCAGTGTCGAAGGGTCGTTTCCCTGCCCGGCGGAAATCCAGAAGGTCGCGCCGGAGATCTGCGACAACGAGCAGAAGCTGCTTGTCGCGCGCCGCGACAATTTCGAGGTCAAGCTGTCGGTTCTCAAATCGCGCCTCGACCAGCGCGAGAAGGAACTCGACGAGGCCACCGCCAACGCCGACCGCCTGTCCAAGAGCCTTGCCGTCACCGACCAGGAAGCGGCGCTGGTCGAACCCATGGTCAAGAAAGGCCTGATGGCCAGGACCGAACAGATCCGCGTCGAGCGCGAACAAACCGACCTTCGCGGACAGCTGACCCTTGCCGGCGAGACCATCAAGAAGGGCCAGGGAGCAATCACCGAGGCGCAGCTTCAGGTGAACGAATTGGGCCTGCAATTGCAGCAGGAGGCGCTGAGCGACCTGACGCAGGCGCTCGCCGATCTTTCCGTGGTCGACGAAACCATCCGCGGCGCCACCGACAAGGTGGCGCGCACCGACATCCGTTCGCCGGTCGACGGCATCGTCAACACGCTTGACGTCAACACGCTCGGTGCCTTCGTGCAGCCGGGCGCGGTGGTGGCCGGCATCGTGCCGACCTCCGAGACGCTGCTGGTCGAGGCCCGGGTTTCGCCGCGCGACGTCGCCTTCATCCAGCCGAACCAGGAAGCGCTGATCAAGGTCACCGCCTATGATTTCTCGATCTTCGGCGGCATCGAGGGCAAGGTCTCCAACATCACCGCCGACAGCCTCGTCGACCAGAAGACGGGCGAGCCCTATTACCAAGTGCGGGTCGCCACCGACAAATCGACCCTGACGAGGAACGGCAAGACCTATTCGATCATCCCCGGCATGATCTGCTCGGTCGACATCAAGACCGGACGCAAGACGATCCTCAACTATCTTTTGAAGCCCATCAACAAGGCGCGTCAGGAGGCAATGAGTGAGCGATAGCGCCATCCATCCGCACACGTCGCGCGAGAGGCTGCTGCCGTTGCTCGCGGCCGAGGATTTCGGCCCCGAATTCCGGGTCGTGGCGCGGGGCGGCGTGCGTCGCGGCATCCGGCTGGAGCGCGCCTTCTGGGTGTCGCTGAAGCAGATGGCCGAAAGCCGCAAATGCACGATCGGCATGCTGGTCGAAGAGATCGCCGAACATCATCCCGACCAGGGCAATCTCACCTCGGCGATCCGCGTCGCCTGCATGCGCGGCCTGGCCGAGGAAAGCATGGAATTGCGCAAGCTCGCTTCGATCCGCACGATCAACGCGATCCTGGTTGCCTGCCCCTCGCCCGCCTTCGCGCTGTCCTCGTCGAAGAAGATCCTGGCCTTCAACGCGCCGTTCCAGCAACTGGTGAGGCGCCAATTGCCAAGCGCGCCCGGCGAGGATGGGCGCCAGGACCTGAAGCTGGCGCTCGACCTCAACGTTCCCGATATCTTCGCCCGGCTCGACGCCAATGGCGAAACACCGGTCACCAGCGGCTTCGTCATCGGCGCCGGCGAGCGCCGCTATCGCGGCCAACTCAGCGCCGTGCGCGCACCCGTCACCGAGCCGGAGCTGCTGATGGCCTTCGTCTACAACGGGTAGAGCTACGCATTTTCCCGGAACTGTCCGGGTGCGCGAAGACAACAGAGCGTTCGCGTATTTTCGGGGAGGCGCTGAACCGCTCGAAACTACTGCCTCAGGCTCGAAGCCACTGATGGTTCCGGCGAGCCTTCGCCCGGAGCGACCGTGGCGAAGCCGCCGGCGATGTCGGCGACCTGCGCGCCGGACTTCGACCCATGGATCCAGGCGCGATCGGTGCTGAAGGAATAGAGCGGAACATAGTCGGGCAGATCGCTGTCGCGCAGGACAGCGTTGCCGAGGCTGTCCAGGATGAAGGCGCCGCTTCCCGTGCTCACCGACAGGATGGCATGGAAGAACTTGCGGCGGCGATCCTGGAGCACCACCAGCGACATGCTCTGCGCAGGGATGCCGGCCCTGAGCAGCGCCGCCATCTTCAATATGGCGAAATCCTCGCAATCGCCGGCGCGATGCTCGAGGATTTCCGACGGCTTCGCCCAATAGTCGAGCTTGCCGTAGACGACGCTGTCCTTGCGATAGGCGATCAGGCGGTTGATGCTGCTGTTGACGAAGGACAGCTTGTCGCGAAAGCCCTTGTCGCCGGCAATCTTGACGATCTCGGCGAAAGCCGGGCTCTCGCGGTCGCAGACGCTGCCGGCGGTGCAATCGACGATGGCCTTGTAGACAGGAGCCCAGCGCGCCGCGACCGGAAAGTTGCGCATCGACAAGGCGACCGAGCCGAAGACGCCGGGGATGATCGCGGCGGTCTGGATCGGGTCGATGCCGGGATCGGCCTTCGCGTGCGCTTCAGCCTCGTAAGGCGCTGCCGGCGTGTAGCCCACGGAAACGTCCGCGATCCGGTACGCGGAGGCCGGCTGCCAGGGCAGCGGCCGGGCCAGCGAAACGCCGCCAAGGCTCGCCGGCGCAAGCACCTTCTGCAAGGCTTGAACCGCGCCCGAATTCGCGCTTGCCGACGATGGATCAGCCTGAGCGGCAAGGCCGATCGCCAGCAAGAGAACCTTGATCCCTGTCGGGGCTGCTTTTTGTATTTTCATGACGCCCACCTTTGACTGTGGACGCTACCAATCTTGTCTCAAATTATCGGAAAGGAAGGTGGGTAAGTTTCCCCGAATCACGCTATTCTGTTTTGCATCAAATTTTATTCAAAATTATACTTACATTTACCAAAGCGGGAGGCGTGCGGCGCGGCCAATCGCACCGCCCTTAAGAGGATGCATATCCGCATATATCATCGCGATTTACCAAGTGTAAAAAATGCGATTCTCTACATATTCGAATATATGAAATAGATTGAATGTCTGTTGCAAAGCCCGGGCCTGACATGTCTCTTTCCGGGAAATGCCGGAGGGGCTTTAGCTATGACGACCAATATCGAATTCGACGCCGTTTCAAATTCCTGGGACGAGCACACGAGCGCTGGTGAAAATCATATCTCGACGGGTGTGCAGGTCGCGCAGGCGACCGCCGGCCAGGCGGCGAGCGAGCCGGTGCCGGTCGATGTCGGCAGCGGCGCGCCGGCCCAAGGCGCGGCCAATGCGCCGGCCGCCAACCAGCCGGCCGACGCCAAGGCTGCTGCCCCCGCGAACGCGCCGGCGGCAAATGCAGCGGCAGGCAATACCCCGCATGAATATCATGTCGAGGCCGGCAACGTCGTGAAGCTTCCGGCCAGCGTGTCGATCGACAACATCAAGGTCGACGGCCACGATCTCGTCCTCACGCAGCCCGACGGAACCCAGATCGTCATCAAGGACGCCGCGCTGAATGTGCCGACCTTCATCCTCGGCGACGTCGAGGTGCCGCGCGTGGCCCTGATCGCCGCGCTCGAGGCCAGCCATGTCGATGTCGCCTTCGGCGCCGACGGCTCGATCTCGGCCGGCGGCAACGGCTCGCCGGGCAGCGCGGGCGGAAATTTCGAGCATCCCGCAGGCGGCATCGGCGACGGCTTCGGCCTGACGTCGCTGCTGCCGCCGACGGACCTGGGGTTCGGCCAGCCTGACCATCGCGAACTGTTCCCGGGATTGCTGCCCGATTCGACGCCGACGATCCTCGATCTGACGCCCTCCCTCGAAGGCGGCGACACGATCGTTTATGAAAAAGGCCTGCCGACCGGCTCGGGCGAACTGGCGGACCATGAGCCAGGCAACGACAGTGATCCCTCCGAACACAACACCGGCACCTTCACCATCACCTCGCCCGACGGCATCGGCTCGGTGACCATCAACAACCAGGTGATCTCCGGCGCAGCCCTTGCCAACAGCGCAACGACGCCGATCAACATCCCGACGCCTTTAGGCAACACGCTGACCATCGACGGCTACGACGCCGCCACTGGCCAGGTGAGCTACACCTATACGCTGGTGCACGCCGAGAACCATCCGGCCGGCGACGGCACCAATTCCACCTTCGATGACATGACCGTGACGGTCACCGACAGCGACGGTGACGTCTCACTCCCCGGCACGCTGTCGATCAAGATCGTCGACGACGTGCCGGTCGCGCACAATGCGGACGCCGGCACGCTGACCGAAGACGCCGCCACGACCAGCGTCAGCGGCAACGTCACGACCGACTACAATAACACGTTCGGCGCCGACGGCCCGGCAGCGGCGAGCCCGGTGGGCTGGGGCGCGGTGACCGCCACGCTGAACGGCGGCGCCGTCGACCTGGCCGACTACGGCACGCTGACGCAGAACGCCAGCGGCACCTGGAGCTTCGTGCTGGACAACAGCAAGCCGGCCACGCAGGCGCTGGAGACCGGCGACACGATCAACGTCTCACTCGGCTATACGCTGACCGATCACGACAGCGACGCCGACACCAAGACCATCACGTTCGAGATCAATGGCGCCCACGACAGCTCGACCGTCGTGGTCACGCCGAGCGACGACGCCAATGCCAATGGCGCGTCCAACGTCGTCTACGAACACGGCCTGACCTCAGCTCCCGACACCAGCGAGACCGACACCGGCACGTTCAAGGTCACGGCCACCGACGGCATCAAGGACGTGACCATCGGCGGCCAGACCCACACGCTGGCCGATTGGCTCAACCAGACCATCAACACCGGCGAAGGCACGTTGAAGATCACCGGCGTGACGCCGGCGGGCGGCGGCACCGAAGCCACCTTCACCTACAGCTACACGCTCAACGCCGCGCAGACCCATCCCGCCGGCAACGGCAACAACACGCTGCCCGACAGCGTCGCGGTCGCGGTTGACGGCATCGGCGGCACCCACGGCGACGGCACCATCAGCATCGTCATCGTCGACGACGTGCCGACAGCGCACAATGCGGACGCCGGCACGCTGACCGAAGACGCCGCCACGACCAGCGTCAGCGGCAACGTCACGACCGACTA
>NZ_VFTZ01000036.1 GCF_006440775.1 Mesorhizobium sp. B2-7-2 | reverse complement strand
CCCCGGCGTTTGCGCTGATTTCACGGAAATGAACGGAAAATCTTGCACCAAGACAAACGGCAACCTTTCAAAATCCCCGTGCAGCGCCAGCTAGTTCCTCGACACAGGGATCCTCAAACTTGCCGGCGGGTCAGTGAAATCAGCGCAAACGCTGGGGATTGGCTGAAGCCTCCTCAACCTCGTCATCCACGGGCGAAGCAGCCGCGAAGCGGCGTCGCGGAGACCCGTGGATGACGATCGCGATGAGCGTTCCGGCCAATCGCCAAGGCATGTAACTGCCTACGCAGACATAGCCGACTGGCCAAAATCGCCGTGCTTGGGAACTATGTTGCCGCCAGCAGGCTGGCGTTACCACCCGCCGCCGTGGTGTCGACGCAGACTGCGCGCTCATGCGAGTAGGCGGCCGGGTTCAGCACTTCGCTGACCAGCGGCACGATCGGCCCGGAGCGCTCGGCAATCACCTTGCGCACGATCCGCGCCGCCTCCGGCGTGCCGGAGAAGGCGACAACATCGACCCGCAGCGAGCGCGCCTCGACCGGATCGGGCCGGCCGTCGATCGCCGCCAGCGGCAGACCCTTGCCGGTCAGCGCCGATAGCGCCGCCGGAGCGCCCGGCGCCACCGCAAGCACCGCATTGCCGGCCGCGAGCGCCTGGATCGCCTGGGAAAGCAGCGTCTCGGTATCCGGGCCTAGACACAGCACCCGGCCGCGCGGCGCCAGCGACAGCGTGTTGGCCTCGCCGGTCGGCCCCGGCAGGTCTACCTGGCCGAAATCGAGGCTTGCCGCAGCGGCGATCGCCGCCGCGCCCTTGCCGCGCAGATGCTTCCTCAGGATCGCCACGCGGTCCGGTCGCGTCGACCAGCCGCCGAGCGTCGGATCCGGCAGATTGTCGGCAAGCTCGGTCGCGGTCACCTTGTGACCCTCGCCAAGCTCGGTGCCGGCCTCCGGCCCCTTGCGGAAGCGGCGCAGGTAATGCGGTCCGCCGGCCTTGGGGCCGGTGCCCGAAAGCCCCTCGCCGCCGAAGGGCTGCGAACCGACGACGGCGCCGATCTGGTTGCGGTTCACATAGATGTTGCCGGCATGGATGCCATCGACGAAATGCTGGACGCGGCCTTCGATGCGCGTGTGCAGGCCGAAGGTCAGCCCATAGCCCTTGCGGTTGATGGCGGCGATCACCTGGTCGATCTCGTCGGCGTCGAAGGTCGCGACATGCAGCACCGGGCCGAACACCTCGCGCTCCATTTCCTCTATGCCTTTGACGCGGAAGACATGCGGCGCGACGAAGCGGCCGGTTGCCGGCGCTTCCAATTTCGCGATCAGCCTGCCTTCCAGCCCCTTCTTCTTGCAATAGTCGCTGATCGACGCTTGCGCCTCATCATCGATGACGGGGCCGACGTCGGTCGAAATCGCCCAAGGATTGCCGACAGTAAGCGCTTCCATCGCGCCCTTCAGCATTTCCAGCATCTTCTTCTCGACGTCCTTCTGGACGTAGAGCACGCGCAGCGCCGAGCAGCGCTGGCCGGCGCTCTGGAAGGCGGAGGCGAGGATATCGCGCACCGCCTGTTCCGGCAGCGCGGTGGAATCGACGATCATCGCATTCAGGCCGCCGGTCTCGGCGATCAGCATCGCATCGGGCGCCGCGGTCTCGGCCAGTTGCTTCTCGATCAGCTTGGCGACCTCGGTCGAGCCGGTGAAGCAGACGCCGGCAATGCGCGGGTCGGCCGTCAGCGGCGCACCGACCGAGGCGCCATCGCCCGGCAAAAGCTGAATGACATCCTCAGGCACGCCGGCCTCGCGCAGCATTTCCACGGCGCGGAAGGCGATCAGCGGCGTCTGCTCTGCCGGCTTGGCGATGACCGAATTGCCGGTGACCAAAGCTGCCGCGATCTGGCCGGTGAAAATCGCCAGCGGAAAATTCCACGGCGAGATGCAGACGATCGCGCCGCGCGCTTGCGTGCCCGCTTCGGCATTGGCCGCCTCGGCGGCGTAGTAGCGAAGGAAGTCGACCGCCTCGCGCACTTCGGCGACGCCGTCGGCCAGCGACTTGCCGGCCTCGCGGGTGGCGAGAGCGAAGAACTCGACCGCATTGGCCTCGTAGAGGTCGGCGGCGCGGTTGAGGATGGCGGCACGCTCGGCAACCGGGCGCTTTGCCCAGGCGGGTTGCGCGTCGACGGCGATGCGCACGGCGGTCGCCACCTGCTTGGCCGCCGCCTCATGCACCGTACCGACGATCTCGTCGGGCTTGGCCGGATTGACGATCTGGCGCGGCTGACCGTAGCCGGCGGCGCGCGTGACCGGCTTGGCATGCCAGCGATCCGTTCCGGCGAACGCCGCCCTCGCCTTGTCGACTGCCGCGAGCGTCACCGGATCGGTGATGTCGAAGCCCCTGGAATTGCGGCGTCCGGCGCCGAAGATCGCGGCGGGACGAGCGATCGCCGGATTGGCGGCCGGCCCCTGCGTCTCGATAACCGCGAGCGGATCGCGCGCGATCTCCTCGGGCTCGACCTCCTCGTCGGTCAACTGGTGCACGAAGGAGGAGTTGGCGCCGTTCTCCAGCAGACGGCGCACCAGATAGGCGAGCAGATCCGAATGCGCGCCGACAGGCGCATAGATGCGACAGCGCGTGCCCTCGGCCTGCCGCACCGTCTCATGCAGCGCCTCGCCCATGCCGTGCAGGCGCTGGAACTCGAAGCTGTCGCGGTCCTTCGCCATCGACAGGATCGCGGCAACCGTGTGCGCGTTATGCGTGGCGAATTGCGGATAGATGCGGTCGGTCATCGACAGCAGCTTTTTCGCGCAGGCCAGATACGAAACGTCGGTGTTGGCCTTGCGGGTGAACACGGGATAGCCGGACAGGCCGAGCGTCTGCGCCCGCTTGATCTCGGTGTCCCAATAGGCGCCTTTCACCAGCCGCACCATAATTTTGCGATCGTATTTCCTGGCGAGCGCATAGAGCCAATCGATGGCGAAGGCCGCGCGCGGGCCGTAGGCCTGGATGACGACACCGAAACCGTCCCAGCCGGCAAGCTCCGGCTCGGCCAGCACGCGCTCGATGACGTCGAGCGACAGGTCGAGCCGGTCGGCCTCCTCGGCGTCGATGTTGAGGCCCATGCGCGAATGCCGGGCGGCAAGCGCCAAGGACAGCAGCCGCTCGGACATCACCGGCAGCATGGTCTCGCGCTGCGCCACCTCATAGCGCGGATGCAGCGCCGAGAGCTTGACTGAAATGCCGTGATTGTAACGAATGTCGGGACCGTTCGACCCGGCATCGAGGGAGGAGATCGCATCCGCATAGGCGCGGTGGTAGCGCAGCGCGTCGGCTTCGGTGCGGGCCGCTTCGCCCAGCATGTCGAAGGAATAGAGATAACCCTTCTGCGTCATCGGCCGCCCGCGCTTGACGGCCTCGGCGATGGTGCGGCCAAGCACGAACTGCTCGCCCATCTCGCGCATCGCCGCGGCGACCGCCTTGCGGATCACGGGCTCGCCCAGCCTGCGCACCATGGCGCGCAGCGTGCCCTCGATGCCGCCCTCGCCTTCGTCGAGCACGCGGCCCGTCAGCATCAGCGCCCAGGTCGAGGCGTTGACGAAGATGGAACTCGAGCCGCCCGAATGCGCCGACCAGTCATGCGGCGCGATTTTGTCGGCGATGAGATCGTCCATCGTCTCGGCATCGGGCACGCGCAGCAGCGCTTCGGCCAGGCACATCAGCGCCACGCCTTCCTTGGTCGACAGGCCGTAGGCCGAGAGGAAGACCTCCATCAGCCTGGGATCGGTCGAGCCGCGCACCGCGCGCACCAGATCGGCCGCGCGCGCCGAGATCGCCTTGCGCTCCTGCGCCGAAAGCCCGGCCGCCGCCGACAGGCGCTTCACCGCCTCGTCTTCGTCGGGCAAATAATTGGCGCGGATCTGCTGGCGGATGGCGTCGAGCGGCATGGCGGGTCCATGAAAAGCGAGCGTGAGCGAACGGTCTGGCGGTCGCCGGACCGAATGGCGCAAGCTAGCACAGCTGCGGATTCCAGTCGGTCCAAAGAAATCGACATGGTAGACTGATCGATCTATCATATAGGGACTAGTCCCATCATTTCGACTGCAATTTTGATGACCGAAGACCAATTGGACCGCATCGACCGCAACATCCTGTCCGCGCTCGGGCGCGACGGCAGGCTTTCAATGTCCGAACTGGCTTTGAAAGTCGGCTTGTCGAAGACGCCGGTGCAAGCGCGCGTGAAGCGGCTGGAGAAGGACGGGTACATACGCGGCTACCGCGCGGTCATCGACCGCGAGCGCATGGGCGAAGGCCATGTCGCCTTCGTCCAGGTGAAGCTATCGGACACGCGCTCGGCGGCGCTCGATGCCTTCAATCGCGCTGTTCAGGGCGTGCCGGAGATCGAGCAATGCCACATGATGGCATCGAGCTTCGATTATCTGCTGAAGGTCCGCACCACCGACATCGCCGCCTATCGCCGGGTGCTCGGCGAGCGCATCTCCGCCCTGCCCCACGTCGCCCAGACGTCGACCTTCGTGGCGATGGAGACGGTGAAGGACAGATAGTTCCCGACACAGGGATTCTGAAAGGTTGCCGTTTGTCTTGGTGTGAGATTTTCCGTTTATGTCCGTGAAAGTCAGCGCAAACGCCGGGGATTGGCTGAAGCCGCCCCAACCTCGTCATTCTATGGCGGAGCAAGGAGCGAAGCGACGCGGCGCAGACCATAGAATCCATTCCGAGACTTGGAAGCGCCGCCACGGTGCAGAATTCTGCTCCGTTGCACGCCTTGGCGAAGGTAACGGCATGGATTCCAGGGTCTTCGTGACGGAGCTTCGCTCCTGCTCCGCCCTGGAATGACGATCGCGCTGGGCCAATCTCCAACGCGTGCCACCTGCCAACGCAAACAGAGCCGACCGGTCAAAATCCCTGTGCAGTGCCACTAGTGCGAGGCTTCCTCATCTGATCGATCTGCTTGCTGGTCTTTATCACTGCCTCGACCATCGCGAATTCCGCGTCCAACGCATTGAATTCAGCAACAAATTCCGGGTCCTTAAACCAGTCCTTGGCAGCATCTTCGACGGGAATTGTTTTTCGGTTCATGGGATCACCTTTTATCCCTTCACTCCGACAGCGTCTTCAGGAAAGCCACCAGCGCCGCGCGCTCGCGCTCGGAGAGATGGAGCGGGTGCACTTCGGAGACGCCTTCCACGCTGGGCGGCGCCTTCGAATAATGCGCGACCACCTCATCGAGCGTCGAGAACTGGCCGGCATGCATGTAGGGCGGGCGATCAGCCGCGCCCCTGAGCGAGGGCGTCTTGTAGGCGCGCGTGATTTGCGGACCGTCCTTGACCATGAAGCGCAGCTCGCGGCAGGCGCTTTCGTCGCCGTCGCGGAACTTGCCGAGGCAATTGAAAGGATCGGCCCCGACCTGCGCCACGGCATCGACGCGCCCGCGGTCAGGCGGCAGACCGTCGACCGGCGGCACGCCGGTGTTGTGGAAGGAGTTGTCGGTGAAGCGCGGGCCGTTGTGGCAGGTCACGCAATTGGCCTTGCCGATGAACAGCTTCAGCCCAAGGACTTCCTCGGGCGAGAAAGCGGCGTTGCCTTCCGGCTTGGCGCCGGTCGCCAGATCGATGGCGAAGCGATCGAAGCGCGTCTGCTGAGGCTCGATCGATCGCTCGAAGGCGGCGATCGCCTTGCCGATATTGGCGAAGACGCGGTTGACGTCGTCTTGCCGGCCGGTGGGCATGGCGTTCCACGCCGCCTTCTCGGCGTCGCTGCCGAGCGGGGTGGCATTGGCCGGCGCGCTGGAAAGGTCCGGCAGCGGTCCGAAGATCCGCTCATAGCGCTCGCCGAACCGCTTCTTGATGTAATGCGCGAAGGCGGCCCGGTTGCCGGCCTGCTCCAGCGGGTTTTCAAGCGGCGTCAGCGCCTGCGCCCACAGGCTGTCGCGCCTGCCGTCCCAGAAGAACCACGGATTGCGCGCCACACCCGCCAGCGGCATCGTGCGCCGGTTGGTGTGGCCGACGCCGACCGCCTGCGGAAGGTCGTCCTGGAACTGGCGGTCGATCTTGTGGCAGGTCGAGCAGGACACCGTGCCGTCGCGGCTCATGCCGGCATCGAAGAACAGCGTCGAGCCGAGCGCGGCAGCCGCCGGCACATCCGCATATTGGTTGGTGGTGTCGACTTTGAGCGAGGGCAACGTGTTCAGCGCCAGCGACGCGATGGTCTTCTTCTCGGCGTCGCCGAATTGCGGCTTGCCGCATCCGCCCAACAGGGCAAAAGCGGCTAAAGCCAGCAGGCTTGCGATGCTGGCAATACGCCTCATGGCCCGCTCACAACACGATGTTGAAGACGACGGTATCGGATCCGGCGGCCGCCGAAATACCGAAGTGCAGCTGCCACCAGCCGCTCATGGTGAACTTCACGCCGTCGATGCGATAGCGCCCCTGGCCGAGATAATCGGTCGCCTGCGGACTGGTCGGCAGGCCGTGGTCGTGCCGCGGCATCCCGCCGGAGACGGTGATGGCCGCTCCTTCCACCGGCGCGCCGGCGGCGGTCTTCAGCGTCAGCAGCCAGGACTGCAGCTCGCCCTGCCGGACGACGCCGCGCTCCGGCTCGAAGCTCGCGACGAACAAGCCGTTCGCCGTCTTTTTCGAGCGCGACAGGTCCGGTCCGGGCGCCGATTGCGGCAACGTCAGATAGATGGCGGCCACGATGCCTACCAGCAGCGCGGCCAAACCGAGACCCGCAAGAATGTAACGCCATGTCGATGCCAAGCCCGTTCCTCTTCGGCTGCTAACGTCGCGGGCCGCTTGTCGCGTCCCGCCCTGCCTGTGGGAAATCGCTTCTGGCGCAAAAATCGCCGCTAGCCAAGCATGGCGCTGCCGGCCGCAAAAAGCTACAGCAACAAGATGTTAGGAAGGGATAAGCCCGCATGGCCAATGGTATCGCATCGATCGGCGAATGCATGCTGGAACTGTCGGGCCAGGCTGGCCCGAACTGGCGCATGGGTTTTGCCGGCGATACCTTCAACACGCTCTGGGCATTGCACGCCTTGAGCCCGGATCGGCCCGCGACCTATGTGACGGCCTTCGGCGACGATCCCTTCTCGCGCGACCAGATCGCCTTCTTTGCCGAGAATGGCATAGGCGTGGGCAACAGCCCGGTCATTGCCGGCGCGCGCCCCGGCCTTTACGCCATAACGCTTACCGGAGCCGAGCGCGCCTTCACCTACTGGCGAAGCGACGCGGCCGCGCGCCAGCTCGCCTCGGATCCGGCAGCACTGGCAAAAAGCCTTGAAAACCAGGCGCTTGTCTATTTTTCCGGAATCACCCTGGCAATTCTGGACGCGGCGGCGCGGAAAACCCTCCTCTCGGCCGTGGCGGCTGCCCGCAAGGCCGGCTCGCTCGTTGCCTTCGACCCGAACTACCGGCCGCGTCTGTGGCCGAGCCGCGCGGCGGCTCAAGCCGCGATCCTGGAAGCGCTTGCGGTGACCGACATCGCGCTGCCGACTTTTCCGGACGAGCAGATGTTGTTCGGCGATGAGACCCCCGAAGTCACAGCCAAGCGCCTGGGCAAGCTGACCGGCGAGGTCGTAGTCAAGAATGGCGAGCAGCCGGCCCTGATTGCGCTGAACGGCGCTTCGCAAACTGTCGACGCGGTGCATGTGGCTGTCCCCGTCGACACCACCGGCGCCGGCGATTCCTTCAACGGCGGCTATCTCGCCGCCCGGCTTGCCGGCCACGCACCTGCCGACGCGGTGCGCCGCGCCCACAAAGTCGCCGCCGCGGTGGTGCAGGTTCGCGGCGCGCTGGCGCCATCTGAGACCTTGCGGATGGCCTTCGACAGTTAAGCGCTATCGAAGCTTGGGCAGGAATCACTTCAAAATCGGCAAACTTTAGGGCAAGCGGAACCGATATTCCGTCACCTGATGATAGATTTGCCCCGGCCACAGCGTCGCCTGCGGGAAATAAGGCCGGTTCGGCGCGTCCGGCCATGTCTGCGCTTCGAGGCAGAGGCCTGAAAACGCCTTGTAGCGGCGGCCGTCGAGACCCGGCGACGTCGGAGCGACGAACTGGCCGCTATAGAGCTGCAGTCCCGGTTCGGTGGTCCAGACTTCCATCTCGACACCGGAATTGGCGCCTTGCACCCAGGCAGCCTGGTGCAGCGGCCCACGGCTGGAGGCCAGGCAGTAATTCAGGTCGTAGCGAAGCTGCTCGCCTTCCATTTCCATGCGCAGCGGCCGCGCCTGCCGGAAATCGTAGGGCGTGCCGTCGACCGGCTTCACCACACCGGTCGGGATCATCTCGTCATCGACCGGCGTGTAGGCGCCGGCGTTGAGCATCAGCCGGTGATCGAGGATGTCGCCCGCGCCGCCATCGTCGAGATTGAAATAGGAATGCTGCGCGAGATTGCAGAGCGTCGGCTCCTCGCAGGTCGCGGTCAGCTCCATGCTGAGCGTGCCTGGGATCTTCAGCCGATAGGTGCAGGTGACGTCGAGGGCGCCGGGAAAGCCCATCGCGCCGTCCGGATCGTGCAGCGTCAGCGTCACGAAATCGCGGCCATGCAGCGAGACGGTCCATGGCCGGCGGAAAAAGCCTTCCGAGCCGCCATGCAGCGTGTGCTTGCCGAGAAAATTCTGCTCGGTCTGGAAGCGGTTGCCGGCGATGGTGAAGCGGCCGCCGCCGATGCGATTGGCGAAGCGGCCGACGACGGCGCCAAAGAAGGCGCGGTCGGTCTGGTAGGGCTCGAATCGGTCGTAGCCCAGCACCAGCGGCGCGTCATGGCCGCTCAGCCTGAGGTCCTGGATGATGGCGCCGAGCCCGATGATGTTGGCCGTGATGCCGCCGCCGCGAATGGTGAAGCGGCGCACGGCCTCGCCCGCCTGCGTCGTGCCGAAGACCTCGCCGTCTTTCATCGCCATGCCCGAAATGTCGTTTCCGATCCGTGGATTTAGGCCGGCTGCGCATCATCCGGCAAGGGCAGGCTAAAGCAATTCCAGGAAAAGTGCGCAGCGGTTTTGCGCCAAAACAAGGCGAAAGAGCAGTCCACCGTTTTTCTGAAACGGTGGACTGCTCTGGGCGCCTGCCCTGTTCCGGGGATCGATATCAGAGCCCGAGGCCGCCGAAGCAGGCATATTTGGTGTCGAGATAGTCCTCGATGCCCTGATGCCCGCCTTCTCGGCCGAGACCGGATTCCTTGACGCCGCCGAACGGCGCCTCGGGCGTGGTGATCAGGCCTTCATTGACGCCGACCATGCCGTATTTCAGGCCTTCCATGACGCGGAAGGCGCGGCCGAGATCGCCGGTGTAGAAATAGGCGGCAAGGCCGAACTCGGTGTCGTTGGCCAGCGCGACCGCCTCTTCCTCGGTCTCGAACTTGAACACGGGCGCGATCGGCCCAAAAATCTCTTCCTTCATGAAGCGCATGTTCGGCGTGGCGCCAGAAATCACCGTCGGCTGGAAGAACGAGCCGCCGAGCGCATGGCGCTTGCCGCCGGCGACGACCTTGCCGCCCTTCGACGTCGCGTCGGCAATGAATTCCTCGACCTTCTCGACCGCCTTCTCGTCGATCAGCGGCCCCTGCTGCACGCCTTCCTCGAGGCCCGAGCCGACCTTGAGGTTGTTGCTGGCGGCAGCCAGCTTCTCGACGAACTTGTCGTAGATGCCGGCCTGCACCAGGAAGCGGTTGGTGCACACGCAAGTCTGGCCGGAATTGCGGTACTTGGCCGTGATGGCGCCGGCGACGGCACGATCGACATCGGCGTCGTCGAAGACCAGGAACGGTGCGTTGCCGCCGAGTTCCATCGACACTTTCTTGACCGTCGCGGCCGACTTCTGGATCAGGATCTTGCCGACCTCGGTCGAGCCGGTGAAGGTGATCTTCTTGACCAGCGGGTTGGCACAGATCTCGTCGCCGATCTCGCCGGCCGAACCGGTGATGACATTGACGACGCCTTTCGGGAAACCGACTTCCTCGACGAGCGCGCCCCAGGCGAGGCCCGAATAAGGCGTCTGCGAGGCGGGCTTGACCACCGCGGTGCAGCCGGCGGCCAAAGCCGGGCCGATCTTGCGGGCAAGCATCGAGGACGGAAAATTCCACGGCGTGATGGCTGCAATGACGCCCACCGGCTCCTTGGTTACCAGGATACGGCGGTCGCCCCATGGCGACGGCACGATGTCGCCATAGACGCGGCGGCCTTCCTCGGCGAACCACAGGATGTAGCTGGCGGCCGAGCCGATCTCGCCCTTGGATTCGCTAAGCGACTTGCCCTGCTCGATGGTCAAGAGCTCGGCCAGCACATCCTGATTGTCCATCATCGCGTCATGCAGCTTGCGCAGCAGCTTCGAGCGCTCGAGCGCGGTGGTCTTGCGCCAGCTCTTGAAGGCTTCCTCGGCGGCCTCGATGGCCCGGCGGGTCTCGGCCTTGCCGGCCTTAGGCACGGTGCCAATCTTGAGGCCGGTCGCCGGATTGTTGACGTCGATGGTCTGGCCGCTGTCGGCCTGCACCCATTCACCATCGATGAGGTTGGCCTGGCGCATGAAATGGCTGGTTTTCTGAAGCATGGTCTGGCCTCCGTTCGGCGCGCTGATCGGCCGTTTTCTGGATATCCGTTGGAGCGTGCTTCAAGAGCCGCACGCCGGCGCATTGCTCTTACCTAGGGAAAGGCGGGCAAGCAATCACAAGATGGCATATAGGGGTTGGGCCAGCAAAAGCGAACGCCTCAATTGCTGGCAGGGATGTCGAGATTCAGGTCAGGCCGAGCCGAAAATAGCGATTTCCGAGAACCGGCCTACGCCGTCCGTAGCCTTCATGGGGCGAAGACACTTATGAGGGCTTCGGCCGGCGAAGGCCGGAGCGGAGCGTACCTAAAGTACGTGAGCACCGGCCTATGCCGGCCATAGCCTTGATTTAGCTGCCACGCCACTCATGAGGCTTCGGCCGGCGAAGGCCGGAAGAGCTGGAAATCGGTGTTTGCAGGCCGGCCTCACCTGAATAACGACATCCCTTATCCGAAGACGTGGATCACCACCGTCAGCCAGAACGAGGTGGTCACCACCGCGCTGGCGGTGGCAAGCGTCATCTGGTTCGAGGCCAGCGCCTGGCCGGTGTTGAACTGGACTGCGATCAGATAGGAATTGATGCCCGAAGGGAGTGCCGCAACCACCACCGCGACCTTGGCCGTCAGCGGCGGCAGGCCGAGCAGCCAGACGAAGACCAGAACGAGCGCCGGCATCACGAACAGTTTCAGCACCGACAGCGCCAGCGCCGGCCTGATATTGCCGGAGATGCCGAAACGGCGCAGGCTGAGCCCCATGGCGAACAGCGCCACCGGACCGGCCGTATCGGCGAGCGTATTGACCAACCTTTCGACGAGATCCGGCAGCGGCGCGCCGGTGAGGCGCCATGCGAGCCCCACCAGGATGCCGATGATCAGCGGATTGAGGAACAGGCGCCTGAGGAAGTTTTTGACGACGCGCAGCGGATGCACCGTCTCGCCGCTGCCGCGCCCGAACATCTCGAACAGCACTATCGAGGCCATCATCATGATCGGCAGGTGGACCGAGACCAGCAGCGACAGCACCTCGAAGCCGCTGGCGCCGAATATGCCGAGGACGAAGGGCGCGCCGAGCAGCACGACATTTGAATAGGCCGAGGACACGCCGCCGACGATGCCCGCGCGTGCATCTCGCTTGAAAACGCGCGTCATCATCAGATGGCCCGTGGCCCAGGTGATTGCCGCGGCCGCAAAATAGGCGCCCCACAGCGACCAGGGCGTTACGCCATGGAAATCCGATTTGACCATGGTCCGGAAGAGCAGCAGCGGCATCGCCACGCTAATGGCGAATTCGGAAATGCCCTCCCCGCTCGCCGGCTTCAGATAGCCGGTGAGCCCGGCCAGATAGCCGAGCGCCACAAGGCTGAAGACGAAGAGAACGGTTTCAGTGAGCGGAGTCATTTCTTGGGCGAAGACATTTTTCCCGTGATAGGCGAGCCCTGACTGCAGTGCAATCGCTTCAAACGGAACGGCGCTCCATTTGCTCTGCTGCCTCGCTGCTTGTCTTTCAGCCTGCTTTGCGGTCCCTATATGCCAATCACGACCTTGCCTTTGCGGGCTGCCATAGGACTTCCGATGCTGCGACTTGCCCTGGCGCTCTTCCTGCTTGCCGTTCCCACCCTGGCCCACGCGACCGACGCGGGGTGGGCGCTGCTGCGCGACGGCGGCCGCGTCGTGCTGCTTCGCCACGCCTTCGTCACCGGAGCTGCCGACCCGGCCAATTTCGACATCGGCAATTGCGCCACGCAGCTCAACCTGTCGGAGCGCGGCAAGCAGCAGGCAAGCCGCATCGGCGCGCTGTTCGCGGCGCGCTCGGCGCCGATCGATCACGTGCTCTCCAGCCGCTACTGCCGCTGCCTCGATACTGCCCGCATCGCTTTCGAATCCGAGCCGCAGCCCTTCGCGCCGCTCGATCTGCTCAAAACCGACCCGGCCGAAAAGGCTGCTCAGAAGGCCGCGATCATCAAGGAGATCCGCGGCTATTCCGGCTCCGACAATCTGGTCCTGGTCACGCATGTGGAAAACATCGAGGCGCTCACCGGCGTCGCGCCGCGCGAGGGCGAGGCCGTGGTGGTGGCGCCGGACGGTGATGGTCTCAAGGTGCTGGGACGGGTCACCTTCTAAGGCGTCGCCGGCTAGTGTTGCCGAAATACAACTCCTGGAAGAAGCCGCAAATCCGCCGCGACAATGCCGCTTGCGACAACCCGTCGCAGGGTCTATAGGCGCGCTCCCGGTCACGAAAACCGAAGCGAGCACAACGGTTGGAGCTTTCGTCTCCGCCCGTGCAGGCGGCTTTGCCGCCCTGTATACGGCGCCGTTTCGGGGATTGGGATCGCGGATGTAGCTCAACTGGGAGAGCGCCGGACATAATCCGGAGGTTGTGGGTTCGAGTCCCGTCATCTGCATCACGGATAGCTCAGCTGGAAGAGCATCAGACTTTTAATCTGACTGTCGAAGGTTCGAATCCTTCTCCATTGGCCTGATACGCCATCCGAAAACGGTCCGGGGACCGGAATGCGGGGACTTCACGGACGGCAAGGCTTCGGCCTCGCCGGGCGGCGATGTCCTGCGCCATCGGCTCGCGGCCAGGCCCGCGGTGACGATCAAGGCGCGGCGCGGCCGGCAAAGGAAGCTTCGGTTTCCGGTGCCCGCTTCGCCGCCCCGCGATCCGCTCCCGAAGGCCCGCCACGCGCCGATGCCACCGGTCCCCGGATCATTCGTGCCCGGGAGACGACGACGTGAAACGAGAAACGAAAGGACGATCGACGCATGACGTGACGCCTCGCATGGGGCCATGCCCGACAGGAGTAAGACAATGAAGACCATTCTCGAAAAGCTTCTTGGACGCCAGCGCGTCCTCGTGAAGGAAAATGAACGTGCCGTCGCCCTCTACAAGGGTGAGATCCAGGCGATCCTGATGCCGGGCGAGCATTGGCTCGCCAACCGGCGCGCCAACCTGGAAATCTCCCGGCACGACCTGAAGAACCCGGAATTCGTTTCGGCTTACGAGAAGGCGTTGTTCGACAAGCTCCCGGATGTGGCCGCGCGTCACCTCACCGTCGTCCGCACCGGGCGTACCGACGTCGCCGTCGTCGAGCGCGACGGCGCCTTGCATGCCGTGCTCAACCCGGATCGCAAGCTCGTGCTGTGGACGGAAGCCGGCCCGTGGAAGGTCACGTCCGTCGACACGGCGGCCGATCTCGCCGTCGATCCGGCCTTGATGCGCCGGATCGGCCAGGCCCGGAAGACGGAACATGTGTTCCTCTATCCGGTCGTTGACGGCCAGGTCGGGTTGCTGTTCGTGGATGGCGTCTACACCCGCACGCTTGCCGCGGGTGTGCACGCCTTCTGGAATGTCGGGCGCATGGTCCAGGTGAAGGTCGTCGACGTCAAGCGCCAGTCGCTCGATGTCGCCGGGCAGGAAGTGCTGACCAAGGATCGCGTGACGATCCGCGTCAACATCGCCGCCGAATACCGGGTCGTCGATCCGGTGACGGCGGTGAGCACGGTGAAGGACTTCTCCGAAGCCCTCTACCGCGCCCTGCAGTATGCCTTCCGCAAGACGCTTGGCGCGCTCACGCTCGACCAGATCCTCGACAAGAAGGTCACGGTCGACGACGACGCGGCTGCCAAGGTGCGCGACGACATGGCCGCGATCGGCGTCGAGGTCAGCGATATCGCTCTCAAGGATGTGATCCTGCCGGGCGACATGCGCGAGATCCTCAACCAGGTGGTTTCGGCCGAGAAGCAGGCCGAGGCCAACGTCATCCGCCGCCGCGAGGAGACGAACGCCACCCGTTCGCTGCTCAACACGGCCAAGGTGATGGCCGAGAACCCGGTGATGCTGCGACTGAAGGAGCTCGAGGCTCTCGAGGCCATCGCCGGCAAGGTCGAGCGGCTCACCGTCCACAACGGGACGGGCGGGTTGCTCAACGACCTGGTCAAGCTCCGCGACTGATGCATGTCGCCCAAACTGGTTCCGGCTTTGGGAAGACGGCATGCGAAACAAGGCTGACGCGACGTCAAATGGGAAGGGCCGCCGGGCAGGCCGGCGGCCCTTCTTGCGTTCCCAAAGCCGACATCCCATCTGCCCCGGCGCGTCAGGCCTTTTCCTGCCGGGAAAAACCGATTAGACAGCGCCCAAACAAGATGCGGACAGATTCCGCCCGCAACCGAAGGAAGAGCCCTTGTCCACCACGTTCGAGAAAGTCGCCAAGATCATTGCCGACACCAGCGAGATCGATATCGACACCATCACGCCCGAGAGCCACACGATCGACGATCTCGGCATCGACAGCCTCGATTTCCTCGACATCGTCTTTGCCATCGACAAGGAATTCGGCATCAAGGTGCCGCTCGAGAAGTGGACGCAGGAGGTCAATGACGGCAAGGCCTCGACCGACGACTACTTCGTCATGAAGAACCTGTGCGCCAAGATCGACGCGCTGGTCGCGGCCAAGGCCGCCTGAGCCGGCGCGGGCGCGGTCTTGACGCGCCCCGCCAGCTGACCCACAACAGCCGCCCATGAGCTCTCACGACGTCGTCATCACCGGCATCGGCCTTGTCTCTTCGCTTGGAGAGGGCCCTGATGCGCATTGGCAGAAGCTCACCCGACCGGGCCTTGAGCCGGTGCTCGAGGCAGAGCGCTTTGCGCCCTACACCATCCATCCCTTGCCGGAGATCGACTGGAACCTGCAGATCGCCAAGCGCGGCGACCAGCGTCAGATGGAAACCTGGCAGCGTCTCGGCACCTACACCGCCGGCCTGGCGCTCGACGATGCCGGCATCAAGGGCAATGACGAGCTTTGCGCCACCATGGACATGGTGGTGGCGGCCGGCGGCGGCGAGCGCGACGAAGCCGTCGATGCCGCGATCCTGGCTGCCTCCGAGAGCCGCAACGACCGCGACGTGCTGCTCAACGAGAAGCTGACCACGGAACTGCGGCCGACTTTGTTCCTGGCCCAGCTCTCTAACCTGCTCGCCGGCAACATCTCGATCGTCCACAAGGTCACCGGTTCGTCGCGCACCTTCATGGGCGAGGAAGGCGCCGGCGTCTCGGCCGTCGAGACGGCGGCGGCGCGCATCCGCTCGGGACAGTCGACCCATGTTCTGGTCGGCGGCGCATTCCAGACCGAGCATTCCGACATGCTGCTCGGCTACGAGCTTGCCGGCTACCTGCATCGCGGCCCATGGAAGCCGGTCTGGCAACGCCAGGGCGCCGAAGGCGGCGGCGTGGTGACGGGCTCCGGCGGCGCCTTCCTGGTGCTCGAGCAGCGCGAGCACGCAAAAAACCGCGGCCGCAAGATCTACGCCGAGCTTGGCCCCGTCGTCTCCGGCCGCGCCAGGCGCCGGCAAGGCGAGTTGAATTCTGAGATTGCTGCGCTGCTGAAGCAGGCCGCCCTTCCCGACGGCGATCTGCTCACGATTTCCGCAGCCTCCGGCGCCCACGCCGCGACGGCGGCCGAAAAGGCCGTTCTCGATGCCAACCCGGCTTTGGCCGTGCGCGCCTTCTCGACGCTGACCGGCCATATGAAGGAGGCTCAATTCCCCTTTGCGGTTGCGCTCGCGGCAATGGCTGTCGACCGCGGGGCCGGTTATCCTGCCTTCGATGCCACGGTGGAGCGCCCATTCGAAGGCGCCCCCAATTCCGTCCTTGCAACCGCAATCGGCTATCACCAATTCGAGGGCCTGGGGCTGGTTAAAGCCGCTTAGATCGGTTTTTCGCAATTCCGGGCGGAAAACCGCTACACACTTTTCCTGGAATTGCTCGATAACGAGGCAGACAAAGAATGGCCAATCTTCGCGACCACATGGGCAGGCCGATCGTCGCCGTTACCGGTATCGGCGTGGTGACCTCGCTCGGCGTCGGCAAGGCCGACAACTGGGCGGCGCTGACCTCAGGCAGATCCGGCATCCATCCGATTACCCGCTTTCCGGTCGACCACCTCAACACCCGCATTTCCGGCATGGTCGACTTCCTGCCGTCGAGCTCGAAGGGCGCCAGCCACCTCACCTACGAACTGGCCGAGACGGCGGCCCAGGAGGCCGTCTCGGAAGCTGGTTTGGAGTCCGGCGATTTCGGCGGCCCGCTGTTCCTGGCCTCGCCGCCGGTCGAGCTCGACTGGATCGACCGCTTCTCGCTCTATAATTCCGACAAGCAGGACGCCGGTGCAGAAAGGTTGCTGCGCGTGGCGCGCGGGCTGAAGGAGCTGGATGTCTTCGAGACCACGCAGTTCGGCTCGATCGCCGATCGCCTGGCCGACCGCTTCGGCACGCGTGGCCTGCCGATCACGCTGTCGACCGCCTGCGCCTCGGGCGCCACCGCCATCCAGCTCGGGGTCGAGGCGATCCGGCGCGGCGAGTGCGACAAGGCGCTGTCGATCGGCGCCGACGGCTCGGCCACCGCCGAAGCGCTGATCCGCTTTTCGCTGCTCTCGGCCCTTTCCACCCACAATGATATTCCCGAAAAGGCCTCGAAGCCCTTCTCCAAGGACCGCGACGGCTTCGTGCTGGCCGAAGGCTCCGGCGCGCTGGTGCTGGAATCGTTGGAAGGCGCCCTTGCGCGCGGCGCGGCGATCCTCGGCATCATGCGCGGCTGCGGCGAGAAGGCCGACGATTTTCACCGCACTCGCTCCAAGCCCGACGGCTCGCCGGCAATCGCGGCGGTGCGCGCCGCTCTTGCCGATGCGGGCCTTGGCGAAGACGAGATCGACTACGTCAATGCGCACGGCACCTCGACGCCCGAGAACGACAAGATGGAGCACCTGTCGCTGTCCACCGTCTTCGGCGAGCGCATCGGCTCGATGCCGATCTCGTCGAACAAGTCGATGATCGGCCACACCCTGTCGGCCGCCGGCGCGGTGGAGGCCGCCTTCTCGCTGATGACCATGCGCGAAAGCGTCATCCCGCCGACGATCAATTACGACAATCCCGATCCGGCCATCGTGCTCGACGTCGTGCCGAACAAGAAGCGCAACGCCGAAGTGGGCACGGTTTTGTCGAATTCCTTCGGCTTCGGCGGCCAGAACACCTGCCTTGTCATGGCGCGGGAACCGGTCTAAGCGGATTTTTTCCGCCAATGCATGTCGTGCAAAAGTAAAATCGGTTTTTGCGACGACATGCATAAAACAAAGAACTAAAGCGCAAACGCGCTTTTGATCAGAACCCGACAGGCCACATGCGCGCATTGCAACTTATCGAGGACCGCCGCCTTGAAACGGTGGACCTGGCGCCTCCCCCGCCGCCTTCGCTGGGCGAAGTGACGCTCCGCATCAAGGCGGTGGCGCTCAACCATATCGACGTCTGGGGCTGGCGCGGCATGGCGTTTGCCAAGCGCAAGCTGCCGCTGGTCGTCGGCGCCGAAGCCGCCGGCGAGGTCGAGGCGGTTGGACCGGGCGTCTCCAACCTCCTGCCGGGACAATTGGTGTCGATCTACGGCGCGCGTACCTGCGGGCTCTGCCGCGCCTGCCGCGAAGGCCGCGACAATCTGTGCGAGCATGTTTCCGGCGTCCATGGCTTCCATCTCGACGGCTTTGCCCAGGAAAAGATCAACCTGCCGGCGCGTCTTCTGGTGCCCGCGCCTCCCGGCGTCACCGAGATCGGCGCGGCGGTCGCGCC
This sequence comes from Mesorhizobium sp. B2-7-2, assembly GCF_006440775.1. GTDB lineage: Bacteria > Pseudomonadota > Alphaproteobacteria > Rhizobiales > Rhizobiaceae > Mesorhizobium. Next base: position 24,663 of record NZ_VFTZ01000036.1, on the reverse strand, counting down.
CGTCACCTTCGGCACGGTCGAGCACATGCTGTTCGACAACGCGAAGCTGGAACCGGGCGAAACCGTCCTCGTCCATGCCGGCGGCTCCGGCATCGGCTCCGCTGCCATCCAGCTCGCCAAGAAGATGGGTTGCACGGTCATCACCACGGTCGGATCGAACGACAAGATCGACAAGGCCAGGGCGCTTGGCGCCGACCATGTCATCAACTACCGCGAGGATCGTTTCGAAGGCGTTGTGCGCAAGCTGACCAGGAAGAAGGGTGTCGACGTGGTGTTCGAGCATGTCGGTGCCGACACCTTCGCCGGTTCCATGCTGTGCTTGAAGCGCGGCGGCCGTCTCGTCACCTGCGGCTCGACCTCGGGCGTGTCGACGCAGGTCAACCTGATGCAGCTGTTCCAGCAGCAGCTGAAGCTGCTCGGCTCCTTCGGCTGCCGCATGGAGAACATGGCCAACGCCATGCAGAAGATGGCGGCCGGCCTCGTTGCCCCGGTCATCGACACGGAAGTCGGCTTCGACGACATCGACGCCGCGCTGAAGCGCATGGAAGGCCGCGACGTCTTCGGCAAGATCATCCTGCGCGTTTCCTAAGACAGGATGGTCGGCAAGGTGTTCAGGAAAGCCCGCCGGGACTTCATGTTCCGCTATGGCCGGCGGCTGCGCCAGCTGGAGCATTGGCTGGTCGCCAAGCTCGCCATCGTGTTGCTCTCGCTGCTGCGCCTTCTGCCGCCGGACAGCGCGCTCAACTTCGCCGACCGCGTCGCCCGCCGCATCGGCCCGATGGTCGGGCGCCACCGCGTTGCGGTCAACAATCTGCGCCTTGCCTATCCGCAAAAGAGTGACGCCGAGATCGAAGCCATTGCGCGCGACATGTGGGGCAACATGGCCCGCCTCGCGGCCGAATACATCTTCCTCGACGCGCTGTTCGACTTCGATCCGAACGCTTCGAAGCCGGGCCGGGTCGAGGTAGGCGGCGTCGAGCATTTCCACGAGATCGCCAGCGAGACGAAGCCGCATATCCTGTTCACCGGCCATCTCGGCAATTTCGAGTTGCTGCCGGTGGCCGCGGCCACCTTCGGCATGAACATCACGGCGCTGTTTCGCCCGCCGAACAACCCCTATCTCGCCGATTACATCCACTCGACGCGCCGCTCCTCGATGGGCGCCCTGCTGCCCTCCGCCGCCGGCGCGTCCTTCGCCCTTGCCGCCATCCTCGAAAAGGGCGGCAATATCGGCGTGCTTGTCGATCAGAAATTCTCTGGCGGCGTGGAGACGACTTTCTTCGGCCGCCCATGCCAGAGCAATCCGATGCTCGGCATGCTGGCCCGCCACTACGACTGCGATGTCTACCCCGCCCGCTGCGTCAGGCTGCCGGGCAACCGCTTCCGCCTGGAAATCGAGGACAGGCTGACCTTGCCGCGCACCGAAGGCGGTAGCGTCGACGTCAGCGCCACCACCCAGCTGCTCACCGATGTGGTCGAGCGCTGGGTGCGTGAGGATCCCGGCCAGTGGATGTGGTTCCACAAGCGCTGGGAAATCAGCGGCCGTCGCCGCAAGCGCGGACAGGCGAAGGCGGCAGCCGGCCTTTAGGTCAGTTGGTGACGACGATCCGTGTGTTGCCGAAACCGACTTCCTTGACCATCGAATAGAAGGTCGCGGCGTTGGACGGATGCAGGCGCACGCAGCCATGCGACGCCGGGCGCCCGAGATTTCTTACCGACCCGGTGCCGTGAATGGCGTAGCCGCCGTGGAAGAACACCGAATACGGCATCGGCGAGTTGTCATACTTGCGCGAATACCACATCCGGGCGGTCCATTGCGGCCGGTAGCTGCCGCGCGGCGTGAAGTAGCCCTTGCGCGCCGTCGACACGCTCCAGCGATAGACGACCTGGCCGTATTTGCTGACGGTCATGGTCTGCGAGGAGACGTCGATATTGGCGACTAGCGTGGCCGCCCGACTTGCGATGGACATGCCGAACAACGCAGTTGCCAGCACGGTTGCCGTGAGAACGAACTTTTTCATGCGATCAAACCCCTTTGATTGCCCCCTGCCATTCGCGCGGTTCTTCCATCTTTTTGCCGGCAGATGCGTTAAGTACCACACACTCCTTGACGAAACCGCCTATCCAATCCAATGAATTTGAACGATTTTCGCGGTATAGTTGCCGCCGCGCCACGCACCCTCTGAAGTTTAGGCGAGGCGTTGGTCCATGCTTCGGTCGTTGTGTGGCAATGGGCGACTGGTCGCTTGCAAAAGCGCCGCGTTCCTTCTTCAATCTGCCGGATGAATGAGCGACTTCTCAAGGCGGTCGAGGACCGGACCGACGACCTCGTTGCGCTGACCGCGGACCTGATCCGCTTTCCGACCGTAAACCCGCCGGGCGAAGCCTATCGGCCATGCGCCGAGTTTCTCGGCGCGCGTCTCAGGAAACTCGGCTTCGAAACCGAGTTTATTCGTGCCGAGGGCACGCCCGGCGACAACGACCGCTATCCGCGCGTCAACGTCGTTGCCCGTTTCGAGGGCCGCTCACCCGGTCCCTGTGTGCATTTCAACTCGCATATAGACGTGGTTGAGGCCGGCGACGGCTGGACCGTCGATCCCTTCGCCGGCGTAGTGAAGGACGGCAAGGTCTATGGGCGCGGTGCCTGCGACATGAAGGGCGGCCTGGCTGCCTCCGTCATCGCCGTCGAAGCCTTCGTGGAAGTCTATCCCGATTTCCCCGGCGCCATCGAGATATCGGGCACGGCGGACGAGGAATCGGGCGGCTTCGGCGGCGTCGCCCATCTGGCGAGGCTCGGCTATTTCTCGAAGCCGAAAGTCGACCACGTCATCATCCCCGAGCCGCTGAACAAGGATCGCATCTGCCTTGGCCATCGCGGCGTGTGGTGGGCCGAGATCGAGACCAAGGGCGAGATCGCGCATGGCTCGATGCCGTTCCTCGGCGACAATGCGGTGCGCCACATGGGCGCCGTCCTGCAGGCCTTCGAGGACGAGCTGTTCCCGGCCCTCGACCGCAAGATGACGCGCATGCCGGTGGTGCCGGAAGGCGCCAGGCGCTCGACCATGAACATCAATTCCATTCATGGCGGCCAGACCGAGGATTTCCGGCCGGGGCTTCCCTCGCCCAACGTGCCCGATTGGTGCCGGCTCACCATCGACCGGCGTTTTCTGCTCGAAGAGGACATCGCCGCCGTCAAAGGCGAAGTCACCGGCATCCTCGAACGGCTGAAACGCGAGCGCAAGAAATTCGACTACGAGATCCGCGACCTGATGGAGGTGCTGCCGCTGATGACCGAGCGCGACGCGCCGGTGGTGCAGGCTGTCGCGAAGGGCATCATGGCGGTGTTCGACCGCGAACCGGATTATGTGATCTCGCCGGGCACATACGACCAGAAGCATGTCGCGCGCATTGGCCACCTCTATGACTGCATCGCTTATGGCCCGGGCATTCTCGACCTCGCCCACCGGCCGGACGAATGGGTCGGCATCGCCGACATGGTGGAATCGGCCAAGGTGATGGCTATCGGCCTCAATGTGCTCTTGCGCGGTACAACCGGCTGATCCGCAAAAACATTCCGCCTGGCGCCGCCTGGCAGCACGAAACGCAATTTACTCGCGCGCGAAATCACGCTTCTATCCGCCAGCCTGGGCACGTTTGAGCAATGGGAGTTCAGCGATGAAATTGTGGAAGACCATCCTGGCCGCGGCTGTGCTGTCGCTTGCCGCCGCCATGTCGGCCTTTGCCGCACGCACCGACCTCACGCTCGGCATCGTGCTTGAGCCGCCGCATCTCGATCCGACCGCCGGCGCGGCCGCTGCCATCGGCGAAGTCACCTATGCCAATGTCTTTGAAGGGCTGACGCGCATTGACGACAACGGCCAGGTTCAGCCCGGTCTCGCCGAGAGCTGGGCCGTCTCTGACGACGGCAAGGTCTACACGTTCAAGCTGCATTCCGGCGTGAAGTTCCACGATGGCTCGGCCTTCAGCGCCGACGACGTGAAATTCTCGCTGGACCGGGCGCGTGCCAAGGATTCGCTCAATCCGCAAAAGCAACTCTTTGCGCACATCACCGATGTCACGGCGGTCGATCCGGCGACGGTCAAGGTCAGTCTCGACGGACCGCAGGGCAGTTTCCTCTATGACATGGGCCAGGTTGCGGCGGTGATCGTGGCGAAGGGGTCGGCCGACGGCAACAAGGACAAGCCGATCGGCACCGGTCCGTTCAAGCTCGATCATTGGGCCAAGGGTTCCGAGATCACGCTGGTCAAGAATCCGGAGTACTGGGGTACGCCCGCCGCGCTCGACAAGGCGACATTCCGTATCGTGCCCGACGCGGCCGCGGCTGTCCCCGCATTGCTTTCGGGCGACATCCAGGCTTTCGCCAACATGCCCGCACAAGACGCGCTCGAGCAACTCCAGTCCGATCCGCGCTTCAGCGTCGTGATCGGCTCGACCGAGGGCGAGACGATCCTGTCGATCAACAACAAGAAGCCGCCCTTCGACAAGCTTGCGGTGCGGCAGGCGCTCGCCTCCGCAATCGATCGCAGCTCCATCATCGCCGCGGCCTCGAACGGTCTAGGAAAGCCGATCGGCTCTCATTTCTCGCCAGCCGATGCGGGCTATGTCGATCTCACCGGCGTCTATCCGCACGACATCGCCAAGGCCAAGGAGTATCTGAAGCAAGCGGGGCTGGAGAACGGCTTCTCGGCCACGATCAAGCTGCCGCCCGTACCTTACGCGCGCGACGGCGGCCAGGTGATTCAGTCCCAACTGAAGGACATCGGGGTCAATCTGCAGATCATCCCGGTCGAATGGGCGGAGTGGCTGAGCCAGGTCTTCACCAACAAGGACTACGACCTGACGATTGTTTCCCATGTCGAGCCAAATGACATCGATATCTATTCGCGGCCCGGCTACTATTTCCAGTATGACAACCCGAAGTTCAACGATGTCATCAAGGAGCTCGGCACCACGGTCGACAAGGACAAGAGGCTGGAGCTGCTGGGCGAGGCGCAGAGGATTCTCGCGCACGACGTGCCCGCCGTCTACCTGTTCGAGCTGCCCAAGATTGGCGTCTGGGACGCCAAGCTGCAGGGCATGTGGACGAACTGGCCGATCGAGGCTGACGATCTGACCAAGGTGAAGTGGACGGATTGAGGCCGGCGCGATCGCCCGATCGCCTCCCATGACCGCCTATCTCCTGAAACGCATCATCATCGCCGCCCTCACCCTGGTGCTGGCCTCGATCGTGGTGTTCGCGGTCATGGAGATCCTGCCCGGCGACCCGGCGCGCCTGATGCTGGGCCTCAATGCCAGCGCCGACCAGGTCGAGGTGCTGCGCAACCAGATGGGGCTGAACGCGCCATTGGTGCTGCGCTATCTCCACTGGGCGGGAGGCTTGCTCAGCCTCGATTTCGGCCGCTCCTACACCTATTCGGTGCCCGTCATCGATCTGGTGCGCGAACGCGTCGTCGTCTCCCTGCCGCTGGCGCTGATCGCGCTGGCGCTCTCGACCATCATCGCCATTCCGGTCGGCGTGTTCTCCGCCAGCCGCCAGGGCCGTGCCGGCGACACGCTCGCCATGGGTGCCGCCCAGCTCGGCGTCGCCGTGCCGAATTTCTGGTTCGCGCTGATCCTGATCTATCTGTTTGCCGTATGGCTGCGGCTGGTGCCCGCCGGCGGTTTCCCCGGCTGGAGCGCCGGCATCTGGACGGCGCTGAAATCGCTGTTCCTGCCCGCCATCGCGCTCGCGCTGCCGCAGGCGGCGATCCTCGGACGCGTCGCCCGCTCGGCGCTGATCGAGGTGCTCAACGAGGACTATATCCGCACCGCGCGCGCCAAGGGCCTGCCCTATCGCACCGTGCTCTGGCGCCACGCGCTGCGCAACGCCATGATCCCGGTGCTCACCATCCTCGGCCTGCAATTCGCTTTCCTGCTTGCCGGCACCATCATCATCGAGAACGTCTTTTACCTGCCTGGTCTCGGCCGGCTGATCTTTCAGGCGATCACCCAGCGCGACCTGATCGTGGTCGAGAGCATCGTCATGCTGTTGGTCGCCGCCGTGATCCTGATCAACCTCATCGTCGATTTCTCCTACGCCATCGTCGACCCGCGGCTTAGAGCAATTCCAGGAAAAGTGCGTAGCGGTTTTCCGTCCGGAATTGCGCCAAAACAAATACTGAGAGCGGTTCAGCGATTCCGCGAAACGCGGAACCGCTCGAGAGGCCGGCAATGACTCTGCGCGTCGACCTGCCCGAAGAAACGCTTGCCGGCGTGCTGGCCAAGGCCTTCGGCAACCGCTCCTTCCTGATCGGCTTGATCATCACGCTGCTGGTTGTGGCCGTCGCGCTCCTCTCCTTTGTCTGGACGCCTTACGACGTCAGCAGGTTGGTGATCGCCGACAAGACGCAGCCGCCCTCTTGGGCGCACTGGTTCGGCACCGACCATTTCGGCCGCGACATCCTGTCGATGATCATGGTTGGCGCCCGCAACTCGATCGCCGTGGCGTTGGTCGCGGTCGGCATCGGCATGGGCATCGGTGTGCCGCTCGGCGCCGTCGCCGCGGCGCGCGGCGGGATAGTCGACGAGGCGCTGATGCGCCTCAACGATCTCGTCTTCGCCTTTCCGGCGCTGCTTTCGGCAATCATGATCACCGCGATCTTCGGTCCGGGCGCCGTCAATGCCATTATTGCCATCGGCATCTTCAACATACCTGTCTTCGCGCGTGTCGCCCGCGCGGGCGCTTTAGCCATCTGGCCGCGCGAATTCATCCTTGCCGCGCGCGCCGCCGGCAAGGGCATGACACAGATCACCGTCGAGCACGTCCTGCCCAACATCGCGACGCTGCTGCTGGTCCAGGGCACGATCCAGTTCGCGCTGGGCATCCTCGCCGAAGCCGGGCTCTCCTATGTCGGCCTCGGCGCCCAGCCGCCGATGCCGAGCTGGGGCCGCATGCTGTTCGACGCGCAGACGCGCATGGTGATCGCGCCCTGGATGGCGATCTTCCCCGGCATGGCGATCGTGATCACCGTGCTTGGGCTGAACCTGCTCGGCGACGGCATTGCCGACATCCTCGATCCGAAATCGCGGCGGCGCAGATGAATCTGCTCGAGATCGAAAACCTGTCGCTTTCGATCGGCGATACGCCGATCCTGAAAGGCGTCGAGCTGACGATCGCACCGGGCGAGGTCGTCGGCCTGGTCGGCGAATCCGGCTCCGGCAAGTCGATGACGGCGCTGACAGTCATGCGGCTGCTGCCGCATCTGGCCCGCGCCGAGGGCCGCGTCGCCTTCGACAGCATCGACATCCTCGGCGCGAGCGAGGACCAGATGTGCGCCTTGCGCGGCGACGATATCGGCATGGTCTTCCAGGAGCCGATGACAGCGTTGAACCCGGTCAAGACGATCGGCGAGCAGGTCGCCGAGGGCATTCGCTGGCACACCAAGGCGGGCCGCGCCGAGGCCGAGGAGCGCGCACGAAAAATCCTCGACCGCGTCGGCCTGCCCGAGGCCAAATTCCCGCTGTCGCGCTATCCGCACGAACTATCGGGCGGCCAGCGCCAGCGCGTCGTCATCGCCATCGCCTGCGCGCTGAAGCCGAAGCTGCTGATCGCCGACGAGCCGACGACGGCGCTCGACGTGGTGCTGCAGGCGCAGATCCTCGACCTTTTGCGCGACCTGGTCAGCGAGCACCGCATGGGGTTGCTGCTCATCTCGCACGACCTCGCCGTGGTGACCGAGATGGCCGATCGCCTGACCATCCTGCGCAACGGCGAAGTGATGGAAGCCGGCGACACCGCCCGGACCTTGTCGGAGCAACAGCATCCCTATACGCGCGAGCTGGCATTGGCCTCGATGCATGTGCCGGCGCGTCCGAAACCGCACCTTGCCGGATCGGCAAAACCCCTGCTCGAAGTCGAGGGCGTCGGCCGGGACTATCCGGGACGGCGCAAATCGCTGTTCCGACCGGCGCAACCGATCCGCGCCGTCGACGATGTCTCGCTCACCATCGAGCCCGCGCAATCGGTGGCGCTCGTCGGCCGCTCGGGCTGCGGCAAGTCCACGCTTGCCCGCATGATCCTCGCCTTGGACAAGCCGACGGCGGGCACGATCCGCTTTCGCGGCGAGCCCATCACCGGCAAGCCGGAGTCGACGCTGAAGCCGGCCCGACGCGACATGCAGGTCGTGTTCCAGGATCCCTACGGTTCCTTCGACCCGCGCCAGAAGGTCGAGAAGCTGGTGGCCGAGCCGCTGCATCTTCTGGAAAAGCAGCCGGCAAAGGCCGAGCGCCGCGAGATGGTCGCGCATGCGCTGCAGGAAGTCGGCCTTAGCCAGCGCGACATGGACAAATACCCGCATGAATTCTCCGGCGGCCAGCGCCAGCGCCTGTCGATCGCCCGCGCCATCATCACCCGTCCGAAGCTGGTGGTGGCCGACGAGCCGGTATCGGCGCTGGACGTCTCGATCCGCGCCCAGATCCTCGACCTTTTCGCCGAGCTCAACCAGAAGCTCGGCATCGCCTATCTCTTCATCACCCATGACCTGACGGTCGCCCGCGCCATGGCGGACGAGGTGCTGGTCATGCATGAAGGCAAGATTGTCGAACGCGGCCGGGCGGCCGAAGTGCTCGACCATCCGCGCTCGGAAGCGGCGCAGGCGCTGGTCGCGGCGGCGCCTGACCTCCACCGCGCCATCGCGCGGCGCATGCAGGAACAGGGGTGAGCCAGCTTCCTTGTTTGAGGCAATTCCCGACGGAAGGCTATGGCGAAGTCGGCGAGGCTAACCGCTTCCCCTTGCCCTGGAATTGCTTCAGCGCTCCGGCTTCACCAAATCGACGGGGCTGATGTCGAGCAGGTCGAGCGTGCGGCGCAGAAGCTTCACCTCGCTCTCCGCCAGCCTGGCATCGGCCTTGGCGATCTCGGCCATGTGGCGCGCAAGCAGCTTCCGGCGCTCGACATCGAGGTCGCGGAACAGCGCGATCGCCTGCGAGCTGTTGGTCTCGTAGCCATAATCGTTGAGATATTCGACGACGCTGTCGATGCTGGCCTCCGGAATGCCGAAGGCTTCCTTGCAGATATGCCGGAAGACGACCATCTCGCTCTCCGAGACCGAGCCGTCGGCCAGGATCATGCGGAACAGCATCAGCAATTCCGCCGACAGCACAGGGTCGTCCGCCACCTTGCGCACACCCGGGTCACCGTCGAAGATCGAACGTATCTGGTCAAGCAGCGCCATCGCCACCAAGCTCCCTTGCTGTTCCGATTGGATTGTTAGAGCAATTCCAGGAAAAGTGTGAGCGTTTAGGCTCGGCGACTTCGCCGTAGCCTTCCGACCGGAATTTAGGTCAAAACAAGAACAGAGCGGTTCGGCGCGTGACGGCGAACCGCTGTGGCGTGGAATCGCTCTTGCGCAAACGGGGCGAGCATGATGGAAGCTGCGGCTTCCTTCCAGGCGCCCCTCCCCGATGATCGACCTTACCCTGCAGACTGTCCTTATTCTCGTCGCCGCCGCTTTCGCGGCAGGCTTTGTCGATTCGATCGCCGGCGGCGGCGGGCTGATCACCATCCCGGCGCTGCTGCTCGCCGGCTTTTCGCCGGTGGCAGCACTTGGCACTAACAAATTGCAGGGCATGTTCGGGTCCGGCTCGGCCACTATCCATTACGCCGCCAAGGGTCAGGTCGACCTGCGCCGCCAGCTGCCGTCCGCCGCGCTGGCGCTTGCCGGCGGCGCGGTCGGGGCGCTTTTGGCGACCGTCGTGCCCGGCGATTTCATGCGCGCCCTGCTGCCGGTGCTGCTGATCGCCATCGCGCTCTATTTCGCGCTGAAGCCGAACATGGACGACGTCGACCGCGCCGAGCGGCTGTCGCCCTTCCTGTTCGGACTGAGCGTCCCGCCGCTGATCGGCTTCTACGACGGGCTCTTCGGTCCCGGCGCCGGCTCCTTCTACATGCTCGCCTTCGTCACGCTCGCTGGCTACGGCGTGCTCAAAGCGACGGCGCACACCAAGCTGCTCAATTTCGCCTCCAACATCGGCGGCTTCGTCGTTTTCGCCGCCGTCGGCGTCATCGATTGGAAGATCGGCTTGATGATGGGCGTGGCGCAGTTCATCGGCGCCCGTGTCGGCGCAAGCCTGGCCATCCGGATTGGCGCGAAGCTGATCAAGCCGCTGCTGGTGACCGTGTGCGTGGCGCTCGCGATCAAGCTCTTGGCCGATCCCGCCAATCCTTTGCGCCAACTGGTTGGTGTGTGAGGCCTCCTGCTGGTAGAGTTCTGGTGTTGCGAATCATGTTGGAGGGACCAGACATGAATCTCAGTGCGCCCACCCAGATCGTGTTCATCATTTCGTTGGTTATCGCCATCATCGGCCTTCTTGCCGCGCTTGGCGTTCTTGCATTTATTCCGCTTGCGTCCGTTTGGATCATGCTTATCGCCTACATCGTGCTCGCCGCCGGCTGTTTGATGCGCGGCGCCTGAGCACAGCATTCTCAGGCAACTCGGAGCGCCCGGCCCTGCCGGGCGCTTTTGATTTTCGAGGGGGTGTTCTGCTAGGTTCGGATCATGTCCGACGAGCCAGAGCGCCATCGCCAGGATAATCGCTCTCCCGCCCTCCATTTCGAGATGGTGCGGCGCAAGCCCGCCGCCTCGCTTGCGGGCATCGTCACCGATATCTGCGGCTATCGCGAGACCTGTCCCGGCCATTTCCGCATCGTCGAATATGCTTCGCTGACCGTGCCGCTGGTGATCAGCTTCGCCGAAGCCTTTGCCATTGGGCTCGGCCACAGCCCGGGCGACAATGACCGCTACGCCAGCTTCGCCGCCGGCCTCTATGCCGGGCCGGTCATGATCGAATCCTTTGGCGGCGCCTGCTGCGTCCAGGTCAATTTCACCCCGCTTGGCGCCAGGCAGTTCTTCGGCCTGCCGATGAGCGAGTTGCGCGATCGCATGGTCGGGTTGGACGATGCGCTGGGCTTTGACGGCATCGCATTGCGCGACCGGCTTGGCGAGGCATCGCATTGGAACGCGCGCTTCGACATTGCCGAGGGATTCATTACCAGCCGCCTTGTCGAGGCGAATGCGCTTTCACCGGAAATCGCCTGGGCCTACAGGGCGGTCATTGCGTCGGGCGGCCGCACCCGCATTTCGACGCTCGCCGGCGAGATCGGCTGGAGCCGCAAGCATCTGGCGGCGAGATTCACCGACGCGATCGGCATCGGCCCGAAGACATTGTCACGCATCGTGCGCTTCAACCGCGCGCTGTCCCAGTCGAAACGGCAGGACCATGACTGGGCCGACATCGCCGCCGATTGCGGCTACGCCGACCAGGCGCATCTGGTGCGCGAGTTCCGTCAGTTGGCCGGCGAAACGCCGACCGGTCTCGCAACGTCGATGTAGGCCTGAGCGAGGTAACATTTCTTCAAGACGCCGAGACCGCCTTTGCGCAGACTGGCATTCATCAACCGACCGAGGGATATTGTCATGCCGACAGCAAACGAAGCACCCCGTCTCTATCCGGCCCTGCGCTACAGGAACGCCGCCAAGATGATCGACTGGCTCAGCGAGGCCTTCGGCTTCGAACTTCGCGCCCGCTATGGCGAGGGCGACATCGTCCACCATGCCGAGCTCACTTTCGGGTCCTCGATGATCATGCTGGGTACGGCACGCGACGACGATTACGGCAAGATGGTCGGCGCGCCCGGCGGTGGCGGCGGCAAGTCGATCTACATCGCCGTCGATGACGCCGACGCCGCCTATGCGCGTGCCGAGAAGGCCGGCGCGAAAATCATCCAGGAACTGGTCGACCGCGACTATGGCAGCCGCGAGTTCATCTGCCTCGACCCGGAAGGCAATGTCTGGTCCTTCGGTACTTACTGGCCGAAGGCGGGAGAGAAGGCGTAGCTCTGTTATCGCCGCGCTCCAGGTGGCGAAGGACTTCGTCATCCACGGGCGGAGCGGGAGCGTAGCGGACGCGCAGACCCGAGGATCCATTCCGTGACCTTGATCGAAGAGCGCAGCGGCGCAGAATTCTGCACCCTCGCAACGTTTTGACGTCACGGAATGGATTCTATGGTCTGCGCGCGTCGCTTCGCTCCTTGCTCCGCCATAGAATGACGACGCGACAGGGCGGCTCCGAGGTTGGCGAAAGCGCCTGAACTTCGTCATCCACGGGCGGAGCGGGAGCGTAGCGGACGCGTAGACCCGAGGATCCATTCCGTGACCTTGATCGAAGGGCGCGGCGGAGCAGAATTCTGCACCGTTGCAATGCCTTAGCCTCACGGAATGGATTCTATGGTCTGCGCGCGTCGCTCCTTGCTCCGCCATAGAATGACGACCAAATGACTCGTGTTGGTGAGAGGCCTATCGCGCCAGACCAAAAATCGCGTCGCAGTCGAGGTGTCTCTCCAGCTCGGCCGCGACCTCGTCCAGCGCCTTCTCGACATCCGCGCGATAGTCGATGCCGCCTCCCCTGACGCCAAGGCTCTCCAGGTAGGCGGCGCGAAAAGCGTCGGCGGAAAACAGTCCGTGCAGATAGGTGCCGATGACCTTGCCGTCGGCGGAGACCGCGCCGTCCTCAACGCCGTTGAGGATTGTCGATGGCCGCGCCGCGTCCGGGCCGGTGGTGCGGCCGAGATGGATTTCGTAGCCTTCGAGCGGCAGGCCGAACTGCACCGAATGCGCGCTTGAATTGCGCACAGTCTTCTCAGGTTCCATCACCGTTTCGATGTCGAGCAGGCCAAGGCCCTCGGCTTCGGTGACGCTGCCTTCGATGCCGTCGGGATCGCGCACCATGCGGCCGAGCATCTGGTAGCCGCCGCAGATGCCGACGACATGACCGCCGCGCTTGCGATGGGCGAGGAGATCGCGATCCCAGCCGTTCTCGCGGAATTTCAGGAGATCGCCGATCGTCGATTTGGAGCCGGGGATGACCACCAGCCCGGCATCTTCCGGCAGCCTCTTGCCCGGCGGCACGAACACCACCTCGACCTGCGGCTCGGCTTTCAGCGGATCGAGATCGTCGAAATTGGCGATGCGCGCCAGCATCGGCACCGCAACCTTCAGCGCCCGTTTCTCGCCCGAAGCGAGGCGTTCGAGCACCACCGAATCCTCGGACGGCAGCCGCCCGGCCGCCTTCAGCCACGGCACGACGCCGAAGCAACGCCAACCGGTGAATTTTTCGATCGCGCTGATCCCGTCGTCGAACAACGAGACATCGCCGCGGAACTTGTTGATGAGATAGCCGGCGATCATGCGCCGGTCTTCCTCCGGCAGGATCAGGTGCGTGCCGGCCACCGACGCAATCACGCCGCCGCGGTCGATGTCGCCGACCAGGATCACCGGCACATTGGCGCGCGTGGCAAAGCCCATATTGGCGATGTCGCGGCTGCGGAGATTGATCTCGGCGGGCGAGCCCGCGCCCTCGACGATGACCAGGTCGGCGCCCTCGGACACCTTCGTCCACGAATCGAGCACCGCGTCCATCAGTCCGGCTTTCAACGCCTGGTAGTCGCGCGCCCGCGCCTCGCCATAGACCTTGCCCTGCACCACCACTTGCGAGCCGATATCGCTCTGCGGCTTGAGCAGAACCGGGTTCATATGCACGGTCGGCCTCACCCCGCAGGCCAGCGCCTGCAGCCATTGCCCGCGGCCGATCTCGCCTTCGCCGGCTTTGTCGTCGCCCGGAATATCGGCGACGGCGGCGTTGTTCGACATATTCTGCGGCTTGAACGGCCGCACCTTCAGCCCGCGATTCTTCGCAGCACGGCAAAGCCCCGCCACCAGCACGGTCTTGCCGACATCCGAGCCGGTGCCCTGCAGCATGATCGCCTTGCCCATCAGCCCCTGCCCCCTGAGCCAATGGTCGATTTCTGCGCCAGCGGTCCGCCGCGCCAGAGATAGAGCGCCATCAGCGGTTCCTTGCCCGTGCGCATGGCATGGCTGACATTGGAGGCGTGGTGAATGACCTCGCCGGCGTCGCGCGTATGAAAGTTCCCCTCGCCCATCCGCCATTCCGTGCCGCCGGTCAGCGGGATGTAGATCTCCTCGGCGATATGATGGTGGTCGGGATAGACGATGTCAGGCCCGAGGATCAGCAGGCCAGCCGCGACCTTGTCATTGACGAAATGCCCGCGTGTGCCGAACACTTCCAGCCAGCCGTAATTGTCGATGAAGCTCGGCCCGAAATCGGCCTCGGTATAGGTCTGCCCCCAACGCAACTCGTCCCGATGGTCGGCAACAAATCGCGTCAATGGCCTGGCATCGGCCGGAGCCAACTCGGCGATGCGATCGAGATGGCTAAGGCAGCCAAGCGCACGCGGCTCGAGAGAACGTGCAGGCATGTCCCAGCCGATGCGCGCGACTTCATCCGTCACCAGATCGTTGTCGACGCCGGCGAGATAGGCTTGCAATCGCTCCAGCAACTCATCGAAAATTGTTGGCACGCAAGAGCTCCGTTCGTCATTCCATGCACAGCCGGTTCTCAACGGCCCGGTTGCGCGGCGGCATCATTGGTCTAGATTGAACGGCGCGCAAAGCCAAAAACGACAGGCCAGAAGGCCTGAAACGACAGGGAGCACGCCATGGACGCGGCAGTCGATGCGGGCACTGGCCAATTCGAACTCAACGAGGAACAGCGCGCCATCCAGGAGATGGCCCGGGCTTTCGCGGCGGACCGCGTCGCGCCCAACGCGCTCGATTGGGACAAGGCAAAGCACTTCCCCGCCGATGTGATCCGCGAGACCGGGCCGCTCGGCCTCGGCGGCATCTATGTGCGCGACGATGTCGGCGGCTCGGCGCTTGGGCGGCTCGATGCCGTGCTGATCTTCGAGGCGCTTGCCCACGCCGATCCGGCCTTCTCATCCTTCATTTCCATCCACAACATGGCGGCCTCGATGATCGACCGCTTCGGCTCAGACGAGCAGCGCCAGCGCTTCCTGCCGAAACTGACCTCCATGGAGTGGCTCGCGAGCTATTGCCTGACCGAGCCCGGTTCAGGCTCGGATGCGGCCGCGCTGAAGACGCGCGCGGTAAAGAGCGGCGGCGACTATGTCTTGAACGGCGCCAAGCAGTTCATCTCCGGCGCCGGCGACAGTGACATCTATGTCGTGATGGCGCGCACCGGCAGCGACGGCCCGAAAGGTATTTCGACCTTCGTCGTGCCCAAGGATGCGCCGGGGCTGTCCTTCGGCGCCAACGAGCACAAGATGGGCTGGCACATGCAGTCGACCCGCCAGGTCATCTTCGAGGATTGCAAGGTGCCGGCCGACAACCTGCTTGCCGCGGAAGGCGCCGGCTTCGGCATCGCCATGGCCGGGCTCGACGGCGGACGGCTCAACATCGCCGCCTGTTCGCTTGGCGGCGCGCAATCGGCGCTCGACAAGGCGTTAGCCTACACCGCCGAGCGCAAGGCCTTCGGCTCCAAGATCAACCAGTTCCAGGCGCTGCAGTTCAGGCTGGCCGACATGGAGACGGAGCTGCAGGCGGCCCGCATCTTCCTCTACGCCGCCGCCTCGAAGCTCGACCGCAAGGCGCCGGATGCCGGCAAATGGTCCGCGATGGCCAAGCGCTTCGTTACCGATATCGGCTTCGACATCGCCAATCAGGCGCTGCAATTGCACGGCGGCTACGGTTATCTGCACGATTACGGCATCGAGAAGCTGGTCCGCGACCTGCGCGTCCACCAGATCCTCGAAGGCACGAACGAGATCATGCGTGTCATCATCGCGCGGATGTTGATTGGGCGCTGACGCAAAATCGGGAGAAAACGATGGCAACCATCGCCTTCATTGGTCTCGGCAACATGGGTAATCCGATGGCTGCCAATCTGGTAAAGGCTGGCCATTCGGTGTTGGGCTTCGACCTTGTGCCCGACAACCTGACCGTCGCGAAGGAGCACGGCGTGACCGTAATGGCGAACGCCGTCGCCGCGGTGAAGGACGCTGACGTCGTCATCACCATGCTGCCGGCCGGCAAGCATGTGCTGTCGGTTTATGAGGACATCGCGCCCAAGGCGAAGAAAGGCGGGCTGTTCATCGATTCCTCGACCATCGATGTCGAATCGGCTCGCAAGGCGCATGCCATTGCCGCGAAGCATGGTCACCCGTCGATCGACGCACCCGTCTCCGGAGGGACCGGCGGCGCCACGGCCGGCACCCTCACCTTCATGGCCGGTGGCTCGGATCAGGCGTTTGCCGCCGCCGAGCCGATCCTGAAGCCGATGGCCGGGCGCGTCGTTCATTGCGGCGGCGACGGCGCAGGCCAGGCCGCCAAGATCTGCAACAACATGATTCTCGGCATCTCGATGATTGGCGTAGCCGAAGCCTTCGTGCTGGCCGAAAAGCTGGGCCTTTCGCACCAGGCGCTGTATGACGTCGCCTCGACCTCGTCGGGCCAATGCTGGTCGCTCACCACCTATTGCCCGGTGCCCGGCCCCGTGCCGGCTTCGCCGGCCAACCGAGACTACAAGCCGGGCTTTGCCGCCGCGCTGATGCTGAAAGACCTGAAATTGTCGCAGGAAGCCGCGCAGGGCGCCGGCGCCGCGACCCCGCTCGGCGCCGAAGCCACACAGCTCTACGCCTTGTTCAACGCGCAAGGCCACGCCGGCGCCGATTTTTCCGGCATTATTAATTTCTTGCGCGGAAATCCGGCATAAGCCACTGATTTTCAAAGATTCTTTCCACGATTTGCCGGTGCGAAGCCGGCAAATTTAGATTTGCTTAAGGTCTCGCTAACGCACCGGTAACGATGTGCCTTTAAAACGGACTGCGAGGCGGACATCGCGTCTGCCCGGCGCTCCGGATCAGGTCTCGCGTACCGGAGCCCGTAAATTTCGCAAGTATTCTCGTAGCGAAATGCCATGTGTATCTGGCAAAGCCGCGTTCCCGCAGGGACGCGGTTTTTGCGTTTTAGAACGTCGCCAACTTCGTCATTCCAGGGCGCAGCAGGAGCGAAGCTCCGTCGCGAAGACCCTGGAATCCATGCCGTGACTTCGAAGCGCTGCAACGGCGCAGAGTTCTGCTCCGCTGCACCCCTCGGCGGAGGTCACGGAATGGATTCTATGGTCTGCGCGCGTCGCTTCGCTCCTTGCTCCGCCATAGAACGACTGGCTGCGTTTCGCCTCGTCAGCGCTTCCGCAAATCGGCATCCGCGAGATCGAGCGCCTTGGCGATGCGCTCGCAAGCCATGTCGATCGTGTCGCGCGTCCAGATCAGCGGCGGCGACAGGATCATCGTGTCGCCGGTGGCCCGCAGCATCATGCCCTGCGCGATCGCGTGGTCGCGCACGACGACCGCCGCACTTCCCGACGGCAAATAGCGTTCCTTGGTCGCCTTGTCCTTGACGATCTCGATCGCGCCCATCAGGCCGATCGAGCGCACCTCGCCGACCAGCCGATGCCCGGCGATCCGCTCCTGCAGCGCCTGCGCGAAATAGGGACCGGTGTCGTTCTTGACGCGCTCGACCAGGCCTTCCTTCTCGATGATCTCAAGGTTCTTCAGCGCCACCGCGCAAGCCACGGGATGACCGGAATAGGTGTAGCCGTGGTAGAACTCGCCGCCTTTCTCGACCAGCGTCTTGGCGATGCGGTCGCCGACCAGCAGCGCCGACAGCGGCTGGTAGCCCGAGGTCAGCGCCTTGGCGGTGGTGATGGTGTCGGGCTCGATGCCGAAAGTCTGCGCCGCGAACCACTCGCCGGTGCGGCCATAGCCGGTGATCACCTCGTCCAGCATCAACAGCACGTCGTATTTGCGGCAGATGCGCTCCACTTCCGGCCAGTAGCTCATCGGCGGGATCTTCACCCCGCCGGCACCCATCACCGGCTCGCCGATAAAGGCGGCGACCTTGTCGGCGCCGGCCTCGAGGATCGCGTCCTCGACCGCCTTGGCCGCGCGGATGCCGAAATCATGGTCGCTTTCGCCGGGCAACGCGAGCTCATAGGCATAGGGCATCATCACATGGACGATGTTGGGCACCGCGCCGCCGAGCTGCTTGTGCATCGGCTCCATGCCGCCGAGCGACGTGCCGGCGACCGTCGAGCCGTGATAGGCCGACTTGCGCGAGATGACGCGATTCTTCTCGGGCTTGCCTTCAAGCGCCCAAAAGTGGCGCACGAGCCTGAGCGCCGTGTCGTTGGCCTCCGACCCGGACGAACCGTAGAAAACCTGGCTGACATGCGTCGGCGCCAGCTCCGCCAGCTTCTTCGACAACAGCACCGGCGTCGGCGTCGAACATTTGAAGAAGGAGTTGTAGTAAGGCAGCTCCTTCATCTGCGCGTAGGCAGCCTCGGCCAGCTCGTCGCGGCCATAGCCGACATTGACGCACCACAGGCCCGCCATGCCGTCGAGGATTTCGGTGCCGTCGGCATCGTAGATGAACGGGCCGTTGGCATGGGTGATGATGCGCGAGCCCGTCTCGCGCAGCTCCTTATGGTCGGTGAAGGGATGCAGGTGATGCGCGGCATCGATCTGCTGAAGCTGCTTCAGCGAATAATTCTGATAGGTCATGGATTTGATCTTTCCTCTTGAATCAATCCGGCGCGGCCGGGGCGGATTCGTCAGAGGAAGCGGGGCGGCGAATAGCCGATGCGGGCGCACAGCCGCAACAGCTCGGCGCGCAGCGTGCGCGGTGACGGCGTCACCGCGACCCCGAAGGCGCCAGAAGTGCTGAAGCGGATCATGGCGGCAGCTTATGCCGCCTGAGGCCTAGAATTCAAGCTGTTCCGGTTAGCGCCCGCTGCAGGAATATGTAGCGCATCGCCGTCTGCGCCGCCTGCGGCCGGCGGTCGCCGCGCCCGCCATGGCCGCCTTCGGTCTCCTCGAAAAACAGCGTCCTGCCGTGACCTGCCTCCTGCAGCCGTGCCGCCATCTTGCGCGCATGTCCGGGATGGACGCGATCATCGGCGGTGGACGTCATCAACAGCACGGGCGGATAGGCGACATTGGCCGCGACATGCTGGTAGGGCGAATAGGCGCCGAGCCAGGCCGCCTCTTCGGGCTTCGACGGGTCGCCATATTCGGCGATCCACGAGGCGCCGGGGGGCAGTTCGGTGTAGCGCAACATATCGAGCAGCGGCACGTCGATGATGACCGCGCCGAACAGCTCCGGCCGCTGCGTCAGCGACGTGCCGGTGAGCAGGCCGCCATTGGAGCCGCCCTGGATGCCGAGCTGCGCCGCCGTGGTGATGCCGCGCCGGACCACGTCCTCGGCCACCGCCGCGAAATCGTCGAAAGCGTTCTGGCGCTTGCCCTTCAGCGCCGCCTGGTGCCAGGCCGGACCAAACTCGCCGCCGCCGCGGATGTTGGCCTGGACATAGGCGTTGCCCCTGTCCAGCCAGAGCTTGCCGCGAATGCCGGCATAGCCGGGCAGCAGCGGCACTTCAAAGCCGCCATAGCCGTAGAGCAGCGTCGGCACCGGCCCTTTCTGGTCGCGCCGCCGCACCACGAAATACGGGATCATCGTGCCGTCCTTCGAGCGCGCCTCGAACTGCTCCGAGATATAAGGCGAGGCGTCGAAGCGGGCCGGCTGCGACTTCACCGTTTGAAGCGTCTCGCCATTGTCGTCCGACCAGATGATCGAGCTCGGCGTCAGGAAATCGGTGAAAGAGAAGGAGACGCTCGAGCCGAAATGCTCGACATGGCTGATGCCGACATTGCCGTTGTCGGGCAGCGCGATCCGCTTCAGCGACCAGCCTTCGGCGGCGCGGTCGCAGGCGATGACCTTGCCGCGCACATTGTCCATCAGGTTGATGAACAGCCGGTCCTGCGTCCTGGCGAGGCCGGCGATCGAAACGCGGTGCGCCGGCTCGAGCACGGTCTGGAACGGACCGAAGGCACCGCTCTCGATCCAGCGATCGAAATCGACCGAATAGAGCCCGTCGGGCAGGCAGCGCGTGCCGTCCGGCGCCGTCCAGGGGCTGCGCACGCCGAAGATCAGTTGGCCCTTGAAGATCGCCGTGTCGGTGGCGTCGTCGGGCAGCGGAATGCGCCGGTTCTCGCCCGAAGCCAGCCGCAGGAAACTGTGCGAGGTGAAGAAGTCGAGCGTCTTGCCGAGCAGCACGTGCCGCTTGTCGCCGTCATATTCGACGCCGCCGCCGACCGCGAGATGTTGCTTTTCGCCTTCGAGGATCGGCGTGGCGTCCTCAAGCTTGGTGCCGCGCCGCCACAGCTTGATCACGCGCGGATAGCCGGACTGCGTCTTGTCGTCTTCCTCGAAAGCGGCGGAGACGATCACCGTATCTTCGTCCAGCCAGGAAAAGCCCGACTTGGAAGCACGCGCGGAAAAACCGCCATCGACAAAAGACCTCGTCACGATATCGAATTCGCGCATCTCGCTGGCATCGCCGCCATCGGGCGACATGTAGAGCAGGCAGCGGTTGAAATCGGGATAGAGCCGGCTCGCCCCGCCGAACACCCACTTCACGCCTTCCTTCGCGGAAAGCTGATCGAAGTCGATGATCGTCTCCCAATCGGGCTTGTCGGTCTTATAGGACGCGACCGTTGTGCGCCGCCAGAGACCCAGCGCATTGGTCTTGTCCTGCCAGAAATTATAGACGTAGCCGGCAAGTGCTGCCCCGACCGGCATGTTGTCCTCGGCGGTCATCAGGTCGAGCGCGGTCTCGAACGCGGCCTGATAAGAAGGATCGCCCTGCAGTTCGGCGACCGTCAGCGCATTCTGGCGATGAACCCAGTCCAGCGCTTCCTTGCCGTTGCGGTCCTCAAGCCAGAGGTAGGGATCGTCGGCGGTCAATTCGAGCTGGGTTTTGGTCATCGTGCTGGTCATGCAGGTCTCCATCCGGCGGCCCCGCCTACATCGCGTTCGCTGCCTCGATATTCAAGAGCCATTTCGGGACCGATTACAAAACCCGCCGGCGCGCGATCGTCGCCGCCGCCAGCGCGGCGCAAATGGCGCCCAGCGTGACCGGCAGGCCGGCGGCGCCGATGACATCCATGACGCCGCCGGTGAGCGGCGGCACGACGATGCCGCCAAAACCCCACATCAGCGAGAAGGCGGCATTGCCGGCAACCAGCGCCGACCCGGTGAAGCGTTCGCCGAGCTCGACGATCGACATCGTGTAGATGCCGTAGGAAACGGCGCCCCAGATAAAGACGCAAGCCCAGATCAGCGGCGTCTCGATCAGCGCCGGCAAAGCCACGCATCCAAGGACGGTCACCGCCACGCAGCCGAACCGCACCAGGCGCGCCGTCAACCTTTCGGCGAGCAGGCCGAGCGGCACCTGCATGGCGATGTTGCCGGCGATCATCACGGAAAGCAGCGCCGACATGCGTGCCTCGGGAATGCCGTGATGGGTCCCATAGACTGGCAGCAGCGCCAATATCGCCTGCTCGAACCCGGCCGCGACGATCACCGCCGACAGAAGCAGCCAGGCCATTGGTATGAAGCCCAGCACCGAAACCTTGTTTTCGGCCTCGTCGACTTTCGGCAGCCGCTTCACCACCACGGCCAGGCAGCCGCCGCAGAAGAGGAAGGCAAGAATGCCGACAAGGAAAGGCGGCCAGCCTTCGGTGCCGACGGCGAGCAGGCAGAGCGGCCCGGCCGCGAAGCCCGCCGAGATGATGGTTGAATAGATACCCATGACGCGACCGCGCCGCGTCGGCGGCGCCAGAGCGATCACCCAGATTTCGCTCAGGACATAGAGCGGGTTGGTCACTACGCCGATCAGGAAGCGCAGCGGGAACCACAGATAGACATTTTGCGTCCAGCCGATCAGCGCCAGCACCAGCGCCGAGAGCGCCGCGCAGGTCAGCGCGGTCCGCCCTGCCCCGAACCGGCGCGCCAATCCCGGGATCAGCGGCGAGGACAGGATGAAGCCGACCGGCGTCATCGCCGCCGACAGTCCGATCATCGCCGGCGAAACGCCTTGGCGCTGCAGGATAAAGCTGAGCAGCGGATAGGAAAGCCCTTGCGCAATGGCGAAGACGGAAACCGTCGCGATCACGCCGGTGATCGCGGCCCACTGCACCGTCTCGTCGCTTTCCGAGCCCGCCAGCGCCATCATTGCCGCTCCAATCTTCGGAGCCTTAGCCGCTACCGGCGACAGCCGTAAGGGCCAACGGCGCCGAAAGCGCATGTTCCAGCCAGTCCCTGTCAGGAGCGCTGGCGCTGCAAGGAACAGCACAAGGGAACGTCCGATCGCCTGCGGCCGCCTCCCCTTCCGTCATGTCGCTTCCCTCGCCCTAGTGGTCGCCGCCTCCTCACCGGCTGCATTGCGGCCAGTCCATTATGCCGGCCAAATTCGCATCCTCACGAGGCTTCTCATGACTGCCGCCCTTCATCCCGCCGAGCCGGCACTGGCAACCGATCGCGCCCGCCGTGGCGGCCGCGCGGGAAAGCGCGCCGGCGGCTCGGCCGCCTTCGAGCAGCCCGCCTTCCGGCAATTGAAGAACCCGCTGACGCCGACCAGGTTGGTGTCCGATGACGAATTGGAATCAATTCACCTCGCCTCGCTGCGTGTGTTGAGGGAAATCGGCGTCGACGTTCTGCACGATGAGGCCCGCCGCATCATGAAGGCGCATGGCGCCGACGTGCGCGAAGGCTCGGAGCGCGTGCGCTTCGACAGCGACATGATCCTCGAGCTTGTCTCGCATTGCCCGTCGGAGTTCACGCTGCATGCCCGCAATCCGGCGCATAATCTGCGCTTCGGCGGCAACAACGTCATCCTGTCGATGATGGCTTCGGCGCCGAACTGCTCCGACCTTGACCGCGGCCGCAGGCCCGGCAACCAGGCCGATTACCGCAACTTCCTGCGCCTGGCGCAGATGCACAACATCCTGCACTGCACCGGCGGCTATCCGGTCGAGCCGATCGACATCCATCCGTCGGTGCGGCACCTGGAATGCATTCGCGACCTCGCCATGCTGACCGACAAGGTCTTCCACATCTATTCGCTCGGCAAGGAACGCAACGTCGACGGCATCGAGATCACCCGCATCGCGCGCGGCGTCAGCCGCGAGCAGCTGATGCAGGAACCGTCGGTCTTTACCATCATCAACACCAATTCGCCGCTCAAGCTCGACGTGCCGATGATGGAAGGCATCATCCAGATGTCGAGCATGGGCCAGGTCGTGATCGTCACGCCGTTCACGCTGTCCGGCGCCATGGCGCCCGTCACCGTCGCCGGCGCGCTGGTGCAGCAGAACGCCGAGGCGCTCTCGGGCATTGCCTTCGCGCAGATGGTCAAGAAAGGCGCGCCGGTCGGCTATGGCGGCTTCACCTCCAATGTCGACATGAAGTCCGGCGCGCCGGCCTTCGGCACGCCCGAATATATGAAGGCGCAGCTCGTCGGCGGCCAGCTCGCCCGACGCTATCAAATTCCCTACCGCACCTCCAACACCTGCGCCGCCAACACCGTCGACGCCCAGGCCGCCTATGAAAGCGTGTTCTCGCTGTGGGGCGCGATGCAGGGCGGCGGCAATCTGATGATGCATGGCGCCGGCTGGCTGGAAGGCGGCCTGCGCTGCTCCTACGAAAAGACCATCCTCGACATCGACCTTTTGCAGATGGTGGCTGAATTCCTCACCCCGCTCGACCTCTCGGAGGATGCGCTCGGCTTCGACGCCATCCAGTCGGTCGGCCCGGGCGGGCATTTCTTCGGCACCCAGCACACGCAGCAGCGTTACAAGACCGCCTTCTATTCGCCGATCGTCTCCGACTGGCGCAATTTCGAGACATGGGCCGAGGCAGGTTCGCCGACAGCGCTGGAACGCACCAACAAGATCTGGAAGGAGCGCCTTGCCTCCTACGAGGAGCCCTATATGGATCCGGCCATCCGCGAGGAGCTCAACGACTTCGTCGAGAAACGCCGCGCCGAAGGCGGCGCGCCGACGGATTTCTGATCCTTGATCTCCATTTCTGACTCCACATTGCACAACACGGATCTATCTGCATGAAATCCCACGTAAAAGCGGTTGTCATCGGCGGCGGCGTCGTCGGCTGTTCGGTGCTCTATCACCTCGCCAAGGCCGGCTGGACCGACATCATGCTGATCGAGCGCTCGGAGCTGACCTCCGGCTCGTCCTGGCATGCGGCGGGCGGCTTCCATACGCTGAACGGCGACCCTAACGTCGCCAAGCTGCAGGCCTACACGGTCCAGCTCTACAAGGAGATCGAGGAACTCTCCGGCCAGTCCTGCTCGCTGCATCTGACCGGCGGCGTCATGATGGCCGACACGCCCGAGCGCATGGACTTCCTGCGGCTGGCTCACGCCAAGGGCCGCTATCTCGGCATGGATACCGAGCTGATCACGCCCTCGGAAGCCAAGGCGATGTTCCCGCTGATGGACGAGACGAACTTCGTCGGCGCCATGTGGGATCCGGTCGAAGGTCATCTCGACCCTTCGGGCACCACCATCGCCTATTCCAAGGCGGCGAAAAAGCTCGGCGCCGAGATCGTGCTGCGCAACCGCGTCGTCGACCTGACTCAGCAGCCGGACGGCACCTGGAACGTCGTCACCGAGCAGGGCACGGTCCATGCCGAGCACGTCGTCAACTGCGGCGGCCTGTGGGCGCGCGAGATCGGCCGCATGGTCGGCGTCGAGCTGCCGGTGCTGGCCATGGAGCACATGTACCTCTTGACTGAGCCGATGCCGGAGGTCGAGGAATTCAACAAGTCGACCGGCCGCGAGATGATCGGCGTGCTCGACTTCAAGGGCGAGATC
>NZ_VFTZ01000035.1 GCF_006440775.1 Mesorhizobium sp. B2-7-2 | reverse complement strand
ATACCCTGCGCCGCCACGGAATCCGAGCAGCCACAACCGAGTCAATCCGTCGCAGAAAGATGTGTATATGCCCTAGCAGGTGTCGGGGGAGATGCCCGGTTTACCCTCCGAAGCGGCAGCGTAGCTGCTGCGGAGGACGGGCAGGACAGAGGGGGCGCGAAGGATCGCTACCTGCGAGTAAGGCCGCGAGAACTAAACGCGCCGCTCCACCATCATCTTCTTGATCTCGGCGATCGCCTTGGCGGGATTGAGCCCCTTCGGGCAGGCCTGCGCGCAGTTCATGATGGTGTGGCAGCGATAGAGCCGGAACGGGTCTTCGAGATTGTCGAGCCGTTCGCCCGTCGCCTCGTCGCGGCTGTCGATCAGCCAGCGGTACGCCTGCAGCAGCGTGGCCGGGCCGAGATAACGGTCGCCGTTCCACCAATAGCTCGGGCAGGAGGTCGAGCAGCACGCGCACAGGATGCATTCGTAGAGCCCGTCGAGCTTCTCGCGGTCCTCGTGGCTCTGCAGCCATTCCTTGGCGGGCGTCGGCGAGACCGTCTTCAGCCACGGCTCGATCGAGGCGTGCTGGGCATAGAAATTGGTGAGGTCGGGCACTAGGTCCTTGATCACCGGCATATGCGGCAGCGGATAGATCTTCACCGCGCCCGAAATGTCCTCGACGCCCTTGGTGCAGGCCAGCGTGTTGGAGCCGTCGATGTTCATGGCGCAGGAGCCGCAAATGCCTTCGCGGCAGGAACGGCGCAGCGTCAGCGTCGGGTCGATCTTGTTCTTGATCCACAACAGCGCGTCGAGAACCATCGGCCCGCAATCGTCCATGTCGACGAAATAGGTGTCCATGCGCGGGTTCGCGTCATCGTCCGGCGACCAGCGGTAGATGCGGTATTCGCGCAGGTTGGTCGCGCCTTCCGGCTTAGGCCAGGTCTTGCCTTGCTGGACCTTCGAGTTCCTGGGAAGCGTGAGTTCGACCATTACCTGCGGTCCTTTCGGATGACGAGCTTCAGCCCGGACCAGATTTCGTTCACGGCGGCGACCTTGACGTCGACTAGGTTGTTCATAAAGATCAGCGAAATCGTCATCAGAAGAGCCCTAGGTAGCGCTTCTTCTTGACGATACTTGGTCTGCCTGCATCCAACACATCGGAAACACCTGCGCTGTCGAGTGCAATAATCAGAGCCTTAACACCCTTATTCAGCTTCAGCGTCATCTCATCTGCGTGAAGCGGGACGACCGCGAAGAAATTAATCTTAGTGCCGTCGACCGCATGGAGGACATCTCTCCCTTCGGGCCAACTCGGTGGACGGAGAAGAATTACGCCGGACATTTTGGTGTTGTCGGCGTAAGGCTCCGGCGGACTGCCTTGTGACGCAACAGTATGCGAACTCCATATCCAGCTTCCATAGTCGTGAGGCATTCGGGCGAGCGACTTCATCAAGCGGATGGGCCAGTATTTATTCGGATCAGCGAGTTGATTTTCGGAGATCATTCCGTTTTCCCCAGCAGCAAACCACGTCGCCGGCAGCGTAAAAACCAGTTCGGCTCGTTCGAAATCCTGGCGGGGGTGGAGATTGTCTGGGGCATTCATCGGGAGGTCGCTCATCCCGCTCGTTACAAGAGTCCAGTTATCTTTAATATCGTTTGGTGGAAACACGAGTAGATCAAGATGTACTTTATCAGAGATGATTTCGTGGAAAACGCCTGCTTGTTCGCCCAGGAATTCTCCAAGAAATTCTTGGATTTCTTCCAGGTAGACGGCGACATCTGTCGGGCCTCGAAACTCCGTTCTCGCACCAGTGTAGTCGTACACTGAAGTTCCGTCGGGTAATTTCGACCGCTTTATCATTGCCGCGTCAATACACCCTGGCCTTCGGCGCGATCTTGGCCACGCTGATGCCGCCGTCCTTCTCCGCCAGCAGCGGCTCGGTATGCACCGGCCGGTAGGTCAGCGTCACCTTGCCGTCCTCGCTCAGATGGGCCAGCGTATGCTTGCGCCAATTGGCGTCGTCGCGCGCCGAGAAATCCTCGCGCGCATGCGCGCCGCGGCTCTCCTTGCGCGCCTCGGCGCCGTAAACCGTGGTGATGGCGTTGGCCATCAGGTTTTCCAGCTCCAGCGTCTCGACGAGGTCGGAATTCCAGATCATCGAGCGATCGGTGACCTTGATGTCCTTGAGCTCGCCCCAGAGTTCCGAAATGCGCCTGCAGCCGTTCTCCAGCGATTCCTGCGTGCGGAATACGGCGGCGTCTTCCTGCATGGCGCGCTGCATCTTCTCGCGCAGCACGGCCGTCGGCGTCGAGCCGTTGGCGTGGCGCAGCCTGTCGAAGCGCTCCATGATCTTCTCGACCGAGGCCGCGTTGGGCGACGGGATCGCCGACTTGCGGTCGATCACATGGCCGGCGCGGATCGCCGCAGCGCGGCCGAACACGACGAGGTCGATCAGCGAGTTGGAGCCGAGCCGGTTGGCGCCGTGCACCGAGGCGCAGCCGGCCTCGCCCACCGCCATCAGGCCGGGCGACACCTTGTCCGGATTTTCGGCCGTCGGATTGAGCACCTCGCCCCAGTAGTTGGTCGGCACGCCGCCCATATTGTAGTGCACCGTCGGCAGCACCGGGATCGGCTCCTTGGTGAGGTCGACGCCGGCGAAGATCTTGGCCGACTCGGAAATACCCGGCAGCCGCTCGTGCAGCACGGCCGGGTCAAGATGGTCGAGATGCAGGAAGATGTGGTCCTTGTTCTTGCCGACGCCGCGGCCCTCGCGGATCTCCAGCGTCATGCAGCGCGAGACGACGTCGCGCGAGGCGAGGTCCTTGGCCGACGGCGCGTAGCGCTCCATGAAGCGCTCGCCCTCGGAATTGACGAGATAGCCGCCTTCGCCGCGCGCGCCCTCGGTGATCAGGCAGCCGGCGCCGTAGATGCCGGTCGGGTGGAACTGCACGAACTCCATGTCCTGCAGCGGCAGCCCGGCTCTGGCCGCCATGCCGCCGCCGTCGCCGGTGCAGGTATGCGCCGAGGTGGCGGAGAAATAGGTCCGGCCATAGCCGCCGGTCGCCAGCACCACCATCTTGGCCGAGAAGCGATGAATGGTGCCGTCGTCGAGGTTCCAGGCCACGACGCCGGTGCAGGTGCCGTCCGGCTCCATGATCAGGTCGAGCGCGAAATATTCGATGAAGAACTGCGCGTTGTTCTTAAGCGACTGGCCGTAGAGCGTGTGCAGGATGGCGTGGCCGGTGCGGTCGGCGGCCGCACAGGTGCGCTGCACCGGCGGACCGTCGCCATAGTTCATCATATGCCCGCCGAACGGCCGCTGGTAGATCTTGCCTTCCTCGGTGCGTGAGAACGGCACGCCATAATGCTCGAGCTCGTAGACGGCGGCCGGCGCCTCGCGCACCATGTATTCCATGGCGTCGACATCGCCCAGCCAGTCCGAGCCCTTGACGGTGTCGTACATGTGCCACTGCCAGGAGTCCGGCCCCATGTTCGACAGCGAGGCGGCGATGCCGCCCTGCGCGGCGACGGTGTGAGAGCGCGTCGGGAAAACCTTGGTGATGCAGGCGGTGCGCAGCCCCTGCTCGGCCATGCCGAGCGTAGCGCGCAGGCCGGCGCCGCCGGCGCCGACGATGACGACGTCGAATTTGTGGTCGACAAAGGTATAGGCGGAAGCCGCGTTGGCGGTGTTTGCATTGGCCAAGACGTCAGCCTCCGAATGCGAGTTTGAGCAGGGCGAACAGCGAAGCGACGCCGACTGCCACCGCGAAGAAGGTGTTGAGAGCGATCAGCGCCAGCCTCATGCCTTCGCCATGCACGTAATCCTCTATGATGGCCTGCATGCCGAGCCGCATGTGGTAGAGGCCGGAGATCAGCACCAGCGTCAGCACCAGCGCCACGAAGGGATTGGCGAGCGCCGCCCGCACTTCCGTGTAGCCGTGGCCGTTGACCGCGATCAGGAAGCCGACGAAGAACAGGATGAGCGGGATGTTGGCGATCGCCGTCAGCCGCTGGCGCCAGAAATGCTGCGTGCCCTCGCGCGCCGAGCCCAGGCCCCGCACTCTCGCCAACGGCGTGCGCATGTCCGAATTGTTCGCGCTCATCACAAAGCCCCCCGCGCCATGTAGCCGGCGATCCAGATCAGCAGCGTCAGCACGATCGAGCCGGCGAGTGTCGCCCAGGCGATCCTGGACGCGGTGTGTTTTTCCAGTCCCGCGCCGGTGTCCCAGACGAGGTGGCGCAGCCCGCCCAGCATATGGTGCATCAGTGCCCAGGTGTAGCCGAACAGAACCAGCCGGCCGAGCCAGGAGCCGAAGGCCCAGTTGACCCAGTCGAATGCGGCCTGCGAGCTCGAAGCGGCAATCAGCCAGGCTGCCACCAGCAGCGTCCCGAAATAGAGCGCGCCGCCGGTGAAGCGATGGATGATCGACATCGTCATCGTGATCGGCGGCCGGTAGATCGTCAGATGCGGCGAGAGCGGCCGTTCACGTCTGGCAACTGCGCGGGTGGCTGGTGATTTGCTCATGGCTCCCCCAGTTCGGCATCCTGAATGCCGCGATGGGAATGCGGCGTTTGCCGCCCCCATTTATGGCATCGGACAGCCGGTTTCTAATGCTCTTTTTGCACCGCGTCAAAGCCGGAAAATCGTTTTGGAAACATCATTTAGTCTGACAAATTGAGGGCCGCGCGCTTCAATCGATTAGCGGCTGTTTCGAAGCCGGCGCAGCGTTCGCTGCAGCGCAGCAATCAGATGACCGACGCGGCGGCCGGCCGCGGCGGGATCCGGGCGGGCGGCCTCACCCGAATATCGTCGCACCTCAGCGCCTGCAAGTCTGCGGGGTGGATCCCCTCTTCATCACCAGCGCCTCGTGTCCGTCGATCACGATTGCGTCATGGGTCGCTGCTTCCTGGTAGCGGCTGCTCTGGTTGGCGGGCGAGGCCGCGAACTCTTCGGCCGTGCCATCGGGCCGCATGACACGCAATGCGTTGCCCAGATTCTGGATGGTGATCATGCCGCCATTGCCGCATCTGTAGGTGGCCGTGCCGACGCCGGAACGCGGCACGGTAAGGTCGGTGATGATCCTGGTTGCGGGCGCAAGCGTTGCAGGCGCCTTCGCCGTCGCAGGTACCGGCGCCGTTGTGGCTGCCGGGGCCGTTGCAGGTATGGCGGGCGTTGCGGCTGCCGGCGCCGCCACAGCTGCGGCGGATTGCGGGGGAGGAGCAGGCGAGGCGGCGGGCGCCGCGGCATTCGCCACCTTCGGCGCGCCGTCCTGCGGCACGCAGGCCGCTGCCGCCAGAAGCAGCGGGATGGCGATCGACACTCGAACCGTGCGGCCAAAGCTCATGCGCTGCCCTTTCGTGCGCGGCACGCTACAGCAATTCCAGGAAAAGTGTGAACGGTTGGGTTCGGCGCCTTCGCCATGGTCTTCCGTCCGGAATTGCGTCGAAACAAAGAGATAGGCGGTTGCCCTTTCCGTGAGACGGTGGACCGCTGTAGCCATGCGGCGCCGCAAGATCAAGTTGACCCTGGGTCAGCCGGCTATCCAGAACCGCGCCCGTCGCCTGCGAAGCCCGACCCTCGAAAATTAACCATGTTCTTTAAGAACCGGCGCGGAAAGCCTCCCCGCCTCTTAACAAAGGTTAAGAAAGAGTTAATTTCCGATTCGAACCGGATTCCAGGCGCGCGATCTGCGCCGACCAAGGGAGAGCGACATGCGTTCGAATTCAGTGCGGATAGGCCTCGCGGCCGCAACGCTGGCGGCGCTGGCGATCGCCGCGCCGGCCGAGGCCGGCTTGCGCCATCACGACCGCGTCTATGCCGATTCCTTCGGCAACCTCGTCATCGACAGCGCCGCCGGCTACAAGCGCATCGTCATCGGCGAAGGCAAGCTCGCGAAAAAACTTTCCGAATACACCGGCACCGGCCAGCCGGATGTCGCCTATGACGATGCGGACGAGCCCGGCTGCTACCAGCCGCCGGTGCTGGTCAAGGGCCGTTCCTATATGTACGGGCTTTCCGACGGCGAGATGCCCAATCTCAACCCTTGCCGTTGAAGATAGCCGGCGTGTGGCGCCGCGCCGACACGCCTGACACGCGCACGCAGTCGCGGCCGGCATTCTTGGCGTGGTAGAGCGCGGCGTCGGCGCGCCGCAAAAGATCGGCAAAACCTTCGTCGTCGGCAAGCTCGGCCACGCCGAAGCTTGCGCTGCAGCGATGGTCGGCAGGTAGCCCGTCGATCGGCAGGGCGCCGAACGCGTTGCGGGCGCCTTCGGCAAACAGCCGCGCCGCGGCGAGATTGGTGCCCGGCAGGATGATGGCGAATTCCTCGCCGCCGATACGGCCGGCGACATGGTGTTCGGCGGCGGCTTCGCGCAGGAATCCGGCGAAGGTCTCGATCACACGGTCGCCGCAGGCATGACCGTAGCTGTCGTTGATGCTCTTGAAGTAATCGAGATCGGCGATCACCAGCGCCACGGGCACGCCGCGCCGAACGGCGTCCCGCATGGCAAGGTGGGCATGGCGTTCGAAGCCGCCGCGGTTGAACAGACGCGACAAAGCGTCGGTTTCCGATTTCGCAGTCGCGTCGTTGAGCGCGTCGCGCACCAGCACGGCCAAGGCAAGCAGCGCCAGCGCCAGCCCGAACACGGTGCCGAGCGACTGCGACACCAGCGCGTAGCTGGTTTGCACATAGGCCTGCGGGTTGGCGCCCCAGCCGCCCAGCGCGCCGGCGATGAGCGGCTTGGAGGCAAACTGCGCGGCGCTGGCGCCGAGCACCAGCGCCAGCACATGGTCGAGCCGCGCGAGCCTTTGCCGGGAGGACAGCACGATGCCGAGCGCAACGAACTGCATGGCGGCGTAAGGAAGCTGGTAGGCCATCATGCGCATCAGCGAGTGGCGCGGCAGGTCCTGCACCAGATAGACGGCGACCGAGGTGACGACGAGGAAGCACAGCATCGTCGTCCAGGGCGGCCGCACGCCATATTTGTGGGCCAGTCCGCCATTGAAGGCGATGGTTGCGCCGAGGAACACGGCAAAGGCGGCAACCACCGGCAGCCGCGCGTCCGCGAAGGCGGGGATGCTGAATTCGATGGCGAAATAGGCCATACCGAGCAGATAGCTGAAGGCAAGCCAACGCGCCGATACGCGTCCGCTGTCATGGACAGCAATCGCCATGAACGCCGCCGCCAGCAGCCCGGCGACGAGCAGGTTGATCATCAGGATGAAGTCGGCGCTGCCCATATTTGCTCCTTGACCGGAAGCAAATCATCGACCGGCGAAAATCACGTTAACGCCAGGCATGGCGGAAGGGCCACGGACCGTTGCGATTGGCTCAAAGGCCCCATCCGGTCGTCAGGGCATTTGGAACGCCGCTTAGAGGTCAATGGCAATCGCCTGGTTCCGCGATTGGCCGAGCCATCCCTCCGATCGTCATCCACGGGCGAAGCAAGGAGCGAAGCGACGCGCGCAGACCCGAGGATCCATTCCGTTACTTTCGAGAGCCGCTCACGGTGCAGAATTCTGCTCCGCTGCATTCTTCGGCGAAGGTCACACAGGATCCTCGGGTCTGCGCTCCGCTTCGCGTCGCTCCGCCCGTGGATGACGAAGGCGCGGGTGTCAACTTGTGTCACCCGGCTGCGAGCCGCTCGGCAACGAAGGCGGTCTCGGGCCGCTCGTAAGAGAGGCGCACGCTGTCGCGGCCGTTCTTCTTGGCCTTGTAGAGCGCCTCGTCGGCGCGCCGCATCAACGGCATCAGCCCTTCCCTGCCGGTGCGGGCGGCAACGCCGAAGCTTGCGGTGACCCTCGTGTCGGGCGGCAGGCCGTCGACCGCGC
The DNA here is from genome assembly GCF_006440775.1 of Mesorhizobium sp. B2-7-2. Taxonomy (GTDB): domain Bacteria; phylum Pseudomonadota; class Alphaproteobacteria; order Rhizobiales; family Rhizobiaceae; genus Mesorhizobium. Next base: position 38,317 of record NZ_VFTZ01000035.1, on the reverse strand, counting down.
CAGCCGAATAGAAGGAACGGATCGCTTCGGCGAAGAGCCTTGCCGACGCCAGGTCGCTCAGCGGCAAAAGCACGGCGAACTCTTCGCCGCCGATGCGGCCGGCGGCCCCGCGCGCGCCGGTGGCGGAACGCAGCTTGGCGGCGAAGTCGGCAATCACCCGGTCGCCTGCCTCATGGCCGTGCCGGTCGTTCAGCGCCTTGAAGTGATCGAGATCGGCAAGCACCAGCGCGACGGGAAATCCGGCCTTGCCGCACTGGTCGAGCAACAGGCTCGCCCGCTCCTCGAAGCCGCGGCGATTGAGGATGCCCGAGAGCGGATCGGTATGGGTCTCGTCCTTCAGCGCCCTCATCACATCGAGCGCCGCCGCCGTGAACAGGCAAAGCGCGATCAGCAGCGACAACAGCGCGTGCGAAAGCAGCGCGGTCGTCCAGTAGGACGATCCGTAGAAGCCGTCATAGCTGGGGAACGGCCCGTGCGCGATGACGACGACCAGTGTGCGGGCGATGAAGTTCAGCCCCGAAAGCAGTGACAGTGCCAACAGGATTTTCTCGGTTGGGCCGTTGTTGCGCACCGTTCTCAGTTCCGCGCCGACCAGCAGGCTGAGTGCGCCGAAGCCGAAATTCATCGCAAGCACGCGCCAGGTGAGATCCGGCTGGACGAACATGAACCAGATGAAGGCGGCGAGCCCGCTGCCGGTCACCATGCCGATGCCGACATAGGGCACGCGCCGCCCGTAGCGCGCGATGATCGCGCTGGAGAGGCAGCAGGCCGCGATCGTGAAGCAGACGTTGGAAACGAGCTTGGTCAGCGCCACGCCGACCGGAAGCGTGAAATATTGCAGCAGGAAGCCCGGTGCCGACAGGCAGTAGCTCGCGCCGAGCGCGGCCAGATACGGGCGATGGCGCTGATAGCACCACAGCACGAGGAACGCAGCGCCGAGCGCCAGCGCTATCGTCGGATTGAGCAGCGCTATGAGCAGACCGGTGTCCAAAGGACTGCGACTTTCCCCAACTTACCCAGGGGGAGATACTAGGACGCAAGCCCAAACAAGCGGTTAAGCCTCGATGGATACGTCGCATGCCGCGCGGAACCGGCCTGCCGGAGCGGCGTTGTCCGGCCAGGACAGGAGATGCCAGACGGGAGACGATAGAGATGGCCGGCACGATCACTTTGACGAACCACGATGAAATTCGCTCCTGGGCGGCGGCGCGCGCCGGCTTCCCAGCCATCGTCGACGTCTCGCCCGAGGCCGGAACGCAGCCCATGCTGCGGCTGGTGTTCGGGCAACAGGCCTATGAAGACACCGACCGACCGGAGCGTCCGATCAACACCGGCGGCTACGAGCTCGTGGAGTGGGACGAGTGGTTCAGGATCTTCGACGAGCGGCAGCTGGCCTTGGTCGTCGCCGCCGACGAGCCCGGCCGGCGCGAGGAATTTCACGAGATCATCCGCAGGTAGATAGCCGAAAAGTGAAAGGCCGGGACGTCCTGTCCGGGCCTTTGTTGAGAGACGCAGCCGGGGCGCCTATTTCCAGTCGCGGATATCGACGAAATGACCGGCGATCGCGGCGGCAGCCGCCATGGCCGGCGACACCAGGTGGGTGCGGCCCTTGAAGCCCTGCCGGCCCTCGAAATTACGGTTCGAGGTCGAGGCGCAGCGCTCATGCGGCTTCAGCCGGTCGTCGTTCATGGCCAGGCACATCGAGCAGCCCGGTTCGCGCCAGTCGAAGCCGGCGGCGACGAAGATCTTGTCGAGGCCTTCGGCTTCCGCCTGTTCCTTGACCAGGCCGGAGCCGGGCACGATCATGGCGTTGACGCGCGGGTTGACCTTCTTGCCCTCGACCACTTTGGCTGCGGCGCGCAAGTCCTCGATGCGGCCATTGGTGCAGGAGCCGATGAAGACGCGGTCGAGTTCGATGTCGGTGATCTTGGTTCCGGGCGTCAGCCCCATATAGTCGAGCGCGCGGATCTTCGAGGTGCGCTTGTTCTCGTCCGCGATCGCTTGCGGATCGGGGACGATACCTTGCACCGAGACGACGTCCTCGGGCGAAGAACCCCAGGAGACGATCGGCGGCAGCTTCTGCGCGTCGAGCACCACGACCTTGTCGAAATGCGCGCCCTCGTCGGACTGCAGCGTCTTCCAATAGGCGAGCGCCGCATCCCAGTCAGCGCCCTTCGGGGCGCGCGGCTTGTCCTTGACATAGGCAAAGGTCGTCTCGTCCGGCGCGATCAGGCCGGCGCGGGCGCCGCCCTCGATCGACATGTTGCAGATCGTCATGCGGCCTTCCATCGACAGCGAGCGGATCGCCTCGCCGGCATATTCGATGACGTAACCGGTGCCGCCGGCGGTGCCGATCTCGCCGATGATGGCGAGGATGATGTCCTTGGCGGTGACGCCTTCCGGCAACTGGCCGTCGACGCGCACCAGCATGTTCTTGGCTTTGCGCTGGATCAGCGTTTGGGTGGCGAGCACATGCTCGACCTCGGACGTGCCGATGCCATGCGCAAGCGCGCCGAACGCGCCATGCGTGGAGGTATGGCTGTCGCCGCAGACGATGGTCATGCCCGGCAGCGTGAAGCCCTGCTCGGGCCCGATGATGTGGACGATGCCCTGGCGGATATCGTTTTCGGAATAATAGTCGATGCCGAAATCCTTGGCGTTCCTGGCCAGCGCCTCGACCTGGATGCGGCTTTCCTCGTTCTTGATGCCGAACTTGCGCTCGGGCGAGGTCGGCACGTTATGGTCGACCACGGCCAGCGTCTTTTCCGGATGCCGGACTTTTCTGCCGCTCATGCGCAGGCCTTCGAAGGCCTGCGGGCTGGTGACCTCGTGCACGAGGTGGCGGTCGATATAGAGCAGGCAGGTGCCGTCGTCCTGGCGGTCGACCGTGTGGTCGTCGAAGATCTTGTCGTAGAGGGTGCGCGGTGCGCTCATGTGCGTAAATCCGTCGATATGAGAATGGGAAAAGGACGCCGGCAATCCGGCGCGACGACTGCGATCGGTCGGTTCAGCGAAGTCGGCTGGTGAGCGCGCCACAGACGCGCGCGGAGAAACGCGACGGCAGGCGCTTTCTGTCCTGCAGCACGAAACCCTTATAGGCCGGATCGCTGAAAAGCTTTTCCATGGCGCGGTAGATAGCAATGTTTTGGCTTTTCGGCAATCAGCGCGACTTCCCCTTCTCCTCTTGTGGGAGAAGGTGGATCGGCGCGCAGCGCCGAGACGGATGAGGGGTGTTCCAGCGAAGTGAGGCGTCGGCATTCCCTGGAACACCCTCATCCGGCCGCTTCGCGGCCACCTTCTCCCACAAGGGGAGAAGGCAAGCTGGCGCTCAAACCACCTCGAACACAAACGTCTTCACCAGCGCCGCCGGGTCGCCGATGGCATAGCAGCGGAACCACGGACTTTCCTCGACCAGCCGCCATTTGCCCGCCTGCCTCAGCTCGTCGAACACCGCCTGAAAACCGCCGCTCTCGAAAACCTGGTCGCGCACGGTGAAGATGGCGTGGCCGCCGCTCTTGGTGATGCGCACCAGTTCATGCAGTCCCGAAGCCGGCGCATGGCCGATGGTGAAGACGCCGGTCGAGAAGAAGGCGCGGAAATGCCGGTCGGGCCAGGGCAGCTGGCCGCCGAGCATCGCTTTCTTCAGCTCGCTATAGGCCGGCCTGCCACTGGCATGGCGGCTGCCGGCGATCTTCAGCATGTCGTCGGAGAGGTCGAGCCCGGCGATGTCGCCATAGCCCAGAGCCTTCAGCGACGGCCCCGACAGGCCCGTGCCGCAGCCGGCGTCGAGCAGCGGACCTTCGCTCGTCGGCACGTGCCGCGCCACCCAGGCGGTGATGAGGAAAGGCAGAAGATAGCCGAGCGAGGCGGTCTCGCTGTCATAGGTCGCGGCCCATTCGGCATAGGCCTTTGCGAGCCCTTCCGGCGAGTCGGCCGAATAGACGGAATCCAGCGCCGCATTGGCCTTGTCGAAATTCATGGGGCAGTTCCTCCGCGATGGTGAGCTGAAGGATCGTAGCGCGCCCCGAGGCAGCCGGCTATTCCTGATACTGGCGACGCAGCCGCTGTTCCAGCCCCCGCAGCGCCAGCGACAGGCCGACGGTTAGGATCAGGTAGATATAGGCGACGATCGAATAGGTCTCGAAGAAGCGGAAGGAGCCCGCGGCATAGACCTTGCCCATCTGGGTGATGTCGGCGACGCCGAGCACCGAGACCAGCGAGGAATCCTTGACCATGGCGACGAAGTCGTTGCCGAGCGGCGGCAGGATGGTGCGGATCGCCTGCGGGAAGACGATGAGCCGGAAACGCTGGACTCGGCTGAGCCCGAGCGCCTTGGCCGCCTCGATCTGGCCCTTCTCGACCGATTGGATGCCGGCGCGGAACACTTCCGAGATGAAGGCCGAGTAGCCGATGGTCAAAGCCATGATGGCGCGCCAGAGCAGCGAGACGTCGCGCACCAGCAACTCGCCCATCAGGCCGGCGCCCTGCAGCGGCGCGGTCAGCGCATTCCAGGCGGCGACGAAGGCCGGCGCGCCGGCAAAGGCGATCCAGAACAGCAGCACCAGGATCGGCACGCCGCGGATGATCTCGACATAGAAACGCGCGATCTGGCGCAGCCACTGCGATCCCGACAGCGCCATCAGCGCAATGCCGAGCCCGAAGGCGGAGGCTAAAGCGAAAGCGACCGCGGTGACGAAGATGGTGATGCCGATGCCTTTGGCGACTGTGGCGAAGACTTGCGCATAGAGGTCGCTGGAAGCGATGGCGACAGCGGCGGCCAAGGCAAGGATGGCCGCCGCGGCCAACCACCAGGGGAATTCGGGTTTGGATGTGGACGCGAGCGCTGCCATCAGGCGGTGCCGATGGAGCGGACGTCCCGAGAAGATAGCGCCCAGCCCCCCCTCTCTGGCCTGCCGGCCATCTCCCCCTCAAGGGGGGAGATCGAACTTCGCGTGAGCTTTCGCCAATCACCAACGTTGAATGAGGAGCACCGTCGGCGAAGCTGCCGATCTCCCCCCTTGAGGGGGGTGAGAAGTGGTCCGCGTAGCGGACGAAAAGCCAATTGCTTGGCTTTTCGAACGACGAACGCCCGGAGCGACAGCGTAGGGCCGGATCCGGCAGGGCAGAGAGGGGGGCCTGGGCGCAATGTCAGCGCGATTTCCTGCAAACTCATTGCGCGCAACAAGACGAGTTCACTGCCCCATCTTGTAGTCGAGGAACCACTTCTTGTTGAGCTTGTCGATCGTGCCGTCGGCCTTGAGCGAAGCGATGGCGGCATTGACTGGCTTCACCAGGTCCGAGCCCTTCGGGAAGATGAACCCAAAATCCTCGGTACCGAGCGGTCCGCCGATAAGCTTGAGCTTGCCTTCGGAGGCATCGACATAGCCCTGGCCGGCGGTGCCGTCGGTGAGCACCACGTCGACGTCGCCGGATTTCAGCGCCTGCACGGTCGCGCCGAACGTCTCGAACAGCTTTATCCGCGGGTTCTGCTCGTTGCCGTCGAGCACGCTGTAGACGGCGGTGTAGAAGGGCGTGGTGCCCGGCTGGGCGCCGATCAGCCCGTCCTTGAAGGCGCCGAAGCTCTTGGCGTCGGTGAAGCGGTTCTCGTCGCCGCGCACCAGCATGAACTGCTCCGAGCGCATATAGGGGTCGGAGAAGTCGACCTTCTCCTTGCGGTCGTCCTTGATGGTGATGCCGGTCATGCCGATGTTGTACTGGTTGTCGGAAACCGCCTGGATCATCGCGTCCCAGGAGGTGTTCTGGTACTCGACCTTGAAATTCAGCCGCTTGGCGATCTCGTCCATCGCGTCATATTCCCAGCCGATCTGCTTGCCGGTCTTCTTGTCGATGAACTGCAGCGGCGGATAGGCGTTTTCCGTCACCACCACGACCTTTTTGCCGCCGAGATCGGGCAGGTTATCGGCGAGCGCCGCGACAGGCGCGAGAAGGCACGCCATCATGGCGGCCAGCAGCAGTTTCGACTTGGTCATGACAAACTCCCCGAATGTGATTTGGCCGCGCGATGTTCGCGCGCCAAGAGAAAACCGCGCCGACTTTAGCTTGCCGCAAGCGCCTTGCAAGCCGGCCCGCGCTGCCGGGGCTCGCCAATGTGAATTCCGATGCTTTTCAGCGATGATTGCGGGGACGGCGATTGCGGCGATCAGTCCTGATCGGCCGTGGCTTCGCGCAACCCGGCGACCAGTCGTGTCAGCGGGCCGTGCAGTGCTTTCAGCTCGGCGCGTTCCAGCGGCATGCTGCAGGCAACCCCTTCCTGCACGTTGGCGGGAGTGAAGGAAGGGAACGCTGACCTATTACCTTCGTCATTCCAGGGCGGAGCAAGGAGCGAAGCGACGCGCGTAGACCTTGGAATCCATTCCGTGAGATAAGAGCGATACTGCGGTGCAGACCTATCCTCTCAGGAGAGTTCGACGGAGTTCCATTCTCTACCGCCGCATCGCTCGCGAAGGTAACGGCAAGATTCCAGGGTCTGCGCTCCGCTTCGCGTCGCTCCGCCCCAGAATGACGAAACCGCGAAGGCTTCGATCAAATTCCGAACGCTTGCGATATCTGCACAACGAAAAAAGGCGGCCGAAGCCGCCTTTCCAGAACCTGTCTTGCAAAAACCTTATTCGGCCGAAGCGGCCTCGGCGGCGGCCTTCTTCTCGGCGGCTTCCTTGGCGGCCGTCTCGGCGGCCAGCGCCTGGGCGGCGGCGACCTTCTCGGCCTCGATGCGGGCGCGCTCGGCGTTCAGCGCATCGCGCTCTTCATCGTTCAGCTTGCGGGCGCGCACGCCGGTGTTTTCCGAAATGCGGGCCGACTTGCCGCGACGGTCGCGCAGGTAATAGAGCTTGGCGCGGCGAACCTTGCCGCGGCGCACGATCTCGACGCCTTCGACCATCGGCGAATAGACCGGGAAAACGCGCTCCACGCCTTCGCCGTAGGAAATCTTGCGTACCGTGAAATTCTCCTGGAAGCCAGAGCCGGCGCGGGCGATGACGACACCCTCATAGGCCTGGACGCGGGTGCGGGTGCCTTCGGTGACGCGCACCTGGACGCGCACGGTGTCGCCCGGCTGGAATTCGGGCAGCTTGCGCTTGGCTTCGATCTTGGCGGCCTGTTCGGCCTCGAGCTGACGGATGAGATCCATCTCAAATATCCACTTCTTGTTCTTCCGACAGTCAGAGCGTCCTGCGCTCGCCTTGCAGTTCCAATGACCGCTCGGCTATGCTCTTTGTCCCCAAATTTGTATCGGGACACCGGGCAGGGACGGCTACACCGCACTTGTTGACGGGTCCGAAAGATTGTTCTTCCGGTTCGGGCGGGCACATACAGCCATTTTGCCGCTTTGTCACGCCCTAATGCATGTCGCCCGGAAGTGCGCGCGGTTCCGGGACCACGACATGCATCAAAACAAGGGCGTTGCGGCATATTTTGCGCCCATGGCCCACATTTACTGCGGCCGTGCCGGGTTGCGCGCGGCTTGCAAGCTTCCTAAGCGGGGAAATGACTTTCTTCGATGCCGCCTTGCTCTTTCTTTCGGGTTTTGTCTCCGGCGCGGTCAATGCCGTCGCCGGCGGCGGCACCTTCGTCACCTTCGGCGCCATGAGCTTGGTCGGCCTGCCGCCGATTGTCGCCAATGCCACCTCCTCGGTGACGCAGTTTCCCGGCTATATCACCTCGACGCTCGCCTATCTCGACGACATCAGGCATTTCTGGCGCCAGGCGCTGCTGCTCTGCGTCATCTCCGCCCTCGGCGCGCTGGCCGGCTCGCTGATCCTGCTTGCGCTCTCCAACCCGTCCTTCCGCGCGCTGGTGCCCTGGCTGCTGATCGCCGCCACCGCGCTCTTCGCCGCCGGGCCGTGGCTGAAACCGGCGCCCAAAGGTGGGGCCGAAGCCAAGGTCGGCTCATTCGCCGGATCGCTCGCCCAGTTCGCGACCTCCGTCTATGGCGGCTTCTTCGGCGCCGGCATGGGCGTCATGATGCTGGCGACGCTCGGCCTGACGCAGGCCGGCGACTACCACCGGCTCAACGCGCTGAAGAACATGCTGGCCGTGGTCATCGCAGCCATCGCCATCCTGGTCTTCGTTTCGGGCGGTGTCGTCGCCTGGCCGCAGGCGATCGTCATGATCCCTGGCGGCGCGCTCGGCGGCTATGCAGGCGTCTGGATCGCCAAGCGCGTGCCGCAGGGCGTCGTGCGCGGCTTCGTCGTCGCCGTCGGCCTGTTTCTGGCCTTCTATTATTTCACCAAGGGCTGAGCAGCCCTCAGCAGATCCGGCCGCCGCTCCCGCGTCAGCTTCTCGGCCTCCGCGCGACGCCATTCGGCAATCTTCTTGTGGTTGCCGGAAATCAGCACGTCCGGAATCGGCCTGCCTTCGAACTCCTGCGGACGCGTGTAGTGCGGATGCTCGAGCAGCCCGTTCTCGAAACTTTCTTCCTCGCCGGACACCGCATTGCCCATGACGCCCGGCAGCAGCCGCACCACGGCATCGAGCAGCACAAGTGCTGCCGGCTCGCCGCCCGACAGGATGAAATCGCCGATCGAGACCTCCTCCAGCCCCCGCGCCTCGATCAGCCGCTGGTCGACGCCTTCGAAGCGGCCGCACAGGATGACCGCCCCCGGGCCGGCGGCCAGCGCGCGCACGCGGGCCTGCGTCAGCGGTTTGCCGCGCGGGCTCATCAGCAGCCTTGGACGCTTATCGCCGGGCGGCGAGGCGTGGTCTATGGCCTTGGCCAGCACGTCGGCGCGCATCACCATGCCGGCGCCGCCGCCGGCCGGCGTGTCGTCGACGGTGCGGTGCTTGTCGGTGGCGAAATCGCGGATCTGGATCGCTTCGAGCGACCAAGTTCCGGCCTCCAGCGCGCGGCCGGCCAGCGACAGGCCGAGCGCGCCCGGAAACATCTCCGGATAGAGCGTCAGCACCGAGGCGGCAAAGCTCACCGGTTGCCCCCGGCATCCTTCGGTCCGCGCGGCCGACCCTTCGGGTCAAAGCCGGCATCCCTGGGCGCTTCGTCGCCTTCTTCGTCTTCGACCAGCCCCGCCGCCTGAGGGTTGACCTCAACGAATCCGTCGGCGATCGAGACATGCGGCACCGCGGCCTGCGTGAACGGAATCAGCACGCCCTTGCGACCGGCAAGCGTGACGTCGAGTATGTCGCCGCCACCGAAATTATGCACCGCGACGACCTTGCCGATGACGCCCGTATCATCCCTGACATCGAGGCCGATGAGATCGGCGTGATAGAACTCGTCCTCCTCGCCCTCGTCGGGCAGCACCGAGCGGTCGACGAAAAGCTCGGTGCCGGCCAGCGCCTCGGCGGCATTGCGGTCGCCGACGCCTTTGAAACGCACGACCACCACAGTCCCGGCCGGCCTGATATCGGTGATCTGGAAGGCGCGGCCGTCCTTGGCATAAAGCGGGCCGTAATCGGCCAGCGCCAGCGGGTCTCCGGTGAAGGTTTTCACCCGCAATTCGCCCTTGATGCCGTGCGCGGCACCGATGACGGCCATCTGTACGGGGTTTTCGAGCTTCGACATCGGCGGCGCTTCCTTTGCTCCTGCTCTAACGCCGTCAAGCCGCCATTTCAATGACGGCCTCTTCACCGCTTCCTAACCCGCATGCCCGAAACTGCCGCCATGCAGGAATTCCTCATCCCGTCAAAACCCGACCTTCAGGCGGCCCGCGAGACCTGGCTGAAGACGCTGGCGCATGAGCGCCGCTTGTCGCCGGAAACGGTCGAGGCCTATGAGCGCGACACCCGCCAATTCCTGCATTTCTTGACCGGCCATTGCGGCGGCGCGCCGGGTATCTCCGACATTGCCGACCTGCGGCCGGCCGATTTGCGCGGCTTCCTCGCCGCGCGGCGCAACACCGGCGCTGGCGCCCGCACGCTGGGGCGCGGCCTTGCCGGCATCCGCTCGCTGCTGCGCTTTCTCGAAAAACGCGGTCTGGTCAACGCGGCGGGCGCCGCAGCCCTGCGCGCGCCGCGCCAGCCGAAATCGCTGCCCAAGCCGCTGACGGCAAGCGACGCCAGACAGGTCGTGGCGATGGAGGGCCAACTGGCGGAAGAGCCGTGGATCGCCGCGCGTAACGCCGCCGTGCTGACGCTGCTCTACGGCTCCGGCCTGCGCATCTCCGAGGCGCTGGGCCTGACCGGCGCCGACCTGGCGACGGAAGCCGACAGCGTGCTGCGCGTCACCGGCAAGGGCGGCAAGACGCGGCTGGTGCCTGTGCTGCCGGTAGCCCGCAAGGCGGTTGCCGAATACCGCCGGCTCTGCCCTTTCCATATTGGTTCCGACGGCCCGCTGTTCCGTGGCGCCCGTGGCGGCTTGCTCAACCCGGCCATCGTCCAGCGCGAAATGGCGAAGCTGCGCTCGGCGCTCAACCTGCCCGACACCGCGACGCCGCACGCCCTGCGGCATTCCTTCGCCACCCACCTGCTCGGCCGCGGCGGCGACCTGCGCACCATCCAGGAACTGCTCGGCCACGCCAGCCTTTCGACCACCCAGATCTACACCGGCGTCGACACCGCAAGGCTGCTCGACATCTACGAGAAGGCGCATCCAAGGGCGTGAAGCCGCTGGGGTGGCGCGAAGCCCCGCGGCTTCGTCATTCCAGGGCGAAGCAAGGAGCGTAGCGACGCACGCAGACCCTGGTATCCTGCCGTGACCTCGTCCGAGGGGTGCAACGGTGTAGAATTCTGGACCGCAGCGGCGCTTTGAAGACACGGAATGGATCCTCGGGTCTGCGCTGCGTCGCTTCGCTCCTTGCTCCGCCCGTGGATGACGAAGCGATAGACGTTTCGGTCAACGCATTCCTTCCGAAAACCCGAGCGAACATCAAAGCTCACCGGACCGGAAACAATTTCATCCTCCCGGTTAACCGTTTTGCCGCTTTTCGGCGCTAAGACGCTTCCCATGAAACGCGTCATCGCCATCGCCGACCGCGCGGCCCTGGTCTCGTTGAAGCTGCTTGCAGCGCTCAACCTGCTGTTTTTCCTGTCTTTCCTCGCCGTTCTGCTGCTCGCCAGCCGGGCCCATGCCGCAGCGCCCAATTGCGCCGGCGCCGATCTTTTGACCGCGCTGGAGAAGAACGATCCCGCCGCCTTCAAGAAGGTCGAGACCGAGGCCGCGGCCGTTCCCGACGGCAAGGGCCTGCTGTGGAAGCTGGACAAGCCCGGCGAAAAACCGTCCTATCTGTTCGGCACCATGCACATGACGGATACGCGCGTCACGACGCTGCCGGCCGCGGCGCAGAAAGCCTATGACGGCGCGGGCACAATCGTCATCGAAACCACCGATGCGATGGACAAGGCCAAGATGATGGCCGCGATGGCCAGCGAACCCGGCCTGATGATGTTCACCGACAACACCACGCTGTCGTCGCTCTTGTCGCCCGACGATGCGGCGGCGCTGGACAAGGGGCTCGACGCGCGCGGCATCCCGCCGGCGACGGTCGCCAAGATGAAGCCGTGGATCCTGTCGGCGATGATGGCGTTGCCGGCCTGCGAGGTGGCGCGCCAGAGCGCCGGCGAACCCGTGCTGGACGTCAAGCTTGCCTCGGACGCCAAGGCTTCGGGCAAGGACGTCGAAGGGCTCGAAACCGCCGTCGATCAGTTGCGCGCGATGGCCTCGCTGCCGATCGAATTCCACATGAAGAGCTTGGTCGAGACGATGAAGCTCGGCGACAAGGTGAACGACGTCAACGAGACGATGATCGTGCTCTACCAGCGTGGCGAGGTCGGCATGTTCTGGCCGCTGTTCCGCGCCGTGCTGCCGGAGACGGCGGACGACAAGGCCGGCTATGCCGCCTTCGAGCAGACCATGATCACCAGCCGCAATAAGGTGATGGCGGCGCATGCCGGGCCGATATTGGCCAAGGGCAACGTCTTCATGGCCGTCGGCGCCATGCATCTGCCCGGTTCGGAAGGACTGGTCGAGGATTTTCGCAAGGCAGGGTATACTGTTACCGCCGTCAACTGAGTCGTCTGGCGGCTGGCGGACCTGAAAACGCCGGTTTTTCAGCGCTTTCCGTCCGTCCGCGTGAAACCCGATGCGGGCTCAGCGCGTTGATGGCTGTTATTTTGATGACTTTCATCCAAGGAGGACACGTTTCATGGCGAACCCTAACGACCCGTTCACCCCTTCGAGCACGCCTCCCACCTCGAGTGGCGGTGGCGGCGGCAGCGGCTGGCTGATCGCCCTTGTTGTCATTATCCTGGCCGTGGTTGCGTATTATGTCTTTGGCAGAAGCGGCGGCGAGCATGCGCCCGCCCCGGCTGAGCCGCCGGCCGCCAGCACGCCGGCTCCGGCCCCTGCAACGCCTGCTCCGGCGCCTGAGCCAACTCCGGCGCCTGCCCCGGCTCCCGCGCCAGCTCCGGCACCTGCGCCCGCGCCCGCGCCCACCCCTGCGCCAGCCCCGGCACCTGCGCCGGCTCAGTAACCTGGCAACAGCTTGAAGATGAACGGCCCGCCGAGAGGCGGGCCGTTTTGGTTGGGGCAGGCAAATCGCGGAGAATGGTGGCATGACCGGGTGTTCGGTAGCGGAAGTTGCTATAATGTTCTCGTGCAACCGAGTCGGGCATCCTTATGACTGATGATGAAAATGAACCGGTTCATCTGGTAGAAGACGAAGAGACTGGCGATCGGTTTCTCGTCTACAGCACCGAAAAAGGCATTCAGCTCGATATCCGCTTCGAAGGTGACACCCTGTGGATGACGCAGGCGCAGATTGCCGACCTATTTGGGCGGGATCGCACCACGATCACGCGACATATCAACAATGTAATTGAGGAGGGGGAACTCGACGAAGCGACTTCTGTGCAAAAAGTGCACATAAGTCTGGGCAGGCCGGTCGCTGTCTACAACCTGGATATGGTGATCTCGGTTGGCTATCGGGTGTCATCGACCCAGGCCACTCTTTTCCGTCGCTGGGCCACGGGCATCCTGGTCCAGTTCGCCAAGAAGGGATTCATTGTCGATTCTCCACGTCTAAAGCGTCCCGAGAGTGCAGATCGGGTCGCTGAGCTACGTGAGATAATCCGTGACATTCGTTCCGACGAGGCGAACATCTACCGCGAGCTGCGCAGCATTTGCGCCATGTGCCAGGACTACGACGGCACCACCGAAGCGGCGCGCGAGTTCTATCAACGGACGCAAGCCAAGCTGGTCTACGCGGTCACATCGCAGACGCCCGCGGAAATAATCGCCGCCAGGGCAAACTACCAATTTGAAAACATGGGCTTACGGTCGTGGCCAAACGACAACATTAGAAAGACTGATGTCGCCGTTTCGAAGAACTATCTCGCTGAAGGCGAGATCAAAGAGCTAAACCGGCTCACGACCATCTTGCTCGACATATTCGAAGACCAGCTCGACATGGGCAGGCTTGTCGTGATGCAGGATGCGCAGGCCCTTCTCGACCAACAGTTGCGTCAGCTTGGGCGAACAGTCCTGCGATCCGGCGGCTCCGTGAAAACCTCTGACGCAAAGCGTATCGCTGAAGCGCAGTACGAGAAATTCGATCGGCAGCGGAAGCTTGAACGCCATCAGGAAGCTGACGAACGCATCGCCTCCTTGGCCAAGGAGGCGAAGAAACTGCCGAAGTCGCCACGCCGATAGCAGACAAAGATAGAAGAAGCCTATGACGCCTTTCAGATGTGAATAGGCTTGAAGAACGTGGCCAGCGCCGCTTCCTTGACCGCTTCCGACATCGTCGGATGCGCGTGGCAAGTCCGCGCCAGGTCTTCCGAGGAGCCGCCGAACTCCATCAGCACCGCCGCCTCGTGGATCATCTCGCCGGCGCCGAAGCCGACGATATGGACGCCGAGCACGCGGTCGCTTTGTTTGTCGGCCAGGATCTTCACGAAGCCGTCGGTATGCAACATGGCGCGCGCGCGGCCATTGGCGCTGAACGGGAATTTTCCGGCCTTGTAGTCGATGCCGGCCTTCTTCAGCTCTTCTTCGGTCTTGCCGACCGAAGCGATCTCCGGGCTGGTGTAGACGACGCTCGGGATGACGTCGTAATTCACATGGCCGGCCTGGCCGGCGATCGTTTCGGCCACCGCGACGCCCTCGTCCTCGGCCTTGTGCGCCAGCATCGGCCCGGCAATGACGTCGCCGATGGCATAAATGCCAGGCACATTGGTCCTCAAATGCCCGTCGGTCTTGACGCGGCCGCGCTCGTCGACCTCGACGCCGGCTTCCTTCAGCCCGAGGCTGTCGGCATAGGGGCGCCGCCCCGTGGCGACCAGCACGACGTCCGCCTCAATGGTTTCGGCCGCGCCGCCCTTGACCGGCTCGAAGGTGACGCTGGCGCCCTTCTTGACCTTGGAGACGCCGGTGACCTTGGCGCCGAGCTTGAACTCGAAACCCTGCTTAGAAAGCAGCCGCTGGAACTGCTTCGACACCTCGCCGTCCATACCGCCCAGGATAGTGTCGAGGAACTCAACCACGGTGACCTTGGCGCCGAGCCGGGCCCACACCGAGCCGAGTTCCAGCCCGATGACGCCGCCGCCGACGACGACGAGGCTGGCGGGCACCTTGGCCAACGACAACGCGCCGGTGGAGGAGACGATCGCCTTCTCGTCGAAATCGACCTTGACGCCCGGAATGCCGGCGACATCCGAGCCGGTGGCGATGACGATGTTCTTGGTCTCGATCTCCTCGACCTTGCCGTCCTCGCCCGTCACTGAAACCTTGCCGCCGGAAATCACCTTGCCGGTGCCGCGAAAGGAATCGATCTTGTTCTTCTTGAACAGGAACGCGACGCCGTTGACGTTGGACGTCACCGTCGCGTCCTTATGTGCCATCATCTTCTTCAGGTTGAGCTTCGGCGCCGGTAGCTCGATGCCCAGCGTATCGAAGGCATGGCCGGCTTCCGCGAACATCTCGGAGGCGTAGAGCAGCGCCTTCGACGGGATGCAGCCGATGTTGAGGCAGGTGCCGCCGAAGGTGGCGTTCTTCTCGACCACCGCCGTCTTCAGCCCGAGCTGTGCCGCCTTGATGGCGCAGACATAGCCGCCCGGTCCCGATCCGATGATAACGACGTCATAAGCCATGATGGTGTCCTTCTGGTCTGGCCCTCAGCGGCCGCCGCTCACATTCAGGATCGCGCCCGTTATATAGGAGGCCGCATCCGACAAAAGATAGAGAACCGCGCTGGCGACTTCGTCGGCTGTCCCGGCGCGTTTCATCGGCAGCAAATCCTGCATCCGCGCCACCCGATCGGGCTGGCCGCCCGAGGCATGGATTTCGGTCTCGGTGATGCCGGGGCTGACCGCGTTGACGCGAATGCCTTCGAGCACCACCTCACGCGCCAGGCCGATGGTCATGGTGTCGATCGCGCCCTTGGAGGCGGCATAGTCGACATATTCGCCGGGCGAACCCAGCCTGGCCGCTGCCGAGGACAAGTTGACGATGGCACCGCCCTGGCCGCCGTGTCGCGTCGACATGCGCTTGACCGCTTCGCGGGCGCAGAGAAAGGAGCCGACGACATTGATGCGCATCATGCGCTCCAGCCGCGCCGCGCTCATCTCGTCGACCCGCGCCTTGACGTCGACGATGCCGGCATTGTTGACGAAGGCATCGAGCCGGCCGAACGCCCGGTCGACGGCTTCGAACATCGCCAGGACATCGGCCTCGTTGCCGACATCGCCTCTGACCGCGAAAGCATCGCCGCCACCGGCTTTGAGCTCGGCGACCAGCATGTCCGCCGCCGCCTGGTTGGAGACATAGTTGACCGCCACCCGGTAGCCGGCTTGGCTTGCCTGCCGGCAGATGGCGGCGCCGATGCCGCGGCTGCCGCCGGTAACCAGCAGCGTCTTTTTCTCGGCGCTCATTCCTGGCAGCCTTTCAGCACGAAGATGTCCCAAGGCACCTTGGAGAAACCGGCGGGACCATAGGCGGCCGACATCTCCAGCGACGCTCCGAGATCGGGAAAGATCAGGCTTTTCGGTGCCTCGGCGCCTTCGGCCGGCAGCAGGCCGATCGTGCCCTTGTCGTCGGCGCTGTAGACGACGCCTTCCCAGACCGTGCAGGCGGCAAGCTCCTCGCCGGTGACGTCGCCGGTCGGGCATTTGTACATCAGCGAGCCATGCGGCCGCGCGGCCGATCCCTCGGTCCACATGGCAATGCCGTCGAGCACGACATTGTTGTCGAGGATCATGCGGAAATTGTTGGTGATCGTCGCCGAACTGCCGGCCGGCGTGAAATCGATCTCGGCGCCGCTCTTTGCTTCGCCATAGATGGCAAGCTGGATCGGGCAGGCGGCCTCGGCGCTGGAATTCACTGCCGTAAGCGCCAGCGATCCGGCCATCAATCCGATCATGGGCGAGGCGGCACTCGTCATCGCTTGCCCTGGTCGCTTTCGCGGCCGTCGGCGTTTTCGAGCACGCCGAAGTCGGTCATCAGGACCACCGGCTCACCCGCCGCGTCCAGCCCCCAGAAGGACGGATAGAAACCATCGCCCCAGCCGCTCCAGAATATCGCAATGTTGACCGGATTGCCGGCGGCCGGACGGTGCATGACGAACCGGTCCTGGTTGGGCGCGAACTCGGCCGCCAGCACATCGTCATAATAGTTCTGATCGGGCTTCAGCTTGTCCTGCGCGGCCGTCATCAAGGCCATCGCCGCCTTGTCCATGAACGAGCCGAGGCCGGCATCGACGGGATAGCCGAAGATTTCGTCGCCGTTCAGCGTCGAGACGTCCTGGCCGGGCAATGTGGCGAGCTCCCAGCGCACCGGCACGCCCGGCCGGAAGCGAAGGAACGCCGCGGCCACGCGACCCTGCGCCTCGAACAGCGCGACCGGATAGTGCCCGGGCTTCACCCTGCGCGCCAGCGCCGGCCAGTCGTCGGTCGTGATCAGAGGATCGCAGGCGATGATCTCGCCGGTCGGGAGTTCGAGCTCGCCGATCGGCGTGACGGTGATCTTGCGCTCTGCCAATTGCGCGTCGCTGAGCGCAAAGATGCCGAAATTGCTGCTGGCCGTCGCCGGATCCCAGTCGGCGGCCATTGCGGGCGACGGGATGGCGGCGGAGAGGCCAAGCAGGAAGATGCTACGCCGCAAGCCGCATGCCGTCCGGCCGAGCCCGAACCGTTCCAGCCAGCCGCTCATTGCGGATCGGCTCCGATCACAGATCGAGCACCAGCCGCTCGGGATCCTCCAGGCTTTCCTTGACCCGCACCAGGAAGGTCACCGCTTCCTTGCCGTCGACGATGCGGTGGTCGTAGCTCAGCGCCAGATACATCATCGGCCGGATGACGATCTGGCCGCCGACCACCATCGGCCGCTCCTGGATCTTGTGCATGCCAAGAATGCCCGACTGCGGCGCGTTCAGGATCGGCGTCGACATCAGCGATCCGTAAACACCACCGTTAGAAATCGTAAACGTCCCGCCTTGCATATCCGCCACCGACAGCTTGCCGTCGCGCGCGGCGAGGCCCAGACGGCCGATCTCCTTCTCGATCTCGGCGATGGACATCTGGTCGGCATCGCGCACCACCGGCACCACCAGCCCCTTGTCGGTGCCGACGGCAACGCCGACATGGGCGAAGTTCTTGTAGATGATGTCGGTGCCGTCGATCTCGGCATTGACCGCCGGGATCTCCTTCAGCGCGTGCGTCACAGCCTTGGTGAAGAAGCCCATGAAGCCGAGCTTCACGCCATGCTTCTTCTCGAACACGTCCTTGTACTTGGACCGCAGCGCCATCACCGCGCTCATATCCACCTCGTTGAAAGTGGTGAGCATGGCGGCGGTCGACTGCGCCTCCTTCAGGCGGCGCGCGATGGTCTGGCGCAGCTTGGTCATGCGCACGCGTTCCTCGCGCGGCGCATCGGCGGTCGAGGACGGCGCCCGGGCAACGACCGGCGCTGGAGCCGGAGCAGCCTTCGGCGTCTCGGCCGGCTGGGAAGGGGCGCCCTTGGCGATGGCGTCGAGCACGTCGCCCTTCAGCACCTGGCCGCGCTTGCCGGAGCCGGACAACTGGTCGACCGAGAGATTGGCCTCCGCGATCAGCTTGGCGGCGGCAGGCGCCGGCGGCATGGTGCGCGGCTCGATCTGGCCGGCATCGCCAGCGATTCTGGCGGTTTCGGCCGCGGCCTGCTTGCCGGTGGATGCGGCATCCGGGCTGGAAGCCTGGGCGACTGCCTGCGGCTTGGTCGCCGGGGCCGCGCCGCCCGCCGAAATCGATCCGAGCAACGCCCCGACATTGACCGTCTCGCCTTCCTTGACGGCGATCTCGGCCAGCGTTCCGGCGCCCGCGGCGGGCACTTCCACCGTCACCTTGTCGGTTTCGAGCTCGACCAGTGGCTCGTCGGTGGCGATCGCGTCGCCGACCTTCTTGAACCACTTGCCGACAGTCGCCTCGGTGACGGATTCGCCGAGAGTGGGGACGCGGATTTCGGTAGCCATTGTGCCTGTCCGTTGTCTTCTTGAGGTCTGTTTCGTCCGGTCTGCTTACCCGCCCGGCGCCCTTATTCGCCGAGAGCGTCGTCGAGCAGCGCGGCCAGCTGGCTGAGATGCTTCGACATCAACCCAGTCGCCGGCGAGGCCGAGGCCGGCCGGCCGGTGTAGCGCACCCGCTGATGCTTGGCGTCGATATGCGCCAGCACCCATTCGAGATAGGGATCGATGAACGACCAGGCGCCCATGTTCTTGGGCTCTTCCTGGCACCACACCATCTCGGCGTTGCGGAAGCGTGACAGCTCGGTGATCAGCGCCTTGGCCGGGAACGGATAGAGCTGTTCGACGCGCAGCAGGTAGATGTCGTTGATGCCGCGCTTCTCGCGCTCCTCATAGAGGTCGTAATAGACCTTGCCCGAGCACAGCACGACACGGCGGATCTTGGAGTCCTTCACCAGCTTGATCGGCTGGTCGGCCAAGAGCTGCGCATCGTCCCAAAGCAGGCGGTGGAACGAGCTTTCGCCCGACATTTCCGGCAGCGTCGACACCGCCCGCTTGTGGCGCAGCAGCGACTTCGGCGTCATCAGGATCAGCGGCTTGCGGAAGTCGCGCTTCAACTGCCGGCGCAGGATATGGAAATAATTGGCCGGCGTGGTGACGTTGGCGACCTGCATGTTGTCTTCGGCGCAAAGCTGCAGGAAGCGCTCCAGCCGCGCCGACGAATGCTCCGGCCCCTGGCCCTCATAGCCATGCGGCAGCAGACATACGAGACCCGACATGCGGAGCCACTTGCGCTCGCCCGACGAGATGAACTGGTCGAACACGACCTGGGCGCCATTGGCGAAGTCGCCGAACTGCGCCTCCCAGAGCGTCAGCGCCTTGGGCTCGGCCAAGCTGTAGCCATACTCGAAGCCGAGCACCGCCTCTTCCGACAGCATCGAGTTGATCACCTCGTAGCCGGCCTGCGCCGCCGACAGGTTGTTGAGCGGGATGTAGCGGTTCTCGTCGCGCTGGTCGTAAAGCACCGAATGGCGCTGCGAGAAGGTACCGCGCTCCGAATCCTGCCCGGAAAGCCGGATCGGATTGCCGTCGAGCAGGATGGCGCCGAAGGCCAGCGCCTCGGCCGTCGACCAATCGATACCTTCGCCCGACTCGATCGCCTGGCGGCGGTTTTCGAGGAAGCGCAGGATGGTCTTGTGCGCCTCGAAGTCCTTCGGCACCTCGGTCAGCTTCTTGCCGATCTCCTTCAGCGTGCGCACCGGCACGGCGGTCTTGCCGCGCCGCTGTTCGTCCTGGTTGTCGGCGGTGCGCAGGCCCGACCACGCGCCGTCCAGCCAGTCGGCCTTGTTGGGCTTGTAGTGCTGGCCGACTTCCCATTCGGCTTCCAGATGCGCGCGCCAGTCGGCCCGCATCTTGTCGACCTCGGCCTGGGTGACGTGGCCTTCGGCGATCAGCCGGTCGGCATAGATCTGCACCACGGTCTTATGGCTGCGGATGTTGCGGTACATGATCGGCTGGGTGAAGGACGGTTCATCGCCTTCATTGTGGCCGAAGCGGCGGTAGCAGAACATGTCGACCACCACCGGCTTGTGGAACTTCATGCGGAATTCGGTCGCTACCTTCGCGGCATGCACCACCGCTTCCGGATCGTCGCCATTGACGTGGAAGATCGGCGCCTCGATCATCTTGGCCACATCCGACGGATAGGGCGAGGAGCGCGAGAAGCGCGGATTGGTGGTGAAACCGATCTGGTTGTTGATGATGAAATGCAACGTGCCGGCGACGCGATGCCCGCGCAGGCCCGACAGGCCGAGGATTTCCGCGATCACGCCTTGGCCGGCAAAGGCGGCGTCGCCGTGCAGCAGCAGCGGCATGACCTTGGCGCGCTCCGACAGCGGCACGATCTCGCCGCGCTCACGGCCGGACAACTGATCCTGCTTGGCGCGCGCCTTGCCCATCACGACAGGGTCGACAATTTCCAGATGCGAGGGATTGGCCGTCAGCGACAGGTGCACCTTGTTGCCGTCGAACTCGCGGTCCGACGAGGCGCCGAGGTGGTACTTGACGTCGCCCGAGCCTTCGACCTCGTCGGGAGCCGCCGAGCCGCCCTTGAATTCGTGGAAGATGGCGCGGTGCGGCTTGGCCATGACCTGGGAGAGCACGTTGAGGCGGCCGCGATGCGCCATGCCGAGCACGATTTCCTTCAGGCCGAGCTGGCCGCCGCGCTTGACGATCTGTTCCAGCGCCGGGATCAGCGACTCGCTGCCATCGAGGCCGAAACGCTTGGTGCCCTTGTACTTGACGTCGATATATTGCTCGAAGCCCTCGGCCTCGACCAGCTTCGACAGGATCGCCTTCTTGCCAGTGGCGGTGAAGGTGATCTCCTTGTCGGCGCCTTCGATGCGCGCCTGAATCCAGGCCTTCTCTTCCGGGTCGGAGATGTGCATGAACTCGACGCCGAGCGTCGAGCAATAGGTGCGGGTCAGGATATCCAGCATCTGCCGGATGCTGCCGAATTCGAGCCCGAGCACATTGTCGAGGAAGATCGGCCGGTCGTAATCGGCTTCGGTGAAGCCGTAATTCTCCGGCGACAGCTCGTTATAGTCCTCGAGCGGCTTGGCGATGCCGAGCGGGTCGAGATTGGCGTGCAGGTGGCCGCGCATGCGGTAGGCGCGGATCATCATGATGGCGCGCACGGAATCGCGCGTCGCCTGGTGCACGTCGGCGTCGGAAAGCACGGCGCCGTTGATGACGGCCTTTTCCTTGACCTTCTTTTCGATCGCCTTTTCGACCAGACCCCAATTGCCGTCGAGCGCCGAGACCAGCTCGCCATTGGCCTGCAGCGGCCAGGAAGGCTTCGCCCAGGAGGCGCCCTTAGCGTTCTTGCGGACATCGCCCGCGTCGTCCTTCAGCGCCGCGAAGAAATCCTGCCACTCCGGATCGACGGAGGCCGGATTGTCCTCATAGGCCGCGTAGAGCGCGTCGATATAGTCGGCATTGCCGCCATAAAGGAATGAGGTGAGCGAGAATTGGTCGTTGGCCTGATCTTGTCTTGCCATTTTCGTCTGCGGAGCCTGGCTCCGTCTCCTTTTCTGGAAGGGAGTAGGGGAGTAAGGCAGTAGGGGAGTAGGGCATTTTTGCCGCTGATCTTTCCCTACTCCCCTATTCCCTTACTCCCCTACTCCCTTAACCCTTGATCGCCTCGACCAGCGTCGTGCCGAGCCTGGCCGGCGACGGCGACACCTTTATGCCGGCCGATTCCATCGCCGCGATCTTGTCTTCCGCGCCGCCCTTGCCGCCGGAGATCACCGCGCCCGCGTGGCCCATGGTGCGGCCGGCCGGCGCGGTGCGCCCGGCGATGAAGCCCGCCATCGGTTTCTTGCGGCCGCGCTTGGCTTCGTCCTTGAGGAACTGTGCGGCGTCTTCCTCGGCCGAGCCGCCGATCTCGCCGATCATGATGATCGACTTGGTCTCGTCGTCGGCGAGGAACATCTCCAGCACGTCGATGAATTCGGTGCCCTTGACCGGGTCGCCGCCGATGCCCACCGCTGTGGTCTGGCCGAGGCCGACATTGGTGGTCTGGAAGACTGCCTCATAGGTAAGCGTTCCCGAGCGCGAAACAACGCCGACCGAGCCCTTGCGGAAGATGTTGCCGGGCATGATGCCGATCTTGCATTCGTCGGGCGTCAGCACGCCCGGGCAGTTCGGGCCGATCAGCCGCGAGATGGAGCGGTCGAGCCGCGCCTTGACCTTGACCATGTCCATCACAGGGATGCCTTCGGTGATGCAGACGATGAGCGGGATCTCGGCCTCGATCGCCTCGATGATGGCCTCGCCGGCTCCCGCCGGCGGCACGTAGATGACGGAGGCGTTGGCGCCGGTCTTTGCCTTGCCCTCGGCGACGGTGGCGAAGATCGGCAGGTTTTCGCCTTTCGAACCGGTCCAGGTCTCGCCGCCCTTCTTCGGGTTGATGCCGCCCACCATCCGGGTGCCGTGATAGGCCAGCGCCTGCTCGGTATGGAACGTGCCGGTCTTGCCGGTCAGACCCTGGACCAGCACCTTGGTATTCTTGTCGACGAGAATGGACATCGTGGCCCTTTTCTAAAAACCGTTGATCGAGGAAGGCGGAACGCGCCGGTAGAGGCCGCTCACCATGTCTTGCCATGCATCGCTGCCGGCGGGCTTGAACTGAAGTTTCATGCGGTAGGCGTCAGCGCCGTCAAAGCTGTACGCCGCGCGCGCGGCACCGCGCGGCGACGAGCGTTCCAGCATCAGCTCGCTGCCGTTCCACCTGCCGGTAGCCGGCGACATCGGCACGAATCCCATCGAGTCGAACTGATGCATGGTGACGAGGCCGCTCTGCTGGTCGAAGCCGAACACATTATGCGCGCCGAACGAGACGGTGCCGTCGCGGCGCTGGCGATAGCGCTGCACCACGAACAGGCCGCCGAACTCAGCCTCGGACTGCACTTCCGACGTTGCCGTGCCGGCATCGGTCCATTGCGTGGCCGCAATCTCTTCCTCGCCGCGCCACGCGCCGACCAGCGCCTGCAGGCGTTGGTGGCCGCCCGAGAGGGAAGAGAAGGGTGACGCGTTCATGGCTCAGAGCCGCTTCAGGTCGGTGACGGTGAGGTCACTCCGGGCGTTGCCCGTGTTGAGCGTCGTCGCCGGCTCGAACATCAGCACCACCGGCTCCTTCGTCAGCGAGCGCGGCCGATGCTCGACGCCGCGCGGCACGACGATGAAGTCGCCCTCGCCGAGCTCGACCGGCCCGTCGCGGAAGTCGATGGCGATCCTGCCGCGCAGCACGAGAAAGGCTTCGTCCTCATGGTCATGCGCATGCCAGTCGAAAACCTCGCCGAACTTGGCGACCTTGGCCTGGGCATCGTTGACGTCGCCGGCGATATGCGGATCGAAGACCTTGGCGATCTTCGCGTCCGCCGCCTCGACCAGGTTTATCTTGCGCGGAGGCATCCGCTCATTCCTTTTCATCTGGCGTCCGCGAGGCGCTGGTCGCCAATCTCATCTCTCAGATAATGGTGAGGCATAAGGCCAAGAACGTTCTCTTTGCCGTACATCCAACCTCTCATTTTCATCGAAGGTTTGAACGGACTCTTCCCGCTTCCAACGACAACGTACCACTCGCGCCCAACCTCGTCTGATGCCCGGTACAGCCAGAAATGCCGCTCATCTTCCGTTTGCTCAGCGACCGCGCCGTGCACTTTGTAGTGCATCGGCTTCTCGTCCAACTTCGAATGATCGTGGCACCAACAAAGATACTGCTCGATTTCATCGATCGAATACGGACACGCGGCCGGCTGATCGAGGCTTTGAACTTCTTCCTCCCAATGGACTGGGAAGCTACTCACGCAGCGCTCTCCTTGGTTAGCCCTTCACCGCCTTGACGATCTTCTTGGCCGCGTCATCCAGATCGTCGGCCGACACGACATTGAGGCCGCTGTCGTTGATGATCTTCTTGCCGAGCTCGGCATTGGTGCCTTCGAGACGCACGACCAGCGGCACCTTCAGGCCCACTTCCTTGACCGCGGCGATCACGCCCTCGGCGATGACGTCGCACTTCATGATGCCGCCGAAGATGTTGATCAGGATGCCTTCGACGGCCGGATCCTTGGTGATGATCTTGAACGCCGCCGTGACCTTTTCCTTGGAGGCGCCGCCGCCGACGTCGAGGAAGTTAGCCGGCTCGGCACCATAGAGCTTGATGATGTCCATCGTGGCCATGGCAAGGCCGGCGCCGTTGACCATGCAGCCGATATTGCCGTCGAGCGCGACATAGGCGAGGTCGTATTTCGACGCCTCGATCTCCTTCTCGTCCTCCTCGGAGGTGTCGCGCAGCTCCATCACGTCCGGATGGCGGAACAGCGCATTGTTGTCGAACGACACTTTGGCGTCGAGCACGCGCAGATGCCCGTCCTTCATGACGATCAGCGGGTTGACCTCGAGCAGGCTCATATCCTTCTCGGCAAAGGCCTTGTAGAGGATCGGGAACAGCGTCCCGCCGTCCTTCGCCGCATCGCCGTCGAGCTTCAGCGCGGCGTTGAGCTTCTTCACCTCGTCGGCGCTCACACCCTTTTCCGGATCGATGGCGACGGTGACGATCTTTTCCGGCGTGTCGTGGGCGACCGTCTCGATATCCATGCCACCCTCGGTGGAGACGACGAAGGCGATGCGGCCGACCGAGCGGTCGACCAGGATCGACAGATAGAGCTCGCGCTCGATGTCGGCGCCGTCCTCGATATAGAGGCGGTTGACCTGCTTGCCGGCAGGCCCCGTCTGCTTGGTGACCAGCGTGTGGCCGAGCATCTCGTTGGCATTGGCGACGACTTCCGCCGCCGACTTCGCCAGGCGCACGCCGCCCTTGGCATCGGGGCCGAGCTCCTTGAACTTGCCCTTGCCGCGGCCCCCGGCATGGATCTGGCTCTTCACGACATAGAGCGGGCCGGGCAGCGCTTCTGCCGCGGCTTCTGCCTCGCCGGCCTTGAACACCGGAACGCCGCTTGCGACCGGCGCGCCAAACGTCTTCAGCAGCGCCTTGGCCTGATACTCATGGATATTCATGCGCGTGGTCTCCGGGAAGGACTGTTATTTGCCGGCGAGATGCGGGGCGATCTTGGTGCAGGCCTCGGTCAAGCCCTGGACCGCCGCGACCGAGGAATCGAACATCTTCTGCTCGGCCTTGGAGAGGTCGATCTCGATGACGCGCTCGACGCCGCCGGCGCCGATCACCACCGGAACGCCGACATAGGTGTTTTTGACGCCATACTGGCCCGAGAGGTGCGCGGCGCAGGGCAGCACCCGCTTCTTGTCCTTGAGGTAGGATTCGGCCATCGCGATCGCCGACGCCGCCGGCGCGTAATAGGCCGAACCGGTCTTCAACAGGCCGACGATCTCGGCGCCGCCGTCGCGGGTGCGCTGCACGATCTGGTCGAGCTTTTCCTTCGAGGTCCAGCCCATCTTGATGAGGTCGGGCAGCGGGATGCCCGAGACGGTCGAATAGCGGATCATCGGCACCATGGAATCGCCGTGACCGCCGAGCACAAAGGCGGTGACGTCCTCGACCGAGACCTTGAACTCTTCGGCCAAGAAGTAGCGGAAGCGGGCGCTGTCGAGCACGCCGGCCATGCCGACGACATGGCTGGTCGGCAGGCCGGAGAACTTCTGCAGGGCCCACACCATGGCGTCGAGCGGGTTGGTGATGCAGATGACGAAGGCCTTCGGCGCATATTTCTTGAGGCCGGCGCCGACCTGTTCCATGACCTTGAGGTTGATGCCGAGAAGGTCGTCGCGGCTCATGCCCGGCTTGCGCGGCACGCCGGCGGTGACGATGCACACATCCGCGCCCTCGATGCCGGCATAGTCGTTGACGCCGGTCAGCCTGGAGTCGAAGCCGTCGACCGGCGAAGACTGCGCGATATCGAGACCCTTGCCCTGCGGAATGCCCTCGGCGATGTCGAACAGCACCACGTCGCCGAGATCCTTGAGGCCGATCATATGGGCGAGCGTGCCGCCGATCATGCCCGAGCCGATGAGCGCTATCTTGTTGCGTGCCATGTGAGGATGTTTTCCTTTGTCTGTGACGAAGTCGTGACGGGCCGGAGGGCCGAAAGGATGCGGGAAACCGCGAGATTTGGCCGCACCGAATAACTCCGGCGCGGAAGAAATTCAAACGATTATTTTGAGCCTAACGTTTTCAATCGGTTAGATGTATCGGGAATTACGTAAACGTCAAAGTTTGTGAGCCGACCGAGGAGAATTTACACAATGAACGTCGAAATCAGAAGGCTTCATCCGGGCGATGACGCGGTTGTGATTTAAGCAGGGCACCCTCTAACGCCGGCGGGACAGCGCCCCCGCAGGCTGCGTCCTGTCGCGCCGTTCCGCCCAGCCGTCCAGCCAGTCGCGGCTCTGCATCTCGACCAGGCGCGAGGCTGTACGCTCGAATTCGAACACTTCCGTGCCGCGCTTGGCCGTATAAAGCCGCTCGGGCGGCGCCGCCGCGCTCATCACCAGCCGCATGCGGTGGTCGTAGAGCGTGTCGATCAAAAGGATGAAGCGCTTGGCCTCGTTGCGCTTGCCTTCGCCCAGCACCGGCACATGGTCGATGAAAACGGTCGAGAAGCGGCCGGCAATCGCCAGATAGTCGCGCGCGCCGAGCGGCTTTTCGCAGAGGTCGGCAAAGGAAAAGCGCGCGACATCGCCGGCGGCGCGCGGCACGACAAGCTGGCGGCCTTTCAGCGTCAGCGTCACCTCGCCGGTTGGCTGGCCATGCGTCATCGCCTTCCAGGCCTCGTCCAGCGCGCGCTCGGCCGCAGCGTCGTCCGGCGTGACATAGACCGGCTGGCGGTTGAGCTTTTCCTGCCGGTAGTCCTTCTCGGCATCCAGCGCCATCACATGGGCATTGCGCTCCAGCAACGAGATGAACGGCAGGAAGAGCTGGCGGTTCAGCCCGTCGCGATAAAGGTTCTCCGGCGCCACATTGGAGGTGGCGACCAGCACCACGCCGCTGGCGAACAGCGCCGAGAACAGGCGCGACAGGATCATCGCGTCGGCGATGTCAGTGACCGAGAATTCGTCGAAGCACAGCACCCAGGCTTCATCGGCGAGCGCCCGCGCCACCGGCGGGATCGGATCGTCTTCCTTGACCGTGCCTTCCTTGCGCGCCTGCCGGTGCCTCTGGATACGGTCCTGCACATCGGCCATGAAGTCGTTGAAATGCACGCGGCGCTTGCGCCGGACCGGCAACAGCTCGAAGAACATGTCCATCAGCATGGACTTGCCGCGCCCGACGCCACCATGGATATAGAGGCCTTTGACGGGCTCGCGCGACTGCCGCTTGGCCGCGAACAGCCAGCCCAGCGCGCTCGATTTATGCGCCAGCCTTTTGGCCGAGATCTCGTCGGTCAGCCGGTCGAGCGCGGCGACGATGCGCTCCTGCGCCGGGTCGCGCTCAGCCGCGCCGCTCTGGACGAGATGGTCGTAGCGCTGCCTGACGGTCGCGTGGGTCTGGATACCGTCGCGCAGATGCATGGGTCCGGTCTTTTGCATTTTTTTGCGCGGAACGCCTGAGGAAGGGCCGGGGTGTGTTGAGATTCAGGTCAGGCCGAGTCGAAAATTGCGGGTTCCGAGAACCGGAGCGGAGCGTACTTGAAGTACGTGAGCACCGGCCTTCGCCGGCCATAGCCTTAATTTAACTGCCACGCCACTCCTCAGTGCTTCGGCCGGCGAAGACCGGAAGCCGGCATCTGCAGGCCGGCCTCACCTGAATATCAGCACACCCTCGCGTTATCTTGTAAGCGAGATCGGCTGCCCGTTGGAAGTCTGGCCGTCGAACTTTTCGCCGCCGGACGAATAGAGCCTGGCCAGCGTGCCGCCGTTCTCGTCGTAAAGCGTCAGCTGCTTGCCGGCGACATTCCACGACTTGATGCCGTCGATCGGCGCCGGGCAGTGCAGCGGACCGGCGCGGTAGCCGGCGCCGAACTTGGTCTGCGGCGTCGCCACCTTGCAGCTCTGCCCGGAGACATTGACGTTCCAGACGCCGGCGACGCTGGCCGCGGTGAGATCGGTGGCGCCGGCAGGCGCGGTGCCGTCCGGCGGCAGCGAGGCTACCTGGGTGTTCTTCGGAGCGGTCGGGAATTGCGACGCATCGGCGGCGCCGGGGGAAGCCGGCGGCGGCAGCTGATTCTGCGTCACCGTTCCGGAGGGCGCCGGGGTCAGCGGCGCCGGCTGCTGGTCGTCCATCGACGAGAAGCGCGAGGTCGAGCAGCCGCCCGCAACGAGCGCGGCCAGCGATACGGCCACAAGGCCAGTCCTTGAAAAATGCATTTACCACCTCCGTCGGATCTGGCCGGGGGGAGCCATCCGCGTAATCTCCGCTTCACCAAGACGGCGAAGGTGGCAGAATTTCAACCCGATATGGTTAAAATAGGGTTTTCGAAGCGGCTGTTGCAAATTTATCGCAGCTGAGGGCCACGGTCCGGAAGCTGCCGCTGAAAACCTTATAGTCTATTGAAATATCAACATTAAATCCTGGCGCTCGGCACGAAGACATAACCATCCGGGCCGACGATGTAACATTCGCGCAAGCCATGCGGCTTGTCGATCGAGCCGGCCAGCACGATGTGGCCGAGCGCGGCCGCCTTTTTCTCGACCGAGTCCGGATCGGCGCCGTAAAGGCGCAGTTCGATACCGGCCCCGCGAGTCTCGGCGCCTGCGGTGACGCCGGTCATCGGATTGTCCAGATAGGAATGGTCAGCGTGGAGCATGAAGATCGAGCCCAACAGCTCGATCGCCGCGAAATCCTCGTCGCCATAGATAATCCGGGCGCCAAGCACGTCGCGGCAGAAGGCCTCCATAGCCGCGATGTCGGTGACCAGCAGGTTGACGCCGACCCCAAGCGGCAGCGAGCGGCCGAAATCCTCGGCCTTCATCCACGGTGTCTTGGTTCGCTTCATTACCATGACGATCACCCCTGTCTGCCGATCGTAGACGAGCCCGGCTTCGGCCATTGGCATGCGGCGGCAAAAATGCTTGC
The DNA here is from genome assembly GCF_006440775.1 of Mesorhizobium sp. B2-7-2. Classification (GTDB taxonomy): domain Bacteria; phylum Pseudomonadota; class Alphaproteobacteria; order Rhizobiales; family Rhizobiaceae; genus Mesorhizobium. Next base: position 9,364 of record NZ_VFTZ01000035.1, on the reverse strand, counting down.
GCCAGGCCGGCGCGTCCTTATCTCAGGAAACGACGCAAGCGGGCGGGAGACAGCATGGCCGCGAGAACAGGAACCGCCAACCGCTACTACAGCGGGCCGCCCAGCGATCATTTCGACGGCGCCCTGTTCTTCAATCCCGGCGGCAAGCCGCCCGGGAGCTTCACCGATCTCCTCAAATGGCAATTCGGCGGCGGGCGGGCGAACTGGCCGGCTTCGGTTCCGAGCCCGTATCCCCCGGCGAAGCCGGACATACGGGTGGAAGGCAGCGCGCTGAGGCTCACCATGGTCGGCCATGCTTCGCTTCTCATCCAGACGGCGGGGTTGAACATCCTGACCGATCCGGTCTGGTCGGAGCGTGCCTCGCCTTTCGCCTTCGTCGGGCCGAGAAGGGTTAATGCGCCGGGGATTGCCTTTGCCGACCTGCCGCCGATCGATCTGGTCCTGGTCAGCCACAATCACTACGACCATCTCGACCTCGCCACGCTGAAGCGGCTGGGGGAGAGACACGACCCGCTGGTGATCGCGCCGCTCGGCAATGACGCCATCATCGGCCGCGCGGCGCCCGGCATGCGGCTCAGCGTGCATGATTGGGGCGACAGGCTCGATGCCGGCACGGCAGCCATCCATGTCGAGCCGGCGCATCACTGGTCGGCGCGCGGCGGGCGCGACCGCCGCATGGCGCTGTGGGCGGGCTTCGTCATCGAGACGATGGCCGGCAAGATCTACTTCGCCGGCGACACCGGCTTCCATGACGGCATCAACTACCGGCTGATGGCGCAAAAGCATGGCGGCTTCCGCCTCGCCATCCTGCCGATCGGAGCCTATGAGCCGCGCTGGTTCATGGCGCCGCAGCACCAGAACCCGCAGGAGGCCGTTCAGGGCATGAAGCTGTGCAACGCCGCCTTCGCCGCCGGCTGCCACTGGGGCACCTTCCACCTTACCGACGAGCCGGTCGAGGAGCCGGCCCGGAAACTGGCCGAGGCGCTGGCCGCCGAAGACCTGCCGCCGGAGCGTTTCCGTGCCATGCGACCGGGAGAGCTATGGGACGTGCCAGCCATCTACAAAGGAACCCAAACCGGCCAAACGCGTTGATCGGACGACGCAAACCGCTGGAGCTTCCCCATGATCAGGTGGATCATCATCCTTCTCATCATTGCCGCCGCCGCGAGCCTGCTCGGCATGCCGGCTTTGGCAGGCGCGGCCGCTACCGGCGCGCGCATCCTCATCGGCATCGTGCTGATCATCTTCCTGCTGATCGTGCTCGGCGTCTTCGCGGTAACATAAGCGCGACCACTTGGTCGTCGCTGGCGCGACCGCCAGATCGTCGCTGCGCGACCGGTCGCCGCGCGGCCTCTTCTTCGTCGTCGCCAGAGCCAACGCCGGACTGGTAATTCCCGCCCGTTTCCGCCATATAGCGCCCAAACGGATTGGCCAAACGGATTGGAACGACCGGTTAGATGGCAGGCAGCGCCCCCTTCGCCAAGATGAACGGCATCGGCAACGAGATCATCGTTGCCGATATGCGCGGCCGCGCCGACAAGGTGACGGCGGCGGCCGCGATCGCCCTCAATGACGACGCGGCGACGAAGTTCGACCAGATCATGGCGATCCACGACGCGAAGACGCCGGGCACCGCCTATTATGTCGACATCCTGAACTCCGACGGCACCAGCGCGCAGGCTTGCGGCAACGGCATGCGCTGCGTGGTGCAGGCTCTGGCCGCCGAGACGGGCAACAAGAGCTTCACCTTCGAGACCCGCGCCGGCATCTTGAATGCGCAGGAGCATGCCGACGGCCTTATCTCGGTCGACATGGGCAAGCCGCGTTTCGGCTGGCAGGAGATCCCGCTGGCGGAAGAGTTTCGCGACACCCGCATGATCGAGCTGCAGATCGGCCCGATCGACGCCCCGGTGCTGCATTCGCCCTCGGCGGTGTCGATGGGCAACCCGCACGTGATCTTCTGGGTTGACAACGACGTCTGGTCTTATGAGCTGGACCGCTTCGGCCCGCTGCTTGAGAACCATCCGATCTTCCCCGAGCGCGCCAACATCACCATCGCCCAGGTGACTTCGCCTCGCACGATGATCATCCGCACCTGGGAGCGCGGCGCCGGCCTCACCAAGGCCTGTGGCTCGGCGGCTTGCGCCGCCGCGGTGGCGGCGGCCCGCACCAGGCGCACCGGCCGCAGCGTCACGCTGCTCACGCCCGGCGGCGGCGAGCTCAACGTCGAATGGCGCGACGACGACCACGTCGTCCTGACAGGTGCCGCCGAATGGGAATTTTCCGGCAGCTTCGATCCCTCGACCGGCGCCTGGGTTCGCGACACCGAAAGCGCCGCCTGATGTCCGCCCTTCAAAAAGGCGTGGTATCCCAAGCCTCCACCACGACAGGCATCGACGTCGTCACCTTCGGCTGCCGCCTCAACACCTATGAATCGGAAGTGATGCGCCGCGAGGCCGAAAACGCCGGCCTGGGTGAGCTCAATGGCGGCGCCTTCATCTTCAACACCTGCGCCGTCACCGCCGAAGCGGTGCGCCAGGCCAAGCAGGCGATCCGCAAGGCGCGCCGCGAGAACCCTTCAGCCCGCATCATCGTCACCGGCTGCGCGGCCCAGACCGAGCCGCAGAATTTCGCCGCGATGGACGAGGTCGACCTGGTGCTCGGCAATGAGGAGAAGCTCAAGGCCAACTCCTACCGCGCGCTGCCCGATTTCGGCGTCAACGACACCGAGAAGGCGCGCGTCAACGACATTTTTTCGGTGCGCGAGACGGCAAGCCACATGGTCGACGCCATCGAGGGCCGCGCGCGCGCCTTCGTGCAGGTGCAGAATGGCTGCGACCATCGCTGCACCTTCTGCATCATCCCCTACGGCCGCGGCAACTCGCGCTCCGTGCCGATGGGCGCGGTGGTCGAGCAGGTGAAGCGGCTGGCCGGCAACGGCTATGCCGAGATCGTTTTGACCGGCGTCGACATGACGAGCTTCGGCGCCGACCTGCCGGGGGCGCCAAAACTCGGAAAGCTGGTGAAGACGATCCTGCGCCAGGTGCCCGACGTGAAGCGGCTGAGATTGTCCTCGATCGATTCCATCGAGGCCGACGACGACCTGCTCGACGCCATCGCCACTGAACAGAGGCTGATGCCGCATCTGCATCTGTCGCTGCAGTCGGGCGACGACATGATCCTGAAGCGCATGAAGCGCCGCCATCTGCGCGACCAGTCGATCCGCTTCTGCGAGGACGTGCGCAAGCTGCGTCCGGGCGTCGTCTTCGGCGCCGACATCATCGCCGGCTTCCCGACCGAGACCGAGGCGATGTTCGAGAATTCGGAAAGAATAGTCGAGGAATGCGGCCTGACGCATCTGCACGTTTTCCCGTTCTCGCCACGCGAAGGCACGCCGGCCGCGCGCATGCCGCAGGTTCGCCGTGAGGTGGTGAAGGCGCGCGCCGCGAGGCTGCGCGTCGCCGGCGAGGCCGCCTACTGTCGTCACTTGTCGTCGCTCTCCGGCACACGGCAATCGATTCTGGTCGAGCGCGACGGGCTTGGCCGCACCGAAGGTTTTACGCTGGCCGCGATCGACGCCGGCGCGCCCGGCGAAATCGTCGACGCCATGGTCGCCGGCCATGACGGCGCCCGACTGATTGCGGCCCCGCTTGCCGCGCAAGCCGCCTGAGAACTGCGAGACGCATGGCTGGTTTCTTCAAGAAGATATTTTCGTTCGGCAGGAAAGAAGTCGTCGAGGAGCGCGTCGACGAGACGCTGCCGCCGATCAAATGGGACGCGCTGGAGGCGCTGAAGCCGGAGGCTGAGCCTCAACCGGTCCCCGAAGAGCCGAAGCCGGAGCCCGCTCCATCCATCCCGCCGGTGCCAGAACCCACCATTCCCGCCGAGCCGGAACCGCTGCCTCAGCCCGAGCCGGAAGAAGAGCCGCAACCGGCGCCCGAGAAGCCGGAGACGCCTGCCCCTGAGGAAGTGCCGCCGGCACAACCTGAGCCTTTACCCGCGCCAGCACCCGAACCTGCTCCGCAGGAAGTGCCCGCACCTGTGCCGACTCAGCCTGACATCGAGCCTTCGCGTCCGGAACCGCTGCCTGAGCAGCCACCGGTCGAAGTGCCGACGCCGCCTGCCGAAGTCCCGGTCGAAACGCCGGCGCCCATCGAGGTTCCGCCAGCGGCGCCGCCCTCTGTGGAACCATCCGCCGAAGCCGTAGCGGAAATCGCGCCTCCTATTCGACAGCCCGCGCCCGTCGAGCTGCAGCCGATCCATGCCGAGATCGCACCGGAGCCGGAGGCTTTGCCGTCGCCGTCGACACCCGCCCCCTCTGCCGGCAAGGTAACGGTCTCAAAAAAGGTCGAACAGAAGGCCGAGCCGGTGAAGGCGCCGGAGCCGGCGCCGCGGCGCTCCTGGTTTCAGCGCATGCGCGAAGGGCTTGCCCGCTCATCGCGCGAGCTCACCGGCAACATCGCCGGCGTCTTCACCAAGCGCAAATTGGACGAAGACACGCTGCAGGACCTGGAGGACGTGCTGATCCGCGCCGATCTCGGCGTGGAAACCGCGCTGCGCGTCACCGATTCGCTTGCCTCCAGCCGCTACGGCAAGGATGTCTCGGACTCGGAAGTCCGCGCCGTGATGGCGGCGGAGGTGGAGAAGGTGCTGGCGCCGGTCGCCAGGCCGCTCGAGCTCGACCTCAGCCACAAGCCGCATGTCGTCCTGGTCGTCGGCGTCAATGGCACCGGCAAGACCACCACCATCGGCAAACTGGCCGCCAAGCTCACCGATGGCGGCCTCAAGGTGATGCTAGCCGCCGGCGACACGTTCCGCGCCGCCGCGATCGAGCAGCTCAAGATCTGGGGCGAGCGCACGAAATCGCCGGTCGTCGCCTCCAAGCTCGGCGCCGATGCGGCGGGCCTTGCCTATGACGCATTCGAGAAGGCCAAGGAGGCCGGCTCCGACGTGCTGATCATTGACACGGCTGGGCGCCTGCAGAACAAGACCGAGCTGATGGCCGAGCTGGAGAAGATCGTGCGCGTGCTGGGCAAGCTCGATCCCGAAGCGCCGCACACGGTGCTGCAGACGGTCGATGCCACAACCGGCCAGAACGCGCTGAACCAGGTTGAGATCTTCCGCAACGTCGCCGGCGTCAACGGCCTGGTGATGACCAAGCTGGACGGCACGGCGCGCGGCGGTATTCTGGTGGCGATCGCCGCCAAGCACCGGCTGCCGGTCTATTTCATCGGCGTCGGCGAGCAGGTCGACGACCTTGAACCGTTTTCCGCCAGCGAATTCGCGAGAGCCATCGCCGGCGTGGCTTGAACAAGGCGCGATCTTGCAAGGCCGCCTGCTTTTCGGCCAGATCGTGCGCAAGAAGGACTTTTATGAATATCATCGAACGCGACCCGTCCGATCCACGCCGCAAGCCGATCAACCCCGGCTTGAAGTTCCTGCTCGAGCTTGGCCCTGGCCTGGTGTTCTTCTTCACCACCATCCGCGGCGAGTGGCTGGCCGAGAAATTTCCGGTGCTCGCCCATCTCGGCGAGCCGATCCTGATCGCCACCGCCTTCTTCATGGCCGCGACGGCGCTTTCGCTGAGCGCCTCCTGGCTGCTGACGCGCAGCCTGCCGCTGATGCCGCTGGTCTCGGCGATCGTCGTGTTCGTCTTCGGCGCGCTGGCGCTTTACCTGCAGGACAAGACCTTCGCCTTCATGAAGCCGACGATCATCAATTCGCTGTTCGGCGTCACGCTGCTCGGCGGGCTGCTGTTCGGCCGCTCGCTGCTCGGCTACGTCTTCGATTCCGCCTTCCAGCTCGATGCCGAGGGCTGGCGCAAGCTGACCTTCCGCTGGGGCCTGTTCTTCCTGTTCCTCGCCGTGCTCAACGAGGTCGTGTGGCGCAACTTTTCCGAGGCGACCTGGCTTTATTTCAAGGTCTGGGGCACCATCCCGATCACTTTGCTGTTCACCTTCAGCCAGATGCCGCTGATCATGCGCCACTCGCTGGAGGAAAAGTCCAAGCAAGAGAAGGCCGGAAACTAAAGCAATTCCAGGAAAAGCGGCTGCCGGTCGGGTTCGGCGACTTCGCCGTAATCTCCGTCCGGAATTGCGTCAGAAAGGGGGGCGGTATGGAATTCCTCACTACGCATGACGAGCTGAGGACGGTCTACAAGACGCCCCGGCCGACCGACGGCTCGATCCGCAAGGAGCTCAAGGCCCTCGACGGCCATTGCCGCTCCTTCATCGGCAAGAGCCCCTTCGTCCTGATCGGCTCCTCCGACGGCGCCGGCAATGCCGACGTCACACCCAAGGGCGACAAGCCCGGCTTCGCCGCCATCCTCGACAACTCCACCATCGCCATTCCCGACCGTCCCGGAAACAACCGTCTGGACACGCTGGAAAACATCATCCGCAACCCACCGGTCGGACTGCTTTTCCTCATCCCGGGCATGAACGAGACGCTGCGCGTCAATGGCGACGCCCGCATCACCGTCGATCCCACCTTGCGCGAACGCCTGGCCGTCGACGGCAAGGAGCCGCAGAGCGTGATCGTGGTGACGGTCAAGGCCGCCTATATGCATTGCGCCAAGGCCTTCATGCGCTCTGATCTGTGGAAGCCTGAGACCTGGTACGACCGCGCGACCCTGCCGACCCTCGGCCAGATCATCCGCGACCAGCTGGCGCTCAGCGAAAGCGCCGGCGAGATCGACCGCGAGCTGGACCACGATTACCGCCAGACCATGTGGTAGGCTTGCCGAACGACTCAACCGTTCGTCCGGCTCTCCCTTGATCGAGATCATCGCCATATCGGGCAGCCTGCGCGCCGCCTCGACCAACTCGGCCCTGGTTGCCGCATTGGCCGCCAACGCGCCCGCGGCCTGCCGCGTCGAGGTTTATGATGGCCTCGGCCGCTTGCCGATCTTCAATCCCGACGACGAGGGCGCGCGCACGCCGCCCCAAGCGGCGGCGCTGATCGAGGCGGTGACCCGCGCGGACGGCGTCATCGTCTCCTGCCCGGAATATGCGCATGGCATGCCGGGCGGCCTGAAGAACGCGCTCGACTGGCTGGTCTCGCGCGACGCCGCGGTCGGCAAGCCGGCGATGCTGGTTCACGCCTCGCCCCGCTCGCTCTATGCGCGGGCGGCGCTGGCCGAGATCATGCGGACGATGTCGTTCGCGATGTATGAGGAGACGGCGCTGGAGATCGCGCTGCTGGGCAAGAAGCCGGCGGAGGTGGAGATGATCCTTGGCGAAGATGCGAACCGGCAGGCGATGCGGGGAGCGATCGAGGCTTTCGTGGGGGTTATTGGCGGACGGTGAGTGGCGCGTCTTCCCCTTCTCCCCTTGTGGGAGAAGGTGGATCGGCGCGCAGCGCCGAGACGGATGAGGGGTGTTCCAGCGGAGTGAGACGACGGCGACCTCGTCGCTGGACAAACGGCGTCGCCAAGCTGGAGCACCCCTCATCCGACCTCGCTTCGCGAGGCCACCTTCTCCCACAAGGGGAGAAGGAAAAGAGCTACCCCTTCCTCCGCGTCTCGACATCGGTCTTGCCGATATACCAGTCGCGGGCGTTGACCTCCTCGAACACCACCCAGACATCGTCATTGCCGAGCCCGGTGGCGTCCATGATGGCCGCAGTCACCTTCTTGGCGATGTCGGCCTTCTTGCCGGCCGGATCGGCGGCGATCACTTCCTTGACGATGCGGATGTTGACGAATGGCATTTTTCTCTCCCGCTGATATGCCTCGCTGTCAGTACGTCTTGGCCCCGTTCACCATGAGCCGCACCATGTAGAGCGAGGTGGTGCCGGCGATGTAGAGGCAGTTGAGCTTGTTGCCGCCGAACACGCAGTTGGCGGTCACTTCCGGCACCTTGACCTTGCCGATCAGCGTGCCGTCGGGGTCGTAGCAATGGATGCCGTCGGCAGCACTTGTCCAGATGCGCCCGTCCGAATCGAGCCTGAACCCGTCGAACAGGCCGGCGGTGCAGTCGGCGAACACCTTGCCGCCGGAAACCTTCTTGCCGTGCTTGCCGACATTGAAGACGCGCATATGCGCGGGGTTCTTCTCGCCATGCGTGCGGCCGGTGTCGACGACATAGAGCAGGCTTTCGTCGAGCGAGAAGGCGAGCCCGTTCGGCCGCACCATGTCGGTGATGACCGCCTCGACATCGCCGGTCTCGGGATCGACGCGATAGACATTGCAGGCGCCGATCTCGCTTTCGGCCTTGTCGCCCTCATAGTCGGTGTCGATGCCGTAGCTCGGATCGGTGAACCAGATCGAGCCGTCGGAGCGCACCACCACGTCGTTGGGCGAGTTCAGCCGCTTGCCTTTCCATTTGTCGGCGATGGTGGTGACCGAGCCGTCGAACTCCGTCCGGCTGACACGGCGGCCGGAATGCTCGCAGGTCACCAGCCGGCCCTGCCGGTCGACCGTGTTGCCGTTGGAATTGCCGGACGGCTGCCGGAACACGCTGACGCTGCCGTCGGTCTCGTCATAGCGCAACATGCGGTTGTTCGGGATGTCGGACCAGACGACGTAGCGACCGGCGGCGAACCAGGCCGGTCCTTCCGCCCAGCGGCATCCGGTGAACAACTTCTCCACCTGCGCGTTGCCGTTGAACAGGCGCGCGAAGCGCGGATCGAGAACTTCGTAATAGTCAGCGGCCGCCATCAATTTCCTCCCGGCATCAGGTGACGGGCGGATCAAGCCAGCCCGCAGCCGTTCTGGCAAGACGGCAGGCCAGCAATTTGTATGACAAAAACGGATGAGAACTGCATGACGCCGGACGACCCTGCATGGCCGCGCGCCGGATACACGGCCCGTTAGCGCGCAATTAACCGGCTATGCGCTGGATGCAATGGTGCATTGCAACATCTTTCTTTTGCAATGCATCATTCCTGTGTCATGCTGGCAATCGTCAGGGAGGAACAACGAAGAAGGTACCCTGTCATGTTCGACAATATTGTCTCCCGCGCCCGCGCCACCATGGCCAAGCGCCGCCACTACAACCGCCTCGTCGCCGAAATCGAGAACCTGTCCAGCCGCGATCTCGCCGATCTGCGCGCCGACCGTTCCGAGATGCTCTACCAGATCCACAAGCAGATCTACGGCTGAGCGGCAGGCCGATCGTTCGGCCACTTCGTCATTCTCGGGCTTGACCCGAGAATTCCGTGACTTTCGAGCACCGCTGGGGTGCAAACACGCGCGCCCACAAGCGCCAATTCTGGAGCGCCGCATTCCTCGATCGACGTTGCGGAATAGATTCTAGGGTCTGCGCCGCGTCGCTTCCCTCCTTGCTTCGCCCTAGAATGATGGGTGGACGGCCCCTTGCGGCATCGAATGTGCCAAACTGGCCGTGTTGAAACCCCAGCGGAG
>NZ_VFTZ01000034.1 GCF_006440775.1 Mesorhizobium sp. B2-7-2 | reverse complement strand
CTCGTATGCCCCACGAGGGCTATCTCGTGAGGAAGCGGCTCGCTACATCGGTGTAGGATCGACGCTCTTTGACGAGATGGTTGCCGATGGGCGAATGCCGAAGCCCAAGCGCATCAACAGCCGCGCTGTCTGGGATCGTGTAGCCCTGGATATTGCTTTCACCTCGTTGCCGGACAAAGATAGCCGCCTTCAAGAGCTGTTGGAACGAAGTAGGCGGGAGGTAGAAAAGCGATAGAAAATACGTTTATTGCGTATACGCTGCGGACGTAGTACGATGAAAGCCCGTGTGCGGAAGGCATGACGTGAGCGAGAACGACAAACTTGCGCAAGACGTGAAAGCATGGCGGGCCAAGGAAGGGTTCACTGCCGCAGCCGCGGCCAAGGTGCTTGGAATACCGAAGCGCACCTTTGAAGGCATAGAGCAAGGAAGAGGCTTTCCTTACCCGGTGCTCCTGCGGGTTGCCATCGAAAGCAAAACCCGTTCGGTACGGGCAGATCTGAAAGGGTCCTGAAAGGAGCATTTGATGGCTCGCCCATTTAAGGACCCCAGTTACCCTGGGGTATCTTCGCGCCTCAAGAACGGCAAGCGAATCTATCGCTACCGCGCAAAAGGCGTGCCCGAGATGCACCTTCCTGGCAAACCTGGCGATCCCGAGTTCGAGGCGGCTTACGAGAAGGCCACGCAGGGCCAACACAAGAATGCAGGGATCATCGATTTGCCCGGTCGGGCACTGCCTGAAACTTTTGGCCATGCCGGGCGCCGGCTTGAAACGACAATGGAGTGGCTCGATTTTGATGAAGCGACGCAGCGGAAGAATGCGCGACTGATTGAGCGTTTTCTTAATCTGCGGGTCGATCCAAATTACCCACTCACTTGGCGCGATACTCCGGTGCAACATCTCGACGCGGATCGGCTTCGCGCCATCATCGAAAGCATCTTCAGGAGCAACCGCACAGTCGCCAAACATATGCTGGTTGCCATCAAGAAGCTTTTATGGGTCGCGACCGATGTCGAGAAATGGATAAAGCCGCAGGATGATCCTTCACTGTCAATTCGCGTACGCGTGCCCAAATCGACCAAGAACCCGGCTTGGCCAATTGCGATCCGAGAAAAGTACGAGGAGCGGCATCCGATCGGGACGCCGGCTCGGACGTGCTACGCGCTTGGTTTCTGGCTCGGCAACCGACGAGGCGACATCGCTGACCTTGAATGGGATGATCTCGTGACCGAGGAGATCGAACTGTTCGACGGTTCCTTGGCATTGATCGAGGCGTTCGCCTTCCGACAGAAGAAGAACCGAAACCGTCATGGCGGACGGGAGATGTTTATCCCGGTGGTGGACAAACTGGCGGCTGCGCTAGACCCGCTTGACCGCTCGAAGGGTGGAACCGTCTTGAAGAATGGCTATGGCAACCCGTTTTCAGAAAAGAGCCTGACAGGCATGATGCAGCATTGGGCACGACAGGCCGATATTCCTGACGGCTATACGCTTCACGGCCTGCGCCGTACCTTCGGCACCTACCTCGCTGAATGCAACATCCAGGCCCGGGCCATCATGGACGCCATGGGGCATTCCTCCATGACGGTGACGGATGACTACGTGCGTGAGGCCAACAAGAAGCGGATCGCGGTTGATATTGCTCGCGCGATCAACGAGCGCGAGGCCAAACGCGACGCCATGAAGCGACGGGCAAACCTCCGCATCGTCAGATAATCACACCGAGTCGGAACAAACCGGGACCACGGTCCTTGTTTTGGCCCATAATGGACCCAAAACGTTTTGGGCCGAGGGCACTTTTCCGAAATAAAATCAATGGTCATGGTGGGCCCGGAGGGACTCGAACCCCCAACCAAGCGGTTATGAGCCGCCGGCTCTAACCATTGAGCTACAGGCCCCACGCGGGCTGGCTTAGTGTTTTTCGCTCGTCCGCACAAGGCTTTCGAAAACTCTGGCGCAAAACGCCAAAATCAGCCCATATTCGCGCCGTAGAGCGGCCTGCGCCCATATGGCGCGAGAAAGGTCCAACCCTTGCGCCGCACTGATGCCTTTTGCGGATCGAGGCAGATGCGGCACGGGCGGCGGACCGCAGACTTCGAGGAGTTTTCATGACCAGACATCTTTTGCCCATCGCGCTCGCTGCCGCGGTCGCGTTCCCGGCGCTGGCGAGCGCCGCCGACACCCAGCCTCCGCCCCGCATCATCGTGTCCGGCGAAGGCGAAGCGACCGTGGCGCCGGACATGGCGATCCTTTCGCTCAGCGTTATGCGCGAGGCCAAGAGCGCGCGCGAAGCGCTCGACGCCAACAACGACGCCATGGCGGCGGTGATCGCGGCGATGAAGTCCGCCGGCATCGCCGAACGCGACCTGCAGACCGCCGGCATCCAGATCAACCCACGCTACAACTACACCAACAAGGCCGACGGCAGCCAGGAAGCCGAGCTCGTCGCCTATCAGGTGACCAACACGCTGTCGGTGCGCGTGCGCAACGTCGACAAGACCGGCGAGATTCTGGACAAGGCGGTGTCGCTCGGCGTCAACCAGGGCGGCGGCATCGCTTTTACCAACGATAATCCGAAGGCCACGATCACCGAGGCGCGCAAGAAGGCCGTCGCCGACGCGATGGCCAGGGCAAAGACGCTCGCCGAAGCGGCCGGCGTCAGTCTGGGCAAGGTGCTCGAGATCACCGACCAGAATGTCGCGCCGGCGCCGATGCCGATGGCGGCCAAGTCTTTCGATGCGGCCCGTTCGGCCGTCCCGGTGCAGGCCGGCGAGAATTCCTACAACGTCCAGGTCACGGTCACTTTCGAGCTGAGGTGATATCCAGCCCAGCCGCAGACATGCCGTTAGCAAAACGCCCCGGAGGATCATCCTGCGGGGCGTTTCATAGGCGATCCTCGAAGAGGATCGTCCTTTCAGCCTCAGCGATAGATGATCGGGCAACCGCGCTCGTTGGCGAACACCACCACGACACGGTCGCCATACTGGCGGCCTGCCACCTTCACGGTACGGCGGCTGATGTCGACGATGCGGGCGCGGTGCAGACCCATGCGCTCGGCCTTGTCGAGGGCGCGGTCCGGCGAACAGCCGCGCCAATCGCGGTCGCGGCGCCAGTCGCGGCGATAACCGTCATCGTCGCCGGTGTAGATGCCGAAACGCGGGTCGTGTCTGTCCCCAAAACCGAGATAGAGGCTGTCCGCATGTGCCGGAATGGCGGTCAAAGCGCCAAGCCCGACAAGGGCCGAAAGGGCTGCCGTCCTGATCGTGTTGAACATCGTCTTCTCTCCTTATTTTGGGCTGTCGCCCGTAGAACCGATGATTGGAAAATGCCTTTTTGCGTCTGAACCTTCCGCGAACCGGCCATTCATGTCCGGTTCATATAAGCGCGAACCCGCAGGGTTCGTCGCTCGTGGCCAAAAACGCGAACCCTAGGTCCTAGGCGCGAACCCGCCAGGGTTCGTCGCTCGTGGCCAAAAACGCCAACCACCTCAGGATTCTAAACGCGAACCCGCAGGGTTCGTCGTTCCTCGTCAAAAGCATCCCGTTAGGCTTCGTCATCCAGATGCGAACCGGCTACGGTTCGTCATCCAGGTGCGAACCTGTCAGGGTTCGTCATCCAGACGCGAACTGCTACGGTTCGTCGTCCAGACGCGAACCGGTTACGGTTCGTCGTCCAATATATAATCAAAATAATCGTCCGGCTCGGCCAGATCGGTTTCCTTGGCCTTCACCTGGCCCCGGATCGAGATGCCGGCTTCGTGCACGGTCTCAGCGCTTCCCGAAACAAGCCGGTGCCACCAGTAGAGATCATGGCCCTCGGCGATAAGCCGGTAGGCACAGGTCTTTGGCAGCCAGGTGATGGTGCGCACGTTCTGCGGCGTTAGGCCGACGCAATCGGGCACCCGCGCCAGGCGGTTTGGATAGTCGGAGCAGCGGCAGTTCTCGGCATCGAAAAGCCTGCAGCCGACGCTCGTCCAGAAGATCTCGCCCGTATCCTCGTCCTCGAGCTTCGACAGGCAGCATTTGCCGCAGCCGTCGCATAGCGATTCCCATTCGGCCGGGGTCATCGCCTCAAGCGTCTTGGTTTTCCAGAATGGCGCGGTCATTTGGCTGGATTTGGCCCTCCGCGGCCTTGCGGTCAAGCGCTGTGTGGCGGCGACCCAGTATCAACATTAGAAAAACACGAAATTGCCTTCAAAAGGCCGGCCAGGCATCCTTGGTTGGCGCCAATGCCCGACGGAACCAATTATGGTTGATGAAAGTTTGGGCAGGGATGGGACCCCATTAGGAGAAATCGATATGAAACGCCAACCACGGATTCTGGCGGGCACGGCAATCGGCCTGCTTATGGCATCCGCGCCGTTGGGCGCGTACCCGCTGCAGGGGGGTGTCGCTTCCGGCGGCCTGCACGGAGCGCCGCTCGTGCTGGCTCAGGCCGCCTGCGCCGAAGGGCAGTCGGCCGAAGAATGCGCGCAGGGTGGAGCTGAACAGCCGCGTAAAAAAAAGCGCGAGCAGCAGCAGCAAAGCGAATCGGCGCCGGCCGAACAGGCCGCGCCCGCCGAGTCCGAGCAACAGCCGCGCAAGAAGCGGCACGAGCAGCAGCAGACGGAGGGCGCCCAGTCCGGGGAAGCTGCACCGGCCGAGCAGCAGTTCAAGCCACGCAAGAAGCGCGACCAACAGCAGCAGATCGAGGCGGCACCCGCCGACCAAGGCGGCCAGCCTGCGACCGACGAGCAGCAATTCAAGCCGCGCAAGAAGCGCGACCAGCAGACCGAGGCTGCTCCAGCCGATCAGGGCAGTCAGCCTGCAACCGAAGAGCAGCAGCCACGTAAGAAGAAGCGCAACCAGCAGGCCGAAACGGCGCCGGCTGAGCAACCGGCCGAGCAGACCGCACCGGACCAGCAGCAACAACTGCGCAAGAAGAAGCTCAATCAGCAGCAGCAAAGCGAGACGGCTCCGGCCGAGCAGGCCACGCCCGACCAGCAGCAGCAACTGCGCAAGAAGAAGCTCAATCAGCAGCAGCAGGAAGCCGCACCCGCGGAACAGCCGTCAGAACAGCCGGCAAATGACAACCAGCCCGGCAAGCGGCGCAAGCAGGCCCAGCAACCTGCCGAGCAAAGCCAGACCCCTGCCGAACAGACGCCAGCAGGCCAGGGTTCTCGCAAGCTCAAGCCGTTGCCGGTTCCCGGAACCGCGCAGGCACCTGCCGAGACCGAGCAAGCGCCGGCTCAACAGGAACAGCTTTCGAACCAGAACAAGAGGCAGGCCAAGAAACCGCTGACCGAGCAGCCCGCAACCGGGCAGCAGCAGCCTGCCACTGGTGAACAGCCGGCCAACAATCAGCCTGCCAACAATAACCAGCCCGAAAGCGGCGGCAATGCCGCGCAGGGCGCGGCGCCTGCCAATCCGAACGAGGCACCTGTGCTTGACAGCCAGAAGGATGCCATGCGCAGGCACAAGGGCCGCCAGCCGGCCGGCCAGAACGAGACTGGCCAAGCCGGCGCTGAACAGAGCGGTAATCAAGCCGAGCAGCAGGGCGGCAATCAGGCCGGGCAACAAGCCGGCCAGCAGGCCGAGAAGCAGGCTCCCGTAAATCAGGGCCCGCCGCCCACCGACGACAAGTCGGCGCAGCAGGCGATCAAGCCCGAAAAGATCGTCCCAGTGGACCAGGAGAAGGGCAAGCGGATCGAGCTTACGCCCGAGCAGGTCGTCCGTGAGCGCCGCCGGCCGCAGGGTGCCGACGTGGTGAAGCAGTTCGGCGACCGGGTGATCCTTCAGTTCAACAACCAGACATTCGTGGAAAGCAACGAAGCTCCTCGCATCACCCGCGGCGCCAGGGATGTTTACTACGAGGATCTTTCGGGCGGCCGCACCCGCGAAATCGTGGAGCGCGACAACGGCGTCAGGATCATCACCATCCGCAACCGTAATGGCGACGTCGTCCGGCGATCGCGCGTTACATCGGATGGCCGCGAATATGTGCTGAGCTATGTCGACGAGCGCTACTATAACGACGTCGACGAGTGGCGCGATCCAGGCGACGACCTGCCACCGATGCGGCTCGACATCCCGCGCCGGGACTACATCCTGGATTCGGAGGAAGTCGAGGATCCGGACGAATATTATACCTTCCTCGAGCAGCCACCTGTGGAAAGGGTGCAGCGTCTCTACTCGATCGACGAGGTGAAGCGGTCGGCCCGCGTGCGCGACATCGCCCGGCGTATCGATCTCGACACGCTGAACTTCGATTTCGGCTCGGCCACCATCTCCGACGCCGAGGTGCAGAAGCTCGAAGGCGTCGCCAGTGCCATTGAAAAACTGCTCAAGAAGAACCCGGCCGAGACCTTCCTGATCGAAGGCCACACCGACGCCGTGGGCACGCCGGACGCGAACCTCGCTCTGTCGGACCGGCGCGCCGAGGCGGTGGCCGAGGCGCTTACCAACGCTTTCGGTATCCCGGCCGAGAACCTCACCACGCAGGGCTATGGCGAGGAGTATCTCAAAGTGAACACGCCCGGTCCGAACCGCGAGAACCGGCGTGTCGCCATCCGCCGCATCACCTCGCTGGTGGCGCCGGTGGCGAGCAACAGCGGGCAGTGATCGATGCGTGTCGCCCAAAACTGTGCAGCGGTTTTGGGACAACGACATGCATTGAAAAGCGACGTAAACTGCGACGCGCTGAATCCGTTTCAGCGCGTCGCGGTTTAGCGTTTGATTTCAAGATCCTGTCCGGATTTTCGGAATCAGCGCGCAAGATGAAGGCCCATCCCGCCCGGATGGGCTTTTTTCCTTGCCGGCTCAAGAAGAATTGTCCTGCCTGGCCCGCCCTGCTCATTGAATTGCCGCATTGCGGCACCCAGATTCCAGACAGGGCGTTCCCTGCCCCGTCCCGACTCCAGCGGGACACGTTGAGCCCCGCCGGGCCCCCTCCCCGGCGGGGTTTTTTGCCTTGAAAACCTGTGTCACCGGGCCGAAATACGGCCAGAGCAAATTCCAGGAACAGTGTAAGCGGTTACGCCCGGCGCCTTCGCCGTAGCCTTCCGTCCGGACTTGCGTCAAAACAAAAGATGGAGCGGTTCGCCTTTTCCGTGAAACGGTGAAACGCTCCGACGAATTTGGCCTAGGCTTGTCAGCTTGACGGCGCCTTGATACCATCTATTGGTATTGGAGATGAGAGATGCCCAAAAACACCTCCGTGACCCTTGGCGATCAGTATGATGCCTTCATCCAACGGCAAATAGCGAAAGGCCGCTTCGGCTCGGCAAGTGAAACCGTCCGTGCCGGTCTTCGCCTTCTCGAAGAACAAGAATTGAAACTCGAGCAGCTGCGTGCCGCAATCGACGAAGGAGACATGTCGGGCAACCCCGAGCCGTTCGACATTGAGGCGTTTCTGAAGGCAAAGAAACGCGGATGAAAAGAACGGTCCGGTTTTCGCCGAAAGCGAGGCGGGACCTTGATGGTATCTGGGATTATTCGCTGAGCCAATGGGGCGCGGAGCGGGCAGAAGCCTACATCCGCTCCATCCACTCCATGATCAATCTGATAGACCAGTTTCCGGCGATAGCACGAAACGCGTCGGATGTTCGACCTGGCCTGCTGAAATATTCAGTCGGCTCGCACGTAGTGTATCTGCGGATGAGTGGGCAATCCATTGACGTTGTTCGTATTTTACATCAACAGATGGATTATCCGAGACACCTCTAAAAGGCTCGCGTTATCTTCGTGTTCGAATTGGCGAACACCTCGTCAGGAACAAAGAAATCGCCGGCAAGTGCCCCTTTGGCGCCTGGCGCATAGATCGAAAAGTCCGTCACGCCTTCGGCGCGCAGCACCTCTTCGTCGATATAGAAATTGCCGGTCGCTTCGCGCGACGGGCGCATGAAGATCGCATGCGCGGCGTCGGCCATGATGTCGGGCGAGCGGCTCATCGCGGCCACCGTGGCGCCGCCCAGAAGATTGCGCACGGCAGCGGTATCGATAGTGGAGATCGGCCATAGCGAATTGACCGCGATACCGTCCTTGGCGAATTCGGCGCTCATGCCCAGCGTGCACATCGACATGCCGAACTTGGCCATTGTGTAGGCGACATGATTCTTGAACCACTTGGCCTTCATGTCGAGCGGCGGCGCCAAATTCAGGATGTGAGGGTTCTCGGCCAACCTAAGGTGGGGAATGCACATTTTGGAGACCAGGAAGGTGCCGCGCGTATTGACCTGGTGCATCAGGTCGTAGCGCTTCATGTCGGTCTCCAGCGTGCCGGTGAGCTGGATGGCGCTGGCATTGTTGACGCAGACGTCGATGCCGCCGAACCGCTCGACGGTTCTTGCCACCGCATCGGCGACCTGCGCCTCGTCGCGGATGTCGCAAAGCACCGGCAGCGCCTTGCCGCCGGCCCGCTCGATCTCTTCCGCCGCGCTGTAGATGGTGCCCGGCAGCTTCGGATGCGGCTCGGCGGTCTTGGCCGCGATCGTCACATTGGCGCCGTCGCGCGCCGCGCGCAGCGCGATCGCCAGCCCGATGCCACGCGATCCGCCCGAGATGAACAGCGTCTTTCCGTGGAGCGACATTTTTTGCCTCCCGTCATTCTTCAGTGCGATCCTTGCCCGCACCGACCCGCGGACACAAGGGCGCGCGCATGTGGTCCGTGATGACGCTGCGGAGCCTTGCCGTCTTGCCGAGCTTTGCAGAGCGATATGTATTCTAGACAAGCAGGTAGAATATATAATGGCTCTATCGATCAAGAATTTGGAAGTCGAGCAGTTGGCGCGCGAGCTAGCCCGCCGCCGTCGCGTGTCCGTGACGGAGGCGATCCGCCAGTCCCTCGAGCGCGAAGTTGCACGCGAGCGGCTTGTGCCTCGCGACGAAAGCAGCGACCTTTTTCAACATCTGATGGCGATTTCGGACAGCGGCGCGCGGATCCCGAAGCGGGAAAATGCGATGACTGAGGATGAGATCCTCGGTTACGACGATCTCGGAATCCCGACGCGATGATCATCGATTCATCGGCCCTGGTCGCGATCCTCCGCGCCGAGCCGGATCATGATCGTTTCGTGCGGGCGATTGCGAATGCCACAAGGCGATTGATCGCAGCCCCCACCCTTCTCGAAACGAGCATGGTGCTCGCCGGCGGGTGGCAGGATGAAATCCTGGAGCCGTTCGACGCCTTCCTGCGCACGGCTTCGATCGAGACGATCGCCTTCACCGCCGACCACGCCGCCGTCGCGCTCCACGCTTTCCTGCGCTACGGCAAGGGTCGTCATCCCGCAGCGTTGAACTTTGGCGCCTGCATCGCTTACGCCACTGCCCGGCTCGAGGCGATGCCGCTGCTGTTCAAGGGCGACGATTTTCGCCTCACCGATATCGAACCCGCTGTTTGAGGCATCAAACCAGCACCAGCCCCTGCCGCATGGCGATCGCGATGGCGTCGGTGCGGTTGGCGGCGCCGAGCTTGATCAGGATGGCGGCGACGTGGAACTTCGCCGTGTGCACGGAAATGTTGAGCCGCCGGGCGATGACCTTGTTCGGCGCGCCTTCGGCCAGCAGAGCCAACACCTCCGCCTCGCGCGGCGACAAAGCCGGGCGAGGCTGGTTGTCGTCAGGCGTCTCTTCCTCGACAGGCTCGTCATCGTGGAAATCGCCATGCGCGGCCTCCGACGGCGCCGCCCTGCCGACGCGGTAGCCTGAGGCCGCCAACCGCGCTGCGGCGGCGATCAGCAGGCCGTCCGCGGAGGCAGGCAGCACGGCCAGCACATTGTTTGCCACCTGCTCGCTGCCCGCACGCCGCGAAAGCAGGACGATTGGGGTGGCCGAACTGACGACCCGGTTTTCCAGGCCGGCCCCATCGACGATGGCGACATCCGCCATTTGGCCGACGCCGCTTCCAGCCAAGGCCGGCGCCAGATCGTCGCTCGCGGCCAGCGCATCGGCAAGTTGCTCGGCGCGCTGGACATCGCCGAGCGCGACCAACACCGTCAGCCGGTGAATTGCCGGCTCCGGTCTCGC
Organism: Mesorhizobium sp. B2-7-2; assembly: GCF_006440775.1. Classification (GTDB taxonomy): domain Bacteria; phylum Pseudomonadota; class Alphaproteobacteria; order Rhizobiales; family Rhizobiaceae; genus Mesorhizobium. The sequence goes on along the minus strand of NZ_VFTZ01000034.1, from coordinate 38,762 downwards.
GATCGCCGGTCTCGCGACTGCTTGTGCTGCGCTGTTTGCCATAGACCCTCTCAGCTCAGCGGCTTCTCGCCGATGGTGATCGAGACGTCGCGCTCAGCGCCGCCGCTCGAGATACCGAGCGCCACGGTTGTGCCGGCGCTATCCGGTCCAAGCTTGCGGATAAGCTCGCGCGGCCCATGCACCGCCTCGCCGTTCCACGCGACGATGATGTCGCCGACATGCAGGCCGGCGGCCTTGGCCGGGCCGTTATCGTCGAGGCTCATCACCATGGCGCCTTTCGTGTCGCCATTGCGGATCGGATGCAGCCCGGCGCCGAGATAGCCGCGCGCGACATGACCCTTCTCGCGCAGCGTCGCCACCGCGCGCTCGATCGTCTCGTAGGGCATCACCAGCGCCCGCCGGCGCGGACCGAACAAGAGCATGCCGATCACGCCGCCCTTGGCGTCGAGCACCGGCCCGCCCTCGAAGCGCCCGCCGGTGTTGATGGCAAGATTGATGCGCCGGTCGATCGTGCCGCCGCGCATCGAGCGCCAGGCCGGCCCGACCTCGCCGACCGTGCCGAGCACCGCAAGCGCGGCGCCGTCGCTGTTGCCGGCCGCAATCGCGATATGGCCGGGCCGCACAGCGCCGGCCTGAGCCAGTTGCGGCAACCCGGCGGCCCCGGAAGCAGGCTTCAACAGGGCAACGCCCGTCGAAGGATCGCGTCCGACGAGCTCGGCCTTGACGGTTTCGCCGGAAGCCAGCGTCAATTCGGTCTCCTCGCCGGCTTCGACCGCTTCCTCGGCGGTGACGAAATAGCCGTCGCGCCAATGGAAGGCGCTCGCGGTGCGGTGATGGTGCGTGACGAAACTCGCCAGCGCGGGGGCGGCGGAAGCCGCGATATCGGCGATCGCGTCGGAAAAGGCACTGAGGTTGAAGTCGCTCATAAGACTGTCTCCTGGGTTCGGTGACCCAGATATCGCTCGGTAACAGCGCCGCGGGTACTCGCCTGACGGCTAGTCGCTGGCCGGACTGGCCATCTGGTCAGGTCGCGGCAGTTGCGGCTGCTCCGCACATATAGTGCGTGTCGCCCAAAAGTGCTGCGCGGTTTTTGGGGCAACGACACGCGCCAAGGAAAACATCATTCCACACGGGAACACGCCGATGGCTTTCGCAGCCGAAAAAGTTCCATCTGACGACAGTCTGCTTGACACCTATTCGGCGACGGTCGCCGACGCCGTCGACCGCATCGGCCCAGCCGTGTGCCGCATCGAGCGCATCGGCGCCGGCGGTCACGGCTCCGGCTTCGTCATCGCGCAGGACGGGCTGGTTGTCACCAATTTCCACGTCGTCGGCGACGCGCGCGCCGTGCGGGTGACCATGCCGGACGGCGCCTCGCGCGAAGGCCACGTGCTTGGCCGCGATCCTGACACCGACATCGCGCTGGTGCGCGCCGACGGCAGCTTCGCCGACATTGCGCCGCTCGGCGATTCCAAGCGCCTTCGCCGCGGCCAGATCGCGATTGCGATCGGCAATCCGCTCGGTTTCGAATGGACCGTTACCGCCGGCGTCGTCTCGGCGCTCGGCCGCTCGATGCGCGCCTCGACCGGCCGGCTGATCGACGACGTCATCCAGACCGATGCCGCGCTCAATCCCGGCAATTCCGGCGGACCGCTGGTGTCGTCGGCAGGCGAGGTGATCGGCGTCAACACCGCCATGATCCATGGCGCGCAGGGCATCGCCTTCGCGGTCGCGTCCAATACCGCCAATTTCGTCATCTCTGAAATCATCCGCTTCGGCCGCGTGCGCCGCGCCTTCATCGGCGTTTCCGCCGACACGACCAACCTGCCGCGCCGTGCGGCACTTCTGTCGCAGGTGACCACGAACACGGCGGTGCGCCTGCGCAGCGTCGAGAAGAACGGCCCCGCCGCCAAGGCCGGCCTGAAGGAAGGCGACATCATCGCAGCTATCGACGGACGGCCGGTCACCGGCGTCGACGACCTCGTGCGCATGCTCGATGCCGAGCGCATCGGCCGCGAGACGCTCTGCACGGTCGTTCGCCGCACCGGCGTTTCCCAGGTTATGGTGACGCCGGTGGCGCGGACGAGCTAAGATCGCCGCGCCGGCCTATCCCCCGGCCACGCCCTCGGCATATTGCGCCAGGAATTCCTCGCTCGGCGGGATCGGCTTGATGACGTCGATCAGCACGCCGTTGGGGTCCCTGGTGATGAAATGGCGCTGGCCGAACGGCTCGTCGCGCAAGCTGCGCAGGATCGGCAGGCCAGCGGCGACAATCCGCTCATAGACCGCGTCGGGATCGCGGACCTCGAAATTGATCAGCAGGCCCGACGTGCGCCCCCGCCCTTCTTGCGGGATCGTCTGATGATCGCCCTGGACGATGCCAAGATTGACGCGCCTGTCCTCGCTGGAGCGCAGATGCACATACCAGTCGCTCGCAAACAGCGGCTCGAAGCGGAAATGCTCGACATAAAAGTCCGCAGTGCCTGCGACATCATCCGTCATCAGCACCGGATAATAGCTTGTCGTCTTCATCTTTCCTTCTCCTCTCATCCAACATACAGTCTGTATGTAAATTCAAATAACATACAGGCTGCATGTATGCAACAAGAGTCCGAACGCCGCTCCAATCGCGACCGCACCGAGGCGACGCGCGCCGATCTGATCCGAGCGGCGCGAAAGCTGTTTACGGAAAATTCCTATGCCGAGACCGGCACGCCGGAGATCGTCGCCGAGGCCGGCGTGACGCGCGGCGCGCTCTATCATCACTTCGCCGACAAGCAGGCGCTGTTCGCGGCGGTCGTCGAGCAGGAAGCAGCGGCCGTGGCGGGCGAGATCGACCATGCCTCGCCGCCCTCGCTATCCGCGCGTGACGCGCTGATCGCAGGCTCGGACGCCTATCTCAAGGCAATGCGAGCGCCCGGCCGCACGCGTCTCCTGCTGCTCGACGGGCCGGCCGTGCTCGGCCGCGCCGCGATGGACGAGATCGACAACCGCCACGGCAACCGCTCGTTGCGCGAAGGCCTGGTCGCCGCGATGCGCGCGCAAGCAATGATCAGATTGCCGGTCGAGGCGCTGACCGCTTTGCTGGCGGCCGCCTTCGATCGGGCCGCTTTAGCCATCGAGGCCGGCGCGTCCGGCGAGGATTACCGCGCGGTACTGATCGCGCTCATGGACGGCTTGTCTCCGGCTCCTCCTCCGTCCAAACGCCCGGCTCCATCTCGTTGAAGCAGCCGAGCTGCCGCTTGAACTCGTCGATCAGCCAGGATGCCGCCGGCTTGGGGCTGCGGTCGGTGCGGTGCATGGCATAAAGCGGCGAGCGCACCTCGCGATACGGCTCCAGTTCGAGCTCGACCAGCCGGCCGCTGGCAAGATCGTCGGCGATCAGCCAGCGCGGCAGACCGCCCCAGCCGAGACCTTCGCGCATCAAGGCATGCTTGGTGCGCACGTCCGTCAATCGCCAGGTCCGATAGGCAAACACGCCGTAGTCGCGCCCGCGCGTCCGCTCCGACTGGTCGGAGACGACGAGCTGGATATGCTCGCGCAGATCCTCGACGGCAACCGGCTTCGGTAGTTTGGCCAATGGGTGATCGGGGGCCGCCGCAGGCACCATCGAAGTGAAGCCTATGCGCAGCAGATTGACGTCGGCATCGCCGTGCAGGCCGCCGAAGCCGAGATCCGACTGGCCGTTGAGGACTTGGTCGACGATCAGGCCGAGCGAGCCGATATAAAGCCTCAGCATCACCGCCGGGAACTGGGCCTCGAAGGCCTTGAGCACGCGCACCAGTGCCGGTGAAGGCAGCGCCACGTCGACCGACACCGTCACTTCCGCCTCCAGCCCTTGCCGGTAGCCGTCGGCGCGCGAGCGGATGCGATGCAGCACGCCGATCATGCGCCGCGCATCCTCGAGCATCGCCTTGCCGACATCGGTCAGTTGCGGCTCGCGCACGCCTTCGCGTTCGAACAGTTTCAGGCCGAGCTGTGCTTCGAGATTGGCGACGCCGTAGCTCACCACCGACTGCGCCCGGTTGAGCTTGCGTCCCGCGGCCGAGAAGCTGCCGGTATCGGCCACCGCTACCAGGATTTGGAGCTGATCCAATGTTGGGTTCGGCTGCATGCGCATCCCATCCATTTTATTGATTGATTGTATGCATATTATACCAGTTATCCAGATGGAGCGGCAATCCCATATTGGCGTGGAAAGTTTCAATCCAACCCCAAGGGGACACCGCCATGTCTATTCTTCTCGTCACCTCCAGCCCGCGCGGCGACGCTTCGCACTCGACCCGCGTCGCCACCGATCTTGCCCGGAAGCTCGCTGCCGCCGATCCGGCCAACACGCTTGTCGTGCGCGATCTTGTCGCCAATCCGCTGCCGCATATCGACCCTGATTACGCCACCGGCATCTACACGCCGGCCGAAGCGCGCACGCCGCGCCAGGCCGAGGTCGTCGGCGTTTCCGACGCCGTGCTCGACGAGCTTTTCGCTGCCGACACCGTGATCCTCGCGACAGGTTTCATCAACTTCAATATCTCCTCGACATTGAAGTCCTGGGTCGACCATGTCGCCCGCTCCGGCAAGACCTTTGCCTATGGCGAAGGCGGCCCGAAGGGCCTCGTCAACGGCAAGAAGGTCTATATCGTGCTCGCTTCCGGCGGCATCTATTCCGAAGGCGCCGCGGTTCAGATGGACCATGCGATTCCCTATCTGCGCAGCGTGCTCGGCTTCCTCGGCATGACCGATGTCGAAGTCATCCGCGTCGAAGGCGTCGGCATGGGCGCCGACGCCGTCGCGGCGGCGCTTGCCAAAGCCACCGCCAAGGTCGACTCGATCGCTGCCGCCAATGCGGATCGGGCTGCAGTCGCGGCCTGATTATATCTGGAAACCAAGAAGGCGGGCGCCGATCAGCGCCCGCCTCTTTTTGCATTTTCGCCCCGCTGCAGCGGCGGCAGCGCCACGGCTGGATGGCGGTCCTCGCGCAGGATCAGCCTCGCGGCGCCGGGCGCGATCCGATATCCTGCTCTGCCGAAAGCGATCCGCCCGCCGCCTGCGCAAACAGCTGGAACGACTCTTTCTTCCCCCTGGTCCTGATCACCTCCGACAATTTGAAGACACTGTCGCAAGGGCTGACCGTGTTCGTCGACGAATTCACCACCGACTGGGGGGTGCTGTTCACCGGGCTGACACTGGCGGCGCTGCCGATTAGCTTGCTCTACATCGTGTTGTCGAAGCAGTTCGTTTCCGGCATCACGCAAGGCGCGGTCAGATAGGCGCAGTCCAACAACGAAGTCAGGACATCAAAGTGGCGAACCAGAACAACATCATCATCACCTGCGCAGTCACAGGCTCGATTCATACGCCGTCAATGTCGCCGCATTTGCCGGTGACGGCTGAGGAGATCGCGACAGCCGCGATCGAGGCGGCCGAAGCGGGTGCCGCGATCGTCCACCTTCACGCCCGCAACCCGGTCGACGGGCGCCCAGACCAGTCGACCGAGGCCTTCGCCCCGTTCCTGCAAGTCATCAAGCAGCGCTCCAACTGCGTCGTCAACATCACCACCGGGGGTGCGGCGACGATGAGCGTGGAGGAGCGCGTCAGGCCGGCCAAGGTGTTCGCGCCCGAAGTCGCGTCGCTCAACATGGGCTCGATGAATTTCGCGCTGTTCCCGATGCTGGAGCGCTTCAAGACATTCGAGCATGACTGGGAGCGGCCCTATCTGGAATCCTCGCGCGACCGCATCTTCCGCAACACCTTCGGCGACATCGAGCACATCTTGCGCACTTGCGCTGACAACGACACGCGCTTCGAGATCGAGTGCTACGACATCGGCCACCTCTACACGCTGGCGCATTTCGTCGAGCGCGGCCTGGTCAAGGCGCCGTTCTTCGTCCAGAGCGTGTTCGGCATCCTGGGCGGCATCGGCACCCACCCGGAAGACGTCGCCCATATGAAGCGCACGGCCGACCGCCTGTTCGGCAACGACTATCACTGGTCGGTGCTGGGCGCCGGCCGCCACCAACTACCGATCGCTACGCAGGCGATTGCGCTGGGCGGCAATGTGCGGGTCGGCCTGGAGGATTCGCTATGGATCGGCAAGGGCAGGCTCGCCCGCTCCAGTGCCGAACAGGTGACCAAGGTGCGCCAGATCATCGAAGGCCTCGGCGCCTCGATCGCCACGCCCGACGAAGCGCGGCAGATCCTCCAGCTCAAGGGCGGCGACAAGGTCGCGTTCTGAGCGCTAATCCAAATTCCATAGTTTCGCCGCCTGGCTTTTTGTTTGGAAATACTGCTGCTCACAGGTACCAACCGGTTTCTTTGCACTTCCCGGAAGGAAGTGGAAATAACTTGGTGGCACCATTGGTTATCCCCTCGGGCTGCGTTATCGCTCGCCAATGTTCCTTTCAATCGCCACCACCCATCATCCGGCTACCGATCTCGGCTTCCTGCTGCACAAGCACCCCGAGCGCCTGCATGAGACCGACCTCTCTTTCGGCAAGGCATGGTTGTTCTATCCCGAGGCCAGCGAGGCGCGGTGCGAAGCCGCACTTCTGCTCGACGTCGACCCCGTTGGATTGGTGAGGGGCAAGGGTCGGGCGGACGGATTGCTGGATCAATATGTGAACGACAGGCCTTACGCGGCGTCTTCCTTTCTATCCGTGGCGCTCAACAAGATGTTCCGAACGGCAATGAGCGGCATCTCCAAGGAACGCCCGCAACTCGCCGAAAGCGACCTGCCGCTGGAAGCTGTCGTGGCGCCCTTGCCGATGCGCGGCGGCGAGGCGATAGTGCGGCAGCTGTTCGAACCGCTGGGCTGGACTCTCGAGCTGACCCCAATCGAAGCCATCGGCTCCAGTTCGGTGGGACCGCGTTACAGCCATCTGAAATTGTCCGGCCTCGGCCGGCTGAGCAATCTGCTCAACCACCTCTACGTCCTAATCCCGGTGATGGACGACGCCAAACATTATTGGGTCGGCGAAGACGAGGTCGACAAGCTGCTGTCCAAGGGCGCGGGATGGCTGGAGCACCACCCCGCCAAGGAGCTGATCGCGCGCCGCTATTTGCGCAACCGATCGGTTTTGGCCCGCGCGGCCCTGGCGCGACTGGTGCCTGAAACCGCGGCAGCGGAGACGCCAGTTGAAACCCGCAGCTCGCCCGAGGAAACGCTCGAGGCGCCCATCCGGCTGCACGACCGGCGCCTGGATGCAGTCGTCGAAGCCATTCGCGCGAGTGGCGGGAAAGTTGTCGCGGATCTGGGCTGCGGTGAAGGTAAGCTGCTCGACCGACTGATGCGCGAGCGGTGGGTCCAAAAACTGTTCGGCTTGGACCCCGCGGTCCGCGAGCTCGAATGGGCGGCAAGGCGGCTGAGACTGAATGAAGCGGGCGGCCCGCCGGAAGGGCGCGTCACGCTGCTGCATGGTTCGTTGACTTACCGGGACAGTCGCTGGGCCGAAGCAGACGTCGCTGTCTTGGTCGAGGTCGTCGAACATCTCGACCAAGACAGGCTGCCTTTAGTCGAGCGGATTGTCTTTGGCGAAACCGCTCCAAAGACCATTATCGTGACCACGCCCAATGCGGATTATAATGCGCTTTTCCGCAGTCTGCCCCCAGGCACTTTCCGTCATCCGGATCATCGCTTCGAGTGGAGCCGCCCCGAATTCAAAACCTGGACGGCTAGAATAGGCGAGACATACGGCTACGCCGCTGAAATCAGTGGCATAGGGGCTGAGGATGCCAAGCTGGGCGCGCCTACACAGATGGCGGTGTTCACGCGATGAGGGAAGTCGACAACACCAATTTGGAAATTCCGGATTTCGCACTGGTCGTGCTGATCGGCTCGACCGGGTCCGGTAAGTCGACTTTCGCCGCCAGGCATTTCCTGCCGACCGAGATCATCTCGTCTGACCGATGCCGTGGACTCGTCTCCGATGACGAAACCAATCAGGATGTTTCGGCCGACGCCTTCGAGCTGATGCGCGACATCATCGGCAAACGGCTAAAGCATCGCAAGCTGGCTGTGGTGGACGCTACCAATGTGAGGCCCGCGGATCGCAAGGCATGGATCGAACTGGCCCGCAAATGGCACGCCTTGCCGGTCGCCATCCTCCTCGACCCCGGTGTCGACATCTGCGTTGCGCGCAACGCGGCGCGCCCGGATCGCCCTTTCGGCGCGGGCGTCCCCCAACGCATGACCAGCGAAATCCGCAAGGGCCTTGGCGGCCTGCAGCGGGAGGGCTTTCGCCAGGTCTGGAAGCTCACCAGCGAAGCCAGTATTGAGGCCGCCAAAATCTCGCGCCAGCCGCTCTGGACCGACAAGCGTCACGATACCGGCCCGTTCGACATCATCGGCGACGTGCATGGTTGCGCCGATGAGTTGCAAGCCTTGCTTGGTCAACTCGGGTATGAGGTCGTCTGGTCGCAGGATCGCGGCGAGCGAACCGTTGCCGTCACTCCCCCAAATGGCCGCAAGCTTGTCTTTGTCGGCGATCTCGTCGACCGCGGTCCCAACACGCCCGATGTGCTGCGCATCGCCATGAGCATGGTCGCCGCCGGCACCGCCTACTGCGTCCAAGGCAATCACGAACGCAAGCTCAGCCGTTGGCTGGAAGGCCGCAAGGTCACGATCGCTCACGGACTCCAGCAAACCATCGACCAGCTGGAGGCTCAGGATCGTGGGCTGAAGGAAGCGCTGCCGGCCTTCCTCGACAATCTGCGCAGTCATGTCTGGCTGGACGGCGGTCGGCTTGCGATCGCCCATGCCGGCCTCAAGGAAGAGATGATCGGGCGAGGCTCGGGCGCCGTGCGCGAATTCGCACTCTATGGGGAGACGACCGGCGAGATCGACGAATTCGGCCTGCCGGTGCGGGCCGACTGGGCAGCCGCCTATCGCGGCAAGACGGCAGTAATCTATGGCCATACGCCGATGCTGATGGCCGAATGGGTCAACAACACCCTGTGCATCGATACCGGCTGTGTGTTCGGCGGTAAGCTGACGGCCCTGCGCTGGCCAGAACGCGAGCTGGTTGAGGTGCCGGCAATCCGAACATGGTCGAAACCCATACGCCCGCTTGGTGCATCGAATATGGAGAAATCGGCACAGGCCGATGCCGATGGTGTGCTCGATATCGAAGATGTTTCCGGCCGCCGTTGGATCGAGACCGAGCTGAAAGGCCGGATCGTCGTGGCCGAGGAAAATGCGGCGGCCGCCCTAGAGGCCATGAGCCGTTTCGCCATAGCGCCCCAGTGGCTGGTGTACCTGCCGCCGACGATGTCGCCGTCCGAGACTAGCGGACACCCCGACTGGCTTGAACGCCCGGAAGAGGCTTTTGCCTATTTTCGCGAGCGCGGCGTAGCCGAGGTCGTGTGCGAACAAAAGCACATGGGTTCGCGGGCGATCGTCGCACTGTGCCGGACCGCGCAGGCGGCGCTGAGCCGCTTCGGCGTTTCGGGCGGCGAGACCGGCGCAATATGGACCCGGACAGGGCGTTCCTTCTTCGGCGACAACGCCATGACGGAAGGCCTGCTCGCTCGGCTTCGCGCAAGCGTCGATGCCGCTGGCCTCTGGGAGGAACTGAAAACCGACTGGCTGCTGCTCGACGCCGAAATCATGCCCTGGTCGGCCAAGGCACGCAGCCTCATCGAAAGTCAGTACGAACCAGTGGCGGCATCGTCCGCGGCCGGTCTGCGGCTCGGTCGCGATGCCTTGGAGAGAGCGAAGGCGCGAGGCGTCGACGTGATGGATCTGAGCGCACGGTTCGCCGATCGGGTCGTGCGCGCGGGCAAATACGCCGGCGCCTGGTCGCCCTATGTCTGGCCGGTTTCGAGCGTCGATGATCTCAGGGCGGCACCTTTCCATCTGCTGGCCAGCGAGGGCCGTGTCTGGTTCGACCACGACCACATCTGGCATATGTCGCTGGCCGATCGCCTCGCCGCGGAAGGCGTCGTCGTGCACACCAGATGGCGCAGCGTCGATCTGGCCGATGCTGGCGCCTGCACGGAGGCCGCCGCCTGGTGGGAGATGCTGATCGCTTCAGGCGGCGAAGGCATGGTGGTCAAGCCGCGGGATTTCATTAGCCGCGGCAAGAAGGGCCTCATCCAGCCGGCGCTCAAGGTACGCGGCCGAGAATATCTGCGCATGATCTACGGCCCCGAATATGACACCCCGGATAACCTTGTCCGGCTGCGGGAACGGCATCTGGGCGGCAAACGGAACCTGGCGCTCAGTGAGTTCGCGCTCGGTCACGAGGCGTTGAAGCGGTTTGTCGCGAGACAGCCGCTGCGGCGAGTCCACGAATGTGTCTTCGCTGTACTGGCTCTGGAGAGCGAACCGATCGATCCGCGGCTCTAATTAGCCGAACATCCGCTCGCCCTGCTCGTCGACCAACTGGATGCCCTTCTTGATCGAGATGTCGACGGCGTCGTCCAATCCGGCGAAGCGGTCGGCGCGGATGAAGCGGTGCTCCTTCATCACGCCGTCCACTTCCTTCGAGACGACGCCGCAGGTCTGGTACTGGCCCTCGGCCTTGTAGGGCGTCGCGCTGATCAGGAACCCCTTGTGCTCGACCTGCTTGGCCGGCTTGGCGGTGCCGGCCTCCGTTGCCTCACCGCCGCCGCCGCCAAACAGCTTTTTCAGAAAAGACATTTTCAAAACTCCCATTCACGCGGGCACCAAGGATTCGCGGCGCCCCTGTTACGCAGGCTTTGTCTCAGCATGCGCGAATGCGCCGCCGTGTTCCAGCCCCTTGACGAAAACGCCGACCAGAAGCTCGATCTGATGCCAGATCTCCTCGGCCTGCCTGCTGTTCGAATTCGCCACATAGCCGCTGGTCACGATGCCGTGCACGCTTGACCACAAGGTCCGCGCCGCAAGCGCGCGGCGGTCGTCGTCGAGGCCGAAATCGCCGGCCTTGAGCACGCCGGCGACGATGTCGAAGAGCGCGTCGAGCAGCGCGTCATAGGCATCGGGGCCCGGCCGCGTCGCGCGGCGGCGGTTGAAGGCAAGCACCGCCGGCCAGCTGCCGGGATGCGCCTCGACGAAGCGCACATAGGCCGCCGCCATCGCCAGGATGCGATGCCGGACATCGGTTACCCCTTGCCTTTCGAGATCGGCCATCGCCGCGATGCCTGTCGCGCCGAGCCGGTCGAGCAGCCGCATGTTGACGGCGCGGTGCACCTCGTCGAGATCGGCAAAGAGGTTATAGACGGATCCGACCGAGATGCCGGCCTGCTCGGCGATGGTGCGTGCCTTCAGATTGTCAGCGCCGCCCTCGTTGAGCAGCACCTCGGCAATGGCGAGCACCTTCTCGCTCATCTCTTCCTTGTCCAGCGCCATGCTTCTTTCCTGTCCTTATGTCCGAAGTCGGCAAGCCCAGCCCGTGATTCATTCCGTTGCCTGCGTTTACCATGTGCGGCGCTTCATGAACAGCGTTCAAAATAGCCCTTGAACAATGTTCATTTCCTGCTATGTTGAGCTTGTGAACAACGTTCACGAAAACAGGGAGAAGAAGACCATGCTTAGCCTGATCAAGACATTGCTGGACGGCGCCAGCGCACGGGCCGAGGACAATCTGAAGGATCGTTTTGCGATCGACCTTCTGGCCCAGCGCATCCGCGACGCAGAGGCCGGCCTTGCCGCCGCCAAGCAGACGCTCGCCTCGCTGATCGTGCGCCAGCGCGCCGAGCAGACCAGCCTCGACCAGCTCGACCGCCGCATCGCCGATCTGGAAACCCGCACGCTCAGCGCGCTTTCCGCCAACAATCAGTCGCTTGCCGAAGGCGGCGCTTCCGCAATCGCCGAACTCGAGAACGAGCGCGAGGTCCGCCGCGCCACGGTCAAGAGCCTCGGCGAGAAGACCTTGCGGATGCGCCTGTCCGTGGAACAGGCGCATCGCCGCATCATCGATCTCAACCAAGGCATGATCTCCGCCCGGGCGATCGATGCCGAACGCAAGGCGCAGTCGCGCCTCAACCGCTCGATCGGCCGCACCGCAAGCATCAACGAAGCGGAGGAATTGCTGGCCCGCATCAAGGACAGCTCCGACCCGTTCGAGGAGGCCGGCATCCTCGACGAGATCGACGGCGAGCTCCGCCACGAGGCGATCCGCGAACGCCTCGTCGAAGCAGGCCATGGACCGGCCACCAAGGTGCGTGCTGAGGATGTTCTGGCGCGCCTCAAATCCCTGAACTGAACCCGCAATTTCCCGTGAGAGATCAAATCCAAGGAATACGACGATGAACGGCAATCAGACCTATATCCTGTTTAACACCATCTCGGTGGGCGCTGCCTATTTCATGCTCGGCCTGTCGCTGTGGCTGGCGCCGGTCGACCTCTCGACCAAAGGCTACTGGGCGATGGGCGTGCTGCTGCTCACCGGCAGCCTGGTGAACCTGGTCAAATACCGCACCGACGAGCGGATCGCGGCCGAGACCACCGCCAAGATCGAGAAGGCGCGCAACGAGAAGCTGATCAGCGAATATGTCGGCAAGGAATAATCCCCTGCTCTTGCCGATCGCTGACTGAATACAAAAGCCCGGAGCGATCCGGGCTTTTGGGGTTTCCCTATGAGAATGTCTTAGCGACGAGCCAAGGCCTCGATCGCCTCTGCGGCGTCTTCCAGGATGCTGATCGCCTCGGCCTGCTTGTCCTCCGGCGCGTCGGCGATGTCGCCGAGCGCGGCGCGCAGCCGGTGTCGCAGCGCGCGGAACCGGTCGCGCGTTTCCGAACGGCCGCGGCGCCCCTCGTCCTTGTCGTCGCCCCAGCCGAACCATTCGCGCGCCGCGGCCATCTTGCGGCCGAAACGCTCGAGATGGTCGAGCACGCTGTCGATCATCTCGCGGTTCTCGTCCAGATGCGCCTTGCCGGCCTCGGTGATCGAAAACACCTTCTTGTTGCCTTCGCTCGAGGATACCGCGTAGCCCGCCTCCTCCAGGAAGGTCAGCGTCGGATAGACCACGCCCGGGCTCGGGCTGTAGATGCCGCTGGTGCGCTCTTCCAGAGCCTTGATGATGTCGTAGCCGTGGCGCGGCGCATCGGCCAGCAGCGACAGCGTGATCAGCTTGAGATCGCCGTCGGCCAGCATGCGCCCAGCGCGGAACATGTCGCCCGGGCCGCCGCGTCCGCCGCCCCTGCCGCCATGGCCGAACGGGCCGAAGCCGCCGCCCCCTCTGCCACCAAATTTGCCGGCCATATGCATGAACATGCGCTCGCCGAAGTGGTTGTGTCTGTGCATGGATTGCTCCTTGAGTTATATCTTACGATACATCGTAAGTAAGACGCGGCGCTTGTTGAGTCAAGATATATCTTAAGATGTATCTTATGCCGTTCCAAGATGGCATATGCTCCTCATACGGCTGGGCCAGACCGCTACCAACGGCCCTTGCGTCGGTTCCAGGCATAGAGCACGTCCGCGAAACGGTCATAGGCAAAGCGCGTCAACGGCAGCGCGATGGGGTTGCCGAACAAGCTCGCCAGCCATCCCTCGCCCGGCGTGATCCGCCAGACCGCGATCGCCACGTCGGCGCCGACCAGCAGCCGCCCGCCGGCGTCGGTCGCATGCAGGCGCCGGCGGATATCCTCCAGCGAGGCGCCGAAGGCGGTGAGCGCCTCAGGTTCGAAATTGATGTCGCGGAATTCGACGCGGCCCGCCTTGACCGCCTCGACCAGCCGCCGCTTCTGCCGGTTGATGCCGGCGTCGCACACCGGACAGCGTGTGTTATACCAGACTGTCAGCAACGGCTCGGGCATGTCGCGAATATCGGGAATGCGGCGCGGCTTCGCAACAGCCGCGCCGAGCCCCGTTAGCCACTTTACCCGAGCGAGCTGATGATCTCGCGATAGGCGAATTCCGGAAACGCCTTCATCGTCCGCGTTTTGACATTACCGCCCGACGACAACATCAGCGCGAAGCGGGCGAGCACTGCATCGTCCGGCGCCTCGACGATGGCGACCATGTCGCATTCGCCCATGGTCAGGTAAAATGCCTTGAACGAACCGCCCATCTCCCCCAGCAGCTTCTTGGCGGCATCGAGCCGCTTCGGCGACTCCCGCACATTCTTGGCGCCGAGCTCGGTCCAGTTGATAAGCACGATATAGGTTGTCATGGCACACCTCCCACCGGGAGCCACGGAGCGCGGCACCTGGCCGCTGCGACCGGCGCCGGGGCGGGCATCCGGCTTGTCGCCCACAAATGCATCCGACGCCCGATTATCCTCCTGTCGGGCAAACCCGACAAGGCGGCATGAGAGGTAGCCGGAAAAGCAAAAAGGGCGCCCGAGGCGCCCTTTCGATTTCGTGTGATTGTATTCCCGCTCAGCTGTCGAGGAAGCTTCTGAGCTTGCGCGACCTGCTCGGATGCTTGAGCTTGCGCAGCGCCTTGGCCTCGATCTGGCGGATGCGCTCGCGCGTTACCGAGAACTGCTGGCCGACTTCTTCCAGCGTATGATCGGTGTTCATGCCGATGCCGAAACGCATTCTGAGCACGCGCTCCTCGCGCGGCGTCAGCGAGGCAAGCACGCGTGTCGTCGTCTCGCGCAGGTTGGCCTGGATCGCCGCGTCGATCGGCAGGATCGCCATCTTGTCCTCGATGAAATCGCCGAGATGCGAATCCTCCTCGTCGCCGACAGGCGTTTCGAGCGAGATCGGCTCCTTGGCGATCTTCAGCACCTTGCGCACTTTTTCCAGCGGCATGGCGAGCTTTTCCGCCAGTTCCTCCGGCGTCGGCTCGCGGCCGATCTCGTGCAGCATCTGGCGCGAGGTGCGCACGATCTTGTTGATCGTCTCGATCATGTGCACCGGAATGCGGATGGTGCGCGCCTGGTCGGCGATCGAGCGGGTGATGGCCTGCCGGATCCACCAGGTGGCGTAGGTCGAGAACTTGTAGCCGCGACGGTACTCGAACTTGTCGACCGCCTTCATCAGGCCGATATTGCCTTCCTGAATGAGATCCAGGAACTGCAGGCCGCGGTTGGTGTATTTCTTGGCGATGGAGATGACCAGGCGAAGATTCGCCTCGACCATTTCCTTCTTGGCGATCGCGGCCTCGCGCTCGCCCTTCTGCACCTGGTTGACGATCTTGCGGAATTCCAGGATCGAGATCGCCGTTTCGGTGGCGAGGTTCTGGATCTCGGCGCGCAGCTCCTTGATCGAATCCTTCTCGTTCTTGGTGAACTCCTTCCAGCCGCGCGAGGTCAGGTTGGCGATCGAGCGCGTCCAGTTCGGATCGAGCTCCGAGCCCTGATACTCCCGCAGGAACTCCTCGCGGCGCACGCCATAACTTTCGGCGAGGCGCAAAAGCTTGCCCTCGTTCTGCACCAGGCGCTTGTTGATGTCGTAGAGCTGCTCGACCAGCGCCTCGATGCGCGCGGCGTTGAGCGACAGCGACTTCACCGCCTTGATCAGCTGGTCCTTCAGCTCCTTCAGGCGGCGGTCCTGGCTGGGCGACAGCGTGCCGGCCGCAGCCAGGCGGTTCTCGACCTGCTGGTCCTGCAGCTTGCGCAGCTTCTTGTAGGTATCGGCGATGACGTCGAGCGTCTCCATCACCTGCGGGCGCAGTTCCGCTTCCATCGCGGCCAGCGACAGGCTCGCCTCGTCCTCGTCGTCTTCCTCTTCCTCCAGCCCGCGCGTGTCGCCGCCGACATTGGTGATGTCGTCTTCTTCCTCGCGTGCCGCCGAGCGGCCGCGCGGCTTCTCCTCGGGCTTGGGCGCCTCCTCGACGCGTTCGACGACGGGCGCCTGCTTGGCTTCGGGGCCGGCATAGGTCGCCTCGAGGTCGATGATCTCGCGCAGCAGGATCTTCGATTCGTTGAGCTCGTCGCGCCAGATGATGATGGCCTGGAAGGTCAGCGGGCTTTCGCACAGCCCCGCAATCATCGTCTCGCGGCCGGCCTCGATGCGCTTGGCGATCGCGATTTCGCCCTCGCGCGACAGAAGCTCGACCGAGCCCATCTCGCGCAGATACATGCGCACCGGGTCGTCGGTGCGATCGGTCGGCTCTTTCTTGGTGGTCGTGGCGGCGACGGCGGTGCCGGTCTGCTCGGCGAGCTCGTTGGCGTCTTCCTCGGCGTCGGCGGCCGGCTCGGCTTCGGTCTCCTCGCCCACCTCGTCGTCCTCGACGACGTTGATGCCCATGTCACTGAGCATCGCATTGATATCTTCGATGCGGTCCGGATCCGTCTCTTCCGAGGGCAGCACCGCGTTGAGCTCGTCGAGCGTGACATAGCCGCGTTTCTTCGCGGCCTTGATCATCTTCTTGACAGCATCGTCGGAAAGGTCGAGCAGGGGGCCATCGGTGGCGCCTTCGCGTTCGGTCTCGACCTCTTCCTTTTCCTTTGTCGCCATTCTTTGTCGTCTCCAAGCGGCCGAATATCGAGGCCGCGTAAACTGCCGTACCGGTTATGCTGGACGCGCTCGCGCCGGAACGCTTTTCACCGGCCCAGCAACCGTGTCATCTCTTTTGTTTTGTGCATGTCTCTGTCCCAAACCGGTTTCCACTTTTGGGCGACATGCATTAAGTCCAGATTAACCCTGATATCTGGAGCGGGCACTTTGCCTGTCCAGTCGCCACCGGTGCCTCACATCGCTCGAATTCCCGTCGATGCCGTGGCACGGTTAACGTTTCGAATCGTCCTGATTCCGCCAATCTGCCAGAAGGTCAAGCGCCTCTGGCATGATTCGCATGAAAAAAGCGAATCAATTACCCGACTTAGAGGCGTCGATTCGACGCGCCGCGCATTTCCACTTCACTTCCAATGGGTGGTGTTCGGCCCTAAACGCGGCCAACCCTGCCCGACGAGACGCCGAATCCTTCGATCAGCGCTTCCGTTGCCTGCACATCGTTGAATTGCGCTTGAATCTCGACGAGATGCCGGAAGTTTTCGTCCGAAGGGTCTGCATCGAGCGCCGCCTGCGCCTGTTTCAGCTCTCTATGTAATGTGCGGGCGCTACGCTGCAAGTGGAGCGCCTGGTTGAAGGCGTCGCGGGCATCGTCAAGCGCCGCCGTTTCCAGCGCCGGCCATTGCCGCGCGCGCTTAATCAACTCGACAGCCCGCTCCCAGATGCCGCCGCAGCCGGCGCGCTCGATGGTGGCGATGACCGCGCCGCGCTCGTCGGCCGCTTCATGCGCCATGGCGTCGAGAATGGCCGCGTGCAGCTTGCGCAAATCCGAATTGGCGAGGTCGAGGAATTCGACATGGGCGAAATTCTCGTCGATCAGCGCCGGGTGGTTGACCAGTGCCACGATGATCGTCGCCTCGCGCACCGACATCCCCTCGCCGGCTCGCTTGACCAGCGCCGAGCGACCCAGGCTCTCGGTGATCGCGGCGCGCCCGCCGGCCGCCCCACCTTTCGCGAACTGCCCGCCGGGCACGGGCGTCTTGCTCTGCCCCGGCTTCCAATCCTGACGGCCTTGCCGAACATTCCGCTGGGCTCCGAAGAAGCTCCGCACCCGTTCGCGCATCACCTGTTGATATTCGTAGCGAACACTCTCGTCCCGGATACGGCTGGCGAGTTCACTCAGCCTTTTTCCCAGCTCGGCGCGTCGCTCTGGCGTCTCGAAGACACCGCCGGCGGTCTCCCGCATCCACAGAAGGTCGACAAGCGGTCGCGCCTCCGCCAGCACCACGCGGAACGCGTCCGGTCCCTCGGCCTTGACCAGGTCGTCGGGGTCCTTGCCTTCCGGCAGCAGCGCAAAACGTGCCGAGCGCCCGGCCTGCACGGAGGGGAGCGCCAAATCCGCGGCACGCCATGCCGCCTTCAGCCCGGCCTGGTCGCCGTCGAAGCACAGCACCGGCTCGGGCGCCATGCGCCACAGAAGCTCGAGCTGGTTTTCGGTCAGCGCCGTGCCGAGCGGCGCCACGGCGTTCTCGAAGCCGGCCTGCGCCAGCGCGATCACGTCCATATAGCCTTCGACGGCGATCACCGTGCCGCCTTTGGCCAACGCCTTGCGGGCGCGCGCGAAATTGTAGAGCACGTTGCCCTTGTGGAAGAGCTCGGTCTCCGGCGAATTCATGTATTTGGCGAGCGCGTCGGGCGCCAGCGCGCGCCCGCCGAAGGCGATGATCTTGCCGCGCGAATCCGGGATTGGAAACATGATGCGGTCGCGGAACCAGTCGTAGGAGACCGGGATGTCGTCGCCGTGCCGCACCAGGCCGCAGGCCTCGATATCGGCCTTCGGCACGCCCTTGGCGGCAAGGTGTTCCTTGAGCGCGTTGCGGCTGTCGGGCGCATAGCCCAGCCGGAAGGATTGCTGCGTCGCCGGCGTCAATCCGCGGTCGCGCAGATACGCGCGGGCTTTGGCACCGTCGGCGCTCTGCAGCCGCTCCTGGAAGAAGGCGGTCGCCATTTCCATGACGTCGGTCAGGCTGGCGCGTTCCTTCTCGCGCCGCTCTTCCTGTTCGTCGCGCACCGGCATCGGCACGCCGGCCATCTCGGCGATCTTCTCGACGGCTTCGGGGAAGCTCATGCCGTCTAGCTCGGTGAGGAACTTGAAATGGTCGCCCGAAACCGAGCAGCCGAAGCAGTGATAGCGGCCCTTCTTGTCCTCGCAATGGAAGGACGGGCTCTTCTCGCCGTGGAAGGGACAGCAGGCCCAGTAGTCGCCGCGCGACGCGTTGGTCTTCTTCCTGTCCCACGCGACGCGCGTGCCGATGACCTGCGAAATCGGCACGCGGTCGCGTATCTCGTCGAGGAAGGCGGGCGGAAAGCGCATCGGGGAACTCGTTTGCCCTCCATATAATCAAGCCGCCCGGGCACGGCGACCCCATCCGGCCCGTCGTACCCGCTTTTCACAGACGAAAGAAGGCAGCCGGGCGGCCGCCTTCCGAACTTCGCGATTGTCGCGGATTACTGAGCGGCGATCGCGCCGAAGACGATGCCGGAGAGGATGCTGACCAGCACGTAGTCGTTGCCGACGCGGATCCACTCCTGGCCGGGACCAGGGCGGCGCAGGCCGTAGCGGTTCCAGTCGCGGAGCGGCTGGTGACGCTTCCAGTTGGAATATCTTTGGCCGCTGCGCCAATGGCTGCGCCTTACCACCTTCTTCTTGACGATGACGCGCTTGTCGATATGCCTGCCGGGCTTCTGCCAGTCGACCTGCATGTAGCTCGACTGCGGCATGCTCGGCTGGGCGAGCGGCGCGGCCTGGCCGGAGAAGGCCGTAGCGGCCAGCATCGAGGCGGTGACGGCGCAAAGTATGAGACGCTTCATGGTCGGTATTCCTTGTTGTCGATACGCAGAGGAATAGCCGCCAATGAATGAACCGAAACTGAACGCCAGAATTACAATTCTGTAATGTTTTCCGAGGCTTGCACCAGCCGCTTCAACAACGCTTCGGATCACGCGGCCGAGCGTTGGGCGATATGAGGCGAAGCGCTGCCGGCAGGCGCATGCAACCAATGCTTCCTACATTCATTTCCGACATGCGCCGCCGAGCCGAGACGATCATCGCATCAGAAGAATCTATTATTCGGCTAATTTTATCTGGTATATTTCGACCCGTTGAAATGACTAAGATTCGTACCCCTCTCCGCACCCCTGATGCCACCTCGCGAGTTTGGCTGTGAGCGGCTCCGTCGTCCTCCTGCACCTTGCCGGCGCGGTGGCGCTGATGCTGTTCGCCACCCGCATGGTGAAGACGGGCGTCGAGCGCGCCTATGGCGACGTGCTGCGCCACCGGCTGCGCGCCACCATGCGCAATCCGGTCATGGCGGTGCTGGCCGGCTGCGGGCTGGCGATCGCGCTGCAGAGCTCGACCGCGGTGACGCTGCTGGTCGGCTCCTTCGCCGGCGCCGGCATCGTTTCGGGCGCCGCCGGGCAATTGGCAGTGCGCGGCGCCGAGATCGGTTCGGCGCTGGTGGCCAAGCTGCTTACCTTCGACCTGACGCTTCTGGTGCCGCTCTGCCTGATCGCCGGCACGGTCATGTTCATGGCCACCGAGCGGCGTGATTGGCGGCAGATGGGCCGTATCCTGATCGGCGTCGGCCTGCTGATCCTGTCGCTGGAGATGATCGGTCAGGCGTCGGAACCGCTGCGCAACAGCCAGTTGATGCCGCTGATCGTCAATTATTTCTCCGGCGACTATGTCACCGCTTACCTGCTCGCCGCGCTGGTTACCTGGCTGTTCCATTCCTCGATCGCCGCCGTGCTGCTCCTGGTGACGCTGGCCGGGCGCGGCTTTATCCCTCCCGAGCTCGGCATCGTGCTGGTGCTCGGCGTCAATCTCGGCTCCTCGATCATCGCGCCCCTGCTTACCCGCAACGCCGATCCGGGGGTCCGCGTCGTACCGATCGGGAACCTTTTGATGCGCGGCGTGGGCTCGCTGGTGATGCTGATCCTGTTCATGACGCTGAAGCCGCCCATCGGCTTCCTCGGCGCCACTGTTCCGGACCAGATCGTCAATGCCCACATCCTGTTCAATGTGATCATCCTGCTCGCCGGACTGCCGCTCGCGGGCCTCGTCTACCGCGTCTCGGAGAAGATCGTTGCGCTCGGTGCCGTGCCGGAGCCGGCCGCCACGCTGGATGTCGTCGAACTGTCGGCGCTCAATGAAAGCGCGTTGGACACGCCGAGCCAGGCGTTGGCCAATGCGACGCGCGAGGTGGTGCGGGTCTGCGAGACGGTCGAGATCATGTTGAAGCGCATCATCGAGCTTTACGAGAGAGCCGACACCGACAAGATCAAGGCGCTGGCCGCGCTCGACGACCGCGTCGACAGGAAGCACGCGGCGATAAAACTCTATCTCGCCAAGATCACCAGGAACCCGCTGACCGAGGATGAGGCGTTGCGGTGCCAGGAGCTGATCGGCGCCTGCGTCAAGCTGGAGCAGGTCGGCGACATCATCGTGCGCAACATGCTGGTGCATGTCAGGAAGAAGCTGGAGCGCGGCCTGGAATTCACGCCTGAAGGCTGGCAGGAGCTCTGCGCCTTCCATTCCTCGGTGCTCGCCAATGCGCGGCTTGCCTTCAACGTGCTGGTCTCGCGCGATCCGGAAACCGCGCGCCAGCTGGTGCTCGAAAAGGATCTCTTGCGCGAACGCGAGAAGGAAACCAGCGCCAGCCATTTTGAGCGCCTGCGCGAAGGCACCGCCAAGAGCGTCGAGACGAGCTCGATCCACCTCGACACCATCCGCGACCTGAAGCAGATCAACTCGCTGCTCGCCTCGATCGCCTATCCGGTGCTCGAGGAGCGCGGCCTGCTCGGCGGTTCGCGGCTGAAGGCCAGCTGAGGCGATCGGGACCTTCCGAAAAAATAAGTCTTTGCTCATCCTCGCTTCCGTCGGCTAAGGAACGCCTGTGGACCTGTTGGGAGGACGATCCGTCGATGGACACGCATTCGCGCAGCTTCGCCAAGGCGCTTTCCTGGCGCGTCACCGGCACGATCGACACGATGATCATCTCCCTGGTGGTCACCGGCAGCATCAAGCTCGCCGCCACGATCGGGCTCACCGAAGTGGTCACCAAGTCGCTGCTTTACTACCTGCACGAACGGGCCTGGCTGAAGATCCCTTACGGGCGCAAAAAGGCAGCGTAGCAGCAAGCGACAGGCCGACTTTGATGCGTCCCGTCAAGAAAAGCTAAAGCGCCATCGCCAATTTCTGCATTGCCGCGCCCGCGCAGGCATGGTTTGAGACGTGCATTCCTCGCCTATGTTTTGAACCATGCTGCCGCTGATTGCCCTTTTCCTTGCCGCCTTCGCCTTCGGCACCACCGAATTCGTCATCGCCGGCGTGCTGCCGGAGGTGGCGCAGGGCCTCGGCGTTTCGGTGCCCACCGCCGGCTATCTCGTCTCCGGCTATGCCTGCGGCATTGCGATCGGCGGCCCGCTGCTGGCTTTGGCCACCGGCAAGGTCTCGCGCAAGACGCTGCTGATTGGGCTCACGATCGCTTTCACCCTTGGCCAGGCGGCTTGCGCGCTGGCGCCCGATTTCGCCTCGATGCTTCTGCTGCGGGTCGCGACTGCCGTGGCGCATGGCTGCTATTTCGGTGTCGCCATGGTGGTTGCGGTCAGCTTGGTGCGCGAGGACCAGCGCGGCCGGGCGGTCGCGGTCATTCTCTCGGGGCTGACGGTTTCCAATATCATCGGCGTGCCGGCCGGCACCGCGATCGGCAGCCTGTGGGGTTGGCGCGCGACCTTCTGGGTGATGGGCGCGCTGGGCCTTGTCGCGATCGTCGCCATGCTGGCGCTGCTGCCACGCACGGCGGGCGCCGCCAACCGGCCAGCCGGGTTGGCGCGCGAAGTTCGCGTGCTCGGCCGCCAGCAGGTCTGGACCTCGCTGATCCTGATGCTGATGCTGATGATCGGCCAGTTTGCGCTGTTCACCTACATCACGCCGATGCTGCTCGAGGTCACGGGCCTCGACGAGGGCCTGATCCCCTTTGTGCTTTTGCTCAACGGCGTCGGGGCCACGATCGGCGTCCTGGTCGGCGGCAAGCTCGCCGACTGGAAGCTGATGCCGTCGCTGGTCGTCATGCTTGCCCTGCAGGCGGTGACGCTTGGCGTCATCTACCTCGTCAGCCCCTATCCGGTGCCGATGGTCGCGGCAATCGTCATCTGGGGCGGTCTCAATTTCGCTATCGGCGCGCCGATCCAGACGCGCATCCTCGCCTGGACGGCCGATGCCTCCAACCTCGCCTCCTCGCTGATCCCGTCCGGCTTCAATGTCGGCATCGCGCTGGCTGCCTCGCTGGGCGCGGCGATGCTCAATGCCGGCCTGGGCTATCGCAGCCTGCCGCTGGCCGGCGTGCTCGCCATGCTGGTGGCGGTCGTGGTGGCTTTTGCCTCGCAGACCTGGGAATGGCGCAGCCGCGCGACGCCGCCGCTGCCGGCGGCCGCGGAATAATTCAATGCATCTCGCCCAGAAGTGTGCAGCGGTTCTGGGACAACGACATGCATCAAAACAAAAATTTAAAGCGCGTCGCCTGAATTCGTCTCAGCGCCAGCGCTTTAAAGATCGATCCGGAACCTCAGGCTCTCTGCGCCGCCATAGGCCGCAATTTTGGCAAACCGCCCGACCAGCCTGCCGCCATTGGCAAGCACCACTTTGTGCGAGGCAGGATTGTCGAGATCACTGGTGATCTCGACATGATCGAGCCCGACCGCCCTCGCCTCGTCCAGCATCAGCCGCAGCGCTTCGGTGGCATAGCCGCGGTTGCGCTTCCACGGCACCACCGCATAGCCGATATGGCCGAGCACATGCGAGGGCAGCTCCGACGTGCCCTTCTGCCAGCGAAAGCCGATCGAGCCGGCGGCCTCGCCGTCCCAGATCCAGCGCCGGAAGCCCGGCAGGCGCGGCACGGTCGTGCCGTCGGGCAACGCGATGGGCGGCCCCTTCGCTTCGGGATCGTCAAGGCCGGCGAGAAATTCAACGGGATCTTTCTCGATCGCCTCGAGTTGCTCGCGCGTCGCTTCGAGGAGCCGCACATTGTGGGCGACCATCCGCGCTCGAGCGCCGCCTTGTAGGACGGCAAATGTTCGAGCGCGGGTTTGACGATTTCGATCATTCTTGGCTTCCCTGTCGAGACCGGCATAGAAGCGATACGGATCGCTCTCAAGTCGCCTGAAACCGGATTTCGCCCTTGTTCAGGAAACAGGCTTTGTCGAACAGCGACAGGTCGAGCGGGTTCGGCAGCCGGATATCGCCGATATCCGGGAATGCTTTCCGGGCGGAATCATATGACCTGTCGACCTGCGAGATGAAGATGAGCACCAGTCCCCGTTCCCGGGCAAACGATTTCAAGGCGCGGATCTGGACCATGAGTTCCGGATTCTCCCGCTTCTGGTCGAGCAGTTGCAGATAGTCGATGACCGCCAGCGTGCCGCGCGGCGCCGCCCGCAACGCCTCGATGATGTAGGCGGCGCTGATGGCGTCGGAATTGTCGAACTCGAACAGGCGGTTGAAATCGGCTGGGTCGACGCCGATGTCACGGAACCGGTCGAGGATATCGGCATGCATGTAGTCCAGGGTGAAGAATACGGCGCGACTGCCTTGCTTCATGGCGGCTACGGCAAGTTCGAGGCTCATCAGCGTCTTGCCCTGCCCCGGCCGCGCCGCCACGAGGACCATGTCGCCGGGGATCAGCCGCGCCAACAAGACGCCGGCTGGCGCAGCCTCGGCGGCCTTGGCCGCAAGCAGGCTCCAACTGCCGAAGCCTTGCTTGGCGGCAACGCGGTCGAGCGCCTGGTGGAGGGGCACATTTTCGCTGCGGGACAGAAGCCTCGCCTGGCGTTTCAGATGATAGACGGGCGCGGAAAACCGCATCGAAAAACCTCCTGCCGCGAGCAGTCTTGACAACCCCTCCTTATGCCTGGCGCTCGAACAGTTGGTTCGGTGATAAACTGCCCTGCATGAACGATGCTTCCCGACGGAGGGAGGAGGCGTGGGCGCGCCGGAATCAGATCATAGCTCAATCGAAGCGGGCCGAAAATCCGACCTCCAAAAGGGCGTCGCTAAACTAGAAGTGTTTCGCCGATGCGTGCGAGACCTTCTATAATCGGCCCAGCTGATTCACGGATACGAGACATTTCGACGGGAGGGGCAAGAGGGTGCGGTTGAGATCTGTCCCGCGGGGCGCGGCCATCTTCTGCCTTGTCGCGATCCTGGCCGCCCTGACGGCATCGGTCAGCTCTTTTGCGGCTTTGCGGCCGTCGACCGTTCCCGACTGGCTGCAGCGCCATGTCGGCGACGGCGAAGGCCAGATCTCTCAGGTCGTGCTGGAGCGGGCGCGCGCGCTCTACCAGAAGAAGGTCAGCGAAGGTTCGGTCAGCAACCCCTGCTACTTCGCCATGGATGCCACGCGTCCCGGGGATTTGGGCAACAGCGTGCCTGGCCAGCGCTACTACATCATTTGTGAAAGCAAGCAGCTCTTCCGCGCGGTTTCCTCGGGCCATGGCGGCGGCCGCAACCTGAAAGGCGTTGCCGATTTCTCCAACGGCAGGCGCTGCGCGAAGAATTTCGGCAATGCCATGGACTCGGCGCTGACGGCCGGCGGCGCCTATATGACGGCAGAGACCAAGACGTCCTTCAAGGGCTACTATCGTGTCGGCGCGCAGAACGCGGTGTTCATGCGCAGCTTCATCCAGTTCGACGGCGAAGGCGAAGCGGCGAACGCCAGGCAGCGCGTGATCGGCGGCCATCCGGCGGCGATCTTGAAGGGCCTGTGCATGCGCAAGAGCCCGCAAAGCTCCTATGCCGACCATGACGGCCTCGTTCCGTTCGGCAAGCTGGTGAACTATGCCGGCGGCCGCAGCAACGGCTGCACCAGTTGGTCGCCCGCCGACGCCGAGCAGATCATCCCCCTCGTGAAGAACAACCCGACGACGCTCTACATCTATCCGGAATCGCGCGACATCGCCGCTGTCGCCCGGGCCAAGGCCGCCGGCCAGGCGCTCTCAAACGCGGGCACCTATTGGAACGCCTCCTGCCTGAAGGAGATCGGCACTCCCAAATTCTGGCCGAAGAAGGTGCTGGAGCCCATCATCGCCCAGTACAAGAAGGATCATCCGGCACCGCCACCGCAGCCGGTGCCGATCTGCAAGGACTGAGACCGTCGTCTATTGCAGCAGCCCCTTGATGATGGCGCTCGCCTTGGCGAAGTCCATCTGGCCGGCATATTTCTGCTTCAGCGCGGCGATCACCTTGCCCATGTCCTTCTGGCTGGCGGCGCCCGTCGCCGCGATCGCCTCGCGCGCCGCAGCCTGGATCGCCGCGTCGTCGAGCTGCGTCGGCAGGAACTCGCGGATGATCTCCATCTCGCCGCGCTCCTGCGCCGCCAGCTCCGGCCGCTTGCCGTCCTCGAAGGCCTTGGCGGATTCCTCGCGCTGCTTCACCATCTTGGCGAGGATCTGCAGGATCTCCTCCTCGCTCGCCGGCGGCTTTCCGGCGCCGCGATTGGCGATGTCGCGGTCGTGGATGGCGGCCTGGATCAGCCGCAGTGTCGGCAGGCGGTGCTTGTCCTGCGCCTTCATCGCGCTCTTCATGGATTCGGCGATTTTCTCGCGCATCGTGCTTCTCCTTCGAATGCGGCGGACAATAGCTTTGCCGAACGGTCAACGCAAATCCCGCCAAGCCGCTGATATTGCTGGACGAAAGCAAATCGGCCGTGGTCCGGGGGGCGCCGCATTGACCGCTCCGGCGCGTTCGCCTATGTACTCGGTCCTGCATGAGACAATGAGTTGACGCGTGGGAGCCGGGCAATCCAGCTTCGCGCCTTGCTGCGCAAATGGTCCTCCCGACCGATTGCCGCGCCTGACAGGAGTGCCGCCATGGCCACGACCACCGCCCCGTGGGCAACCGAAAAGCCGACCGCCCTTCTGGTGCTCGCCGACGGCACGGTGATCGAAGGCCGCGGCCTTGGCGCCACAGGATCGGCGGTTGCGGAAGTGTGCTTCAACACCGCGCTGACCGGTTATGAAGAAATCCTCACCGATCCGTCTTACGCCGGCCAGATCGTCACCTTCACCTTTCCGCATATCGGCAATGTCGGCACCAATGACGAGGACATCGAGGATTTGCATCCAGCCGCCCGCGCGGGTGCTGTCGGCGCCATCTTCAAGGCCAACGTCACCGACCCGTCGAACTATCGCGCCGCCGGCCATCTCGACCAGTGGCTGAAGCGGCGCGGCATCGTCGCGCTGTCCGGCATCGACACCCGCGCGCTGACTGTGCTGATCCGTGAGAAGGGAATGCCCAATGCCGTCATCGCGCATGCGCCCGACGGCGTCTTCGACATCGAGGACCTGAAGCGGCAGGCCGCGGCCTGGTCGGGCCTGGTCGGCCTCGATCTCGCCAAGGAGGTCACGTCGGGCCAGTCTTCGGTCTGGCGCGAGACGCCGTGGATCTGGAACGAAGGCTATGGCGAGCAAGGCGAGCCTTCCATGCACGTCGTGGCCGTCGACTATGGCGTCAAGCGCAACATCCTGCGCCTGCTTGCGGGCCTCGGCGCCAAGGTCACCGTCGTGCCGGCCAAGACCGGCGCCGAGGAGATCATGGCCATGCAGCCGGACGGCATCTTCCTGTCGAATGGCCCCGGCGACCCGGAAGCGACCGGCGAATATGCCGTGCCGGTGATCCAGTATCTCTTGAAGACCGACATCCCGGTGTTCGGCATCTGCCTCGGCCATCAGATGCTGGCGCTGGCGCTCGGCGGCAGGACCGAGAAGATGCACCAGGGCCATCACGGCGCCAACCATCCGGTCAAAGACCATACCACCGGCAAGGTCGAGATCGTCTCGATGAACCACGGTTTCGCCGTCGACGCCGACTCGCTGCCCGAAGGCGTCGAGGAAACCCATGTCTCGCTCTTCGACGGCTCGAATTGCGGCATCGCCCTGACCGGCCGTCCCGTGTTCTCGGTCCAGCATCATCCCGAGGCCTCGCCCGGCCCGCAGGATTCGCATTACCTGTTCCGGCGCTTCGTCAACCTCATCCGCGAACGCCGCGGCGAGGAAGCGCTGGCCGAACGTTGACACATTCCGAATGCACCGCAAATCATCAAAACCTCAACCGGCGAGGAATTGGTCGTGATACCCAAGGCGGACTACGAGGCGTTGCTGCATGCCGCCGAGGAGGCTCTCAAAGATGCTGCGGATGTCGCCATTTATGACGAGCGCAAAGCCGATCTCAAAAACCGAAAGGGCGCTGCCGGCGGACGTGACCATGAATGTCTTGCGCAGCTCCAGTCGACTAAAGGCGCTGCGCAACTGGCGAAAGCTTACCCAAGCCGAACTGGCCGCGGCGATCGGTGTCAGCCAGGGTTTCCTGTCGGACCTCGAATCCAATCGCCGTAAGCCGTCTGAGCAGACCAGCGCAATGCTGGCGAAGGCGCTCGACATTCCCGGAGCATGGATCGAACGCTAGTCGTCCTCAGGCGGTGTCCGTCACCGGCTCCTGCGTGTGCATGCGCTCGACTTCCTTCGGCGTCGGCTTGGCAACTTTCGTCACGAAGACGATCACCGCCAGCGTCAGGAAAATTGCGCCGAGCACATAGGGCGCGCCGCCGAACACGACTGGCGCGGTCGGGCCCGTGAACCAGGAAAATATCGCGGTGTAGAGCAGCGGCGTGATGATCGAGGTGATCGAGAAGATCGAGGTCATCGCGCCCTGCAATTCGCCCTGCGCCGAGGGCGGCACTTTGGCGGCCGCGAGGCTTCTGAGCGGCGGATCGGCCAGCGCCTCCAGGCAGCCGGCCACGATGACCGCATAGATCATCCAGCCTTGCGTTGAAAACGCATAGCCGAAGGCGCTGAGCGCGGTGAAAGTCAGGCCGATCGCCGCCGTCCTCCATTCGCCGAGCTTGGGAATAATCCGCGGCAGCACCGTCGCCATGATGATCGCACCGCACAGTCCGAAGGCGCCGAGCGAGAAGCCGATCTGCTGCTGGTTCCAGCCATAGCGGTAGTTGGAGACGAACGCCCAGACCGCCGGATACATCATATGGCCGAGCGTCATTAGGAAGAACACCAGCCCGATCCAGCCGATGCCCGGATAATTGCGCATCTGCATGAGCGTGCCGACCGGATTGGCGCGCTTCCATTCGAAACGGCGACGATGCTTTTCGTCCAGCGTCTCCGGCAGCAGGAACATCGCGATCAGGAAATTCACGAAAGCAAGTGCTGCGGCGAAATAGAACGGCACGCGCGGCCCGAACGTGCCGAGCAGACCGCCCAGCACCGGGCCGATGACGAAGCCGACGCCGAAGGCGATGCCGAGCAGGCCGAAATTCTTCGCCCGGTTCTCGTCGTTCGAGATGTCGGCGATAAAGGCGGATGTCGTCGAATAGCTGGCGCCGGAAATACCGGCGAGCACGCGGCCGATGAACAGCATCGGATAGGACCAGGCGATGGCGCAGATCAGGTTGTCGACGGAAAAGGTCAGCACCGAGGCAAGCAAGATCGGCCGCCGGCCGAAGCGGTCGCTTAAGCCGCCCATGATCGGCGCGAAGACGAACTGCATCGCCGCATAGACGAAAAACAGCCAGCCGCCCTCGATCGCGGCCTGGCTGACGCTGACGCCGCTCAGTTCCTCCAGATAGGCCGGCAGCACCGGCATGATGATGCCGAAGCCGATGATGTCGAGCAGCAGCGTGGTGAAAACGAGCGCAAGGCCCCGCCTGGCGGTTTTGGGGTCGATCATGATGAATCTCCTCAGGCCGCCCGGGGCAAAGGCGGGAGGCATCTTATAGGCGACGTTGCCGACAGGAACAATACGCGAACGAAGGCAATTGCCTCATCCTGACATCACTTGCCAGCCGCCTTTGATCGCCGATCCTCGCCGCCAAAGAAGCGGCAGGGCCGCGTCAGATCGGACCGCCCATCGTGTTGCAGTCGGACAGCTTGCCGCTCTTTATGCCGCGCGCCAGCCACGTCTGCCGCTGCTGCGAGGTGCCGTGGTTGAAACTTTCCGGCACGACATAGCCCTGCATCTTCTTCTGCAGCGTGTCGTCGCCGATCTGCTTGGCCGCGTTCAGCGCGCTTTCGATATCGCCCTGCTCCAGGATGCCCTTCTGCTGCGTGTAA
Source organism: Mesorhizobium sp. B2-7-2 (assembly GCF_006440775.1). Lineage (GTDB taxonomy): Bacteria > Pseudomonadota > Alphaproteobacteria > Rhizobiales > Rhizobiaceae > Mesorhizobium. The sequence continues at coordinate 9,262 of NZ_VFTZ01000034.1, read as the reverse complement.
TGTGCCCAGACACCAGCGAAGCAATCGGCCTGAAGCTCGATGCGCACCGACAGCTGGTTGGCGTCGGCCTCGCTCATGCCTTGCCGCATCTGGTTGAACTTGCCCATGATGCCGGTGAGGTTCTGCACATGGTGGCCGACCTCATGCGCCACCACATAGGCACGGGCGAATTCGCCGGACGCGCCGAACTGCTGGTCGAGCTGCTGGAAGAAGGTCATGTCGAGATAGACTTTGCGATCGCCTGGGCAGTAGAACGGCCCGGCCGCCGCCGAGGCGAAGCCACAGGCCGAACGAACCTGGCCGCTGAACAGCACCAGCTTGGGATCCTCGTAAGTCAGGCCCTGGGATTTGAAAATGCCGGTCCAGGTGTCCTCGGTATCGGCAAGCACGGTCGCGACGAACTGCTTCATCTCGTCATTGGCGGGCGCGTTGCCATTGTCCTGTGTGTCGGAGATCTGGCCGCCGCCTCCCGGCACCAGGCCCCCGCTGCCGTCACCCAGGATCTGCGATGGATCGAAGCCGAAATACCATCCTGCGAGCACGACAAGGATAACCAGGATGATGCTGCCGCCGCCACCGGTACGGCCGCCGATGGGGATGCGGAACTGGCCACCGCCGCCCAGTCCGCCGCCAGGCCCGCCGCCGCTGTCGCTGCGTTCGTCTTCGATGTTGTCGCTCTGACGACGGCCTCTCCAAAGCATGGCAACTCCTCGCGACACGAATGTCCTGGAGGGACCGGCATGCCACCGCCCCCTGCAGACAATTATCGCAACGAATACGTCAAGTCAGTATTTTTCGCGAGGTCGGTAGCGACACTTTGCGTCCTGCCGCGCTATTCTCGTATCGAGCCCGAGCTCAACGAGCGGAGGTCATCGCCCGGCGGAAAGCTTCCAGCGTTTCGGCGCTGACATGGTGCTCGATGCCCTCGGCGTCGATGCGCGCCGTCTCGGCGCTGACGCCGAGAGAGCGCAGGAAGGCCTCGACCGTCTGGTGCCGGATGCGGCTTTCCTCTGCGACCTTGCGGCCGGCCTCGGTCAGGAACACACCCCGATAGGGCTTTCGCGACACCAGCCCGTCGGCGCACAGCCTGGTCAGCATCTTTGCCACCGTCGGCTGCGCGACGCCGAGCCTTGCCGCGATGTCCACCTGCCGCGCTTCATTGCCGTCCTCGATCAGGTCGGCGATCAGCTCGACATAGTCCTCGACCAGCGCGCTACGGCGCGCCTCGCGCGTCTGCCGGAAACCCTCCGAATGGATTTCGGCATCGGGAAGCGGCTCTTCGCGTCGAACCGGTTTGTTCCTCAGCGCCAATCCGCGCCCCTCCTTGAATCGGGACCGCATCCATAACACGAACCCCTGATGGTCCGGCCGTTTATTTGCATTCCCGCTCATGCGCAACCGGCGTTTGCGGCAGCCCGCCGCCCTTGTCTCGGCTCATCACGAAAGCATGATCAATGAAATATAGCATATTGCATAATGTTGAGCCATGGCGTAGATAAGAGGCATATTCGACAATTCCAGCGGAAATCCGATGTCCGATGCCGATGCAGCAACCGTAGCCCGACCCGCATGGCGATTCGACAGGCCCGACGACGAGCAGCCGAGCCTGCGCGAGGTGAACGCCTCGATCGCGGTGCCGCGGACCGGCGTCTGGTTCCGCCGCCTGTTCGCCTTCATGGGGCCGGGCTACATGGTCTCGGTCGGCTATATGGACCCAGGCAACTGGGCGACCGACCTCGCCGGTGGCGCCCAGTTCGGCTACACGCTGCTTTTCATCATCATGCTGTCGAACCTGATGGCGATCCTGCTGCAGGCGCTTGCCGCGCGTCTCGGCATCGCCACCGGCCGCGACCTCGCCCAGGCCTGCCGCGCCTATTATCCGCGCCCGGTCAATCTGCTGCTCTGGATCGCCTGCGAGCTGGCCATCATCGCCTGCGACCTCGCCGAGGTGATCGGCACGGCGATCGCGCTGCAGCTTCTGTTCAGCATCCCGCTGATCGGCGGCGCCATCCTCACCGCGCTCGATGCTTTCCTTGTGCTGCTGCTGATGAACAAGGGCTTCCGCTATCTCGAGGCCTTCGTAGTCGCTCTGCTGATCATCATCTTCGGCTGCTTTGCCATCCAGATCTTCGTCGCCGCGCCGCCCGCCGGCACGATCCTGCATTCGATGTTCGTGCCGTCGCCGCAGATCGTCACCAATCCGGCGATGCTCTACATCGCCATTGGCATCATCGGCGCGACAGTCATGCCGCATAATCTCTATCTGCATTCCTCGATCGTGCAGACCCGCGCCTATGAGCGCACCGATGCCGGCAAGCGCGACGCCATCAAATGGGCGACGACGGATTCGACCATCGCGCTGATCCTGGCGCTGTTCGTCAATGCGTCGATCCTGATCGTCGCGGCGGTCGCCTTCCACGATACCGGCCATCACCACGTCGCCGAGATTGGCCAGGCCTTCGAGCTGCTCTCGCCGCTGCTCGGCCTGGGCATTGCCTCGATCCTGTTCGCCGTCGCGCTGCTTGCCTCCGGCCTCAACTCGACCGTCACCGCGACGCTCGCCGGCCAGATCGTGATGGAAGGCTTCCTGCGCCTGCGCATCCCGCAATGGGCGCGGCGCCTGGTGACGCGCGGCATTGCCATCGTCCCCGTGGTGGTCGTCACGGCACTCTATGGCGAGAAGGGAACCGGCCAGCTGCTCGTCTTCAGCCAGGTGATCCTGTCGATGCAGCTGCCTTTCGCGGTGGTGCCGCTGGTGCAGTTCGTGTCGGACAAGAAGAAGATGGGCAATTTCGCCATACCGCGCGGCGTTGCGGCGTTGGCCTGGGTGGTTGCTGCCGTCATCCTCGTTCTCAACTTCAAGCTCCTCTACGACACCGTCGCCGGCTGACCGCGACATTCGTGCCGGCCGCGCTATCTTCGCGCCATGGCCAAACCGGACGAAGCCCGCAGATTCTACGCCAGGCTGATGGCTGCGCACGCCCGGTCGGCCGATCCACGCATCGAGGAGGTGTTCGCTGCGGTGCCGCGCGAGGCCTTCCTGGGTCCGGGACCATGGACCGTCTTTGCCGGCGAAGGCCGGTTCCAGACGCCGAGCGCCGATCCTGGTTATATCTACCAGAATGTCCTCGTCGTGCTCGATGCCGACAAGGGCATCAACAATGGCGAGCCGATGCTGCACGCGATGTGGCTCGGCAAGGTCGAGCCGAAGCCGGGCGAGCACGTCACCCATATCGGCGCCGGCACCGGCTATTATACGGCGCTGCTGGCGAGGCTGGTCGAGCCGGGCGGCGGCGTTACCGCCTTCGAGATCGAGGCCGGCCTTGCCGCGCGCGCCAAGGCGAATCTCGCCCGGTACCGCAACATCGAGGTGATCCATGGCGACGCCGTCGCCAATCCTTTGCCGCCCTCCGATGTCATCTATGTCAATGCCGGCGTCGTCGCGCCGCCCGCCGCTTGGCTGAAAGCGCTGAAGCCCGGCGGCCGCATGATCTTTCCCTGGCGTCCCTCCGAAACCGTCGGCCTCGCGGTCCTCGTAACCCGCCTGAAAAACGGCTTTACCTGCCGGCCCTTCATGGGCTCCTGGTTCATCCCTTGCGTCGGCGCCTCCGTTGCCGAGCCGGGCGCGAAAATACCGACGCGTGAGCGCGCGGCGCGCACGCGCTCGATCTGGCTGAGGGAAGACAAGGCGCCGGACCGGACGGCAACCGCCGTCTCCGGCGATATCTGGTTCTCGTCACGCGCCGTTCGCGTCGACGACACGCGCTAGAAATTCGCGGGGCTGTGTCGGAGAGCAGCCTTGCCGTTCGTCCTTGGAGCAATTCCAGGAAAAGTGCGAAGCGGTTTTCCATCAGGAATTGCGTCGAATGCTTTAGGCAGAAATCCGGCCGCGACGGCGCGGATCGTGAAAGGGAGAAGACAGATGCGCAAGATCATCGCCGCCACATTCGTTAGCCTCGACGGCGTAATGCAGGCGCCGGGCGGGCCGGAAGAGGATCCGGTCGGCGGCTTCAAGTTCGGCGGCTGGACCTTCCATTATTTTGACGAGGTGGCAGGCGCGGCCATGGAGGAGATGTTCTCCAAACCGTTCGACCTGCTGCTCGGCCGCAGAACCTACGATATCTTCGCCGCATACTGGCCGTATCAGAACGATCCGATCGCGGCTGTCTTCAACCCCGCGGTCAAATATGTGGCGACGCACCGGCCGGATACGCTGACCTGGCAGAACACGCAGTCGCTCGGACCGGATGTCGTTGCAAGGCTCAAGGAGCTCAAGCAGGAAGACGGACCCGACCTGCTCATCCAGGGATCGGGCAATCTGATCCAGACCCTGCTCGCCAACCGGCTGATCGACGAGATCCGGCTGATGACCTTCCCGCTGCTGCTGGGCAAGGGCAAGCGGCTGTTCGGCGACGACGCGATGCCGGCGGCGTTCAAGCTGGTCAAATCGCAGGCTTCCACCACCGGCGTCATCATGGCGACCTATGAGCGCGGAGGCGAAATCCGTACGGGCTCGTTTGCCCAGCAGGAGCCTTCCGAAGCCGAGCTCGAACGGCGCAAGAATTGGAAGTAGAATTTGGGGAAGTTGTCGCCGGCTGGAACATCCGTCTCGGCGCGCAGCGCCGAGACGGATACTCCAGCGGAGTGTGAGACTTTCAGGCCGCCTCGCGCCGCCTGACCAGGCCTTTGCGAATATGCGCCGCAAACTCTCGCGCTGCCGGCTGAGTTGCATGTTTCGGCAGATGCAAGTTGACGGAGAAATTCGGCAGCGCCGGAAGGCCGGCATCGGACAGGATGTCGAGATCGGCCGGAACCGTCGAGGCAAGCCAGGCGGTGACCGCGAGGTCCGAGCGCACCGTCGCGGTCGTGGCATCGATGTTGCCGTTCTCGAACACGGTGCGCCAGTCGAGCCCCTGCTCGCCAAGCGCGGCGAGCACCGCCGGCCGGAAGGCGCAGGTGTCGGCGACGATCGAAACCGGCAGCGGCCGCTTCAGGCGTGCCGTCCCGCCTCTGGCGCCGACCCACACCAGCCGGTCGACGAGCAGGCATTCGCCCAGGGTCGGACCGACACGCTCCTCGATGACGGCAAGGTCGATGGTGCCCGCCGCCAGGGCCGCCGCGAGTTCCGGCGAGGACGCGCAGATCAGCGAAATCTCCACCTGCGGATAGGCTTCCACATAGGCCTTCAGCACGGGCGCGAGCAGCGTGCCGACGAGATCGTAAGGCACGCCGATCCGCACCTGCCCGGCAACCGCCCTTCCCCTGATCTCGGCAAGGATCTCGTCATTGAGCTGCAGCAGGCGCCTGGCCCTGTCGAGCAGCCGCTCGCCGGGTCGCGTGAGCCTCAGGCCGCGGCGGTCGCGCTCGAACAGGCTCTCACCGAGCACCTCCTCCAGCCGCTTGACCTGCTGGCTGACGGCGCCTTGCGTCAGGTGAAGCGCATTGGCAGCCGCCGTCATGCTGGCCTTGTCGGCGGTGGTGACGAAGGTACGGATGAGGGTCGTGTCGAGATCGCGGATCATAGCTGGCATTATAATCGCTAATGCAAACCATATCAAACATTGCATTTACTGATACCGCCAAGCGCCTAAGCATGCCAGCTCCTCGATTGGGAAGCCGCATGTCCGATACCATCATCCCGCTTGTCCTGTTCGCGCTGATCTCGACCTCGACGCCCGGCATCGCCACCACATTGTCGACCGCGTCCGGCGCACAATTCGGCTTTCGCCGTTCGGTGCCGCTGATGGCCGGCAGCGCCGCGGGGCTGGCTACCGTCGCGGCAGCGGGCGCGGCAGGCTTGGCTGGCCTGCTCGCCGCCGTGCCATCCCTGCAGCTTGCCATGAAGATCGCGGGCTCGCTCTATCTGATCTGGCTGGCGATCAAGATCGGCCGCAGCGGCCCGCCCAACCTCGACATCAGCATGGCCAGGCCGAACAACTTTTTCGGCGGCGCCGGCATCCAGTGGATGAATCCGAAGGGCTGGGCGATGGGGCTCGGCGCCGCCGCATCCTTCGCGGCACTGGCGGATGGTCCGTTGCAGCTTGCGCTGTTGCTGGGCGCCGTGTTCGGGCTGACCGCGGCCTTCTCGCTGTCGCTGTGGTGCGTGGCGGGAACCCTGCTTGCCCGCCTGCTCAAGACGGAGCGCCAGTGGCGCGCGCTCAACATTGTGCTCGGCCTGTTGCTGGCCGCCTCGATCCTGCAGATGTGGCGACCGGTATAAACGCTGGTTCCTCGCCCCCGCGAAGGTGGCTACGCTCCTGCACATCTTCTGTGACTGGCGTGACTGATCGATCTGAGGCTTGATTGCCAGGTGGTTCCCCCAATCCGTCGCTGCTTCGCAGCGCCACCTTTCCTCCTCCGGAGGGAACGGAAGTGAGCGTTGCTGGACAAGCGTTGACGGCAAAAAGCTTGGCGCCTTTCCTCTACCCCGTCGATCGGGGGAGAGGTGGCTCGGCGAAGCCGAGACGGAGTGGGGGTCGACCTGCGCTACACAAGACAAAGCATGCGGCCGCCGACTTGTCGGAAAACAGACTTTGCCGAGGAAACGATCTCTGGCGCCAGGCCGCCAGTCAGTCTCCATGGGCAGCTTTATTCCGCCGGCATCGCCACGGGGCGGGCCAACATCCGGCCGGCAAGCACGACACCCAGCCCGACGATCGGGAACACCGCCGCGATCAGGCCGAGATCGGCCGGCGCGCCGAAGCGCAGCACCGCGGCGCCGACCACCGCGCCCAGGGCGACGCCCAGATAGAGCGCCGAAGCATTGAGCGACAGCACGATGGGCGCGGCATCCGGCGCGATCTCTATGATGCGGCTCGCCTGCGCCGGCGGGAAGGCCCAGCCGACAATGCCCCACGGCACCATCATACCCATCAGCGCCGGCCCGGCGATCGACTGCGGCAGGAAGGTCGGGATCAGCGAGAAGGTGGCGAGCATCGCGGCGGAGAGCGCCAGCGACCAGGCGACGGTTCGGGTGGCGCCGAAGCGGTCGGCGGCCTGCCCGCCGGCGATGTTGCCGATGACGGCGCCGACGCCGAAGGCGAGCAGCATGCCCGGCAGCGCGATCGCAGAGAGCCCGCCGCCTTCGATGGCCAAGGGCGCGATGAAGGCAAAGACGGTGAAGGCTCCAATCAGCGCCAGCACCGTGGTCAGCAGGATCGGCATCACGCCAGGCCGCACTGCCGCCGCCAGCCGCGCCCTCAGCGGCAGCTTGGTGCCGATGATGCTGCGGGGCAACCGGTACCAGAGGATCGCACCGGCCAGCGCGCCGAGCCCGGCAATGGCAAAGAAAGTGCCGCGCCAGCCGGCAATGGCCGCGATCAGCGCGCCGAGCGGCGCGCCGACGGCAACCGCCACAGTGGTGCCGCCGACGACGACGGCGATGGCGCGTGCCCGGTGGTGGTCGTCGACCAGAGCCACCGCCGTGCCTTGCGCGGTCGCCGCGAACAGGCCGGACGACAGTGCCATCACGATGCGGGCGATCAAAAGCACCTCGAAGGACGAACTGAGCGCGGCAGCAACATTACCAAGGACGAAGAACACCAGCGTCCACAAGATGACGCGCCGCCGGTCCCATTCGCCGGTCAGCGTCGCCAGCACCGGCGCGCCGAACGCATAGGCGAGCGCGAAGGCGGTGATCAGCGAGCCTGCGAGCGGCACGGAGATGCCGGCGTCAGTGGCGATATCCGGAAGAAGGCTGGAGATGACGAAGCCTTCGGTCGAGATCGCAAAGGATCCGAGCGCAAGCCAGAAGATCCGCTTGTCCATGGGGAACTGTCCTTAGTTCAAAAGTTATTGAACAATTGGACATAACAGGGCATGATGTCAACCGAGCCGGGAGAAAATAGCTGAACCCTGCTGACAGCCCTGTGTCAGGACGGGCCGAAAGGGAAGAGGCTAATGTCTGTCGGCAGAAAAGGAAGCCGCGTTGAAGTTCGTGCCGTTTATGCTTAATTCTGGGCCATGAGCCTGCCCCATCCAACCGCCGACCAGATCAGCCTGCCGATCGTGCTCGCCGTGCTCGGCGACCCGACCCGGCTTGCCATTGTCCGCTATCTGGCGCGCAAGGAAGGCGTGCCGATGAACTGCAGCAAGTTCCTCGACCTCGCCTCCAAGACCAATCTCAGCTACCACCTCGCCAAGCTGCGCGAGGCGGGCGTCACCCGCAGCGAGGCGGCAGGCACCAGCCGGCTTATAACGCTGCGCCGCGACGACCTCGACAAGCGCTTTCCCGGCCTGCTCGACAGCGTGATCGCCGCGGCTGACGGCGACAAGGATCTGCCGGCGGTCGGCACCTCCGAGATCGAGGTTTCGGCCTGAACGATCTCCGCGTGCCCTCGGCCTCACAATTCCGCGCAAATTCAGGATGACATCCTGCGGTGTCGCCGACTATAGCCCATCGCCTCGCGGTCGGAGCTCCCTTGGGCCCTAACGCGACTCGGAAAAATGCAGCCAAAGATGAAGCGCAAAACTACGCTCCGACTGACGCTGAAGGCACTCTTCGCCGTTCCCTCGCTGCTTGCGGCCCTGCCGGCCATAGCCCAGGATGCGCCGGGACCGATCGTTTCGATTATCGGCGGCCTGGCGCCGGACGATCTCCTCAACATCCGCGTCACCGCTTCGCCAAGTGGAAAGGTGGCGGCGCGGCTGCCAAACGGCACGGCCGTCAAGAATTTCGGCTGCAACGTCGTCAACGGCTATCCCTGGTGCAAGGTCGAGGATACGCAGGACGCGCATATCGTCGGTTGGGCGCCCGCCCGCTATCTCAGCCCCAACAACCCTGCGCCGGCGCCTGAAGATGCCGGCGCACCGGCGGCCGCGGCGCCTCAACCTTCCGAGGAGCCGCAGCCTGACATAACGGCGCGCCTGGGTGGCGGGGAGCCGGCCGAGCCGCCATCTGCGGCCGAGATCGGCAGGACCGCCATGCAGGACGCGTATGGCCTCGCCTTCGTGGCCTCGACCAGCGCCGGGTCCGACACCCCGGACGCCGGCATCCCCTGCGCCCGCCATGTCGGCCAACCGATGACCCGCTGCGAAATCAGTGTCGCGCATGAGGGCGGCGACAGCGTGGTGACCGTGACCTGGCCGGACGGCGGCACCCGCCTCATCAATTTCCACGACGGCAAGCCCGCCGGCTCCGACTCCCCCGACGAATTCCGCTTCACCCGCGAAGGCAGCCTCAACATGATCCGCATCGGCGTGTCCGAGCGCTTCGAGATCACGGATCAGGTGGCAGTAGGGGAGTAGGGGAGTAGGGGAGTAG
>NZ_VFTZ01000033.1 GCF_006440775.1 Mesorhizobium sp. B2-7-2 | reverse complement strand
GGCGCGCAGCGCCGAGACGGATGAGGGGTGTTCCAGCGGAGTGAGACGCTGGCATTCCCTGGAGCACCCCTCATCCGTCGCCTTCGGCGACACCTCCCACAGGGGGAGAAGGGAACACCTAAAGCTCGAGATTCCACGTTTGCCCGACAAGATCCTTGCCGAAGGAATGATGGCGTTCTTCCTCGACCAGCTTGAAGCCGGCAGCCTGGTAGATGCGGCGGGCCGAACCAAGGATGTCATTGGTCCAGAGCGTCAGCGTCTTGTAGCCTTTGGCGCGCGCGAAGGCGATGCATTCGTCGACCAGCCGCCGACCGATGCCGAGGCCGCGCGCCGACGGTTCGACGTAGAGCAGCCTGAGCTTCGCGACCTTGGGCGACTTGCGCATGACGAAGACCGAGCCGACCACCTCGCCTTCGCGCTCGGCGATCCAGTTGCGCTCCCATTGCGGGACGAAGTTCTTGACGAATTCACCGAGGATCTCTGCGACCAGAGCCTCGTAGGTCTCGTCCCAACCGTATTCCTGTGCATAGAGCATGCCCTGGCGGTGCGTGACCCAGCCGATGTCGCCGACCTGCAGCGGCCGCAGGATATAGGGCACCTTGGCTTCAGGTCTGTCGCCGAGCAAGTCTTGGACGGTGCGCATAGCCTTGACCAGCCGCTCCTGGTCGGCCGGCGCCAGGCGATCGAGCAGCGTGCGCACCTGGTCATGCGAATCCTGGTTGAGCGGCGCGAAGGCTTCCCTGCCGGCTGGCGTCAGCGCGATCGAGGAGCGGCGCGCGTCGGTCTCACTGGCTTCGCGTCCGACCAAGCCGCGCTCCTCGAATTTCTTCAAGAGCCGGCTGACATAGCCGGGGTCGAGGCCGAGGTCGTGCACCAGGTCGCTTGCGACCAGCCCATCGCGATGGGCGAGCTCGTAAAGCACCCGCGCCTCGGTCAGCGAGAACGGACTTTTCAGCAGGCCCTCGTCGAGCAGGCCGAGCTGGCGGGTATAGAAGCGGTTGAAGGCGCGCACCGCATCGATACGGTCCTTGCCGGGGTGATTGTGGATGGTCATGGGAAATCCTCCTGCCATGGACAGGATCAACCATTTAGTTGACTGAGTCAATAAATATGGCAATTGATGATCTCGCGATAGGTCGAGCCGTTACGGTGGGTGCATCTCGGGCATGGTATTCCCGAATTGGGAAATCTCGCTTGTTCCCAAGATGGGAATACGCTATATGTGGTCATGCAGATCGTCAGCAAGAAAACGCTCGTAACGTTTTGGACCAAGCATCCACAGGCTAAAGCGCCGCTTACCGCCTGGTTCAACGCATCGAGCAAGGTCGAATGGAAGACCTCGGCGGACATCAAGGCCCAGTTCGGCACGACCGTGGATTTTGTCGCCGACAATCGCGTCGTGTTTGACATAGCCGGCAACAAGTACCGGCTGGTCGTGCATGTGAGCTACACATTCAAGCGGTTGCTGATCAAATTCGTCGGCACCCACGCCGAATATGACAAGATAGACGTGGAGAAGGTGTGATGGAAAACATTCGACCTATTAAGACCGAGGCTGATTACGATTGGGCCATTGCCGAGATCACTCGCTATTTCGACCATGAGCCCGCTGTGGGCAGCCCGGAGGCCGACCGCTTCGATGTGCTGGCTGCCCTGATCGAGGCCTACGAAGCCAAACACTATCCCATCGAAGAAACCGACCCCGTGGATGCGATCGTCGCCCATATGGAAATGGCCAATCTCGATCGGGCAGCGCTCGTGCGACTCTTGGGCTCAGCGTCGCGCGCCTCCGAGATCCTGACCCGCAAACGCGCGCTCACGATGGACATGGCATTCAAGATCAACCGCGAGTGGCATATCCCCGCGGAAGTCCTCATTCATCCGTACCATCTAGCGAACGATGGAAAAGAGACTGCCGCCGGATAACGCGGTCACCCCATCGGCAGCACCGGCCAGAACTCCACGATCCGCCCACCGGCGAATACCGCGATCGCGCCGAAATGCTGCAGCACCGCCTCGCTCTGCGTCGGCCGCAGGAAGGCATAGGCGCCAGGCTTGACATTCGTCCCTGCGGGCAGCCCCATGAACTGCTGGTTGGATGACAGGCCGATCAGCCCGTTCGGCTTCATCCCTGCGGGAAACACCGGCTCGGCCATCCACTTGCCGCCGTAGAGATAGCAGCCCTTGCGCGGGAAGAGGCCAAGCGCCTGCAGCGTGCGCGAAACGGCTGGCGGACCGGGCAGCATCGGATCGAGCGCCTTGAGGATCGGGGTGGCGATGAAGGCCGCCGGCTGGAAGCTCTCCAAGCCGGGCGTGTCGAAATCCTTTGGCAGCACGAAGGCCGAGCCGATCGACACTTCGTTGGCCACGCCGCCGCCATGCAGCAGCGCGGTCTTGGAGCCGCCGATGTTGAGAATGCGGCGCTGGTCCGGATCGAGGGCGGCGCCAAAATCGGCGGCTTTGGCAGAGGCCTGCTTCAGCGCCTTGGCCACGCCCCCGAACAGGCCCGGTATTTCCGGCGCATGCGCCTCATAGGCCATGATGCCGTCGCAGAGCAGACCTTTTGGAATTCTGAGCGCGTTAATCTCGGCGGGATCACGAAAACCGCCGCGATGCAGGCCGACGTCGACCTCGAAAGCGAAGCGCAATTCGGTGTCGAGCGCAGCAGCGAGCGCCCCGTATTCCGCCAGCCGTTCCGGCGTGTCGATCAGCCAGCAGACGCGCGACCACCAGCCGGCGCCGCCCCTGGTCAGCGCGGCCTTGGCGGCACCCACCGGAATCGGCTTGCCGTAGAGCAGATCGCCCTCGGGAAACGCGTCAAGCACGGCCTGCGTCACCGGCGGATGGAAGGTTATGAAGCGGTTGGTGCCAAGCGCCTTGGCGATATGCGAGAGCAGCGGCATGCAAGGCAGCGATTTGTCGACCAACCGCACGCCAAGGCCCGGTGCCAGCCTTTGCTTCACCAGCGCGATGTTGCTGTCCAGCCGGTCGCGATCGAGGACAAGGCAGGGCCGGAAAATCTCGGCGGCCATCAATGCGTCGGACAGGCCGGCGAAATAGGCGCTCATTGTTGGATGCCGAACAGGCCGGCCATGTAGGGCGACACGAAACGGTTTTGCGGATCGATGTCGCGCCGCACCGCCATCGCATCGTCCCAGCGCGGATAAAGCTTCTTGAAGTCCGCCGCCGTCAAGCTGTGCATCTTGCCCCAATGCGGCCTGCCGCCATACTTGCGGAAGATCGGCTCGGCGGCGCGCATGAAAGGCAGTGGATCATTCGCCGCATCATGGTGGATGGCGATCGAGCAGGTCAGCCTTTTGTAGAATGGCGAAAGCCAGAATTCGTCGGCCGCCACCGAGCGCACCTCCATCGGGAAATAGACTTCCGGGAAATGCTTTTCCGTAAGCGCAATGATCTCGGCCAATGCCTTGGGACCTTCCTCGTAAGGCAGGTGATACTCCATCTCGTTGAATTTGGTGCGACGCTCGCTGGCGTAGACGTTGAGCCAGTCCTGCACATAGTCTTCCGCCGGCACCTTCTTCACCGCCCCCCTGATCAGCGCCCGGCGCAACGACGGCAGCCAACGCAACGCTGTCCGCAGCTTGCGCAAAGTCGCCAGTCCTTCCTCGTCGTCTTCGGTCGGCCGCGTCGTCGGCGCCGCATCGCTGAGATCGCTGGCGATGAACTGGGCATATCCGGCAAATGGAATGTAGTAGAACTCGGCCGAGCGATGCGCGGCCATCATCGTCTCGAAATTTTTGAGCATGTCGCCGATTGGCAGCACCCATTTGCTGCGGCGCAGCCGATAGGTGGCGATGTTGTTCATCGCCACTTCGGTCAGCACGCCGAAGCTGCCCAGCGCGACGCCGGTGGCGTGGATCATGTCCAGGTCGTCTGCCCGGCTGAACTCGCGCAGCTCGCCTTGCCCATCGACGAACTGCACCGCCTCCAATTGCGTGTGATAGGCGCCGAGCGTCGGGCCCGAGCCATGCGTCGCCGTGCCCAGCGCGCCGCCGATCGCCTGGCGGTCGATGTCGCCCATGTTGGGCAGGCCCTGGCCGATGTTCTGCAGGATGTGCATCAGGGCGCCGAGCCGCGTGCCTGCCCTCACCCGGGCACGGTTGTTCGCGGCATCGTGCGAGACCAGCCCCTCGATCTTCTCCAGCGAGACGATGGTGCCGTCGGACTGAACCAGCGGCGTGAAGGAATGGCCGGCGCCGGCGACGCGCAGCGGACCGGCCGCCGAGCGCACCAGTTCGGCCAGCTCGCCGGCATCGGCCGGTGTCGCGATCATTTTCGGGGAAGCCGTGACGAAGCCGGACCAGTTGCTCCAGGGATTTGCCATTTTGACCCCTTTGCTCAGACCCGGCCGCGCCGCCGCGCGACCAGCACGAAAATGCCGAGCAAAAGCACGCTCGCCAAAGCGGCGGCAGCGGCGAATTCGGGCACGGGCCGGAAATCCGCGCCGTCGATCAGCAGCGAGGCGGCGACCGGGCCGATGGCGAGGCCGAAGAGTTGGGCGGCCGGCACCAGCAGCACCGCGGTGCGCGTCTCGTCGGCGGTGATCGCCAGCCGGATCTGGTAAGGCACGATGAAGAGCAGGATGAAGCCCATCACCAGCGCCACGGCCCAGAACACCGAAAGACCCGGGCCGGACGCAAGCAACAGCGAGCTGATCGCCGCGACGATCCCGATGACGGTGATGGCAAAACGATAGTCAATGCGCGCCTCGAAGCTTGTCGCGGTCATCGCGCCGAGCACCTGCGCGGCAAGGCTCGCCGAAACCATCAGGCCGACAGTGCGGCCATCGATGCCGAACTGCGCGCCGATGGGCTCGAGAAAAGCCCAGACGGCGCCGAAGAACATGAAATAGCAGAAGATCGACAGCAGCGCGGCGATCGCCGGCACGGTCGCCACGTTAGCGAACTGTTCTTGCTTGGGCAGATCGGCGTAGTCGTCCGGCACCGTCCATGCCACGACGAGCGAAAGCAGGCAGACGATGCCGAGCGCGATGAAGCCGCCGGCAGAGCCCGCTCTCGGCACGGCAAAGAGCGCGAGGATCAGCGCCAGCGCGCATTGCGCCAAGGTCTGCAGCGTGACGAAATAGCCGCCGATGCGCTCGGCCCGGCGCGAGCGGGCGATCAGCTCCGTCGCGACGGCGACCAGCCCGCCCTCCGCGAGGCCGGCCAGCGTGCGCGCGCCGATCAGCGTATTGGGGCTGCCGGCATAGGCGGTCCAGACATTGGCGAGCGCGAGCAGGACGAGCAGCACCGTGCTCTTCCAGCGCATGTTCCTGGCGGGAAGCAGCATCGCCACAACGCCCGAGCCGATCGCTATCGCGATCATCTCGGCGGTGGCGACCAGCGCCAGCTCGTCGCCGGTGACGTGACCTTCGGTGTAGAGCGCACCGAGCAGCACCGGCTGCAGTCCGAGGATGAGGAGGCCGACCGAGCCGATCCACAGCGCCGAGGCCAGCTGCAGGCCCGTCGGGTTGCCGACAAGCCAATCGCCATTTTCCGCTTGCGCGGCTTGCGATGCAGTCACGAGGCGCCCTCCCTTGCAGCTCGATCGAAAAACTGACAAGTTGTCAGCATTTGACGGAACTGATACTTGATCATGTTTCTTGTCAACCGCGAATTCGAGGCTTTCACGAGATTTGGCGCATGACGCAGACAAGGCGAACGGCGACGGAACCGCGGCGCAGGCCGAAGCAGGAGCGCAGTCGCGAGCGCATCGACGCGATCCTCGCCACGACCATGCGGCTGATCGGCGAAAAAGGCATCGACGCGGTGACGATGAAGGAAGTCGGCGCACTCGCCGGCGGGCCGATCGCTACCGTCTATCATTACTTCCCCAGCAAGTCGGCGATCCTGGCGATGCTCTATGAGCGGTTCTCCGAGGAAAGCCGTGCAAGGTTCGGCGCGATCATCGCCGGGATAGGCCGGCTGGACGACGTGACCGACGCGGCCGACCGCCTGCTCGACGATTATCATGGCCGTGTCGCCGCAGACCCGGCCATCCAGGACCTGCAGAACGCCATCCAGGCCGACAAGGCGCTGCAGCATCTCGACATCGCCGAGACGAGGCAACAGGCGAAGATGTTCTGCGATAAGGTCGGGCCGATGCTCCAAGCGGAGCAGCGCGAGGCGTTCGGACGTGTCGTGTTCCTGATCTTCCAGCTCGCCGGCGGCGTCGTGCGGCTGGCGCTGACGCAGGACGAGGCGGAGGGCCGGCGCACGATCGAAGATTATCGTTCGATCATCCACACGCAGTTGCGCTTGTTTCTCTGAGCGCGATCAGGGATCCAGCTTCGGCCCCAGGATTTCCACCAGCCAATCAACAAATACCCTCACCCGTGGCGACAACTGGCGGCTCGGCGGATAGAGCACCGAGATCGGCGTCGGCGTCGGCGGAAAATCGGGAAGCACCTCGACCAGCCGGCCGGCAGCGATATCGTCCGCATAGCGGAGCCTTGGCGCCTGGAACAGCCCGAAGCCCAGCCGGACCAGCGCGGCACTTGTGTCTGAGTTCGCGACGGTGACCCGCGACGGCAGGGTGATTTCGCGAACCTTGCCGTCGACGGTGAATTCCAGCGGCATCACCTGCCTCGTGCGCGAAGACACGAAGCCTATCATCATATGGCCGGCCAGATCGTCCGGCGTGCGCGGCACCCCGTGGCGTTCGAGATAGGCGGG
Source organism: Mesorhizobium sp. B2-7-2 (assembly GCF_006440775.1). Classification (GTDB taxonomy): domain Bacteria; phylum Pseudomonadota; class Alphaproteobacteria; order Rhizobiales; family Rhizobiaceae; genus Mesorhizobium. The sequence continues at coordinate 42,803 of NZ_VFTZ01000033.1, read as the reverse complement.
GCTGGCGACGGTGATTTCGCGGGCGATGCCGAGCCGCCGCACGATCATGTCGCTGTCGGGCAGCGTGCCGGCCCTGATGACGCAATCGACGCCTTCGCGCACGAGATCGACGAGGCGGTCGCCTTCGCCGATATGCACGGTCAGGCCCGGATATCTGGCGAGCAGCGCCGGCAATTCCGGCAGTAGGAAGGTGCGCGCCATGTGGCCGTTGACGTCGACGCTGAGCCTTCCCCCCACCTCGTGCGCGCCGAAGCCGCCTTCGGCATCCTCGATGTCGGCCAGGATGCCGATGCAGCGCTGGTAATAGGCTTCGCCGTCGAGCGTCGTCGTGACATGGCGCGTGGTGCGGCGAAGCAATTGCACGCCGAGCCGTTCTTCGAGCTGCTTGATAGCGGCGGTGGCGCTGGAGCGCGGCAGGGCGAGATCGGCGGCGGCCGCAGTGAAGCTGCGCCGTTCCACGACGCGGGTGAAGAGCCGCATGCTGTCGAATCGGTCCATCGCTGATTGTTCGCACATGCTGAATAGTGTTGGCAATCCATGGCCGATTATATCGGCCCACCGGGCGAGTATATGCATCTCCATCCAGATAGAAGGAGATTTCGCCATGACCACCCGCCCCATCGCTCTCATCACCGGCGGTAGCCGCGGCCTCGGCCGCAACACCGCGCTCAACCTCGCCCGCAAGGGCGTCGACGTCGTCCTCACCTATCGCTCGCGCGCCGACGAGGCGAAGACGGCAATCGCCGAGATCGAGGCGGCCGGCGGCCGGGCTGCCGCGCTTGAGCTCGACGCCGGCGCCGTCGCCAGCTTCCCGGCTTTCGTTGAAGCGTTGAAGAAGACGCTTCACGAGACCTGGCAACGCGACCGTTTCGATTATCTCCTCAACAATGCCGGCACCGGTCTGCGCAAGCCAATCGCCGAGACGACGCAAGAGGAGTTCGACACGTTGATGAACATCCACCTCAAGGGCGTGTTCTTCCTCACCCAGGCGCTGCTGCCGCTGATCAACGATGGCGGCCGTATCGTCTCGAGCGGCCTGGCGCGCTTCTCGGTCCCGGGCTCCGCCGCCTATGCGATGATGAAGGGCGGCGTCGAAGTGTTCACGCGCTACCTCGCCAAGGAACTGGCAGCCCGGCGCATCACCGCCAACACGGTGGCGCCGGGCGCGATCGCGACCGATTTCAACGGCGGCCATGTGCGCGACGACGCCGAGATCAATCGCGTCGTGGCCGACATGACGGCGCTCGGCCGCGCCGGTGTCGCCGACGACATCGGCCCGATGATCGCCTCGCTGCTGTCCGAGGACAATCGCTGGGTCAACGCCCAGCGCATCGAGGTGTCTGGGGGCATGAACATCTAGGCGATCGGTCACTTGACCTGCCGGATCAGTCCTTCGAAGCCGTCGGCAAGATTGGCATTGCCGGCGGCGATGAAGCTCGACAGGTTCCTGGCCCGCCCAGGGGTCTTGTTGGCATCGAGCAGCACCGCCCTGCCCTCATGCATGACGAAGTCGAACTTGCCGTAATCGAAGCCAAGCTGGCGCCGCAGCGCGCGCAGCTCGTCCGGCACGGGCACCGCCTCGCGGCGGATGGTGTCGTCGCCCTTGACCAGGCTCTGCGGCGAGACATGACGGGTGCAGCGCTCGCGCTCGCCGCAGAACAGCCAGAAGCGGGCGCCAATACCGTCCGACGAACCGCAGGAAGTCCGCGCCCTGCGTTGGCCGGTCGCACCTCGACGTTCCACGAGCTCAAATGGCGCGTGGCCATGACCGCCAACGGCGGCGCGCCTGACTACACGATGCCGGTGCGGAGAATCCTGGAGCAATTCGACGCGCTGTTTCCCGATCGTGAAGAGCTGTCGGCTCGAACCGAATGGGAACTGCCGGTCGTCGGAACCATCGACGTCTACCGGAACTCGTCCGTCGTCTACAGCTTCGCTCCGGCGGCAGCGCTGATCAAGGAAGCCGGGACCTTCTTCGATGATGTCCGGCTGGCCTCGACCGGCACATACGGGCTCGCGGAACGCTGCCCGCTGCTGGTGCTGCGTTCGCCGAAGCGCCTTGACTGACGGGCGGGGTTGCTCGTCGGCGCCTCGCGATGGCCGGCGCATTTCGGCCTGGCGTCTCGCAGGAGAAAAATTTCGCGCCGCTGCCCCGTTGCGCGCGCCTTGACTCCGGCAACCCAGCGGCCTATCTCAGCGCCACGTTAGCACTCGCCTTTGGTGAGTGCTAACTTATATCCGGCGGCCTCGCCGGATGGAGGAACAGTTCTCACCGTTCTCATTCGAGGAAGATAACATGGCAAAGTCCAAGTTCCGCCCGCTTCATGACCGCGTGGTCGTTCGCCGGGTCGAATCCGAATCCAAGACCGCCGGCGGGATCATCATCCCGGATACGGCGAAGGAGAAGCCGCAGGAAGGCGAGATCATCGCCGTCGGCTCCGGCGCCCGCGACGAAAGCGGCAAGCTCGTGCCGCTGGACGTCAAGGCCGGCGACCGCATCCTGTTCGGCAAGTGGTCGGGCACTGAAGTCAAGCTCAATGGCGAAGACCTTCTGATCATGAAGGAATCCGACATCATGGGCATCATTGGCTGATCATCGGCCTCACCTGAATCTTCATCTTCGGGCTCTTCCCGAGCCCCTGCCAGGAGCTAAAACATGGCTGCCAAAGACGTAAAATTCTCCCGCGATGCCCGTGAGCGCATGCTGCGCGGTGTCAACATCCTCGCCGACGCGGTGAAGGTCACCCTCGGCCCCAAGGGCCGCAACGTCGTCATCGACAAGTCGTTCGGCGCCCCGCGCATCACCAAGGACGGCGTTACCGTCGCCAAGGAAATCGAGCTTGAGGACAAGTTCGAGAACATGGGCGCGCAGATGGTCCGCGAAGTTGCTTCGAAGACCAATGACATCGCCGGCGACGGCACCACGACCGCAACGGTTCTGGCGCAGTCGATCGTCCAGGAAGGCCACAAGGCGGTTGCCGCCGGCATGAATCCGATGGACCTGAAGCGCGGCATCGACCTCGCCGTTGGCGACGTCGTCACGACGCTGATCAAGAACGCCAAGAAGATCAAGACCTCGGAAGAAGTTGCCCAGGTCGGCACCATCGCCGGCAATGGCGATGCCTCGGTCGGCTCGATGATCGCCGAAGCGATGCAGAAGGTCGGCAATGAGGGCGTCATCACCGTAGAGGAGGCCAAGACCGCCGAGACCGAGCTCGAAGTCGTCGAAGGCATGCAGTTCGACCGCGGCTACCTCTCGCCCTACTTCGTCACCAACGCCGACAAAATGGTTGCGGACCTGGAAGACGCCTACATCCTTCTGCACGAGAAGAAGCTCTCCAACCTGCAGGCCATGCTGCCGATCCTCGAGGCTGTCGTGCAGACCTCGAAGCCGCTGGTCATCATCTCGGAAGACGTCGAAGGCGAGGCCCTGGCCACGCTCGTCGTCAACAAGCTGCGCGGCGGCCTGAAGATCGCCGCCGTCAAGGCGCCGGGCTTCGGTGATCGCCGCAAGGCCATGCTGGAAGACATCGCCATCCTCACCGGTGGCCAGGTCATCTCGGAAGACCTCGGCATCAAGCTCGAGAATGTCGGCCTCAACATGCTCGGCCGCGCCAAGAAGGTGTCGATCTCCAAGGAGAACACCACCATTGTCGACGGGGCAGGCAAGAAGGCCGAGATCCAGGGCCGCGTGTCCCAGATCAAGCAGCAGATCGAGGAGACCACCTCGGACTACGACAAGGAGAAGCTGCAGGAGCGTCTGGCCAAGCTCGCCGGCGGCGTCGCGGTGATCCGCGTCGGCGGCGCGACCGAGATCGAGGTCAAGGAAAAGAAGGACCGCGTCGATGACGCTCTCAACGCGACCCGTGCGGCCGTCGAAGAAGGCATCGTTCCCGGCGGCGGCGTCGCGCTTCTGCGCGCTTCGCTGAACATCAAGGCAACCGGCGCCAACTCCGACCAGACCGCTGGCATCAACATCGTTCGTCGCGCCCTGCAGGCTCCGGCCCGTCAGATCGCGTCCAACGCCGGTGCGGAAGCATCGATCGTTGCCGGCAAGATCCTCGAGAACAAGGGCCCGACCTTCGGCTACAACGCCCAGACCGGCGAATATGGCGACATGATCGCCATGGGTATCGTCGATCCGGTCAAGGTCGTTCGCACGGCTCTCCAGGACGCGGCCTCGGTCGCCGGCCTGCTGGTCACCACCGAAGCCATGATCGCCGAAGCTCCGAAGAAGGAGTCGGCTGGCGGCGGCATGCCTGGCGGCATGGGCGGCGGCGGCATGGGTGGCATGGGCGGCATGGATTTCTAAGAAGTCCATAAGCTTGCTCAAGCCCGCAAGCGGGCTTGAGTGGTCTCTAATCCAGCCGATTTGGCTAACACACGGAAAGGGCGGCAGAGATGCCGCCCTTTCTCGTTGCGCGGCCCAGGAGCGTAGATAGGATGACGTTTCGTTGAATCGCCATCCTGATCTAACTCTCTGTTGGAGCATGATCTTCTCCGAAACCGGTTCCCACTTTCGGGATCGCGCTCTAGTGGCACAGGGATTTTGACCGGTCGGCTCTGTTTGCGTTGACAGGCGGCATGCCTTGGAGATTGGCCGAAACGCCCATCGCGATCGTCATTCCAGGGCGGAGCAGGAGCGAAGCTCCGTCGCGAAGACCCTGGAATCCATGCCGTTACCTTCGCCAAGGCGTGCAACGGAGCAGAATTCTGCACCGAGGCGGCGCTTCCAAGTCACGGAATGGATTCTATGGTCTGCGCGCGTCGCTGCGCTCCTTGCTCCGCCATAGAATGACGAGGTGGGGGCGGCTTCAGCCAATCCCCGGCGTTTGCGCTGATTTCACGGAAATAAACGGAAGATCTTGCACCAAGACAACCTTTCAAAATCCCTGTGTCGGGGAACTAGTTGGAGCATGATCTTCTCCGAAAGCCGGTTCCCACTTTTTGCATTCGCTGACCTTCGGTTCGGGATCATGTTCTAGCCAAGCGTGCTGCTCCATGGGCAACCCTGCCCTACAGCTCAACCGACTGCCTAAACTTTGTGCAATTCCTCAACAAAATCAGCGCCTTCGGTTAAACGCCCGCGATCGTTGCGGCATTTGTCGGACAATATTTTTTAAGATATCCGCGCTTACTAATGAATAGGGCGTGCTTGATTGCTCGCGCGTTAGGGGTGTCGGGGTCTTCATCGATGCAAATTCTCCACCGGTTCGTGCGTAACCGTGACGGCAACGTCCTCATTATGTCCGCGCTGCTTTTGCCGCTGCTCGTCGGCATGGCGGCGCTGGTCACCGAATATGGCGGCGCGCTGGTCGAGCGCGCCAGCAACCAGCGCACCGCCGATCTCGCGGCCTTTGCCGGCGCGCTCGCCTACAACAAGACACAGTCGACCGACCGGATGACCGCGGCGGCGGTCAATGTCGCCACGCTCAACGGCGTTCCGGCAGCCGATGTGTCGGCGACGCTGGTCACCTCGCCGAAGACAACCGGCGTGAACGCGGTCACCGTATCGATCCGCACGCAGAAACAGCTGCTGCTTGCGCGCGTCCTCGACAATCGCCAGCAATTGCAGATCTACGCCAGTTCTGTCGCTGAGCTGGGCGCGCAGCCATCGACACCGGGCTGCATACTGGCACTGGACGGCACCCAGACGGGCATCACGCTGTCAGGCGGCACGGCCGTCAACGCCCCCAAATGCACGGTCTCGTCGAACAACACGATCACCGTTCCGTGCGGCACCGGCATCTCGGCTATCGGCGTCAACTACAACTCCGCCACGGCCCCGAGCCAGCCTTGCAACGGCATCACCGGACCAAACGGGACGGCGGCGGTGATCACCAAGAAGTCGACTCCCGATCCGCTGGCGGGCAATTCCGCGGTCGCGGCTGCCGTCGCCCGCTTTGCCACCGTGGCGGCGCTCTCGCCAACCGCCGCGCCAGCAGCGCCGACCACCTCGAGCGGCAACAATATCGACTTCGGCTGGACCCAGGGATCAACCCAAGGCCAGGCGAATGCGCTGGGCTGCGCCGCCAGTTGGGCATCGTCGTCATCAACCTGGACGCTGAATTGCGGCAGCAAGACCACCGTCAACCTGGGCACCATCACGATCGGCGGCGGTATCAATCTCAACTTCGCCACCACGGGCGCGGCGACGACCGTCTACAACATCTCCGGCGATCTCACGACCAGCGCCACCACGAAGTTCGGACCGGGCACCTACAATTTCGCGGGCAAGCTGACCACGGCCGGAACCACCACCTTCGGCGCCGGCACCTATAATTTCGGCAAGCAGGTGACAACCACCGGGACTACCACATTCGGTGCCGGCACTTTCAACTTCAGCAAGGGGCTGACGACCGGCTACGGCACCACGGCGTTCGGCGCCGGCACGTTCAAGATCGGCATCAGCGATAACACCTGCGGCGGCATCGCGCGCGTCAGCCTCTGCAACAGCAGCACGCTCACCTTCGGCGGGCCGAGCACATTCGAGCTGCCTGGCGGCATCAACAATGCCGGCGGCGCCACGCTGACTTTCGGCTCGGGCACCTCCAACAGCTACAAGATCGGTCCCGGCGGCAATGGCGATGCCATCACGCTCGGCGGCGGCTCCATCACGATCATGGCCGATGCCACCAGCTCGGGCGTGTTCCAGGTCGTCGGCGATGTGAACGGAGGCGGAGGCGGCAGCTGCTTCGTCGTCCCGGCCACCGCCCAGCACGACATCGAGGGCAACTTCATCGCCTCGGGCGCGGTGCTGCTCGGCGCCGGCGTCTACACGATCGACGGTTACTTCGCGCTGGGCGGGAGCGGCGGCGGCAGCGCCAGCTGCGGCGGCTCGACGATCAGCGTCAGCGGCAACAACGTAACGCTGGTGCTGTCGGGCAAGACCAAGTCGAACTCGGGAAGCTGCAATGGCTATGTCTTCTGCGTGGCCGCCGGCTACAGCAACATCGTGCTGACCGCGCCGCAGACGGGCGCCACGGCGAAGCTTGCCGTGATCGGACCGACGTCGACCTCGGTCACGGCCGGCGCAACCTTCGCCGAAGGCGGTTTCAACGCGCAGATCTCCGGCGCGTTCTATTTCCCTTACGGGCCGATCATCATGAATGGCGGCTCCAGCATCCTGGGTTCGAACACCGATACGACCAAGTGCCTGCAGCTGATCGGTTCCCTGATCACCCTGTCAGGCGGCACGGCGGCCACGTCGGAATGCGTCGCCGCCACCGGTGCTACCACGAGCAGCAAGGTGAGCCTCGTCCAGTGATGCCACGTTTCAAAATCAGCCCAGCATTCGCCCGCTTTCTCCGCCGCGAGACGAGCGGCGCATCGGCCGTCGAGTTCGCGTTGATCAGTCCGGTGCTGATCCTGATCCTTGCCGGGCTGGTCGACATCGGCGCGTCGCTGAAGGCGAAGTTCGATCTGTCCTCGGCGATCTCGGCCGGCTCCAACTACGCGCTGCTTGGCGCCGACAAGGTCAACTCCGCCGGCGGCGGCACGCTTGCCGGCAACATCCTGGCGGTGGTGGCGAATGGGTTGGGCAACGCCGGCGGCAGCGTCCAGGTCGTCGTCAACAACGGCGCCACAGTCAATTACAACACGAGCAACGGCACAGCGACCCAGACCGGCACCGTATCCAACGCCGATCTCTGCTATTGCCCGACCGGCAGCGCGGCCAGCGTCACCTGGGGTTCGGCGGTGACCTGCGGCTCGACCTGTCCGGCCGGCGGCATCGGGGGCAAGTTCGTCACCATCAGCGCAAGCCGGTTCTTCTCTCCGCTGTTCGGCGGCTTCGACGTGGTGAACAGCGGCAACATCACCGTCCGGGCCATGGTGCAGCCGCAATGAGACACGTCCTGGAGCGCTTTGCGGCGAAGTCTTTGATCCCGTTCATCCGCGACCGGTCCGGCGCCAATGCGGTCGAATTCGCCCTGCTTTCGCTGCCGCTCTTGCTGGTGCTGTTCGGCACGGTGGAGTTCGGCCGCATGTACTGGACACAGCACGTGCTGCAGGACACGGCGACAGCCGGCGCGCGGTGCGTCGGCGTGCTGCAGAGCGGCTGCTCGCAAAACGGCACCTACAACGCCGCCAACACCGTTACCTTCATCAGCGGCATGGCTGCGGCGGACGGCATCACACTCACTGGCACCAACATCAACGTCAACAACAACACGACCTGCTCAGGCCTCAGCGGCTTCACCACCGTGCGGGTCTCCTACACATTCGCGACGGTGCTGCCATCCGTCCTGATCGCCTTGGCCAACGGCCCACAGCTCAGCGCCACGGCCTGCTTTCCCAACCAGGGCGCATGATCCGAAAGATTTGAACCGGTTTTTTCGGGCAGACTTCAGGTCGACTCGGCCTGAAATCATCCGGCTTTAGCGGTCAGACGGCTGTCTTTGCAGGGTGAGCTACGCCACCAGCCAGCACCGCCTGCTCGACCAGCGCCGCAACCTCGTCGGCCACGGCGGCGAGCGGCGTGCGGTCGCGGGTGGCGCGGGCGATCACCATCAGGCCTTCGAGCGAAGATTCGACCAGCAGGGCCAGCGCCTGCGCGCGCCGCTCCGGCACCCCTGCCCTGACGAATGCCTGGCGCAGCAGTCCGATCCACTGCTCGAAGGCCGAGCGGCAGATTTCAATCAGGTCCGGAACGTTGTTCGGCGCGTCGAGCACCACCGGCGCGACCGGACAGCCGAGCGAGAATTCGTTTTCCTCCAGCATGCGTCCGACCGACTGGTAGATGTGGTGGACGGCAACGGCGGGATCGCTTTCCTCCAACAGCGCGGCGCCCAGCCGCTCCGTCACGTCTGCGACACTGGCTCGCGTCACCTCGATGACCAGTTGGTCCTTGCCGCCCGGGAAATGGAAATAGAGGGAGCCGCGTGGTGCTCCGCTGGCGCTCAGAATGTCGTTCAGGGACGTGCCGTGATAGCCGCGCTTGCGGATGAGCAGCGCCGTCGCCTCGATCATGCGGGTGCGTGTGTCCGTCGCCACCTCGACCTCTCAAAATGTCAACCTCTGTCAGGAGTGCTCATTATAGGTCTTGCCCAGAATATGACAATCGGTCTACATAATATGTAAATCGGTCTACATATCGGAGGCAAAAATGCGAAGTTACCGGCTCGAGGAGTTCGGCGGCATCGAGGGGCTGGTCATGCGCACGGAAGCGCTGCCCAAGCCGGGTGCAAACCAGATCCTGGTACGAGTGCGCGCCGCCTCGCTCAACCGCCGCGACACGATGATCATCAACGGCACCTATCCTCTGGCACCCCGCGCAGGCATCGTGCCGCTGAGCGACGGTGCCGGCGAAGTCGTGGCCGTCGGCGACGGCGTCACCCGCTTTGCCGTCGGTGACCGCGTCACCGGCAGCTATTTCGCGCGCTGGATCGACGGCCGCATGCATCCGGGCGTGATCGACCAGCTCGGCTGTACGCTGGACGGCATGCTGAGCGAATATGCGCTGCTTGACGAGCAATGGGCAGTGCGGCTGCCGGACCATCTTTCCTGGCAGGAGGCTGCGACCTTCACCTGCGCCGGGCTGACCGCCTGGAGCGCGCTGACGGGCGCCGAGATTCCGAAGCCGGGGCAATGGGTTCTCACTATTGGCTCAGGTGGTGTTGCGTTGTTTGCCTTGCAGTTCGCCAAGCTCATGGGCTGCCGTGTGGCCGCTGTCACCTCGCGGGCGGAGAAAACCGAGAGGCTGAGGGCGCTCGGCGCCGACCTCGTCGTCGCGGCAGCCGAAACGCCGGAATGGGGCATGAAGCTGCGCGAGGCGACCGGCGGCATCGACATGGTCGTCGAAACCGGCGGCCCGGCGACTTTTGCGCAATCGCTGATCGCCAGCGCGCTTCACGGGCGCATCGTGCTGCTCACCGTGCAGGACCGCAACGGCAAGTCGGTCGAGATTCCGGGCGCCGTCTATCAGCGCAGCCTGGTCACCATCGGCCGTCTCTTTGTCGGCAGTCGCAACGGGCTCGAGGCGATGCTTGCCGCAGTCGCCACGCACCGGCTGAGACCGATCATCGACAAGGTCTTCCCGTTCGCCGAGGCGCGCGAGGCTTACCGCCATTTCCAGCTGGGCGACGTCTTCGGCAAGGTCGTCATCGACGGCGTCTGATCGCCGCTTTTCCGCAAAACCAGATAGGAGATCAGCCATGACAATCCGCGAAGCCTCGGCCCAATGGCAAGGAACGCTCAAGGAAGGATCCGGCCGGCTGCGGCTGGGCAGCGGCGTGTTCGAAGGCGCCTATTCCTTCCCGTCGCGCTTCGAGAACGGCCCGGGCACCAATCCGGAAGAGCTGATTGCGGCCGCCCATGCCGGCTGCTTCTCGATGGCGCTTACCGCCATGCTCGGCGCCGAAGGCCACACGGCCGAGAGCATCCACACCATCGCCAAGGTGCATCTCGGCGCGACCACGGCCGGGCCGACGATCACCCGCATCGAGCTCGAAACCGAGGCGAGCATCGCCGGCATATCGGCCGAGGATTTCGAGCGGCTGGCGCAAAAGGCCAAGGCGGCCTGTCTCGTCTCGCGCGCTCTGGCGGGCGTCGCCACCATCACGCTCAAGGCGGGGCTCGTAGCTCAATGAAACGACAGGAGAAGATCCAATGATCCATGAGCACATCATCGACATCGCCGCGGCCAAACGCTCCGCCAAAACGGCGGAAATCATGCGGCGCTACAACGACGTCTTCCAGCGTCACGATCCGGCGGCACTGGACGAATTGGTGGCGGAGGGTTGTGTGATCGAGAACACCACGCCGGCGCCCGACGGCGCCCGCCGCAGCGGCAAGGCGGCATGCGTCGAATTGTGGTCGGCGATCGCCACCGGACCCGGTACCCGCTTCGACATCGAAGAGACGTTCGTCGCCGGCGACCGCGCCACGATCCGCTGGCGCTTCTGGATGGCCGACGGCAGGTCGCTGCGCGGCGTCAACCTGATGCGTGTCGCCGATGGGCAAATCGTCGAGGCGATGGGCTATGTGAAAGGTTAAGCGTCGACCACCGCAACCGCATCGACCTCGATCAGATATCCAGGCGACAGGCTGGCTACTCCCAAGACGACGTTGGCCGGCTTGTGGTCCCCGAACAGAGCCACGCGGGCGGCATCGATAATCGGGTAATGGTCATCGAGCCGGTAACCGACGACGTAGACCATGATCTTCGCCACGTCGTTGGGACGGGCGCCTGCGGCGGCAATAGCCCGACCGAGATTGGCGAACACCTGGCGCGTTTGAGCCGTGAAATCACCTTCGCCGACAAGCTTGCCGTTCAGGTCTTCAGATTCCTGGCCGGCGATAAATATCAGCCTGGTGCCTTTCGCCACGACAACTTGGCTGTATGTGTCAGGCTTGGGTAGATCCTGGGGATTGATGCATTCAAGCGTCATTGCGACCGCCTTTCTTACTCGGATTTCCGGCCTTACTCGGATTTCGGGATCTCTCGAGCCTCATTAGCCCAAAGCTCCCCCGAGGCGACCATGGGCTATGTAGAGGACTGGCGCTCAAGGGCTACCGATCGGCCAGCGCCAGCTTGGCGCCGAGCATGACGAAGGCGGCGGCAAAGCTGCGGCGCATCCATGTCAACACCTTCGGCCGAGACACGATGTGGCTGCGCACCGATGCCGCGAAGACGCCGTAGATGGCGAAGACGACGAACGTCATCAGCATGAAAACGCCGGAGAGCTCCAGCATCTTGGGCAGCGCGTGCGGCTCGGTGGTGCTGACGAATTGCGGCAGGAAGGCAAAGAAGAAGATCGACAGTTTCGGGTTCAGGATGTTGATCAGGATGCCCGAGGTGATCGTTCTGGCGGTTGAGCGCGGCGCGGCGTCCTCGTCGATGCTGAGGCCGCCTTTTTCCTTCAATGTGTTCCAGGCCATGTAGAGCAGATAGGCGACACCGAGATATTTCAGCGTCTCGAAGGCGACGGCGCTTGTGTGCAGCACTGCGGCGAGGCCGGTGATGGCAGCCGCCATATGCGGGATGATGCCAAGCGTGCAGGCGAAGGCCGCGACAATTGAGGCGCGCGCGCCGCGCGAGAGGCCGGCGCCAAGCGTGTAAATGACGCCGGTTCCGGGCGAAGCCACGATGATCAGCGACGTCAACAGGAATTCAATGCTCATGGGTTTCCTCCGCAGCCCTGCCCCGGGGGGAAGGTACCGGGAGGCGTGCAACAGGGCAAGCGGGGCGCTTTTCCTCGCCCCCACGAAATAAGCTACGCTATGCACACATCTTCTGTGACTGGCGTGACTGATCAGGCCGAGGCTTGATTGCCACGTGGTTCCCCCAATCCGTCGCTGCTTCGCAGCGCCACCTTTCCCCCCTCCGGAGGGAAAGGAAGGGAGCGTTGCTGGACGGGCGTTGACGGCAAAAGCTTGGCGCCTTCCTCTACCCCGTCGATCGGGGGAGAGGTGGCTCGGCGAAGCCGAGACGGAGAGGGAATGGCGCCGCCTTTGAAGCAATCTGAGGAATCGCCGGCGCGCAGCCCCTCTCCGGCCGCTGCGCGGCCACCTCTCCCCCCGCTTGGCGGGGCGAGGAAACTAGCTCACCGCAAGCCCATGCGCCGCCCTCGCCATCAGGCAGTCGTCGCCGCCGGGCATGCAGGCGCGGCAGACGTCGGGGCGCAGCTCGTAGATGCCGCAGGCCGTGTGCTTGCCCACCTCGCCGGTGAGCGCCGAGCATCGGCCGCCCTCGCAACGCATGCCGGACTGGTCGGCTGCTACCAGCTCGGCCGGGATGCGGTCGAGCTGCTCGTCCTCCTCGGTCGAAAAACGCGGCCAGTCTGGCGAGTAGGAGCAGCAGGCGCCGCAGCTCTGACAGTCGAAGACGGCGACCGCACCGCCATCCTCGTCGACAGACACAAAGGACTGACCGGGCAGGCCGAGCGGCCCGGCTGTGCGACCGCCGTCCTGCGGCAAGGGCGCTACTTCTTCCTGGTCTTGCGCGCCGGCGCTTCGGCCGGCGACTTGAACAGATCGGTCGCAACCTCTGCGGGCGCATCCGGCTTTGCCGCCGACTTGGCTGGCTTGGCAGCGGCGGGCGGAGCTGCCGGCTGTTCCTTGGCGGAGAATTTTATGGCCATGTCAGTCCTCGTCAGAAAAGCGCGATGATGGCGCATTCGGTTTGCGCAAGCGGCCGATCAGCGCCGAGACCGCCGTGATGTTCATTTCCTCGGGCGACCAGTTCCTGGCGTCCTCGATGTGGTGCGGCGCCAGCTCACGATGCGTGCTGCCGCTGTAGGCGGCATCCTGATAGCTGGTGCGCTGATGGGTCTTGGCGTCTTCCCGCACATACTCGATCAGATAGTTCGGGGCTTCGGCGCGGCCGCGCACGCCAACGCGCACCTGAGCATCGCCATGCGCGCGCTTGCAGCGTTCGAGCCTTTCCAGCACTCGGCGAACATATTCGACCGGCTTGTCAAGGGTGTCGACCATATCGGCGATGGTCGCATCGGCGGCGATCGGCGTTGATGGTACGCGTTTGGCGGCCATCAGCGTGTGCCTGCCGGTTTCGGCAAAGCCTGCCCACATGATTCATTCGAGCTAGCGGTCAAAATCTTCTCCTGCCCGGAGGGCTGATGCCGAAATGGCAGAGCGTCTTTCGGCCATGACCACGCACAAAGCAACACGGCGTCGGATTTAAATTGCGGACGCCCGCATCCCTGACCTTGCAGCATTCTTATCACATCGTGGCGGACGTTGGGGCTATCCGCAAAAAAGGACAAAAAATTCGTCGGCTGCGGAACCAATGCCATGGCGGGCCGTTTCCACCCAAGCCGTCAGCAATTCACGAGCAATCGAGAACGGCTGATGGCAAAAGCGCCTCCCGCGCCGTAACAAGCGCGAGAGGCGTTTTCTATTGTTCACCGCTCCTGATCGGTCGGACGGATAAGTATCTCGTTGACATTGACCCTTGGCGGCTGGCTGACGGCATAGAAAATCGCGTTCGCAATGTCTTCCGCGGTCAGCGCTTCCATCGTGGCGAGACGGTGTTCGAGTCCGGCCTTGGATTGCACGTTGGTGATATGATCGCCGAGTTCGGTACGCACAAGGCCCGGCTCGACGACGGTGACGCGCACCTTGTCGGCATAGACCTCGCGGCGCAGCGATTCCGAAAAAGCCACCACCCCGAACTTGGTCGCCGCATAGCCGCTGGCGCCGGGATTTGCGACCCGGCCGGCGACCGAGGAGACGTTGACGATATGACCCTTTGAGGCCTTCAGGTGCGGCAGCGCCGCCTTGGTGGTCGCCATCAGGCCGATAAGGTTGAGCTCGATCATCTGGCGCCAGTCGTCTAGATCGGCTTCGGCCGCGGGAGCAAGCAGCATGACGCCGGCATTGTTGACGAGGATATCGAGCCCTCCCCATTCGGATACGACCTTGTCGACCATCGCGGTGATGTCGCCGGGCTTGGCGATGTCGGCTTCAATGGCGAGCGCGACGCCATCGGCCTGTTCGATGCGCGCAACCAATGCTTCGAGGCGATCGGCACGACGGGCGGCGACCGCGACTTTCGCGCCGGCCGCGGCAAGGACCGCGGCGGTGGCCTCGCCGATGCCGGACGAAGCGCCGGTGACGAGCGCGACCTTGCCCGTGAGTGGTGAATTTGCGGTTGTCATGAGAAATCTCCAGGAGCCCGGCCCGCCCCTTCACATAGGCCGCCCCGCCGGGGCTTGAAGGCCCCATGAGAGCCATCGACGCAATTTGCCCGAGCCTGCCCGGGCTCAATCCTGTTCGTGCGGCCCAGGCTCCGGCCAGGGCTCCCTGGCGGCTTCGGCATACCAGTGCCGCATCGCGGGCATCGCCAATATCGCGTCGACATAGGCGCGGGTGACGGGCGCCAGCTCGCCGCCATAGGTGTCGAAGCGCGTCACCACCGGCGCATACATGGCATCGGCCGCGGTGAAATGGCCGAACAGGAACGGGCCGCCTTCGCCATATTGCTCGCGGCACTGGCGCCAGATCGCTTCGATCCTCGCCCGCTGCGCCTCGCCCTCGGCATCGAGCGGCTTATGGGATTTCGGCCTGCGCAGGTTCATCGGCCATCCGTAGCGGACTTCGCGGAAGCCCGAATGCATTTCCGTCGCCACCGAGCGCGCCAGTTGACGGGCGCCGAGATCGGTCGGCCAGAGCCTTTTTTCCGGATAGAGATCGGCCAGATATTCAAGGATGGCAAGCGTTTCCCAGACGATCCTTCCATTATGATTCAAGACCGGCACGAGGCCGGTCGGCGACACCTTGGCGAGGTTGGCCGCCGTCTCGGGTGTGCGCAGCCGCACGAAGCCTTCCTCAAAAGGGATATCCAGGTGCTTCATCGCCACCCATGGCCGCAGCGACCATGAGGAAAAGCATTTGTTGCCGATATAGAGGGTGAACTCCGCCAAGACCGTCTCCTGATGATGTCAATCCGCTGCGGCCGTCGTGATCGCCGTCGGCCCGACGCCGGCGCGGGCCTGGATCGCAGCGACCGCTGCCTTTATGTCGGGGTTGACCTCGATCGCCTTGCGGCCGGCCTCGATCGCGAGGTCTACCTGGTCTATCGGCAGCCGCAGCCTAGTCGGGATCTCGTTGAGCTTCGCCTGCACCGCCGGATCGACATCGGCGAAGGACAGGTGCTGGACAACAAGGCGGACATCACGGCAGTTCCAGCCGGAAGCCGAACCACGATAGGCGGAAACGGCGGAGGCCGGCAGGCCACAACGATAGCGCACCAGCTCGCCCTTCCATTGCGAGACGGCGAGCGTCAACGCATCGAACTCGTCGCGGACCGAGGCGGCGAGTGTGGTGCTGGTCACGGCGTCGAGGAGTTCGGCAGCCCTTGGCCCATGCAGGGACTTCGCCCAGCTCACGTCGCTGTCGCTCCCCGCATCCGCGACAATGAAGATCAACGTCGTCAGGCGGACCGCGGCCGATGGCGACAGCGGCCCGTAAGGCGTACCCGCGGCGGAACGCTCGAGCGTGAAGCCGGTGACGCCGATATTGTCGGTGAGGCCGCCGTCGAGCAGCTTCACATAGTCGAGCGGATCGGCGTTCTGATAGGAATCCAGAGCGCTGGCATAGGCCTTGAGCCGCAGCGAGGCATTGCGGTCCTCGAGCGCCAGGCTCAGCCATTGCGGCCTGCGATAACCGCAATGGGGACTGGTCGCCGAGACCACGATCGGCGCGAAGACGATCGGCACGGCCGCTGATGCCGCGACAGCATCGGCAAGCCGCACCTTGTCGAGATCGCTGCACAGCGCCGCGAACGTGTCGTAGGTGAAAAGGAAAGGCGTGCGGTTGTAGATGTCGGAAGCGTTGATCCAGACGATCGGCCCGTTCGGCCTGTGCAACGCCTTGAAGGTCGCACCGTCGAAGAGATGGTCGTTCAGCCATTTGGCGAAGCCGCTGCGGTCGTTGACGCCGCCATAATAGGCGCGAACCAGATTGACCGGAGAGATCGATACCCTGAGATCGGCCTCGGCATTCTGGGTCAGGAAGCGCTCGCGAAAATCCCGGTAGCCGTCCCTGCCCTTGTAGCCGAAATAGGCGGCGGCGACGGCGCCTCCCGAGGCGCCAGAAATCATCCTGATGTCGTCGACCAGCGTGCGGCGTTTCGGCCGTTCGTCGATGACGATATCGTCGAGCGCCCGCAGCACGCCATAGGAGAAAGCGGCCGCCCGAGTGCCGCCGCCCGAGAACGCCAGCCCGACGACGGTCGAACCGTCATCGGCGGTGTCGGGTATGTAGGTGGGTGACGGGTGGCCGACTTCTGTGCTCAGCACGTTGATCGGCCCGACATCGTCGGCGACGCAGCCGGCCACGGCCATCAAAACTGCGACAAAGGCCACACGAAGACGCAAACTCGTTTCCCCCAGGGCTGCCCTCTCCCGCAGCCGCGGCAGACCCTAACCGGATTGCCTTATCCGATGCAACCGCACCGAGAGAGTGATCGCCGCGGCCTGGAACCCAAACGGATCCGGCACGTTGTCAGACCCGGATGCGGTTCTCGTGTCCAGACCCAGGAGATGCGCGTCAAGCCAATGAAGGGCTTCCGTCAAGCAACGGCCGGCAAGGTGCAGAAGGCTTAGTGGCGACGTGAACGAGAAGGTTCGCAAAGCATTCTGAGGCCGTCTTGTCTTGATGTCGAGATAGGCAAGAGGCCGCCGCGAGGCGGCCTTTTTCATGTCTGGAATTGCTTGGCGAAAGCGTTGGTGAAGACGATCTCGCCATGGTCGCCGGCCGCCTCGCCCAACACCACATCCATGTTGCCGGCAGTGACCCTGGCCAGCGCGAAGCCGCCCATATAGGCCGCCTTCGGCTTGATGATGTCGAGCCCGTCACGCTGGTAGATCATCGGCACTTCGTGCTGGTGGCCGTGGAAGACGGCAATCACATTGTAGCCCTTTATCGCGGCCAGCAGCGCCTGGCGGTCGGCCTCGCCCCACCAATGCGGGCGGCCGGAGCCATCGTCACCATAGGTGTGTTTCACGGGATCCCAGCGCTCCGTCGAGAAAGTGTCCCAGCCATAATGCTGGAACAGGATGACCGGCCGGCCGTCGCCGGCATAGGTGGCGAGGTCCTGCTTCAGCCAAGGCAGGCTGCTTGGCGCGCCATGGCCGGTATCGCCGGCGAAGCGGTGCATCTGGACGAGATGCAGGCCGCCCCAGTCCCAGGAATAGCAGTCGGTATCGACGTCGTATTCGGTAGCGGGCACCGGCGGCTTGAAGAACACGCCGGGACGATGGTTGACCTCGACATAATCGCGCAATTCGCGGCGATACCAATCGACGTGCGGCGGCGAGCCGTTCTGGTCGAGATCATGATTGCCAAGCCCGACATAGACGGGGATGTGGACCCGGTCCGGCCCGACACCTTCCTGATAGCGCTTGGAGAACTGCAGAAGCTGCGTGCCTTCGCTGGGCTCCGTGACCTGGCCGCCGCCATCGTCGGTGATGTCGCCGCCGGTGACGAGGCCGAGCGGCGTGCCGATGCGGGTGCCGGCCGAACGCAGGCCGGTGGCAACGCCGTCGATCTCGGCCGGCCACTTCTTGTCGGCAATCGCGTTCAAGGCCGCGACGTTGCGCAGAAGTGCTGCATCGGTCTTGCCTTCCTGCAGGCAGTTGGGACTGAGCCCGCTCGCCATGCGGCAGGCATGAATATCGGCGATGAAGAGGAAAGTGGCGTCGATCGGCTGGATGCGCCTGCCGGTCTGGCCGAACGCGACGCGAGGCAGTACGCCGGCAGCAGCGAGACCTCCGGCGATGAAGATGCGGCGCGAAACGGTTGCTGGCGAAGAGCGATTCATCGTCATCCGATTAAACACCCTCGGACCACCTCCCTCTGTCCTGGCAGCGTTATCGCAACAACACCCTGCGGCGTCGTCTCGTTGCCAATCCGCCCAAAGACGGATGCACGCTTTCCAGCCCCCTCAAGCACTCCAGCAACACCGCGGCGTCCTGTGATGTCTTGGCCATCGACATGGCGCCGGAATAAGCAGCCACCGCAAGCGCGGCGAAGCGGTCGGGTTCGGTCCCACCCTCCCAGCCGTCCTGCTGGTCGGCCCGGATCTTGTCGGCGATCGCCCTCCGCCAGCCGGCGAAGATCTTGGCAAGCGCCAGGCGAAACTCGTCGTCGGCCAGCGACAGTTCATGCGCCAGATTGTTAAGCGGGCAGCCGCGGACATAGCCCTGTCGCTCTAGCTCCGCAGCCACCGCCTCGAACACGGCCCGCACGCCTTCGCGGGCCGATGTCGCCGCCAGCACCGGGTCGATCCAGGTCTCCTGGACCGCCGCCGCCACTCGTTCCTCGATCACTGCGAGCGCCAGCGCCTTCTTGGTCGGAAAATGGTGGTGCAGCGCGCCGCCGGTGACACCGGCCGCCGCCATCAGATCGCCAAGGCTCGAGGCGTGATAGCCGCGCGCCTGGAAGGCGCCTTCCGCCACGTCGAGGACGCGCCGGCGCATGCCTTCCGGATCGTTGGTGCGCTTTTTGCGTTGGGCCACGGCGATCTCCCCGTTCTCCTTGTTGGAGAGGGTACCTGAGCAAAGTGAGGACGGATAAGCGTGTTCCGGGAAAGCCAACCTCTCACTCCGCTGGAACACCCCTCATCCGTCTCGGCGCTGCGCGCCGATCCACCTTCTCCCACAAGGGGAGAAGGGGAAAATCACGATAGCAGATTGACAAAACAGGACAACCGGTCTGTTTATAAACAGGATGATCACCCTGTTTTGAGATTCTGGCCATGAACCGACCTTCCCGCCTTGCCTCGCCCGTCGTCGAGCTTCGGCAATACACGCTGAAGCCCGGGCAGCGCGAAACGCTGATCGCGCTGTTCGAGCGGGAGTTCGTCGAAACGCAGGAAGCGACGGGCATGACCGTCATCGGACAGTTCCGCGATCTCGACCGCCCCGACATGTTCGTCTGGCTGCGCGGTTTTGAGGACATGGAAACGAGAAAGGACGCGCTGAGCGCCTTCTATGGCGGCCCGGTCTGGGCAGCGCATCGCGATGCCGCCAATGCGACGATGATCGATTCCGACGACGTGTTGCTGCTCAAACCGGCTTGGCGGGGCGCGGGTTTCGACCTGTCGGGGGTGCTGCGGCCGACAGCCACCGAGGCTGAAACCATGAGCAATGGGAGTCGGTTGCCCGGCTTTGTTGAGATTTCGATTCATCATTTGCGGCCAGGCACTGAGGCCGGCTTTGCCGAGCGCTTCCAGGCTGAGGCCGTTCCGCAACTTGCGACAAACGGCGCCCGGCTTCTCGGCGCCTTCGTCAGCGAGCATTCCGAAAACACGTTTCCTCGGCTGCCCGTGCGGGCCGGCGAAAATGTCTTCATCGCCGTTGCCGGTTTCGACGATGGCGATGTCCACGCGGGCCATTGGGCCGGCCTCGCCGCTTCGCCGGCATGGCGGGCGGCCCGCGAAGCCATGGCGGCCGTCGCCACGAAGCCGGCCGAGACGTTGCGCCTGACGCCCACGGCCCGGTCGCTGTTGCGATAGTCACGCTGTCGGCAACATGCCGGCTATTGCCTCGGCGACAAAGGCCGGATCTTCCCAATGCGGATTGTGGCCGCAATCCTGTGCCCACACCAGGCGCGATCCGGCCAGCGCCCCTGCCATCGCCCGCTGATGCGCTTCGCCAAAAAGCGGATCGCGCCCGCCTGCGATGATCAGCGTCGGGGCCTGCACGGCGCGCGCCGCGGCGGTCAGATCGGTGCGACGGACTTCTTCGAGAATGGCGCGCCAGCGCGCTGCGGGAATCGCGGACGCGTCTTTCGCCAGGCCGGCGAGAAAAGCCCGCGGCACGCCCGGCCGGCAGGCATGCCACCAATGATAGAAGGGATCGACCGGCGAGATCGGATCGCGCAACGCCGCGACACCATCGATCAGTTGGTGATCCTGCTCGAAACCGGGCATCAGCGCGCTTGCCAGGATTACCAGGCCGCCGACCAGTTCCGGATGCCGTGTAGCCAGCGCGATCGACACCATGCCACCCAGCGAATGGCCGACGACGACCGGCCGGTCGAGCCGCAGGCGCCGGATCAGCCCGGCGATGTCGTCGGCGAAATCGGCGATGCCGCAGCCCTCGCCCGCCTGCGAGCCGCCGTGGCCGCGCAGGTCCGGCACGATAAGCCGGCGGCCGGGAAGATGCGGCGCCAGCAGCGAGAAGCTGCGGCTGGTGTCGGTGAAGCCGTGCACCAGGACAAGCGGCGGCTCCGAACCCGGGATCTCGACATAGGCAAGGTCGAGACCGCCGATGTCGACGGTCTGCTTGCGCCCGGCCCAGGACGCCTGCTCGGCCTCCTGATCCGTCAGTTCCAAGGCTGACGGCCTCACAGTCCGAGCTTTTCCTTGACCGCGGCAAGGCCGGGCTTGCCGTCGAAGGTGGTGACGCCGGCGAGCCACGCATCGAGCCGATCCTTGTGCAGGGTGATCGACTTCAGCGCCCCATCCTCCGGCTTCATGCCGTCATTGATGAGATAGCCCATACCGACATTTTCCATGTCGATGTCGAAGGCAAGGTTCTTCAGGAACTGCGCGACGTTGGGACATTCCTGCAGGAAACCCTTGCGCACCTGGGTGGTCACGGTAGCGGCGCCGAAATTCGGGCCGAAGAACTTGTCGCCGCCGGTCAGGTACTTGAAGTCGTACATCGTGTTCATCGGGTGCGGCGCCCAACCCTGGAAGACGATGAACTGCTTCTCCTTGATCTCGTAGCCGACCTCCGAAAGCATGCCGGCTTCGCTCGATTCGACCACCTGCCAGCCGTCCAGACCATATTGCGGATCGGCAATGGCATCCATCATGAGCTGATTGGATCCGGGCTCGATGCCGTACATCTTCTTGCCGAACTTGTCGGCGAATTTGTGCAGGTCCGACAGGTCCTTGACGCCGGCGTCCCAGACATAAGTCGGCACGGCGAAGGTGTATTTGGCGCCGACCAGGTTGACGCGCACATTCTCGATCGAACCGTCTTTCTTGTAGGGCTCATAGTAGGTGACCATGGCCGGATCCCAGCAGCCGAGGAACAGGTCGAGGTCTTTGTTCTTCATGCCTTCATAGATGACGTTGATGCCAAGCACCTCGCTTTGCGGCTCGTAGCCGAGCGCCTGGAGCAGCACCTTGGCCACACCCGTGGTGAAGGCGAGATCGTTCCAGCCGGGTTCGGCCATGCGAACCGCTTTGCAGCCTTCGGCCTCGGCGGCTCCGGCCGCATGGGAAGCCAGCATTAGCGCCGCGACACAGACGCCTCTCGCAAGCATGCGCAACATTCCGGTTCTCCTCTTTTCGATCGCTTTTGACCTGTTGGTCATTTTATTGTCCCATTGGTCAATCATTGATCTGAGCGGACGAAAATGTCAACGTGGATTCGCCATGCATGGATCGGTACGGTGAAACTCACACGCCTCAGCGACATACGCCGCAAGGAACTGCGGCAGGCGGCCTTCGCGGTGCTGGAGCGCGAAGGCATCGCCGGCGCGACGCTGGAAAAGGTCGCGGCCCAGGCCGGCGCCTCGAAGGGCATCGTGCTGCATTATTTCCGCAACAAGCAGGAGCTGTTCGAGCACGCCATGCGCGAGGCGAACGCCGTGCTCTGTCACGCCGTCGTCGCCCGGCTTCAGCGGGCGCGGACACCGATGGAGCGCGTGGACGCCGTGATCGAGGGCAATTTCGAGGAGCATTTGTTCCTGCCGCCGCTTTGCCACGCATGGCTGTCGCTCTGCGCGGAGGTGCCGCGCGACGAGAAGCTGGCGCGCATCCAGAAAGTCATCCACGCGCGCATGCGCTCGAACCTCTTGTCCGGCCTGCGCGGCCTCGCTTCGCCCGAACTGGCCGAGGAGACCGTGCTCGGCGTCACCGCTTTGATCGACGGACTGTGGCTCAGGCTTGGCCTGCAGCCGGGCAGCGTCACGCGCGAGCAGGCGGTGCGCCAGGTCAAGGATTTCGTCGCGGGCCGGCTGGGTCTGCGCCAAGCCAGGCCCGTCGGGTTAGCCTCGGCCGGATAAGGTTCATACCCGTTCCTTCAACCGATTTGCATCTTCCCCGCTCGCAATCTCCGCTTGATGCGGTTTGTGCAACGCGATACGCCCTTGCCCAATCGACAGACGGAGACTTGCCGTGAGCGCTGAAAAGACCAGAACCGAAACCGATACGTTCGGTCCCATCGAGGTCGCGGCCGACCGCTATTGGGGCGCGCAGGCGCAGCGTTCCCTGGGCAATTTCAAAATCGGCTGGGAGAAGCAACCGGCTTCGATCGTGCGTGCGCTCGGCATCGTCAAGCGAGCCGCCGCCGAAGTGAACATGGAGATGAAGCGGCTCGACCCGGCCATCGGCGAGGTGATCGTGGAAGCAGCGCAAGAGGTGATCGACGGCAAGCTCGACGAGCACTTTCCGCTGGTCGTCTGGCAGACGGGCTCTGGCACGCAGTCGAACATGAACGCCAATGAGGTGATCTCCAACCGGGCGATCGAGATGCTCGGCGGCGTCATGGGCTCGAAGAAGCCGGTGCATCCGAACGACCACGTAAATATGAGCCAGTCGTCCAACGACACCTATCCGACGGCCATGCACATCGCTTGCGCCGAGCGGGTCGCGCACCACCTCATCCCGGCGCTGCACCATTTGCACAAGGCGCTCGGCGCCAAGGCCCGTGCCTTCAATCACATCATCAAGATCGGCCGCACGCATACGCAGGACGCTACGCCGCTGACCCTCGGCCAGGAATTTTCCGGCTATGCCGCGCAGGTCGCCTCCTCGATCAAGCGCATCGAGCTGACGCTGCCCGGCCTGCAGGAGCTGGCGCAGGGCGGCACCGCCGTCGGCACAGGGCTCAACGCGCCGGTCGGCTTCGCGGAAAAGGTGGCGGACCGCATCGCCGCTATCACCGGCATCGCCTTCGTCACCGCGCCGAACAAGTTCGAAGCGCTGGCGGCGCATGATTCCATGGTGTTCTCGCATGGCGCGATCAACGCGGCCGCCGCGGCGCTGTTCAAGATCGCCAACGACATCCGCCTGCTCGGCTCCGGCCCGCGCTCGGGCCTCGGCGAGCTCTCGCTGCCGGAAAACGAGCCGGGCTCCTCGATCATGCCGGGCAAGGTCAACCCGACCCAGTGCGAGGCGCTGACGCAGGTCTGCGTGCAGGTGTTCGGCAACAATGCAGCACTTGCCTTCGCCGGCAGCCAGGGCCATTTCGAGCTCAACGTCTACAACCCGCTGATGGCTTACAACTTCCTGCAGTCGGTACAGCTGCTGGCCGATGCTTCCGTCTCCTTCACCGACAATTGCGTGGTCGGCATCGAGGCGCGCGAGGACAACATCAAGGCCGCGCTAGAGCGCTCGCTGATGCTGGTGACGGCGCTGGCGCCGACCATCGGCTACGACAACGCGGCCAAGATTGCCAAGACCGCGCACAAGAACGGCACGACCTTGCGCGAGGAGGCCTTGGCCACCGGGCTGGTCAGCGAAGCCGATTACGATCGGCTGGTGCGGCCCGAGGACATGACGCATCCCGGGTAGCGACGCGGAGCGAGGCTGTTACAGGCTGCTGCAGCCTCGCGATGTCGTCATTCCAGGGCGAAGCAGCCGCGAAGCGGCGTCGCGAAGACCCTGGAATCCATGCCGTTACCTGAACCGAAGGACGCAGCGGAGCAGATCCTCCACCGCTTGCGGCTACTTTGAGGTCACGGCATGGATCCTCGGGTCTGCGCGCGTCGCTTCGCTCCTTGCTCCGCCCGTGGATGACGACGTCATGAGCGTCTCGGCAAATCTGCGAAGCCAGCGCTCGCAAACCTCGGACGGACGGTCCGTTTTGCGGCAGCAGAATTTACTGGGATAGCCCAATCCCGCGACACGATTTTTGCGCACAACCGTCAATCCCGAAAACATACATTCTGTGAACAATGTGTCGCCACATAGGCGGCTTTGGTGAACAGTCACTGTCGTCTATCTGACGGACTATTCAACCCCGTTCGGAGAACCGCCATGTCCATCAACTCTTCCGTCGCCGGCACTGCGTCCAACAGTTCCACCACGATCCTCCTGGGCCGCATTCTGCTCGCCGTCATCTTCCTGCTTTCCGGCTTCGGCAAGCTCACCGCGATTTCCGGTACTGCCGGCTATTTCGGCGCTCTCGGCCTGCCGATGCCAACCGTAACTGCCGTCGTCGTCGGCCTGATCGAGCTGCTCGGCGGCCTTGCCATTCTCGTCGGCTTCCAGACCCGGATCGCCGCCTGGGTGCTCGCCATCTTCACGATCGCCACCGGGCTGGTCGCGCACACCGGCTGGGCCGACCAGATGCAAATGATCCAGTTCCTCAAGAATCTCGCCATCACCGGCGGCTTCATCCTGCTCGCCTCTTCCGGGGCCGGCGCCTATTCGATCGACGCCAAGCGCGGCTGATCTTTTTCCTCCCAGACTGCCAATGGAAGCGGCGCGGAATTTTCCGCGCCGCTTTTTCGTTTTTCCAATTGCAGGCGTAAACTGCATCTGCAGACGGCAAGGAGTTGGCCCATGGCCCGCAACGCACTGCTTTTGGTCTCGCGGCTACTTCTTGCCGCGCTGTTCGTACCGTCGGGCTTCCAGGCGCTCAGCAATATCGCCGGCACGACCAGTTACTTCGCTGGCCTCGGCCTGCCGCTGCCGACCTTGGCGGCATGGGGCACAGGCCTGTTCGAGTTGATCGCCGGGTTATTGGTCCTCGTCGGTTTTCAGACGCGGATCGTGGCGCTGCTGCTTGCCGCCTTCAGTGTAGCCGCCGGTTTCATCGGCCATTACGGCCAGGGCGCGGACGACGCCACGCTGTCCTTCATGCACCAGCAGATGCTGATGAAGGACATCGCCATTGCCGGCGGCTTTCTGGCGCTGGCCATGGCCGGCGCCGGCGCATGGTCGGCGGACGGGCGTGGCTTGGGAATCGGCGCCGACGTCACCTGATCCGCTACTTCACCGAGACGCTCGGCCCGCCCTCGACCGCTAGGACCAGGCGGCGATTGGTGATGCGTGCCAGTTGCGCCAGCCGGCCGGCCGGACGCTCGCCATAGAGGTCGGACAGCGAGGCCGGCAGCACCAGCGCGAGCGCTCCGTTGCCGCGGCTTTCCCATTTCAGCCTCGGCATAACGCCCGGCATTGCCGCCGTCAGCAGATAGACGACGCGCATCATGGCCGCGAGCGTGCGGGCGCGTTCCAGAAGGCGCGGCGGCGCCAGCGCCTTGATCTCGGGTGCGATGCCGTCGTTGAAGACGCCGTCATGGCGATAGGCGTTGGCCAGAGCCAGATAGGCGCGGCCCGGATGGTCGACGCCGGTGAAGGAGGCATGCGCGATGATGTTGAGCGACTGCCGGCCGCGATATTCCGGATGCGCGCGCCAGCCGATATCGGCAAGCAGGCAGGCGGCGTGGCGGTAGCGCGCCTCGTCCTCCGTCTCGTCGATGCCGAAGGCCTTGAAGGCCTTGCCGGTCCATTCGACCAGGTCATGCGCGTGATGCACCGAGCGCGAGCGCAATAGCGCCAGTTCCTCGGCGGCGGAGATCAGCGGGTCGGCCTTCTGCTCGGCGGCGTCGAGCAGCGAATAAAGGAAACCCTCGCGCACGCCCTGCGCCGAGACGACGATCTTCGAGGGCTGCATGGCCGACATGATCTCCTGCAGCACGACGGCGCCGTAGGGTAAGAGCGAGCGGCGGTTCTTGGAAACGCCCTCGATGCCCCTCACCTTCTCGACCTCGCTGCGGGCGACCTGCTTGAGGAAAGTCTGCGCGCTGTCGGCCGATATCTCGTAGTGATGCATGACGCCGAGCGGGTAGTTGTTCATCTCCATGTGCAGCCGGGCAAGGTTTCGCCAGGTGCCGCCGACGGCGTAGAAAACCCTGCCCTGCCCGCCCTTCAGAAGCTTCGCCCGCGCCAGTTCCTGGCGCGCGATCTTCTGGGCCTGCACGAGCGAGTTCCTGGCCATATCCTGCAGGCGCAGGCCGCCGAGCGGCAACGTGATGCCGTCGCCCATCGCTTCGCCATTGATGTCGATCAGCTCGAGGCTGCCGCCGCCAAGATCGCCAGCGATGCCGTTGGCCGGATGGAAGCCGGAAATGACGCCGAGCGCCGAATAATAGGCCTCCTGGCGCCCGGTGAGCACGCGGATCTCGGTCTTCAGCACCTCTTCGGCGCGGTGGATGAAATCGGGGCCGTTGCCCGCCTCGCGCGCGGCGGCTGTCGCCAGCACATAGATGTGCTCGGCACCCGCCTGATCCGAGAGCGCGCGGAACCGGCGGAATTCCTCCATCGAGCGCGTCACCGCCTCGGGATCGAGCTTGCCCGTCGAAACGATGCCGCGGCCGAGGCCGGCCAGCATCTTCTCGTTGAACAGAAGCGTGGGCGAGCGCGCCAGCCCCTCATAGACAACAAGGCGGATCGAGTTCGATCCGATGTCGATGATCGACAGCGGCCGCCGGTCCTGAAGCCGGCCTTGGGAAACTGCAATCACGCGGCGCTGTTCTTCTTGCGGCGCTTGAACTGGGCAATGCGCTTGGGCGCATGCGATTTCAGCGCGTCGCCCCGCCCGGAGAGGCTCGGATTGGTCATGAAATATTCCTGCGCGTTGAACGGCTCCTCGCCCTCCTCCAGCACAGCGCGCCGGGAGGTGCCGTCAGCCAATACGTCGAAACTTTGCTGGTTGTCCATGATGTTGCCCAGCATGATCTGGCCAAGCACCTGTTCATGCACAGTTGGATTGGTGATCGGCACCAGGGTCTCGACGCGGCGGTCGAGATTGCGCGGCATCATGTCGGCCGACGAGATATAGACGACCGCCTCGTCGGACGGCAGGCCGTGGCCGTTGCCGAAGCAGAAGATGCGGCTGTGCTCGAGGAAGCGGCCGACGATCGATTTCACCCTGATATTCTCGGACAGACCCGGCACCTGCGGCCGCAGACAACAGATGCCGCGCACGACGAGGTCGACCTCGACGCCGGCGCGGCTGGCGTCGTAAAGCGCGTCGATGATGGTCGGATCGACCAGCGCGTTCATCTTCATCCAGATGCGCGCCGGCCGGCCGTCGCGGGCATGAACGATCTCGTCCGAGATGTGTTTCAGGATGCGCTTGCGCAGCGTAAAGGGCGATACAGCAAGGCGCATCTCCTCGGCGGGCTCGGCATAGCCGGTGATGAAATTGAAGAGCTGCGCGACATCGCGCGCGATCGTCGGGTCGGTGGTGAAGAAGGACAGGTCGGTGTAGATACGGGCGGTAACCGGGTGGTAGTTGCCGGTGCCGAGATGCACGTAGTTGCGCAGCCGGCCATCCTCGCGGCGCACGATCAAAGACATCTTGGCGTGGGTCTTCAGCTCCAGGAAGCCGAACACGACCTGCACGCCGGCGCGTTCGAGGTCGCGCGCCCAGCGGATATTGGCCTCCTCATCGAAGCGCGCCTTGAGCTCGACAAGCGCCGTGACCGACTTGCCGGCCTCGGCGGCGTCGATCAGCGCGCGCACGATCGGGCTGTCGTTAGAGGTGCGATAGAGCGTCTGCTTGATCGCCACCACTTCCGGGTCGGCGGCGGCCTGGCGCAGGAACTGCACCACCACGTCGAAGGACTCGTAGGGGTGATGGACGACGATGTCCTTCTCGCGGATGGCGGCGAAGCAGTCGCCGCCATGCTCGCGGATGCGCTCGGGAAAGCGCGGATTGTAGGGTGTGAATTTGAGGTCGTCGCGCGGGATGGCGACAATCTCGGATATCTGGTTGAGCGCCAGCGGACCGGTGAGCACGCTGATGCGGCTCGACGACACGCCGAGCTCGCCGGCGACGAAGTCCCGCAACGCGGCCGGCATCAGCGTGTCGAATTCGATGCGGATCACCGAGCCGCGGCGGCGCCGCTTCAGCGCCGTTTCGAACAGGCGCACCAGGTCTTCCGACTCTTCCTCGACCTCGATGTCGCTGTCGCGGATGATGCGGAACGTGCCGGAGCCCTTGACCTCGTAGCCGGGGAAAAGCTTGCCGATATAGATGCCGACCACTTCCTCCAGCGGAATGAAGCGGACATGGTTCTTGCGGTCGGGCAGGCGGATGAAACGCCTGAGCGCCACCGGCAGGCGCAGCAGCGCGCTCATCTCCTCGCCATTCTTGCGATGGCGCAATTGCAGGGCGATGGAAAAGCCGAGATTGGGGATGAACGGAAACGGATGCGCCGGATCGATCGACAGCGGCGTCAGCACCGGGAAAACCTGTTCCTGGAAATGCTCCTCCAGCCAGGCCTTCTCATCCTTGGTCAGCGCGTCGCGGGTGATGCTCTCGATGCCTTCCTTGTTGAGCAGCGTCATCAGCGCCGAGAGGCTCTTCTGCTGGTCTTCCTGCAGGCGCTCGACCTCCCGCAGCAATTGTTCCAGCTGCTGTTCGGGCGTGCGGCCGTCCGGGCTCTTCAGCGCGATGCCCTCGCGGACCTGGCCGGCAAGGCCGGCGACGCGGACCATGAAGAACTCGTCGAGATTGGCGGCCGAGATCGACAGGAAGCGGACGCGCTCGAGCAGCGGATGATGCTCGTTCAGCGATTCCTCCAGCACGCGGCGGTTGAATTGCAGCCAGGAGAATTCGCGGTTGACGAAACGATCGGGATTGCCGCCGTCGGGGCTTGCCGCCTCGACGGTGATGAACTCGCTCTGCACCGGCTTCAGTTCGTTCATAGTTTCCTGCTCTTGCCCGCAACCGTCCCCAGGGGGCGTCGCATATTGCCGTTCAATGACGCTCTAGCATGTCTTTATGACGCATGATCGTCACGGAATCGCTCCGACACCGCCCTATGCGCTTAACCGGCTCAACTTATCCTCTGCCAGCCTTTTGCGACAGTTTGATTTCATCGATCTTGCAAACTGGCCTGTTATGCTCCAGATGCAAACTGGTCACACCCACTGGCCGAACCCAATTGGAGACAACGATGGCAGGCGGCAGCATTCCCCATTTCCAGAACGACGCGGGCCATCCCATCATCGAGATCGGCGTCAAGGAATTCATGTGCACCGGCGCCAACCCGCCTTTCGACCATCCGCATGTGTTCCTCGACATGGGCGACGACAATGAAAAGGTCTGCCCCTACTGCTCGACGCTCTACCGCTATTCACCGTCGCTGAAGGCGACGGAAACGCAGCCGGCCGGCTGCCTCTATGTCGACCAGGCCGCCTGATCGTCCCGATCAACCATGACTGAAACAAGGTCCCGGCAGATCGTCATCGCCGGGGCTGGCATTGCCGGGCTCGTGGCGGCGCTTGCCTTTGCCGAGCGTGGCTTCCCGGTAACACTGTTCGAGCAGGCCACGCAACTCGAAGCAGCCGGCGCCGGCCTCCAGCTTTCCCCCAACGCGACCCGCATCCTGCGGCGGCTCAGCGTGCTCGATCGCCTGCTGCCCAACGCGATCCGGCCGCGAGCGGTGGTGCTGAAGGACGCAAGGAGCCTGCGAGAGCTGGCGCGCGTGCCGCTTGGGGAAGCCGCAGAGAGGCGCTGGGGGGCGCCCTATCTCGTGGCGCACCGCGCCGACCTGCAGGCGGCGCTGATGGCGGCAGTGGCCGAACGGCGCGATATCGCGCTTGTCACCGGCGCGCGCGTTAACGGCTTTGCCGTCGACCCGCAAAGCGTTACCGCGACGGTCGAGATCGACGGCAAGGCGACGGATGTCGCATGCGGTTTGCTGGTTGCAGCCGACGGCGTCTGGTCGTCGGTTCGCGCCCAGCTTGCCCGGACGGCCGGCTTTGCGGTAAGCCGC
Source organism: Mesorhizobium sp. B2-7-2 (assembly GCF_006440775.1). GTDB lineage: Bacteria > Pseudomonadota > Alphaproteobacteria > Rhizobiales > Rhizobiaceae > Mesorhizobium. The sequence goes on along the minus strand of NZ_VFTZ01000033.1, from coordinate 12,587 downwards.
TTTTCGGGCGAGCTCGCCTGGCGCGCGACAGTCCCGGCGGAAAGCGCCGCCGGCAGCGCTTTTGCCGAGATCGGAGCCACCGACAGCGTCACCACTTTCCTGCATCCCGGCTTCCACATGGTCGCCTATCCGGTGAGCAAGGGCAGCGCCTTCAACCTTGCCACTTTCACCAAGGGCGAGCGCATTGCCGAAAGCTGGTCCGGCCATGCCGACCCCGCGATTCTTTCAGCTGCCATGCGAGGCACCGCGGCAGCGCTGGCGGAGCTGGCGGCGCTTGCCGGGCCGTGGACAGCCTTCCCCATCCACACGGTCGCGCAGCGGCGCTGGACCATGACGGAGGGAGTAGCGCTGATCGGTGACGCCGCGCACGCCATGACGCCGTTCGCGGCGCAAGGCGCGGCCATGGGGATCGAGGACGCCGCCATGCTCGCCAATCTCGTTGCCGATTTTCCGGGCGATCCGAAGCAGGGCCTGACTACCTGGGAGAATCTCAGACGGCCCCGTGTCGAAAGAGTGTTGAAACGCGGCGCGCTCAATCGGCTGGCCTGGCACGCCTGGGGGCCGGTGGCGATCGCGCGCAATCTCGTGCTGGCAGCGCGACCGGCGGAAAAGCTCGCGGCGGACCTGGACTGGCTCTACGGGTGGGAGGAGCGGAAGGTTGTGCGGCGGTAGCGCCTGCCACCAGCTGGATAGGTCGGCGGGACAGCACCCCCCTCTGCCCTGCCGGGCATCTCCCCCGCAAAGGGGGAGATTGGCAGCTTGGGCGCTGGCTCCCGCCTTGCGACGTTGATGATTGGCGGTAGCAGCCACGACAGCTGATCTCCCCCTTGCGGGGGAGATGGCCGGCAGGCCAGAGGGGGGTGTGACGGAACGCGGCGTTTGCAAATTCCCATCAACCCTCAATCATACAGCCTCAGCGACCACCACAACGAAACCGGTAGCGGATTCCACCATCCTGTTCGTAGGCCGGCCGTGCGCAGCCCCGCCGCAGTCCAGGTGTTGCAGCCGACCAGCGCGTTGAAATGACCGTCGGCTTCGTAGAACCGGTCGTAGGTGGAATAGCCGGCGTCCTCGATGACCACGGGCCCGTCAGGCCCCTGCTGAAAACTCGCAGCGATGTAATCAAGCAGCGCTGAAAAATGCTCCGCGTCGATATCGAAGACTGCGACATCCGGGTGCGGTTCTTTGATCGCCCCCGCGACATCGACATGCATCACCGCGGCGTCGAGCGTAAGCGCCTTCAGCACCGGCATGGTCTTCAATTGCGACCAGGTCGGCGTCTCCAGATAGAAGGCGCGGCCGCCCCAGCCGAAGACGATGTAGCGCGCCTCCGGAGCCTCGATCGGCAGGCCGGCATCGGCCAGGAAGGCAAAGCGCCGGCGCACGCCGTCATCGAGGGGCACAGCGATGTCGGTGTGGATCGGGTTCCTCAACACCAATATGTGCCGCGTCCCCTCGCCTTCAGCCCGTGCCGCCGACCAGAGCGGACGCGGCACCAGCGTACCGAGCGCGGCGGCAAGCACCGCCGCTCCCAACAGCATCACCATATATCGCAGGACTCGTCTCATCGAGTGCGGTGGTTCCATCTTGTCTGCGTCAACCCCAGGAAAACCTGGACGATCAGGCTAGACGATTTCGGAGCGTCAACCAAAAATGAGCCGATCCTTGTCCGATCGCCCGAATGCAAAAAAAGCCCGGCTGTTTCCAGCCGGGCTCCCGAAAATTTAGCGTCGCGCCCGCTCAGTGCAGGATCTGCGACAGGAAAAGCTTCGTGCGTTCATGGCGCGGATGGTCGAAGAATTCGGCGGGCGTGTTCTGCTCGACGATCTGGCCCTGATCCATGAAGATCACGCGGTTGGCGACCTTGCGGGCAAAGCCCATCTCGTGGGTGACGCACAGCATCGTCATGCCCTCTTCCGCCAGCCCCACCATCGTCTCCAGCACTTCCTTGATCATTTCCGGATCGAGCGCCGAGGTCGGCTCGTCGAAGAGCATGATGCGCGGGTTCATGCACAGCGAGCGTGCGATCGCCACACGCTGCTGCTGACCGCCGGAGAGCTGGCCCGGATATTTGTTGGCCTGCTCGGGGATCTTGACGCGCTTGAGGAAATGCATGGCGATCTCCTCGGCCTGCTTCTTCGGCATCTTGCGCACCCAGATCGGCGCCAGCGTGCAGTTCTCCAGGATGGTCAGATGCGGGAACAGGTTGAAATGTTGGAACACCATGCCGACCTCGCGGCGCACCTCGTCGATCTTCTTCAGATCGTTGGTGAGTTCCTTGCCGTCGACGATGATCTTGCCCTTCTGGTGCTCTTCCAGCCGGTTGATGCAGCGGATCATGGTCGACTTTCCGGACCCGGACGGACCGCAAATGACAATGCGCTCGCCACGCATCACCTTGAGGTTGATGTCCTTCAGCACATGGAATTCGCCATACCATTTGTGCATGCCGACGATGTCGATGGCGACATCGGTGGTGGAGATGTGCATCTTGGCGGCGTTGACCTTGATTTCTTCCGCGCTGACGGCGTTTTCGGTGGCCATAACCTGTTCCCTTTTTATCGTTTATAACCGGTGTCGAGCCGGCGTTCGGTATACATTGAATAGCGCGACATGCCGAAGCAGAACAGCCAGAAAACGAAGGCGGCAAAGATCAGGCCGGACCTCGCGGTCTGCGGGGTCGCCCAGTTTGCATCGGCGAAATTCTGCTTGACCACGCCGAGCAGGTCGAACATCGAGATGATCAGGACCAGGCTGGTGTCCTTGAACATGCCGATGAAGGTGTTGACGATGCCCGGAATGACCAGCTTCAGCGCCTGCGGCAGCACGATCAGGCTCATCTTCTGCCAGTAGCCGAGGCCGAGCGAATCGGCGCCCTCATACTGGCCCTTCGGGATCGCCTGCAAGCCGCCACGAATCACTTCGGCCATATAGGCGGCGGCAAACAGCGACACACCGATTAACGCACGCAGATACTTGTCGAAGGTGACGCCCGCGGGCAGGAACAGCGGCAGCATGACGCTGGCGAAGAACAGCACGGTGATCAACGGAATGCCGCGCACCGTCTCGATGAAGACGATACAAAGCCATTTGATGATCGGCATCTTCGAACGGCGCCCGAGCGCCAGCACGATGCCCAAAGGCAGCGACACCGCAATGCCGACAAAGGAGAGGCTGAGCGTCACAAGAAGCCCGCCCCAGCGCGAGGTCTCGACGACCGGCAGGCCGAACACGCCGCCAAGCAGCAGGAAAAAGGCGACGATCGGCAGCGCTACGAACAGCAGCATCGCATTCAATCCCTTGCGCGGCACGCGCGGGATCAGCATCGGCACCAACAGCGCCACGAACAGGATGGCGACCAGGATCGGCCGCCAGCGCTCGTCGATCGGATAGGTGCCGAACATGAACTGGCCGAACTTGGCGTTGACAAAAGCCCAGCAGGCACCGGTCCAGCCGTCGGGCTGGATACCGCCTTGCGTGACGGTGGTGCAGACGGTGCGATCCGGCCCGGTCCACTGGGCATTGAGGAAGGCCCAGCTGATGACCTGCGGCAGGATCCAAAGCACGATGGCGATGCCGAGGATTGTGAGGACGATGTCGCCGACCGAACCGATCAGGTTCTTGCGCACCCAGGCATAGGCGCCGCGTTCGGTAGGCGGCGCCGGCTGGGCAAGCGCCATCTCGGTGCGCACCCAGGACATGTCATGTTCCTGCATGGCCCTACCTCTCCACCAGCGCCATTCTGGCGTTGACGATATTCATGACAAAGGACGTCACCAGGCTCAGCACCAGATAGGCGATCATCATGATAAATACGCCCTCCACCGCCTGGCCCGTCTGATTGAGCACGGTGCCGGCGGTGGCGGTAAGGTCCGGATAGCCGATGGCGATCGCCAGCGAGGAGTTCTTGGTCAGGTTGAGATATTGGCTGGTGAGCGGCGGGATGACTATGCGCATCGCCTGCGGGATGACCACCAGCCGCAGGATCGGACCGGAGCGGAGGCCGAGCGCCGCCGCTGCTTCGCTTTGCCCTTTGTTGACGCCTCTGATGCCGGCGCGCACGATCTCGGCGATGAAGGCCGCCGTGTAGAAGGAGAGCGCCAGCAAGAGCGACAGGAATTCCGGCTTGACCCAGAAGCCACCGGTCAGGTTGAAGGTCGACTGCTTCGGAAAATCGAAGGTGAGCGGCATGCCGCCGAGCAGGAAGGCCAGCACCGGCAAGCCGACGATAAGCGCGACCGACGTCCAGAAGACCGGAAACTGCTGGCCGGTCGCCTTCTGCCGTTGTCGCGCCCTGTGGGCGACGAACCAGGCCATTGCAATGGCGAGCAGCAGTGCGACGCCGATCAGCCAGGAGCCATCGCCCCAAACGGCGCGCGGAAAATAGAAGCCGCGCTGGTTGAGGAACGAGCCGAAAGGCAGGTGGATGCTCTCGCGCGGCGGCGGCAGCACGGCCAGCACGCCGGAATACCAGAAGAAGATGACCAGCAGCGGCGGGATGTTGCGGAAGATCTCGACATAGACCGTGCAGATCTTGCGGATCAGCCAGTTCTGCGACAGGCGGCCGATGCCGATGGCGAAGCCCACGATGGTCGCAAGCACGATGCCGACGACGGCGACGATGATGGTGTTGAGCAAACCGACGACCAGCGCGCGGAAATAGGTCGAGTCGGACGTATAGGCGATCGGCGTGTCGGAAATGTCGAAGCCGGCCCTGCTCCTGAGAAAACCGAAGCCCGACGCGATGTGCAGACGCTGGAGGTTTTCGATGACGTTGTGGACGATCCACCAGATCGAACTGAACAGCAGGATCACAACCAGCGTCTGAAAGAACAGGCTGCGTATTCTCGGGTCATTGATGAAGGAGCCGCGACTCGGCTCCTCGCGAAGGATTTCCTGCGAAGCCATGGACCGTCCTCTGGAAAGAGAAACCGGGAGACAGACGACCTGCCTCCCGGATCACGTTTCAATCAGCGGATCGGCGGACCGTATTGCAGGCCGCCCTTGGTCCACAGCGCGTTGATGCCGCGCGCGATCTTAAGCGGGCTGCCCGAGCCGACATTGCGCTCAAACATTTCGCCGTAGTTGCCGACAGCCTTGACGATGTTGACGACAAAGTCGTTGGAGAGGCCGAGATCGGCACCATACTTGCCGTCCGGTTCAGTGCCGAGAAGGCGCTGGATGTTCGGGTCGGTCGACGTCTTCATCTCATCGACATTGGCCTGCGTGATGCCGGCTTCCTCGGCGTTGAGCAGCGCGAAATATGTCCAGCGCGCGATATGCGCCCACTGGTCGTCGCCCTGGCGCACGGCCGGGCCGAGCGGCTCCTTGGAGATGATCTCGGGCAGCACGACATGGTCGGCCGGCGAGGACAGCGTCAGACGGATACCATAAAGGCCGGACTGGTCGGTGGTGTAAGCATCGCAGCGGCCGGCGTCATAGGCCGCGTTGACCTCTTCGAGTTTTTCGAACACGACGGGGTTGTACTCCATCTTGTTCTTCTTGAAGTAGTCGGCGAGATTGAGCTCGGTGGTGGTGCCGCTCTGCACGCACACGGCGGCGCCCGAAAGCTGCAGCGCGGAGTTCACGCCGGGCAGCTTCTTGGCATTGATCATGAAGCCCTGGCCGTCATAGTAGGTGATGCCGACAAAATCGAGGCCGAGCGCGCTGTCGCGGTTGCTGGTCCAGGTGGTGTTGCGCGACAGGATGTCGATCTCGCCCGATTGCAAGGCGGTGAAACGTTCCTTGGCGCTGAGCGGCGTGAACTTGACTTTGGAGCCGTCACCGAAGACAGCGGCCGCAACGGCGCGACAGAAGTCCGCGTCGATGCCCTTCCAGTCGCCCTTGTCGTCCGGCGCCGAGAAGCCGGCGAGGCCGGTCGAGACGCCGCACTGGATAAAGCCCTTCTGCTTCACGGTATCGAGCGTGCCGGCCGAAGCGGCAGACGCCATGAACCCGAGCGCGGCGACGCCAAGAATGCCGATTGCAATGTGTTTCATGACCCACAGACCCTTTTCTGTTACAGGCGCCCCTATTGCCAGGCGACGCTTGATCTTTTTTCGTTTGTGAATGCAGCTCCCACTCCAAGGCCCACTCCCGGGACCCGCATCGATTGCCGATGCGCTGCCTCCCATTCACGAAACGCATCGAAGGCGATTATTCCTGTGAGGTCAAGGGAAATGACCGATTCCAGGGAGGTTTGAAAAGCAATTGGCGCAAATGCCTGAATTGCGGACAAGAGCACATGAAACCGGCAGGCGATGCGAACAAATCAGCCAAGTCGCGCCGCCGCGAATCCGTGGTCTGGCGGCAGAATCCGCTGCGGCACTAGCGGTGCTTTACTGGGCTTGCGCGCCTTTGGATTGGCCCAGCGGAAGACCGGCTTTTGGCGGGCGCGGCGCGGTTGCGCCGGCTTTGCCGCCGCTTTATGGCTGGTTCCTGACATCATTCGACAGGCGACGAACCATGGCTAGAGACGGCATCGAGATGGGCATCAATACGCTGCTTGCCCATTCCGGCAACAACCCGCGCGACTATTTCGGCTTCGTCAACCCGCCGGTCGTGCATGCCTCGACAGTGCTTTATCCCGACGCCGCTTCGATGGCCGGGCGCAGCCAGAAATACACTTACGGCACGCGCGGCACGCCGACGATGGACGCGCTGACGCTCGCCGTCGATGCGCTGGAAGGCTCGGCCGGCACGATCGCGGTGCCTTCCGGGCTGGCGGCGGTGACGGTGCCGCTGCTCACCTTCCTTGCCACGGGCGATCACTTGTTGATCGTCGACAGCGTCTACCACCCGACGCGCCACTTCGCCGACACGATGCTGAAGCGGCTCGGTGTTGAGATCGAATATTACGAGCCGCGCATCGGCGCCGGCATCGCTTCGCTGATCAAGCCAAACACAAAGGTGGTGTTCACCGAATCGCCGGCATCGAACACCTATGAGGTGCAGGACATCCCGGCGATCTCCAAGGCGGCACATGCGGCGAACGCTATCGTGATGATGGACAACACCTGGGCGACGCCGCTCTATTTTAAGCCGCTCGACCATGGCGTCGACATCTCCATCCACGCGGCAACGAAATATCCGGGCGGCCATTCCGACGTGCTGCTCGGCCTGGTTTCGGCCAACGACGCCTGCTGGACGAAACTTTATGACGGGTTTTGCACGCTGGGCTGCTGTTCCGGTCCCGACGATATCTACCAGGTGCTGCGCGGCCTGCGCACGATGGGCGTGCGGCTCGAGCATCACCGCAAGAGCGCGCTCGACATCGCGCGCTGGCTGGAGGAGCAGCCTGGCATCGCGCAGGTGCTGCATCCGGCGCTGGAAAGCCATCCCGACCATGCGCTCTGGAAGCGCGATTTCTGCGGCTCGAGCGGAGTTTTCTCGATCGTGCTCAACGGCGGCGGCCAGAAGGCCCAGCACGCCTTTCTCGACGCGCTCAAGATCTTCGGCCTCGGTTATTCCTGGGGCGGCTATGAAAGCCTCGCCGTTCCGGTCTTCCTCGGCGACCGCATGCTTGCCAAAGGCTCATATGCCGGCTCGCTGATCCGCCTGCAGATCGGGCTCGAGGATGTCGAAGATCTCAAGGCCGACATTCTGCGCGGGCTCGCGGCGGCCGCCGCAGCCGGATGACAGGCTGATCGGCACGGAAATCCGCACCGGCGGCAGACAAGCCCCGGTCGAAGCGTTAGCATGGTCCGTGCAACCAGCTCGGGAACCTTTTGTCGGCAGACGCATCCAACCGTGGATGCAACATCTGTCGGGAGATCGGGCGCGATGATAAAGCCCGCCATCGAAACTGCCGAGGTCGGTACGGCCGAAGCCGGCGACATGGCATTGGTTCGCCGGGCGCTTGCGCGCGATCCGAATGCGTTCCGTGCCATCATCAAGACGTACAACCAGCGACTCTACCGCATCGCGCGCGGCGTGGTGCGCAATGACGCGGAGGCCGAGGACATCGTGCAGGAGGCCTATATGCGCGCCTTCGCAAATCTTAGCAGCTTTCGCGGCGAGGCCTCTTTATCCACCTGGCTGTCGCGCATCGTCATCAACGAAGCGCTCGGCCGGCTGCGCAAGCGCAAGCGCGTCGCGGCGATGGATGAGAACCCGGAGGCGCAGATCATCCGGTTTCCCTTGAATCCAACCGACTTGAACCCAGGCGACGATCCGGAGCGGACCATGGCGCAGCGGCAGATTCTGAGGCTTGTCGAACGGGCGACCGACAGCCTTCCCGATGTCTATCGCACCGTCTTCGTCGCCCGCGTCATCGAGGGCCTGAGCATCGAGGAAACCGCCGATTTTCTCGGCGTGAGGCCCGAGACGGTGAAGACCAGGCTGCACCGGGCGCGAACGCTGGTGCGAAAGGCACTGGACGACGAGATCGGTCCGGTGCTGCTCGACGCCTTCCCCTTTGCAGGCCGGCGTTGCGAGCGGCTGACGCAGGCGGTGATGAAAAGGCTGGATTTCGAGGGCTAACTTTCCCGGGAACGTTTCGACGCGTCCGGCATCCAATCTACCGTCAACCTCAAATGAAGCCCGAGGCCAGCGCCGCCGGGCGAAGGAGATGCCATGTTCATGCGATCAACCGCCGCCCTCGCCGCCCTTTTCTTCGTGAGCACGGCGCCGCTGGCGCTAGCCGCCGAAAAGCCCACCGATCCGCAGATCGCCCACATTGCCTATACAGCCGGCACGCTCGACATCGAAGCGGCCAAGCTGGCGATCAAGAAGTCCAAGAACAAGGAGGTCGTCGACTTCGCCAAAGACATGGAGCGCGACCACGAGGCGGTGAACAAGCAGGCGCTCGACCTCGTGAAGAAGCTGAAGGTCACGCCCGAGGACAACGACACCAGCAAGGCCCTGGCCAAGGCTGCGAAGGAAGAGGACGCTAAGCTGGCGAAGCTCAAGGGTGCCGCCTTCGACAAGGCCTATATCGAGAACGAAGTGGCCTATCACAAACAGGTCAACGGCGCGCTCGAAACCTTGCTCATCCCCTCGGCAAGCAATGCCGAACTGAAGGACCTGCTGGAGACCGGCCTCAAGATTTTCCGGGGGCATCAGCAACATGCCGAACACGTCGCCGGCATGTTGAAATGAGGCTACTATTGCTTTGTTTTGAGGCAATTCCTGACGGAAGGCTACGGCGAAGTCGCTGCGCCCAACCGTTTCACACTTTTCCAGGAATTGCTTTGCTCACTCTGGCGCTGGCGCTCATCGCATCGCCGGCGTTCGCGGCGACCATCGAGATAACGATCGACAGGCTGGTCTTCTCGCCCGCAAACATTCAGGCCAAGGTCGGCGATACGATCGAGTGGACGAACAAGGACGTGATCGCCCACACCGCGACGGTGAAAGGCGGCTGGGACGTGATGATCCCGGCAAAGTCGAAGGGCAAGGTTACGCTGAAGGCGGCGGGAACAGCGGACTATTTCTGCCGCTTCCATCCCAACATGAAGGGCCATGTCGAGGTGGCGCCCTAGCTATCCGAGAGCGAGGCGCGCGCAGCGCCTCGCTTGACCTTGTCGCAGTCCTCCCATGCCGAAAGCAGCCTCAGCGCCGCGCGCCGCACTCGCACACTTTCGCCGAGGCCAGGGCATTCGGGCGAATTGCCGAACCGACTCTGCAAACCGTCGTAAAGGCTTGGCGCGATTGAGAAAGCCGAGGCCGCTGGCGGCGCGTTCTGCGCGGATCGCTGTGCAATAATATTCCCTTCAGCAGCGAATCTACGGATTGGTTTGGCTTTCAAATCCGCGGCTTCAGCGGCATTGCGGGGCAACGCAATTCCACCTCTTCGATCCAGGGTCTGCCATGGCGTTTCGCCTTTTCGTTCCGATCCTTGCAGGCGCGACGCTTCGCGAACGGCTGCTTGCCTGCATCGGCGCTACCATCGGTATCGCGCTCACCGGCATGATTAGCGGGCTCGCCGTGGGTAGCGGCTCGCTTGTGGCGATGCTGGTGGCGCCAATGGGCGCTTCGGCGGTGCTGCTCTTTGCCGTTCCCTCGAGCCCGCTGGCGCAGCCCTGGTCGATCATCGGCGGCAACACGATTTCGGCGCTGGTCGGCGTGACGGTGGCGCATTTTGTGCATGACACGGTGATCGCCTCCGGCCTAGCGGTGGCGCTGGCGATCGCCGCCATGTCGTTCACGCGCTCATTGCATCCGCCGGGCGGCGCAGCGGCGCTTACCGGCGTGCTCGGCGGGCCGGCCGTAGCCGCCGCGGGCTTCCTGTTTCCCTTCGTGCCGGTAGCACTCAACTCGACCATCCTGGTTGCGCTCGGCTTCCTTTTCCACAAGCTGTCGCGGCGCAACTATCCCCATGTGCATGTGCCCGCCGCCCGCGGCCACGGCACCGCCGACCGGCCGCCGGCCGAGCGCGTCGGCTTCCGGCCCGAGGATGTCGACGCCGCCCTCTCGGCGCTCGACGAAACCTTCGATATCGACCGTGACGACCTGGAGCGCCTGCTGCGCCAGGTCGAGTTGCAGGCCATGGTGCGCTCGCAGCGTACGCTGCTTTGCAAAGACATCATGTCGCGCGATGTGATCTCCGTGGCGGAAACGGCCTCGGCCGACGAGGCGCGCAAACATCTGATCGACCACAACATCCGCACCTTGCCGGTGATCGACGCGGACGGACGGCTCTCCGGCGCGGTCGGTCTGCGCGAGCTGACAAGGGCGACCGACACGGTCAAAGGCGTGATGTCTAAGGCCGGCACCGCCTCTCCCGACACGCCGGCGATGAGCCTGCTACCGGTGCTGACCGACGGGCGAAGCCATGCGGTGGTGATCGTCGATGCCGAGCGGCGCATCCTCGGCCTGATCACCCAGACCGACCTGCTTGCAGCCGCCGCGCGCCTGCAGCAGACAGACAAGGCGCCGTTGAAAGCGGTGGCCTAGGCAAGGCCCTCACCCCGGCAGGCCGGCTGCCAGGTCGAGGCGCTGCCGCCGGTCATCTCGCCGCGGCGCTCTCAATCTGGCGGTCCGAAGGGACAGCGTCTTCAGGCCCAGGCCAGCCAGGCGGTGCCGGCAAGAAGCGTCACCAGCGTCAGCGGCAGGCCGACCTTGAAGAATGCGGAGAAGGAAAGCTCCTTGCCGGCAGCTTTTGCCTGTTCGGCGACGATCAGATTGGCAACCGAGCCGAGCAGCGTGAAATTGCCGGCAAGCGTCGAGCTCATCGCCACGACCAGCCAGGCGCGCCCCGGGTTTTCCAGCCCAGGAACGAAGGGCCGGAGCGCCAGCACCGCCGGCACATTGCTCATGATGTTGGAAAGCACCGCGGTGAAGCCGGAGAGCCGCCAGACATCGTCTAGTCCGATGTTCTTGGCCCAGGCGATCATGTCGGGCGTGAGCAAGGTGCGCTCGGCACCCGCCACCACCACGAACAAGCCGGCGAACATGAAGAGCAGCGGTCCGTCGATCTCGCGGTAAATGCGCCGCGGCTTGATTGCCCGCGTGACCAGCAGGAAGGCGCCGGCAACGAGCGCCGCCTTCGCGACGGGAACGCCGGCGAAGAAGGCGAGCGCCAGCAACACGCACACGATGGTGGCCTTCAGCACCTGCCCGGGCAGCATGCGGCCGCGATAGACTTCCGGGCTGAGTTCGGCAGGGCGGGAGAATTCGGCACGGTAGACGATGCGCACGATGACGATGACGCAGAGCAGGCCGAACAGCGCCACCGGCGCGAGCGCCAGCGTGAAAGCCGGATAGGAAATACCGGACAGCGCACCGATCACCATGTTCTGCGGGTTGCCTGTGATGGTGGCGACGCTGCCGCAGTTCGAGGCCGTGCAGGTGGCGATGAGGTAAGGCACCGGGTTGCGGTTGATGACTCGTGTGACGTGCACGACGATCGGCGCCATCACCAGGCAGATCGCGTCGTTGACCAGGAAGGCCGAGAGCGCGCCGGTCAGCAACGTCACCATCACCAAAAGCATGAAGGGCGCGTGGGCATGCTCGATGGCAAAGCCGCCGAGCGCCCGAAACGCGCCCGAGACCTTCAGATGCGCCACGACGATCATCATGCCGAGCAGCAACGTGATGGTGTCGAAATTGATGGCTTTGTAGGCATCTTCGATGCCGATCGCGCCGATGGCGATCATGGCGGCGCCGCCCAGCAGCGCGATGCCGGCGCGGTCGAGCCGCAGGCCCGGAATGCGGCCGACGGCGACGCCGGCATAGGTGAGCACGAGGATGAAAAGCGCGCCCGCGCCGGTCCATGTCATTGCAAGAAGGTTCCCGTTGCCTGCCCTGTCCCGCCGGAATCGGTCGACGCACCGGGCGGCACCACATTTAACAAGGCCAGCGCAAAGGGAAAGCGCGCAAGCGCCTGAAAGCTTATGTCGCTTTCATGCCTTTCACATTCATAAACGCTAATGTAAAGAATGGTGAATTAACATATGTGACCGATAATCCAGGCGTTGGGGACTAAACGGATGAACATGGTCGTTGAAGCGGAACATAGCGTCCCGTCACGGGAGGAACTGATGCGTCCGCAGGAATGCCCCCGCTGTCACGCTAGGGCATATACACATCTCGCAAGGCCCAACCGTCGGCACAGGCACGGAAGTATGCGAGGCCGTTGTAGAAGG
>NZ_VFTZ01000032.1 GCF_006440775.1 Mesorhizobium sp. B2-7-2 | reverse complement strand
AACAGAGGGCAGACCTAGAAGCAAACTTCTTCGTCGCCAGCGGCGCACCGCCCTCGTTCGTGGGCCGTATATAGTCGGACCTCCCTCGACGCGTCAACACCGATTTCGAACTTTTTTGAATTTTTTGCGACGAATTTTTCGAACCACTTTTTCGATAGCCGACTGCCCTTGCGGCAGCCCCTGGGTTATCCGCGACGAGGCCCTATTGCCGCCGCATTGGGGCGTGAAACCGGCCCATGTAAGGAAGGCGCGCGCGTATATGCGAGGCTCGCCGACGACGGATGACAGGGCGCCCTGCGCAAGGGGGCGCATGATTGGGGATATCGGCCCCGGCCTGCCGCTTCGTTTGACTTCAACCGCCGTGACAGGCAATTGTCATGGCCACAACGACAACGACAAGCCGTTTCGCCTGGGGAAGAAGCAGCCTTTCTGGATGCCAGATACCGAAGAGGTCATAGCCGAACTCGGCAACGAGCCGCCGCTGATCGCGGACGGTCGCAGCGGTCCGCCCGACCGCCGCGAGGTCTCGGCGCGCTGGCTGTCGGGCACCTTTCTCACCGGCGTGACATCGAGCGTGTTGATGGGCGTCGCGTTGTTCGCCGCCCTTGACGGGCGCCAGCAATTGGCGACCCCGCCGGAAATCGCCGAGCTCATCGGTCTTGCCAGCGGCGGCGATGATTCCGGCGAGCAGGCAAAGACCACAAGGCTGGTAGCACCCCGCCAGATCGCCCGGGCGAAGGACCGGCGGCGCATGGAAGTGTCGATGGTCACCAAGGTCGGCGACCGTGACGTTATCCACACCATGCCCTTCGTGCAGATCAAGATGGCCCTGGCCGCCGGCCACACCACCAGCCGCCCTTATCCGCCGTTCGACCCGATGCAGGTGTTCGGCGACGACAGCGACGACAACGCGCAACCGGCAACGGCCGCCGCGGTCGCCGGTCAGATCTACGGCGCCAAGGTCGAAAGCGAGATGAGCCTGAAGACGGTCGATTTCCCGATCGAGACGGCCTCGTTCGACGAAAAAAGCGATCTCTCCGCCGACGAGGTTGAAAGGGTGGTGCGGGACGCCGGCACCGGCTTGAGCGACGGCGCCGTCCAGGTGGCAGCGCTGCACTATATCGATCCGCAGCGGTTCGGCGATGCCTTCGCGGAATCGATGGCCGGCTCCTATGACGTGAAGATCACGCAGGAAAATGTGTCGGTGGCGCCGCGCGCCACGCCGGACGACCAGACGCCTGCCTTCGCCGAGGAAATCATTCCCTTCACCAAGGATACCGATATCGCCGAGGCCTATGCCGATTCGGGCTATACCGGCGACGACGCCACCGGCATGGCGGAGGCGATCGCCAAGCTCTTGAACGCCCCGGCGCTGAAGGCCGGAACAGTGTTGCGCGTTGGACTCGAGGTGCGCGGCGACATCGCCAAGGTCGTGCGCACCAGCGTCTACGACAAGACGACGCACATCGTCACCATAGCGCTCGACGACCGTGGCCAGTATGTGCCGGCGCAGGAGCCGGAGCCCAATCCCGAGCTTTTGACGGCGTTCGACGATTCGCAGCCCGTCGTGGTGCGCGGCAACCTGCCCAATGTCTATGACGGCATCTACCGCACCGCCTATTCCTACGGCATGTCGAAAGCGATGACGCAGAAGCTGATCAAGCTGCTCGCTTCCGACGTGGATTTCCAGTCGCGGCTCTCGCCTTCCGACCGCCTCGAAGTGCTGTTTTCCCAACCCGACGGCGACGACCAGGCCTCCGACGACTCCGAGCTTCTCTACGTCTCGTCGACCTTCGGCGGACAAACGCGCAATTTCTATCGCTTCCAGATGCAGGACGGCAGCGTCGACTATTTCGACGAGAACGGCAGCAGCGCCAAGCAGTTCCTGTTGCGCAATCCGCTGCCCAATGGGCGCTTCACCTCCGGCTTCGGCGCACGCCGGCATCCGATCCTTGGCTACGTCCGGATGCATACCGGCACCGACTGGGCAGCGCCGATCGGCACGCCGATCATCGCCGCCGGCAACGGCGTCGTCGAGAAGGCCGGCTGGGCCGGCGGCTACGGCAAGCAGATCATCATCCGCCACGCCAATGGTTACGAGACCTCCTATAACCACCAGAGCGCTTTCGCCAAAGGCATCGAGGAAGGCGTTCATGTGCGGCAGGGGCAGGTCATCGGCTATCTCGGCCAGACCGGCCTCTCTACCGGCCCGCACCTTCACTACGAACTGATCGTCAACGGCACCAAGGTCGATTCGATGCGCGTGCGCCTGCCGGTCGGCAAGGTTTTGAAGGGCGACGATCTCGTCGCCTTCAAGAAAGAGCGCGAGCGCATCGACGATCTTCTGAAGCAGGAAGACGGCAACGCGCTGAAGGTTGCCAGCGCCAAGACTGATTCGCAGCTCCCGAACTAATCTTGCTCATCGCTTGTCTTTTGCGGCCAGGGCGATGCCTGTCCGGGAACCGTGAACCAGGCGGTGAGTGAAGACAGCACGCAAAGCAGCGCCGTGATCGCTGCGACCGCGGCGAAAGCCGAATCGCTTGCCGCAATCCTGGCCGCTTCGATATTGGCGGCCAGCCCGGAGGCGGGCGGCTCGCCGAAACCGGGCAGCCCGGCGGCATTGCCGGTCATCCGCGCGTAAACCCAAGCCGCCAGCGAGCCCATCGCCGCCACCGCGATCAGGCCGCCGACGCGCGAGACCGCATTGTTGATGCCGGATGCAGCCCCGGTATCCTTGTCCTCGACGGACGTCATGACCGCGGTCGACAGCGGCGACACGACCTGCGCCATGCCAAGTCCCATCAGCGCCATCAGCGGAAAGGTGCCGATCCAGAAATCGTGGATGCCGAAACGGGTGAGCAAGGCAAGGCCGGCGAAGGCGATGGCGACGACCATGCTGCCGCTGGCGATCGGGAAACGCGGACCTATGCGATCCGACCACTGGCCGACCGGTCCGGACAAAAGCGCGATAGACGCCGACAGCGGCACGAAGATGAAGCCGACCTCGGCCTCGCTCAGCCTCCAGCCGGCGATCAACGCCATCGGCAGGTAGAACAAATTGGCCGACAGCGCGAAATAAAGGAAAAACGTTGCCAGATTGGCGCCGGCAAAGGCCCTGATCCGGAACAGGCCGAGATCGATCATCGGGTCGCGCCGCCTGTGCTCGTAAAAGATGAAGACGACAAGCAGGACCACGCCGGCAACGATCGCCGGGCCCGGCATCAACCCTGCGCCTTCGGCATTCATCGCCGTCAACCCGTAGGCGAGCAGGCCGAAGGCAAGCGTCGCCAGCGCCGCGCCGCCAAGGTCGAGGCTGCGTTTTTCGGTCGGCTTGTCGGCCGGCACCTTGGCCAGAAGCAGATAGATCGAGATCAGCCCAAGCGGCAGGTTGATGGCAAAGATCGCGCGCCAGACGCCATTGCCGAAGGTCGAGAGCGCAAGGCCGCCCAGCACGGGACCGAGCGCCGTGGTCAGCGCCGAAGCGGCGGCCCAGATGCCGATCGCCCGGCCGCGCTCCTTCTTCGGATAGGCTTTGGCGATGATGGCAAGGCTCCCCGGCACCATGATCGCCGCACCGATGCCCTGGATGGCGCGGAAGGCGATCAATATAGCCGGATCGGGCGCCAGCGTGCAGGCGAGCGACGCCGCGACGAACAGCGCAATCCCGATCACGAAGGCGCGCCGCAGTCCAAACCGGTCGCCGGCAGCGCCCCCCACCAGGATGAGCGCCGACAACGTCAACGCATAGGCGTTGGAAATCCACTGCGCTTGCGCCAGGCTGGCGCCGAGATCCGCGCGCAGCGCCGGCATGGCGATCGCCAGGACCGAACCGTCGATGAAGCCGAGCGCCGAGGCGAGGATCGCAGCGACCAGCACGAATTTTCGCTGGGTCTGAGGACAAAACGTGCCGTTCGCCCGCGGGGGCGAATGCGAATCGGCAGTGGTTTCATTCGCTGATGACATCGTATCCCTGCTTAGCCCCTCGCGCGGGCGCAACAACAAGCCAGAGCATCGCTGTTCTTGAAACCAGATGACAGAGCATGATGCCGAAAAGTGTGAAGCGGTTTTCGGACGACATCATGCTCTCTCTTTTTGATTCAGGTTGATTCAGGGCCAGATGGCGAGGTGGGCTCAATCCTGATGCAAACCGCCAACGGCGTGCTAGGTTCCACCATCATGCGTGAGAGGGGGAAGCCATGAAGCGGCCGCTCGAACCGTCGGCGGAAGGACGCGGACGCATCGTCGGAGTGACCGACGGCGTTTTCGCCATCGCGCTGACCTTGATCGTGCTGGAGATCAGGGTGCCGTCGCATGAGGCGGTGCATTCGGAAGGCGAATTGCTCGCCGCGATCCTGGCGCTGGGGCCGCGATTCCTGACTTATGCGCTGAGCTTCCTCACGCTCACCATCTTTTGGTTCGGACAGCAGGCACAGCATGGCCTGATCGCGAAATCGGACCGGCGGCTCGCGACGCTCAACCTGTGCTTCCTTGCCTTTATCGCGCTGCTGCCCTTCTCAACCGACCTTCTCGCCGATTTCCTGGCATTCAGGGGCGCGGTACTGGTCTACTGGCTGAACCTGCTGATGCTGGGCGCCACGCTGTACGCAAGCTGGTGGTATGCCGACAGGAACGGCATGATCGCCGAGGACGTCGATGCTGAAACGCGCCGCACCGTCTACAAGCGGATCGTCAAGGCGCAGATCCTGTGGGCGGTCGGCGCGGCGCTTTGCCTGATCACGCCGCTGCTCAGCATAGGCTTCATCCTGCTGGTGCAGCTCATCTATGCCGCGGCGCCGCGCGCCTTACTGCTGCGTAAACTCATCGGTTGAGGTCCCGCCGACATCCGCGATTGTTGATCCGCCGACAAACTCCACGGTGACGCCCGGCGACACCAGTTTGGCAAGCTCGCGTGCATCCCAGTTGGTCAGGCGCACGCAGCCATGGCTCTCGGTTTTGCCAATCTTAGAGGGATCGGGCGTGCCGTGAATACCATAGGTCGGCTTGTCGAGTGCGATCCATACCGATCCGACCGGACCGTTCGGTCCCGGGGGGACGGTCAGGATTTTGTCGTTCTGGCCCTGCTTGAAATTGATGTTCGGATTGTAGGTATAGTTCGGGTCGAGAGCGATGCGCGAGACGGCATGGATGCCGGTGGGCGAGGGCGTGTCGGCCGAGCCGATGGTCGCAGGATAGGCCGCGACCAGCTTGCCGCTCCCATCATAGGCGTAGACTTCCTTGTTGGTCTTGTCGGCGACGATGCGCGCCACCGGCGTCGACACCAGCTTGCCGAAATTGGCGACCTTGATCATCGTGCCCGGGCGATTGAAGTCCACGCCCTTGTTGATCGACTTCAGATAGGTCTCGTCCATATGGAAGCGTTCGGCCAGCGCCTCAGTGACCGAGGTGTAGCACATGCAGTCGAGCTTGGCCTTCTGGCTGTAGTCCTCCGGTATCGAGGCGACGTAAGGGCCGGCCGCGTCTTCCGGCGTGATCGTGTAGGAGGCGAAGGCGTCGCCGCCCGACTGTGCAAGCGCTGCCTGGATGCCGACCGCATCGGTCGATTTCAGATTGGTGCCGTTTATTTCGTTGTAGGCGGCCAGCGCCTTGTCGACATTCGAGCCGAAACGCCCGTCGATCACGCCCGGCGAGGCGCCGCCGCGGTCGAGCAGCACCTGCAGCGCCGCAACGTCCTGGCGCACGCCGAGCGACAGCGACGGATCGACCGTGGCCTTGCCACCAGTGTTCGGCGGCAGTGCCGCCTGGGCATCCGGATTGGTCTGGAGCACTTCGCCCTGGCCCGGCTGCTCCGGATCGACCGACGCCTCGTTCAGCGGCTGGCGCTTGATTGTGTTGGACCTCGGCGCCTCCGGATAAGTGGTGGCATAGCCTTCATCGTTGTTGGGCACCGGCGGATAGGCATCGACGGAATTGTCGTTGAGGTCATATTCGTCGACCGGCGGCGGGATGACCCGGCCATTTTCCTCGAGCTGCCGCCGGCGGAAGCGAGCCATGTCGTCGGGATTGTCGAGATAGTAGCGATCGTCGTCTTCGGCCGGCGCGCGGCCGAGTTCCTGCATGCGCATCTGCCGGCGAAGCGCGCGGCGGTCGAGCCTGCTGCCCGGCGGCTGGATGGCGATGACCTTGCCGGTGTCGGCATCGACCAGCACGCGATTGCCCCTGGCGTCGTAGTAGATATCGATATTGCCGTCCTGGGCCAGCATCAGCGCGCCGCGCTCAGCCGGGCGCGCAGCCTGCGCACCATCCGCGGTCGGCATGGCGAACGCACTGGAAGACACCAGCCCGGCCGCGAGTGCCGAAAGGGAAAAGATCAAGCGCAGCATGGGGGTCAAGCTCTCCGGTCGACTCGGACTTCTGGCGGGCGAACCTTCGTCAGCAAACCAGCTAGCCAAATTAAGATTCCAACATGAACCGGGCATGAAGATGGCGGTTTTCCGGTACCTTGAGGAATATGAGCTCATGCAGGTCCCCAAGAATACGCGGCGGTTCCGGGGGACCGACATGCATCGAAACAAAAGCTAAGACGCATCGACTATATCCGTTTCAGCGCGAGGCGTTTTGGCCTGCGGCAAGCCCCAATTCCTTGCGTGCCTGTCTGGTCAGCTTGAGGACGACCAGGCGATGGCTCTCTCGCAGATAGTCCTCGAGCGCCGCATCATCCATGCTTTGGCTTGTCTGACGCTGGATCCATTTCATGCCGCGCGAGGCGAGATAGGGCGCCGGCCGGCAGCCCGGCTGATCTTTCAGCACGTCATAGGCCATCTCGGAACATTTGAAGGTGACGAAGAGCTCGCCGCCCTCGTTCCAGCCGCCGATGGCGAACACCTTGCCGCCGACCTTCCAGACATGGGCGCCGCCCCACTGAACGACATGCGTCGTGGCGGGCAATGAAGCGCAGAAGCCGTTGTAATCGTCGAGCTTCATGAAGTCCTTCGCGGTCATCCGAATCGGCAGCTGATTATGCGCAATCACTGCGAATAACAAAGCGCGCCGCACCATACGATGCGACGCGCTTCGCGTTCATTCAAGCTCGCCCGAAATCAGGCGGCGGCTTCCGTCGCCACCACGGTCGGCTTCGAGCGGAAATTCAACCGGTCGGAGCCTGCGGTGACCTTGACGGTCGAACCGTCGAGAATCTCGCCGAGCAGGATCTTCTCCGCCAGCGGATCCTGCAGCTCCTTCTGCATCACCCGCTTTAGCGGCCTGGCGCCATAGGCCGGATCGTAGCCCTTCGACGCCAGCCACTCGATGGCGTCGTGATCCAGCGACAGCGCGATCTTGCGGTCGGTAAGCAGGTTCTCCAGCCGCTTGAGCTGGATCTCGACGATGCGGTCCATGTCCAGCCGGCGCAGCCGGTGGAACAGGATCACCTCGTCGACGCGGTTGAGGAACTCCGGCCGGAACGAGGCCTTCACCACGCTCATCACCTCGTCGCGTACGGCGTCGACATCCTGGTCGTCGCTGAGATTGACCAGATACTCGGCGCCAAGATTGGACGTCATGATGATCAGCGTGTTGCGGAAGTCGACCGTGCGGCCCTGGCCGTCGGTCAGCCTTCCGTCGTCGAGCACCTGCAGGAGCACGTTGAACACGTCCGGATGCGCCTTCTCGATCTCGTCGAACAGCACGACCTGATACGGCCGGCGCCGCACCGCTTCGGTCAGCGCGCCGCCTTCCTCATAGCCGACATAGCCGGGAGGCGCGCCGATCAGCCGGGCGACGGAGTGCTTCTCCATGAATTCCGACATGTCGATGCGCACCAGCGCCGTCTCGTCGTCGAACAGGAAGCTGGCCAGCGCCTTGGTGAGCTCGGTCTTGCCGACGCCGGTCGGTCCGAGGAACATGAACGAGCCGATCGGCCGGTTCGGATCCTGCAATCCGGCGCGGGCGCGCCGCACGGCCTTGGACACCGCCTGCACGGCTTCGCCCTGGCCGACGACGCGCTTGCCGATCTCGTCTTCCATGCGCAAGAGCTTCTCACGTTGCCCCTCCAGCATCTTGTCGACCGGAATGCCGGTCCAGCGCGACACGACATGCGCGACATGGTCGGGCGTGACCACCTCTTCCACCATGCCGGTCTTGCCG
The DNA here is from genome assembly GCF_006440775.1 of Mesorhizobium sp. B2-7-2. Lineage (GTDB taxonomy): Bacteria > Pseudomonadota > Alphaproteobacteria > Rhizobiales > Rhizobiaceae > Mesorhizobium. Next base: position 41,989 of record NZ_VFTZ01000032.1, on the reverse strand, counting down.
TCCTGCGCCTCGGCTTCCTTGAGCTTCTTCTCGAGTTCCGGGATCTTGCCGTAGGCAAGCTCGCCGGCGCGCTGGAACTCGCCCTTGCGCTGCGCGATCGCCAGTTCGTTGCGCGTCTCGTCGAGCTGCTTCTTCAGGTCGGCGGCAAGGCCAAGCTTCTGCTTTTCGGCCTGCCACTTGGTGGTCAGCTCGCTCGATTCCTCCTCGATATCGGCGAGCTCCTTCTCCAGCCGGGCAAGCCGGTCCTTCGAGGCCTCGTCCTTCTCGACCTTCAGCGCCTCGCGCTCGATCTTGAGCTGCATGATGCGGCGGTCGATCTCGTCCAGCGCCTCAGGCTTGGAATCGACCTGCATGCGCAGCCTGGACGCCGCCTCGTCGACCAGGTCGATCGCCTTGTCGGGAAGGAAGCGGTCGGCGATGTAGCGGTTGGAAAGTGCGGCCGCCGACACCAGCGCGGAATCGGAGATGCGCACCTTGTGGTGCTGTTCGTATTTCTCCTTCAAGCCGCGCAGGATCGAAACCGTGTCCTCCACCGTCGGCTCGTCGACGAAGACGGGTTGGAAACGGCGGGCAAGCGCGGCATCCTTTTCGACATGCTTGCGGTATTCGTCGAGCGTGGTCGCGCCGACGCAGTGCAATTCGCCGCGCGCCAGCGCGGGCTTCAACAGGTTCGAGGCGTCCATCGCGCCGTCCGCCTTGCCGGCGCCGACCAGCGTGTGCATCTCGTCGATGAACAGGATGATGTTGCCGCTGGCCGAGGTTACCTCGTTGAGCACGGCCTTCAGCCGCTCCTCGAACTCGCCGCGATATTTGGCGCCGGCAATCAGCGCGCCCATGTCGAGCGCCATTAATTGCTTGTCCTTCAGCGATTCCGGCACGTCGCCATTGACGATACGCAGCGCCAGGCCCTCGGCGATCGCCGTTTTGCCGACGCCCGGCTCGCCGATCAGCACGGGATTGTTCTTGGTGCGCCGCGACAGCACCTGGATGGTGCGGCGGATCTCGTCGTCGCGACCGATGACCGGATCGAGCTTGCCGGCGCGGGCGTCGGCAGTGAGGTCGCGCGCGTATTTCTTGAGCGCATCGTAGCCTTGCTCGGCGCTGGCCGAATCGGCGGTGCGGCCCTTGCGGATGTCGTTGATGGCCTGGTTGAGCGCCTGCGCGGTGACGCCTGCCTTGGACAGGATGTCGGCGGTCTTGGCCGACTTCTCCATGACAAGCGCCTGCAGCAGCCGCTCGACGGTGACGAAGCTGTCGCTGGCCTTCTTGGCCAAGTCCTCGGCGGTTGAGAACACCTTGGCGAGCGGCTGCGCGAGGTAAAGCTGGCCGTTGCCGCCTTCGACCTTGGGCATCGCCTCGAGCGCCGTTTCGACGCCGAGCTTGACATCGCGGACATTGCCGCCGGCGCGCTCGATCAAGGATGCGGCGAGGCCCTCGTCATCGTCGACGAGCACCTTCAGTATATGTTCGGGCGTGAATTGCTGGTGGTTGCGCGACAGCGCCATGGTCTGCGCGGACTGGATGAATCCGCGCACGCGCTCCGAGTATTTTTCAAGATTCATTTCGCTGTCTCCTTCCATCACCGGCCCGCTTCGCGGCACCGGATCAGATTGCGGTGACGAACCCGCTCAAAAGAGCCGAGCCCTGTTCAGCACAGATATGGTGTATGGGCCACGGTCCCTCAAGACGCCTTGATGTCGATCAATGCAGAATATTCCCAGGCGCGCATATACAAAAACGGCGGAGATTTCTCTCCGCCGTCAGCGATGCTTGAATTGGCGTCTGGATCAGTTGTTTGCGTCGGCAGCTACAGGCTCGCCGGGAGCTTCGTTGACAACAGGTGCAGGCTCGCTGGCGGCAGGCTCCCTCGCCTGGTTCGCCTCTTCGGCCGGCTTGGCGCCGACCTCGTCGCCACTGTTCGCCGCGTTGCGCGTTTCGCCTGAACTTTCGGGACCGGAACCTTCGGGGCTCGAGCCCTCCGGCCGGTCGCCCTGCCCGCCACCGGCCTGGTCGGCATAGCTGCCGCGGGGACGCCGCGGACGCCGCGGGCGGCGGCCGCCATTGTCCTGGGCGGCTTCGTTGAGCTCGGCCTGTGCGGCAAGGGCCGCCGGCGAGAAACTGTCGAACTGCGGCGCCTGCTCGGCCTGTGAACCAGCCTCGCCGGTCGCCTCGGGCTGCGCCTGTCCCTCATTGCGGCGGTTCTGGTCGAACTGCTGGCCGCCCTGCTCGCCGCGCTGGGCGTTTTCGCCACGCTGACCGTTCTGGCCATACTGGCCGCCGCCGTTGCGGCGGTCACGATGCCGGTCGCGGCCATTGTTGTCGCGCTGGTTGTTGTCGCGGCGGCTGTTGTTGTCGCGGCCGTTTTCCTGGTTGTAGGCGAGTTCCGCCGGCGTGCCTTCGATCACCGGCTGCGGGCCGGAGCCGCTCGCCGTGCCCGGCGCATCGGCGCCGTTGTTGCCGATATTGTCGAACTCCTCGCGATCCTCGTCCATATCGTCGTCGAAATCGTCGCGATTCTGCTGGGCGTTCTGGATCGGCATCTGCGCCTGCGCGGCGGCAATGATGCGATTGTAATGCTCGGCGTGCTGGAGGTAGTTCTCCGCCATAACCCGGTCGCCGGAGCTTTGCGCGTCGCGGGCGAGTGTGGCGTATTTCTCGGCGATCTGTTGAGCCGATCCGCGGATTTTCACGTCCGGGCCGTTGCTTTCGTAGTTGCGGGTCAGGGGGTTCGGCCCCTTGCGGTTGTTGTTGTTGCCACCGCCGCCATTGTTGTTGCGACCGCGCATGCGCCTGTTCTGCTGTTGTGGCCTCATTAGACTCTCTTCATAGTGAATTTTCGAAAAACTCTTCACGAACGGTGGCGCTCATGCAGCCAGCCGCTTCGTCTCTTCACCGGCGTTCGCCCGCATCAATTGCGTTGGCGCCACGTGTCATCCTGTCCCGGTTACATCACTTGCCGGATGATTCCCGCACGAAGCTTGGGCGTCGTTTGCGCAAGAAGGCAGCTATTTCCAAGGAAAACCGAATCGCTGGGAGCACTGCCTGCTTCGTCTCATCCGGTTGAGCCGGACCCTAACTGCATTCCCCGGTATTGCCAAGCGGTTTTTTCGCACTGCATCAGGGCTTTCAACGCTCGAACACCAGAACTCTGTCATTGCCGCCGAGATCGCGATGTGACCCGGTTAACACATAGCCGGCTGCCGCGAATATCCCGGTGACCTCGTTTTTCTGCGTATGGCCGATCTCGACCGCTACCTTGCCTTGCGCTTGCAGAAATTCCGCCGCTTCAGCGGCAATGACCCGATAGGGGTCCAAACCGTCCGCACCACCGTCGAGGGCCCGGTGCGGGTCGAAATCGCGGACCTCGTCCTGCAGATTTCCGATGTCTCGACTGGGTATATAGGGAGGGTTCGAGGCAATTACATGGTAGTGGCCCGAAACTTTTTCGAACCAGTTGGAATGCAAGGCTTTGAAGCGTTCGCCGAGCCCCAGGGCCCGGGCGTTTCCGGCCGCAACCGCCAATGCGCCGAGCGAAATGTCGACGCCCGTCGCGGTGGCCGCCGGAACGGCGCTGAGCAGCGCCAGCGCGATGGCGCCGGTGCCCGTGCCGAGATCGAGAATGCGGCATTCGCCAAGCCTTTCGGCCGTTGCCCGCGCAAAGGGCAGGACGGCGTCAACCAGCGTCTCGGTGTCCGGCCGGGGCTCCAGCGTCTCCGGCGAAAGCGACAGGCGCAAACCGTAGAATTCGCGGTAGCCGAGGATACGGTGCACCGGCTCGCCTGCGACGCGACGCCTCAGGGCCGCTTCGATGGCCGAAAGCGCCGCCGAACCCACCTCTTGTCCCGGTTCGGCGATGGCCTGGGTACGGGTCGTGCCCGAGAAATGCTCGACGATCAGCCGCGAATCGAGCGCCGGATCGTCGATGCCGGCTATGGCCAGACGCTCGCGCGCTGCCCTGAGCAGCGGTCCGAGCGCGGCGGGCAGTCGATCAGCCATCGAGGCTCATATCGGCAAGCAGCTTCGACTGATGGTCGGCGATCAGCGCGCCGACGATCTCGTCCAACTCGCCCATCATCACCCGGTCGAGCTTGTAGAGCGTGAGGTTGATGCGGTGGTCGGTGACACGGCCTTGCGGGAAATTGTAGGTGCGGATGCGCTCCGACCGGTCGCCCGAGCCGACCTGCGATTTTCGCGACGACGAGCGCTCCTCATCCGCGCGGCTGCGCTCGAGATCGTAGAGTCTGGCCCTCAGGATCTGCATGGCGCGCGCCCGGTTCTGGTGCTGCGACTTTTCCGCCTGCACCACCATGATGCCGGTCGGCAAATGGGTGATGCGAACCGCCGAATCGGTGGTGTTGACGTGCTGGCCGCCCGAGCCGGAGGCCCGCATCGTATCGATGCGGATGTCCTCCGCCCGGATTTCGATATCGACCTCCTCGGCCTCGGGCAGCACGGCGACGGTCGCGGCCGAGGTGTGGATGCGCCCGCCGGCCTCGGTTTCCGGCACGCGCTGCACGCGGTGCACGCCGGATTCGAACTTCAGATGCGCAAACACGCCCTTGCCCGACACCGCGGCGATGATTTCCTTGTAGCCGCCGACCTCGCCCTCGCTCGCCGATACCACCTCGAAGCGCCAGCCGCGCGAGGCGGCATAGCGCTCATACATGCGAAAGAGATCGCCGGCGAACAAGGCCGCCTCGTCGCCGCCGGTGCCGGCGCGGATTTCGAGGATGGCGTTCCTCTCGTCGGCCGCATCCTTGGGCAGCAGCAGGATCTGGATGTCCTTCTTCAGCGTCTCGATGCGGCTCTCGACCTCCGGCAGGTCCGCCTCGGCCAGCGCGCGCATATCGGCATCGGTCGCTTTGTCGGCAAGCATCGCCTCGAGATCCGCCTGCTCCTGCTCGGCGGCGCGCAGCGCCCGGATCTTGCCCACCATCTCCTGGATGTCGGCATATTCCGAAGCCATCTTCACATATTGATCGGCGGCGGGTCCGGCCGCCATCTGCGCCTCGAGCATGTCGAAACGCTTGACGACTTGATCCATACGGTCGCGGGGCAGGTTGATCATGATTCAGTGCTATAGCGGAATCGAACGATCGTCTGCAAAGGCCTGCAGCAAGGCTCGCATTGGCAATTTCTGGCTGGGCGCCATCAGATTGTCGTCGAAAAAGGCCTTCAGTTCCTGCAGCGGCAGCTCGGTCAGCATCGCCTTGACCGGGCCGATCGAGGCCGGCGACATCGAGATCGAGCGGAAGCCCAGGCCGATCAGCGCCATGGCCGAGATCGGCTTGCCGGCCAGCTCGCCGCAGAGCGTCACCGGGGTGTCGTTGCGCACGCCGGCATCGGCGATCGTCTTCAGCACCCTCAGAAACGGCGTCGACAGGTTGTCGAAGCGGTCGGCGAGCTGGGTATTGCCGCGATCGACGGCCATGACGAACTGGAAGAGGTCGTTGGAGCCGACAGAAACGAAATCCACCGCCTTCATCAATTCGTCGAGCTGGAACAGCAGCGACGGCACTTCCAGCATCGCGCCGAGCTTGAGGCTGGTGGGCAGGTGATGCGCAAAGCGCGACAGATGCCGGACCTCGCGGTCGATGATCTCGCGCGCCTGCGCGATTTCCGACAGCTCGGTGACCATCGGCAGCATCAGCTTCAGCTCGCGGCCGCCGCTGGCCTTCAGCAGCGCCCGTATCTGCGTCCTGAGCAGGCCGGGACGGTCGAGGGTGAGCCGGATCGCCCGCCAGCCCAGCGCCGGGTTCTCTTCCTGCACCGCGCCCTTGAAATAGGGCAGCACCTTGTCGCCACCGATGTCGATGGTGCGGAAGGTGACCGGTTTGCCGCGCGCCGCCTCGAGCACGTCGCGGTAAAGCCGTTCCTGCGCCTCGGCGCGGGGGAAGGTCGAGGCGACCATGAACTGCAGCTCGGTGCGGAACAGTCCGATGCCGGCGGCGCCCGATTCGGTCAGCTGCGGCAGGTCGACAGCAAGGCCCGCATTCATCAGGAGATCGACCGGAACCCCGTCCTTGGTCAGCGACGGCTTCTTGCGCAGCTCGCGATAGACCTCCTGCCGCCGCGCCCTGAAGCGGACTTTTTCGGCATAGGCGGCTTCCAGGTCGGATTGCGGCCTGAGATGGATGGTGCCTTCTTCGCCGTCAACGATGATGGCGTCGCCGTTTTCCGCCATGGAAACGGCGCCCTTCATTTGTCCGGCGACGGGAATGCCCATGGCGCGCGCGACGATCACGACGTGGCTGGTGGCAGCGCCGTCCTCCAGCACCAGGCCGCGCAGCTTGTCGCGCGGATAGTCGAGCAGCTCGGCCGCGCCCATCGAGCGGGCGACGATGATGGCGTCCTTGGGCAGCGAGGCCGCGACATCTTCCGGACCGCGTCCCATCAACTGGCGCAGCAGCCGGTTGGCGAGGTCGTCGAAATCGCTCATCCGCTCGCGCAGATAAGGGTCGGTCATGTGCAGCATGCGGGCGCGCATGTCGCTCTGCACCTTTTCGACGGCGGCTTCCGCCGTCAGGCCGTTGCGGATCGCCTCTTCCAGCCGCCGCACCCAACCGCTGTCGTTCGCGAACATGCGATAGGCCTCGAGCACCTCGCGGTGCTCGCCCTCGAACGCGACCTCGCGCCGCTCCAGCATGTCGTCGATGGAGAGCCGGAGCGAGCCGAGTGAGGACTGCAGCCGGCGCACCTCCTCCTCGCTGTCCTCGTTGAAGAGGTTGGTGACGACGATGCGCGGCTCGTGCAGCACGACATGGCCGAGCCCGACGCCCTCGTTGAAGGAAAGGCCGGTGAAGCTCACCGGGCGGCGCAGATCGAGCTCCAGCCCCGGCTTGGTCAGGCGGGCGAGATCGCCGGTGGCGATCATCTCGGCGATCACCATCGCCGTCGTTTCCAGCGCCTCGACCTCGTCGTCGCGGTAATGGCGCATGGTCTTGTTCTGCACCACCAGCACGCCCAGCGTGCGCCCTGCCCGCAGCACCGGCACGCCGAGGAAGGAGTTGTAGATCTCTTCGCCCGTCTCCGGCAGGTAGGCGAAAGCCGGATGCTCCTGCGCGTTGGAGAGGTTGAGCGGTCGCGCGCTGGCGGCGATCGTGCCGACCAGGCCCTGCCCGAGCCGCAGCTGCGCCAGGTGGACGGCGTTGGGGTTCAGACCCTCGGTGGCGTAGAGCTCGAGCACCGAATCCGCGCGCAGCACATAGAGCGAGCAGACTTCGGCGACCATGTTGGAGGCGATGTCGCGCACGATGCGGTCGAGCCGCTCCTGCGGCTCCAGCGGCTCCTGCATGAGCTCGCGAAGCCGTTTGAGCAGAACGCGCGGGCCACTGGCCGTATCACGCATCGCGGCTTGTTCTCCAATGGGCATTTCGCCCGCCGCAGTTTCTCCCGCGGCCGGCGCTCACGCAACAACTGACTCAGTTCTTGCTATTGCTTATCGAGCCCGTAGACGGAATGCAAAGTACGAACTGCAAGTTCCGTATAGGGACCGTCGATCAGTATCGAGATTTTGATCTCGGAAGTGGTGATGGCGCGGATGTTGATCGCCTTGTCGGCCAGCGCCTTGAAGGCGGTGGCGGCGACGCCGGCGTGGCTGCGCATGCCGATGCCGATGACCGAGACCTTCGACATGCCGGCTTCCGACTGGACGACATCGTAGCCGACATCGGGTTTCAGCCTCTCCAGCACGGCAAGCGCCTTGTCGACGTCGCCGGACGGCACGGTGAAGGTCATATCGGTGAACTTGCCGTCCTCGGAGATGTTCTGGACGATCATGTCGACATTGATGTTGGCCTCGGCCAGCGGGCCGAAGATGCCGGCGGCAACGCCTGGACGGTCGCCGACGCGGCGCAGCGAAATCTGCGCTTCGTCCTTGGCGTAGGCAATTCCGGTGACGACCTGCTGTTCCACGATCTCTTCCTCGTCGCAAATAAGCGTTCCGGGCGGATTGAGCAAATCCCCCATTCCGGGCGCGTCGGGATCGTCGAAGGACGACCGCACGAAGGTACGCACCCTGTGTACCATGGCAAGCTCGACCGAGCGCACCTGCAGCACCTTGGCGCCGAGCGAAGCCATTTCGAGCATTTCCTCGAACGAAATCTTGGCCAGCCGACGGGCTTTCGGCTCGATACGAGGGTCGGTCGTATAGACGCCGTCGACATCGGTATAGATGTCGCAACGGTCGGCCTTGACGGCAGCGGCGATCGCCACGGCGCTGGTGTCGGAGCCGCCGCGGCCGAGCGTCGCGATGCGGTTGTCCGGGCCGATGCCCTGGAAACCGGCGATGACGGCCACCTGGCCCTCGCCGAAGCGCTTGATCAGGAAGGCGCCGTCGATATCGAGGATGCGCGCCGCACCATGCGCATTGTCGGTCTTGATCGGGATCTGCCAGCCCTGCCAGGATCGTGCATGGATGCCCATGTTCTGCAGCGTGATCGCCAGGAGACCGGCGGTAACCTGCTCGCCCGACGCGACAACCGCGTCATATTCGCGCGCGTCGTGCATGGGCGAGGCCTCGCGGGTCCAGCCGACCAGCTCGTTGGTCTTGCCGGCCATGGCCGAGACCACCACGGCAACCTCGTGGCCGGCATCGACCTCGCGTTTGACATGGCGCGCCACATTGCGGATGCGGGCGATGTCGGCGACCGAGGTTCCGCCGAATTTCATCACGATACGCGCCATGGAAGCGAAATGCCTTTGACTGAAGCCGGCTCGAGCCCGGAACGAGAGGAAACGCCGGGTTTAAGCCCGGCGCCGGAATGCGGCCTCCTTAGCCAAAACAGCAACGCTTCGCAAGCGAGCGCGGCCATGAGCGGCCCGGCACCACCTCTACTGACAGAACCTTGTCGCCGACCATGCCATAAGACTGGCGAAACGGCCCGTTGGAGAGTCTCATGACCGAAACCCTGGAAATCGTCACTTTCCGCCTCAAGCCCGACGCCGAAGCCGGCTTTGTCGCCAGCAACGGCGTCATCACCGACTGGCTTGCCCGGCAGCCGGGCTTCCTCAGCCGGCATCTCGGCCGGCGCGAGGATGGAAGCTGGGTGGATGTGGTGCGCTGGCAGAGCATGGAACAGGCCCAGGCGGCGGCCGACCGCATTATGGCCGAGATCGGCGGCAGCGAAGCCGTGCAGGCGATCGAGCCGGCCAGCGTCGCCATGAACCACGCGACGATCGCGCTGTCGTGTTGATCGCGACATTGCCGGTCGCGCGCTCGCGGCTCAGGCAGCGCTTCGCCACAGGCCGGGATAGTCGAGAACGAAACCGGCCGGCGAGACCGTCAGGACGGCATCGTAGCTGTACACGGGCGCGGCATAAGCATAGCGGCTGTCGTTGAGCCGCCGGTAGGTCTGTTCGAGACGCGAGAGCCTGAGTTCAGGAAAGGCCAGATAGGCGGCCGGCGCCGGCGCCGCCATTCCGGCGCCAAGCTCGAGCCGACGGATCGCCAGAAGGTTGGTGGCGGGCGTGAAGCCGAGATCGACGTCGACGAGGCCGGCAACCTCCGCCTGGCTTGCACCGTTCAGCAGCCACTGGCCGTCGGCAAGACGTTCAATCCGATAATGCATCTCCCGCATGTCGCAAAAGCCGTCGACCCGCGCCCTGCGGGTACGCCAGCTCAGGTCGCAATCCACCTCATAGGCAAGGCCGCACGGACCGGCGTCGTGGACGAAAAGCGCATGGCCCTTGAGGGTCCGGCTGTCATCCGTCTCGCCAAGCAGGCAAGCGTCGTGCCCCTCCAGGTCGAGCCGTTGCCAAAGGATCGAAGCCAGAATTCGCATTTTCGCACACTCCCGTCTCGGTCTGCCGCTCCCTGTCCATGACAGCCTTTCGTTCGCCCATCCGATTTGTTTCGGCAGCGCGGCAACCAAGCTGCCAGGTGCTGACAGAACGCGGCCTGATGCATCGACAAGGTTGGGCCTGCGGGCGGTCTGACGTCAGCAGCAAAAAACCCGCCTTGACATTCCCTCCCCCGCGCCCGACTTCCTAGCGTTCCCCGACTTCTTGGCGTTCGAGGAGACCCGCCTATGCCAGAGCCCCGCCGATCGACCATCGATGCCGGAGAAGTGGAACGCTTCTCCGCCCTTGCCGCCGAATGGTGGAACCCGAATGGCAAGTTCCGTCCGCTGCACAAGTTCAATCCGGTGCGGCTTGCCTATATCCGCGATCAGGTTGCAGCCCGTTTCGGCCGCGATCCGCGCGCGGCGCGGCCCTTCGATGGCCTGCGCTTCCTCGACATCGGTTGCGGGGGCGGTTTGCTGTGCGAGCCGATGGCCAGGCTTGGCGCCGAAGTGGTCGGCGCCGATGCTTCCGCAACCAACATCGAAGTGGCGAAGCTGCATGCGGCGGAGGCCGGCGTCAGCGTCGACTACCGCGCCACCACGGCCGAGGCGCTGGCCGATGCCGGCGAGACCTTCGACGTCATCCTGAACATGGAAGTGGTCGAGCATGTCGCCGATGTCGACCTGTTCGTCGCCAAATGCGGCCAGATGGTCCGCCCCGGCGGCATCATGTTCGTCGCCACCATCAACCGCACGCTGAAGGCGCTCGGCCTTGCCATCATCGGCGCCGAATATCTGCTGCGCTGGCTGCCGCGCGGCACGCATCAGTTCGGCAAGCTGGTCCGTCCGGAGGAGCTTGCGAAGGCGCTGGGCGCCGCCGGGCTCACGGTGGTCGACCGCACCGGCGTCATCTATCATCCGCTGGCCGACCGCTGGCAGAAGTCCAGGGACATGGACGTCAATTACATGGTGCTGGCGGAGAAAGCTTCGGTCTGAACGGCAGCTAGCCGGACCGCCCGCCTCACGCCTCCAGTGGGCGCCGGCAAGGAGGACTAGCTCCGGAACGCCGCCGGCTCGACCCGGACCGGCGCCGGCGCGCCGGCCTGGCTTTGCGCCTTGGTCGTGATGAAAACGCCGACGGTGATGATGGCGGCGCCCAGCCAGGTCAGAAGCTGGTAGTGCTCGCCGAGGAAGATCGTGCCGGCGAACAGGCCGACGGCCGCCGCCACATAGCCGATCTGGCTGAGATAGACCGGCCCGCCGACCGCCTGCAGGCGGAAGAAGAAGGCGAACATCGCCGAGGCCGACGCTACCTGGCCGACGACCACGAGCGGCACGCCGCCGAGCGGAATGAAGGCTTGCCCGCCCAGAAGCGTCAAAATGCCGATGAGGAGCAGCGTGGCCGACGCCAGGTGACTGCCGACCGCCAGCTCGATCGGGCCCGTGCCTTGCGGCCAGTCGACGGTGCGGTAGATGTTGCCGGCGGCAAGGCTGACCGGGATGAGCAGCCCGATCGCCACCCAGAAATAATCGGCCGGCTGCCCTGCCTCGCCGCGCGTCAGCGCGACCATCGCCGCGCCGACAAAGCCGACGGCGATGCCGATGACCCCGAGCAGATTGGGGCGCCTGACACCGAGCACGATCGAGAACACCAGCGTGATCACCGGCGACAGGGTGAACATGATGCCGGTGTAGCCGGCGCCGAGATGCGGGATGGCCGAGAACATCAAAAGATTGGGAATGGCGTAGGAAATCGCCGCGGTGACGAAGAAATAGCGCAGCTTGTGCGGCGTCAGCCGGATGCGTTCGCCGCGCAGCAGAAGCGCCAGAAACAGCACGCCGCCTGCGCCCAGCGAGATGACGAAGGCCCAGACCATGGCCGGCACCCCGGCGGCGGTGGCGAGCTTGCCGAACGGCAGCGTCATGCCCAGCAGGCCGCCCGTCACGACCAGAAGCCAAATCGCTGAATCCCAGAGAAATCTCATTGGTTCGTCCTGTCGCTGCGAGACCGCTTGGCGGCCAGTTCTTCCTGCAGTAAGATAATGCAAAGATTCTTTATGTCAAGATACTTTGCGGTGAGTAATATGGATCGAGCGGGCAGGGCCATGGAGCAGTGGCGACGGGAGCGACCGGACCTTGACGTGTCGCCGATGGGCGTCATCGGGCGGCTGAACGAGGTCTCGGCGCTCATCGCCCGCGACCGGCTCGCGCCGGTCTTCGCCCGCTTCGGGCTGCAGTCCGGCGAATTCGATGTCCTGGCGACATTGCGCCGTTCCGGCGCGCCCTACGCGCTGACGCCGACCGAGCTTTACGAGGCGACGATGGTGACGTCGGGCGCCATGACCGCACGCCTCGACCGGCTGGAGAAGGCCGGCCTGATCCAGCGCGCGCCGCACCCCAGCGACCGACGTGGCGTGGTTGTGCAATTGACCGGGAAAGGGCTCGATCTCATCAACGAAGCGCTTGCCGCCCACGTCGCCAACGAGCATGAAATCCTCGCCGGCCTGACACGCGAGGACCGGGAAGTGCTGGCGAAAGTGCTGGAAAAACTGATCGGAAGCTTGAGCTAGTCCCTGCTCAGTTCCGGTCGTCCGGAAAACTTGGGATCGGCATGAACTCGACGCCATCCTCGACGAGACTCCGCGCCTCTTCGGGCGTCGCTTCGCCGTAGATGCCACGCGGATCGGTCTCGCCGAAATGGATCTTGCGCGCTTCCTCGGCGAACTTGTCGCCGACATAATCGGCATTCTCGCGTACCTTCTCGGCCAGCGCCTTGAGCTGCGCCAGCGCCTGCTTCTGCGCCTCGCCAATGGCCAAAGCGACCTTCTCTCGGCTGCGGGACGTTGAGACGGCAGGCGCCATCAGCGCCTTCTCTATCCGGTGCGAGCCGCAGCGCGGGCAATCGACGAAACCGCGCTTCTTCTGGGTGTCGAAGTCGTCATTGCTGCGGAACCAGGCTTCGAATTCGTGCTCGTGTTCGCAGATCAGGGAAAACCGGATCAAGAGGCGGCACCCCTGAAACGCGGCGCTTCGCTTGTCCCGGCATTGACGGTGAAATCCCGCGCGTTCTTCAAATTGGGGATCTTGCGGCGCGCGGCAAGCGACTGCGCCGGATCGATCTCGGCGACAATCACGCCGGGCTCGTCATGCGCGGCCTCGGCGAGGACGCGCCCCCACGGATCGACGATCAGCGAATGGCCATAGGTTTCGCGCCCGTCCTCATGCAGGCCGCCCTGCGCGGCGGCGACGACATAGGCGCCGTTCTCGATGGCGCGGGCGCGCAGCAGCACATGCCAATGCGCCTCCCCGGTCTGGCGCGTGAAAGCGGCCGGCACCGTCAGCACCTCGGCCCCGGCCATCGCCTCGGCGCGAAACAGTTGCGGAAAGCGCAGGTCGTAGCAAACGGCAAAGCCCAGCCTCGTCCCCTCGATATCGGTCACGACCGCTTCCGTTCCCGGCTCGTAGGAGGCGGATTCACGCCAGCTCTCGCCATTGTCGAGGTCGACATCGAACATGTGGATCTTGTCATAAGCGGCGATCAGGGCACCGTCTGGCGAGAACAGGAACGCGCGGTTAGCGAGCTTGCCGTCGGCGCGCAGGATCGCCGTCGAGCCGACATGCAGATGAATGCCGAGCTCCTTCGCCAGCCTGCGCGCGGTCGCGACGACCACGTCCTTGTCTTCGGTGGTGAAGGCCGCCGCCCCCGCCTGCTTGTCGCGGATCAGCGCACCGGTCATTTCCGGCGTCTGGACGTAGGTCGCGCCCTGATGTGCGGCATCGCGGACCAGCCTTTCCATGTCGGCCGCATTGCTCTCCGGGCTGGTCCCCGAACGCATCTGCACCGCCGCCGCCTTGAAAACACCCATGATCAAGCCCTCGCTTCGTTGGCAAGCAGCACGTCCAGCCGCCCCTGCGACTCCAATTCATGGAGATCGTCGCAGCCGCCGACATGCGTATCGCCGATGAATATCTGCGGAAAAGTGGTGCGCCCATGCGCCCGAGAAATCATTTCCTGGCGCAATTTCGGCGAGAATGAAGCGTCGTGCTCGGTATAGGTCACACCCTTGCGCTCGAGCAACCGCTTGGCGGCCGTGCAATAACCGCACATCATGCGCGTATAGATCGTCACATCGACCATCAGCAAAATCCTGCCTGTGCAAATCGCCCAACGCTTGTGCGTAAACGACCTGCACCGAAACAACAACTTAAGCACTATATAGTTGCAGACTCATCGGCTCGGAAGTCCCCCGGCAGGACGCGCGCGAAGGTCAGCACGTCGACCGCGCCGGCGCCGCCTTTCTTCAGCGCCTTGGTGACGGCCCGCACCGTTGCACCGGTGGTATAGACATCGTCGACCACGAGCACCCGGCGCCCCGCTATCTCGATTTCGGCGTCCGGCGGCACGCGAAACGCGGCGCGAACATTCTCCTCGCGCTCGTGCCGTTCGAGCCCGACCTGCTGGCGTGTCAGCTTCACGCGCCTGACCGCGGATGGCGAGAAGGGCAGCCCGCTGAGCTTTGCAACGGCCCGACCGAGTTCCGCGGACTGGTTGAACTGGCGCCGGAAGAAGCGCCGCCAATGCAACGGCACCGGCACGACCAGGTCGGCCTCCGCAATCAGCTCGGCGCCGGCCCGCATCATCCAGTTTGCCATCCAGGGCGCGAGGTCGGTGCGGTCCTGATATTTCAGCCCTTGCACCATCTGCCGCGCGACGCCCGAATAGAGGACGGCGGCCCGCGCCCGCTCGAAGGGCGGCGGATCGGCGATCGCCTCGGCGCAAAGAAACCCCTCGCCCATGTCGTGGGTGAAGGGCGTGCCCATCACCGGGCACCATGGTTTTTCCAGCAGCCTAAGCTTCGGCCAGCAGGCGCCGCACAGCACGCCGGGTTGCGACACATGACGACGACAGCCGGCGCAAACCGGCGGAAACAACAGGCGCGCCGGCCAGGCCAGTGCCTGCCGCGTCATATCCTGGACCGCTATGGTCTTGATCTTGCGCACCGGATCGGCCACGTGAAAGGAAACCCCGCGCCACCTTAACACCACTCAGGCACGCGCGGACAACAGGAAGCTTTTCATTGCAGCCCTTGATCGACACCGAGCTCTGGCTCGCGCGCAAGCGCCGGGCACTCGCGCGCCCCGTCGAAGGCGCCGATTTCCTGATGCGCCGCGCCGCGGAGGATCTTGCCGACCGGCTGGGCGCCGTCGAACGCCGCTTCGGCAAGGCGGCCGCGCTGTTTTGTCAGACTTCAGCGGCCGTGGACGTGCTTGCCGGCAGCGGCAAGGTCGGCGAAATCGTGCGCGTCGAGATGGACGAAGCGCTTCTCGCCGGCAGCACCGGCCTGGTAGCGCCGCCTGAGACCGTGCCGTTCGAGGAGGCCAGCCTCGATCTCGTCGTCTCCCTGCTGTCGATGCATGCGATGAACGACATTCCCGGCGTGCTTGCGCAAATCCGCCGGGCGTTGCGACCGGACGGACTTTTCCTCGGCGCTTTCGCCGGCGCGGGCACATTGGCGGAATTGCGCGAGAGCATGCTGGCGGCCGAGACGGAGCTTTACGGCGGCGCAAGCCCGCGCATCCTTCCCTTCACCGACGTGCGCGACGCGGGCGCGCTGTTGCAGCGCGCCGGCCTGGCATTGCCGGTCGCCGATGTCGAAACGGTCGCGGTGCGTTATGACACGCTGTTCGATCTCGCCGCCGATCTGCGCGCCATGGGCGAAACAAGCGCGCTCGTCGATCGCAGCCGCAGGCCCGCCGGCAGACGGCTTTTTGCCCGCGCCGCGGAACTCTACGCCGAGCGGTTCGCGGATCCGGATGGCCGTATCCGAGCAAGTTTTTCGATTGTCTGGATGTCCGGCTGGGCGCCCGACGCCTCGCAGCAAAAGCCGCTCAAGCCGGGGTCCGCCAAGGTCTCGCTCAAGGCGGTCCTGGAGAACCCGTCCAGGACCTGAGTGCGCTCGTGATGCCGTCAGTGAGCGAAGGCGTTGGCAAGCTTGCTGTTGTTGTCGGTGAACAGCCACACCAGCCCATCTGCCGCCTGTTTGACCCCGGCGATGATGGCCAGCGACAACACCACGACGATCAGGCCATATTCGACGGCCGTAGCGCCCGTTTCGTCTTCAATGAATTGCTGCAGCAGGTTTTTCATGATCATCGATCCCTCATGCAGAAACTCTAATGTCCTACCTGTTAAGAAAGGTTAACGGTAAAAGCTTAACAGCGAGTGAAACGCCGTCGCGGCGAAAAATCATTAACCAAGTCAGCACTCGCCGCTGCGGCTGCCGTCATTGCGGATGACGCAGATTGAACTGGGAAAGGGCTGCAGCACGCTGCGGCGCACCGTATATGTATTCCGATGGCCGATCGATCCGGTCGCGGTCATGTCGAGCCCGCCCGCGAAGCCGTCGCGAGCGCTCTGCGGCCGGGTCTGGTTGTCCAGGAAAGGCGTTGCGATCAGCGCCAGCGCCACCGCCGCCGAGCCGAAGAGAAGCGTGATCCGCAGGATGCCCATGCCGGCATCCACCGCGCGAAACCCCCGGTCGGGCCGGATCGAATCCCAGTCTCTTTCAAGGCTCATGCCGTGTTTCCCAGTCATCGACGATATCGCCGCGCGAAACGGCCTCGCGCAATTTTTCACGTCGAGATAAATCTTCCATTAACGCTGACTAAACCAACTCCCGGAAACGTGCGGAAACCCTCCGCCGTCCGGAAACGGTGACCTGCTGCCAGGTCGGCGCGAAACTACAAAAGATCGATGAGGAACTGGATCAGCGGCGCGTCGGCCGGCGGCATCGGATAGTCGCGCATCTGCCGCGGTCTGACCCATTTGAGCCCTTGTCCTTCCCTGGGCTGCGCGATCCCGCGAAAGCGGCGGCAGACATAAAGCGGCATCAGGAGATGGAAATCGTCATAGGAATGGCTGGCGAAAGTGAGCGGCGCCAGGCACGGAATCTCGGTTTCGATGCCGAGTTCCTCATGCAGCTCGCGGACCAGGCACGCCTCCGGCGTCTCGCCGGGCTCGACCTTGCCGCCTGGAAACTCCCACAGGCCGGCAAGCTGCTTGCCTTCCGGGCGCTGCGCCAGAAGCACGCGCCGGTCAGTATCGACCAGCGCGCAGGCGGCGACCAGCAGCAGTCGCTTTCCGGCCGGTTTGACCTCGCTCATGCGCCCGGCGGCCGTCGATAGTGGTAGCGATAGACTTCCTCGAAGCCGAGCGACCGGTAGAGCGAGAGCGCCGGCGCATTGCCGGCCTCGACCTGCAGCCAGGCCTCACGCGCGCCGCGCAGCCTTGCCCATTTCAGCGCCGACAGGATGAGATTGCGGCCATGGCCCTTCTTGCGCGCCGACTTTTCGGTAGCGACCTCGAACAGACCCGCGAGATCGCCGTCATGAACGCAGATCAGCGTCGCCAGCGGCTCGTTGCCGTCCTCGAGCGCGAACAGCCCCGCTTCCGGCTGGATGGCGCCGATGACCTCGGACAGGCCGGGCCGCAGCGAGGCGTCCGAGCCGCTCGTCCTCAGCGAGGCGCCGATGAAACGGCTGATGTCCTTGAGCGGAATCTGGTCCATGGCCGCGCCAAGCTCGACCTCCTTCAGCGGCAGCCGCATCACCAGGGATTCGTCGAACATGTTCCAGCCGGCCTTGTCGAGATGCGTGGACAACACCTGCCCCGACAGCGGCGACATGCGAAAGGTCAGCGGCCGGCCATAGGCGTCGAAGCGTCTTGCGGCGCGGCCGATGCGCTCTTCGATGGCGTGGGTGTCGCCCGGATCGAGCGGATTGACCGAGTTGAGGCGCTTGGCGGGGAGACCTGCGGTCAGCCGCACCACCCAGGTCCCGTCATAATGGACGGCGGCCGCCGGCCAGGCGCGAAAACCCGCCGCCTCGTAGCGACGCACGACCGCGAGCACGCTTGCCGGATGCCTCGACACCGGCGCCATCAGCTCCGGTAATCGCCATTGATGGCGACATATTCCTTGGTGAGGTCGCAGGTCCACACCGTCGCCTTGCCGCGGCCGATGCCGAGATCGGCGCGGATGCGGATATCGTCGCGCTTCATATAGGCCGAGGTCGCTTCCTCCGAATACGCCGGGTCGCGCTCGCCCTCATGCGCCAGGCGGTTGTCGCCGAACCAGATCGACAGCCGGTCGCGATCGGCCGGCTCGCCGGCCTTGCCGACGGCCATGACCACGCGGCCCCAATTGGCGTCTTCGCCGGCGACGGCCGTCTTGACCAGCGGCGAGTTGGCGATCGACAGCGCGATGCGCTTGGCCGAGCGGGCGGACTTCGCGCCGGTGACGGTGACCTCGACCTGCTTGCGTGCGCCCTCGCCGTCGCGCACCACCTGCAGCGCCAGCGACTTCAGCACCTTGCCGAGCGCCCGGCGGAAGGCGCCGAGCCGCGCGTCCTTGGGATCGCCGATTACCGGCGCGCCGCGCGCCGCGGCCTTGCCGGTGGCGAAGAAGAGCAGCGTGTCGCTGGTCGAGGTGTCGCTGTCGACGGTCACCGCATTGAAGGTCTTGGCCGTGCCGCGCGACAGCAGGTCCTGCAGCACGGGGGCGGCGATCGGCGCGTCGGTGGCGATGAAAGAGAGCATCGTCGCCATGTCGGGCGCGATCATGCCGGCGCCCTTGGCGATGCCGTTGATGGTGACGTCGGTGTCGCCGAGCTTGACCGTTGCCGTCGCCACCTTCGGATAGGTGTCCGTGGTCATGATCGCCTTGGCCGCCTCGGTCCACTGATCCGGCCTGCCGTCCTTGACCAGGCCGGCGAGCAGATGGCTGAATCTGGTCGTGTCAAGCGGCTCGCCGATCACGCCGGTCGAGGCCAGGAACACCTCGCTCTCGGAGCATCCGGCGGCCTTCGCCGCCGCCTCGCCGGTCAGCGCGGTCGAAGCCTGGCCCTTCTTGCCGGTGAAGGCGTTGGCATTGCCGGAATTGACCACCAGGACACGCGCCTTGCCGGCGGGCAGGTTCTGACGGCAGAAGTCGACCGGCGCCGACGGGCATTTCGACCTGGTGAACACGCCGGCGACAGCCGTGCCCGGATCGAAGGCCATGGCCAGCAGGTCGGTTCTGTTGCGGTACTTGATACCGGCTTCGGCGGTCGCGATGCGCACACCCTCGATGACCGGCATCTTCGGATATTTCTTCGGTGCGAGCGGCGAAATCGTAGCAGACATCGGTATCCCGGAGCGGCAAGAACACGAAAGGAAGGAAGCCGGTTTGCCCGATAGCGCGCGCCGGCGCAAGAGGCGTTCTGGCCGCGCCTTCCCGGCTTGGCCGGCGGCCTTGCAATTGGAAACACGTCGTTTCGTTTCGTCGCCGAAGCCAATATGATCGGCTGCAGATTCACCGGCCAAGGAAGACCTCGATGGGCGAAGCCGCCGCTCGCGGGCGCAAGTCGATCGGCGCAAAACGCAGTCCCGAGAGCGCCGATGCCATCCTCAACGCCGCCGAGGCGGTGTTGCGCGAGGCGGGCTATGCCGGCTTCTCGATCGAGGCCGTCGCCCGGCGGGCGCGGGCGGGAAAGCCGACCATATATCGCTGGTGGCCGAGCAAGGCGGCCCTGCTGATCGAGGTCTACCAGCGGCAGAAGCGCGTCGAGACGCCCGACACCGGAAACGTCGAAGACGATCTGGCCGGCTTCCTCGAGAACCTGTTCGCGCATTGGCGCGACACCCCGTCGGGCAACATCTTCCGCTCGCTGATAGCAGAGGCGCAGTCGGACGAGACGGCCGCGGCCGCGCTTGCCGAATATTCAAAAGGACGCCGCAGCCATACCGGCCGGATGATCGAGCGCGCCAAGGCGCGCGGCGAGGTGGCGGCCAACGTCGATGCCGGGATCGTCGCTGACCTGGTCGCTTCCTTCGCCTGGCGGCATCTTTTGACCGAACGGCTCGACGAGGACGCGGCGGCGATCCGCGCCGCCATACGCTACATCACGCGGGGCATAATGAACGCTTGACCCCCGAATGCTAAAAGGGCGCCCGAAGGCGCCCTTTCAAAACATCCAGCCGCAAGCGCACTACTTGCCGGCTTCCAGCGTGTCGACATCCTTCTTGAGCTTCTCGTCCGGAATATCGACCTTGGCGGCCGCGCGCAGCTCCTTGACCATGGCGAAATACTTGTCGCGGATCACCGCCTGCTTGGCCTGGTCCTTGACGTCGTCGAAGGCCGGCGGCTGCTTGGCGCGCTTGTCCTCGACCTTGATGACGTGCCAGCCGAACTGCGACTGCACCGGCTCCTTCGAATATTTGCCGACGTCAAGCGCGAAGGCCGCCTTGTCGAATTCCGGCACCATCTGCCCCGGGCCGAACCAGCCGAGATCGCCGCCGCTGGTCTTGCCGCTCGGGTCGCTGGTGTGTTCGTTGGCGAGCTTCTGGAAATCGGCGCCGCCATCGAGCTGCTTGATGATCGCCTCGGCCTCTTCTTTCGTCTTCACGAGGATGTGACGGGCATGGATTTCGTTTACCGGCGGCGTGTTGGCGATCTCCTGGTCATAGCGGGCGCGCACTTCGGCGTCCGTCACCTTGTCGACCACTTCCTTCTCGACGACCTCGCCGTGCAGGGCTCGCGCCTGCAGGAAAGCCATGCGGCGCTGGAAGTCGGCGTCCTTGTCGAGGCCGCTGTCGACGGCCTTCTTGGCCATGACGCGGATTTCGATCGCCGCCGAGAGGGCCGCCGCGCGACGCTGCTCAGGCGGCAGTTGCGCGAACTGCTGCGACAGTTCGCCTTCGGCGAGCCGAAGATCGGCCTCGGTCAGCGTCTCGCCATTGACGGTGGCGATCACGGCATTGGGATCGACCGGAGCAGCCGCGGGCGCCGTGGCGTCCGGCTGGGCGGGCTTGGTCTCTTGCGCCATCAGCGGCGACAGGCAAAGAGCCGAGAGCCCGAAGGCCAGACCGAGGCTGGCGAGCGAGGCGCGGCGGATCGACAGGGACATCAAGATAAACTCCAATGGGGATTGCCAATAAGGATCGCGTGAGCGGAAGGGTTCCAGATCAGTCGAATTGTGGCGGAATTTGGCGCTGCCGATAGGGCTAACGCGGCGTTGACATCGATTGAGCCCCCTCTTATCTGTCCAACGACTTGGCGTCCAGAACCGTTTTCCGGGCGCTTTTTGCGTTTGTCCGCACTCACGCGGATTTGATGGGCCCGCCAGGTGCCTGTCGCAAACGGCTAAATTGCTATCGAAAGGACCATTGGATGGTCAGTCTCGGCGGTCTCGCCCGTAAGGTTTTCGGTTCTTCCAACGACCGCCGGGTCAAGTCGACCCGGCCAAGGGTCGAAGCCATCAACGCCATGGAAAACGAGATGCGGGCGCTTTCCGATGCCGAGCTTGCGGGGCGCACGGAAAAGTTCCGCCAGGATCTGGCCAACGGCGCCGCGCTCGACGATCTCTTGGTTCCGGCCTTCGCCACGGTGCGCGAGGCGGCCCGCCGCGTGCTTGGCATGCGTCCCTTTGACGTGCAATTGATCGGTGGCATGGTGCTGCACAATGGCGGCATCGCCGAGATGCGCACCGGCGAGGGCAAGACGCTGGTGGCCACTCTGCCGGTCTATCTCAACGCCCTTGCCGGCAAGGGCGTCCACGTCGTCACCGTCAACGATTATCTCGCCACCCGCGACTCCGAATGGATGGGCCGGGTCTACAAGTTTCTCGGCCTCAGCGTCGGCGTCATCGTCCACGGCCTGTCCGACGAGGAGCGGCGCGTCGCCTACGCCGCCGACGTCACCTATGCCACCAACAACGAGCTCGGTTTCGACTATCTGCGCGACAACATGAAGTATGAGCGCGCGCAGATGGTGCAGCGCGGCCATTCCTATGCCATCGTCGACGAGGTCGACTCCATCCTGGTCGACGAAGCGCGCACGCCGCTGATCATTTCCGGTCCGCTCGAAGACCGCTCGGAAATGTACAACACCATCGACGCCTTCATGCTGAAGCTCAGCCCGGCCGACTATGAGGTGGACGAGAAGCAGAAGACGACGATCTTCACCGAGGACGGCACCGAGAAGCTGGAAAACATGCTGCGCGACGCCGGCCTGTTGAAAGGCGAGTCGCTCTACGACGTCGAGAACGTCGCCATCGTCCATCACGTCAACAACGCGCTGAAGGCGCATCTGTTGTTCCAGAAGGACAGGGACTACATCGTGCGCAACGGCGAGATCGTCATCATCGACGAGTTCACCGGCCGCATGATGCCGGGCCGCCGCTATTCGGAAGGCCTGCACCAGGCGCTCGAGGCCAAGGAGCATGTGCAGATCCAGCCGGAGAACCAGACGCTGGCCTCCGTCACCTTCCAGAACTATTTCCGCCTCTACAAGAAGCTCTCCGGCATGACCGGCACGGCGCTGACCGAGGCGGAGGAATTCGGCAACATCTACGGCCTCGAGGTCACCGAAATCCCGACCAACCTGCCGGTCATCCGCAAGGATGAGGACGATGAGGTCTACCGGACGGTCGAGGAGAAGTACAAGGCGATCGTCAGGGAAATCCGCGAAGCCAGCGCCAAAGGCCAGCCGACGCTGGTCGGCACCACCTCGATCGAGAAATCCGAGCAGCTGGCCGAGCGCCTGCGCAAGGACGGCTTCAAGGACTTCGAAGTGCTGAACGCCCGTCACCACGAGCGCGAGGCGGCCATCGTCGCCCAGGCCGGCAAGCCCGGCGCCATCACCATCGCCACCAACATGGCCGGCCGCGGCACCGACATCAAGCTCGGCGGCAATGCCGAGATGCGCATCGCCGAGGAACTGGGCGACATGCCGGCCGGGCCGGAGCGCGAGGCGCGGGAAAGGGAAATCCACGCCGACGTCGAACGCCTGAAGGAAAAGGCGCTGGCCGCCGGCGGCCTCTATGTTCTGGCTACCGAACGCCACGAATCGCGCCGCATCGACAACCAGCTTAGAGGTCGTTCAGGAAGGCAGGGCGATCCCGGCCGCTCGAAATTCTTCCTGTCGCTGCAGGACGACCTGATGCGCATCTTCGGCTCCGAGCGCATGGACGGCATGCTGCAGAAGCTCGGCCTCAAGGAAGACGAGGCGATCATCCATCCCTGGATCAACAAGGCGCTCGAGAAAGCGCAAAAGAAGGTCGAGGCGCGCAACTTCGACATCCGCAAGAACCTCCTGAAATATGACGACGTTGCCAACGACCAGCGCAAGGCGGTGTTCCAGCGGCGCATCGAGCTGATGGACGGAGAAGGTCTCGCCGAAACCATTGCCGAGATGCGCGAAGGCGTCATCGAGGAGATCGTCGCCAAGAACATCCCCGAAAACGCCTATGCCGAGCAGTGGAACGTCGCCGGCCTCAAGGAGGAAGTGGCGCAGTACCTCAACCTCGACCTGCCGGTCGAGGAATGGGTCAAGGAAGAAGGCATCGCCGAGGACGACATTCGCGAGCGCATCACGGCCGCCGCCAACGCCGCCGCCAAGGAGCGCGCCGACCGCTTCGGCCCCGATGTGATGAACTATGTCGAACGCTCGGTGGTGCTGCAGACGCTCGACCATCTGTGGCGCGAGCACATCGTCAATCTCGACCATCTGCGCTCGGTCGTCGGCTTCCGCGGCTACGCCCAGCGCGACCCGCTGCAGGAATACAAGAGCGAGGCCTTCGAGCTGTTCCAGGCCATGCTCGGCAATCTGGAGCAGGCCGTCACCGCGCAGCTGATGCGCGTCGAGCTGGTGCGCCAGGCGGCCGATGCGCCGCCGCCTGAAGCGCCCGAGATGTTCGGCAGCCATATCGACGGATCCACCGGCGAGGATGATTTCCAGGGCGGCGAGACCGCGCTTCTGGTACGTCAGGACAACGCCGTCGTCGCGCCGGAAAACCGCGATCCGAAGAACCCCGCGAGCTGGGGCAAGGTCGGCCGCAACGAGCTCTGCCCCTGCGGCTCCGGCAAGAAGTACAAGCACTGCCACGGCACGTTCGCCTGACGCCTATTTCCTTCTCCCCGTTCTGCGGGGTTGAGGAGTGGTCCGCGTAGCGGAACGAAAAGCCAATTGCTTGGCTTTTCGAACGACGAACGCCCGGAGCGATAGCGAAGGGCCGGCTGGTGCCCGAAGGGCGGATGAGGGGCAGCGCCGGGGCCGGCGGTTTCCTTCAGGCGCAGAAAACAAGCCTCACACCAGACCCGACGCGCGCGCCGCGGCCGCCGCCTCGCCGCGCGAGATGACTTCCAGCTTCTCCAGCACGGCCGAGACGTGGTGATCGACCGTCTTGGGCGAAATGGTCAGATGCGCGGCGATCTTCTTGTTGGAAAAGCCTCGCTCGAGAAGTTCCAGGACTTCCATCTGGCGCTGCGTGAGGCCGGCCTGGTTGGCGCGCGTCGCCTGTCGCGGCCCTCTCGCGATGTGACTGACGCCGCTTTCCCGCATAAGGCTGCGCGCCTGCTGCGCGACCGCCCTCGCGCCAAGGTCCTCGAAGATGGCGAGCGCCTCGCGCTGCGCCGCTTCGTCGCCGAGCAGCAAGGCCATTGCCTGCTCGAAAGGCGCCCCCATTTCGGCCCATAGCTTGGCGGCGGCGCGCCAGTCGCCCGTCAGTTGCAGGCGGTGCGGCTCCGCCATGCCCTCCGTGTCGCCGGGTTCGGATCCCGGCGACAACAGTTCCCGCCAGGTGGCAAGTTCGCCGAACACGGCCGGCGTCGGCGCGAGATTTTCGGCAATCGCGATCAGGCGCAAGGCTTCCTGCCTGTCGGCTTGTCCAAGCCAGGCCGATTCGGCCAGCACCTGGACAAACGCCACGAGGCGCTGCAGCTCCATGCCCTTGTCCAGGAACCGCCTCATCTCTTCGACGATCGGCTCGGCCGACGGGTCGCCGCGGCGGATGCGCAATCGTGCCAGCGCCACCAGCGACGGATAGCGCACCAGCGGCGTCGTTGCGTCGTCGTCGACAACCTCATGCGCCATTGTCGCGGCGTCGTTCCACAAACCGCGGCGAAGCAAAAGCTGCGCCTGCACGCCGCGCATATAGTCGCGCCATGTCGCGAGATCGTTCTCGACGCAATAGCCGATGCCGCGATCCAGGAACGATGCCGCCTCCTTGAAGTTGAGCCTGTTCATCTCGACGCAGGCGCAGTTCGTGAAGGCGCGCGCCGCATGCTCCTGATAGTTGCCCGACAGCGCAATCCCGAGGCTGCGGGCGAGATCGCGCCGCCCTTTGGCAAAATCCAGCCATTGTCCGGCGGCGCCGACATTGTTCAGCGCATGACATAGAATGTCCGCCCGGTTGAGCCGCTCCGCCAGCTCGACCGCCTTGCCGCCGAGCGAAAGCGCGTCCTCGAGCCGCTCGGCCAGCATCGCCAGTTGCGAGAGGTTCGAATAAGCCATCGCCAGCTCGGCACTGTCGGGCGCGGTCTCCAGAAGCTCCACGGCCTGCTCTCCGAAACGGTCCGCTGCCTCGCGATCGCCGAGCAGATAGGCAAAGCGCGACAGGCATCTGAGGCTGTCGCCTTCCTTGAGCCGGTCGCCCAGCGCCTGGCGCAGCTGGCGTGCCCGGCCCTGCGCTTCCATCGCCGCCTCGACGCGGCCGATCAGGTGGCACTCGAAGGCATGCCCTTCGTAGAGCTCCGCCCGCTTTTCGATCGGCAGGATATCCGCATAGCGCAGCGCGACCTCGTAATAGCCCGCCGCATCGCGATGCGCGCCGACGCGGGATGCCTCGCGCGCGGCAACCGGCGCCAGCTCGCGCACCACGTCCAGGCTTTGCGCTTCCACGGCATGATGCACCAGCCTTGCGGTGGCGACTTGCGGATTTTCCCGTAACGCCGCCAGCGCGCGCTCATTGTACTCGCGTCGTTTGCTGGGCGTCAGCGCCATCTCGATGGCCGTGCGGGCGATCTCGTGCCGGAAAGCATAGCCATCGCCGAAATCCTCGAGCAGGCCGTTGGCGACGCATTCGGCGAGCTGGCCGGCGGCGGCAATCCCGCAAAGGCCGCTCAGCGCCCAGGCGTCGGCGCGGCGCGGAAACACCGAGACCGCGTCGAGCATCGAGCGGGCGCCGGGCGACAATCTTTCGGCGCGCGCCAGCACGGCGTCGCGGACGCTCGCCGGCAACGCGCCATCGACTGTGGCGGCGAGCAGCTCGGTGACGAAGAAGGCGTTGCCCGCCGTTGCGCGGTAGATCGCGTCGCCGTCGCGCTCGGCCGCCGCCGCGAGCGAGCGCACCGCGCTTTCGCTAAGCAGCGGCACTTCTATGCGATGGATGTTGCCGGCCGGTATCTCGCCAAGCGCCCGGCGCACGCGCACCTGTCCTTCGCTCCGGTCGGTGCGCGCCGTGATCAGAAGCAGGATGTGCGTGTTTGCAATACGCCGGCCGAGGAAACGCACGAAATCGAGCGTCGCGTCATCGGCCCAGTGCAGGTCCTCGATGACGAGCAGGCAAGGACCTTTCGCTTCGAAGACGTCGAGCGCCTCGGAAAACAAGGGCAGCCGCTGCACCTGGCGGTCGTCGATCGCGCGCGGCGGCTCCCACTGCGCCTCGCGCGCCAGATCGTAAAGCGGCCCCAGGGGATCGGGAATGGAGAGATCCTCGCAGGCGCTGCGAAGCACGGTCAGACCCTTGCCCAAACGGCTTGCGAACGCCTCGGCCAGCGCCGTCTTGCCGGCGCCGGCTTCTCCCGACAGGGCCACGACGCGGCCGCGCCCGCCTGTTGCATCCGCCAGCAAGGCATCCATTTGCTGCAGCTGCGTCTGCCGTTCCAGAAGCATTGTCACTCTCTCGCCAAATCCGAATTTCCATCGTGGCGGACCGCCGCCGCGATAGAATGGGAAACGGCGCGACAATGTGACTTTCCACACATTGAGGTGCCATCTTCCACATAAAACGTCGCAAAGATAGGGATTCGTCCCGGCCAATATGGGGAATGGCTCCGATGCGCGCCTGCCGCGAAGGTGATTTCTGCTGGGTCGCGCTTGAACCGAGCGCAATTCACCAATGAAAGGAAACCGATCGTGCCTCGTTACCTGATTGAACGTACCTTCCCCGATGGGCTTCACGTGCCGATGAACGATGCCGGCGCAACTGCGATGGGCGGCGTCATCGCCCGCAATGCCGAGAAAGGCGTCACCTGGGTGCAATCCTTCGTCTCGCCGGACAAGAGCAAGAGCTTCTGCATTTACGATGCGCCGTCGCCGGAGGCGATCCGCAGCACCGCGCAGAAGAATTCGCTTCCCGTCGACAAGATCACGGAGGTCCGGGTCCTCGACCCCTACTTTTATCGCTGATCGGGCAGACCATGTTGGGCAGACCATACCCGTCGCCGGCGGACCTGACGCCGGGCCAGAGGACGAGGCTGTATCCGCCGCGGCGGACGTCGTCCCGTCATGGCGCGGCTTCATGCGACGGGCTGTGTCGGCGTTGCTTTCGCCGCTGCGAAACCGGCGACGCTTTCTGCCACCGCAGGACGACTACCTGAGACGCGACATCGGCCTGCACGAGCGGGAAAACCCGCGCGAATACTGGGAATATTGGTGGCATCACAGCTGATCCCGCACCCAGCAATTCCAGGAAGACTGCGCAGCAGTTTCCGTCCGGAATTGCGCAAAGCAAAGACTTGGAGCGGTTCGTTCGGTGAACCGCTCTGGTCGGGATCAGCGGCCATCCCTTTTACAGACAGGCGCCGCCGGCGTTCGGAGTTGGCCTACCGGCCGACCGCTGCCGCTTGCGCGCCTCAATTGGAGAGACAAATGAACATTCAGACCTTAGTCAAATGCGTTATCGGCGCTTCTGCCTCGATCATCATGCTGATGGCGGGCGCGGCCACGGCCGAAATCGTCAATCCGCTCGCCGAAAAGGTGCGGGCGCTCGACAGCCGCTTCGAGGATGTCGCGGTGGCAAAAGCCGAAGGCTACGCGCCGATCCCCTGCGCCAGCGGCCTCACCGGCGGCGCCATGGGCATCCACTACGTCAACGCCGCCTATCTGAAGGACGACGCCGTCGACGTCGCCAAGCCGGAAGCCGTGATGTACGAGCCGATGGCCGACGGCACGCTGAAGCTGATCGCGGTCGAATACATCACCGCTAAGGGCCCGGCCTCGCTCGAAGGCCACCTGTTCAACTTCAACACCGCGCCCAACCGCTACGGCCTCGGCCCCTTCTACGAGCTACATGTCTGGGCCTGGAAGCAAAACCCCACCGGCGCCTTCGCCGACATGAACCCGAACGTCTCGTGCGACGCGATGCAGGGGATGTAAGCAGCGCCTTTTCCTTCTCCCCGTTTCACGGGGAGAAGGTGGCCCGAAGGGCCGGATGAGGGGCAGCGCCGGCGATTGCGATTGGCTATTTGTGCGGGAAGGCTGCCTAGATTCCTTCGAAAGCGGCTTTATCCACGATCACTTCCTCGACCATCTTCACTCGTACGCCAATTTTCTGCTCTTTCAGGAGATCGCAAAGCCCGTCGCCGTCGATCAGATCGATAGCGGGCGCTCCGTCGCGGACAGCCTCGCGCCGCGCATCCGCTGTAAACGTTCCGGTGGTGATTATCAGGCCCTTGTCGGCGCGACCGACCATAGCGCCGCGGAAGTCGCGAACAACACCAGCACCAACCGATCCTTTCCAGCGCTTGCACTGAAAAAGCACGTGAAATGAAAGTAGGTTTACGCGCAGCACACCGGTCCCATCGATGCCGCCGTCGCCACTTCTCCCAGTCACCTCGACCTTGACGAAGCCTGCCTCTCGAAGAAGCCGCTGGCACAACCGCTCGAAGGCCGCAGGATCTAATGCCAAGAGAACGTCGAGCAACTGCTCGCGCCAATCCTTCAGGGAGATTTCTGCCGCTTCCGCTTCAGCCTCCACGCGTTCGGGGGCCACACTGGCCTTCGCTTTGCGCAAGACCGCGTCCGCTCGCCGCACGCGCCGCACGATCTCTTCCGGATCAAGAGACAGTGAGGCCCGACCTTCCGCAGTGAGGGTCCAAACTCCTCGCTCACTATTGTTGGTGAGGCCGGCATTTTTCAGCCAGCTTCGCGCCCAGGCGCAGCGATAGTCGAATCTCGATCTCGGCCCGTCGCCAACCAACACAGCCCGCGCCGCGTCGGAGATATTCATGAGCACGGCCGCCTTGTCGTCTATTTCTTCAATCGAAGCAGAGCCCCCGAGGACGTCCAGCGCCCTGAGAACCGGTACGAAGAACTCTGCGAACGGCGGAACGATTGCGTCCATGTTGTTCTACCCCCGCCTTACGCCACTTTGCGTGCGGCGAATTTACCGTCGGGAAGTCGCGTCACCCGACCATAGCGCGCCAACGTGAGAAGCACTTGCGATACGCGCGGCTCGATTTTTTTGCCCCCACCCTTGAATGCCCGAGAGATTGCAGCAGCGTCGAGCGTGACGGCACTTGCCGAAAGCAAGGCTTCCACAGCCAACGGCTGCTCGTAGCGATCTTTCGGAAACACCGGCTTGCTCTCGTCGATTGCCACCACGGTTTCGCCGATATCCAGTTCAGCCGTCTTGGCCACGGCTCCCTTGGCAAAGCGCGGTATCTGATATTCAGGCCTGAGCCAGCGCACTTGGCCGACTGCCTCTTCCCTCGCTCGCTCGGCGTTGAGCGACACCAGCCGTTCGAGGACTTGGTCATCGGAAAGGTCAGCAGGCCAACCGTAGGCTTCTGCCACCAGCCGATCGATCGACTCGTGGAGATCTTTTAGGATCAGTACCAGTCCGCGTTGCTTCACATCTTGATCTTTATCCGACAGCCGTTCGCCTGCCTTCAGCTTTTCCAGAACGTTGTACAATGCGGTGAAAGTTAGGTCGGAATGTTCGGTCATTACCCGTTTGCGCAACATGTCAAGCTCCCGGCCCACCTCTCCGAGTCTATCCCTCAGATCTTGTGACGGATCGGGAAATGGAAATGGGTCAAAGCAAATAGTGCCGTTGTAAACGGGGTCATTGCCTTTTCCTACGCGCCCGCCTATTGCGTTTGCCCAGAGGACATGGAAGCGTGAACTCAGCTCCGCTAGGAGTAAGTTGCTGTCACTTGCTATCACCCGAATCTTTTGATCCGGAAGAATCGTGGCTGGCAACTTTGTAAACCACCGATGTTTTGACGTTTCTGTGGTCGCAATAAAATAGTCTAACCCCGCTAACGCGGCGCGCATACCTGGGCGTGCTTCGCCAAATATCCACCAATTGTCCCGGTGATTCTTGCGAGCGACATTGTCACGAAACGGTTTAACGAATTCCATAACGTGTTGATATGCTCGCGGAAATTTTTGTCGTGCCTCCGATTCCGACAGATTGAAAAAATCTATTATAAGACGAGTTTTACGGTTTTCTGAAAGATCCTTTCCTCCCAAGTAATTCTTCAATATCGCAGCATAGTCTTTTCGATTGACATCGAATAACTTCTGCTCAGATTCGCTAAGCACAAAGCGGAGACTGACGGGTATCACACCCATGAAAGATAAGCCTGCGTTAGACAAGATCGGCTTGGCATTAGTTAACTTCGCACCAGTCCGCAAGAAGCCATTTATGAACCCACGAACAGGCGCCTGTAGATCATCGCTGTCGGCAAAACCCGACTTCGGATTTTTAACGCTTTGCACCCATCCTTCGCGTAGCCCTTTTTCGACCACCGTCATTGCCACGCGTACCGCCGCGCCACCCTCGCCCACCATCCAAGGATGATCAGCCACAGCATAGGCGATGGAAATAGGCCACTTAGCGGAAAGGTGTTTTTCAACGACGCTTCGATTAAATGACATGGTTATTGAGTTTGTAGTAACCAACCCAAACCGACGCACTTTCGATTTACCCGACAATTCCGCTGCTTTTGACCACCAATACATCACGAAGTCAGCAGCCTCTGACACTTCCGGCCAAATTAACCGTAGCTGTTTGACGTACCCCAAACCTAGGACGCTGTTCATCCGCTTGTTCCCAATGAACGGCGGATTTCCCACGATAAACTCGGCCTCCGGCCAGTCGGGCTGTCGTGCATTAGGGAACGTCTCGGCTCGCTGGCCATCCCTTTCAACGACCTTTGGCACCGGATACCCATTCCCAAGTCAGAACCGCGTCGTAGCCTTCGCGCCGGCCGAAATTGATATTCTTGAATGCCCGCAAGATCGGTTCTGCCGGATGTCCAGTGCGTGTGCGATAGTGCTGCTGCAAATATCCGATCCAAACAACCAGTTCGGCGATTGCCGCTGCGCGCGGATTAAGTTCCAGCCCGAGGAGTTGATGCGGGTCGACGGTCTCGCGCTCCAATCCAAGGCTTTCGTTGAACCCGAGCCGAGCCAGAGTTTCCAACACGTCGCCTTCCAGTTTCTTCATCAGCTCAAGGCTGACATACAAGAAATTGCCGGTGCCGCAGGCGGGGTCCAGCACCCGCGTCAGGCAAAGCTGGTGATGGAAGCCGCGTACAATTTGGATGGCCTTGGCGTCATCGCGTTCGTCCTTGGCGGCCTCCGCCTTGGTCAGCGCCTTCTGCCAGTCGTCGCGTAGCGGCTCCATGACAGTCACCTCGACGAGTCGCTGCACGTAGGAGCGTGGCGTGTAATGGGCCCCAAGCTTCTTGCGTTCACCCGGCTCTAGGGCCTGTTCGAGCAAAGTGCCGAAGATCGCCGGATCGACCTCCGTCCACTTCGCCTTTGCGGCTTGAAGCAGTTCGCCGATTTCTTCGCGACCGAGTGGGAAAGCGCGGGCATTCTTGAACAGATTGCCATTGAAATAGCGAAGTTCGGTACGGAACGCTGAGAAGAAGCGCTTTGCCTGCACGGGCTCGTCCATCTTCGCCCACAGTTCCTCGATCAGCGGCACGAATGCCGAAGGCGATTTCACGCAGTCTTCCAGCAACTCCGTGAACGACCCCTTCGGCAACAGATCCACGTCTTCCGCAAACATGGTGAAGATGCAGCGCATAAGAAAATGCGCCACATCCTCCGCAGGATGATTCTTCTCCAGTGCCTTGCTGACTTCCGCCAGCCGCTTGGCAATCTCGCGCGTAACCCGAGCCGATTCCTTTGCCGGGTCAAGACTTGCGGGATCAGTCCAGATACGCACGAAAAGCCCGCGCGTTTCCTTATGCCTCAGATCGTCCAGATAGACGCGAAATCCCTTGCGATCAGGAAACTGGCTATAGGCGCGGCCGGTGCCAGTGAAGTCGGCGAAAATCTCGAATGCGTTGCCGACATCGCAAGCGATGATGAAGGGCGGCGCGGGATGGCTGGCATCGAGCAGATAGACATACTCTTCTGCCTGCTTACGCGCGTTCTGCATCATCACGTCCCAGCCGCGCGCGACACTGCGCTTGCCAAGTTGCTCCGGCTCGTCGGCGAACAACGCGCCTTGCGCCGGAATGGCGTTCTTCGCCCCTGGCAACCGCGACTGCTTGGCCTCTAATATAAAGCAGCCTTTCTTGTAGAGATCGATCCGTTTGGACGACGCGATTTCGTCGCTTGCGCGACGGCGCACCGCGCGTTCGAACACATAATCGTTGTGTTCGCGTTCTGCGCCAGAAGGTTCGGGGCGTGGAACACCGATCACGTCGCAAAATTCGGACAGGAACATTTGGTAGTTGGCACGCTCCGCGCCGCCTTCCCTCGCTGTCCATCTATGGATAAATTCTTCGACTTGCACGCATTCCCCCACTGCTGGGCGAGAAAAACAGAATTTGTTTTCGACAGCAACCGCACGTTGGCGCTACCATTCAACCGATCTGCTTATCCAACGTTAACTTTCAAAAGTCAGCGCTGCCCCTCATCCGCCTGCCGGCACCTTCTCCTCCCATATAGTGACGGGAAAAGCCCGCACCCCACCCACGCTTTCTTAAGGTGTTTCGGATAGACCCAAAACCTTGGAAAGAGGCGGAAAACGGAGAGTTCTGGGTGCGCTTTTCCGCGGCGACGACTGCCGGGCGGTTCCTGCCGCAGCGCTGGGCGCTGCGCATGCGTCCGTTGCTTGGCCGCATCGACGCCGTGCTGTCCACCGCCGACGAGCGCGGCGAAGCCGGGCGCATGTCGCTGATCGCCTTCTCCATCCGCATCGTCAGCGCCTTGATCGCCTTTGTCAGCCAGGTGCTGATGGCACGCTGGATGGGCTCGTTCGAATACGGCATCTCGGTGCTGGTCTGGGTGACGATGGTCATCGTCGGCAATCTCGCCTGCCTCGGCTTCCACACCTCGGTCATCCGCTTCATTCCCGAATATCGCGAGCGCGGCATGCTGGCCGAGCTGCGCGGCATCGTGCAGGCAAGCCGCCTGTTCGTGCTCGTCGCCTCGACGCTGGTGGCAGGCCTCGGCGCGCTTGGCGTCTGGCTCGCCTCGGACTGGATCGAGAACTACTATGTCATCCCCTTCATCCTCGGGGTCATCTGCCTGCCGATGATCGCGCTCGGCGATCTCCTGCAAGGGCTGGCGCGCGCCAATTCCTGGGCGCTGCTGGCGCTGTCGCCCACCTATCTGGTGCGGCCGGTGCTGATCCTGGCTTTCATGGCGCTGATGCTTGGCCTGCACTATGTGCCCGACGCCAAGACCGCGATCTTCGCCTCCATCGCCGCGACCTATGTCACCACGCTCGGCCAGCTGATGGCCGTCACCTCGCGCATGGAGAAAAAGATACCGGCCGGGCCGATGGCGGTGCATTTCGGCCAGTGGATCCTCGTCTCGCTGCCGATCTTCCTCGTCGAGGGCTTCTTCTTCCTGCTCACCAATGCCGACGTGCTGATGGTGGGCGCCTATCTCGATCCCAATGACGTCGCCGTCTATTTCGCCACGGTGAAGACGCTGGCGCTGGTGCATTTCGTTTATTTCGCGGTCAAGGCCGGCGTCGCACAGCGCTACGCGCAATTCACCCATGGCGAGCCGCATCGGCTCGCCGCCTTCGCCCGCGAGACCGTCTCCTGGACCTTCTGGCCCTCGCTGCTGATGGCGCTCATGGTGCTGGCGCTGGGCGAGCCTATGCTGGTGCTGTTCGGCCCCGAATTCACCGCCGGCTACCCACTGCTCTTCCTGCTGGTGCTGGGCGTCGTGGCGCGCGCCGCCGTCGGCCCCTGCGAAAGCCTGCTCACCATGAGCGGCAACCAGAACATCTGCGCCGCCGTCTATGCCATGACGCTTGCGCTCAACATCGGCCTCAACGTGATCCTCATTCCGCTCTTCGGCCTCTGGGGCGCGGCTATCGCCACCAGCCTCGCCATGGTCTTCGAGGCCGGTGCACTCTCCTTCACCGTCTGGCGCAAGCTCGGCATCGTGATGGCGATCTTCGTGCCAGCAAACAAGGAAGTCGCCTGATGGCCGCCGTCCCGTTGCTCGAAGAGACCAGCGGCGGCCCCGCCGGCGCCATGGTCTCGAACCTTGCCGGCCTGGCGCGCGAGGTCGACCCCGCCCATATCGAGCTCTTCGCCAGCAACAGGCCGGAGCGCAAGCTGGCCATCTACCCGGCCTCGGCCGGCTTCGACCTCGTCGAGGAGCTCGACTATCTCAGCGCCCGCACGATCGAGCCGAACGTCTTCTTCAACCCGCGCTTCCTGGCGCCGGCGATGCCGCGGCTGGAAGACCGCGAGGTGCGGCTGGCCGTCATCCGCGATGGCGACGAGTATCGCAACCGGCTGCGCCTTCTGGCGCCGTTCTCGGTCGAGCGGCCGGCGATCCCGCTCGGCGTTCCGGTGATGCGCACATGGTCGAGCCCGTTCGGCCCGCTCGGCACGCCGCTGGTCGATCGCGACGATCCGGTCGGCGTCATCGAGGATTTCTTCTCGATGCTATCGCGGCCGCATCTCAAGCTGCCAAAAGTCTTCGTGCTGCCCGATATGCGCCTCGACGGTCCGGTGGCGAGCCTGCTCACCTCCTTTGCCGACAGCCGCGGCTTGACCATGGTGACCACCGGCAAGGTCGAGCGGCCGGTGCTGGAAAGCGATGCCGACGGCGAGGACTATCTCAAGGCTTCGCTGCGCGCGCACCACTATCGCGAATTCCGCCGCCTGAAGCGACGTCTCGCCGAGCTCGGCAAGCTGGAGCACGTCGTGGCGCGCGGGCCGGACGAGATCCGCCACGCCATCGAAAGCTTCCTGACGCTGGAAGCGGCCGGCTGGAAAGGCCGCGAGCGCACCGCGATGGCGATCGACCGCTACCGCGCCGCGTTCGCCCGCGAGGCCGTGCACAGGCTGGCCGAGCAGGACATGTGCCGCATCCATTTGCTGACGCTCGACGGCCGCACCATCGCCTGCCTGGTCGTCTTCGTCGAGGCCGGCGTCGCCTATACCTGGAAGACGGCCTATGACGAGGCGCTCTCCGCCTATTCGCCGGGCACGCTGCTGATGATAGAGGTGACCAGACAGCATCTCGACGACCCGAACATCGTCATGACCGATTCCTGCGCGGTTCCGGACCATCCGGTGATGAGCCGTCTGTGGAGCGAGCGCAAGCCGATGGGCACGCTGGTGATAGGGCTGACGCCGGACGCCGACCGGCTGGCGCGTCAGGCCGCCTCGCAACTGCATCTCTACCGCGAGACCCGCAACATGGCGCGCATCCTGCGCAACCGCATGCGGAGCCTGCTGAAAAGGCGCTAGATGGGCGGCGAGACACCGGCTATGGCTTGCGGCGGCCGGACCCGGCCTGCCTTCACCACAAAGCACTTCAAATGATCGATATCGTCCTGCGCTTCGCCCGCCTTTGCGCGCCGCTTGTCCTGCTCGCCGCGTTTCCGGCTCGAGCCGTGGCCGATACCTGCCCGGAGGATTGCAGCGATCCGCCGCCTCCTCCGGTCAACATCTACGGCCAGACCACGGCCGGCCATCTGAGCCCCGCCACGGCCGGCGCGCTGCCGCGCGTCTATGTGCCGAACCGCTCCTCCAACTCCGTCTCGGTGATCGACACCGTCACCTTGAAGGAGGTCGGCCGCTTTCCGGTCGGCAGCAAGCCGCAGCATGTCGTGCCGTCCTGGGATTTGAAGACGCTGTGGGTCGCCAACAACGGCACCGGCAGGAACGGCAGCCTAACGCCGATCGACCCGATGACGGCCAGGCCCGGCCAGCAGATTCCGGTCGACGACCCCTACAATCTGTATTTCATGCCGGACGGCAGCGCGGCAATCGTCGTCGACGAGGCGATGGAGCAGCTCGATTTCCGCGATCCGCACACCATGGCGTTGAAATCGAGCCTGCCGACGCCGACCTGCCCCGGCATCAACCACGCCGACTTCTCTGCCGACGGCTCCTACGCGATCTTCACCTGCGAATACGGCGACGGCGGCCTGGCCAAGATCGACCTGAAGAACCAGAAGCTGCTCGGCCGCCTCGACTTCTCCAGGATGGGCATGCCGCAGGACATCCGCCTGTCGCCCGACGGCAAGGTCTTCTACGTAGCCGACATGATGAATGACGGCGTGTTCCTGGTCGACGGCGACAGTTTTCGGGAAATCGGCTTCATCCCAACCGGCATCGGCGCGCACGGTTTCGTCGTCAGCCGCGACGGCAAGCGCCTCTATGTCTCGAACCGCGGCTCGCACAAAATGGAGCAGGGCAAGGCCAAGGGCCCGGGCAGCGTCACTGTGATCGATTTCGCCACCCGCGCCGTGGTCGTGCAATGGCCGATCCCCGGCGGCGGCAGCCCCGACATGGGCAATGTCAGCGCCGACGGCAGGCAGCTATGGCTGTCGGGCCGCTTCGACAGCGAGGTTTATATGATCGACACCACCAGGGGCGCGGTGACGAAAATCCGCGTCGGCGCCGAGCCGCATGGCCTCACCGTGTGGCCGCAGCCGGGGCGCTACTCGCAGGGGCATACGGGGAATATGCGGTAGGCTGCTTGGATGGCCTGCCACCCGAAGCTCGTTGGGGGGAACGGCCTGCCATCCGAAGCTCGTAAAGCATGGCCTGCCACCCGAAGCTCGCAGAACGAAGGGTGGTGCCCCTAGCCGGGATCGAACCAGCACTCCTTGCGGAACTCGATTTTGAGTCGAGCGCGTCTACCAATTCCGCCATAGGGGCTCAGGCCGGGCGGCCTGGATGGGCGCGGACTATACGGTTGGACGGCCTTTCGTCAACTGGCCTGTTGCGGATTTACCGGCGCCGCTTCGCCAAACAGCATCCGGCGGTCTTGTAAGGACCGCCGCCATTGTGCGCCGCAGGAATCTTTTTAGAGAGGCGAATGTTTAACGTGCCCGGTCGATAATGGCGGCTGCGGCGCTTTGGGTCCTTGTTTCGTGCGTGCCGGTGGCCGAAAACCGCTGCGTCGTTTGGGGCGACATGCATTAGGTAATTCCAGGAAAAGCACAGCGGTTTTCCGTCCGGAATTGTGTCAATCGCATTAGGAGAGCCGATGCTTCGCGGACTTTACGACTGGACCCTGTCGCTGGCGGCGCGCAAATCGGCCGAATGGTGGCTGGCCTTCATCGCCTTCGTCGAAAGCTCGGTCTTCCTGGTGCCGGCCGACGTGCTGTTCCTGCCGATGGCGCTATCCAAGCCCGAGCGCGCCTATCGCTATGCGCTGATCGCCACGGTCGCTTCGGTTCTGGGCGGCGTCGCCGGCTGGTTCATCGGCCACTATGCCTATGAGGCGGTCGCCAAGCCGGTGCTCGAATTCTACGGCAAATATGACGAGTTCGAGCAGTTGCGCGCTTCGTCCGGCGTCGGCTTCATCATCCTGATGCTGGTCACCTCGGGCGCGGCCCATCTGCCGCCGATCAAGGTGGTGACGATCCTGTCCGGCGTCATCGGCGTCAATCTGTTGCTCTTCATCGGGCTGGCGATCGTGGCGCGCGGCGCGCGTTTCCTGCTGCTTGCCTGGCTGCTGCGCCGCTATGGCGAGGAGATCAGGGAGTTCATCGAAAAGCGCTTGGGATTGATTGTCGGCGCCGGCGCCGCTGCCCTGATTTTGCTCTATATCCTCGTCAGATACGCCCACGGATAGCGACGCAACAACGGATCCAATAGATGACCGCGACCATGAATGCCGACACCGGACGCCAGCGCATGCGCGCGGCGCTGTTTCTCGCCGTCGCCATGGCCGCGACGGTCGGCTCGGCGCTCGCCTTCCAATATATCGGCGGCTATATCCCCTGCCATCTCTGCCTGGAGCAGCGCACGCCCTACTATATCGGCGTGCCGCTGATGCTGCTGGCGGCGATCGCCTCGATGCTGCGCGCTCCCGCCTGGGTGACGCGCGGCCTGCTGGCGATCGGCGGCTTGCTGATGCTCTACGGCCTCTATCTCGGCGTCTATCATTCGGGCGTCGAATGGGCATGGTGGCAAGGTCCGGCCGACTGCACCGCCGGCGCCGGTCCGGTCGACACCGGCGGCAAGGGCGTGCTCGACGCGCTCGACAAATTCGTGCCGCCCTCCTGCGACAAGGCCGCGCTGCGCATCCTCGGCCTGTCGCTCGCCGGCTGGAACGCCATCGCCAGCCTCGTCCTCGCCGCCGTCGCCTTCCGCAGCGCGCTCGCGCGGGATTGAGCCAATTGATCGAGAAACGCGACGCAGAGTTCGAGCAAAAATTCGGCAGGCTGAGTCGGATGGCGCGGCTTTCGAGAACCGGAGCGGAGCGTACTTAAGTACGTGAGCACCGGAAGCGCAGAAAGCTGCGGCAGGCGACCAGCATGGCGAATTTGTGCCGAACTCTAAGGCTCCAGTTCGACATCCCAGTACAGATAATCCATCCAGCTTTCATGCAGATGGTTGGGCGGGAACAGGCGGCCGTTGTTGTGCAGGTCGTGCACGGTCGGCTGATAGGGTTTTTGCAACGGCCACATCTTGGCCTGGGCCGGCATCATGCCGCCCTTGCGAAGGTTGCAGGGCGAGCAGGCGGCGACGACATTCTCCCAGGTCGTCGCTCCGCCGCGATGGCGGGGGATGACATGGTCGAACGTCAGGTCCTCGGGCGTTCCACAATACTGGCACTGGAAGCGGTCGCGCAGGAACACGTTGAAGCGCGTGAAGGCGGGATGCCTGGACGGCTTAACATAGGCTTTCAGGCTGACCACGCTCGGCAGCTTCATCGAGAAGGTCGGCGAAGAGACGGCGTGCTCGTATTCGGCGACGATGTTCACCCGGTCGAGGAAGACAGCCTTGATGGCGTCCTGCCACGACCAGAGCGACAGGGGGTAATAGCTGAGCGGACGGTAGTCCGCGTTCAGCACCAGCGCGGGAAGCCCATCCGGAGATACGGCAACCGTCACGTCCTTCGCCTCCTTGCTTCTAGAACCGAACGGCGCGGATACTGTAAGCCCGACATGACAGGGATGTGAAGCGGATTGTCGTGCGTCGAAATCGCCAAAACCGCATGATTTTCAGGCTTTTTTGGCCATTTCGACAGTCGGCGCCGCATCCCTGCCCTTCAATTCCCGGTAATAAGCCCAAAAAAGCCGCGACGCGACACCCCGCCATGGGCTCCATGATTCGGCCAGCCGGATAAGCATTTTCTCCGGCGGGCGCGGGTCGATGCCGAGCGCATGGCCGACCGCCGTCTGCAAAGCGACGTCGCGCGCGGGAAACACATCCGGGTGGCCGGCGGCAAACAAAAGGTAGCATTCGGCCGTCCATGGGCCGATGCCGGGCACGGCCGTCATCGCCGCGATCGCCTCGCCGGCGTCCAGCGTGCACAGGTGATCGAGATCCAGCCCGCCGGCCACCGCTTCGGCGACGGCGAGCAGCCCGCGCTGCTTCGGTCGCGACAGCCCGGCCTCGCGAAAAACCTTTTCGCCGGCGGCAAGGATTGCCTGCGGCGTCAGCGGATCGACAAGCTTCACCAGCCGCCCGAAGATAGCGTCAGCACTCGCGCGGGAAACTTGCTGTGAAACGATAATGGAGGCGAGGCTTTCAAACCCTGGTTCCGACAGCCGCAGCGGCACTTCGCCCGCCCGGCCGCGCACGGTCGCCAGCCGCGGATCGATCCGGCAGAGCGCGTCGAGCCCTGTCGCAATGTCGTCCAGCGAGGCGATGCGTTGCACGTTGCTTGTTCCCAGGGCGCCCGCGAAATGGCAATTGATGGCTAACTAGCAACCGGCGGAAGCGCCTTTCAACCCGAATACCGCCCGAGATATGACACTCCTGACATTCCGCTTCGCGCCGAGCCCCAATGGCGAATTGCATCTCGGCCATGCCTACTCGGCGCTGCTCAACCAGCGCATGGCGGCGCAGGTCGGCGGGCGCCTGCTGCTGCGCATCGAGGATATCGATGTCACCCGCTGCACGCCCGAATTCGAAACCGGCATTTTTCGCGACCTCGAATGGCTGGGATTGCGTTGGGAGCAGCCGGTGCGTCGCCAGTCCGAGCATTTCGCCGAATACTGGGAGGTGCTTGACCGGTTGATCGCCGAGGAACTCGTCTATCCCGCTTTCATGAGTCGCGGCGAGATCCGCGCCTTCATCGCCGAGACCGGCGGCCGCGACTGGCCTCGCGATCCGGACGGCGTGCCGCTCTATCCGCCGCTCGACAAGCACTTGCCGGTGAAGGAACGCAAGCGGCGGATCGCGGACAACATGCCTTTCGCCTGGCGGCTCGACGTCGAGGCGGCAATGGCGCGCGTCACGGCCGGCTTGTCATGGGTGGAGTTCACCGACGAGACGATGTCGGCGACGCGAGCAATCGAAGCACAACCGCGGGCCTGGGGCGACGTCATCGTCGCCCGCCGCGACGTCCCGACCAGTTACCATCTCGCCGTTGTCGTCGACGACGCGCTGCAGGGTGTCAGCCATGTCGTGCGCGGCCAGGACCTCTATTCGGCGACCGGGGTGCAGCGCCTGCTGCAGCAACTGCTCGGCCTGCCGCAGCCGCGTTATTTCCACCACCGCCTGATCCTCGGTGCGGACGGCAGGAAACTGTCCAAGAGCTTCAAGGACACCGGCCTGGCCTCCCTCCGGGAGGCCGGCATGTCGCCGCAGGACGTCAGAAGATCGGTCGGTTTTTAGCTGGCTAGAGGCGCGCCATCCCGGCCTTGATCAGCGCCAGCACGCTGATGAAGACAAAGGCGCCGCCCAGCCCGCAGGCCACTGCCAGCTTGAGATCGCTCAGGCTGATGCCATGCTTGTTTGCGACCCCCACCGCGACGAAAAAGCCGAAGATGAACAGCAGCGTGTTGCCTGTCGGGCCGAAGCCGCTCTCCTTCATGATCGCGTCGAGCGCCGTGCCGAAGAAGAAGCCGAAGGCGGCGATGATCGCGAAGGCGAACAAGAGCCAGGTCGTGTCCAGATGCAAAGGCATGCCTCACCATGGCGCGGCGACGCGCCATGCCCCTGTTGGCACGGTTTGATGAATTCAACTTAGCTTATGGATCAACCGTTTCGTTTTGCTTGCGGGATTGAACGGCATTAGAGCAATTGGCGTCATCAACCGTTCATCCCGGCAGCCTCCCCCATGCAGAGCATCAAGCGGTTCATTCCCGCCTCCTTCGTCGTTCTGTGGGCGACCGGCTTCATTGGGGCGCGCTATGCCATGCCCTGGGCGGAACCTTTTACCTTCCTTGCCATCCGCTTCGTGATCGCGGCGGCCCTGTTCGCGGGGCTGACCGTTCTGCTTGGCTCGCGCAAGGCGACGCGCGAAGAGGCGCTGCACGCGACGGTGGCCGGCGTCCTCATGCATGGTGTCTATCTCGGCGCCGTCTTCTGGGCGATCCACAGGGGCATGCCGGCCGGCCTATCGGCCTTGATTGTCGGCCTGCAGCCGTTGATCACCGCCGTGCTCGCCGGAAAGTTCCTCGGCGAAGCGATCCTGCCGCGCCATTGGGCCGGCCTCGCCGTCGGCCTTCTCGGCGTCGTCATCGTGCTGTGGCCGAAGCTGGGCGCGCTGGGGGGCGGCGTCACGCCGGCGACACTGACGGCTTCGCTCGTCTCCGTGCTTGGCATGAGCGCCGGCACCATCTGGCAGAAGCGCTATGCCTCCGGCGGCGATCTGGTGTCGGCGACGATGTGGCAGTATGTCGGCGGCTCCGCCGTGATGATCCTGGGCTCGCTCGCCTTCGAGACCCGCGCCGTCACCGTCAATGGCGAATTGATCTTCGCCATGGCCTGGCTGGTCCTGGTGCTGTCGATCGGCGCCATATTTCTGTTGATGGTGATGATCAGGGACGGTGAGATGTCGAAGGTCGCCTCGCTGTTCTACCTGGTACCGGCCGTAACGGCGGTCATCGCCTGGCTGCTTTTCAACGAACAGCTCAATCTGCTGCAGATAGCCGGCATGGCGATCGCGACCCTTGGCGTAGCCCTGGCGACGGCGCGGCAGGCGAGAAAAAAGGAACTGGGGAATTGAAGAACTGGGGAACTGGGGAACTGG
>NZ_VFTZ01000031.1 GCF_006440775.1 Mesorhizobium sp. B2-7-2 | reverse complement strand
AGGTGGCGCTGCGAAGCAGCGACGGATTGGGGGAACCACGTGGCAATCAAGCCTCGGCCTGATCAGTCGCGCCAGTCACAGAAGATCTGTGCATAGCGTGGCCCATTTCACGGGGCGAGGAACCCAAGACAGCGGTCCTCAATTGAACCACAGCGCAAAGGTCAAAAAACCGGCGCCGCTGAACTCGCGCTGGATCTGGTCGAAATCGTCGCTGGTGAGGATCTTGCCGCTTTCGAGATAGGGCGCGATGCCGGGTCCGGTGATCGACAGCACCAGGTCGAAAGGTTTCGGCTCGTCGAAGAAGCGCTTCATGTTGATGCCCTTGCCGGCGATGCGGAAATGCGGCAGCAGCGCGCGGCCTTGGAGAAGATCCTCAGCTACCGTCAATGTGGCGAGCCAGGCCTGCACCTGTTCCTCGCCGACCTCGAGGCCGGTCAGCGGATTGACGCCTTTCTGCTGCGGTCCCGGCAGCCATTCACGGTCATTGTCGGTCTCGGCCAAGATCGATTTCCAGTCTTCGCGCGACAGGCGGATCATCTCCAGCAGGTGGCGGCGCGCGGCCTGCCGGCGTTCCGGCTCGACCACCGGCCAGTTGACGAGATGTACCAGCGAGATGAAGTCGGCGAAGCGCCATTCCGAGGCGAAAATGTTGCCGCTCATGCCGCCGTCCAGCGGCACGAGCGTATCCTGCAGAGGCAGCTTCGCGCGCGGGAACAGCATGTGGAACGAGCCGTCGAAAGCATTGCGAAAATCATGCGCCAGCCAGAAATCGGCCTGCGCCATCAGGAACTCGGCATAGCCTTGCAGCCAAAAACCGTCGGCGCGGTCGAAGCGGAAGGTGAGCGAAGGCGCGGCATCGCTTATGTCGACGCTGCCGCGTGAGAGCGACGCCATGATGGCGGCGATGCTTTCGTCGGGCGCGAGCTTGCCATCTTCGTTGAGGTCGATGCCGACATGGGTGAGATCGACCACCATGCCGATATCGGCATCTTTTGGCACCGAGCCGAGCGTGACGGCGGATTTTTCGAGCCGGTCGCGGAAGGCGACCAGGATGGCGCGGAAGTCTTCGTAGGTCAGCGGCTGCGGGTTGGGATTGTCGGGCACCGGCAACCGCATCAGCGGCAGCATGAAGGATTTCGGGCTCTCGAAACCGTGGCGATGCAGGCCGCCGGCGAGGAGCTCGAGCGCAGTGAAGAATTCGCCGGCGCCGGCCGCATAGGCCGAGGCCGAGTCCTTGGCCGCTGCCGCCTCCAGCGTCGACAGCGCCGTGTTCCGGTCGGCCACGCTCTTCGCCTCGAACATGGACTTGGCCGCGTCAGGCATCTCCGCCCAGGCGAAGGACGCCGGCAGGAATGCAAACAAGGCTGCTGCAAGGATCGTTCTACGCATCGTCATCGCCCTCCACTACTCGACGTCGCGAGCATACACACATTTCGGTCAGCCCGAGATGCCCGCCGCGGGATCGCCAGCAACCCGCTTCAACCGGCCCATCAGACAGTCTACACAGGGTGAAACTGGATGGGCCCGTGTCGAACTATCCGCTTGCCTATAAACTGTCGTGGCTGCCGCGCCTGCTGAGACCGTCGCTTGCCGGCGACAGAAGCGGCTTCGCGGCGCCGGCGGCGACATTGCTCGATCCGCAGCCCACACGGAAGGTGCGGCTGGCCTTCGTCGGCGACATCTCGGCCGTCGCCAATCGCGATGCGCCGGAATGCGATCCGGCAATCACGACGCTGCTTTCGTCCGCCGACCTCGTGGTCGGCAATTGCGAAAGCCCGATCGTCGAACGCGCACGCGCGGTAATGGGCACCCGGCTCGGCACGCATCATGCGATGAGCGAGCGCTTCCTGGCCGATGCGCTCGCAGCCGCCGGCATCGCGCGCGACAGACTCGTTCTGTCCCTGGCCAACAACCATATGCTCGATCAGGGCATCGCCGGTTTCGAGGAAACACTCGCGGCACTGAACCGGCTCGGGATCCGGACCATCGGCACGGTTGCCGGCGGGCCTGTCCAGCGTCATGCGGCCGGATCGCTGACGATCGGCTTTGCGGCCTTCACGCTGTGGCGCAACACGGATGCCGCGCCGTTCGAAGAACGCATCTCGATGCGCGCCGCCGAATGGCCGCGCGACG
This sequence comes from Mesorhizobium sp. B2-7-2, assembly GCF_006440775.1. Taxonomy (GTDB): domain Bacteria; phylum Pseudomonadota; class Alphaproteobacteria; order Rhizobiales; family Rhizobiaceae; genus Mesorhizobium. The sequence goes on along the minus strand of NZ_VFTZ01000031.1, from coordinate 54,199 downwards.
CTGCGTCGGGCATCGATCTCATCTGCGCCGTGCCGCATTGGGACTGGGAGTTCCGGCATTTTCCACGACCTGCGACGCGGGCGCTGGCGAGGCGGCTGGCGGATCGCGGCGTCCGGCTGATCGCCGGGCATCATGCGCATGTCTTGCAGCCCGTCGAGCGCATCGGCGACAGCGTGATCGCCTATGGACTCGGCGATTTCCTCGGAACGGCTCTTGCCAGGCAGCCATGGCCGGCACGCATAGGCTCGGTATTCGTCGTCGATGTCAGCGCCGATCCGGCCACGCGGGGTAGGATCGCTGCCTACCGGATGCATTTCTTCGTGCGGCTGCGGGCAGGCAACCATGAGCGGCTGGTGCCGATCGAAGTTCTGGGTGGCGCGCTCAAGCAGCGGGTCGCGGCCCGACTCGTGACGATTTTTCCCATGTCGGAGCGCAAGGTCGGCGCGCGAGATGAAGTGGCCGGATAGGGTTCAGCAATCGAAGCCGTATGCAGAACGCATGTAATCCGCGTCTTCCTTCGACATCTTCTTGAGCATCACGCAGACGGTGAAGCTGCCGACCTGGCGGCCGTTCCTGGTGTAGCCCCAGTCGGAAATGTCGTCCCTGGCGAATTCGATGTTCTGGCCAAGGACGACGTTTTGAACGATTTCCGGCTCGTTCGCCAATATGCCGACGAAGCCGTTGGCGGTCCGCTTGAAGGGAATGATCCAGAAATGCTCCGTCGCATTGCCGTCGACGATCATCACCTTCAGCTTGAACTTGTCGGTCCCCGGCGGCGGAGCGTCGGACAAAGCCAGGAATTCATCCAGGCTGGATCGCGCCTTCTCGACCGCCGCCGCCATCTCGGCGTCGTCGGATGCGATCACCATGGCCTTGTCGTCGCCTTCCGCCTTGGCATGCAAGGGAGCGAGCGCCAGCAGCAGGGATAACGCGATACGAACGGCAATTGTCATGACACCCCCCGGTGAAGGCCAATATCCTGTGCGTTATCTTCGGGCAATGTGTCGGCTTGATCAATCCGATCTGCGGTTGCGAAGCGGCCCTACGCCTTTGTCATCGGGCAATGATAAGGGAATGGCTTCACTTCTGCTCGGGCCGACCTGAACCGTGGGCAGGCTTACAGCCCGGTCAATCCGGCCAGCCAGTTCGCCGAGCGCTTCGCCGCGTCCACCGTTGCGCCGGCAGCGCGGCTGAGGTCGGTCTTGACCACGGCATAGCCGGCCTTGGTGCGGTAGAGCACGGCGCGGCCGCCATCGACCGACCTGTCGAAGGCGACCGGCTTTGCCGATTCCGTTTCGCTGGCGGTCACCGTTCCGCCGACCGGGACGCTCGGGCGATGGTCGAGCTCGGGCGGCAGCGGGGCGATGGTTTCGACGACGCGGTTCCTGGGTTTCAGATCCGGCCTGGAAGCTTTCTCGGCAAGCTCGGAGGAAGAGGCCGAGCCCTTGACGCGGCAAATGCCTGAAACAAGCGGATAGTTGAAATTGCGCTGGTGCAGCATCTGGCTCTTCATCGCCGCTTCGCAGTCGGCGAGCGTCGCCCATTTGGCCGGCGTCTCGCCGATATATTCGCACAGCTTGGCGTCGCAGTCGCAGCCGACAATGGTCATGGCGACAAGGGCGGTCTTGATCACGGTCTTGTCCCTTCGAAATTGCCCTCTGCACCCCGGTTGCATCAATCCACGCCGAACAAGGCGGGATTTGGCCGCTATTGTGAAATGTGGATGACGGGACGTTTCCGAAGGTACTCCGCCGGGAACTGTGACCGAAATGCCTCAGTCGCCGGCGTGGACATGTTCCAATTTGGCACCGGCCTGGTCGAACCCCGGGCAGGAACAGGTTGTTGCTGGCAAGCGGCCTCCGCAGGGGCCACTGCGCGCCTGGGGATGCACCAAAAGACAGTCGGCGCCGGGATTTCTCCCAGCGCCTCCCTGTCAGATCAGGAACCGGTTAAGGCAGCAACTTCCGTGAAGTCGTCGCGCCAGCCCGGCCTTGATTTTGACGGTCCTGCCAGTCGCCGCCCAGGGCAGCTCCCGTTCCAGACCAAGCCGATCTCCACCCTTGCGGGCTTCGCCCAGCGTGCCATCGAAGGTTTTTCCCGGCCTTCATGGCAGCATCGGTCCGCCGTCGGCGTTAGCACGCTTTCCGCGGCACCCGTAGGTCTCGGTATCCGTCCCTCAAACAGGCGAGCCTGCTTTCGTTCCGGGCCGTACGGGCCTCAGGAAATCCGCCTTGCGCTTTTGCCTTTCGGCGGGGCGTTCGGTAGCCGCCTGAGATGAGTTGAATGTACGCCGGGTAAGGGGTCGGGGGAATGCCGGTGAGCCTGTGGATAGCGGGATTATCGGGGACCAATGGCAAAAGCAGCGGAATCCGCCGACCGAACCGCTTAGACAGCCTGCCCCGCTTTTCTGTGACCGCTGGACGTTGGAGCCTTGCTCCGGCGCCCGGTCCGCGTTTCAATGTCGGCTAAAGATTTTGGGTACCAGCGCGGTTGCCGCCGCGCCTGTTGCGCGACTTGCCTCGGGGGAGGTCGACTTGAAAGTCGGGGTGGTTCTCAATCCGATTGCCGGCGGCGGCAGGCTCAAGCGGCATTGGGCGGAGGCCGCGGCATCGCTCAACAGGAATTTCGGCGATTTCGACTTGCGGGAAACGCAGGCCAGCGGCGACGCCGAGCGATTGGCAATCGACCTCGCCGCCGGCGGGTGCGACCTGGTGATCGCGGCAGGCGGCGACGGCACCGCCAGCGAGGTGGCCGACGGGTTGCTGCAGGCACAGGACGAGACCGGCCAGGAAGCGGCGCTTGGGCTTCTGCCCTGTGGTACCGGCATCGACTTCGCGCGCGGGCTTGGCCTGCCGCGCGGCATCGACGCCGCGCTGAAGCGGATCGCCGATACCAAGGCGCGAAAAATCGATGCCGGCCGCATCTGCTACATCGACGATCACGGCGCGCTGGCCAGCCGCCACTTCATCAACATCGCCAGCCTGGGCCTGTCCGGCGCGACGGATCGCGCCGTCAATGCCGACAAGCGCAAGGGCAGGGTCTCGGCCAAGGCGCTGTTCTTCTGGCGCACCGTGCTGGAGTTCATCCGCTACCGTTTTCAGGATGTCAGGATCACCATCGACGACGGCGAGCCGGTCGAGGCGCGCATGGCGCTGGTCGCGGTGGCCAACGGCAAATTCTTCGGCGGCGGCATGATGATCGCGCCGGACGCCGAGCTCGCCGACGGCCAGTTCGATATCGTCATCCTGCGGGCCGCCGGCAAGCTTGGGCTGATCCGCGACCTCCGCCTGCTCTATGGCGGCCGCCATCGCAACCATCCGGCAATCACCATCCTGCGTGGCCGCAAGGTGCTGGTCGAGCCGCTCGGCGATGCCGAGAAGAACGGCGCGCTGGTCGACATAGACGGCGAGTCGCCAGGCCGGATTCCGGCGACGTTCGAGATCCTGCCCGGCGCGCTGACGCTGAGAGGTTGAATCAAGACGTTGGCCAGGGGTGGAGCGCCCCGCGGCGTCGTCATCCCTGGGCGAAGCAGGAGCGAAGCTCCGTCGCGGAGACCCTGGGATCCATGCCGGGAGTCCTGAGCGCAGCCACGGTGCAGAATTCTTCACCGCTGCACCTTTCGGCTTGGTCGCGGCATGGATACTCGGGTCAAGCCCCGAGTATGACGAAGGGAAGGCCGGTTCCGCCAATTGTCGAGGTATGCAGTCTGGTCGGAACTTCTGCCTGAGAACCAACCGAGATGTTGAAGTTCCGATTCAATTCGTTGCGGGGATGATTCCGGAGGCTTACTCAAAGCCCTGATTTCATTCCACGATCCCGCTGTTTCAAATTTCGAGCTTTGCCGGGAAGCCCGGTGCGCGAAGCTCCGTGCCGACTTCATCCTCCAGCAGCTTGACGATTTGGGTCGACCAGGCGCCACCGCCATAGGCGCGTTTTCCCTCCTCGAAAATCGCGTTGACGCGTGTCGCCAGATCGAGCGGCGCGCCGAAATCCCTGCCCATGGCAAGCGCGAAGCCGAGGTCCTTCAGCGCCAGGTCCATGGTGAAGCCGATGTCGTAGGAGCCGTTGAGCACCAGCTGGCTCTCCGTCTCGTGGACGAAGCTGTTGCCGGAAGAGGCGACGATGGCGTGGTAGGCTTGGGCGAGATCGAGCCCGCCCTGTTTGGCGAGCATCAGCGCCTCGCCGGCGGCGACGAGATGGATGAAGGCGAGCATATTGGTGATGACCTTGATCACCGCGGCCGAGCCGACCGGGCCCATCAGGAAGGATTTCGCGCACATCGCCTCGATGGCCGGGCGGTGCCGCTCATAGAGCGCGGCGTCGCCGCCGACGAGGGCGGTGATCCTGCCCATCGCGGCCAGGTGCACGCCGCCGGTCACCGGGCATTCGAGCGTCTCAATGCCTTTTTTCGATGCAAGGGCGGCAAGTCGCAAAATCTCGTCGCGGCCATTGGTCGACATCTCGATCCAGGTGCCGCCCGCGGGGAGGCCCTGGAGCAATCCGTCCGGACCAGTGAGCACTGTTTCGCTGACCTTCGGCGAGGGCAGGCAGGTGATCGCATTGCCGGCGCGCACCGCAGCATCGGCCGGGCTCGTCGCCGCCGTGGCGCCGAGCGCGACAAGGCGCTCGACCGTTGCCGGATCGCGATCGAAGACGGTGACGGCAAAGCCGTTGCGCAGCAGGCTGGCGGCAAGGTTGCCGCCGAGATGGCCAAGGCCGACGAAGGCGTAAGCGAGGGTCACGGCATCAGCGGCGTCTGCATCATCTGCAGATGCAGCTCCTTGCCGCTATAGGGATGGGCGTCGCAGACCGCCTCGTCGAGCTCGACGCCGAGGCCGGGCTCCTTCGAGGGGATGACGTTGCCGTCCTGCCACTCGATCTTCTTCTTGAGCAGCGTGGCGTGGAAACCGTCCCACTGCTTGAGCGATTCCAGGATCAGGAAATTGGGCAGCGTCACCGCGAGCTGGACGTTGGCGGCGCCGACGATCGGGCCGCAATAGCAGTGCGGCGCGACCTGGATGTGGTAGGCTTCGGCCATTGCGGCGATCTTCTTGGTCTCGAGGATGCCGCCGGAGCGGCCGAGATCCGGCTGCAGGATGGTCGCGGCGCGGTTCTCGATGACGCGGGCGAACTCGAACTTCGTCGTCAGCCGCTCGCCGGTGGCGATCGGAATGGATGTGCCGCGGGCGACCTGCGCCATCACCTCGGGCATATCCGGCGGCACCGGCTCCTCGAACCAGAGCGGATCGTAGGGCTCGATGGCGCGGGCGAGCCGCAGCGCGCCGGAGGCGGTGAACTGGCCATGCGTGCCGAACAGGATATCCGCCCTGTTACCGACTGCTTCGCGGATCGCCTTGACCATGCGCGCCGACAGGTCGATGTCGATCAGGCGCGGCTGATGGCCGTCATAGGCGGTGTAGGGGCCGGCCGGATCGAGCTTCACGGCGTTAAAACCCTGCTCGACATATTCGAGCGCGCAGGCGGCAGCCATGTCGGGGTCGTTATAGACGTTCTTGCCGCGCGCATCTTCCGAATGGACGCTGCCGGTGTGCGGATAGAGATAAGTGTAGGAACGAAGCGTCTCGTGCACCTGGCCGCCGAGCAGCTTGTAGACCGGCTTGCCGGCTTCCTTGCCGACGATATCCCAGCAGGCCATTTCGAGCGCCGAGAAGCAGCCCATGCCGGAGACGTCGGGGCGCTGGGTGAAGCCGGAGGAATAGGCGCGGCGGAAGAAATTCTCGATGTCATGCGGATCGCGGCCGACGAGATAGCGCTCGGCCATGTCCTCGATCATCCTTGCGGTGACGTGCGCGGAGAAGGTGGCATTGTAGGCTTCGCCATAGCCGACCACGCCGCCATCGGTGGTGAGCTTGACGAAGATGAAATACTTGCCGCCGATGCCGGGCGGCGGGTTGCCGACAATCCAGGTCTTCACTTCGGTGATTTTCATTTGTGATCCTCCAGAACCAGGTCGGCGCCTTTCCATCCGGTCAGGATCGCGGCGGCGTTGGTGTTGCCCGTGATGTTGTCGGGGAAAATTGAAGCGTCGATGACGCGCAACGCATCCAGCCCGTGCACCCGAAGCCGCGGGTCGACGACGGCGCGCGCCGCATCAGGCCCCATGCGGCAGGTCGAGACCGGGTGATAGACGGTGCCTGAGCGTTTCCTGAAATCCTGGATCAGGTCGGCGTCCGATTGGATCGACGGGCCGGGCAGAACCTCTTCCTCGATGATCTCGGCCAGGGCCGGCATCGAGGCGATCTTGCGCACGAACTTCACCGCCGCCAGCATCTCGTCGACATCGGCATTGGTCGAATAGGCGTTGGGCGTGATCCTCGGATAGTCGCGCGGGTCCCTCGAGCGGATCATGATCTCGCCGCGGCTCGAGGGCCGGCAGTTGGACAGGCCGATCGAGAAGCCCGGCCAGGGGTCGGGCGTCAGGATCGGACGCTCGCCGCTCTTCGGGATGACGGTGGAGAAGGCCTGGAAGTAGAGCTGCATGTTCGGCCGCGTCATCGACGGGTCGGTGCGGAAAAAGCCGCCGGCATTGTTCATCGACAGCGACAGCGGACCGGAGCGCAAGAGGATGTATTGCATGCCGACGAGCAGCTTGCCCCACCAGGGCCTAAGGACCTGGTTGAGCGTCGGCAGCTTGCCTTTAAAAGTGTAGTTGATGCCGACATGGTCCTGCAGATTGGCGCCGATATTGTCATTGGCCTGCACGACCGGGATAGCGAAGTCGGCCAGCAAGGCCGCAGGGCCGACGCCGGACAGCTGCAGCAGTTGCGGCGAGTTGATCGAGCCGCCCGACAGGATCACCTCGCGGCCCGCGCGAGCCGTCTTCTTCTGCCCGTTCTGCTCGTATTCGATGCCGACGGCGCGCTTGCCCTCGAACAGGGTTTTCGTCGCCAGAGCATTGGTCTCGACGCGTACGTTTGAGCGCTTCATCGCCGGCCGCAGAAAGGCTCGGGCGGCCGACATGCGGCGTCCGTTCTTCGTCGTGATCTGGTAGACGCCGACGCCTTCCTGGGAGGCGCCGTTGAAGTCCGGATTGAACGGCAGGCCGGCCTGTTCGGCGGCGGCAAGATAGCGCTTGGTCAGCGGATGCACCGCGTTCGTGCAGTCGGTGATGTGCAAGGGGCCACCGACGCCGCGCCACTGGTCGGCGCCCGCCGCATTGTCTTCCATCGCCTTGAAGGCGGGCAGGAGGTCGTCATATGTCCAGCCCGGATTGCCGGCCGCCGCCCAGGCATCGAAATCCTCGCGCGCGCCCCTGATATAGACCATGGCGTTGATCGAGCTCGACCCGCCAAGCAGCTTGCCGCGCGGCCAGTGATCGCTGTTGCCGGCCAGGCCGGGATCCGGCTCGGCCTTGTAGTTCCAGTTGACGGCCGGATCGAAGAAGGTCTTGCCGTAGCCTAGCGGCATCTGGACATAGAACCGCCGATCGGTCCCGCCGGCCTCCAGCACCAGCACCGAGAAGCGGCCCGAGGCCGACAGCCTGTCGGCAACGACCGAACCGGCCGAGCCGGAGCCGACGATGATGAAGTCGTAAGTCTGCATGATGGAAAGGCGGGCTCCGCAATGTTGCGCTTACCCTAGACATTGCCGGCTTGCGGCGTCGCCGTGGCTTCCGGCATGGCTTGTGAAAAAAGCGACCGGCGCCTTTGTGCTTAGCCGACGGTACTGTCGTCTTTCCGAAAGGCGCGGCTCGAAATCGATATCGGATTGCCGCTGGGATCGCGGGCGTTGGCGAAGGCATAGCCGTCGCCCCGGTGCAGGGCGCCGAATTCCAGCCCGTCCTTGGCGCTGCAAGCGGCAAAGGCTTCGACGTCTTCGACATCGAAGACCAATTTGACAGTCGATTGTCCCTTTTTCTGCCCCTTCGCCGCGAGATGAAGCATCAGACTTGCACCACCGGCCGGATTGACCAACTCAACGATCCTGTCGCCTTCCTCACGATGCGCTTTGAAGCCGAAGTGCCTTTCGTAAAAAGTCACCGCCGCTTCGATGTTTCCGACGTAAAGGACGATGCGATTGAGCGGCAAAGCCAATTCCTTCCCCCGCAGGCCGTTCTGTGGGCATAGCCTAGGATTGAAAGCTCCGGCTGTCAGCAGTGCGCGCGTTGACGGGTGAAGGGAGCGACGCTACGGGATGAGGCGATCGCTTCAGGAGAGGATTTCGCGATGGTGCATTACGCGGACGGCAAGCCGCTTGGCGATCTGACCTTGCGCACGCTCGCCATGCCGTCCGACGCCAATGCGGCCGGCGACATCTTCGGCGGCTGGGTGATGGCGCAGATGGACCTTGCCTGCGGCATCCGCGCCGCCGAGCGCGCCAAGGGCCGCGTGGTCACCGCCGCGGTCAAGGAGATGTCCTTCGCCAAGCCGATGAAGATCGGCGACACGCTCTGCATCTACACCCATGTCGAGCGCGTCGGCCGCACCTCGATGGTGCTCAAGGTCGAGGCGTGGGCGCAGCGCTATCTTTCCGATCTGATGGAGAAGGTCACCCATGCCGACTTCGTCATGGTGGCGCTCGACGGCGAAGGCAAGCCGAAGCCGGTTCCGGCCGAGAGCTGACGCTCCGGCGGGATACTGATTCTCCCCAGACTTGCCGCTTTGTAACAACGGCTGCGCGGGAGATGCGCTTCGCGACATCCAATGGTTGCCTTCACGCCCCACCTTGTAGGCGCGGGGGAAAGACAATGCGTCAACATATGCTGAACGGCTGGCTCGTGGCGGCCCTTATTGCTCTGGTCTGCCTGCTCGGCATAACGGCCTACATGGAAGTCAGCAAAGACCTTCCACGCGTCGCCTGCATGCGAGGCCCGAAGGCGATCGACAAGAAGGCCGCGCAGCGGGAGAGCTGCTCGAGGGCGTGCTGCGACAGCACTGCCCCAAGTGCCTGATCGGTTGCCGGCTAAAGACGGGTCATCCTGGCGAACCGGTTGCCCGGCGACGCCAGCGGCGGAACCGCGGAGGCTCCGATCCAAACCGAAAACGCGATGCGACCGGCGCTGAGGCCCACGGTTTCATAGGCAGGCTAAAAACCCTTGCATTGCAAGGGTTTCAGGCCTGGAGGCCGTCAAATTTCGCGCGCGCTTCGCGGACCCGATTGGTGTTCTTGCGCGCCCACTCGCCGAGCGCGCCGACCGGCACGAGGAGCTCGTGACCGAGTTGGGTGAGCTCGTAATCGACACGTGGCGGAATGGTCGGAAACACTTTGCGCGTGACGAAGCCGTCGCGCTCCAAACCGCGCAAGGTGGTGGTCAGCATCTTTTGCGAAATTCCGCCAACGGCGGCGCGCAATTCGTTGAAGCGCATTGGTCCGCCGCCGAGCTTGCCGACCACGAGCACCGTCCATTTGTCGCCGACCCGTTGCAGGATTTCTGAAACGGCCCGGCAGTCCTCGGTGTTGTGCGGGTGCCTCAGTAACAAAGAAGTGCCTCCTTGCGCGTCGATTTGTCAGTATCACATATAGCGCCGGTATCCAAACGATACCAGAAATTCCCGCAAGGAGAGCCCCTTATGTCCAAGCCCAAAATCGCCATTGTCGTCGGTTCGACGCGCGCCGCCCGCTTCGCCGACGTGCCGACGCAGTGGATCGCCAAGATCGCCAAGTCGCACGCCGATATCGATGTCGAGATCGTCGATCTGCGCGACTGGCCGCTGCCCTTCTTCGACGAGGTCGCTTCGTCCGCCTGGGCGCCGTCGCAGAACGAAGTGGCGCAGCGCTGGCAGAAGAAGGTCGCCGAGTTCGACGGCTTCATCTTCACCGCCGCCGAATACAATCACGCCCCGACCGGAGTACTGAAGAACGCCATCGATTACGCCGCCAATGAGTGGAACAAGAAGCCGGCCGGCTTCGTCGGCTATGGCAGCGTCGGCGGCTCGCGCGCGATCGAGCACCTTCGCCTGATCGCCATCGAGCTGCAGATGGCGCCCGTCAAGTCGGCGGTGCACATCGCCTGGGGCGATTTCCTTGCGGTTCGCCAGGGCGAGAAGAAGCTCGAGGATCTCGAGCACCTGAACCAGTCGGCCGCCGCGCTGGTCAACGACGTCGCCTGGTGGGCAAGGGTGCTGAAAGCGGCCCGCGCCGCCGACGCGATCGCCGGCGAAGCCCAGGCCGCCTGAGCGGTCGATCGACACTGTCCTCCCAGTGAGAAAGGGGCGGCGCCAGCGCTGCCCCTTTCGATTTGCCGAGCTGCCTGTCTTGCCTGGATCCCGGGCTGATCCCTTTAAGCCGTCGCACTGTTGACCGCTCGGAACGGCGCGTTAGATGCAGGCCCGAATCCACCGAAGACAAAGACAGGACAGTCGTGGAGGAGCGGGATGCCTTGGCTTGGCAGATGGCGCAATCAGTATGGGTCCGTCCTCGACATCACCGGCGAGGACGGCGGCCGGATTGAAGGCACGTTTCGCACGGCGCTCGAAGACAGCAGCTTCTATGGACAGACCGTGCCGATATCCGGCATCGCGCATGGCGACGTGATTGGAGTAACGGCCGCCGGCGAGGGTACGGCCGGCCCCGCCGCGGTGAGCTACACCGGCATATTGCGGGACGGCAAGCTGGAGACGATGTGGCTGACAGTGGCCGGCAGCACCATCACCGGCAAGGAGGGCGAAACCGCTTCCCGCAAGCAGGTAGGAACCTGGCGCGCCTTCGGCACCAGCCTCGACACCTTTGTCCGGGAATAGCCAAGCTAACTGGCCTCAAGTGCCGTCGTCAGGAAGCGGCGCAGGCCGTTGCTGCTCGGCGCCGCTCTGATCACGATCGCTGCCGCCGGATGGGAAAGCTCGAGCGGTGGCAGGCCAACCGCTTCTTGAACCGAAAATACAAAACTTCCGGAGGCGGGCGAAGTCGCTACGTTCTCGCAGGAAGAACGAAGCGCCGGTTATTGTAACAGGCGAGATATCCCGAATGCACGGGATCTGCGAGATGCCGGGATTTCATATAGACCTGCGCTGCGGTCGACTGTCCGCCCTCGAGATGCTCAACCTCGATCGGCACGCGCAAACTGCCGGGCGCGCCGACGGATTCAATGGCATCGAGGCGCGAGAGGGTGCGATCATCGACCTCGTAGAGTTCGCCGGCGACCTGGAAACCGACACCCGGTTCGTTGAACATCATCGGAACGAAGCGAGGTCCAGCAATCAGCATTGGAAACCGCTCATGCGTCCGACGATTGCCAGAAAACGCGGCCCCGCTCAAACCCTGCTCGTGCAGGGGAAACCCTCTTTTCAAGGTGCCAAAGACGAAGACGTTCGTGACCATTCAGGTGAACGTCGGCCAAAGCCGGAAGTTCATCCTAGTGGCACTGCTCAGGGATTTTGACCGGTCGGCTCTGTTTGCGTTGGTGGCATGCGTTGGAGATTGGCCGAAAACGCCCATCGCGATCGTCATTCCAGGGCGGAGCAGGAGCGAAGCTCCGTCGCGAAGACCCTGGAATCCATGCCGTTACCTTCGTCAAGGCGTGCAACGGAGCAAAATTCTGCACCGCGGCGGCGCTTCCAAGTCACGGAATGGATTCTATGGTCTGCGCCGCGTCGCTTCGCTCCTTGCTCCGCCATAGAATGACGAAGTTGGGGCGGCTTCAACCAATCCCCGGCATTTGTGCTGATTTCACGGAAATGAACGGAAAATCTTGCACCAAGACAAACGGCAATCTTTCAAAATCCCTGTGTCGGAGAACTAGGTCGTAAACTCATAAATGCGGTATGACCGAGATGAGTGGGAAGCAGAGTAAAGGGTTGACTTAGCCCTCCACGCCACATTTTAGTTGGCTGGCATCGACGACGTCTGATCCCATGTGCTCAACAAAATAGTCTCGCATCCTCTGGCGATGCCGATCCCATCTGGGAGACATTCGCTCACTCTCATTCTCATATTCAGCTAGAAATACCCATTCCACGAACTGATCCGCTGTAACATCGCCGGATTGAGGAATAAAATCGGTGACATGCATGAACTTGTCGCCGTGCCTTCCTCCACAATAGCCATGACCAACACAGACCGCGTGCATGAGCGAGTCGAATCTATTCTTTGCTTTCATGGAACATGCGCGATGATGAAGCGGGATGCCTGCGCGCCGCGGCAACATATCCTTCTTGGGCGTAGGTTCGCAATGGTCGTTTCCGACCGAGACTTTCATATCGCGGCTGAATCTAATGCAGGCTCAGCATGAGCCTATATGACCTGCCAAGCAGTTCCGCCGTATTGTCACCCGATATGACAAGCTGGCTGTCTCGCCGCCCTCAAATTGGTCTCAATCCGCATCTGGCTATGCGGTAGAGGCTACGTCTAGCAGGCCGTGCTGGCTACCGCCGCGCCACAGGGCGATGGCCGTCGGGCAGGCGGGTGGCGATCAGCTTGTCGATGCGGCGGCCGTCGAGGTCGACCACCTCGAAACGCCAGCCTTGCGCGTCGACGCATTCGCCGGTGGTCGGAAGATGATGCAGATGCGACAGCACATAGCCGGCGACGGTCTCGTAGTCGCGGTTTTCGGGCAGATCGATGCCAAGCACCTCGGCCATCTCGTCGGCCTGCATGTAGCCGGCGAGCAGCCACGAGCCGTCATCGCGCTTGACTGCGTTCTCTTCCTCGCCGGCCTCGAGGTCGGAGCGGAACACGCCGGTGATGGCTTCGAGGATGTCGGCCGGCGTGACGATGCCTTCGAAATGGCCGTATTCGTCATGAACGAGCGCCATCGGCACGTCCGATTCCCTCAGCTTCTGCAGGACGTCGAGCGCGTCGGCCTGGTCATGCACGATGGGGGCGGCGCGCACATGCTGGCGCGGATCCAGCACCCTGCCGGCGAGAAGAGCGGCCAGCACGTCGCGCGTCTGGATAACGCCGACCATGGCGTCGACATTGCCGTCGCCGACGGGCAGGCGCGAGTGCTGGGTATCCATCAGAAGCTTTTTGACGGTGGTCTCGTCGGACTGCAGGTTCAGCCAGTCGACCTCGGTGCGCGGCGTCATGACGGCGCGCACGGCGCGGTCGCCGAGACGCATGACGCCGGCGATCATGCGGCGCTCGTCGGATTCGATGGTGCCGTGATGCTCGGCCTCGGCGACCAGCATCTTGATCTCCTCGTCGGTGACTTTCTCTTCGGTCTCGCCGGCCTGCCCAAGCAGCCAAAGCACGGCTCGGCCCGAGAGGTCGAGCAGGAAGACCAGCGGCGCCGAGAAGGTGGCGAGGATGGTCATTGCCGGCGCGGCTCTGACGGCGACGCGCTCCGGATCCTTGAGCGCGATCTGCTTCGGCACCAGCTCGCCGACGATAAGCGAGGCATAGGTGATCAAAGCGACGACGATGCCGACGCCGACAGGATCGGCGATGTTTTCGCGGATGCCGGTCGACGCCAGATATTGCGCCAGCCTTTCGCCGAGCGTCGCGCCCGAAAAGGCGCCGGAGAGAACGCCGACCAGGGTGATGCCGATCTGCACCGAGGACAGGAACTTGCCGGGATTAGAGCCGAGCGCCAGCGCGCGGCCGGCGCCCCTGACGTTGCGGTCGATCATCGCCTTGAGGCGGGCGGGCCGCGACGAGACGATAGCGAGCTCCGACATCGACAAGAGGCCGTTCACCAGAATGAGGACGGCCACGACGGCGATTTCAACATATAGCATGGGCGGTCAATAGCATTGCTGCAGTGCGTTCGAAAATAGCCCGTCGGTATTTTTGGAACATGACAGGCGCGCTGTTCAGGCGGCATCCCAAAGCGGCGCCGAAAAATGCCCGACAAGCGCGTCGACGACGACGCGCACCTTCGGCGTCAGCGCGCGCGTGACGGGTGCGCCGTCACTGCTGCGTCTTCAGAACGCCGATCACCGCCATGCCGTCGGTGAAATAGGGATCGCCGCCGCCATTGCGTCCGGCCTTGGTGGCGCCGATCCCGGGTATCTCGCTGGTGGAGGCCAGAAGGCCGGCGGTCTTCAGATCGCCGATCAGGAAGTCGCGCTCCGCGTCGATGTCGGGGCCGATATGGTGGGTGACGGCGCCGGTATCGTGGCTGAGGCCGACGCCGCGGTCGAAGCTCGCGGCGCCCAGCCAGAGCCGGCGGCCGTCGTCGCCCACCGTGTCCGTCTGCCAGAAGCGGACGTGGTGGCGCCGGTCGGCGCTGTCGCCGACCGGTTTCTCGAAGGCCAGGTCCTGGGCTCGGCCCTCGAACAAAAGGCGGCTCATCGGCGCATCGGGATAGGGGCGGGAAAACAAGACGCTTTCGCCGATGTCGATCGCGGTCCGCAGCGTCACGGCATCGGCAGTGTCCCAGCCGGCGACGGCGAAGGCGTGGACAACTTCCTTTTCGGTGCCGACCAGGCCGACATTGATCGGGTCGCCGGTAATGCCCTGCGGCGTATGCGTCACCATCTCGAAGGGCCGGGTGCGGAAGCCGCGCTCCCGCCAGGTCCAGAATTCCGGCGCGGCGAGATAGGCGAGGGCCACGTAGAAGGCGCAGAAGGCCGCGATCCAGATCGCCGCGCGTCGTCTCAGGCTTCGCCCACCCACAGCCAACCGCTCCCAAATCCACGCGCGACCATTTTATGCGATGTTGGCCGTTTTGGGCAGAGCAGCCTCAGCGGCAGGCGCGGTAACCGCTTTTGCGGTTCTTGATGTCGAAATGGAAATGGTTGCGGTGGTCGTAGTTGTAGCCGGGGCCGAGCACCGTGGTGAAATACTCGCAACCGTCGGCGCGTACATTGTTGAGGAAGCCGCGCGTGCGAAAGGCGAACAGGCCGGGCTTGCGGACGTCGATGTCGTCGCCATTGTTGAGCTCGATGCTCATGACGTCGAGGGCGTTGCCCTTGCCGTGCTCGGACAGCACGCCTTCGCCAGCGATGTTGCGGCAGGAATAGCTGGAGCCCTGATGGATCGCCTTGACGCCGGAGAAATAGCGCCAGCGGGCAGCCGGCTGCAGCTCGTTCTTCGTCCAGGCGGCGAAGGTGGCGGCCATGTTGCAGGTCAGCGTCGCCGCGGGCGTCATGGCGACGTTGCCGATGGCCGAGACTTTTACCGGATAATCGATGCCGCACTGGCCCTCATGGATCGGCTGGACATCCTGATAGACGACACCCATCCGCTTCAGCTCGTTGCGGCAGTCGATCTCGCTGGCCGGCATCTGCTCGAGAGGCGACATCGGCTCGTCCATGCGCGGATAGGCGGCCTGCGTCATATAAGGGTTGGACGGAACAAGACGCTGCATTCCGGAATATTGCGGCGCATCGGGCTGCGGCACGGCTGCCGTCTGGCTGCCGACATCGACGGCCGGCTGCAGCGCAAAGACGTCGCCGGTCGTGCAGGCCGATATCGCCGCCATGGCGACGCCCGCGGCCAGCCCGACGATCGTGACACGCTTGCTCCGTCGCGCCGCCACCAGCATGGCGCCAAGTCCTCGAGCCATTGAAAGGCGTCCTTGTCCCCAAGATCCGAGCCCAACTGGGATCATGATCCGAATGGCACAAGGTTAACCGCCAACAGTAAAGGAAAGATCAGCGCCGGCATTCATGCATGGGGCGGAATTGCGGCGCTGTTCTTGGTTTGGCGCGGGCAAGACTTTCGGAATTCACCTATTGGCAGAAGGTTCCGCCGTGGCGGCGGGGCTCCAGATCGAGGTGGAAATGCAGCGCGTGGTCGGGATCGGCGCCTGGCCCGAGCACCGTCTTGAACGGCCCGCAGGCAGCCTTGCGCACCGCGTCGAGGAATTTTGCGTCCTTCTCCGGCGGCGTCGGCCCGATCTCGATCTTCCTCCCGTCCGACAAGGTGAAGCTGGCGATGTCGAGCGCGTTGCCGAAGGCGTGTTCGGACAGTTTGCGGGTGCCGTTGCGCGGGCGGCAGACAAAGGCCGAGCCCTGGTTGACCGACTTCAAATCGGCGCCGAGCTCGGCCTTCGCCGTGGGCTGGACGATTTCGGCCATGAAGCGCGCCGCCGCCTCGGCCATCCGGCAGTTGAGCTCGGTACCGGGACTGATGCCGATGGACTTGCCGAGCGTTTTCAAAATTACCGGATAGGGGATCGAGCAGCCGATTTCCGCATCGTGCTCGGCCTTGTGCTCCTCGAACTCGACGCCCAGCGCCTTCAGCCGCTCGCGGCACGCGGTTTCTTCCGCCGGCATCGTGTCGGCCGGCATGTCGGCCGAGCGCGGATCGGGAAGCATCTTTTCCTCGCCCGGCGGTTCGGGTCTTTCCGATGGCTGCGGCGCGGTTTCCGGCGGCTCCGGCTCCAGTTCGGTGGGCTTCTGCGGGGGCGTCGGCACGACATCCGGCGTCTGCGGCTCGGATTCCGTCCGCGGCGCGGATTGAGCGCTCTTCGAACGCGGCGGACGGGCGTCCCATTTCGGATGCGATTTCTGCTGGTTGAGGACGTCGTCGCTGCCGTCCGCGCGCGGCTTGCCTTGCCCGGACTTCTCAGTGCCGTTCTCCAGATCCTGCGGACGCGACCCTGGAACCGGGGTCGCCGGCGGCGTTTCCGGAGCCGGAGCGGCACTCTGGCTGGCCGGCGGCAGGTGTCTTTTATGCCGATGATGATGCTTGGCCATGGCCGGCGTAACCAGCAGCACCGCAGCCGCCACAGGCAGCGCCAATCTGCAAAATCGGGAAAAGCTCAGCGTTGCCATCGCCCCGAAACGGCGGTCGCGTTGCGAAGTTGCCTGTGTCGGCTGCCTTGCCGATCACAATCGGTTACCGGCGCGTTACGCGCCGATGGCTTCAAGGCCTTCCTCCAGCCAGTCGGCAAGCATCGGCAGGCCGAGCAGATATTTGGCCGCGCGCTTCCTGGGACGCTCCCTGGCGGCGGCCACCGCGTCCGCCCATTCGGATGCCTCATAGTCGCCGCGCCCGACCCAGGCGAGCGCGATCAGCTCGGCCGCTTCGTCGATATTGAGATCGTTGATCAGCTCGCGCAATTCTTCCTCGGTCAGGTCTTCCGAGGCTTCCTCGACAAGGCCGTCATGATGGTGGCTGTCATGGGTGTCGCCGTCGAATTCGACCTCGTGCTCAGCGCCGTCGTCATAGTCCTCGTTGACGGCAGCACTCAGCGCCTTCGCCTTGAGGATGAACAGGCGCACCGTGTCCGGATCGATCGAAAGTTCCCACTCCTTCTCGAGGCGCTGCTGCACGGTCCTTCTCCACGTGATGCGCTTGGTCCGATGATAGCGGAATTAAAGCGCGCGTCACGTCCGCAGGTATCGGCTACTGTCCGACCGTTCAAAATAGTTAGGCAGTCGTCCGCATTTCGGGATGAAACCGCGCCAAGGCGGCGTTAATCTGGCATTGTCACACTCACGGAGGCTTCGATGCGCAGACGTTTACTTGTTCAGGTCATGGCTATTGCGGCGCTGCCGCTGTTCGTTGCACCGGCATTTGCGGCTGGCGAAAGCGGCAGCAGCGGTGGCCAGACGACCACCTGCAAGAAGGGCGAGGTCTGGGACAAGAAGAAGAACAAATGCGTTAAGCCGCAATATGGCATGCTGGACGACGACAGCATCTACGAGGCCGGCCACGATCTGGCGATGGCCGGGCGCTATGACGAAGCGATCTCGGTGTTGACGCTCGCCGCCAACAAGCAGGATCCGCGCATCCTCAACTATCTCGGCTATTCGCACCGCCATTCGGGCCGCGTCACCGTCGGCCTCGGCTATTACGAGGAAGCGCTGCGGATCGACCCGAATTACACGCTGGTGCGCGAATATCTCGGCGAGGCGCATCTGCAGATCGGCGATCTCGCCGGCGCGCAGCAGCAGCTCCAGGAAATCGAAAAGCGGACCGGCAAGGGCTCGCGCGAATATGGCATGCTGTCCGAGCAGATCGATCATTTCCTGAGGAGCTGAACAGGGCTCGAAGCCTCTCGAACCGGCTGTGAGCAATCGCAGCCGGTTTTTTATTGCTCGCCGTCAGCCGCGGACCCGCGAAAGCGGTGATCATTTTGCCGAACTTCAATTTTTGGGCGTGAAAATCGCGCAAAGATCGCTATATTCAGGGAAATTGTGGTGAGACGGTTCCGTTAGCCCGAGGCTGCCGGACCGTTTTCTTTTTGTACCTATTGACAAGGTCCCTCCCGAAAACGGGGGTGGCGGCAGAAAGGTCAGGCTATGATCAAGGTCCCGATGACAGGCGAGGGGTTCGCGTCATTGAAGGAAGAACTTCGCTGGCGCCAGCAGGAGGAGCGTCCTCGCATCATCGAGGCGATTTCCGAAGCGCGCTCGCATGGCGACCTGTCCGAAAATGCCGAGTATCACGCGGCGAAAGAGTCGCAGAGCCTCAATGAAGGCCGCATCAACGAACTCGAGGATCTGATCGCGCGCGCCGAGGTTATCGACGTTTCGAAGCTTTCCGGCGACAAGGTGAAATTCGGTGCAACTGTCGTGCTCGTCGACGAGGACACCGAGGAAAAGAAGACCTACCAGATCGTCGGCGACCAGGAAGCGGACGTGAAGTCCGGCCGCATCTCGATTTCATCGCCGATCGCGCGTGCGCTGATCGGCAAGGAAGTCGGCGATGCCATTGAGGTCAATGCTCCGGGCGGCGCCCGAGGGTACGAGATCGTCCAGGTGCAGTTTATCTAAGGACCTTTTGATAATTCTACTCTGGCGGTCGACTAGCGCGGTTTTCTGCGCTTCCGGTGCTCACGTACTTTAAGTACACTCCGCTCCGGTTCTCGAAAACCACGCTATTCGACTCACCAGAGCGAATTCTGAAAAGGTCCCTCACGCTGGCGCGTTTGATCTGAGCGCCAGCAGGCGCTCAACCTCAGTCATCACGTCAGCCGGCGTGACCTTGCCGCCCGCAGGCGCAAGCAAGGTCGATGCGAAAGGCCCGCGCGGGCCAGTGAGACCCGGTTCGGTCGCCAGGAAGATGGCGACCGTCGGCAGGCCGAAGGCGCTGGCAAGATGGGTGAGGCCGGTGTCGGCGCCGATGACCAACTTCGAGCGACCGAGGATCGCGGCGACGTCGGCGAGCGGCGATTTCGCAACCAGCACCGTCCCTGGCACGGCACCGGCAATGGCTTCCGCCACTTTCTTTTCCGCTTCATTCGACCAAGTGACCACCGGTGTGAACTGCCGGTCGGCCAGTCGGCGCGCGGTTTCGATCCAATCCTCGACCGGCAATTTCTTGTCCTCGCGGCTGGTGCCGTGCAGCAGGAAGGCGGTCTGCCCGTCGATGCCAGGCAGGTTGCCCGCCGGCGGCACGATGCCGGAATCGAGCGCCGACAAATCCGGCTGATAGCCAAGCGCCAGCCCGAACAGCCGTCTGGTGCGTTCGATGGCGTGCAGGTCGCGCGGCACGGCATATCTATGCCGATAGAAAAGCGTCGCCGACGGCTCGCGGGCGCTCGCCCGGTCGAAGCCGGCAATCGGCGCGCCGGCCTGGATGGCGACCAGGGCCGATTTCAATAAGCCCTGCGCATCGATGACCAGATCGTAGCGGGAGGCGCGGAGCGCGCCGCGCAGTCCGGTCATCTCGCGCCACGTGGCGCCGTCGAGAAGCCGCTTGCGCCAGCGCCGAACCGCCACCTTATGAATGGTGCCGATCGCCGGATGCAGAGCCACGATACCGGCAAACGGCTCCTCCACGCACCAATCGAAATCTATATCGGAGCGATTGCGCACCGCGTCCTCGACGGCGGGAAACGTGTGGATGACATCGCCCATCGACGATGTCTTGACGATCAACACTTTCATGCCGCTGCCGGAACCTTGAGCAAGCGGTCGGCCGCTGCGGTGACGCGGGCGACGTCGAGCGTGTTCAGGCAGTTGAGATGGCCAAGCGGGCAGACCTTCTTGTGGCAGGGCGAGCAGGACAGATGCAGCCAGATCAGCTCAGAGCGCTCGCTGAGCGGCGGCGTGTTTTCCGGCGAGGTCGAACCGTAGACGGCGACGATCGGCGTCCCGACGGCCGCCGCGACATGCATCAGGCCGCTGTCGTTCGAGACCGAAAGCTTCGCCGCGGCGATCAGGTCGATGGCGTCCTCGAGGCGTGTCTTGCCGGCAAGGTCGACGGCACCCGGCGCAAGGGCTGCAATCTCGCCGGTCACGTCGGCATCGTTCTTCGAGCCGAGCAGCGCGACGCCCAAGCCCTTGGCCATCATGTCTCGGGCAAGCCCGGCATAGCGATCGCTCGGCCAGCGTTTTGCCGGGCCGAATTCGGCGCCGGGCATGAGCGCCACGAATTTCTTCGCGGTCAGCCCGAAGCGCACCAGCAGATCGGCCTGGTTGGCCTTGTCGACGGTAAGACGCGGCGCGCGAAAAGTGCCGCCGCGCGCGAGGCCGAAATAGGCGCGTGCGGTGCGCCGTTTCAGCGCTTCGGGCAGGGGTACGACATCCGTCAGCAGGCCGTAGCGCATCTCACGCAGATTGCCGACGCGATGTGGGATGCGGGCGAAGAACGGGATCAGCGCCGATTTCCAGCTCCCCGGCAGCACATAGGCCATGTCGTAGCGGCCGCGCAGCAGGCGGCCGAAGCGCCTGCGGCTGCGGAATTCGAGCGCTCCCGGCATCAAAGGAAAGTCGATCTGGCTGCGTATCTCGGGCATGCGCTTGACCAGCGGGGCAGCCCAGGCCGGCGCCAGCACGTCGATGGCCGCATTCGGATGTTTTTCCTTCAGCGCCGCAAACAGGCACTGCGCCATGACCATGTCGCCCACCCAGCGTGGGCCGATCACGAGGATCGTTGGGCCTTCAGCCATTCGACATAGTCCCTGACGCCGGTTTCGACTGTGCGGAATTGGCCATTGTAGCCGGCCGCGCGCAAGCGGGACATATCAGCCTGCGTGAAACTCTGGTAGCTGCCCTTGAGATGGTCGGGGAAGGGGATGAATTCAATCTCGCCCTGGCCCAGCGTGTCGATCACCGTCTCGGCAATGGCGCGGAACGGCTGGGCGCGGCCGGTACCGCAGTTGAAGATGCCGCTCGCGCCGCGTTTCCACAGCCACAGATTGACGTCGGCCACATCGCCGACATGGATGAAATCGCGGCTCTGCTCGCCGGGTCCGAAATCGCCATAGGCACCGAACAACTTCGGGTTTTCGCCACGTTCGACCTGGTTGAAGAGATGGAAGGCGACCGAGGCCATGGCGCCCTTATGCGCTTCGCGCGGGCCGTAGACGTTGAAATAGCGCAGGCCGGCGACCTGTGAATGATCGGTGTCGAAGACGGTGCGGCGGACGTAGTCGTCGAATAGCTTCTTGGAATAGGCATAGACGTTGAGCGGGCGCTCGAAATCGGGTTCCTCGCGGAATTCGCTGCCGCCGCCATAGACGGAGGCCGAGGAGGCATAGAGGAAAGGCACGCGCAGTTCGAGGCAGGCATGCAGCAGCCGCTTCGAATAGGCGTAGTTCACCTCCATCATGAACTTGCCGTTCCATTCGGTGGTGGTCGAGCAGGCGCCTTGATGGAAGACGGCCTCGATGCGGCCGACCGCGCCGTCCTCGAGCCGGGCGAGAAAATCGTCCTTGTCGAGATAGTCGGCGATGCGAAGGTCGGCGAGGTTGGCGATCTTGCGGCCGTCGGTGAGGTCGTCGACGACGACGATGTCGTCATGGCCCTCGGCATTGAGCGCGGCGACGATGTTGGAGCCGATCATGCCGGCGCCGCCCGTGACGATGATCATGAAGGCCTCTGGCTGCTTGCGATTCCGGCTCTTATAGGGGAGGCCAGTCGGGCTGTCGACAAAGCAGGCGCCGCCCACCTTAGGTCGTTTGAGCTTGTCTATTTCGTCTGTTTTGCCTATTTTGTACAAAATGGAGGCCTTCATGAAGCAATACCCGTCTACTGATCTGAAACAAAATCTCGGTGACGTGCTTGCGGCTGCGAGCCAGCAGCCTGTCTTCATCACCCGTCACAACAAGCCGAGATATGTCCTGATGAGCATCGAGGCCTACGAGGCTCGCTTCGCCAACGACAGCCGTCGCGCTTACGCTGCCAAAGACGCCCCGGCCGAACATGTCGAGATGCTCGAAGAGTACGCTGCCCGAGGGAGTGGCGATTAGATCGGGCGCCGAGATCCCGGTCGCTTCAGGCTGAATGTCGACAATCACGTTACGTCAGCGCTGCCCCTCATTGCCCTGCCGGGCATTTCTCCCCGTATAGTGACGGGGAGAAAGGGCTGGCCGCAACCTTGCCGCCTTTCCTACAACGTTGGCGATTGGCGAAACCGTCGATCGCAGTTCCCCTCTCCCCGTCACTATACGGGGAGAGGATGCCGGCAGGCAGGTGAGGGGCAGCGCCAGCCTGAATGATGTTGGAGGAATTCGAAGATATTCGTATCTGTGGTATCGCCGGTATGGAGATCGGGCCAGCAAGGCGAAGCCTGACAGAGACCGGATCATGAGGAACAAATGCCGTCGACCGAACTACTCATCGCCTTCTTCGCCACCACCGCGATCTTCGCCTATATCCCCGGTCCCGCCATGCTCTATGCCGCCGCGCAGACCATGGCGCGCGGCCGCTGGTCCGGGCTTACGGCGGCGCTGGGCATCCATCTCGGCGGCTATTTCCATGTTTTTGCCGCGGCCGCCGGCCTGTCGGTGCTGTTCCACGCCGTGCCGCCGCTCTATTTGGCGGTCAAGCTGATCGGCGCGCTTTATCTGGTCTGGCTCGGCGTTGCCATGTTCCGCAAACGGGCGGACGGCGATATGGCTCTGCCCGCCATCGAGCGGAAATCGGCCCGCCGCGCCTTCTTCGAAAGCATCACCGTCGAGGTGCTCAATCCGAAAACGGCGATTTTCTTCATGGCGTTCCTGCCGCAATTCATCGACGCCTCGGCGGCGTTCCCGGTCTGGCTGCAGTTCGTCGTGCTTGGAACCATCGTCAACCTGATGTTCTCCTCCGCTGACGTCGTGTGCGTATTCCTTGCCGGCGCGATGATAGCGCGGCTGCGGCGTTCGGGACGCGCGCAGCGCCTGATGCAGCGAGCGGGCGGCGCCGTGCTGGTTGGCCTCGGCGTCCACGTCGCCCTTCAGAGAAGCTGATTGCGCTGCCGGCTCCGGCTGCGGTCCACCAGGCCTGCCGTTGCGCTCTCCCGAATTGCGGTATATCGGCATCGCTTTGAGCAGCCCGCGCCACAATTCCGGCGCTGAAATCTAATCAAGTCCGGCCTCCTTCAGGCATAGCTCGAGTGAGATGATCAAGCACAATCTGCCCTCTCCGGAACCTCTGCATCGCACCATCGCCCGGTTCGGCGACGTCACCGTGCTGGTGGTGGGCGATTTCATCCTCGACCGTTTCGTCAGCGGCGTGATCGAGCGCATCTCGCCGGAAGCCCCCATCCCCGTGCTGCATGGCAAGGGCGAGACGTTGAACATGGGCGGCGCCGGCAATGTCGTCTCCAACATCGTTTCGTTGGGCGCGGCCGCCATCCCCGTTTCAGTGATCGGCGCCGATCAGGCCGGCAACAATCTGATGCGCATGCTCAGCGAGATCGGCGTCGACACCGACGGCCTCCTGCAGCACCAGGACCGCATGACCTCATCGAAAAGCCGCTTCAGCGCGCTCAACCAGCAGGTGCTGCGGTTCGACGAGGAAGAGATCAAGCCGCTCACCGGGGCCGAGCGGGCGAAGCTCATCGATCATTTCCAGGCGGCGCTTGGCCGCGCCGACATCGTCATCCTCTCCGATTACGGCAAGGGCATCCTGCTCGACGGCGTCGCCGGCGAGCTGATCGCGATCTGCCGCGATGCCGGCAAGCCGGTGCTGGTCGATCCGAAGGGACGCGACTATGCGCGCTACGCAGGCGCCACGGCTGTGACGCCGAACCGCAAGGAGCTTGGCGAGGCGGTCGGGCGCAAGGTGTTCGGCGACGACGAGATCGTGGCCGCGGCGCGCGACCTGATTGCCACGCATGATTTCGAGTTCATCGTCGCGACGCGCAGCGAAAAGGGCATGAGCGTGATCTCCGCCGAGGATGCCCGCCACATCTCCACCCAGGCGCGCGAAGTCTTCGACGTCTCCGGTGCCGGCGACACGGTCATCGCGAGTTTTGCGCTGTCGCTCGCCGCCGGGGCCGACCGGGTGCATGCCGCGGTCATCGCCAACGCGGCCGGCGGCGTCGTGGTCGGCAAGCGCGGCACGGCGCGGCTGAACGTCGAGGAGCTATCCGGCGCGCTGTTCCGCTCGCACGGGCCGACCGGCCATCAGGACGCCATCCTCGATTTCAATGCCGCGGCCAGGATGGTCGCTGCCTGGAAGGAAGAAGGGCTGACCGTCGGCTTTACCAATGGCTGTTTCGACATCCTGCATGCCGGCCATGTCAGCCTGCTGCATGCCGCGCGCAGCCAGTGCGACCGGCTGGTGCTCGGCCTCAACAGCGACGCCTCGGTGCATCGGCTGAAAGGGCCGGGGCGCCCGGTCAACAGCCAGCATGACCGCGCCTGCGTGCTGGCAGCGCTTGCCTCGGTCGACGCCGTCGTCGTCTTCGAGGAAGATACGCCGCTCAAGCTCATCGAGGCGCTTCTGCCGGACATTCTGGTCAAGGGCGCGGATTACACGGTCGAGACCGTGGTCGGCGCTGACGTGGTGCAGAAGGCGGGCGGGCGCGTGGTGCTGGTCGATCTCGTCGCCGGCAAGAGCACGACGAACACGATCGGCAAGCTGCGTGCCGCAAACTGAGGGTCTCATGTCCGATTTGAACGACTACCTGGTCCGCTCCGCGGCGGCTATATCGGCGATGGTCGAGCGCGACCTCACCGGCGAGATGGAGCGCGCGGTGAGCACCGTGGTGACGGCGCTGTCGCAAGGCAAGGCTCTGCTGATCTGCGGTAATGGCGGCTCGGCCAGCGACGCCATCCACATCGCCGGCGAGCTGGTCGGCCGCTTTCTGAAAGAACGCAAGGCCTACAACGTCATCGCGTTGCCGGCCAACGCCGCAGTGCTGACCGCCTGGGGCAACGACTACGGCTTCGACACCGTGTTCTCGCGCCAGGTCGAGGCGCATGGATCGGAAGGCGCGGTGCTGCTGGCCATCTCGACCAGCGGCAATTCGCCGAGCATCCTTGCCGCGGCGGAGCAGGCGCGGGCGATGGGCATGACGGTGATCAGCCTGACCGGCGAAACCGGCGGCAAGCTCAAGCCGCTGACCGATATTCTGCTCAACGTGCCGTCGACTTCGACGCCGATCATCCAGCAGGGGCATTTGTGCCTCTATCACCATCTGTGCGAGGCGGTCGAAGCGCGCCTCAGCAATGGCTGAAAGCGAAGGCTTTCCGCTGGCCGAGCCGGGTCTTTGGGTCGAGCGGACCACCGCCAGGAGCTTTCCGGCCGGCCGGCCGGCGCTGTTCCTCGATCGTGACGGCACCATCAATGTCGATACCGGCTATCCCGACAATCCAGTGGCCATGGAGCTGCGCGACGGCATCGCGCCGGTCATCGAGGCCGCGAACGAGCACGGCATTCCGGTCATTGTCGTCACCAACCAGTCCGGCATCGCGCGCGGCTATTTCGGCTGGGACGCGTTTGCGCGGGTCAACGGGCGCGTGCTTGGGCTGCTGGCTGAGAAAAAGGCCTTCGTCGACATGGTGCTTGCCTGCGCCTACCACGAGGCCGGCAGGGGCGTGTTGGCGGTTGCCGATCATCCGATGCGCAAGCCCAACCCGGGCATGCTGCTGGAGGCGGGGTGCCGCCTCGGCCTCGATCTCAGCCGATCGCTGATCGTCGGCGACAAGCCGGCCGATATGGAAGCCGGCCAGCGCGCCGGCCTTGCGCGTGGTTGGCTGGTGGACGGCGAAGGCTCGACGATAGGCGGGTTTTCGGTTTCGCCGTTGCGCGGCGCTCACCACGTTGAGGACCTGCTTGCCGCGATACGGTCGCTCTGATCGCGGGTTGATTCAAAGCCCGGCGCTAAGCCCTTTGTTTTTGCAGATGATTTTCCGGAAACCGGCACATTAAGTTGGAAAGGCGACAAGCCCTTCGTCCTTGACGCGCCGGATGGTCAAGGCGGTGCGTACGGTATCCACGTTGGGAGCGGAGGCCAGTTCCTCGATGACGAAGGTCTGGAAGGTGCCGAGATCGCTCGCCACGCAGTGCAGCAGGAAATCGGATTCGCCCGAAACCATCCAGGCATCGCGTACGATCGGCCAGCCGCGTGTGCGTTCGGCGAAGGTCTTCAGCTCGGCATCGGCCTGATGATGCAGGCCGATCAGGCAGAACGCGACGACATCCATGCCGAGCGCCGGCGCGTTCAGTAGCGCGCGGTAGCCGCGGATAATGCCTGCCTCTTCCAGCCGCCTGACACGGCGCAGGCAGGGCGGCGCCGAAATGCCGACCCGGTTGGACAATTCGACATTGGTCATGCGGCCGTCACCCTGCAGTTCGCGCAGGATCTTCCAGTCGATGGCATCGAGATCGGCTTTGAGCGGCATGGACGGCTTTCGCGCAAGAATCTTTCGCGATTTTGTAATTTGGTTTCGCCTGGGAGGCCATCCCTTTACGATGATTTTCTCCTTCTTTTGATGCATGCGGTGATCCCAGAGCCGCGCATCTCTCCGGACGACGTGCATCGGTGAGGGGCGGCGATATGGCCTGATATGCGGGGAACGAAGCTTTCCGGGGACGAAAGCCAACTTGCCTTGCTGGTCTCACGGGCAACACTTACATTAGCCGCGACAAACCACGGCTGCGCGCCGCAGGGGACTTTCATGAACACCAAACATGCGCCCGTTCTCATCATCGGTTCCGGCCCGGCCGGCTACACGGCGGCGGTCTATGCCGCGCGCGCCATGCTGAAGCCGATGCTGGTCGCCGGCCTGCAGCAGGGCGGCCAATTGATGATCACCACCGACGTGGAAAATTATCCGGGCTTCGCCGATCCGATCCAGGGTCCGTGGCTGATGGAGCAGATGCTCAAGCAGGCCGAGCATGTCGGCACCGACATCATCAACGACATCATCACCGAGGTCGATCTCAATGTGCGGCCGTTCCGCGCGACCGGCGATTCCGGCACCGTCTACACCGCGGATGCGCTGATCATCGCCACCGGCGCGCAGGCGAAGTGGCTGGGCATCCCGTCGGAGCAGACCTTCATGGGGTTCGGCGTTTCGGCCTGCGCCACCTGCGACGGCTTCTTCTATCGCGGCAAGGACGTCGCGGTGGTAGGCGGCGGCAATTCCGCCGTCGAGGAGGCGCTCTATCTGTCGAACCTCGCCAAGAGCGTCACCGTCATCCACCGGCGCAGCGACTTCCGAGCCGAGCGCATCCTGCGCGAGCGTCTGCTCAAGAAGGACAATGTCCGCGTCATCTGGGACACGGTCGTCGACGAGATCACCGGACGGCCGGGCAAGGCGCCGCTGCCGCCCTCGGTCGAGGGCCTGACGCTGCGCAACGTGGTGACCGGCCAGGAATCGAAGCTGCCCGTCGACGGCGTGTTCGTCGCCATCGGCCATGCGCCGGCGGTCGAGCTCTTCGCCGGCAAGCTGAAGCAGAAGCCGAACGGCTATCTGTGGACGGCGCCCGATTCCACCCGCACCGACATGCCCGGCGTGTTCGCCGCAGGCGACGTCACCGACGACGTCTACCGCCAGGCGGTGACGGCGGCCGGACTTGGCTGCATGGCGGCGCTCGAGGCGGAAAAATATCTGGCGGGCATCGAGGTTCACCGCGAAGCGGCGGAATGACAATCGGCTGAAAGAAGCCGTTTAAAAGCCTGATTTTTCATTCAGACGCCGAAGCAACGCGAGGGGAATCATGGCGCTGGACTGGGACAAGCTACGCGTATTTCACGCAGCGGCGGAGGCTGGGTCGTTCACCCATGCCGCCGAGACGCTGCACCTGTCGCAATCGGCCATTTCGCGGCAGGTCAGCGCGCTGGAGCACGACGTCGGCGTGGCGCTGTTCCACCGCCATGCGCGCGGCCTGGTGCTGACCGAGCAGGGCGAGATGCTGTTCCGCACGGCGCATGACGTACTGATGAAGCTGGAAACCATCAAGACACGGCTCACCGAAACCAAGGATCGGCCGTCGGGCGTGCTCAGGGTGACGACCACGGTGGGCCTGGGCGCCGGCTGGCTGACCGAGCGCGTGCAGGAATTCATCGAGCTCTATCCCGAGATCAGCCTGCAGCTGATCCTGGCCAATGAGGAGCTCGACCTCACCATGCGCCAGGCCGACTGCGCGATCCGGCTGCGCCAACCGCAGCAGCCCGACCTTATCCAGCGCCGGCTGTTCACGGTGCATTTCCACCTCTATGCGGCGCCGTCCTATATCGCCAAGTTCGGCAGGCCGGCCTCTATCGCCGAGCTCAGGAACCACCGCATCGTCACTTTCGGCCTGCCGGTGCCCTCGCATCTGTCGGAGCTGAACTGGCTGGAGACGGTCGGCGATTTCGAGGGCGGCCAGCGGGTGCCGACGCTGCAGATCAACGACATCCTGTCGATCAAGCGGGCGGTGCAGGGCGGCGCCGGCATCGCCATGCTGCCGGACTATGTGATCAACAAGGACACGGACCTGGTGCAGCTGCTGCCCGAGACCGAGGTGCCGTCCTTCGACACCTATTTCGCCTATCCCGACGCGATGAAGAACCAGGCGAAGCTGCACGTGTTTCGCGACTTTATCATCGCCAAGGCGCGCAGCTGGTCCTACTAGTTCTCCGACACAGGGATTTTGAAAGGTTGCCGTTTGTCGTGGTGCAAGATTTTCCGTTCATTGCCGTGAAACCAGCGCAAACGCCGGGGATTGGTTGAAGCCGCCCCAACCTCGTCATTCTATGGCGGAGCAAGGAGCGAAGCGACGCGCAGACCATAGAATCCATGCCGCGACTTGGAAGCGCCGCCACGGTGCAGAATTTTGCTCCGTAGCGATCCTTGGCGAAGGTAACGGCATGGATTCCAGGGTCTTCGCGACGGAGCTTCGCTCCTGCTTCGCCCTAGAATGACGATCGCGGTGGGCGTTTCGGCCAATCTCCAACGCATGCCACCTGCCAACGCACCCAGAGCCGACGGTCAAAATCCCTGTGCAGCGCCACTAGGCAGGGGCGCACCCCTGAGCACGGATTATCCGCGCCAGGGTGTCAGGCGCGGCAGCCAGCCGGGCACGGCGCGGCGGTAGACCTCGTATTCTTCGCCATAGCGGCTGGCGAGCGTCGGCTCTTCATAGAGCTTGACGAAGGAGATCATCGCCGCCGCGGCGATGAGGCCGTAGACCAGCACCGCCCAGCTCGAAAAGATCAGTGCCTGGCCCAGGATGATTGCCAACACCGCCACATACATGGGATTGCGCACATGGCGGTAGACGCCGCCGACGACCAGTTTCTCGGTCGGCGCCACGGGAGCGGGCGTGCCCAGGCCCTCAAGCGCAAAGCGGGCGAACGCATGAAGCAGGATGGCGGCCGCTCCGATCACAAGAATCGAGCCCACAGGCACGAAGCCCGGCAGAGCCGACAGAGGTTTGCGATAATGGTCGGTCAGCAGCCACGGCGCCAAGCCGGCGACGACGCCCGGCGCTGCGACAAGGAACATCGCGCTGCCGGCGATTGCTGAAAAAGTTCGCATCATCGGTCTCCTGCCGTAAAAATAAACTCGGCTTGCCGAAATCGACATCATTTCGCCGTCCTGCACATTTCCGAGCAAAATCGGCTCGGTTTGCTTTTAAGCAGTCGCTTTAGCGCCGGAAACGCGCCGGAATCGGCGACTTTTCTGGTCCTATGGCTTCGATGAACAGGTTGGACCACAGCCTGCGTCTTTTTGCATGCGTGTGTTGCAAAATAGATGCTTGTTTCTTGGGCATGATGAGCACATATATAGTCGCATCTCCGGGGCGCGTTCTCCTCCCATTAGCGCCCTCGAGTGTTCCCCTCTGGAGGTTAGCCTTAATCGGCACTTCCAATCAAACTCAGCCGGATCTTTATTGATCCGGCTTTTTTGTTGCCCGCACGCCTTCGAGCCGGCAAGAAAACGACTGAATCCACCGCGTAACAGTGACATGTAACATCGGGTAACATGTCGCAGACCCACTCTATCGTTTAAGTAGACGATAGGACGCGGTTGGTCGGTTCGGGAGATGGGGGCATCACTCGAAAGACCGGGCTCAGGCAAGCACCGCGTCCGAACCTTTTTTCCGGATGCGGCGGACTAGCCGTTGCCTCCCAGGAGAACGGTCCGCAATAGGAACGGCGTCCGGATCATCCGGACGCCGTTTTGGTATCTCCAACAGAAGCCTGCCAGACAGGCCGACCTGCTCGTGCGTTTCACCGTTTCACAGAAACGGCGAACCGCACTATCTCCTTGTTCTTACGCAACTCCGGACGGAAAACCGCTCACCCGGAATTGCTCAGGCCGCTTTGCCGTTGGCGTTCATCGCCTCGTCGGCCAGCCGGCCGGTGAGCTCGGCCATGTGGTCGAACGCGGCCTTGTAGCTGGCGACGCCGGCGGTCGCCGAGCGCAGCTCGATGATCAGGTCGCCGATTTCGGCCTGCGGCATGGTCGCCTCGACGACGTCCCAGCCCGGCCAGTCGGGCCTTGCATCATAGCCGAGGATCTGGCCGCGCCGCTGCGGGATCAGCGCGATGATCTTCGAGGTCGCGTCGGAGGGCGTGACGATCTCGACCTTCATCACCGGCTCCAGCAGGACCGGCGAACAGGCGGCCATGCCTTCCTTCATCGCGAGCTTCGCCGCCATCTGGAAGGCCATGTCGGAGGAATCGACCGCGTGGTAGGAACCGTCCGACAGGTTGACGGCGACATCGACGACCGGAAAGCCGAGCGGGCCCGTCTTCAGATAGTCGCGAATGCCGGTCTCCACCGACTGGATATAGGTTTTCGGTATCACGCCGCCGGTGATGGTGTCGGAGAACTGGAAGCCAGACCCGCGCGGCAGCGGCTTGATCTCGATCATCACATCGCCGAACTGGCCGTGGCCGCCGGACTGCTTCTTGTGGCGGCCGCGCTGTTGCGCCGATTTGCGGATCGTCTCCCGGTAAGGCACCGCCGGGGCATGGCCCTCGATCGGGATCTGGTTCTTGCCCTCGAGGCGTTCGCGCACCACGCGCAGATGCATCTCGCCATGACCCGACAGGACGGTTTCGGCGGAATCCTGGTTGTGGCGCAGGCTGAGCGATGGATCTTCCTCGGCAAGCCGCTGGATCGCCGCCGACATCTTGACCTCGTCCTTGCGCTCCTTGGGGCGAAGCGCGAAGGCGAAGACCGGCTGCGGTGGCTCCAGCGTGACAAGCGGCCGGATGCCGCCCTTGGCCGAGCTCAGCGTCTGGCCGGTCTTGACGTTGTCGAGCTTGCCGAGCGCAACCGTGTCGCCCGCCTTGGCTGATGTCAGCTTCGACTGGTCTTTGCCGAGCATCCTGTAGATGCCGGAAACCTTCGCCGTGTCGCCGTTGGAAAGGAAGAGCTCGGCTGCGTCGGCCAGTTGGCCCGAGAGCACGCGCGACACCGAAAGCTTGCCGCCATGCGCGGTGTGAATGGTCTTCATCACCTGCACCACCGTCTGGCCGTCCGGCGCGCCCAGGCGCTTCCGCGTCGCCTCGACATCCGGTGCGTCATGGCGGATGGCTTTCAACAGGCGCAGCACACCGTTGCCCTTCTCGGCCGTGCCGATCAGCACCGGCGTCACCGCGCCGGCGCGCAGATCGGCCGAGAGATCGTCGAAGATCGCGTCCTTCGGCGGCTCGATCTCCTCCAGCAACTGCTCCATCAGGTGATCGTCATGATCGGCGAGCGTCTCCAGCATGGAGAAACGCGCTTCCAGCTCGCGCGCCTTGTCGTCGTTCGGTATCTCGGCAACCTGGCTCTCGGCGTATTCGCGATAGATGTAGGCGCGTTCCAGCGCCAGATCGATCGAGCCGATGACGATGCCGTCCTTGCGCACCGGAATCTGGCGCAGCAGCAGCGGTGCCGTGCTTGCCGGCTGCAGCATCTTCAGCGTCTCGCGCACGCCCGCGACCGCCTTGTCGACCTTGTTGAGGAAAAGGATGCGCGGAATGGCGAGATCGTCGAGCTTGCGCATGATGAGCTGCAGCGCCGGGATCTTCTTCTCATCGGCCTCGGCGACGACGACCGCGAGGTCGCAAGCGGCAAGCACGGGTTCGGCCTCGAAGGCGAATTCGATGGAGCCGGGACAGTCGACGAAAGTGATCTGCTCCCCCATGAAATCGGTGGTGGCAAAGGTCGCCTCGACGCTCATGGCGTGGGCGCGTGCCTCCGGCGAATGGTCCGAAACGGTGTTACCCGATGAAACTGGTGACTGGCGGGGAATGGCGCCCGTGCGGGCGAGGATGGCTTCGAGAAGTGTCGTCTTACCGCTTGCGAAGGGACCGACTATGGCAATGCATTTCGGTCCCGTGCGTCGTCCTCCGGCGCGAGTACCCATGGCTGAACCTCCACTCAGGCGTTTCCCGAGAGAGCGATCAGCAAAAGTGGAAACCGGTTTGCGTCCGATCGCACCCTGTGCAGAGCGGCGGCCGGCCTGTTCGGCCGTCGCGGGCGGGGTTTTCACCTCTTCCCAAAACCATCGTCACACGGGTTTGTCGGGAGGGCAAGAAAAATAGGACGTTCGCCGGCTTGGGTTCACCAGACCGCCATTTTTTACTTGTCAGGCTGTGAGGGCGAGCGGTTCGCGGGCGGCGGCACACAAGGCGCTTGCCTTGTCGCGCGGCGCCGGCCTGCCGAAGAAATAGCCCTGAAAGCGGCTGCAGCCGGCCGTCCGGGCAAGCGCGAATTCCTCCGCGGTTTCGACGCCCTCGGCGACGATGGCGATGTCCTGGATGCGGGCGATCTGGGCAAGCGCAGAAACGAAGATCTGCGCCACCTGGTCGTGGGCGAGGCTGCGGATGTAGGAGCGATCGATCTTGACGCTGTCGATGGGCAGCGACTTCAGGTAGTTGAAGCCGCAATGGCCGGTGCCGAAGTCGTCGAGGGCGATGTGGAAGCCGAGGCCGCGCAGTGCCTCGAGGCGCCTGAGAACCTCGGGCGTCGCGGCCGTCGCCACCGTCTCGGTGATCTCGATGATGAACTGCGACGCGGACCGGCCGGTCTCGCGCAGGACCCGGTCGCACATCGTCACGATCTCGTCGCGCTTCAGCTGCTCGCCGGAGACGTTGATCGAGATGCGCCGTCCGGGAAAATGCCCGATATCGGCGCAGGCGCGCTTGAAGACCCATTCGCCGATCATGTCGATCAGCGTCGAGCGCTCGGCGATAGGGATGAATTCCGACGGCGAGATCAAGCTGCGCACGGGATGACGCCAGCGGATCAATCCTTCCAGCGCGTCGACCGAGCCGTCGGGACCGACGATCGGCTGGTAGTGCAGTTCCAATTCGCCGAGATAGATCGCAGCGCGCAGCTCGCGCTCCACCAGCCGGCGATAGCGTTTGTCAGACAGCATCTCCTCGTCGAAAACGGTGACGCGGCCGCGACCGCCCGCCTTGCTCTCGTAGAGCGCGAGGTCGGCCAGCAGCATCAATTCAGTGCCGTTCGAAGCGTGCAACGGCGCGAGCGCGACGCCCACCGAGATCGACAAGGGAATGATCTTGCCTTCATGTCTCTTGCCGGCCCGCATCGCATCCAGCAGCCGGCGGGCGTCCTTGCCGATACTGGCGACGTCGCCATGCGGAACCATGATGCCGAACTCGTCGCCGCCGAGCCGGCCGATGACGCCGTCCTCGAAGATGCGTTGCGCTTCCGCGACCAGATGCGCCAGCGCCAGATCGCCGAACTGATGGCCGAACGTGTCGTTGAGCTGCTTGAAATGATCGAGGTCGATCAAAAGCAGACTTGCCTGGCGACGGTTGCGCGAGCCGCTCAGCCAATCGCCCAGCGCTTCGATGAAATAGCGCCGGGTCATCGCGCCTGTCATGGCATCGTCAGTGAGAAAGCGATGCTTCTCGGCCTCGGCGTCCGCCGCCGATTGCAGGCGCTGGACGACGTTCGAGCGCATATACATCAACACCAGAAGCGCCATTAAGGTCGAAGTCACCGACACCGCGAGCGCGCCGGCGCGGGAGGCGTTCTCCGTCAGCGCGAAAGCCGCAAGCCCGGTGGCGGCGATGCTCATCACGAGCAACGCCTGGATGCCGCGATAGATACGGCCGCTGTGATCTTTGATTGTCGCCAAGATACTCATGTCCGCGCCCCCACAGCACGCGACATGGCTAGGACCTCAGCCGTTAAGAAACGCTGAGCGTGGCGGCTGCCTCGATTTATTCCTTTGCCGCTGAGTGGGGATCGCGATTTTATGGTTAAAAGGCAACTATTTATGACAGTTCTCTGACATTCTAATGCTGCAATCCGCCCGCTGCGCGAATGAGAAATCGAGGTTGCCGCCGGGCAATGGCTCAAAGCCGGTTGCAACGGTCTCCCGGCGAGGTGAAACTATCGCGTGAGACGCCGCGCGGGGCGCTCTGTTCGAGAGGATCTGAACGATGAAGCTCATTGCGTGCGGCAGCGTGCCGACGATCGTCGCGCCGGAGACATATTTCACCGGGCGGGTGCTGCAGACGCCGATCATCGAGAAAGAGGCGCCGGCGCGGCTGAGAGCGACGCTGGTCAGCTTCGAGCCCGGCGCGCGCACCCATTGGCACACGCATCCGCTTGGACAGACGCTCTATGTCACTGCCGGCGCCGGCCTGGCGCAAAGCTTGGGCGGCCCGGTGCAGGAGATCAGGGCAGGGGATGTCATTTCCTTCGCGCCGGGCGAAAAGCACTGGCATGGCGCCGGCCGGAAAACCGCCATGACGCATATCGCCATGCAGGAGGCGCTGGAAGGCGTTCACGCCGACTGGCTGGAGCAGGTTTCCGACGAGCAATATGGCGGCTGATCGGCGCCTAAGAAAAACCCGGCGCGGCGCCGGGTTTTCTTGCTGGCCGGCCGGGCAGCCGATCAGGTCAGCGACGCGGTGAAGCGCTGGATGCGCGTGCAGGCTTCTTCCAGCAAGGCATCCGACGTGGCGTAGGAGATGCGGAAGTTCGGTCCGAGGCCGAAGGCCGAGCCGAACACCACCGCGACGCCCTCGGCCTCCAGCAGCTCGGAGCAGAAGGCCTCGTCATTGTCGATCACCTTGCCCGTCTTGGTCTTCTTGCCGATCAGCTGGGCGCAGGACGGGTAGACATAGAAGGCGCCTTCCGGCGACGGGCAGGAGATGCCGCGCGCCTGGTTGAGCATCGAGATCACGAGGTCGCGCCGGCCCTGGAAGATCGCCTTGTTCTTCGCAATGAAATCCTGCGGGCCGTTGAGCGCCTCGACGGAAGCCCATTGCGCGATGGTGCAGGCGCCCGAGGTCTGCTGGCCCTGGATCATGTCCATCGCCTTGATGAGCGGCACCGGGCCGGCTGCATAGCCGATGCGCCAGCCAGTCATGGCATAGGCCTTCGATACGCCGTTCATGGTCAGCGTGCGCTCGTAGAGGTTCGGCTCGACCTCGGCGATGGTCTTGAAGACGAAATCGCCATAGGTCAGGTGCTCATACATGTCGTCGGTCAACGTCCAAACATGCGGATGCTTGAGCAGCACGTCGGCCAGCGCCCGAAGCTCGGCCTCCGTGTAAGCGGCGCCCGACGGGTTAGACGGCGAGTTCATCAGCAGCCATTTGGTTTTCGGCGTGATCGCCTCTTCCAGCACTTGCGGCGTGAGCTTGAAGCCGTTGTCGATCGAGGTGTCGGCGAACACCGACGTGCCGCCGCAGATCGCCACCATTTCAGGATAGCTCACCCAATAAGGGCGGGGAATGATGACCTCGTCGCCCGGGTTCAGCGTCGCCATGAAGGCGTTGAACAGGATCTGCTTGCCGCCGGTGCCGATGATGGTCTGCTCCGGCCGGTAGTCGAGATTGTTCTCGCGCTTGAATTTTTTCGCGATCGCCTCGCGCAACGGCACGATGCCGGAAACCGGCGGATATTTGGTCTCGCCGCGGCGGATCGCCTCGATCGCCGCGTTCTTGATGTTGTCGGGCGTATCGAAGTCCGGTTCGCCGGCGCCGAGGCCGATCACGTCACGGCCGGCATTTTTCAGCTCGCGCGCTTTCTGCGTCACCGCGATGGTCGCGGAAGGCTTAACGCGGGAAAGGGCGTCGGCGAGAAAGGCCATGACGAAATGTCTCCTAGGAAAAGCGGCCAGGAGCGGCCGCGGCGCCTCTCATGTCGCATCATCGCGCGGAGCGCAAGCATTGTACGATGAGCCAGAGGTCAAGGAGGCGTGACCAAAGTCAGCCTGCGTGAGCGG
Organism: Mesorhizobium sp. B2-7-2; assembly: GCF_006440775.1. GTDB lineage: Bacteria > Pseudomonadota > Alphaproteobacteria > Rhizobiales > Rhizobiaceae > Mesorhizobium. The sequence goes on along the minus strand of NZ_VFTZ01000031.1, from coordinate 18,050 downwards.
CAACGCTAAATTCATCAACGGCCGGTAAACCCTTGGCTGGCAGGATCGCAGATCGGATTGCGCCTATTCGCGGAGCGAGAAACCTTGTCGCGCAGCATCGGGCTCGCCCACATCATCCGTCATGATGACGGCACCTCGACCGGTGTCTGGGGCATCTATACGTTGCAGAGCGCGTTCCAGCCGATCTTCGCCTTCAAGGAGGGCAAGCTTTCGGTCGCCGCTTTCGAAGGGCTGATCCGGCCGTTCCGCGACGGCGAGCCGCAGTCGCCGGCGACATTTTTCGGCACCTGCCCGGCGGCCGACCGGCTGCATATCGAGGCGCTGACGCGCACGCTGCATCTTCTGAACGCCGGTGCCTGCCTGCCGCAAGAGGCCTCTATCTTCGTCAATTTCGACCCGTCTGTCTTCACCGATCGCCACATCGCCGACAAGGCGTTGCGCGACATGCGGCTGGTGCTGCACGAAGCCGGTATCGATCCGCGCCGCATCGTCTGCGAGGTCACCGAGCAGAAATCGGCTTCTCAGGAAGCGCTCTACGGTTTTGTCGAGGCGCTGAGGGCCAATGGCTTCAGCATCGCGGTGGACGACTATGGCGCCGATGATTCCGACATCAATCGGATCAAGGAACTCAAGCCGGACATCGTCAAATTCGATGCGAATTGGATTACCCATCTGATGGAGTCCGGCGCCGGCTTCGCCTTGCTGACGGCGATGGTGCAGAGTTTCGAGAACCAGGGCATCCGCACCGTCTTCGAAGGTATCGAGGAAGGCTGGCAGTTGGAGCTAGCCGAGAGGTCCGGCGCCTCCATGGTGCAGGGCTACGTGCTTGCCCGGCCGGAACTTGCCCCCACCAGCTTTCGCGTCTTCGGCAAGGGCGCGCAGCAGCCCTCGAGCGAAGACAGCAAGGCACCGGCCGCCGCAAGCCCGGCGGCGCCAACGCTGCACGGACGGCCGGCAAGGGTGTTCGGGCGCAAGGTCGCGCCATGAGCGGACAACCAGACAGGCGGCGCAACGTCGCCGAGGCGATCTTCGCCGACGAGATCGGCCTCCAGTTCGGCGTCTATGGCGAGTTCCGGCTGTGGAGCGCCTATCAGCCGATCTTCGCCCCGGAGGGCAGGGTGCTCAGAGCCGTCGCCGTCGAGGGGCTGATCGAGCCGCGCCGCGTCGCGCAGCCGGTAGCTGCTTCGGTCTTCTTCGGCAGCATTCCCGCGCCCGACCTTCTGTTTGTCGAAACGATGTGCCGGATGCTGCATCTCGGCAATTATCGCAACATCGGCGTCGAGGGATTGACGCTGTTCTTCAACTATAATCCGACCATCAACGACCATCTCGGACGGGCGCTCGCCGAGATCCGGCTGATGACCAGGCATCTCGGCGATCTGGAGCTTGAGCCCAGCCTGCTGGTCTGCGAGATCACCGAACAGGCAGCCGATGACCAGGTTCTTGCCAGCCTGGTGCGCGAAATGCGGCGCGACGGCATCCGCATCGCCATCGACGATTTCGGCACGGGGCATTCGACCGAGGCGCGCATCGATCTGCTTGCACCCGACATCGTCAAGATCGATGGCGCCTGGTTTGGCGAGCTCTGCCGCCATGCCGCCGCCGAACGCTTCTTCCGGCCGTTGGTGGCGATGCTGCACGAGCGCGGCGCCAAAGTGCTGGTCGAGGGCATCGAGAATGCACAGCACTTGCGCGTCGCGCTCGAGGGCGGCGTCGACCTGCTGCAAGGTTTCCATCTCGCCCGCCCGGCGCTCGCCGGCACGATCTTCAAGGAAGAACCGCTTTCGGTCGACGCTCTGATCGGCGCCGGCAACAAGGTCGTGCCCCTGCATCAGCGTCGCTGATGCTCAATGCCAAAAGGTGCATCAGCATCGCTGAAGCTCGATCCCAAAAAGTGCGTCAGCATCGCTGATGCAGACGCTGAAAACATATCAGCGCCGCTGATGGTTCTTCTCAAATACAAATCACTGGATGGTCTCGCCTGGGCACGTTAGAGCCGTGCTGAAATGGCTTCAGACGACTTGCGAGGTATGTGGGATGATCCTTTACGACATGGCCGACAGTGGCAATTGCTATAAGCCGCGGCTGTTGCTGGCCAAGCTCGGCATTCCTTTCACCCGGGTAGAGGTGAGCTCGCATACCGGCGAGACGCGCAAGGCCCACTATGTCGCCAAGAATCCGAATGCGATGGTGCCGATGCTCGAGCTCGACGACGGCAGGCGTATCGCTGAAAGCAACGCCATCCTGCTTTATCTCGCGGAAGGGACGCGCTTCCTGCCGACTGACAAGTATGAACGTGCGCTGGCTTACCAATGGCTATTCTTCGAGCAATACAGCCACGAGCCCTATATCGCGGTGCGCAAGGCGCTGCTGACCTTCCCGGAACGGGCGAAGGACGCCACGCCGGAACGATTGGCGCAGACGTTGGAGCGCGGCAACAAGGCGCTCAGCGTGATGAACCAGCATCTGAAGCAGAACGAATTCTTCGCCGGCAGCGCCTACAGCGTCGCCGACATCGCCTTATACGCCTATACCCACACCGCCGGGATGGGCGGCTTCCAGTTGGATGCCTATCCGGCGGTCGCCGCCTGGTTGAAGCGCGTCGAGGCGGATAAGGGGCATGTGCCGATCGAGTGGAAGGGATAATTCCTCACCGCTTTGCACCCAACCTGTATGGGCGCGCCAGCGAGCCGCTTTGCATGCATACAGCCGTAAGCGGCTATTTCAAAAGGCGTTCATACTCGGAGTGGGTGCCGATCCAAAACCAGATCATGTCGTCCTGGTCACGGACTGCAACAGCGCGGTAGTCCAGATCAACTCGAGCTGACCAGTAACGTCCAACTCGCTTGAAATGGAGCGAAGGATGAAACGGATCTGCACGCAGCTTGGCGAAGCTGCTGTCAGCCTTCATCCTGATTGCTTTAGGTAGTTTATCGTATGCGTCCCAAAACGAAGGGGCGGCAGAGTAATTCACAGGGGCCGAGTCCGACCCGCGCGATGCTCAGCCAGTGCTTGTTCTGCAAGCTTGTCCAGCCGGCCCGCTTTCGCGTCGGCTTCGATCTGCTTGTCCCACAAATCGGCCCGCAGAGCCTCGAACCAGGCGGCAAATGCCTTCAGCTCTTCAGGGCTCAGCTCGGCGACGGATTTTTCGATCTGTTCGAGTTTGGTCATGCGTCAATAATAGCACTGGTGGGCCAAAAGTGCCACCCGTGGGCCTGCTGGGACCGGAGAAGAACTCGCCAAAATCCAGACAACAAAAAAGGCGGGCAATGCCCGCCTTCCTCTGCCGGTAGCCTGATCGGGAGCGTCTGGTCCGGGCCGGCAGCTATCTGCTGTTCCAGCTTGTCGGGTCTTTTCGCTCCGGCGCGCTTCTCGCGCGACCGTCAGTACATCCGTGACTTGCCGCGCGCCCCGAACCTTCGTCCGGCGCGCGCCTTTGCTTAGCCGCATTTCTGCAACGCCAAGCGATTCCGCTTGGCCGCAAAATGCTTAAGCCAAATCAGGCTGCCTTGCTAAGAGACCCAGCAGCTGACTTGCCGGTGCGGCGGTCCTGCTCGATCTCGAAGTTGATTTTCTGGCCTTCAGCCAGGCTCGTCATGCCAGCGCGCTCGACAGCGGAGATGTGGACGAAAACGTCCGCGCCGCCATTGTCAGGCTGGATGAAGCCGTAGCCCTTGGTGGCGTTGAACCACTTGACCGTACCAGTTGCCATATAGAATGCCCTTCACATTTGCTTTTGTTTGACCGGACCAACGTCCGGCCGGCGGTATCGAAATTTTGGAGATAGACGTCAGCAAACGCGAAGATCGCGGCCCGATCGATCGGCCAAATTCAATGCTGCGGATATAGGATAGTTTGAGCAAGAAAACAAGACGGGTTGCCTGGACGCTGCCCCGCATCCCGGATCGAGCGGAATACAAGCATGGAAGTTTTGACAGCGGTGCCGCGTTGTGAAGGGATGCGATGCTTGCCCGTCCGAGGAGAGAAGCCATGAAGACCATTCTGCTTGCCGCCTGCTTCCTGCTGCTTGCCGCGGAAGCGCAGGCGGTGACGCGCTACGATCCGACGCGCATGAGCTGCGACCGGGTGCAGGCGACGATCGCCAGACAGGGCGCCGTCATCCTGCGCTACCAGTCGACGCGCGTGCCGGGGCTGCCGCTCTACGACCGCTATGTGCGCGACGAGCGTTTCTGCAACGCGGGCGAGGTGAGGGCACGCGCCTATGTGCCGAGTGCCGACGCCAGGTCCTGCATGGTCTATGTCTGCAAGCGGCCGGATTTCGAGCGGCGCTTCCGCCGCCGGTTCCTACAGGACTGATACGCAGCGCCTTAGAAACCGAATGTCGCCTGCCCCGCCGGCGGCGGGCCGACGCGAACGCCTTCCATGGCCAGCATCCTTTCCTTGGTGGCTGAGCCGCCGGGCGCGGAGAAGCCGCCGATCTTGCCGCCGGCCGCCAGGATGCGATGGCACGGAATGACCAGCGGCACCGGATTGGCGCCGAGTGCCGCGCCCGTTTCGCGCGGAAGGCCCGCATGGCCGGCGCGCTTGGCCAATTCACCATAGGTGGTGGTCTCGCCGAAGCCGAGCTTGCGCGCCGCGTCGTAGATGGCAAGGCGGAAATCATCGATGCCGTCGAGATCGACCGGCACGCCGGAGAAGTCGACGTCCTCGCCGGCCGCATAGGCCTTGATCGCGGCGATCAGATCGACCACCCAGGACGGCTGGTCTGTCGAGGCCGAGACGCCGGGGTGGCGAAGCAGCCGGCGCTCGACCGTTTCGCGGCTGCGCTCCGGCAGGCAAAGCCGGATCAGGCCCTTCTCGCTCCAGGCTATCCCCATAAAGCCGATCACTGTTTCTAACACTGCGTGGCCGGCCGTGATCTGGGATGTGGGTTTCATGACGTATTCCTTCCGCAAAACAGCGAAAAACGAGTACATATCCAGAACAATATGGCACTTCGGCCCTGTTGTCGCCACCCGAAAACCGCCGGGTGGCCCCGATTGCCGGGTGTGAATCGCTGGTGTAAGGACTCCTTAACAACCGACAAACCGGACCCGCACGGCTTGCCCGCTAAAATCATATCCACCGCGATAGGCGTGCTCGTCGCAGCAGCCGGTCTCAGCGGCTGCACCTCGACCTCGCAGATGAAGGCCGCGCCCGCGCTTGCGGAAGCCTCGACGCCTGCTGTTGCGGACGACACGCCGACGCTCGCGCTGCCCGAAACGGTGGCCGTGCTGCCGGAACCTTCGGGTCTCGCGCAGGTGCAGACTGCGGCGCTGGCCGGCGATGTCGTCGCCATGGCGACCACGCCAGGCGCGCCCGCGACGCAAAGCGCATTGGCGACGCAAAGCGCGCCCGCGACGCAAAGCGCGCTTTTGCCGCCGCCTGTCCAACCTGGCGCGCCGGCCGCGGCGCTGGCTCAGCCCGCGGCCTTCGCCGGAGCGACGCCGATGGCCGGCCAGTTTCCGCCGCCGCCGGTGCTGAGCGCCGGCGGCTCGCCGACCGGCCCTGGATCCATCAGCCGAGCGGCATCCATCAGCCGAGCGGCAGTCTATACGACCGCAGGCGTCGCTATGCCGGTCACCGGCCAGTCGGCGAAAGTCGCCCCGATGCCCGGCGTCCAGCAGGTCGCCTATATGATGCTGGAAAATCCGGCGCTGCTTGCGGCACCTGGCCAACCCGAGCAGCACGCCAGCGGCCCGCGCGGCGAGATCGAACGGCTGATCGAAAAATATTCGGCGATCTATGAAGTGCCGATCGACCTGGTGCGCCATGTCGTCAATCGTGAAAGCACCTTCAACCCGAAAGCCTACAATCATGGACATTGGGGGCTGATGCAGATCAAGCACGCGACGGCTCGCGGCATGGGCTATGACGGACCGGCGACCGGCCTGTTCGACGCCGAGACCAATCTCAAATATGCGGTCAAGTATCTGCGCGGCGCCTGGCTGGTTTCGGGCGGCAACGCCAAGCGGGCCGACATGCTCTACCAGACCGGCTATTACTACGATGCCAAGCGCAAAGGCCTGCTCGAGGCGACTGGCCTGGGCACCGACCGCAAGCGGCACCGCCTGCCACCCGACGCCTGAGCGGACGGACGGTTCCGCGCGGCGTTTCGAGACAGCGCCATGCATGAAAACACAACGCCCCGCCCGCCGGCTGCCAACGACATCCGCCTGCGCAAGCTGCTCGACGACACGCTGACCGCGCCGCACTGGCCGCAGGGTTTCGTCATGCGTGCGTTCGATCACCGGGACGCGCAGGCTTTGCACGCGCTGCTGGAAGAGGTGTTCGACGACGGCGCCGACGGGCCGTTCGACGAATGGTGGCCGCGCATTGCCGGCGATGCGGAGTTCGATCCCGCTCTCTGTTTCCTGGCGATCGACGGCAAAGGGCTGCTGGCGGGCGCGGCGCTCTGCTGGACATCCGGTTTCGTCAAAGATCTCGCCGTGCATCCGGAATCGAGACGGCAGGGCCTCGGCGAGGCGCTGATGCGGCAGGTGTTCCTGACCTTTCGCGAGCGCGGGGCGACCCATGTCGATCTCAAGACCAACACGGTGAAGAGCACCGCGGCCTTCAGGCTCTACGAGCGGCTCGGCATGATCCCGGTCGACTGGGAAGGCTGACGCGCAAAGCGCGGCGGGCCGGATTCGAGGCTCCCGGCGCGGCTTGCAATCGCCTGCGCCCGGACATTGTGAACTCCTTCACATAGGCTGACGTTAGGGCATGCTAATTCGTCGTCGTGCCGGGCGGCCGATCGGCGGATCGACGCGGGCAAGGCGTCGGAGGAGGCTGTGCCGGCATGCGTCAGCCACTCCCAGGCGGGCTCCGGGGCGGGGGTTTCGGAGCCCGTCCGCTTTGCGTGAAGCGAGGCGGACGGAACGGGCCGCCGACGCGGTCGAGCCAACCGAGATCGGCTTCACCGACCCGCCGGCCCGGTCGGCACGCACAAGCGCGGGAACCCTAAGCGGCGTCGCGCATTCAACGCAGGGGCCTTGATGAGCCGCGATCTATGCGTCGCCGGTCGCGCAGGGAGGTCCGCAATCCTGTGAAACTCGCTTCAGCATTCCTGGCCGCCGGCATCCTGCTCGGCGCTGTTCAGGCGCGAGCCGTGGAACTGTCGATCGTGTCGGGCGATACGGGCAACGGCATCAAAGTGTTGCGCGAGATACTCGATCGTTACGAGAAGAAGAGCGGCAACAAGGTTGATATCGTCGTCATCCCGCCTTCGACCACCGACCAGTTCGGCCAATACCGGCTCTGGCTCGCCGCCGGCAGCAGCGATATCGACGTCTACCAGACCGACGTGATCTGGGCGCCGCAGCTTGCCAGCCAGCTGGTCGACCTGACCGAGGCGACCAGGGATGTGGTGGGCGAGCATTTCCCGTCGATCATCCAATCGCAGACGGTCAACGGCAGGCTGGTCGCGCTGCCGATCTTCACCGATGCGCCGGCGCTCTACTACCGCAAGGATCTGCTCGACAAATACGGCGCCAAGGTGCCGACCACCTGGAAGGAGCTGGCCGATACCGCCAAGCTTGTGATGAACAAGGAGCGGGCGGCCGGCAACAAGGACATTTGGGGCTTCGTCTTCCAGGGCAACGCCTATGAGGGGCTGACCTGCAACGCGCTCGAATGGGTGATGTCGAATGGCGGCGGTCGGATCATCGAGCCGAACGGTGAAATCTCCATCGACAATCCAAAGGCGGCCGCGGCGCTCGACATGGTCAAGGGCTGGATCGGCACGATCGCGCCGCCGGGCGTGCTCGCCTATCAGGAGGAAGAAACGCGCGGCGTCTGGCAGACCGGCAATGCCGTCTTCATGCGCAACTGGCCATACGCCTATGCGCTTGGCAACAGCGAGAATTCGCCGATCAAGGGCAAGTTCGACGTGGCGCCGCTGCCGGCCGGCGAAGGCGGGCATCCCGCCGCCACCCTGGGCGGCTGGAATCTTGCCGTCTCCAGATATTCGAAACATCCAGACGAGGCGATCGATCTGGTCAAGTTCATCGCGTCGCGCGAGATGCAGAAATACCGGACGCTGAGAACGTCCAACCTGCCGACCATTCCGGCGCTCTATGACGACCCCGACATCGCCCGGCAGCAGCCGATCGTGCCGCGCTGGAAAGAGATTTTTCTCAACGCGCAGCCAAGGCCGTCGGCAACCGCCAGGATCAAGTACAACGAGGCATCCAGCCAGTTCTGGACTGCCGTGCACGACACGATCTCAGGCCAAGGCGCCGCCGCCGACAATTTGGCCGATCTCGGGGCGAGGCTGACCAGGCTGAAAGGCAAGGGCTGGTGAGCGCGGCAAGGCGATCGCCGCTGATGCGCCGACGCGTGCGCACGGCCTGGCTGTTCCTCGCGCCGATGCTTCTCGTGCTCGCTGCCGTTGCCGGCTGGCCGTTCCTGCGCACGGTCTATTACGGTTTCACCGATGCTTCGCTGGCCGATCTCGACGCAAGGCAATGGGTGGGCTTCGACAACTATTTCTCGGTGCTGCGCCTGCCGAGCGGCCGCCTGCTCTATGACGGGCTGCTCGTCGATCCGGTCTGGTGGCGCGCGGTGTGGAACACGGTGCGCTTTGCCGCGGTGTCGGTGACCTGCGAGACGGTGCTGGGCATGATCGTGGCGCTTGCGCTCAACACCGAATTCCCGGGACGCGGCATCGTGCGGGCAGCGATCCTCATTCCCTGGGCGATCCCGACCATCGTCTCGGCCAAGATGTGGCAGTGGATGCTCAACGACCAGTTCGGCATCATCAATGTCGCGCTTCTCAATCTCGGCCTGATCGACACCAAGATCGCCTGGACCGCCAATGCCGATACGGCGATGATCGCCGTGCTGATCGTCGACATCTGGAAGACGACGCCGTTCATGGCGCTGCTGATCCTGGCGGCCCTGCAGATGCTGCCGCGCGAGATCCTCGAGGTGGCGAAGCTCGACGGCGCCAACCCGTGGCAGATCTTCTGGCGGGTGACCTTGCCGCTGATCCGGCCGGCGGTGATGGTGGCGGTGATCTTCCGCGCGCTCGACGCGCTGCGCATCTTCGACCTGATCTACGTTCTGACGCCCAACAATGTGCAGACCAAGTCGATGTCGATCTTCGCGCGCGAGAACCTGTTCGAGTTCGACAAGTTTGCCTATGGCTCGGCGGCCTCGACGCTGCTTTTCCTGATCATCGGCCTGCTCACCATCGCCTATATCCGCATCGGCCGGCTGAGTTTCGACGGAGGGCGCTGATATGAAGATGCTGAAGCGCGCCGGCTTCTACTTGCTGCTCCTGGCGATCGTTTTCGTCGCGGTGTTTCCGTTCTACTACGCAATCGTCACCAGCCTGAAATCGGGAACAGAGCTGTTCCAGGCAGGCCTGTGGCCGCGATCGTTCGGCCTTGCCAATTACCGCAACGTGCTGACCGAAGGTCCCTTCCTGCGCAATCTCGTCAATTCGCTGATCGTCTCCGGCGCGGTCGTCGCGGTCTCGCTGCTGCTCGGCGTCACGGCGGCCTACGCGCTGGCGCGCATCCGCTTCCGCGGGCGCTCGGCGCTGATGCTGGCCATCCTGTCGGTGTCGATGTTTCCGCAGGTCGCGGCACTCGCCGGGCTGTTCGAGATCATCCGGGCGCTGCATCTCTACAATTCACTCTTGGCGCTCATCCTGTCCTACATGATCTTCACGCTGCCGTTCACGGTCTGGGTGCTCACCACCTTCGTGCGCGACCTGCCGGTCGAGATCGAGGAAGCGGCGATCCTGGACGGCGCCGGACCATGGACCATCCTCACGCGCATCTTCCTGCCGTTGATGTGGCCGGCTTTAGCCACCACCGGGCTGCTTGCCTTCATCAGCGCCTGGAACGAATTCCTCTTCGCGCTCACCTTCACCTCCACCAACACGCAGCGCACCGTGCCGGTGGCGATCGCGCTGCTCTCCGGCAATTCACAGTTCGAGATTCCGTGGGGCAACATCATGGCCGCCTCGGTGATCGTCACCGTGCCGCTGGTGGCGCTGGTGCTCGTCTTCCAGCGCAGGATCGTGTCGGGTCTTACGGCTGGCGGCGTCAAAGGCTAGATGCGACGCGAAAAAGTGACCGGAAAGCGTGTGCCGAAATGTCGGATCAGGTCGCGGCGAGCCGTCCTTGGATCGTAGAGCAACCCGCGCCGGGACGCCGGCGCCAGGAGACGATCATGATCACCTTTCCCAATGAATCCGCCAAATATCGCACCGCGCGCGAAAAATTGCTGCGCAAGGAAATCGAGCTGCGCCGCGCCATGGAAGCGGTGGCGGAGGCAAGGCGCGCTTTGCCGCCGGGTGGCTTGGTGTCGCAGGACTATGTGTTCGACGCCCTGGACGACCAGGGCCAGTCGGCGAAAGTCAAGCTGTCGGACCTGTTCGCGCCGGGCAAGGATACGCTGATCCTCTATCAGATGATGTTCCCGCGCCATCCGCAGGAGACGCGCGAGGTGGCAACGGGTGGCGAGACGGCGAAGCTTGCCCGGCAGGACCAGCCATGCCCGTCCTGCACGGCACTGCTCGACCAGTTCGACGGCGCGATCGGCCATCTCGAAGCGGCGGGCTTCAACTTTGCCGTGGTGGCGAAGACCGGGCTCGACAATCTGACGGCGCTCGGCCGCGACCGCGGCTGGCGAAACATGCGGCTCGTCTCGTCCGCCGGCAACGCTTTCAAGCGCGACTACAACTCCGAAACCGCCGAGGGCGCGCAGATACCGCTGCTTTCGGTGTTCCACCGCGATGGTGACGGCATCCGGCATTTCTGGTCGTCGGAGCTCGGCTTCGCGCCGACAGAGCCGGGACAGGACCCGCGCGCCATCGGCACCTGCGAGATCCTGTGGAACCTGATGGATTTCACGCCCGAAGGGCGGCCGGACTGGCACGAGCAGCTGCAATATGCCGGGCTCGCTCCCGGCGCGCATTGCCACTGATGGCGGTGCGGGCGCCAGGCCCCCGCGCTTCCTTTCGAGGCAACCTCTTAGGCAACCCTGGGGCCGGTGCCGCGTTGGGGAAGGCGGAGGGGCTGTTTCGGATCGGAGATCGAGATGAAAACGCTGCTGCCCCTGGTCGCCGTCGCGCTTGTTGCCGGCGCGCCCGCCGCGTTCGCCCAGTCGGACAATTCAGATGCCGTGGGACCGATGGTGACCGAGAACAAGGTCGACACTCAGACCTTCGTCACGACGGTGCCGAATGCCAATATGTTCGAGATCGAGTCGAGCAAGCTGGCGCAAGAGAAGTCGGCGTCGGCCGACGTCAAGGCTTTCGCCGCGCAGATGATCAAGGATCACAGCAAGGCCGGCGAGGACTTCAAGGCCGCGCTCAGCCAGGGCCAGACCACGGCGTCGATCAAGCCGGCCGGCCCCGCGCTGCAGCCCAAGGAGCAGCAGCTGCTCGATGACTTGAAGGCTGCCACCGGCAAGGAATTCGACGCCAAATACATCAAGATGCAGGCTGACGCGCATAAGGATGCGGTGGCGCTGTTTTCCACCTACGCCAATTCAGGCGACGACCCGGCGATGAAGGAATTCGCCAAGAAGACGCTGCCGGTGCTGAAGATGCACGAGAAGCATGTGAAGGAACTGGCGGTCGCGCACCAGTGAGGGCCGCCCTTGCCTTCTCCCCTTGTGGGAGAAGGTGGCCGCGAAGCGGCCGGATGAGGGGTGTTCCAGGGAATGCCGACGCCTCACTTCGCTGGAACACCCCTCATCCGTCTCGGCGCTACGCGCCGATCCACCTTCCCCCACAAGGGGGGAAGGGAAGGCTGGCGTCCCCACACTGCCGCGATAGCTCGCCCCCAAACAAGGGAGCGCCGCCATGGACAAGGAAGTCATCGAAGTACCCGTAATGTCGGCCAAGGTGCGCTCGCTCGGCCTGCCGTGCTCGACGGCGGTGCGGGCCAACGGCTTCGTGTTCATCTCGGCGACGCCGCCGGTCGACATGGCGACCGGCGAGATGGTGCGCGGCGACATCGAGACCCAGACGGAGGCGTCGCTGAAGGCGCTGAAACATTGCCTGGAAGCGGCCGGCACCTCGCTGGACAAGGTGGTGATGGTGCGCATCTACGCCGTCAATTCCGGCTTCTACAACGCAATAAACAGGGTGTATGCCCGGTATTTCAGCGTGAACCCGCCGGCGCGGAGTTTCGTGCCGGTGGCGTCCTGGCCGATGGAGTCTGACATTGAGATCGAGTGTGCGGCGGTGGCGTGAACCTTTCCTATTCCCACAACGAAAAAGGGGGCTCGGGTGGCAATTGCTAACACGCTAGGCAGCATCTATCTAACCAATGGGTTCCGCTCTCTGCGTCATCAGATGCACACATCGGAGGGCATTGCCGTTATGACAGAAATACCCTCACGTGGTAAGCTGCAATCTCGGCCTGGGGACGTAAGTGGGTATCGCTGTCAGTTCTTAAAATACGGCAATAAATCTGGGGCGACCTTGCGTATTAGATGAAACGATGACCTTCATATCAGAAAAAAAATCTAGAATGGAAGAGACCGAGAGAGATCTTATACGGTCTCTGATAAGGTCTGAAGCTTTTGCGAGATTGCAGGAAGTTTCTTTTCTAGGTGCGATAGATTATTATAATTTCCACAAATCTAGAGATAGTACTTGGCATTTTTCGCGATCAGATCATACCATTGGTGTCCTCCTGCTCTCTCAACGCCTTATAGACAGCATAGGCCTTTCTCCGGAAGAAAGGCTGTATGTGATAGCTGCCTCTATATGCCATGACCTGGGTCATAGCCCTTTCTCGCACAGCACTGAGCGAGCTTTTAAGAAAATAAACCCAAAAATCAATCACAGGGTTATATTAGAGTTCATACTTTCTGATTCAAGGATGGGGGTATCTTCGATACTATCGAAATTCGGCTTAAATGATGATAGGGTTCTCGCGATTAGCCTTGGTACTGACAAAGATCTCGGATGGATATTTCACAACCCAATAAATATCGATACCCTTGACGGTATCTTTCGTTTCATGATCTCATTCCGGCTTTTGCCTCCGTTTGATGTTCCCGATGCAATAAACTCTCTCTCTGAGCTCTATAAGAAAAATAAAATTGGAGTGCATCAAATTGAGAATCTTGACCGGTTTTGGGACGTAAAGGGGGCGTTCTATGATGAGTTTCTAAAGCATGGTGCTTATGCAAGGTTTGAAAATTCCTATATAAACTTGGTATTGTCGAAGAAAACCGATGTTGGATACGGAGATTTTCTTAAGAGTGATCGTGAATTGGCTCATGAGATTGGCCTTGAGCCGGATTTGTACTATGGTCAGGTGGGTAATAGCTTTGAACTTCGGGAAACAAATTTCGATATCGACAGGTCAGTCGCGTTGACGTCGATTTCTGACCTGTATCGTAGATATATAAGAACGAGGGGGAAGCGTTGAAAATCGAAGAACTGGACGGGCGTTTTGGCAACATAAAGAAAGCCCATTTGGAATCGGAAACGACTCTGGAAAAACTAGCTAGGTTGAGTGAGACCTATGCAAACTCGGGGACCTTCCTGGTAGTAAATGGCTCGCTGGCTCGAAAGGAAATGGTTAACGGGTCGGACTTTGACGCCTTTGTAGTTAGGGATAACGCTTCGAATGAGTCGATGCAGAGACTCTGGAAAGATGCGCATATTGCGGTCGAATTAAAGCTGCCGGGCTCTTCAGGGATATTTGGCGAAGATAGCGTTGTTCAACACGATGAGATATTATTAAATATTGGTGGAACAGGCGACAGCAACGAAAGTATCACTAGGCGGATGTTATTGATACTTGAATCAATTGGCGTAGGTGATGTGGGAGCCTATCACAATTTGATAAAGTCTATGCTTATTAGGTATATATCCGAAAAAATAACTGATCACCAACTGGCTCTTTTTCTGTTAAACGATATAATAAGGTACTACAGAACTGTCTGCGTTGATTTTGAGTTTAAAACCGAGGAAGATGGAAAGCCGTGGGGGATAAGAAATATAAAGTTGGTATTTTCGAGAAAATTGATATATTTTTCGGGGCTTCTTATTTGCGCTGAAACTGCTCAAAGAAGTGCTGGGGAGAAGAGGGCAATCTGTGAACGTTTAGTGCGGATGACGCCTATTGAAAGGGTATTGGATGTATTGGGAGAAGATGCATTCGAACCCCTAATGTATTACGATAAGTTTTTGGAAAGGATGGCTAAGGCGGATATTCGGAAAAAATTGGAAGACAAAAACAGGGAGAAGCTCCGGAAAAGCGAGCTTTTTCGTTCTCTTAAGAACGATGGGCACCATTTTTCAATGTCCCTGAGAAGCGCTTTTGTTCGTCATTACGATGGCAGCCATCCTATTCACAGGGCGATCATGTTTTAGAGTAGTCTGAAGAGATCGGCTAAGATATCACCCAAAATACTCCTGCAGCGGCCGAACCTCCAGATTTCCCGCCCGCAGCGCCGCAATCGCCTCCGCCACCGCCGCCGCACCCGACAGCGTCGTGTAATACGGCACCTTCTGCATTAGCGTCGCGCGGCGCAGCGATTTCGAGTCCGACACCGCCTTCTGGCCGTCCGTCGTGTTGAAGACGATCTGGACCTGGCGGTTGCGGATGGCGTCTTCGATGTGGGGGCGGCCTTCCAGCACCTTGTTGATCTTTTCGGCGACCACGCCGTTCTCGGCGAGGAAGCGGGCGGTGCCGGAGGTGGCGAGCACCTTGAAACCCTGGCCGGCGAGACGTTTTACGGCCGGCAGGATGCCCTTCTTGTCCTCGTCGCGCACGGAGACGAAGAGCGTGCCGGAGCGTGGCAGATCGACACCGGCTCCGAGCTGGCTCTTGGCGAAGGCCAGCGCAAAGTCGCGGTCGAGGCCCATGACCTCGCCGGTCGAGCGCATTTCCGGGCCGAGCAGGATGTCGACGCCGGGGAAACGGGCGAAGGGGAAGACGGCTTCCTTGACCGCGATGTGGCCGGGCCGCCTAGGATCGGGCATGGCGCCGTAATGGGCGAAGGCGTTTTCCAGCGTCTCGCCAGCCATGATGCGAGCCGCGATCTTGGCGATCGGACGTCCAATGGTCTTGGCGACGAAGGGCACGGTGCGCGAGGCGCGGGGGTTCACCTCCAGCACATAGACCGTGCCGTCCTTGATCGCATACTGCACGTTCATCAGGCCACCGACATTGAGCGCGCGCGCCAAGGCGGCCGTCTGGCGCTCCAGCTCGTCGACGAGGTCGGAGGGCAGCGAGTGCACCGGCAGCGAGCAGGCGCTATCGCCCGAATGGATGCCGGCTTCCTCGATATGCTCCAGAATGCCGGAGACGAAAGTATCCTTGCCGTCGCACAGGCAGTCGACATCGACTTCGATGGCGCCGGAGAGATAGGTGTCGAACAGCAGCGGGTTCTTGCCCAGCAGCGTGTTGATCTGGCCGGTCTTGTCGTTGGGGTATTTCTGCTTGATGTCCTCCGGCACCAGGCCGGGCACGGTGTCGAGCAGATAGGTCTGCAGCATGCCCTCGTCATGGATGATCTGCATGGCGCGGCCGCCGAGCACATAGGACGGGCGCACCACCAGCGGGAAGCCGAGCTCGCCGGCGACAAGGCGCGCCTGCTCGACCGAATAGGCGATGCCGTTCTTCGGCTGGCTGAGGTTCAGCTTGTGCAAGAGCTTCTGGAAGCGGTCGCGGTCCTCCGCCAGGTCGATCATGTCGGGCGAGGTGCCGAGGATCGGGATGCCGGCCTTCTCCAGCGCATCGGCCAGCTTCAGCGGCGTCTGGCCGCCGAACTGGACGATGACGCCGACCAGCTCGCCCGAGGCCTGCTCGGCGCGCAGGATCTCCAGCACGTCCTCCGCCGTGAGCGGATCGAAATAAAGCCGGTCGGAGGTGTCGTAGTCGGTCGAGACCGTCTCCGGATTGCAGTTGATCATGATCGCTTCATAGCCGGCGTCGCGCAGCGCGAAGGCGGCATGGCAGCAGCAATAGTCGAACTCGATGCCCTGGCCGATACGGTTCGGGCCGCCGCCGAGGATCACGACCTTCTTGCGCGACGACACGCGTGCCTCGTTAGCGGGCTCGCCGACGAAGGGCACTTCATAGGTCGAGTACATATAGGCGGTCGGCGAGGCGAACTCGGCCGCGCAGGTGTCGATGCGCTTGTAGACCGGATGAACGTCGAGCTTTTGCCTTGCCTTCTGAATCACTTCCGCGTCGGTCTTCGTCAGCGAGGCGAGGCGGGCGTCGGAAAAGCCCATCGCCTTCAGCATGCGCAGATTGACGGCATCCTGCGGCAGGCCGTGCTCGCGGATGCGTTCCTCCATGGCGATGATGGCGGCGATCTGCTCGAGGAACCACGGGTCGATCTTGCACATGGCATGCACGTCCTCGAGCGAGGTGCCCATGCGGATCGCCTGCGCCACCATGCGCAGCCGGTCCGGCGTCGGCGTGCCGAGCGCGGCGCGGATGGCGTTGCGGTCGTCGACATGGCTTGCGGCGGTGCTCCCGTGGCCGAGGCCCGGAATCTCGATCTCGTCCAATCCGGTGAGACCCGTTTCCAGTCCGCGCAAAGCCTTCTGCAGCGATTCCTGGAAGGTTCGGCCGATGGCCATCACTTCGCCCACCGACTTCATGGCGGTGGTCAGCACCGGCTCGGCGCCCGGGAATTTTTCAAACGCAAAGCGCGGGATCTTCGTCACCACGTAGTCGATGGTCGGCTCGAACGAGGCCGGGGTCGCGCCGCCGGTGATGTCGTTCTCGAGCTCGTCCAGCGTGTAGCCGACGGCGAGCTTGGCCGCGACCTTGGCGATCGGGAACCCGGTGGCCTTCGAGGCAAGCGCCGACGAGCGCGAGACGCGCGGGTTCATCTCGATGACCACCAGCCGGCCGTCGGCCGGGTTGACGGCGAACTGCACGTTGGAGCCGCCGGTCTCGACGCCGATCTCGCGCAGCACCGCGATCGAGGCGTTGCGCATCATCTGGTATTCCTTGTCGGTCAAGGTCAGCGCCGGCGCGACGGTGATGGAATCGCCGGTGTGCACGCCCATCGGATCGAGATTCTCGATCGAGCAGATGATGATGCAATTGTCCGCCTTGTCGCGGACGACCTCCATTTCATACTCCTTCCAGCCGAGCACGCTCTCCTCGATCAGCACCTCGGTGGTGGGCGAGGCATCGAGGCCGGACTGGACGATGTCGTAGAATTCGGCGCGGTTGTAGGCGATGCCGCCGCCGGTGCCGCCCATGGTGAAGGAGGGGCGGATGATGGCCGGCAGGCCGACATGGTCGAGCGCCTGGGCGGCGACCGCCATGGCGTGGCTGATATAGCGCTGCTTGCGGTCGCCTTCGCCGAGATTCCAGCGGGTTTCCAGCGCATCGAGGGCGGCGTCGAGATTTTCCGGATGTTCGGCCTTCAGCGCGGCGCGCTCGGCCTCATGCGTCTTGCGGTCGGCGTTCTTGACATCGGTGGCGTTGGCCAGCATCGACTTCGGCGTTTCGAGGCCGATCTTGCTCATCGCCTCGCGGAACAGCGCACGGTCCTCGGCCTTGTCGATGGCATGAGCATCGGCGCCGATCATCTCCACCTGATAGCGCTCGAGCACGCCCATGCGGCGCAGCGACAGCGCCGTGTTGAGCGCCGTCTGGCCGCCCATGGTCGGCAGCAGCGCGTCTGGGCGCTCCTTAGCGATGATCTTGGCCACCACTTCGGGCGTGATCGGCTCGATATAGGTGGCGTCGGCCAGCTCCGGGTCGGTCATGATGGTGGCCGGATTGGAGTTGACCAGGATGACGCGGAAGCCCTCTTCCTTCAGCGCCTTGCAAGCCTGGGTGCCGGAATAGTCGAACTCGCAAGCCTGGCCGATGACGATGGGGCCGGCCCCGATGATCAGGATCGACTTGATGTCGGTGCGTCTTGGCATGTCTGCGGGTTCCGTTCGGCGAGCAGCTTGCACGAAAAACCGGGCGGGAAGGACCCGGCCGGTTGTGTTTGCGATTCTGGTATCAGGCTAGGAGGGCCTTATAGGGAAGAGTTTTGGCGGATGTAACCCCGAAAATGAGGGGAGTAGGGGAGTAGGGGAGTAG
>NZ_VFTZ01000030.1 GCF_006440775.1 Mesorhizobium sp. B2-7-2 | reverse complement strand
GGGACGGGGAGGGTGGGGACTCGACCGGGCTTTCTTCCTGGGCGCGCCGCCGCGTCACGGCGACGTACCCGATCGCTTTGCCGCGTTAGCGGACGCTGGCGACCGCGTCGTCGCGGCCGTCGTTGATCGTCACCCAAACGCCCGAATTCTCCGTCGATTGACGCTTGAGGTAGGTGTACACCGTGTCATTCCAGGCGAGCACTTTCGGCTCGAGATTATCGAGGATGAATTCGCCGAGGCTGGTGCGCACCGTCAGCACCGCGTGGCCGTCGCCATTCGGCTGGCGCACCACCGTCATCAGCAGATTGCCGGCTGGCACGCCCACGGCCATCAGCTCACGGCGCTTCTCCAGCGCGTAGTCCTCGCAGTCGCCATAGCCTTTGTCGGGGTAGGCCCAGTATTCCTCGACACCGTAGATCTCCATGTCGGTGCGCGGCTTGACGCGGGTGTTGACCGTATTGTTGACGTTGACCATCGTCGCCCACAGCTTGCGTGTCAGCTCGACCGGCGAACCCTTCGGCGTCCGTTCATTGCATTCGACCGGAATGCGCTGGCAGAAATCGTAGTGACCGACCGGCTGGGTGGTGCGGCCACCCGTATGCATGAAAGCCGGTCCTGCGCTTGCCGTGCCCCAGGCGGAAAGCTGCATCGCCATTGCCAAGAGCAACAGCTTGCCCCTCGTCATTTTCATTGTTGTAGTCTCCCCGTTTGAGGAGACTGTGCCACGTTGGGATTTATTTGACGCAAAAACCCGAAGTAGACATTGAGTAAAACGACAGTAGAATAAACATAAAATTTGAATTACCGCGATTTCGGATTATTCAGATTTCGCCGGCTCGCGCGAGGTCTTGATAGAGCTGGCGATCCGCGTCCGACCCGCCAAAGCCAGGCAACAAAAAACCGGCCGCTGCCGGCCGGTTCGCGTCGCGCTTGCGGTGTGGGTTTGCGTCAGGACCGCGGCGCGTTGAATTCCTGATCCAGGGTTTCCGGCCGCTGGATGACGGCGAATTCGATGGCGACGCCGTCCTCGAAATGGCGCACGATCTGGCCGCGCATCGTGCCTAACGTGACCTGGACGCCGATTGCCGGCTTGACGTCGATCTCGACGGCGGCACCGGAGAGCGACAGGTCGATGATGCGGCACTGATACTGGCGCCCGTCGGTGAGCTGCAGGACGCTCATCGGATTGCGCGGCGCCACGCGCTCGTGGCGGCGGTCCTCGGGCAGGTCGAGCTCATGCTTGTTGGCAAGCCAGGTGAGCTGCGCGGCAAGCTTGTCCTTCTTGCGCTCCGAGGCGATGACGGTCATGGCGAACCCGTCCTGCGACGTACGCGTCACGACGCCTTCGACACGACCGATATGGTCGATATAGGCTATGACCTTCTCGCCCGGCATGCCGATCCGGTCCGTGCGCAAGGCAACGTTGCCGGGCGACATATCGACCACCTGGCAAGGATGCTCGGTGCGGTCTTCCAGCATGAAACGTCCATAGATCTTGACGCGGACACGCTGAAAGTTGCGCCGTTCAGCTCGTGACGGTGCATATTCTACCGCCGCTGACCTCATGACTGCCTACACCCCGTTGCCATTCCACGCGATGATGCGGGGAACTTCACCCGAAAAACTACAGCAAAGCAGGTTAACAAACGGGAAAAATCGGCCGCAAAAGCCTGGGCCAGGAGCACGCGCAACGCGGAAAAATTCAGCGAGAGCGACGGCAGACCATACTGCCAGGCTCATTCGTGACGCCCGCCGTCGAGGACGACGAGATGGCGGATGCGACGCACGCGGCCGAGCGCCGAAATGGTCTCCGGAGCATCGAATTCGGTCGGAACAAGCGAGGGGACGTCGATCGCCGGACGGTTCTTCAGGAACATCGGCTCCTTCTCGGGGTCTATCACCCGGATCGTGTCGATGAGCGCGTCGGCGAGCGGGTCGGCACCAAGCCAGAACGGCTTGTCGGCGGTGCTGATGATGCCGAGGCAGCGCGGGTTCTCGGCGCCGCCGTCCAACGGCAGCGCCAGGAGCTCGAATTTGTTGGAACGGCCGTTGCGGCTGAATCCCTCATAGGTCATGAGCAGGACCGATTTCTGATCGAAAACGCCCTGCATGAGCCGCGACACCAACCGTTGATCCTTCTCGCGCCAGAGAGAAGGGAAGGAGAAGCCCTTGAGCTCCCGGCCATAATAGGCGCAGAGCCGTGTGCCCGCGAGCCGGAACACCGCCTCGCCGCGCGTGTCGCGCTCGAGGATGAAGGTGTCGGCCAAAAGCGACTTGATGTCCGCCGGCTCCACTTCCGATCGCTTCGGGGCGAGGCGGCCATCACGCAGCTGGTTCCAATATTGGAACAGCGCGATCGATCCTTTTTCGTTCATGTCCATCCTGCTCCGCACAACCTGTCTTTTGATGTCCCATCGGCGAACAGACAGGGCGCCCTCCGATGACCTTCATGCGGTGCGGAGCAGGATGCGTGCCAGTATCGTTAACGTTTGTTCACGCCTCGGGGTCGTTAAGGTTAACAAGTGGTTTACATTGCGTGCCGCAGAAGCCTGTGGCACATCAAAACCACTCCAAAACGGTCGTTTCAGCAGCGATCGGCAGCACTTCAGTCACGAGTTTACGGGGAACAGGGGACTCGACCGGCCGTTCAGGGGAAATCCTGGACGGCCTTCTTTTTGATTCGCCCTTGCTCTGATTCGCCTTTTTCCGCGCGGGCGCTGTGGCGATTAGCCGTTTGTGATTCCAAAGCGCGTGATCTACATGCTCGTCGAAAACGCCGAGTCCCGGACCTGCAAGGGTGCATGAGCGAGCCCGTAAGCCCCACTGAAAACGAACCGCAGCCGGACGAGGCTTCCGAGCCGCGACGCCGCGAACCCGTGTTCAACCTCCCGCCGGTGGTGCTCGCCGTGATCGGCATTTGCGCGGTCCTCTATCTGCTGCAGCAATATGTGCTGAACGAAGCGCAGCAAATGACGCTGCTCTATGACGGTGCCTTCATTCCGGTGCTGTACACGGGCCAATACGGCTTCGACTGGTTCTTGTTCACGCGTCCGTTCACCTATGCCTTCATGCATGGGGGCGTCGCCCATATCGCCATCAACATGATCTGGCTTGCAGCCTTCGGTTCGCCGCTCGCCAATCGTCTTGGCGCGCTACGTTTCGCAATGTTCTACGCTGTGACCGGACTGGCCTCAGTCGCTCTGTTCTGGGCACTGCATCCCTATGGCGAGATGCCGCTCGTCGGTGCATCGGGCGCGATCTCCGGCATGATGGGCGCGGCCGCGCGCTACGGCTTCCGCATCGACCGTTCGTCGGGCCGGGGAGCCTTCGCCGGCGAGCCGCTGTCGGTCGCATCGGTGTTGCGTTCGCGCGGCGTCATGACCTTTCTTGGCGTTTGGATGGTGATCAATCTGGCCACGGGCCTGCTCGGCTTCGCGCCGGGCATCGACGGCCAGATCGCTTGGGAAGCCCATATCGGCGGCTTCGTCGCCGGCTTTTTCGGACTGCGCTTCTTCGACCGTCCGCCGGCTGCCGCCTAGAGCAGGATCCCGAAAAGTGGGAACCGGTTTTCGGAGAAGATCATGCTCCAACAAAGACATAGATCAGGATGGCGATTCAGCGAGACGCCATCCTGATCTAGTCCTAAGGCGCACTTGAAATGCAGCCAATCACGGCGCACGATGTTGCCCAAGCACCCAGTGTCTTCCTAAGGGCGCCGGGGCGTCAAAGGCAGTGGAGGACGCCATGACGGTTAAGGCAATTCTTGAAAGCAAGGGCCATGACGTGTTCACGCTCGGGCCCAATGAAAAACTCAGCGAGGCCATTCGCATGCTGGCCGAGTACAGGATCGGCGCGCTCGTCATCACCAACGGCGATCGCAAGATCGTCGGCATTCTCTCGGAACGCGATATCGTCAGGGTGGTGGCCAAGGAGGGCGCCGCCGCGCTCGACATCGCCGTGCGCTCGGCGATGACGCCGAAGGTCAAGATCTGCAACGAAAACCACACGGTCAACGAGGTCATGGAGATCATGACGCGGGGCCGCTTCCGCCATCTGCCGGTGGAAAAGGGCGGCCAGCTCGATGGCATCGTCTCCATCGGCGACGTGGTCAAGCGCCGCATCGAGGATGTCGAGCGCGAAGCCGAAGAGATCAGGGCCTACATCGCCACGGCCTGAAGCAAACGGAAAGGTGCCGCCGGCGTTTCGTCCGGCGGCATTGGGCATTAGCGATTGTCGAGCTCGGCGCGCACGAGCGCGAGCCCGCGTCGGGTGATCCGCCAAGGACCGCCGTTCGTCGAAGAAACTGCCTTCTTGCGCCTCAACTTTCGGAAGAGCTCCAAGTCGAAGCCCGGATAGCGCCAGCCATCGCG
This sequence comes from Mesorhizobium sp. B2-7-2, assembly GCF_006440775.1. GTDB lineage: Bacteria > Pseudomonadota > Alphaproteobacteria > Rhizobiales > Rhizobiaceae > Mesorhizobium. The sequence continues at coordinate 53,123 of NZ_VFTZ01000030.1, read as the reverse complement.
GGTCAGGCACAGGACCGAGGCGATCTTCCTGCTTTCGTTCTTTTCGATTTCGATGCGCCCGCCCTGCGCGAGCAGGTGCAGGATGCGCTGTTCCCCACAGCGCCGCGCGTCCTCTTGGACGCGCAAAAGGACGCTGTGACACTCTAGTTTTGGCGCATGACCCCGAAAATCGGAATCGATTTTCGGGGTCATGCGCTGCGAAATGTCCATTGGAGAAGTCCCGGGAAAAACAACAAAAGCCGCCGCCGCGAGCGGGTTTTCAGGTTTTTCTGCCCTGCCTCGCTTAGGAGGTCAGGGCTTCACCGGGACTGAGCGTAAGTGGACATCCACTCTCCATTGGGAGTGGATGCTTTTAGGCGAAAGTGGCGGAAAAGGCCAGTACGCGGCTTTGCGCTTGTCTCGCCGGGCGGTTTGCACTAGCGAAGTTGCGCACCGAAATATGCGTTCTGCATATCGCGAATTCTAAGTACGCAGGCCATCCATGAGCATCATCGACACCCGCACCCCCGACGCAAAACGCTTGATCCCCGGCGCCACCGGCGACTGGGAGATCATCATCGGGCTCGAAGTACATGCGCAAGTGATCTCTGAGGCAAAACTCTTTTCCGGCGCCTCGACGTCGTTCGGCGGGGCGCCCAATGCCAATGTCAGCCTTGTCGACGCGGCGATGCCGGGCATGCTGCCGGTCATCAACGAAGAATGCGTCAAGCAAGCGATCCGCACAGGGCTCGGCCTGAAGGCCGCGATCAATCATAAATCGGTCTTCGACCGGAAGAACTATTTCTACCCGGACCTGCCGCAGGGCTACCAGATCTCGCAGTTCAAGCAGCCGATCGTCGGCGAGGGCAAGGTGATCGTCTCCGTCGGGCCCGACCGCCAGGGCGAGTTCGAGGATATCGAGGTGGGCATCGAGCGCCTGCATCTGGAACAGGATGCCGGCAAGTCGATGCATGACCAGCATGCGACCATGTCCTATGTCGACCTCAACCGCTCCGGCGTGGCGCTGATGGAGATCGTCTCCAAGCCCGACATCCGCTCGGCCGACGAGGCCAAGGCCTATGTGACGAAGCTGCGCACCATCATGCGCTATCTCGGCACATGCGACGGCAACATGGACGAAGGCTCGCTGCGCTCCGACGTCAACGTCTCGGTGCGCCGCCCGGGCGGCGCATTCGGCACGCGCTGCGAAATCAAGAACGTCAACTCGATCCGCTTCATCGGCCAGGCGATCGAATCCGAGGCGCGCCGGCAGATCACCATTCTCGAGGATGGCGGCAAGATCGACCAGGAGACCCGCCTGTTCGACCCGGTCAAGGGCGAGACGCGCTCGTTGCGCTCCAAGGAGGAGGCGCATGACTATCGCTATTTCCCGGATCCCGATCTTCTGCCGCTGGAATTCGACCAGGCCTATGTCGACGCGTTGGCGCAACACCTGCCGGAACTGCCCGACGACAAGAAGGCGCGGCTGATTTCGTCGCTGGGCCTGTCGACCTACGACGCCTCCGTGCTGGTGTCGGAAAAGCCGATTGCCGACTATTTCGAGAAGGTGGCGTCGGGCCGCGACGGCAAGCTCGCCGCCAACTGGGTCATCAACGACCTGCTCGGCGCTCTCAATAAAGCCGGCAAAGACATTGAAAATGCTCCGCTTTCGCCAGAGCAGCTCGGCGCCGTCATCGACCTGATCAAGGAAGGCACCATCTCCGGCAAGATCGCCAAGGACCTGTTCGAGATCGTCTGGAACGAAGGCGGCGATCCGCGCCAGCTCGTCGAGAGCCGCGGCATGAAGCAGGTCACCGACACCGGCGCCATCGAGAAGGCCGTCGACGAGGTCATCGCCGCCAACCCCGACAAGGCCGAGCAGGCGCGCGCCAAGCCGACCATGGCCGGCTGGTTCGTCGGCCAGGTGATGAAGGCGACCGGCGGCAAAGCCAACCCGCAGGCGGTCAACGACCTCGTCAAGGCCAAGCTCGGCATCGAGGGCTAGCGATGTTCGTGCGGACGGCGAGCGAACGCGATCTCGCAGCCGTCCGTGCGTTGCTAGTCGAGACTTGGCATGCCACTTACGACGCCCTCTATGGCGCCAAGCGGGTAACTGAAATCACGGATGACTGGCATTCGATCGCCTCGCTCAAGGCGCGGCTGGCGCGGCCGAACTCCGAGTTCCTGGTGGCTGACGACGGCAAGCGGCTCGGCGGCATGGCGTTCGCTGCCGCCACCGCCGACCCGAAGATCGTCCTTTTGAACCAGCTCTACGTCCACCCGGCCTGCCAGCGGCAGGGGATTGGCCGGTCGCTGCTCGATGAAGTCGAAGCCAGTTTTCCGGAGATGCATACGCTGCGCCTCGAGGTCGAAGAAGCAAATGCCGCGGCGATCGCCTTCTACGAGGCGAACGGGTTCCGCCCGGCAGGTAGAACCGCCGATTGCGGCTGCAACTCGGGATTGCCCGCGATGATCATGGAGAAGCGTTTCCGCTACAGCGCCGGCGAGCGCGCCCATTCATCGCGCGGTTTTGATTTGATCGCGCCGGTCCGCGCGATCAAGGCTGCTCGTCGCGGCGTCGCACCCTCTATAAGGCAGGGGCGCCGTCCGCAATCGGGGGAAACCATGCCGAGCTTGCCTGAATTGATGCCGACCGAGGTGTCGGACGAGACTTTTGGCGGCGTGACCTATCACGTCGCCGGCGAACTTGTGCCGGTGCTGTCGGTCGATGTGACCAACATGCCGGTCTATTTCGAGCACCATATCCTGCTCTGGAAGAACACCGCCATCACCATCGGCCTGAAATCGCTGAAGGGCGCGCTGAAGCGCATGATCGCCGGCATGCAGATATTCGTCACCGAGGCGTCGGGGCCGGGCATCATCGCCTTCAGCCGCGACGGCCCTGGCCATATCGTGCCGATCCATCTTCGGCGCGGCGAGGAGATCCAGGTGCGCGAGCACCAGTTCCTCGCCGCGACCGCCAGCGTCGACTACACGTTTGAGCGCGTGCGTGGGCTGGGAACGATGCTGTTTGGCCAGAGCGGCTTCTTCATCGACCGCTTCCGCGGCGAGACAGGCGACGGCATCGTCTGGCTGCACGGTTACGGCAATGTCTTCGAGAAGGTGCTGGCGCCCGGCGAGACCATCGACATCGAGCCGGGCGGCTGGCTGTTCAAGGACGCATCAGTAAAGATGGATACAAGGATCGACCGGCTTTCCAGCGGCTTCTTCGGCGCCGCCATGAATTTCGTCGTCAATCGCTTCACCGGGCCAGGCCGCGTCGGCATCCAGTCGATGTATCTGCATATGCCGTCGGAAGAGTAGGCGGCGAGCCTGATCGAACAAAAGTCCGATCAGGCGGAGGGAATTTCCACATTGTCGATCAGGCGTGTCGTGCCGAGCCAGGCCGCCGCCAGCAGGCGGCCGTCGCGATTCCGCTGCCAGGGTTCGAGCGTGATACTCGCGCGGGCGGCGACATAGTCGACCTTCCGGAAGCCCGCGGAGACGAGGGCCTTCGCGGCGGCGTCGGTGGCGCTGGCTTCGTCCGTGCCGGCCGCAAGCGCCGCCGCCGTGCGGCGCAGGATCACGTTGAGCTTGCGCGCGATGTCGAGCTCGGCTTCGCCCAGATAGGCATTGCGCGACGACATGGCGAGGCCATGGGCGTCGCGCACCGTCGGCGCGCCGACGATCTCGACCGGCAGGTCGAGGTCGCGGCAGAGCTGCCTGACGACGCAAAGCTGCTGGTAGTCCTTCTCGCCGAACACGGCGCAATCGGGCGCCGCCTGCAGGAAGAGTTTTGCTACCACGGTCGCGACGCCGTCGAAGAAACTCGGCCTGAAGTCGGTTTCCAGGCCGTGAGAGGGGCCGCCCACCGAGATCTTCGTGGCGAAGCCGGCGGGGTATATTTCGTTTACGCCCGGCGTGAAGGCGAGATGCGCACCCGCATCCCGCAGCCGGTCGAGATCGCGCGCCAGCTGGCGTGGATATTTGTCGAGATCCTCCGTCGGCGCGAACTGGGCCGGGTTGACAAAGATCGAGACGACGCAGCGATCGGCCCGTTCGAGCGCGATCCTGACCAATGAGATATGGCCGTCATGCAGAGCGCCCATGGTCGGCACCATGGCGACCTTCAGGCCCGCCTGTCGCCAGTCCCGGACCTGCGTCCGAAGCGCGGTGACGCTGTCGACGACGATTGGCGCGTTCATGGCTCGTCCTTGCCGGAAGTCGTCGTGAAGACGTGGTCGGGGCCGGGAAAGGCACGGCTGCGCACCTCGGCGGCATAGCGGGCCGCCGCATTCGCGATCACCCCGCGCAAGTCGGCGTATTCCTTGACGAATTTCGGTACGCGATCGATGGTCATGCCGACCATGTCGTCGGTCACCAGGATCTGGCCGTCGCAGTCGGCACTGGCGCCGATGCCGATGGTCGGTATGGGAATGTGACGGGTAAGCTTCGCCGCCACGGCCTCCATCGTGCCCTCGATGACCACCGAGAAGGCGCCGGCCTTTTCCACCGCCTCTGCATCGCGCAAGAGCGCTGCGATATTGTCGTCTGTCCGGCCCTTGATCTTGTAGCCGCCGTCCTTCTCCACCGATTGCGGTTGCAGGCCGATATGACCCATGACCGGTATTCCTTCGGCGACGATCGCCGCGATCTGGGCTGCCATGTCGACGCCGCCTTCGAGCTTCACGGCCTGGCAGCCTGTTTCCCCGACGATCCGCATTGCCGACGCCACGGCCTGCACCGGCGAGGCCTCGTAGCTGCCCGCCGGCATGTCGACCACCACGCAGGCCTTGGCCGAGCCGCGCATCACAGCCTGGCCGTGCGCGATCATCATCTCCAACGAGGCGCCGAGCGTGGTGGCGTGGCCGTGCAGGACCATGGCGACGCTGTCGCCGACCAGCAGCAGGTCGACATGCGGATCGAGCAGGCGGGCGACAGGATAGGTGTAGGCGGTGAGGCAGACGATCGGCACGCCGCCCTTACGGCGGCGAATGTCTTCGGCGCTGATCCGGCTGTCGACGGACGGATCCCGGCTCAATCGTCACCTCCTCAAGGCGTGCCCCGAAACGGGCGGGCCGAGCTTTAGAAAGACAGGCGGCGCTTGGCAAGCCGCACTGCCGCAGGCAGGGCAAATGCATCGATTTAATGCATGTCGCCCAGAAGTGTGGAGCGGTTCTGGGACGACGACATGCCTCAAGATATGAACGCATGGAGCATTTGCGTTCGGGGCATGGCAAAACCCTTGCCTTCGCGGTGACGTGACGCCATAAGCAGGGGAAAGGCGCAGCCGCTGCCGCCGCGAGGATTTGGATGAAAACTTTCCTGCTGCAGTTTTTCACCTGGTGGAACAGCCAGACGCTCGGCACCCGCTTCCACACTTGGCGCTTCGGCAAGAGGGTCGGCGAGGACGAAGCCGGCAACGTCTATTACGAGGGCGGCATCGATTCGGAAGGCCGCACGCGCCGATGGGTCATCTATCGCGACTATTCGGAAGCCTCGAAGATCCCGCCGGGCTGGCATGGCTGGATCCACCACCGGGTCGACACCGCTCCCTCCAGCGAGAACTACAAGGCGCGCGAGTGGCAGAAGGAGCATCGGCCGAACCTGACCGGAACGCCCGGCGCCTATCGTCCGCAGGGTTCCATCCTGACCAACCAGCATCGTCCGCAGGTGACCGGCGACTACGACGCCTGGACGCCGGGGTCGTAATCCCTCGGATTGTATCCAAGACGCCGCTTCGGTCCGTTATCGCCACAATTGGCATTTAGCTGCTTGCTGATAGCGCAGCCATGACTAGCCTTGGGCGTTGAGAGAATCACCCGGGCGCAACCACCGGTATTTTGCATGAGCTCTTCTAAGCAATTCCAGGAAAAGTGCGCAGCGGTTTTCCGTCCGGAATTGCGACCCAGGATTCCAGGCCACATCTCAAAGGCGCTGATCGCGGCGACGTCCATTCTGCTTGCCTCGACAGCGGTGTTCGCCGCCGCGCAGGCGCCGGCCGCGGCACCTGCGGCCTCCGACCGCATCACCAATCCGGTGGCCGCGTTCGCCGGCATCGACAAGATCACCGGCCGCATCATCACCTTCGACGTCTATATCGACGAGACCGTTCAGTTCGGCGCTTTGCAGGTGACGCCTCGCGTCTGCTATTCGCGGCCGGACACGGAGCAGCCGAAGACCGATTCCTTCGTCGAGGTCGACGAGATCACGCTCGACCGCAAGATCCGCCGCATCTTCACCGGCTGGATGTTTGCCGAAAGCCCCGGCCTCAACGCCGTCGAGCACGCCGTCTACGACGTCTGGCTCAAGGGCTGCAAGCAGAAGTCGGACGTGCCGCCGCCGACCGCGGCCAAGGCCGACACAGCCAAGCCGAAGACCGAAGCCGCCAAGCCCAGGGCTCCGGCGCAGCCGGCGGACGCCGCGTCCGAACCGACTGACGCGGCGCCGGCACCGGACGACACGACCGACACGAACTGATCTCGGAACCTGCCCGCCCTTGAGCCGTTGCAAATCGGCAACGAGGCGAGGAGGATTTCGCGATGGCCACCAGATCGATCACGGCCAACAAGCAGGAGCTTCTCGATATCGAGAAGGGCTTTTGGACAGGCGATTCCGCCTACTATGAAGCCAATGCCGATGTGGAGTGCCTGGTGGCGTTCCCGCAGATGGCGCAGGCGATGACCAACGCCGAGCTCGCAAAGACCGCCGCCAAGCCCAACAGATGGCGCGACCTCGACATCAGGTTGAAGGGCATGGTCGAGCCCGGCAGCGACATCGTCATGCTCACTTACGAGGCGCGCGCGACGCGCGAGAACGGCGAATCCTATGCTGCCCTCGTCAGCACCGGCTATGTCCATCGCGCTGACGGCTGGAAGATGATGTTCCATTCGCAAACGCCGATCGAGGCGGCAGCGCGGGCTCAAGGATAGAAGACGGCCTCGCCCTTCAGCGCCTCGGCCAGCAGCTTCTCATACTGGCCGCGCGGCACGTCGACAGCGCCGAAGCGCTTCAGATGCTCGGTCGTGAACTGCGTGTCGAGCAGCGCGAAACCGCGCGCCTTCAGCCGCTCGACGAGATGGTAGAGACAGGTCTTCGACGCGTCGGTCTCCCTGGCGAACATGCTTTCGCCGAAGAACACGCGTCCGAGCGAGACGCCATAGAGGCCGCCGACAAGCCGTTCCTCGCGCCATGCTTCGACCGAATGGCAGTGGCCCAGGCGATAGAGCTCGACATAGGCTTCGCGGATCGGCGCGTTGATCCAGGTCGAGCGGCGCTCCTCGCGCTTTTCGGCGCAGCCGTCGATCGTCGCCTCGAAATCGAAATCGTAGCGGATCTCGAACGGATGCTTGCGGATCGTCTTCTTCAGGCTGCGCGGTGTGTGGAATCCGTCCAGCGGAATGATGCCGCGCGTTTCCGGCCGCACCCAGAACACTTCCGGGTCGTTGGCGCTCTCGGCCATCGGGAAGACGCCCGAGGCGTATGCCCGAAGCAGCAGGTCGGTCGGAATGCGATAGCCTGGCGCGTAGGGGCGGGTCATCGCATCCCCGTGCTATTCACCCTTGGCCAGATATTTTTCCAGCCAGTGGATGTCGTAGTCGCCATTGGCGATGTCGGGATTGCCGACCAGGTCGCGGAACAGCGGCAGCGTCGTCTTGATGCCGTCGACGACGAATTCGTCGAGCGCGCGGCGCAGCCGCATCATGCATTCGACGCGGTTGCGGCCATGCACGATCAGCTTACCGATCAGGCTGTCGTAATAGGGCGGGATTTTATAGCCCGAATAGACGCCGGAATCGACGCGGATGCCGAGGCCGCCGGGCGTATGAAAATGCGTGATCGTGCCGGGCGAGGGCGTGAAGGTGCGTGGATCCTCGGCGTTGATGCGGCACTCGATGGCATGGCCGTTGAACTTGATGTCTTCCTGCCTGACCGACAGCCCGCCGCCCGAGGCGACGCGGATCTGCTCATGCACGAGGTCGATGCCGGTGATCGCTTCGGTCACCGGATGCTCGACCTGAAGACGTGTGTTCATCTCGATGAAATAGAACTCGCCATTCTCGTAGAGGAACTCGATCGTGCCGGCGCCCGAATAGCCGAGATCGGCGATAGCCCTGGCGCAGATGCCGCCGATGCGCGAACGCTCCTCGGCATTGAGCGCAGGGGAATTGGCTTCCTCCCAGACCTTCTGATGGCGCCGCTGCAGCGAGCAGTCGCGCTCGCCGAAATGCACGCCTCGGCCGGCGCCGTCGCCGAACACCTGCACCTCGATATGGCGCGGCTTCTGCAGATATTTCTCGATGTAGACGGCGTCGTCGCCGAAGGCTGCCCCCGCTTCCGATTTGGCCGTCTGCAAGGCGACTTCGAGGTCCGCCTCGGTGTGCGCCACCTTCATGCCGCGGCCGCCGCCGCCGGCGGAGGCCTTGATGATCACCGGATAGCCGATCTCGGCGGCGACGCGCTTGGCTTCCTTCTCTTCGCTGATCGCGCCATCGGATCCAGGCACGACCGGGATGCCGAGACGCTTCGCCGTGCGCTTGGCCTCGATCTTGTCGCCCATGATACGGATATGGTCGCCCGACGGGCCGATGAAGGTGATGTTGTGGGCCGCCAGGATGTCGGCGAACTTGGCATTCTCCGATAGAAAGCCGTAGCCCGGATGCACGGCATCGGCACCGGTGATCTCGCAGGCAGCGACGATCTGGTGAATGTTGAGATAGCTTTCGCGGGAAGGCGGCGGGCCGATGCAGACGCTCTCGTCGGCAAGCCGCACGTGCATGGCGTCGGAATCCGCAGTCGAGTGGACGACCACCGTCTGGATGCCGAGCTCCTTGCAGGCGCGCAGCACCCGGAGCGCGATTTCGCCGCGATTGGCGATGAGAATTTTCTGGAACATCTCCTGATTGTTCCCGGCGCTACTCAAGAACCACCAGCGGCATGCCGTATTCGACCGGCTGGGCATCCTCGATAAGGATCGCCGTCACCGTGCCGGCGCGCGGCGAGGGGATCTGGTTCATCGTCTTCATCGCTTCGATGATGAGCAGCGTCTGGCCTTCCTTGACCTTCTGGCCGACCTCGATGAACGCTTTGGCGTCGGGCGAGGGTGCCAGATAGGCGGTGCCGACCATCGGCGAGGGCACTGCGTTCTTGGACACATCGGTGACCCCGGCCGCTGTTGCCGGCTGAGCCGCTGCCGCGGCAACAGGAGCAGCCGCGGCAAGCGGCGCGGCCACGGCATGGACGGCCTGCGCCTGGCGCGAGACGCGCACCTTGAGATCGCCGAGCTCGACCTCGATCTCGGTCAGATTGGTGTCGTTCAGAATACCCGCCAGATCGCGGATCAGTTGCTGGTCAACACCGTTCTTTTTTATCGACATTTTCGAGCCTTCTGTTTGGGGGCCGGTCACAGGCGAGCCGCCAGTGCCTGCAGCGCGAGCGTGTAGCCGAGCGGCCCGAACCCGCAGATCATGCCGACAGCGACCGGCGCGACCATGGAGACGTGGCGGAAGGGCTCCCGCGCGTGGATGTTGGAAAGATGGACTTCCGCGACGGGCAGCGGTGCTGCGGCGCGGATGGCGTCGTGGATGGCGATCGATGTGTGGCTGTAGGCGCCGGGATTGATGACGATGCCTGCCGCCTTCTCGCTGGCCTCCTGGATCCAGTCGACCAGATCGCCCTCATGATTGGATTGGCGAAAATCGATCTCGAGCCCGAGCGCGGCGCCGGCCGCCTTGCAGTCCTCGGCGATGGCCGCAAGCGTCTTGCCGCCGTAAATCCCCGGCTCGCGCTTGCCGAGCGCATTGAGATTGGGACCGTTGAGGACGAAAATCGTTTTCAATATGCCGACCTTGTTCTGCGCCGACCCCAAGCCGGCGCACTGGGCCTCTATAATGGGCATAGCCGCCCGCGAAAAGAGCGCAAGTGCGTTCTTTCGCTGTCCACAGCGGCCGGCTTTTACACCGCGGGCGCCTAGAGCGCGCTCTTTGCCGCTTCGATCTTTTCCGCCAGAACCTGCTGGCCGAGCGCTCCGAAGATCACCTCGTTGCCGACCACATAGGACGGCGTGCCGGTGATCGACAGTTTCGTCGCCAGGTCATAGGTGCGCGAGAGCGTTTCGGCGATGCGCGGGTCCTTCATCTTCTCGCGCAGCGCTGCCTCGTCGGCGCCGAGCGAAAGCGCAACCTTGATCGCGGTCGCTTCGGTGGCGCGACCCTGGCCGCCGAGCAGCGCGGTGTGGAACTCGCGATACTTCTCCGGATGCATCAGGTGGAACGCCATGGAGACGACACTGGCCTTCTGCGAATCCGGGCTGAGGATCGGGAACTCCTTGAGCACGAAGCGCAGGTCCGGATCGGACTTGGTCAGCGCCTGCATGTCCTCGATGGCGCGTTTGCAGAAGCCGCAATTGTAATCGTAGAACTCGACGATCGTGACCTTGCCCTTCGGGTTGCCGACGACGCCGTCGAAGGTGGAGTTGAAGATCTCGTCCTTGGAGTCCTTGATGACGCCGAGCGCGGCGAGCCGCTGCTCTTCCTTCTGCTTGGCCTCGAGCGCGTCCTGCACCTCGAGCAGAACTTCCGGGTTCTTCAAGAGATAATCGCGGATGATGCCTTCGACCTCCTTGCGATCGATCTTGGTGTCGGCGGAGGCCTTGGTATCGGTGGAAGACGTGATCTGGGCGACTTGCACGGTGTCGGCCCTCGCGGGCTGCGGGTTTCCCGCCATGAAGCCGAAAGCCAGCATGCCGAGCGCCACCGCCAGACCGCCGGCGCTGCCAAGCAGGATTGCCTTGTTCATATCGTCGTTCCTTTTGCCCGTTCCGGTCCGCCTTGGTCGCCGCCAGGGCCCGGGAGGTTCATTTGAGTTTGTTCGATGGCGTGTAGTTTATAATATCCTGCGCGCGGACCCAGCGGGGTTCGCCGCGCTTCAATTTCTGTTGAGCGCGCATGGCGAAGATCTTAGCGTTTTTGTAGTCGCCCGCATAATAGTGACCCTCGGCGGTGGCAAGATCGGCGGCCGGAATGTCACCGAGCTCGCCATATGCCTGCGCCAGAAAACGATAGGCTTCGGAATTCTCCCTGTCCCGCGCGACGCCGTTGTTGAGCTGGGTGACAGCCTTTTTCAGCGAATCGGGCGTGCCGACCGCCATCAGCGACTGGCCGACCGAAACCAGCAGCAGGCCGGATCGCGCGGGATCGAGGCTGGCCGCCTTGGCATAGGCGTCCGCCGCGTCCTTCGGCTTGTTGGCCTTCATCAGGATATCGCCGCGCAATTCCTGGAAATAGGGATTCTTCGGTTGTTCCTTGATCAGCGCCGCCGTCTTGGTGAGCGCCGCGCCCGGATTGCCGTAAAGATAGGTCTGCTGCGCGTCGCCATAGCGCGAGGCGAGGCTGGTCGGGTTCTTGCGCATCAGCCGCGCGACGGCTGCCTGGCCCTGCATATAAGCGGCGATCTTGATGCGCATCATGTCGTGCCGCTGCTGCAGTGCCGGCGGGTCGACAGCGTTGACGAAGGGGCTTTGCTTGACGAGGACTTCGAGGTTGGCGATGCGCTCCTGCGGCATCGGATGGCTGATCCGGTAGGGATCGACCTGGGTGCCGGCGAGCGAAAGCGCGCTCTGGAAGCGGGCGAAGGTCTTCAGCATGCCCATGCCGGACTGGCCGGTGGCGTTCAGATAGGTGATCGCCGAACGGTCGGCGGTGATCTCTTCGGTGCGCTGATAGGCAAGGATCGAGCGCTGCGCCATCTCGCCGCCGCCGGCGGCCACCCCCATGCCGGCGCCGGCAAGGCCGCGGCTGTTGGTGGTGGCGCCGGCCACCATGGCGCCGGCGCCGAGCAGCGTGGCGATGATGGCCATGGTCTTGGCGCGGTCGAGCTGGTCGCGCAATTTCTCCTGGTGGCCGCCGGCGATATGGCCGGCCTCGTGCGCGATGACGCCGATGATCTCGTTCGGCGTTTCGGCGGTCACCAGCGCGCCGGTGTTGATGAACAGCCGCCGCCCGGTGACGAAGGCGTTGAAACTCTGGTCGTTGACCAGAACGATGTCGATGCCGTCATTGGCAAGCCCCGCCGCCTCGAAGATCGGCCGGGCATAATCGCGCACCAGCGCCTCGATCTCGGCGTCGCGCACCACGGGCACGCCTTGCGCGAAAGCGCTGACCGAGCTCGACAAAGCAACGGTGGCGGCCAGCAGAAGCGTCGCGAAGCCGCGCGCGGTTCGGCTGAGTGAGGTCGCTTTGCCAATTAACGGTCGGGGTCGGCTCAACATAGGTCCACTGGTAGACGAGCGGGCGAAAGATGAAAAGTCGGCGCCGGCAACTTCCTGCGCGCTTGTGATCCCCATATCAATCGGGCATTTGTGCGGCGCTGTCCCGTAACTAGGGCAGTTAGGGCAAGTCTGCTCTGGCTTGCGTCCAGAATTCGCCGAAATAGAGCAGTTGGAAGAGGTCAGATGGTCGTTTCGCTTTCGCGCCGCGGAGAAGTCGAGCCGTTCCACGCCATGGACATCCTGGCCGAAGCCAACCGGCTGAAAGCCGCCGGCGTGCCCGTGGTGTCGATGGCGGTCGGCCAGCCGTCGGATCCCGCGCCGGTCGGCGTCCGCGAGGCGGCGGCCGCGGCCCTGCGGCATGGCCGCATCGGCTACACCGACGCCTTGGGCCTGGCCGATCTGCGCAACGCGATCGCCGCGCATTACGGCGAGCACTATGGTATCGACGTCGCGCCATCGCGCATCGCCGTCACGACCGGCTCGTCGGCCGCCTTCAACCTGGCTTTCCTGGCCATGTTCGATCCGGGCGACCGTGTCGCTATCGCCGCGCCCGGCTATCCCGCCTACCGCAACATCATGGCCGCGCTCGGCATCGAGATCGTCGAAATCGAGCTCGGCTCGGATGCCTACCTGCATGCCGAGCACCTCAAGGTCGCGCATCGCGGGAAGCCGCTGAAGGGCGTGCTGTTCGCCAGTCCCGCCAATCCGACCGGCGCGGTGATTGCGGCCAATGAGCTTGCCGCGCTGGTGAACACTGCCGAAGAGCTCGGCATCGCCGTGATCTCCGACGAAATCTATCACAGGCTGGCCTACGCGGCGCCGGATGTCACCGCGCTGGCTCATGGCGCCGGCGTGACCGCGATCAATTCCTTCTCGAAATACTATTGCATGACCGGCTGGCGGATCGGCTGGATGGTGCTGCCGGAGGAGCTTGTGCGGCCGGTCGAGCGTGTCGCCCAGAGCCTCTATATCTCGCCGCCGGAACTGTCGCAGATCGCGGCGATCGAGGCGTTCAAGGCAACGCAGGAACTGGAAAAGGTGAAGGCGCGCTACGCCTGGAACCGCGACCTTCTGATGAAGCGCCTGCCGGAACTCGGCTTTGCGCTCGCCGCACCGATGGACGGCGCCTTCTATGCGTTCTGCGATGTCACGCGCCACACCAATGACAGCATGGCTTTTGCGCGCAAGATGCTGGCCGAGGCGCATGTCGCGGCAACGCCCGGCCGCGATTTCGACCCGCTGCAGGGCCATCGCACCATGCGCTTTTCCTATGCCGGCAGCCATGACGACATGGTCGAGGCGCTGGCGCGCATCGAACGCTGGCTGAAATAGATGCCGGAGCTCGAGCAGGCATTGGCCGAAGTCGCCGCCGAAATGGCGGAGCGCACCGATCGCGGCGAGGTGGCGACCTACATCCCGCAGTTGGGCAAGGTCGATCCGAAGAAATTCGGCATTGCCGCCGTGACCAATGACGGCCGCGTCATACTGGCCGGCGATGCCGATCAGCCCTTTTCGATCCAGAGCGTCTCGAAAGTCTTCACGCTCACGCTGGCGCTGGGCAAGGTCGGCGATGCGTTATGGCATCGCGTCGGCCGCGAGCCATCCGGCAACCCGTTCAACTCGATCGTCCAGCTCGAGCATGAGAACGGCATCCCGCGCAATCCGTTCATCAATGCCGGCGCCATCGTCGTCTCCGACGTCCTGCTCGCCGGCCATCAGCCGCGTGAGGCGATCGGCGAAATCCTGCGCTTCATTCAGTTCCTCGCCGATGACGACACGATCATCATCGATCGCGAGGTGGCGGCCTCCGAGCGCGCCACCGGCCACCGCAACTTTGCCCTGGCCAACTACATGAAATCCTTCGGCAATCTCCATCATGCTCCCGAGCTCGCGCTGGGTGTCTATTTCCACCATTGCGCGGTTGCCATGAGCTGCCGTCAGCTCGCCATGGCCGGCCGGTTTCTTGCCAATGGCGGCAGGAACCCGGCGACCGGGCATTCGGTCGTCTCGGCCGAACGGGCACGCCGCATCGGCGCGCTGATGCTGACCTGCGGCCATTATGACGGTTCCGGCGATTTTGCCTTCCGCGTCGGCATCCCCGGCAAAAGCGGTGTCGGCGGCGGCATTCTCGGCATCGTGCCAGGGGTTGCTTCGCTGGCGGTGTGGTCGCCCGGCCTCAACGAGAACGGCAACTCCAAGCTCGGCTCCATCGCCATGGAGAAGCTCGCCCGGATGATGAACTGGTCGATCTTCGCGCCGTAAAGCAGCAAAGCGTTGGCGGTTTCCACCCGGAACGGCGCTGAAAAAGCAGGCGGCGAAATGAAAAATCCCGCGCCGGATATAGCGCGGGATTGTTTCAAAAGATCAGCTTAACGATCTGGAAGGTTTAGAAAAAACCCTTGCGCTGCCACCAGCCGGCGCGCTTCGGCTTCTCTTCGGCCTTGGCCTCGTCGGACACGTTCGAAGACACGACGGGAACAACCGGCGCATCGACTGACTGTGGCTTGCGCCGCGTTGGATGGGCATTGGCGGCAGGCTCCGCCTCGGTGTCCGCGAGAGCGGCAGCCGTCGGCTCCGGCTCCGGCTCGGCAGCCACGGGCGCGACCTGGGCCTCGGCCACAGGCTCCGATACCGTCTCGGCCACGGCTTCCTCAGCCACCTTCTTGGCCCTCGAACGGCGGGGCTTCTTCGGCTTTTCGACCGCCTCGGCATCGTCGTTAGCCGCGGCGGGAGCAGCAGGTTGCTCCGCAGGAGCGGCCATCGCCGGCTCGCTTACGGCGTCTTGGCCTTCAACCGACTCACCCTCGATATCGCCGACAGTTTCGCCGGCAACGGCCTCCGAAGCTTCGTCCTCACGGCGGTTGCGCTTGCCGCCGCGCTTCCCGCGCCGGCGCTTCTTTCCGGAACCGTCGTCGGCAGCGGCCGCTACAGCCTCACCGCCCACGGTTGCCTCCTCGGCGGCCTCGTCCGTCGTCTCGTCGTCATCGGTTTCGCCGGCTTCCGTCGGCGCCGCCGCGACGTCCCCATTGTGCTCGCGGTCGCGATCCCTGCCGCCACGCCGCCGCCGGCGCTTGCGACGCTTGCGGTCACGGCTTTCGCCATCCTCGGACCGCTGCTGGTGCTGGTCCTGCTGCCCGTGGCGCGGCTGTTCGGCCTGGACCGAGACCTCCTCCTCCGCTTCCTCGACGACGATCTCGTCCTCGGGCTCGTCCGGCTCGACATAGGCCGGCAGGCTGCGCACCTCGACAAAGCCTTCCGGCTTCTCGGCGATGGCGCCGCGGAAGATCGCGTAATGCTGGGTGCCGAGCGTCTCGTCAGCCTCGATCGTGATCGTCAGGCCGAAGCGGGCTTCGAGCTCCACCAGGTTGGCGCGCTTATGGTTGAGCACATAGAGCGCGGTCGCCGACGGCGTGCGCACGATGATGTGGCTGCGCGAATCCTTGAGCAGGAATTCTTCGATCGCCCGCACGACCATCAGCGCCACGGAGGAATCGGAGCGCACATGGCCCGTGCCGCCGCAATGCGGGCAAGGCTTCATGGTCGATTCCAGCACGCTGGCGCGGATGCGCTGGCGCGACATTTCCATCAGGCCGAAGTGCGAGATGCGGCCTACCTGGATACGGGCGCGGTCGTTCTTAAGGTGATCCTTCAGCCGTTTCTCGACGGAGCGGTTGTTGCGGTTCTCCTCCATGTCGATGAAGTCGATGACGATCAGGCCGGCAAGGTCGCGCAATCGCAACTGCCGCGCGACTTCCTCCGCCGCTTCCAGATTGGTGTGGAGCGCCGTCTCCTCGATCGAATGCTCCTTGGTGGAGCGGCCGGAGTTGACGTCGATCGAAACCAGCGCCTCGGTCTGGTTGATGATGATGTAGCCGCCGCTCTTCAGCGTCACCTGCGGCTGCAGCATGCGGTCGAGCTGCGCTTCGATGCCGTTGCGCACGAAGATCGGCGTGGTGTCGCGGAACGGCTGAACCACCTTGGCGTGGCTCGGCATCAGCATGCGCATGAAATCCTTGGCCTCGCGGTAGCCGTCTTCGCCGGAGACAAGGATCTCGTCGATGTCCTTGTTGTAGAGGTCGCGCACCGAACGCTTGATCAGGCTGCCTTCCTCATAGACCAGGGCCGGGGCCGAGGACTGCAGCGTCAGGTTGCGGACGTTTTCCCATAGCCGCATCAGGTATTCGTAGTCGCGCTTGATCTCGGCCTTGGTGCGGCTTTCGCCGGCGGTGCGCAGGATGACGCCCATGCCCTGCGGCACGTCGAGATCGGCCACGACCTCCTTCAACCGCTTGCGGTCCTGGGCGTTGGTGATCTTGCGCGAGATGCCGCCGCCGCGCGCCGTGTTCGGCATCAGCACCGAATAGCGGCCGGCAAGCGACAGATAGGTGGTGAGCGCCGCGCCCTTGTTGCCGCGCTCTTCCTTGACCACCTGCACCAAAAGGATCTGCCGGCGCTTTATGACTTCCTGGATCTTGTACTGACGACGCACCGGCTTGCGGCGGTTGCGGATTTCCTCGAGCGCGTCCTCGGCGCCGACCGATTCGACCTCGTGCTCGTCCGAATGCGAGGCCGAGACGTCCTCCAGCATGCCGCGATCATCGTCGCTGGCGGCGGCTTCGCCGCTTTGCTGATCCGCCTGCGGCATCGCCTCGGAAATCACGTCGGCATCGATGCTCGCCGCAATCGAAGTAGGGCCGCCTTCGGAAGGCTTACCATCGTCGTCGTCCGTGGCGTCATCTCCGGCAGCCTCGGCGCCTTCAGTCGCTTCCGATACGGCCTCGACGGCCTCGGAGGCTGTTCCGGCATTTTCTGCCGGGGTAGCGGCGGTCTCGCCCCCGGCTTCCTCGCCCTCGGCAATCTCAGCGGCGGTTTCGTCAACGGCTGTTGCTTCGGCCGGGCTTTCCTCGTTCTCCGAGGAAGCGTGCTTGTGCTCGCCGCGGTCGCGGTTCTTGCCGCCGCGCCGGCGGTTGCGCCGGCCGCCGCGATCGCGCGCCTGCTGCTCTTCGCCGTTCTCCGCTTCCTCGTCGTCTTCGTCCTCGGCCTCCTGCGCCTCGGCGCGCAGCAGAGCCTGACGGTCGGCGACCGGGATCTGGTAATAATCGGGATGAATTTCGCTAAAGGCGAGAAAACCGTGACGGTTGCCGCCATATTCGACAAAGGCCGCCTGGAGGGACGGTTCGACGCGGGTTACGCGGGCGAGATAGATGTTTCCTTTGAGCTGCTTTTTGTCCTGGGATTCAAAGTCGAATTCTTCGATGCGGTTACCGCGAACGACAACAACGCGTGTTTCCTCCGGGTGGGAGGCGTCTATCAGCATCTTGTTGGGCATTATTTTGTTTCCTGCCGGCAGCCGACGGCCGCAGCTGGCGTGGCAATGCCCGCCGCTGTGCGCCTGTATCTGTGTGCATGCCGGATAATTGAATGTCCGCCGGCCGCCGCTTGAGCGCAATGGCGGTGCCGCCCGCAGCCATTACGGCGCGGTTTGATGCGGACCTTTCCATGATTGCGCTTGAAGCCATCGGCACCCGGCAGAACCTTTTGAACCAAAGCCCGGACTAAGCCGGACCAGCTTGTTTGCTCATAAAGAGCCGGCGCGGGACAAACCCGGCCGTTTTCCTCACGCAGGCGATTCCCCCGCCACGAGGGCACGCCTGCGAAAATCGTCGCGACCACCTGAGCCTGGAAGGGTAAAGGAGCCGCCTTTGCATCCAGCCTTTGGCAGGAAACTGCTGAGGCGAGCGGTTCCAGGATTGCAGTGATCCAATGTCGCTTTTATGATTTGGCGGGATGGAAGGCAACCCCGATTTCGGATGCCGGCAAAAAGCGCTTCCCCTGGGGAAGGCGCCTTCGTCCCGCTCCATGAAAGGCTTGGTTAACCTTCTCTGAATACCAATCGTTAATCGGGTTGGCGGCCTGACAGGCATTCTGCGAGAAGACCGGGCGCAATGCGTCAAACCGGGAGCGACGGATAAGAGATGGGATTGGCGGGCGCCGCAGACAAGAGGGATGGGGCCACCGGGCATCTCCTGCGCGTTACCTGGACTGGCTTGCTGCTGGCGGTCCTGTCCTGTTTCGTCGCCGCCGCGCACGCCGACACCCTGCTTGGCGCAACCGGCTACAAGATGGCCGGCGACGCCACGAAGATGCGCATCGTCGTGAATTTCGACCACGAGCCGGACGTCAAATGGTTCCTGCTGCGCGGTCCCAATCGCCTGGTCGTCGATCTGCCGCGCACGCGATTCGCGCTCGATGCCAAGGATGTGAAGCCGCGGGGTCTTGTACGGGCCGTTCGCTACGGCGATCAGGGACATGGCTCGCGCCTGATCCTCACCGGCAAGGGCCCTTTCGTCGTCGAAAAGCTCGACGTGCTCAAGAATGACGACGGCAGCGGCTACCGCATCGCCATCGATATGTCGGCTGCCTCCGAGCGGGAGTTCGACGAAGCTCTCGCCAACCAGTCGCTGACGACCGGTTCGACGGTTTCGACCGAAAAGGGCGAACGGGTCGGCACCGGACCGGTCTCGGCGCCCGGCCACCGCTTCACGGTTGTCATCGATCCCGGCCATGGCGGTGTCGATGGCGGCGCCGAAAGCTCCGCCGGCACGGTCGAGAAGGACGTCACGCTCGCTTTTGCCAAGGAACTGCGCGACAAGCTGGCCGCGGTCGGCAAATACGATGTCTACATGACACGGGACAACGACGTGTACCTGGCGCTCGACGAACGCGTGCGCATCGCGCGCCAGCACGAGGCCGATCTTTTGATCTCCGTCCATGCCGATACGATCGCCGTCAAAGGTCTTCGCGGTGCCACGGTCTACACGCTTTCCGACAAGGCTTCCGACCCGGAAGCCCAGGCGCTCGCCGATCGCGAGAACCTGTCCGACCAGTTCGCCGGAATGAAGATCGAGGACGACAACAAGGAAGTCACCGACATTCTGATCGACCTGATCCGCCGTGAGACCCATGGCTTCTCGATGAGCTTCGCCCACACGCTGGTGGGTCAGCTGTCGACCAGCGTCGGCATGATCAACAATCCGCAGCGCTCGGCCGGCTTCAGGGTGCTCAAGGCCCCGGACGTGCCGTCCGTCCTGGTCGAGCTCGGCTACCTCTCCAACAACAAGGACGAGGCGCAACTGCTGAACGCCGACTGGCGCGGCAAGGCGGCGCAAAGCATAACCAACGCGGTTGCCCTGTTTGCCGCCGCCAAGGCCGGAACCGCGACGGGCGGCTGACCCCGCCGGACCTGCCCGCAACTGCCGGACGTCTGC
The DNA here is from genome assembly GCF_006440775.1 of Mesorhizobium sp. B2-7-2. GTDB lineage: Bacteria > Pseudomonadota > Alphaproteobacteria > Rhizobiales > Rhizobiaceae > Mesorhizobium. The sequence continues at coordinate 33,608 of NZ_VFTZ01000030.1, read as the reverse complement.
AACCGCAAGCGGCGTTGCATGACAACAACACCCGGCGTTATTATTCGGCAACCGAGTCCTCAAATTTCGCGCTGCCGTATTTTGTCCACATGGCCGCGACATGGGTTTTTCGATTGCGGATTGGGACCGCCCCGGGAAGCTTGCGCGACTGTCGGCTTCGTTTAGGAAATTCCCGAACCTCGGACTGGAGCGGGCATGATTCGTCTCATCGGCTATTTCTTTGGCATCGGCACGACGCTGGCGCTGCTGGTGGCGGCCGGTCTTGCCATCTATATCAGCCATCTGACCAAGGACCTGCCCGACTACGAGGTTCTGGCCAAATACGAACCGCCGGTGACGACGCGCATCCACGCCTCCGACGGCGCGCTGATGGCCGAATATGCGCGCGAACGGCGTCTCTATCTGCCGATCCAGGCCATCCCGGATCGCGTCAAGGCCGCTTTCATGTCGGCCGAGGACAAGAATTTCTACAACCATCCCGGCATCGACATCACCGGACTTGGCCGCGCCATCATCGTCAACCTGCAGAATCTCGGTTCGGGCCGGCGGCAGGTCGGCGCCTCGACGATCACCCAACAGGTGGCGAAGAACTTCCTGCTCTCTTCCGATCAGACCTATGAGCGCAAGATCAAGGAGATGATCCTGGCCTTCCGCATCGAGCAGGCCTATTCGAAGGACCGCATCCTCGAGCTCTATCTCAACGAAATCTTCTTCGGCTTTGGCGCCTACGGCGTCGCGGGCGCCGCGCTCACCTATTTCGACAAGTCCGTCAACGAGCTGACAGTCGCGGAAGCCGCTTATCTCGCCTCGTTGCCGAAAGGCCCGAACAACTATCACCCCTTCAAGCACGCCGACCGTGCCCTGGAGCGCCGCAACTGGGTCATCGACCAGATGGTCGAGAATGGCTACGTCACCCGCGAGGAGGGCGACAAGGCCAAGGCCGAACCGCTCGGCGTGACGCCGCGCCGCAACGGTTCCTATCTGTTTGCCGGCGAGTACTTCACCGAGGAAGTCCGCCGCCAGATCATCGCGCGCTACGGTGAGAATGCGCTTTACGAGGGCGGCCTGTCGGTGCGCACCACGCTCGATCCGAATATCCAGCTTATCGCGCGCAAGGCGATGCAGAACGGCCTGCTCAAATACGACATGCTGCGCGGCTATCGCGGTCCGGTGACGCATATCGACGTCTCCGGCGACTGGGGCGTGCCGCTCGGCAATGTGAAGGGTCTCGAGGACGTTCCGGAATGGACGCTGGCCGTCGTGCTCGACAGCTCGGCAACCGGGCTGACCATCGGCATCCAGCCGACGCGGCAGATTTCCGGCGATCTGGTCAAGGAACGCGTCCAGGGCACCGTCAGCAAGGAGGACATGGGCTTCGCCATGCGCCACTTCGTCAACGGCAAGTCCGTCAGGGCGAAGTCTCCGGCCGACGTGCTGGAACCCGGCGACGTGATCTTCGTGCAGAAGAACGACGGGTCCGACGACACCTACATGCTGCGCCAGGTGCCGGAGGTGGAAGGCGGCCTCGTCGCCATGGATCCGCACACCGGCCGCGTGCTCGCCATGGTCGGCGGCTTCTCCTATGCGCAGTCGGAATTCAACCGCGCCACCCAGGCGATGCGCCAGCCCGGTTCCTCGTTCAAGCCGATCGTCTATTCGGCGGCGCTCGACAATGGCTACACGCCGGCTTCGGTGATCATGGACGGCCCGATCACCATCCAGAGCGGCAACACCACCTGGACGCCGAAGAACTATGACGGCACGGTCGCCGGCCCGGCCACCTTGCGCTCGGGCATCGAAAAGTCGCGCAATCTGATGACCGTGCGGCTGGCCAACGACATGGGCATGAAGCTGGTCGTGGAATATGCCGAGCGCTTCGGCGTCTACGATCATCTGGCGCCCTATCTGCCGATGGCGCTGGGCTCGGGCGAGACGACCGTCATGCGCATGGTGTCGGCCTATTCGATCATGGCCAATGGCGGCAAATCGATTAAACCCTCGCTGATCGACCGCATCCAGGACCGTTACGGCAAGACGGTGTTCAAGCAGGACGAGCGCGGCTGCGAAGGCTGCAATGCGACCGAGTGGAAGAACCAGACCGAGCCGGAGCTGGTCGACAACTCCGAGCAGGTGCTCGATCCGATGACCGCATACCAGATCACCTCGATGATGGAGGGCGTCGTGCAGCGCGGCACCGGCGCCACCATCGGCGAGCTCGGCCGCCACATCGCCGGCAAGACCGGCACGACCAATGACGAGAAGGACGCCTGGTTCATCGGCTTCACCCCGAACCTCGTCGTCGGCCTCTATATGGGCTATGACACGCCGCGCGGCCTTGGCCACGGCGCTACCGGCGGCGGCTTGGCGGCCCCGATCTTCAAGGACTTCATGCGCGTTGCGCTCGACGGCAAGCCGAACACCGACTTCCAGGTTCCCGACGGCATGAAGCTGATCGCAATCAACCGCAAGACCGGCATGCGTGCCGCCGAAGGCGATCCGAACACCATCATCGAGGCTTTCAAGCCTGGCACCGGTCCGGCTGACAGCTACTGGGTGATCGGCATGGGCGCGGATGGCTCGAACGGTTCGGGCGGAGCGCTGTCGCCGCAGGCCAACCAAGCCATCCAGGACGGCGGCGGCGGCCTCTACTGACCTTGCCGGATTTTCGCGATGGGCCGGCAGGGTGGTGCCGGCCCATTTCGCTTTACAGGCAGCGATGCCGTGCCTATGTATCGCGCCTATTCCGAAAAAGACCGAAAAGAACAGGACCGAACCAAGAGCCATGCGCGCGGAAACGCTCAACATCGTCGACGAGATCAGGCAGGCGATAACCCTGCTGAGGAGGCATCTTTGACTGGGATCAGGCTGTAAAGCGGCTTGAATACCTGAATTCGCGCGCCGAGGATTCCAGTCTCTGGAATGATCCGATCGAAGCGCAGAAGCTGATGCGGGAGCGCCAGGAGCTCGAGGACGGCATCGCTGCCGTCAAGGGGATGACGCAGGCGCTGGAAGACAATATCGGCCTGATCGAGCTCGGCGAGGAAGAGGGCGACGACGGCATCATCGCGGAAGCGGAGGCGGCGCTGCGTTCGATGCAGGGCGAGGCGAAGGCGCGCCAGGTCGAAACGCTGCTGTCGGGCGAGGCCGACGCCAACGACACCTATCTCGAAATCCATGCCGGCGCCGGCGGCACCGAGAGCCAGGACTGGGCCTCGATGCTCCTGCGCATGTACACGCGCTGGGCCGAGCGTCGCCGCTTTAAGGTCGAGGTGCTGGAAGTCCATGACGGCGAAGAAGCGGGCATCAAGTCCGCCACCGTGATGATCAAGGGCCACAACGCCTATGGCTGGCTTAAGACGGAGTCCGGCGTCCATCGCCTGGTGCGTATTTCGCCTTACGACAGCAACGCGCGGCGCCACACCTCCTTCGCCAGCGTCTGGGTCTATCCGGTCATCGATGACTCGATCGACATCAATGTTTCCGAATCCGACGTGCGCATCGACACCTATCGTTCCTCGGGTTCGGGCGGCCAGCACGTCAACACCACCGACTCTGCGGTGCGCATCACCCATCTGGCGACCGGCATAGCGGTCGCCTGCCAGGCTGAGCGCTCGCAGCACAAGAACCGCGCCAAGGCTTGGGAAATGCTGCGCTCGCGGCTTTACGAGGAAGAGCTGAAGAAGCGCGAGGCGGTCGCCAATGCGACGGAAGCGTCGAAGAGCGACATCGGTTGGGGGCACCAGATCCGCTCTTACGTGCTGCAGCCCTATCAGCTTGTGAAGGATCTGCGCACCGGCGTCGAAAGCACCTCGCCTTCGAGCGTGCTCGACGGCGACCTCGACGAATTCATGGAAGCCTCGCTCTCGCATCGCATCGAGGGCGGCGCCGGCGAAGCGGTGGCGGACCTCGACTAGGATATGCCCACATTCAGGTGAGGCTGGCCTGCGAATGATGATTTCCTGCGCTTCCGGTGCTCACGTACTGAAGTACGCTCCGCTCCGGTTCTCGGAAACCATCATTCTCGGCTCAGCCTGACCTGAATCTGAACATATCCCGCCTGGGGACGAAGGAGGAACCGGTGTCTCGGGTACTTGCGGGAAAATGCTTCTGCGGCGCCGTCCACTATGACGTTGCGGACGAATTCGTTTACGCGGCGAACTGCCATTGCTCGAACTGCCGGCGCACGACAGGCTCCGCGTTCAAGCCGTTCGCCGGCATCGAGCGCGCCAAGTTCCGTCTCATCGCGGGCGAGGGCGGGCTTCTGATCTTCGGCGACGAGAGCGGCCACGACGCGCATTGCGGGCGATGCGGCTCGCTCATCTATTCGTTGGTCCGCGACGGCGCCTACGTGCATGTCGCCATGGGTACGCTGGTCGACGATCCGACCATACGGCCGAGCGCGCACATTTTTGTCGGGTCCAAGGCGAAGTGGTTCACAATCGCCGACGACCTGCCGCAGTATGATGAGCACGTTCCCGACTGAACGTCTGGAACCAGCTTGAGCCGAATCTCGTTGTCGGGCACCAGATCCGCGCGGCTAACCGCTCATTAACCAAGCCGACGCACGATTCTGGATGGCAGAGGTTGGCGTGAAGCGCGGCATTGCCGTTGGCAAGCGGATGCTTGCGCCAGCCAGGGAATCAGCCCAGCCTTCGGGCTGGGTAAAAAGCATTTATGGCCGGATGCGGCATATCTGCGACCGACGATCCGGCCACTGGGAAGACACGTTCCGGGAACGGGCAAGCGAAAACGCTTGATGCTCGAAAGGAACGCTTCGATGTCTGCTGCCATATCAAGATCGGCCCAAGCCGTTCGACCGGCTGGCCGACTTTTGTTCTCCCTGTTCGCCGTTGGAGCGATCGCAGCGCTGGCGCCACCGGCTGCTGCGCACGACGCCCAGCCCACCGCGGCCATGCCGCAAGGCTGGAAATACCCCTTTGCCTGTTGTGCCAACTACGATTGCAAGGAGGTGCCGCAGTCGTCGATCAGCGAGCGGCCCGAGGGCTACGTCATAAAGGGTACGGGCGAGGTGGTGGCTTATGCCGACAAGCGGGTCAAGAATTCGCCCGACGGCGAGTACCACTGGTGTGCGCACCAGGCCGGGCTCGACGCCGGCAAGACCATCTGCCTGTTCGTGCCGCCTCCCTCTTACTAGGGCTCTGAACCTGCCGCGGAAGGCGAGGCGCTGGGGCTCGATCCACGGCAGGAGAAGGCTGCCGACGTTGCTGACAGACGGTTGTCAGGACGGTTTCTTTATGTTGCCTTGCACCGAGCAATTCCAGGAAAAGTGCGTAGCGGTTTTCCGTCCGGAATTGCGTGCACCCAGGATGCGCAATTCCAGGAAAAGTGCGTAGCGGTTTTCCGCCCGGAATTGCGTGCACCCAGGACGCGCAATTCCAGGAGAAGTGCGTAGCGGTTTTCCGCTCGGAATTGCGTGAAACTGAGGGCGCGGCGGACAACGGAGGGGTTGAGTCCATGACCATCAGGGGAAGCTGTCACTGCAAGGCGACAACCTTCGAGGTTGCCGAGGCGCCGCGGACGGTGACGCAATGCACATGCTCGTTCTGCTCGAAGCGGGGTTCGTTATGGGCCTATTATGTGCCGTCGCAATTCAGGCTGACGAGCCCGCCGGAGAATGTCTCCTTCTATCGCTGGGGCTCAAAGACGGTGAAGCATGGTTTCTGCGCCATTTGCGGCTGCGGCACCTTCACCGAGACGCCTGATTGGTCGACCGGAAAGCCGGATTTCGACAACCCGAAGATCAGCGTCAATTCGCGCCTGTTCGATGATTTCGATCTGGACAAGGTCGAGGTGGTGGTCATCGACGGCAAGAATTTGTGGTAGAGCCGACAGGGGAGCCACCGCCGGACTTTACCGGCGGCATTCCCGTTCCGTTTTTCGCCGCATTTCATGTTACAAGGCTGCGGAAGGGCTGATTTGGCGCGGTCGCAAAGACCGCGAATTGGAGAGGGACCAATCTCATGAAGAAGACTGTGCTCGTCGCCGTGGCGGCGGCTCTATTGGTGAGCGCCTGCACCACCACCGATCCGTATACGGGTGACCAGAAGATCTCCAACACGGCGGCCGGTGCCGGCCTCGGCGCCCTGGCAGGCGCCAGCCTTGGCCTGCTGGCCGGTGGCAATGACCGCCGCAACGCGTTGATCGGCGCCGGCATCGGCGCGCTCGCCGGCGGCGCGATCGGCGCGACGATGGACCAGAACGAGGCCGAGCTTCGCCGTCAATTGCAGGGCACCGGCGTCAGCGTCACCCGCAGCGGCGACCAGATCATCCTCAACATGCCGTCCGACATCACCTTCAATGTCGACCAGGACGCGGTGAAGCCGGGCTTCTATCCGGTGCTGAATTCGGTCGCGCTGGTGCTGAAGAAGTTCCGCCAGACCACAGTGGACGTGTTCGGCCACACCGATTCGACCGGCGGCGACGAGCACAATTTCGACCTGTCGCAGCGTCGCGCGCTTGCCGTCGCAAATTACCTGTCCGGCCAGGGCGTCGACCAGCGCCGCTTCGCCGTTACCGGCTTCGGCAAGACCCGCCCGATCGCATCCAATGCGACCGCCGCCGGCCGCGAGCAGAACCGCCGCGTCGAAATCCAGCTGTCGCCGCTCACCTGAGAAAAGGCGCGTGGAGGCGCAATTCCATCAAGACAAACGGCTCCGAAAGGGGCCGTTTTTGTCTGAAATGGCCCAAAGATGAGGTCGAAGGTCTTAGGACATTAGTTTCTTCTAATTGATGCTTTTCCAGAACCGGGGAAAGGACTAACATTCTGCTGTTCCAGAGGGGATGGGGCGGTCAACAGGCCGCGCAATCAACATCTACCGCCCCGGTCTTGCACGGCCAGATCAAGAGAATCTGGGAGGAATGCATGAAAAGAACAGCTCGCTTGGGGCGCTGCGGCGTCCTTGCTTTCGCATGTCTTATCGGTACATCGTTCGGGCTCGCTTCGGCCCGGGCCGAGGACGCCAACAAGGCCGACATCGAGGCCTTGAAGAAATCGCTGGCCAAGTATGAAGATTACACCGCCGCTGTTCGCGACCTCTATTTGTCGACCGTCGGCTGCATCCACTATGGCGGCGAGAAGATAGACGGCGCCATGTACTATCAGAAGGGCGCGATGGGCATCCATTTCGTCAACGTCCCGAGCGTCGGCAAGCCGCTCGACCCGATGAAGCCCAACGTCCTGATCTACGAGCCGACCAAGAAAGGCCTGAAGCTGGTCGGGGTGGAATGGCTGGTGCCGCTGACGCCGGACACCAAGGAGGTGCCGACGCTGTTCGGGCAGAAATTCATGGGGCCGATGGAAGGCCACTATCCGCTCATTCCGAGGGAGTTCGTCCACTACGACCTGCATGCATGGCTGTTCAAGGACAATCCGAACGGCATGTTCAGTCCAACGAACCCGAACGTGAAATGCAGCAGGGCCGAGTTCCCGATGCTCGAGAAGCCGACCAAGATGATGCCGGGTCCGATGTAGGCATCGCCTTTGGCTGAATTGCTTCAGGCGAAGCCAAAAACGAAACGGCCCCGTGTGGGGCCGTTTTCAATTCAGGCTATGCCGGTATCGAATTCAGACCTTTGCGACGATCCGCATGAAGGCCGGCACGTCGTCGCCGAAGCCGACGGTTGCGTCGTCTTCTTCCTGACGATGGCGGCCGGGGCGGTCGCGCTGCGGACGGGCGTCGCCGCGCTGCTCGTGACGGTTGCCAGGGCCCTTGCGCTCGTTCTCGGAACGGATCGCATCCTTGCGGGCGCGGCGTTCGGCGATGTCGGCCACTTCGGCGACAGGCTGTTCTTCACGCGCGGCATCGGGCGTCTCGTCGCGCTTCGGGTGACGGTCCTTCTTGCGCTCGCCCCGCTCCTTGCGGTCCTCGTCCTTGCGGCCGGCGCGACGCGGGGCGCCGCGGCCGCGGCGCGGCTGCTCCTCGCCCTCGCTCTCGGTCACCGTCGACAGGTCGCCGTCATGCCACTCGATCTTGGTGCCGATCAGCCTCTCGATGGCGTCGACATATTTGGTGTCGGAGCGGGTGGCGATGGTGAAGGACTTGCCGGCGCGTCCGGCGCGGCCGGTGCGGCCGATGCGGTGGACGTAATCCTCGGCGTGGATGGGCACATCATAATTGAAGACATGGCTGACATCGGGAATGTCGAGACCGCGCGCGGCGACGTCCGAGGCAACGAGGTAGCGCAGCTTGCCGTCGCGGAAATTGGCGAGCATCTGCATGCGGGCGCGCTGATCCATGTCGCCATGCAGCGCGCCGGCATCGAAATCATGCTTCAACAGCGAGCGGAACAGCTCCGACACCTCGACCTTGCGGTTGCAGAAGATGATGGCGTTCTTCAGATCGGCGTCTTCGGCCTTGATCAGGTTGCGCAGCGTCTCGCGCTTTTCCCAGGGTTTTGTGCCGGACTTGACCAGCCGCTGCGTGATGCTGGTCGCCGTGGAGGCGGCCTTCGAAACCTCGACGCGCACCGGCGCGTGCAGGAACTTCTCGGTGAGCTTGGTGATCTCCGGCGGCATCGTCGCCGAGAAGAACAGCGTCTGGCGCGTGAACGGGATCATCTCGCAGATGCGCTCGATATCGGGAATGAAGCCCATGTCGAGCATGCGGTCGGCCTCGTCGATGACGAGGATCTCGACGCCGTTGAGCAGAAGCTTGCCGCGCTCGCGGTGGTCGAGCAGGCGGCCGGGCGTCGCGATCAGCACGTCGGCGCCGCGCTCGAGCTTCTTGTCCTGTTCGTCGAAGGAGACGCCTCCGATCAACAGCGCGATATTGAGCTTGTGGTTCTTGCCGTATTTGATGAAGTTTTCTTCGACCTGCGCGGCGAGCTCACGGGTCGGTTCGAGGATCAGCGTGCGCGGCATGCGGGCTCGCGCCCGGCCCTTTTCCAGGCGCGTCAGCATCGGCAGCACGAAGGAAGCAGTCTTGCCGGTGCCGGTCTGGGCGATACCCAGCACGTCCTTGCCGAGCAGCGCATGCGGGATGGCGCCGGCCTGGATCGGCGTCGGCTTGGTGTAGCCGGCATCGGTGACCGCGGAGAGAACCTTCGGCGACAAGCCGAGGTCTGAGAATGTCAACGCTTCTTGAGCGATCGTGGTGTCTGAGGACAAGTGTTTGTTGTCTTTGTTGGTTGGGGAAATCGCGACACAGTAGCCGCGGCAGGCGCCGCGCGCCTGCAAGATCGGTGTTGCAGTTAGGCGCAAGCCCTCGATTTGTCAACAGAAACGGACCGAAATACAGCGATTGTGAAGACGTAACCTTAATCGCGATGCTTAAAGCGCGTCGCGCTGAAACGGTTTGAGGCTCTGCGCTTTATATCTTTGCTTGATCACGCCGTATGCCCAAAACCGCTGCGCGCTTTTGGGCGACATGCATTGATCGAAACAATATCCTTGCGCCGGCTCAGTAGCGGAACTGCTCGGCAAGGATACGCTCGTTCCAGGAATGGTTCGGATCGAACAGCAAAGTTGCCGTCGCCGTCGGCGATTCCCGCACGGTGACGGAGGCCACCGCCTTGACCTCGGTATGATCGGCCGCGGCATTCACCGGGCGCTTTTCGGCTTCCAGGATGTCGAAGCGCACGGTCGCCTTGTTGGACAGCAGCGCCCCGCGCCAGCGACGCGGCCGGAAAGGACTGACCGGCGTCAGCGCCAAAAGCGGCGCATCGAGCGGCAGGATCGGCCCATGCGCGGACAGATTGTAGGCGGTGGAGCCGGCGGGCGTCGCGATCATCACGCCGTCGCAGTTCAGCTCCTCCAGCCGCACCTGGCCGTCGACGGTGATGCGGATCTTCGCCGTCTGATAGGACTGGCGCCACAGCGCCACCTCATTGATGGCCGGCGCTGAAATTGTTTCGCCGTCATGCGTCACGGCGACCATTTCCAGCGGCCGGATCGTCTCGGAGACCGCGTTGGCGATGCGTTCCTCTAGGCCGCCGGCGCGATATTCGTTCATCAGGAAGCCGATGGTGCCACGGTTCATTCCGTAGACCTTCTTGCCCGTGCTCATCGTCTCGCGCAGCGTCTGCAGAAGAAAGCCGTCGCCGCCGAGCGCGATGATGATCTCGGCATCCGCGACAGGCACCTGCCCATAGCGCGCGGACAGGCTTTCCAGCGCCGCGCGGGCGTCGTCGGTGTCGGAAGAAACGAAGGCGAAACGGCTGTCGGCTTTGCTCATGGCTCCCGGAGGGCGACCGTCTGCGGGGCCGCGCCGGCGACGGCGTAGCATGCGCCGCCCACATCTGTGAAGGGCGCAGCGCCAGCTGGCGGTCACACCCGACAATCGCGCTTCGTGACAACCGCGACATGAATGTGATGGCTGCTATGGTTAAGGCGAAGCTTAAACACTCGTAAAGCCGGATCGATCATGTTAGCCGACAGTGGATGGGTTGGCGGGGGCTGGCCAGTCGAGAGACCTGTCTATTGCCGGTAACGCGTCTGATCATAGTCTTCCTGATGATGGGAAGTTTCGCGCTGATGTTCGCCGAGCTGGTGCGTCATTCCGAAGAGATGAGCCAGCGGCCGCAGCCGACAGCTTCCCGCTGCGGCGACGCCACGGGAACACTTTGCCCGCAAAGGGCGCTTTAAGGCAATTCCGGGAAACGCGCGAAGCGGGTTTCCGTCCGCAATTGCATCAGCGCCGAGCGATGAGCGGTTTGCCGTTCCCATGAAACGCCGTGCGGGATGACATTCACCAGATACGCGGCATCAACGGCGCGCGGTCGCGATGACTGCGGCTAACTCCCTCTTTCGTGAAATCGCGTGGGAAGTTCCATCTGGCTTGGTTCCGCACGTATTTGCCAGATCTGCGGGGTGGTGAAAACGCGCTCGCTGGATTGCCTAGCAATTCGCCAGGCTCTATGGGTCTTTTCGATTCAACCTTGGGGCGAGCGCGCTCCGAAAACAAAGTCGGCGTGATGATGCATGCAATAAGTCGTAAGGATCGCCGCTCGGTGTTGGTCGCGGGAGGCAGTGGTTTCATAGGCTCGCATCTAGCCGATCGTCTCCTGCAGCGCACGGATATCGACTGCCTTGTTGTAGTTGACAACTTATGGACCGGCTCGCGCCAGAACCTTGCGCACCTTAACGATCCGCGATTGAGCCTTGAGATCGAGGATGCGGAGGCCTTCACCACCTCGCAACGGTTCGATGAGATCATTCACCTCGCATCGCCCGCTTCGCCGTGCTGGTACATGAGCGATCCGGCACGCACCATTCGTGCCAATGTCGGCGGGGCTTTCAACCTTCTCGGTTTGCTCAAGCCCGGCGGCCGCTTCTGCTTTTCATCCACCTCGGAGGTGTATGGGGATCCGCAGGTCTCCCCACAGCCGGAGAGTTACCGAGGTTCAGTGGACTGTACGGGCCCCAGGTCTTCCTATGACGAAAGCAAGCGTTGCACGGAAGCGCTATTGTTCGAGACCCAACGCACGCAGGGCCTCGACGTGAGAGTGGTGCGACTATTCAATGTATACGGACCTCGCACACGTATAGATGACGGGCGTGCGATTTCGAACTTCATAAGCCAGGCGCTGACGACTGGAGTGCTGACCGTCTATGGTGATGGCCTGCAATCGCGCAGCTGGGGTTATGTCGATGACATCGTCGACGGATTGGAGCGTTTCTTCTGGCGCGACAACATTTCACATCGTGGCCCGCTCAATATCGGCAACAATTGCGAGGTTCCGGTCCTGGATATCGCGAAATTCGTCTGCTCCCTGGTTCCCGGCAGCTCGATCGTCCATCATGAACCGGTTCCTCAAGATCCGACAAATCGTTGCCCTGACTTGAGATTGGCCAAGCGTATTCTTCCTGGGTGGGAAGCCGTTACAGGCTATCAGGAAGGTATTCGACGGACCCTTGAGTGGTTCCGGAGCCAGATTGCCGCCCCTGCCGCGGTCCCAGCCTAGATCACGATGACGTTTCGCTGAATCGCCATCCCGATCCAACTCTTTGTTGGAGCATGATCTTTTCCGAAGACCGGTTCCCACTTTCGGGATCATGCTCTAGTTCTTAAGAGTTTGGCCGACTTCGCTCAGGAAGGCCGGCCTCTCATCGACACCGTCTCCGATCGACCTTCGAGATACGGCACGAAAACGGTCTCGAACGCCTTGAGCGCCGCGCCGATTGCCTGGTGCATGTCGAGATAGCGGTATGTTCCGAGCCGGCCGCCGAAATGAGTGTTTTGTTCGCTACGAGCGCGCGCCTGGTAGCGCTCGTAGATACGTTGGTCGGCTCGGGTGTCGATAGGATAGTAAGGTTCGTCGCTGCGACGAGCAAAACGCGAGAATTCGCGACCGATCAGCGTCCTGTCGCCGTCAAATTCACGCTCCGGGTTGAAATGCCTGAACTCGACGATGCGCGTGTAGGGCACCGCTTCGTCGGCGTAATGCATGATCCCTGTGCCTTGATAGTCCGGCGTGTCCATATGTTCGAACTCGATGTCGATTGTCCGCCATCCGAGGTCTCCTTCGGCGTAGTCGAAATATCGGTCGATGGCGCCCGTGTAGGCGATCGGAATATTCTTGGGTAGCGATCCTTTGATCTGGAAGAAATCGATGCCGAGCCTGGTCTCGATGAGCGGGTGCGCAAGCATCTTCTGGAAGATTGCCGTATATCCTTCGAGCGGCTGTCCCTGGTATCGATCGTTGAAATAGCCGTCCTCGAATGTATAGCGCACCGGCAAACGCGAGATGATCTGCGGCGGAAGCTCGCGCGGATCGGTCTGCCACTGCTTGGCAGTGTAGCCTCTGATGAGCGCCTCGTAGAGCGGGCGCCCGATAAGCGAGATAGCTTTCTCCTCGAGATTGGCCGGCTGCCGGTCGCCGAGTTCGGACGATTGCTCGGCAATCAGCGCTCGCGCTTGATCCGGGCTGAGCCGTTTGCCGAAGAACTGGCAGATCGTCGCCAGGTTGATCGGCAAGGAATAGATCTGATCGCGATATGAAGAAAACGCACGGTGCCGATAGGAGTTGAATTGCGTGAAGGTGCGCAGATAGTCCCAGACCTCTTTATTGGATGTATGGAAGAGGTGAGGCCCATAGCGATGGATCTCGACGCCGGTGGCAGCGTCGGGCTCGGTGTAGGCGTTGCCGCCTATGTGCGCGCGTCGATCGATCACCAGCACACGGCGGCCCAGCCTGCTTGCAACACGCTCGGCCAGCGTTGCGCCGTAGAATCCGGCCCCTACGACAAGAAGATCGGCGCCGTTCAACATGTCATTGCCCCTTCGGCAGTCCGATCCGGAGGCGGCTCGATCGCGATGGCCGAGAGCTCGGCCGCCTTGAAATGCTGTCGGCGAACATGCCGCCACAGCGTTTTCTTCAATCGATACACCTGTCTGAATGCATTTAGCCGTCGGGCGTAATGCAGCATCATGCGCAGGCCTATGGCAGTCTTCGATCGCCAAACGCGCCCTTTTCTGTCCACGGCCTCATAGGAGATCGGATAGAATTCATCCAGGAAAAATCGGGCCTTCAACTGCGCATATTCCGCCTTGGGTGTGAGGCCTTTTTCCAACATCGCTTGGGCAAGCGCGCTACCGACAGGGCGCGTGTGACGAATCGACAAGTCATCGAACACGGCGGACTTGCGACGGTTGTCCGGCGCCAGGCGCGTCCATATCGAATCAAGGCCGAAGCCGCTCATTGAATGTTCGAAGAGCGGCAGCATCTTGACCAGCACGTCGGCTCTGATGCAGGGAGCCATAATCTCGACCTTATCCACGAAGCGGAACGCGAAGCTGTCGCAACGCATGAACGGCAGGTGCGAAAAATAGCTGTCGAGCGTCAGAGAGGGTTGGCCGACATCGAGGTCGAGTCGGAGCATGTTCGCGAACATAGCTTCGATCGTTCTTCGATCTGCTTCGAGATCATCGTCCGGAAGCCAGAAATACCGATAGCGCTGGAGCAAGTCCGGCTGCTCACTGAACAGCGCGAAAAGGCCGTCAAACTTGCCACCTTTCCGATCCACTCGTCTTTCGTAAGGCAGGCCGAAGGCCGATGGATCGGATCCGTAGTAACTGACGATCAGGTCGAAGTCGCATCCTGGTTCGTCCGCGCCCCAACCACGATGCAGGGAACGGTCGCCGGCTCTGACGATCACGAGATTGCGGTGGCTGGTCGGCTGCGGAGATCTGCTGGTGGAGTTCATGCTTCGGTGGGGCTGCTTTGCTGTCTCGCGGCACTTACACCAAAGTTGCTCGCTTCAGAAGGTTTGAATGCTTGGCACGCTTGCCGCGACATCGGCGGCCGGTTATCGACTGACGGATAGTTCGGCATTTGCGCAATACGTCCCGTGTCAGGATGGCTATCCATGAAGCTGATCGTCGTTACTCCGGCCGGACGTGAGAAATATCTTGGCGTGCTTAGCCACTATGTCCTGAAGAGTTCTCATGTGCACGAATGGCATCTGTGGGACAACTGCCGCAACGAGCAGGATCGGGCCTATCTCAGGCAATTGGCGAGCGCCGATTCGCGAATTAAAATCATGACGTTGCCCGGGGCCAATGGAAAAAACGACGCCATCGGACTTTTTTTTCGTTTCTGCGACGATCCGGATGCTTTCTATCTGAGGCTGGACGATGACATCGTGTTTCTCGAGGACGGTTTTTTCGAAAAGTACATGGAACGGGTGCTGACCGAGCGGGGCTCGGCGCTTTGGTACGCGCCGCTCATCATCAACAACGCCATCTGCAACACTTTCATCAAATACCTCTCCGCGGTTCAGATCGAAGGGCCGCTGACCTGCCAGGCGATGTGCCCGTTCTCATGGTCTCATCCAACGTTCCCGCTCGCGATGCATCCGGTCCTGATCGAAGCGGTGCGCACCGGCCGGCTCGGCGATTTCCGCGTGCCCGACCGCGAAATCAAGGCGTCGCGGTTTTCCATCAATGCGATCGGCTTTTTCGGGTCGGAGATTGTCGAACTGGGCGACCTTTTTCACCCGCTGGGAGATGAAGAAGAGTGGTTTTCCGCCGTCCTTCCCGTCAAGCTCGGACGGCCGGGCAAGGTTTTCGGCGATCTGATCGCGGCGCACTTTTCCTTCTACCCGCAAGAGAAGGCGCTTTTGGGCACGACAATCCTCGAGGATTATTACGACCTCGCCGGACTGCCAGCGCCTGTCTACAAAAAGACGGTGGTGCGGTTGAAGGACCGGTTGAGGCCCTGGAAGAAGAACCGCAATGGAACGCCGCCAAAATATACGATCACGCTCCTGAAGGATGGGGCGAATCCAAAACGGTGAACGGCAGCGTCGAAAGATGCTTGTTCCCGGTCGCGACCGTATCGTCGCCCTCGGTGTTCTTCATCTCTGCAAGTGGCACCCAGCCTTGCGCTTGCCGGCGACATATTCGTCGATGAGTTGCCCGTAGCGCACCTTGCCGAAGCTCGGGAAATGGCCGCCATGCACGACCGAGACGTCGAGGCCGCGCATGGCAAGCAGCGTTGCGACATAGTCATCGATGTTGGAGTGATAGACGTCGTCGATCAGCGGCCCGTCATAAACGATGTCGCCGGACAGCAGGATGCCGGTCTTTCTCTCATAAAGCGCGATCCCGCCGGGCGAGTGTCCAGGTGTGTGGATGACTTCGAAGGCGCGGTCGCCGAGGTCGACGACATCGCCATGCTCGAGCAGCCGGCCCGCCGGCGCGGGCAGGATGCGGTAGCCCGCCGTATCCCAGCCTTGCGGCGCGCCGTCGAACATCGCCTCATTGGCATAGCGGTCCGCCACCGTCCATTCGTTGCGTGGATCGGCAAGGATTGCCGCTTCGGCCGAATGCACGCAGCGCTCCGGGAATTCGTGATGGCAGCCGATATGGTCGAAATGCGTGTGGCTGGCGATGCAGGTAAGCTTGCGCTCGCTGACCAGCGGCACATGGCGTTTCAGGCTGAAATGGCCGAGGCCGGTGTCGAACAACAGGTCGCGGTCGCGCCCGCGAACATGCCAGATGTTGCAGCGGAAGAACGGTTTTATCCACGGCTCATGGATGAGCGTGATGTCGTCGCCCATGCGGATGGTTTCGTACCAGTCCGGAGCCTCGATGACCGGAAGCGTGCTCATGGATCAGTCCGCCAGCAGGATGATGTCTTGAGCGTTGCATGAAACCGAGATCGTGTCGCCTGCCTGAATGGTAGCGGAAGCGGGCGCCTTGGCGATGAATTGTAGCGCGGTATCCTGCGTCGAGGTGGCCAGCACGCGCTTGAAGCTGCCCTGGAAGACGACATCGCCGACCTTGGCCGTGCCGAGCGCAATGTCGCCTTTCGCTTCGCCGAGAGCAATATGCTCGGGCCGGATGGCGAGCGCCACCTTGGCGCCGGCAGGCGATGCACCTGGCAGTGAAATCGGCCCGACCGCCGTCATGGCCGTGACGGTCCCGTTCCTCGCCTCGGTCACGGTGCCGGCAAGGATCGTGCTCTCGCCCATGAAGGTGGCTGAAAAGCGCGTCGCCGGCCGCGCATAGACCCGCTCGGGCGATCCTTCGTCCTCGATGCGGCCGTCATTCATCACCACGCAAAGGTCGGCCAGCGCCATCGCTTCCTCCTGGTCATGCGTGACGTGGATGAAGGCGGTGCCGACGCGCTTCTGGATCGCCTTCAACTCGTCCTGCATCTGCCGGCGCAGCTTGAGATCCAGCGCGCCGAGTGGCTCGTCGAGCAACAGCACCGCCGGCTCGATGACCAGCGCCCGGGCAAGCGCCACGCGCTGCCGCTGCCCGCCGGAAAGCTGATGCGGCTTCTTGTCGAAGGCGGCTGCCAGCCCGACGAGGGTAAGCGCATCGCGCGCCTTGGCCGCCCGGGCCGCGCCATCGACGCCCTGCATGCGCAGCCCGAAGCCGACATTGCCGCCGACGCTCATATGCGGGAACAGCGCGTAATCCTGGAACACCGTCGTTGTCGGGCGTTTGGCAGGCGGCACGGCAGTGCAATCCGCGCCGCGAATGAAGACCTTGCCTTCGCTGGGCGTGACGAAGCCGCCTAGGATCGAAAGCAGGGTCGTCTTGCCGGAACCGGACGGTCCGAGCAGGATCGTGTAGCTGCCGGGCTCGATGGCGAGCGAGACGTTCTTCAGCACCGATAGCTGGCCGAAGCGATGCGAGACATTGCGGATATCGACCAGGGGCGCGCTCATGCCGGCTTTCTCCGCAACAGCGTCAGCTCGAAAAACACCACCATGAAGATGGAGACGGCAAAGACCAGCGAGCCGACGGCATTGGTCTTGGGATTGAGGCCGGAACGCAGCAGGTTCCAGATTTCCACCGGCAGCGTCGTCTCGAAGCGGGTGAGCAGGAAGGAGATGACGAACTCGTCCCAGGAAAAGGTCATCGACAGGAAGAAACCGGCAAAGATCGCCGGCGCCATGACCGGCACGGTGATCATGAGCAGCACCTTCCATTCGGCTGCGCCGAGGTCGCGCGCGGCGCGCTCGATGTTGATCTGGTGATCGCCCATCTGGCTGTAGATGATGGCGAAGCAGAGCGGCAGGTTGATCACGACATGGCCGATGCCGGCCGCAAGCAGCGACTTCGGCACGCCGGCCCAATTGAACAGCACCAGCAGGCCCATGCCGATGATCAAATAGCTGACGGTCAGCGGCAGTGTGATCAGGCCGCGCAGGATGGCCGAACCCGGCAGCACGAAGCGCGCGAACCCCCAGGCGGAGAGGAATCCGAGCGTGACGGAGGCAAGCGAGGAGAGCACCGCCACGAGCAGCGAGTTGGCCAGCGCCGAGGTGAGCCGCGCATCCGACAGCACGGCCTGATACCAGCGCAGCGACGGGCCGGTGAAGGGCGGGATCGGGAAAGAGGTCGCCTGCAGCGAGAACAGCACCAGCACGACCACCGGCAGGAAGATGAAGCCGTATATCGCGATGGCGTAGACCCAGGCGGCGAGGCGAACGGCGGCGCGCATGATCAGGCCCGCTCGATCTTCAGCCAGCGCGCGCAGGCGAGGTAGGCGATGGTCACCACTGCCATCAGGATGATCGACAGCGCCGATGCCAGCGGAAAATCGCCGCGGCGGCCTATCTGCATCATGACGAGCTGCGGCATGACAAGCTCGTTGTTGCCGCCGAGGATCTGCGGCGTGATGTAGTCGCCGATGCAAAGCACGAAGGTGAGGAAGGCGCCGACCATGATGCCGGGCAAGGTCAGCGGCAGCACGACATGCAGGAAGGTGCGCACCGGCCCGGCGCCGAGATCGGCGGCAGCCTTGCGGTAGCTCGGGCTGAGCTGTTTCAGATTGGCGAAGATCGTCAGCGTCAACAGCATGACGAAGAAATGCACGAAGCCGGTGACGGTCGCGAAACGCGTGTTGGCGAGCTGCAGCGGCTCGCCGATCAGGCCGATGCCGGTCAGCGCCCGGTTGATGACGCCGTTCTGCGCCAGCACCAGCAGCCAGGAATAGGAGCGCACGACGTAGGAGGTCCAGAACGGCAGCACGGCCAGCATCAGCGCCAGCCGTTGCCAACGTTCCGGCACCATCTCGGCAAGAATCCAGGCAAAGGGATAGGCAAGCAGGATCGAGATCACGGTGACGATCGCCGTCACCTCCAGCGAGTTCACCATCGCCCGCCAGTAGGACGGGTCGGTGAAGAACTGGCTGTAGTTGGCTAACGTGAACGCGCCGCCTTCATGCGCCGTGAGGCTGGAAAGCCCCATGGCGATGAAGGGCAGCACGAAGAACAGAAGCGTCCACGCCAGCGCCGGCGTGACCAGCGCCCAGGGCAGGGCACGCGACTTGTTTCCCGCTGATGTCATCGGCCGGTTTACTGCGCCTGCAGCATCTCGGTCCACATATCCTGCATCTTCTTGTCGAGATCGGCGTTCGGCGCCGGATAGGCCTGGGCCCGGGCGAGGAAGCCCGGCTGCTCATCGAAGCGCAGGATCTTCTTCTGCTCGTCACTCAGCGCCGCCTTCTTGTTCGAAGGCATGCCCCAGTAGCAGGAAGAGGTGGCAAGCCGGGCCTGACCCTCGGGGCTCAGGATGTATTGGATGAATTTCAGCGCCATGTCCTTGTTCTTGGAATCCTTGAACATGGCGAGCGACTGCGACCACAGCACCGCACCCTCCTTCGGGATCGAGAAGTCGAGCGCCGGATTCTCCTTGGCGAGCCCCGCCGTCACCCATTCGCCGCCGCCGACCAGTATGTCGACTTCGCCGGTGGCAAGGGCGGTCTGGCTGGCTGTGACCTCGCCGACCAGCTTCGCATTGGCCTTCATCTTGAGCAGCTCAGCCTTGAGCGCCGGCAGGTCGGCCTCGGTGAGGTCGGCGGTCTTCTTGCCGATGGCCAGAGCGGCCATGCCGATCACCGGCAGGTAATAGTCGTAGATCGCGACCTTGCCCTTGTATTTGTCGCTGGTGAGCGAGGCCAGCGACTGCATGTCGGCCGGATCGACCTTGGTCTTGTTGAAGCCGATCGTGTTGTAGCCGAACTTTTCGGTGATGCCGTAGCGCTTGCCGTTAACGACGGTCGACGTGTCCATCGTCACTTCGGGGAAAAGGTCGGCGAAGGGCAGCTTGTCCTCAGGCAGCGGCTCGAACAGGCCTTTCTCGACGCCGCGCGGCACGTCGATGCTATCGATCACCATCACGTCCCAGTCGCCGGGCTGCGACTGGTCGACGATGGCGAGCCCCGCGCCAGTGCCTTCGAACTCCTTGACGTTGACCTTGACGTTGTTGGCCTCCTCGAAGGGCTGCAGCAGCGCCGGATCGGAATGATCGCACCAGATCAGCGCGTTGAGATCGGCGGCCTGTGCGCCGCCCGCCGCGAGAAGCAGAGCCGCGGCCGCACAAGCGGCTGACAGATGGGACTTCAGGGTGGAAAGCGGAGTCCGGGCGGTGATGTTCATCGAGTGTTCTCCCTGCCTTGCTGGCTTGTTGGAAGAAAAGTTGAACCAATTCTAAAATTGAGTCAATTATGATTTTGTGGCAGAGAGGCCGATATGAGCGGATTACGCGAACGGCAGAAGGCGGACCGGCACAGGCGCATTATCGATGCGGCGACGGAGCTCTTCCGCGAGGCCGGCTACGAAGGCGCCAAGATCGAGGCGATCGCAGCGCAAGCCGAAGTCTCGATCGGCACCATCTACAACTACTACCAGAACAAGGGTGACATCCTCGGCGCTATCGTGTCGTTGGAAGTCAATGAGGTGCTGAATGCCGGGCGAGGGGTGGTCGCCAGCCCGCCCGCCAATGTCGGCGACGCGCTGGACACGCTGATCGGCATCTATATCGAGCACTCGCTGAATTATCTGAGCAAAGAGATGTGGCGCCAGGCGATGGCGATCTCGACGCAACTGCCCGACAGCCCCTTCGGCCAGGCCTACACCGCCCTCGACCGGGAACTGACCAGGCAGATTAGCGCGCTGATAGTCCGCCTGCAGGAGATCGGGCTTGTGCGCTCGGACATAGACGGGCCGGCGGTGGGCGAGCTGATCTTCAACAACATGAACATGATGTTCATCGAGTTCGTGAAGCGCGACGAGGCGAAGATACCGGACCTGCGCGCGGCGATACGAAGGCAGAACAGAATTTTGGTGGCCGCGATCAGGAACTCAAGCGAAGTCTCCACAGAGAGTGCCTAAGATTCCTCTGCGACGGTGTCCTCCTGTTCGACGGTTTGACCAGCGAGACGCCGCTCGTATCGCGCAATGATAGCGGTAATTTCGGGGTCGCCCAAACGCTCTTCCGCAATCTTTAGCTGGTTTATGGCCTCATCATATATCTGATACGATCCAGTTCGCCGATAGTATTCAATTCCAAGTTCCGCATAAGCTGAAAGAATGTTTTTATTATGAGGGTAGCGCTCTACGCCTGAGACTGCAAGTGTGTTAGCCTGTTCCAATATAGCAATTCTGTCCTCCTCAAGAATTCCGGGAGTTCGGACTGCGCGAGCGATCATAAGCCGGATCTTATACCGATGCACGGGGCCATCTGGACCGAAATCCTTTCCAAATAAACGAATCTCCGTCTCTGCCTTCTCAAAGGCCCCCTGGTCAATGAGGTTTCTAATAAGCCGGTGGCGTGGAACCCGCTCACCTGGCGCATTTGAAATTATCTTTCTTAGAAGTCGATTCTGTACGTTTTTATCAGGGATACGCGCAATTCCCGTTTGGACATTGCAGAGCTCTCTAATGGTTCGTATTTCTATATCATACGTCGGCGAAAGGCTGTCGATCACTCTATCAAATAGATCTACTATTGCTTCTGTATCTTTGAATTTGAATCGAGTAATTATTTCGGAAATAACAACGTGACGACAGCGCCAGCCGTATATCCCTAGTCTATCGTCAATGTCATACTCGTGTATAATATCACTTAAACTTGTCAGAATTTGGCTAATGTGCGGAGCCGGGATGCCAAGAAGGCGTATTACGAACTGCCTATGAACCCTGACCCCGGCATTCTCCATCGCAGCTACATAGCGGTAAACGTCCTGGTCAACTTCACCAAGCTCAGCAAATTCTCGCAATATGATGTCGTCGAAAGCTTCGACCGCAAAGATATTTTTGAAGCAAACGAACATGTCTGCTTCACATCTTTGCGCCAAGCGTCTCCTACGTTCATTCTTGCTGAAGCCGCTGAAGGTCTCTTCAACAAGTGATCGAATAGTGGTGTTCTTGTCGATTAGTTGAAGAAGGCGCTCGATTTCCTCAGGAGATAGACGGGATAAGGAAAATTCCTTTCCGAACTTGAATATGTTTGGAGTCTTTATCCTGGGAGACCACTGATTTCGGGTGCTAACAAAAACTAGCTTTAGATGCGCATTGTTATCCACGGCCAAACGGTCAATCAGGTCGTTTATCTCCGAAAGATGGACATGTGCATCGTCTATGAACAGCACGCCCCGCTCTCCTGATTCGCGTAGGCAGCCGGCTACTTTGAGCCAGTTTGCAACGGTAAGTCGATGGTTGGGTTGGTGCTCCCAGGCGCGATCACCCCTCTCGCTCATCCGGAGGATTGCCTGCCTCACTGCGGTGGATTTGCCAACGCCGGCAGCGCCAAGCACGGTGGCGCACAGAGTGGAATCTGTGTCTAGGTAATTCTGTATCGCATCGGCTAGCGTTCGACCGAACGTCAGACCTGCCTCGATGTCGGCGTAGCTTGCGGGCCAACCATTGAACATCGCGCTCACATCTGAAAGTTCCGCATTTGCTGAACTGGCGACGTCAATAGACGACGGGTTTATTGCAAATATTTCATCAACCGAACCCGCAGATGAGAAAGCGGTCGTTTTCGTTTTAGTGGAACTTCGCGCCAGCTCTGCGAAGAAATCATCGATTCCGCCGAAGGCAACCGTGATACCTCTTTGCTCAAACAGCGACGCTCTATCTTCGTCTTTTTGGAAGAGAAGCAGCGTGATTTTTGCAGGATTGAGTACCTTGGCGTTTAATGCTGCAGCTCGGTTGACTATTGACTTAAGGTCAGGATCGGTTAGTGACTGGCCGATAATAATGAGATTCGCACCTGCCAAATCGCCTTTGAGTCGATCATAGATGTATTCTCTGTAAGTATCGGTTTGCTCGTAGTCTGCTTCAGATAAGATAATTCGAGAAACGTTTCCGTCACTTATATCCTTGTCGATAGTCCCGTGAATCTTGAAGAGTTCAATATTGTAATCTGAGTCTGAAATAGTAAAGTCAAAGTTGGAAGAAAAAACTCGACACGACTTTCCTCGTGCCTCATAAGTTTGTTCTACTAGATTGTCGTAATTCGTTGTGTAAATGCTTTTCCAGTCATACAGAGAAAGGTTTTTCAGGCCGCCCTGCGGATGTAGGTTGGAGCACAGCTTCCTTAGCTCTGCAATCACCTTTTTCCTCGAAAATCGGTTTTCGGCTAAACTTGATATTTCACTCAGAGTATATTTGTCGGAGTCAATCCCGAAGGTTGATGAAAAGTGGCCGATTATCTTCGAAACGGCCGGTGCTCCGGACGGTATTGTGGAGCCTGCTCCGAAGAGCAGAACAGTCTTTCTTGGTATCAGATCGTTGATTAGCTGTTTGAGTGAGATAGTCATTTAGCCCCCCTTTGGCTCACCCGATTTGAACAACGGCCCGCAGATTTGAGAATAAGGGGTATTCGTGATGGCCGCGCAATGGCGACGAGTATTAGTCGTCACTTTCTTCACAGTTTTCGGAAGAGCTTTTATTCGCTTGAGTTGACGCCGCTCACCAAACGCATATCTCGTATTAGCTCAATCGGTCTTGGGGCACGGCCATCGACTCACTCACAGTATGTGCGTATGGGAGTGCTGTCCGCCAAACGACTTTGGGGCGGACCCTAACCCCTCAGCTTGCGTGTTGAGCATGGCAGGCTGAAATCAGGCGATTGAGTTGGTGCCCCCGGCAGGGATCGAACCCGCGACCTTCGGTTTACAAAACCGCTGCTCTACCAGCTGAGCTACAAGGGCACGGCGCTCCGGTAGCACATTTGGTGCGCCAGTAAAGACAAAACTCCGTTTTGGGTTGCCAAGGGACGCCGTGGCTTAGCCGGCATGCTGAAAAACGCTGCGCCGCTTCCTACATCCTGTTCAGGTGCAATCGCATCGAACGGGTGCCGCATGATCAGATTCGTCATCATCCTGCCGCTCATTGTCGTGACCTGGCTTCTGCTGGTGAAGGTCGTCAGCGATCTGAAGAAGGCCAACATCGACTGGACCGGCGTCGCCACATTCATCGGCTTCATCGTGCTGGCTTTCTGGCTGAGGCACGTGACGGGGATGGGATGAAGTGAGCGAGTAGCGAATAGTGAGTAGCGAATAGGGGATTTGCATTCAGCATATCCCCGCTTTCCCTACTCGCTATTCGCTACTCCCTATTCGCTCAATCCCGGCGAAAAAAATCGCGAAAATACTTCGAACCTTTTTCCGGGCCGCAGCGACAGACGATCAAGAGGCGGATGGTTCGCCTCTCCACCGAAACAGGAGATCGTCATGTTCAAGCGCACCATCGTTTCCGGCCTCATCGCCACCACCGTCGCCGCCGGCTCGCTCGTCGGCACTGTTCAGCCTTCGGCCGCCCACGACCATCATCACCGCCGCGAGCTCGGCATCGGCATCGCCGCCGGCGTCGGCGGTTTCGTTCTCGGCAGCCTGCTCGCCCAGCAGCAGCCCCGCACCGTCTATGTCGAGGACGACGGCTACGACTCGATCCACGTCCGCCGCTGCTACGCCCGCTACGCCAGCTACGACGAGCGCACCGACACCTATATGAGCTACGACGGCCCGCGCTATTGCAGGCTCTAAAGGGGTTAAATCAACGGCAGGAGAGGGGCTACGCAGCCCCTTTTTTGCGTTTGAGCATTGCGCATCCGCCTGATTGGCTTGATTTGAAGCGGGCGACGTTTCCGCCCCCAGCAATTCAGGAATTGGGCTTCAGCTCCGGCATTGCCAATCCCGCCGCCTTGCAGGCGCCGATGACTGAAACGTCATTTATCGCAACGAGTTCAAAGCTGTTTCCGGCATCGGGATAGATCTTGCCGATGAAAGGCTCGTTGCCGCCGGGAGAGCCCTTGTCGTCCACATAGCCGCACGCCACGATCTCGTGGCGGCCGTTCAAACTGCGCTCGCCAGCGAGCATAGTCCCGAATTTCGCAGCGATAGGGTTCTTCAAATGCTGGCGGACGCCTGCGGTGATGATCTCCTCCAGGGCCAGCGAGATCGGAACGGGATCGACCAGTGGGCTGCTGCTGGGGTTGCCGTTCGGTTCGACCGGCGGCGGTGCCGCCGCCACGCATCCACAAAGTGAGGCGGCGGATAGGAGGTAAAGTGTTTTCCGCATCCGCGCCCTTTCGCATGCATTCCGACGGCGCGGCAAGACGGTCAAGCCCGGCGTCCGGACTGGCTATTGTCTGTCGGTCTTGCCGAGCACCAACGATGTACAGCGATTTTGCAAGCGTTTAGTCTGGCTTTGACGGCATCGAGGGGAGGGTCACTTGAACAATCAGGATCCCAAGGAAGAACGGGTCGAACCGGTTTTCCGCAACGGCACCATCACCATCGTCGGCATCCTGCTGGCGTTCTCGCTAGGCTTCATCACCCATTGGGCGGCCAACCCGATCCCGTGGCAGACCTACCATCTGATTGCCGTCCTGCCGATCCTGGTCGGCATTGCGCTGCAGATCCGGGCGCTGGCCATTCTGCTCGATGTCAAATCCCTGCAGCGAAGCATTCATGACCGCGCCAGCCGGATATTCCTCGCCGGCCTCATTTTCGCGGCCTGTGGCGTCGCGCTGGCCATCCTGCTGGATTTCTTCGACATATCGGCAAAGACCGCATTGCCAGGCGCGTCTTAATAGGCTTTCACGCCGCCGATCATCTTCGTCACCTCGACCGCGGCGTCGCGCACCAGCGGACCGATCTCGGCCAGCCGCTCGGGCGTGACCCGCACCGTCGGTCCGGACACCGAAACGCCGCCGAGCGGCTCGCCGAACTCGTTGAAGATGGCGGCGGCCACGCAGCGCATGCCGGGGTGGCGCTCCTCGTCGTCGACCGACCAGCCGCGATGCTTGATAACGGCCAGATCATGGGCCAGCGCCGAGATGTCGGAAAGCGTCTTGTCGGTGTAGCGCTGCAGGCCCGCCTTGCGCAGGATGGCGGCGACCCGTTCCGGCTCGAGATGCGCCAGCACCGCCTTGCCGATGCCGGAAGCATGGAAGGGGCTGCGCGTGCCCGGCCGGAAGAAGGCGCGGATCGCCTGGTGCGTCTCGACCTGGCTGACGAAGACGACGCAATCGTCCTCGGCGACGCCGAGATTGGCGGTCTCGCCGGTCTTTTCCATCAATTCCTGCATGACGATGCGCGCGCGGTCGACCAGTTTGCGCCGGCGCAGGAAGGCAGCGCCCATGCGGTAGGTTTCGACGCCGACGGACCAGAGCTGGTCGGTCGTATCGAACTCGACCATGCCGTGGTTTTCCAGCGTCGTCAGCATGCGATAGGCGGTCGAGGCGGCAATGCCGCTTTGCGCCGCGATTTCACTCAGCGACAGGCCGCTGGCCTCGGCGACGATTGCCAGGATCCGCAGCGCCCGGTCGAGCGACTGCACCGAGGCCGCTTCGGATGGGCCGTTGAAGGCGCGCGGCCGGCCGCGCTGGCGTTTTTCCGTGGTTTCCATACCGGCCATTCTCGCCGATTTGACATCGCATGCAATGAAAAAGTTTTTCAGTGGTGGCCATGAGCGATTTTTTGGAAAAGGAAAAGTGAAGCGAAATCAGCCGACAACGGCGATTTTCTAGGAATGAAAAAATATTCTGAAAAAATTGAAAAATCGAACGCAGGCTGTCATTGTCAAGCCAACCAAGGAATGGAGGCTTGCCATGGCCAGGATGCGCGCTGTCGACGCTGCGGTTCTCGTTCTTGAAAAGGAAGGCATCACCAATGCCTTCGGCGTTCCGGGCGCGGCGATCAACCCGCTCTATTCGGCGCTGAAGGCGCGCGGCACCATCCGCCATGTGCTGGCGCGCCATGTCGAAGGCGCCTCGCACATGGCCGAAGGTTATACGCGGGCCAAGGCCGGCAATATCGGGCTCTGCATCGGCACTTCCGGTCCGGCCGGCACCGACATGATTACCGGCCTCTATTCGGCCTCGGCGGATTCTATTCCGATCCTCTGCATCACCGGGCAGGCGCCGCGCGCGCGTCTCAACAAGGAGGATTTCCAGGCCGTCGACATCGCCTCGATCGCGGCACCGGTCGCCAAATGGGCGGTCACCGTCATGGAGCCCTATTTGGTGCCGATGACGTTGCAGAAGGCCTTCCATCTGATGCGCTCCTCGCGACCCGGGCCGGTTCTGGTCGACCTGCCGGTCGACGTGCAGCTTGCCGAGATCGAATTCGACATCGACGCCTATGAGCCGCTCGCTCCCTTCAAGCCGGCGATAACGCGTGCCCAGGCCGAGAAGGCGCTGGCTATGCTCAACGAGGCTGAAAAGCCGCTGATCGTCGCCGGCGGCGGCATCATCAACGCCGACGCTTCCGATCTTTTGATCGAATTCGCCGAAGTCACCGGCGTGCCGGTCATCCCGACTTTGATGGGCTGGGGCGCGATCCCCGACGACCACCGGCTGATGGCCGGCATGTGCGGCCTGCAGACATCGCACCGCTATGGCAATGCGACGATGCTTGAAGCCGATTTCGTCTTCGGCATCGGCAACCGCTGGGCCAACCGCCATACCGGTTCGGTCGACGTCTACACCAAGGGGAAAAAATTCATCCATGTCGACATCGAGCCGACGCAGATCGGCCGTGTCTTCGCGCCGGATCTAGGATTGGTCTCGGATGCGGGTGCCGCGCTGAAGATCCTGCTCGACGTCGCCACCGAATGGCGCACCTCCGGCAAGCTGCGCGACTGGTCGGGCTGGGCGAAGGAGTGCCAGCAGCGCAAGAAGACCATGAAGCGCAAGACGCATTTCGAACAGGTGCCGCTGAAACCGCAACGCGTCTATGAGGAGATGAACAAGGCGTTTGCCCGCGACACCACCTATGTCACCACGATCGGCCTGTCGCAGATCGCCGGCGCGCAATTCCTGCATGTCTACAAGCCGCGCAACTGGATCAATTGCGGCCAGGCCGGCCCGCTCGGCTGGACGCTGCCGGCGGCACTCGGCGTGCGCGTCGCGGATCCGGATCGCGACATCGTCGCGCTTTCCGGCGACTATGATTTCCAGTTCATGATCGAGGAGCTGGCCGTCGGCGCCCAGCACAAGCTGCCTTACATCCACGTCGTCGTGAACAACGCCTATCTCGGCCTCATCCGTCAGGCGCAGCGCGGCTTCTCGATAGATTATGAAGTGAGCCTCGCCTTCGAGAACGTCAACCGTGCCGGCGATCCCGAGGCGGGCTACGGCGTCGATCATGTCGCGGTCGCTGAGGCGATGGGCTGCAAGGCGGTCCGCGTGAGGAAGCCCGAGGAATTCGCCGGCGCATTCAAGGAGGCGCAGCGGCTGATGAAAGAGCACCAGGTTCCGGTCGTGCTGGAATTCATCCTCGAGCGCGTCACCAACATTTCCATGGGCACGGAAATCGACAAGGTCACCGAATTCGAGGAGCTTGCCGAGCGTAATGAGGATGCGCCGACGGCCATCATGATGTTGGATTGAGTTCAGGCGGACGAAGGAGAAAAAGAATGCCGCGCTTTTCAGCCAATCTCTCGATGCTCTTCGGCGAGCATGAATTCCTGGACAGGTTCGATGCCGCCGCCCGCGCTGGTTTCAAGGGCGTGGAATATATCGGCCCCTATGACCATGCCCCGGATATCGTCGCGGCGCGGCTGAAGAAGAACGGCCTGACGCAGGTTCTGTTCAACCTGCCGGCCGGCGACTGGGCGAAGGGCGAACGCGGCATCGCCGTGCTGCCCGACCGGGTGCCGGAGTTCCGGCAGGGCGTCGCCAAGGCGATCACCTACGCCCATGCGCTGGGCTGCGAGCAGATCAACTGTCTCGCCGGCATCGCGCCGCAAGGCGCCGACCGCACGGTGCTGGAAGACGTCTTTGCCGAGAACCTCGCCTTCGCGGCCGAGAAGCTGGAGCAGGCCGGCATCAGGCTGCTGATCGAGCCGATCAACACCCGCGACATCCCCGGCTTCTTCCTGAATTACTCAGACCAGGCGCTGGCGCTGATCGACCGCATCGGCTCGAAGAACCTGTTCCTGCAGTACGACATCTATCACATGCAGATCATGGAGGGGGATCTCGCCCGTACCATCGAGGCGAACCTCCCCCGCATCGCGCATATCCAGCTTGCGGACAATCCCGGCCGTCACGAGCCGGGGACGGGCGAGATCAACTATCCCTTCCTCTACGACCATATCGACCGCCTCGGCTATTCCGGCTGGATCGGCGCCGAATACAAGCCGAAGACAGGGACAGAAGCCGGGCTCGGCTGGTTTCGCGAGTTCGCCGGGCAAGGCAGCGCGGCGGCTTAAGAGCACGGCGGCGAAGTTGCTGATCTCCTCCCTCGTGGGGGAGATGGCCGGCAGGCCATAGGGGGGCGCGAAGAAACGCGATCTCGACAATTACGACGGAGAGCAACATGGAAACCATCGGCTTCATCGGCCTCGGCATAATGGGCGCGCCGATGGCGGGCCATCTTCTCGATGCCGGCTATACGATCGTCGCCAGCGACCATCGCTCCAAGCCGCCCGCCGACCTCCTCGCCAAGGGCTTGAAGACTGTTTCCGGCCACGATGCCGTCGCGAAAGCAGCCGGCATCATCATCACCATGGTTCCGGACACGCCCCAGGTGGGCGACGTGCTGTTCGGCGAGAACGGCGTCGCCTCCGGTCTCACCAAGGGCAAGCTCGTCATCGACATGAGCTCGATCTCGCCGATCGCCACCAAGGAATTCGCCAAGAAGATCAACGAACTTGGCTGCGACTATCTCGATGCGCCGGTGTCGGGCGGCGAGGTCGGCGCCAAGGCGGCGTCGCTCACTATTATGGTCGGCGGCGAGGAAAAGGCCTTCGAGCGCGCCAAGCCAGTGTTCGAGAAGATGGGCAAGAACATCACTCTGGTTGGCCCCAACGGCGTCGGCCAGACCACCAAGGTCGCCAACCAGATCGTCGTGGCACTGACCATCGAAGCCGTCGGCGAAGCGCTGGTCTTCGCCTCGAAGGCGGGCGCCGATCCGGCCAAGGTCAGGCAGGCGCTGATGGGCGGGCTCGCCGCCTCGCGCATCCTCGAAGTGCATGGTGAGCGCATGATCAAGCGCAGCTTCGCGCCCGGCTTCCGCATCGAGCTGCACCAGAAGGACCTCAACCTGGCGCTGGAAGGCGCCAAGGAGCTCGGCGTCTCGCTGCCCAACACCTCGACCACGCAGCAATTGTTCAATTCCTGCGCCGCCAATGGCGGCGCCAAGGAGGATCACTCCGCGCTGGTCAGGGCGCTGGAGCGGATGGCGGGACATGAAGTGGGTGAATAGTGAATAGTGAATAGTGAATGGGGGCGCGTCCTGACCATTCACCATTGACTATTCACCATTCACCTTTTCGCTATGAATTTCCTCGCCGCATAAAGGCTCACCGCCGCCGCGTTCGAGACGTTGAGCGAGTGGATGGCGCCGGGCATGTCGAGGCGGGCAAGCGTCGTCACCGTCTCGCGCGTTTTCTGGCGCAGGCCCTTGCCTTCCGCGCCCAGCACCAGCGCGATCCTCTCGCCGGCGAAGGTCTTTTCGAGCTCGGCCGGCCCTTCGGAATCGAGCCCGATGGTCTGGAAACCGGCCTCGTGCAGCTGCCCCAGCGCATCGGCGAGGTTCTTCACCTCGATCTGGTCGATATGCTCAAGCGCGCCGGAGGCGGATTTGGCCAGCACGCCGGATTCCTGCGGGCTGTGGCGAGCCGTGGTAATGAGCGCGCCGGCGCCGAAGGCGACCGCGGAGCGCAGGATCGCGCCGACATTGTGCGGGTCCGTCACCTGGTCGAGCACCAGCACCAGCCTGGTGTCGCCAAGCGCGTCGAGACGCTTCGGCTTGAGCGGCTCGGCCTCAATCAGCACGCCCTGATGCACGGCGTCCGATCCGGTGATCCTGTCGATGTCCTTCGGCTCGACCAGCTCAGCCTTGAAGGGCAGGGCGGCAAGATCGCCGATCGAAAGCCGTTCGGCGGCGTTGCGCGTCACCAGCATCGTCCTGATCTTGCGTCGCGGATTGTCGAGTGCGGCCCGCACCGTATGCAGGCCGTAAAGCCGCACCAGCCCGTCTGCGGCAGCCTCGCCCGGCGGCACCGGCTGGCGCGGCCGGAATGCCGGCGGCCCGCCCGCCTTCTGGTCGCGATGCGCGCGCCTCAGCTTGGCGTAGTGGGTGTCCTTGCGCGTGCCGGACTTGTTGCTTTTATCGTCGCTCATGGCGGCCTCTATAGCCGTCCCGTCCGGCTAAGGATATGGGCTGGACAAATGAATGCCGAACATCCTCGAAAAACCCTGGCCGCGCCGGTTGACACCCACCGGCCTTGCCGCCATAAGGCGCTTCGCTGATTTCGGAGAACATCTTACTCGGGCTTCGGATCGGCGAAAATGCCTCGTTGCATGGCTCCGGCGGCAGACTGGAGAGGTGCCCGAGTGGTTAAAGGGGACGGACTGTAAATCCGTTGGCTTAGCCTACGTTGGTTCGAATCCAACCCTCTCCACCACTGCCGGCCCGGAAGCCCTGAAACGAAAAGTCTCGGACCGAAAGTGCATGGCGCTTTTCGGATGAATCCGGTACCTCAGTGCAAGGCGCGGGTATAGCTCAGTGGTAGAGCAGCAGCCTTCCAAGCTGAATATGCGGGTTCGATTCCCGCTACCCGCTCCAGATTTCTTCCCGCGGAACCTCAAATGAAACGCCGCGCGCCGTGGCACGCGGCGTGCTAGCAGGCCGCTTCACTTAGCTGTTGAAGGCCGAAGCAACCTGATGGTTCTGCGGCACCTGGCCGTTCGGCGTCAGCTTGTCGACAATGCCAGGCAGCGCCGTGGAGAGCTGCTGCAGCAGTTCCTGCTCGTTCATGCCGGTGCGCTGCGCGATCTCGCGGATCACCGCCGGGCCGAGCGCCGAGCCGAGATCATTTGCGTTGATCGACTGGTTCTGGCCGGTGCCGACCCAGGAGTCGGCGACGTTGCCATGGCCTGCATTCTTCAGCCTGTCGAGCAGGCCGCCGAGGCCGCCGAGCAGGCCGCCATCGGCGGACGCGTCGGTTCCCGCGGGCGTCGGCGCTGGCGCTTGCGGCGCGGCCGCCTCTTCGCTTCTGCCGCTCAGCATCTTGCCGACCAAAAGCGCGCCGAGCGCGATCATCAGGGGTTTGGTGATATTGCCGCCCGGAACGGCATTGTCGAAAAGGCCCATCGTGGATCTCCTTGTCCAGCCAAGTCCGCCCGGCCCCAGAATGGCGCAAACGGGCGGAATTTCAAGCTGTCTTGAGCTTTTGACAATCATATGACCATGATGGCGCGGCAGGGGAATTTGGAGGGAATAATGGGCATTATCAGCTGGATCATTCTGGGCATCGTTGCCGGCTTCATCGGCAGCAAGATCGTCAACAAGACCGGTCAGGGCATGATCATGGATATTGTGCTCGGCATTGTCGGCGCCATTGTCGGCGGCGTCATCTTCAGCGCCTTCGGCGCGTCGGGCGTCACCGGCCTTAACATCTGGAGCCTGATCGTGGCCGTCATCGGCTCGGTCGTCGTGCTCTGGGCCTATCACCAGTTTTCCGGCAAGCGCACGCTGTAGAAGGCCAGGGAGCGGCCCAGTAGGCTGCTGGAGGTCGACCCGGTCGGGTCGACCCAGGCTGGATGCGCGCCGTCAGGCGACCATGGCCAGCCGGCGTTTTCTTTCGTCGAGCGAGACGATGGCGAGACCGCTGGCCATCACCAGCAGGATGCCGCAGACCGCGAGCGCGTTGGGGAATTGCCCGAACACCAGCAGGCCCGAGATCACCGCCCAGACGGTGAAGCAGTAATAGAAGGGCGCGACCGCGCTTGTCGGCCCGACCCGGTATGCCATGAAGATGAAGAAATGGCCGAAAATCAGGAACAGGCCCGCTCCGGCGATCAGGAGCAGATGATGTCCTTCGGGCATTACCCATTGTTCGGAGACAAGGTGCGCCGCGCCTGAGCCGGCCAGCACCACCACGACCGCGGAGATGGCGACGATCATGCCCGGCACCTCAGCGCCTACCTTACGGCCAGCTATATCGCGCACCGCCGCGAAGGCGGCGTTGCCGAGCGCCAGCAGCGCATAGACCGAAATGCCCTGCATGGTCGGCTGCGCCACCATGAGCGCCCCGACAAAGCCAAGGCCGATCAGCGCCATGCGCGTGGCGCCGATCTTTTCGCCGAACAGCATCGAGGAGCCGACCAGCACGATGAGCGGCGTGACTTGCCCGAGCGCGGTGGAATCCGCGATCTGCATGTTGGCTAAAGCCACGACGTAACACAGGATCGCCAGCAGCTCGAACAGGTTGCGGCGCAGCACCTTGCGCTCGAAGAGCAGCGGGATCTGCCTAGCGTAGCCAAGCATCAGAAGCAGCGGCACGCCCCACAGCGTGGCGGCAGCACCCCGCAACAGGAGAACTTCGTAAGGCGGCAATCCGACGGTGGCGAGCTTCATCATCGTGTCGTTGACGAGGTAGGACCCGGTCGAGACGATCATGAACAGCGGGCCGCGGATATTGGATGGAATGAACTGCATCCGGCGAACAAGATCAGAGCGGCGTCGTGGCGGCAATGGGCCAGCCCGGAGCCTTTGATTTTACACGCTGCAGCCCTATATCCGCGCCATATCCCACCGAAATCGACCATTGGTTCGGGTCGAGCAAGAATCCGCTCAGCCACAAGGTACTTGTGTTTTTCAGCCGTTGTCGCTAATCGCCCCGCATTCGACTGAACTGAAGGTCAAGGCCGTCCAAGGAAAGAGACTATGGCAAAAGGTAAATTCGAGCGCACCAAGCCGCATGTGAACATTGGCACGATCGGTCACGTCGATCATGGCAAGACGTCGCTGACGGCGGCGATCACGAAGTATTTTGGCGAATACAAGCGCTATGACCAGATTGACGCAGCACCTGAAGAGAAGGCGCGCGGCATCACGATCTCGACGGCGCATGTCGAGTATGAGACGGCCAACCGTCACTATGC